>NZ_JBNDKS010000005.1:0-576794 GCF_050435665.1 Paraburkholderia sp. GAS333
CCTGCCTACTTCGCTGGAAGCCTTGCCACTGCTGGCTTTCCCGCTTCCCCGTGCTCCGGTATCCGAAGCACGAAAGAGCGAGATTCTAGCGAGCCGCGCAGGCACTTGCAAGCGTTATTTTGATGTGCGTGGATTCGTCAGATTTGACGGAGAAACGGCCGCCTTCGAAGCGGGCCCAGTGCGATCAGAACCATCGCCAGCCCATACAGCCGCATGTTTTCTCATCACCCGCTCAACCAGTCCTAAATAGTGATTCAGATCCGGCGTCGGTTGATTCTGAACTTTCGCCTGGTCGTCCCATTTACGCAGACGCAGCGCGTCTTTCGCGTAGGGCTTCTGCAGAAACGACTCAGCCTCTTCGTCACTAAAGATGCCGCCCTGCAATTCCAGACTGCGCACCGAGTCGGCGGAAAGCTGACCAAAATACGTGGCGTCGATTGCGCACAGGCAGCGCTTGGCGTCGACGTGCAGCCGGATCGGCTCCAGCACCGCATCCGGCAACACCGGTCGCAAGAACGGCAGCGCGAAGTACTGATGCAAGTCGTCGATTCCGCGCTCGGTCGGCGTTTCCCCCTGCAGATTCAGCAAATGCCCAAGGTCATGCAGGAACGCAGCAGCGACCAGCTCGTCGGCGGAGCCCGCCTCTTCGGCCAGTGCGCCGCTCTGCAACGCGTGCTCAAGCTGCGTGACCGGCTCGCCGCTATACGCGAGCGCGCCGTACCGCTCGAACAGCGAACGGATATCGTTCAGACTCAATGCCACTCTCTCACTCCCACGGTAATGAAAAGGTCTTCAGCTTGGTGAAGCGCTTCATCGCTTCCTGAACGCCTTCCTTCTAGCCAAGCCCCGAATCCTTGTTGCCGCCGAACGGCGTCAGCTCGAGCCGGTAACCCGGCACTTCCCACACGTTGACCGTCCCCACGCGCAATTCGTTGATAAAGCGCGTGATCGCGTCCTGCCGGTTCGTACACACGCCCGACGACAACCCGAACGGCGTCCCGTTGCTGATGCGGATCGCGTCGTCGAGCGAATCGAACGCGATGATCGGCGACACGTGGCCGAACGTTTCCTCGCGCACCAGCGTCATCGACGGATCGACGCCGTCGAGCACGGTCGGCGAATACAGTGCGCCGTTGCGTCAATTGCCGACCCGCAGGCGCGCGCCATTCGCAATTACGTCGTTCACACGGGCTTCGAAAAGCTGCGCGGCGGCGATGTCGATTACCGTGCCCATCTGATTGCATATATCGAACGGATCGCCGAACGACCACGCACGCGTCTTTTCAACCACCAGATCGGCGAACTCGTCAGCGACCCGCTTTTGCACCAGCATCCGCTTGACCGCCCTGCAACGCTGCCCGGAGCACTTATAAGAACCCTGCACGGCGAGCGTCGCGGCGCGTTCAAGATCGGCGTCGTCGGGCACAATCAGCGGATCGTCGCCGCCGAGTTCCAGCACGACGCGACGATAAGCCGGCACGCGCCGCAATCGACTTGCCGGTTATTACGCCGCCCGTAAAAGTCACCCGCTCCGCCAACGGATGCGTGGTCAGCTCTTCCTCGATTTCACGCGGAGCGCCGGTCAGCATCTGCAACATCGGCGCAGGCAAGCCGGCCTCATACAGCACATCGGCCAGATGAAGCGCCGACAACAGCACCTTCTCCAACGGCGTCAGCACCACGCGATTATTCGTCGCGATCGCCGGCGCAACCTGGTTCATCGGATGGTTGAACGACGTCATCGCGACGATCAAACCCGCCAGCAGTTCACGCCGCGAAAACACGCGCCGCTTCCTGCCTTGCGGCGTGAGATCGCAAGAGACTGGCCGTCGTCACGCAACGCTTCCATCGACGCGAACCTGAACACGTCGGCCACGCGCCCCATCTCATAGCGCGAGTCCTGCTTCGACAAGCCCGATTCGCGTGAGATCAGATCGGACGCATCTTCAGCGCGGTCACGCAGCGGACCGGCCGCGCATTCGAGAATCTGCGAACGCTCATAGCACGTGAGGGTGGCTGGATAAGTGGCTGCGTAATCGAACGCGGCCGGGTCCCAGAAGTAATTGCCGCAGATGCCATGCACCGACGGCGGCACGCCACACACGATCGACAGATTGTTCGGGTTGGTGAACGACAGAATCACGCAGTCGCCCCGGAATGCGGAGCCGCCTTTGAGCATCGCGCCGATGAACAGCGCGACGCCCGCCGATACCGCCGCGTCGATAGTCGAATTCGCAGCCGTCGACGCACACCACAACGGTCGGTTGCGACGGCAGCCGGTAGCTGCGGCCGTTGACTGCGGCCATTGACTTCGATCGTACGTTCGCTGGAATCCGCCATCGTTACCTTCCATGCGCGCGGGGACACCCGTGCCGTAGTCAATCAGTTGATGCGCTCTCAACCGTCCCGCGAAACGGATGAAGCTGATGAAGCCGATGAAGCCGGCATCCGCACCGCTTCGAGCAGCCCCGCCGGTTCGCACGCTGCGTGAGCGCGCTGCAAGCCGCCGTGCACATGCGCGTGCATCAGCGCGGCGGCATGGTCGGCGTCGCGTGAAGCCAGCGCCGTCAGAATCGCGCGATGCTCGGTCAGCGAGCGCTCCAGCGCGTCCGCCTGCACGGCCAGCGCGGCGCGGCGGAACAGGCTCAATTCGCTCACCAGCCGTCGATACGTCTCGTACAGCTTCAGATTGCCCGCCGACGCCACCAGCGCGTCGTGAAACGCGACGTTCGCGCGGGCGTACGCGTCGTGATCCTGTACATCGACCGCGGCGCGCATCGCGTCGACCCAATCGCGCAGCACCGCGAGCTTGCGAGCGTCGATATTCGCTGCCAGCATCCGGCACGCCGCCTGTTCGAGCACCGCGCGCACCGTGTAAATCTCAGCGGCTTCCGCGAGCGTCACCGTGCGCACGAACACCCCACGGTTCTTCTCGGTGCGCACGAGTCCGGCCTGTTCAAGCGCGCGAAACGCCTCGCGCACCGGCCCGCGCGACACCTGCAGCCGCGCCGCCCAATCGGCTTCGTTGAGCTTGTCGCCCGGCGCGAGCATGCCTTCGACGATGTGCCGCTCGATTTCGTCCCGGACCAGCGTTGTCAGCGAATGCCGGCGCACTACGTCGATGGGATCAACCCCGGCAGATTGCATATTTTCGGTCATTTTGACAAATTTCGCCACATCGACGGATGTTTGTGTGCGGCCCGTGCACACAAACACAACACCCGGATCTGCTCGTCAGTCGATCCGGCGACGCGGCGCGCGCGCGGCGATCAACAGCAGCGCCGCCAGCGAAACCAGCAGCAGAATCAGCGACAGCGCGGAGGCCGGCAGGTAATAGCCGCGCTCCACCTGGCCGACGACGACGATCGGCACCGTCGCGAAGCCCGGCGGATACACGGTAAGCGTGGCGCCGAGTTCGCCGAGCGACAGCGCGAAGCCCAGCGCGAGACTCGCACGGATCGCCGGCACGAGTTGCGGCAGCACGACGCGGCGCAGCACCATCGACGGCGGCGCACCAAGGCTCGCGGCCGCCTCGCGCAGAATCGTCAGTTCCGGGCGCAGCGCGGCGGCGGCGCAGCGGTAGCAGAACGGCAGCACGAGAGCCAACTGCACGAACACGACGATCGCGGCAGAACTG
Organism: Paraburkholderia sp. GAS333; assembly: GCF_050435665.1. Taxonomy (NCBI): domain Bacteria; kingdom Pseudomonadati; phylum Pseudomonadota; class Betaproteobacteria; order Burkholderiales; family Burkholderiaceae; genus Paraburkholderia; species Paraburkholderia sp. GAS333. Next base: position 3,638 of record NZ_JBNDKS010000005.1, read on the forward strand.
GACAGATCGATCGGCCGCTTGTGATACGCGATCAGCACGGCCAGCCCGAGCACCACGCTCGGCACGCCGTTGGGCATCATCGCGATGGTGTCGACGAAAGCGCCCAGGCCGCGGCGGTCGCGTCCTTCGAGCGCCAGCGCGAGCCACAGCCCGAGAATCGTGCCGAGCACCGCGACCCCCATGCCGACTTCGAGGCTGGTGGTCAGCGCATCGAAGTCGCTCGAACCGAGGCGTTCGAACCAGCGCATGCTGAAACCGTCGGGCAGCATCGTGCCGGACCAGTGCGCGGCCACGCTGGAGAGCGCGACGACCAGCACCGGCAACACGAACAGCCAGAAGCACAGCAACGCGGCAAAGCCGAGGAACAGGCCGCTTAGCATCCGCGTGAGCAGGCTGTGGCGCACCGGCCGCGCCTTTTTATGCATGACCGGCAATACGGTCGGGTCGAGTTCAACGGCCATTGCCCGCTCCTTTCACATGGCGACGGTTGACCTGGCGGTACAACGCATACAGCGACAAAGACATCAGCAGCATCACGACAGCGCCTGCGGCGGCGGTCGGCAGATCGAGGTCGACGGTGGCGGAACTGTAGATCGCCACCGGCAACGTGATCAGATGCGCGCTGCCGAGCACGAGCAGGATGCCGAACTCGTTGAGCGTCAACAGAAAACAGAGGATCGTGCCCGCCGCGATGCCTGGCCACGCGAGCGGCAGGATCACCTTGAACGCGACCATCACGCCGTTCGCGCCGAGGCTGCGTGCAGCTTCGATCAGACGACGATCCAGCAACGCGAACGACGCCAGCGTGGGACGCACGACGAACGGCGCGTAGAACACGACTTCCGCGAGAATCACGCCGCCGACACCGAACAGAAAGTTCAGCGGCGGCTCCTGCAAATGAAACAGCCGCTGCAAGCCGATACTGACCGAGCCTTGCGAGCCGTACAGGAAGATCAGCGTGAACGCGACCAGGAACGACGGAAACGCGACGAACAGTTCGAGAAAGCGCGTGACCATGCGTGCGCCCGGGAACGGCTTGAAGAACAGGATCGACGCGAGCGCCACGCCGAGCAACGACGCAAGACCGGCGCTGGCGAACAGAATCCACAGCGTCGTGCCGATCACGCCGCGCGTTTCGGGATTGCCGAAGAACGTCGAATACGCCTGCACGCTGATGCCGTGCGAACCGGTCAGGCTCAGCATCACCAGACGCACCAGCGGATAGATAACCAGCGGCCCGAGCACCACCACCGCGAGAAACAGCAGATGCCACTGCGCCGCGCGTTCGCGCCGTTTGACGGCCGCGGTGTGCGACGCGGCGCTCGCGTCGCGGCGAGCCTGGGCTTCGGCTTCGGCCTGAACATCGGCCGCGCTCAGCGGCGCAGACACATTAGCGGTTGATAAGGACGACATCGTCAGCCTCATAACGCAGGGAAACACGCGCGCCCTTCTCCGGCATCATGCCGTGGCCGCGCTGCATGGTGACGAGCACCGGTTCGTTGGGCATCGCGTCGAGCACGACCGACACCGACAACACCGCGCCATACCATTCGACCGACGCAATCGCACCATGCAACTGCCCTTCGCCGAGCGGCACGATGCGCAGCGCCTCGGGACGCAAACACGCCACCCGGTCGCGCTCGTTATAGCGCACGTCGTCCATGCTGAACGCGACCTGCGGCGACAGCAGATTCGCCGCGCCCAGGTAGCGCGCGACAAAGCCGTCGGCGGGGGTGTCGTACAACTGCTGCGGCGTGCCGAGTTGCGCGATGCGGCCTTCGCGCATCAGCAGCGTGCGGTCGGACAGCACGAGCGCGTCGTCCTGATCGTGCGTCACGCAGACGATCGTCAGATTCGGCAGTCGCTCGTGCAGCGCCTTCAGTTCGGAACGCACCGATGCGCGCAGATTGGCGTCGAGTGCGGAAAGAGGTTCGTCGAGCAACAGCACGTCTGGCTCGATCACGAGCGCGCGGGCCAGCGCCACACGTTGTTGCATGCCGCCCGACAGTTGCGCGGGCATCACATGACCGGCGTCGCCGAGTTGCACGAGCTTCAAAGCATCGGCGACACGGCGTGCGACGTCTTTCGACGGCGTGCGACGCGCGCGCAAACCGAACGCGACGTTGTCGAACACCGACAGATGCGGGAACAGCGCATAGCTCTGAAACAGCAGACCGAGGTTGCGCTTATGCGGCGGCACGTGCGTGAGATCGTGGCCGGCCACGGTCAACGTGCCGGACAGTCCATCTGCTTCGATAAACCCGGCGATGAAACGCAGCAGCGTGGTCTTGCCGCAACCGCTGCGGCCGAGCACCGTCAGCAATTCGCCGCGCTGGATGGTCAACGACAGATCGTCGAGCACCGTGCGCGAACCGAAGCGCACCGTCAGATGGTCGATCTGCACGCCGCCCGGCGTAGTCGAACGCGCGAGCGCGTCCGGTGAGGCGCCGAGCGCGCCAGGTTGAGCAAGACTGGCGGTATTCACCGGGTTCATCCTCCAACAAGATTAAAGCTGATGCGGCGTCTCCATGACTGTGAGACGCCGCCTGAATCGACTACTTCACATCGGATCGCCGTCGCTGGCGAGCCGTGGCTTACTTCGGCTTGACCACTTCGAGCTGCTTGCCCGACGAACCGATCACGTCGTTCTTCCAGCGCGTGGTCCAGTCCGCCTTCTTCGCCATCACCTGATTCCAGTCCACCGGAATCAGCTTCACGCCCGTAATTGCCTGCTTGACGGCTTCGCCGTTCTTGCCGGCGAGCGGCACGTCGGTACGGCCCGGAATGCCGAAGATGTCCGGCACCTTGGCCTGCACGTCCGTCGACATCAGATAGTCGATCAGCTTCTTGCCTTCAGCCTGGTTCGGGCCGCCCTTGATCAGGCCGATCGCGTACGGCAACTGGAACGTGGTCGGCTGACCGCCGGGGGCGGCAGCGAGGAACACCGGCTTGAGCGACAGGCCGCCATTTGCTGCATCGTCGAGATCCATTTGCAGATCGCCGTTGGCCACCGCGATTTCGTTGCGCGACAACAGCACGTCGAGATAGCCCGTGCCCTTGGTGTGGAACTTGGCGCTCTGTTCGAGCTTCTTCAGATAATCGAACGCCTTGTCTTCACCCATCAGCGACGACGTCAGGATGATCACGGCCATGCCGTCGCCCGCCGTCGCCGGGTTCGAATACGCGACCTTGCCGCTGAAGTCCGGGTGCAGCAGATCGGCGAACGTCTTCGGCTGGTTCTTCGTGACGTCCGGGTTGATCGCGAACGAGAAGTAGTTGTTCACGAAAGTCGCCCACGCACCGTTCGGCGCCTTCGCGATGGCCGGCACGTTCTTGTAGTTGGCGCTCTGGTAAGCCTGCAGCAATCCAGCCTGATCGGCTTGCTGGATGAACGGCGGCAACGTGACGATCACGTCGGCCTTCGGCTGGTCCTTCTCGATGGTCGCGCGGTTCACCACTTCACCGCTGCCCGCCGTGACGATGTTGACCTTCACGCCTTCTTTCTTTTCGAAAGCCGGCAGCACGTCCTTGTAGAGGTTCTCCAGGCCGTCGGCGGTGTACAGCACCACGGCGTCGGCCGCGTGAGCCTGCACTGCCATGCCGCCGAACGCAGCCGCGGCGACCAGCGCCGGCAACAGCTTGCGTGCGAAACCGGCCGTGACTTGAAGGGAATTCGTCTTTGTCATGTCGCTCTTCTCCGAAAGGCAAAAAACCAGACGGTCGGGATATCCCGATACCTGTTGTGATTGAACGGCGGTAGCGCCGCGCCGCTTGCGTGTTGCCCGCAGCCAGTTGCCGGTCGCTTTCTGCCCCGCTTTGACGCGGAATCGCGCGGCTTGCGCGCAGATTGCAGATTGCCAACAACTTCGCCGCGTCTTCTTCAGCCTGACCTGCAGTTCACTGACGACTTCGCGCTGCCTGCCATGCCTGAACGGGCACGGCAAGAATCACAGGTTTCCATGACAACGCCATGACGATTGTGGCGAATTCCAAAAAATGACACAAATCGCCAATAATAGCCAAAGCGATCGAATGGCAATCTGCTGCGGATCCGGACGATTGCTGTGACGATTGAAGCTTGTTGCAGGCGTTGACCCGGCCTCGATCCGGCTAGACGCGCAGTGTCCCCGGCACGGCCAGAAACGGCACGCTTCGATTGGGATTGACGGTCGAATGAATGACTCGAGGCGTGCGCAGCAGAATCGTATATGGCGAAAATGACGGCGTACGCGCATTGCATGAAAGCGCTGAAAATTCGCGGCTCAAGCGGCCTTTGACACGCCGACGTCACGCGACTCAGGGCCGGCTTGCGGACAACGGCGCGTATTGTGCCCTTCCGGCGGGGATCTTGCAGCGAAGGGCGGCTTGAGTTGGGCAGAAATTGAGCGAGAGGGGTAGCGTCCGCCAGCATCGTGACGCGCGGCCTCTTGCCTGAGTACCGTTTGGTCACGCAGCGTCAGCCTGAGCACCAGAACATGAGGCATCAACCTGAGCGCTGCCAGGCCGAGCTCTGTCGGGCTGACGGGCGTCAGGCGATCACGATTTCAGGACCGTGCGCGGTGATCGCTTTGCCGAGCGCGCGCTCGGGCGCCAGTTCGGTGACCAGATAGCGCGCCGACTCGATACCGTTGATACGCACCGGCGTCACGCGGCCGAACTTCGAATGATCGGCGACCACCACCACCGTGTCGGCGGCGGCGATCATGCGGCTGCGCACTTCGGCGGCCATGCGGCTGTAGTCGGTCAGATAACCGTCCGGCGAAATCCCGCCCGCGCCGATGAACGCGAAGTCCGCGTGGTACTGCGTCAGTTGATGGACCGTGTCGAGTCCGAAGGTGGCGTCTTCGATATCGGAAAGCTCGCCGCCCAGCAGCGTGATGCGGTTGTCGTTGCGGCGGCCGAGCAGCAGCGCGATGCGCCAGTCGTTGGTATAGACCGCGAGCCGGTGGCGGTCGAGCAGCGCGCGCGCCACGGCCTGGGTGGTGCTGCCCGAGTCGATGATCAGCGATGCGCCGTCGGGCACGTACTCCGCCGCGCGCTCGCCGATCGCACGCTTCGCGCCGGCGTTCGCGGCTTCACGCGTGTCGAGGTCGGGCTCGCGGCGGTCGCTCGAGAGCGCGCCGCCGTGCGTCGTGACGAGCAGTCCGCGCCCGGCCAGCGCGTTCAGATCGCGACGGATGGTTTCGCGCGATACGTTCAGTTCACGCACCAGTTCAGCGACCGAGAGCGCGCCCGTTTTGGCGACTTGAGCGAGGATGTATTGGTGACGTTGTTCTGCAAGCATCTGTTGAAAGCCGGAAGCCGGCACGCTGGAGGTTCGCCACGGTTGGAGAAGGCCGCCGTATTGTATTACGCGTCGCCTGATGATGCGGCGCAGGCCCATTCGTGCCTCGCGCCCCCGCGCCGCTTACGCAGCGCTTACCGTGCGCCCGCAGGCACCGATCGTGCGACTCATCTCGCGCTTACCTGCTAACCTTAACGACCCGAGCCGGAAAGCGTCCGCTTGCTCCGGCTGCATGCCGATACCATCACGACCGCAGCACCCCGCTTAACGAACTGCCGATGCCGCCACTGTTTCGCCGTCTATTGCTGCTGTTCCACGCGCTGCGTTACGGCGCGCGCCTGATCTGGCTTGCCGCGCCGCAGGGGCACAAGCTGCACTGGATCATCGAAATGGTCGGCCGCGTGCATGCATCGGGCAACAGCGGCCGCGGTCTGCAAGGCGTGCTGCCTGCGCTCGGTCCGCTGGCGAGCCGGTTTGCACAGACGCTCGCCGAGCGGCCCGAACTCGCGTCCGGCACGTTGCACGATGCAATCGACGCGATCGATCACATGGAAGCGCCTCTGCCGCCGCGCGAATCCGAAGAGGCGCTGGCGCGCGCATTCGGGCATCCGCTGGCGGCGATCTTCAGCGCCGTCGATCTCGTGCCGGTGCGCACCGGCTTCGCCGAGCAGACCCATTTCGCGCGCCTCCTTACGCCGGTCAAAGGGCATAGCGAAGTGGCGATCAAACTGGTACGCGCCGACCAGTTGCAGCAAATCGGCGACGAACTCGCGCTCTTGCGCTGGGTTGCCCGATGGCTCGAAAAACTCTCCGGCTCCGCACGCTGCCTGCAACTGCGCAAACTCGCGCAAAGCTTTTCGGACGACATCCAGCGCCGCTTCGATCTGCGCGCCGAAGCCGCCAACCTGAGTCAGACCGGCCATCATTTCGACGGCGACAAACGGATCGTCGTGCCGGACGTGATCTGGGATCTCTGCACCAACCACACGCTGACCATGCAGCGCATCAACACGTTGCCCGCGAGCGATCTGCCTGGCCTGCATGCACATCATGTGAAGCTCGCGCCGCTGGCCGCGCATATCGTCGAGGTCGTGACCGAGCAGGCGTTCGAGCACGGCTTCTTTCACGCGACGCTCGATGCGCGCCGGGTGCGCGTGAGCATCGAACCGGACACGCTGGGGCGGCTCGTGCTGGCGGAATTCTCGATCATGTCGACGCTCTCCACCGGCGAGCGCGAGTTCTTCGTGCATGGCGCGACCGCGCTGTTCGACCAGGACTACGGACGTCTCGCCGACATGCATCGCGATGCCGGGCATGTTCCTCACGACACGCGCACGGAGATGCTCGAAGCCGAATTGCGCACGCGCGCCGAAGCCCACTTCGCAGCGAATCCCGAAGACCGCTCGGCGGGTTCGCTGTTTCACCATCTGCTGCACTCAGTGCATCCGTTCGACGGCGCCGTGTCCGGCCGTCTCGCCACCGCGCAGCGCTCGTTTCATCAGGCGGAAATGCTGGCGCGCGCGCTGCATCCGGGCGTCGATACGTGGAACATCACGCGTGGCGTGCTGGCCGGAATCGCGCAACGCGATGTCGATCATCGCGGCTGGATCAAGCGGATTTCGCGCGAGTTGCCGCATCTCGCGCATATGCTGCCGCGCGTGCCGCAACTGGCGGTGCGCTATTTGCAGCACGAGCATGACCGCGCGCGGACTCCGCAGCAGAACGCCAGGTTGATCGCGGATATCGGGCGCGAATACCGGCGCACGAGGACGTTGTTGTGGGCGTGCGCCGTGTGTGGCGGAGTGCTCGGGGCCGGGGCCGTTTTGCTGATGTGGTGAGCGCGCGCGGCGTCGCTCGTGGCTCGCGGCTCGTTAATTGCGATGGCGTTGAGCACGTGACGTCTGGTCTGCTCACATGGGCATGCGAAGCCGCCGACACGTGCCACCCTGCTCCGATGGCTTCATTTGCTCCATTGCAGCTTCGAACAAGACATGCTTCGTCCGTCGCGACAAGATGGCGGCTTTTCACCACGCTCCCTGCCGATGCTTGCTTCCCTGATCGCCGCCGTCTTTGTCGTTCTTTGGTCGACCGGTTTCGTGGTTGCCCGTGCGATCACCCCCTACGCCGACCCCAACCTGTTTCTACTCGCGCGCTTCGGCGGCACGGCGCTGATATTCGCGCTTGCCGCGCTGGTCACGCGCGCCGCCTGGCCGACGGGACGCGACCTCGGCAAGCATCTGCTCGCGGGCGCCCTGCTTCAGGGCGTGTACCTCGGCGCCGGCTACTGGGCCGTCGCGCAGGGCATGAGCGCGGGCGTGATGGCTCTGCTCGGCGCGTTGCAGCCGCTCGCGACCGCGGCCGTCGCCGCGCCGCTGTTCGGCGAGCGTCTGTCGCGGCGCGGCTGGACCGGCATGGCGCTCGGCCTCGCGGGCGTCGTGCTGGTGCTCGAACCCAGGCTGACCGTGGCCGCGCCCGTTGCACAGCATGGGCATGCACCGGGCTGGCTGGTCGTGCTTATCTCGATCGTCGCGGTCATCGCTATCACGGCAGGTACGTTGTTCCAGAAAACCTCGCTGGCGAAGGCCGATATCCGCACGGCGAGCGCGGTGCAGAACTTCGGCGCGGCAATCGTCGCGGCAGTGCTGGCGATGGCGCTTGGCGAACATCGCTGGATTGCATCGACGACGCTGTGGGCGTCGCTGGCGTGGGGCATCGTGATGCTGTCCGGCATCAGCGTGACCTTGCTGGTCTGGATGGTCAGACGCGGCGATGCGGCACGCGCCACCGCGCTGATGTTTCTCGCGCCGCCGCTTGCGGCACTTGAAGGGTATGTGGGCTTTGGGGAAATGCTGTTGCCGGTGCAGATTGGGGGGTTTGTGCTGGCGTTGGTGGGGGTTTTGCTGGCGCGGTCGTGATGGCGGCTGTGGTGGTAGCGGCTGTGGCGGTGGTAGCGGTTGTGATGGAGATGCGCTCGGGGTGGCATTGCGCGGATCAGCCGAAGCCGCGCTGCGCTTCCATGTGCCGCTGATCGCTCCACGCCGCTCGCCGCTTCCTCAAGGCTCAACCAGTACAGCGAATCGCCATTGCCCGTGCAATTCGCGAATCGCGCTCCTTTCGTGCTGACAATCGTGATCCATCGAAAACAGCCGGGCACGCCTGCCTCGAACACCGAAGCAAGTGCAGCCCAAAAGAGCTAACGGCGTCGCGCCCCACCGCCGCGCCCCAATTCAATCCCCCGTATCCGCCCCCGCCGGCATTCTGGCCTGCGCCTTGCCGCCCGGCGCCGGCGCCCACGTCGGACGGCTCTTGCGCTGCGAGTCCACCACGACGATATAACGCCCCGCCCACGGCGTAATCTGCCGATCGCTCTTCAACACCCACAGCGACTTGCCGGAATCGATCAGCGCGGCATACTCGGCATCGAGAATGCCGTAATGATCGAGAAACGTGTTGAGCGATGCGGGCATTCGCACGCATCCCTTCGAATGACGGATGCCGAGCAACGGCTCGAGCCGGTCGGGATCGGTGGCGTGCAACTGGAAACGCATCTGCGACATACCGCCTTTACCCCAGCCGCGTTCGCCCTGCGCCCAGCCGAGATCGAAAATGCGCATGTCGCGCTTGCCGTATCCGCGAATGTGGTTTTCGTTCTGCGTGCCCTCCGAGCGGAAATCCATGTTGGCGGGCGTGTGTTCGAACACGCCGAGCGGTGTGACGAAATGGTCGTATTCGCCCGGCCTGCCCGTCGACACCGGCGACGCGCCGATCATCTGCCAGGTGTCGGCCGGGGTCGCGCGAAAATAGATCAGCAGCGCCTGCACGTTCGGGTTGCGGTCGACCAGCACGACATATTCGCCCGACAGATTGCCGAGCGTGTTTGCGTCGAGCGCCGCTTGCAGGCGATCGGCGTAGGCGCTCTGTTCGGACGAGGGCACCTTCAGCCTGCGTGTCACGTTCTGCGCGAACACGGCGCGCAACAAGAACGCGCGACGCGGATCGACGACACCGGCCGCGTCGGGCGCGGCAAGCGCGGACGCGTTGATGGCGGTTAGCGGGTGGCTCGTCGGAGCGGAGGCGGAGGCGACGGAAGAAGCGGCGGAGGCGGACTTTGATTTTGAAGCCGAGGCGGACTTCGAGGCCGAGGTCGCTTTTGAAGCAGAAGCAGCCTTCGAAGCCGAAGCGGATTTCGAAGCCGAAGCGGTCACCGTAGTCTTCTCAGGCGCCGACGCAGCGACCGCTACCCCCGATGACATCGCAAAGAAAACCGCGCCCGCTGCAAGCATCAGCATCAACCACCGCAACACGAACAGCAGCGAACGATCCACGCTCACCCGGAACAGACGCAAACACACAAACGTTCCCACGCGCCCACCATCCGGCGACGCAGAAGTCAGGCGGTCCAATACAGGCTGGCCAAACCGATTTGGGTTGTTCATCGCGTATCAGAGCAAACCTGATTATTATTGACTGCTCGCCGGTTGATGCAGCGCCCCGGCACGAGGATGTTACTAAGCGCACTAGCGTCTGTCGATGAATAGAAAATCGGTTCGCCAATATCGCGGCAATAGCCAGAGGTATTCGAGTATTTGCACAACATTTGCGAGCGCCTATATAAACGATTTCAAAACCACTAACGCGGCTGAAGCGACAATGACGCTGTCGCGTTCTGCACACTGCAGCAATCCCGAAGCCCGGACGCAACTCGTTCCACCATTTACTTTATTTGCCGCATGCGGCGCGTTATCGACAATGCGCAGGTAGGCGCGAACCACAGGACATCATCATGAAGAACGACCCAGTCTCCCGTCAGGCAAGCATCGCAGCAGAGATGCACGTGAGCGCCGAATTCGACGCCGGGCGTGAAATTGAACGCCGGGTCGATTTTCTGACGAATTATTTGCGCAGCAGCGGCCTGAAGACTTATGTCCTCGGTATTAGCGGCGGTGTCGATTCCACAACTGCCGGACGACTTGCGCAACTCGCGGTCGAGCGTTTACGCGCCGATAATTACGATGCGCATTTTGTCGCAATACGTTTGCCTTACGGCGAACAGAAAGACGAAGCCGATGCACAGACGGCATTGCAATTCATTCGCGCCGACGAAAATATCGCTATCGACATCAAACCGGCGGCCGACGCCATGCTCGCGGCACTCGGTAATAGCGGCGTGCTATTTGCCGACGAATCGCAGCAGGATTTCATCCACGGCAATATCAAGGCACGGCAGCGGATGATTGCGCAGTACGCGGTAGCCGGCACGCGAAGGGGCGTGGTGATCGGCACGGACCACGCGGCTGAATCGGTGATGGGCTTTTTCACCAAGTTCGGCGACGGCGGCGCCGATGTGCTGCCGCTTACGGGATTGAACAAGCGTCGCGTGCGAGCAGTGGCCAAGGCGCTGGGCGCGCCGGAAACATTGGCGCACAAGGTGCCGACCGCCGACCTGGAAATGCTGCGCCCGTTGCGTCCGGACGAGGACGCGTACGGCATCCCGTATGACTCGATCGACGACTTTCTGGAAGGCAAACCGGTTGGCGATGCCGCGCGCGATGTCGTCCTGCGTTTTTACGACGCCACGCGCCACAAGCGGGCGTTGCCGTACACGCCGTTCGATTGGCCGACGACGACGGATGGGGAATGAAACCAGACCGCACGCGGCGAACGGGAAAGCAACGCTCACTCGCCGCGCATTGCGCCGCGTATGAGCACATCAACTAACGCTAGCTCATGGCGCAAAAAAACACGGCGAAACAAACCGCTTCGCCGTGTTTTCAATCTGCGTCAACCAATCGGTGCGCACCGCGCCCGCTATTCGATCGCCAATAATCAGTGCGCGGGCGGCTCGTCGGTAAAAAGATCCGCGCTCGCTTCGAGCGTCTGACCGCCCAACTGCTTGCCGTGAATCTGCCGCGCAATTACATCGCCGACGTAAGGCACATTCGCGTCCAGTTCGACCGTGGCGTAAGCCGAGGGCTTGCCGGCGTCGATCACCTCGACGTTTTTCGCATAGTGCCCAAGCTCATGCTTCAGAAACTCCCGCACGTCCTGCTCACTGCACGATTCGGCGATATTGCGCACGATCAGGTTCATGCGCTCTACCCTCTACGCGTACTGCGGCCCGCGCCACGATCCGCCGACTGCACGCGCACCGGGCGCAGTGCTGCTCGTTGCTTCGCCTGGGCGGCGGCCAATTCGCGGATGAGTGCGGCGCCAGCGGCGCCCAAAGCAGCCAATGACAGATAGAAGGCAATCATTTAAATCTCCTCAGCGAATTTCGTCCTGTAATCAGGATAGCCATATTCGACAGCAAAAGCGACGCAATAACGTATTGCAAAAACGGAATTCACTTTCTCCGTTAATGCACTGTACCCGAATAAGCCGCGTCAAAAATAGCGAAACGCCCTGGGTTTAACGCGAATCATGGGTTGGCCCACACTTGCAATTGACAATTCACCGCCTGTCTTTTGCAAAAAACGGGCCGCGGTATCCAGACGGCATCCTGCGGGGACTTGAGGCCTGCGGCGGATTGATCGACGGGATCAGTCCGCTGCTTCTACGTTGGCCGCGCTCACCCACCACGCGTTCTTGCCCTGCGGCAGTTGGACCAGTACCGCTGACGGGTCGGCTACGCCGTTGTCGGCGATTGCGCATACGGACAGGCCGTCGGGCAGGCGCTTCACCTCGCCCGCCGACTGGAACAGCGCGATGCGCTGCGCGTTCGACGGTTGCGTCGCGCGCAACTGCTGGTAAACGTCGAAGCTGATTGCCGCCGGCACGTCGCCGCGGATCTGCAAGGCGTCGGCGCTGCCGCAACGCGCGGGCTCGGCGGCGAGTGCGGCGGTGCTGCCCAGCAGGCTGCCGAAAGTGAGGGCCACGGCCATGAGGCGTGAAGGGTTCATCGTAATTCTCCGGAAAAATTAGGCGCAGCCTGTAGCAATTACACGCTGCGCGCCTGAATACGCGCGGACGAACGCACCCGCGAAGACGGCAGCCCGGCAGGCGTCACCTCGGCGTCAGGGCGCACTGTCGCGTTCGGCGGGGCGGCCATTATCGCCGGTGGCGACGTCGAGCCGGCTTATGTCGCAGGACGTCTGGCTGAAGCCCGAATACACCACCGACCAGTTTCCGACGATCGCAGCCTGTGCTTCGGCGAGGCTCAGCTTGCCTTCGCAGACGCAGCGCTTGAGCATGACGGCCGCGCGAGCCTTGCGGCGCTCGCCTTGCTGGCCCGCCCACGGCACGAGGTCGAGGTTCGCGGGAGCATCCGGCGAGCCGCCGAGCACGATGGGCACGCGCCGGTCGAGCGCGAAGGAAACGCCGCTTTCCGCGTCGATGCCTCGCTCGGCCAGCAGATGATCCTTGTGCGCCATCAGTTCGTCGAACGGAGGTGCAACCGTGTCGGCATAACCGGGGCGGCAAATTGTCTCGCCCACCGATTCCTGCGTCACGCGCTCGTCGAGCATGCTGCTTTCCTGTGCGCTGGCCGCGCCGGTCCGCAAAACCACAAGCGCTCCGAGGCCGAGCAACAGCGCACGCCAACGTCTGCGAGTGAAGCGTGAAAACGCCGCCTGATTCGTGAACCGGGGCGGATCCGGCCGGTACGTACTGCGGTTTGGGTCGCTGGAAAGCTGGATGCGACGCCTGTCGGCAATGTCTGCGTTCATTCGTCGGCGCACCGTTGGTGGCACGCAATAGTCAATTCGCAGACTAATTAAAACACATTCAATATAGCTGGGTGTAAAAGGCGCACTCGTAAAAGCAGTGATGGAAGATTGATGGGCAGGGTTCGGAGCGATTTTGGGTTACAGGGTGTGGACTTAACGATGCGGGCGGCGACACGAGCAGATCAGTCGTGACATACAACGAATGGCACGAGTTTCGGGGCAACTGCACACGTTGCGGGGAGAGAGCAAAAAAGCAAAAGGCAACGCGCAAAACCTGCGCGTTGCCCTCGCGTCTTCACACAACGACGGCCATCCGGTTCACCGACGCCACCTCGCAAGTCCATGAACTCGCATGCGGCAGCGGATCAACCGACCGCCCTACTGCGCCACTCGCGCCTGCAACGCGCGAATCCGCCCCACCGCCTGCGTGTTCGACACCGTCGAGTCGTACATCGCCGCGAGATCCGCCTTCAAAGCGGTACGCGACCCGCCGTCGAGATAAACCATATGCCCCGACGGATAGAAACGCGCCGACAGGTTCTGCCTGACCTGCTGACTCAGCAGCGGCATCTGCTGCAGATCCAGCACCGTCTGATAGAACGGCGTCACGTAATCGAAGAAACCGTTCGCCGACAGCACTTTCAGGTCGGGATTGAGCGCCATCACCGCCGCCAGGTCGCCGGCTGTGTACAGAATGACGTTGCCCTTCGAGTCGAGCCCCTTCTGTGCGCCAGTCGGGTCGATATGGCCGAAATCCCAGTACTTGAACGCCTGATCGTTCAGGTCAGTGAACGACGAGTTCGATGTGTACTTCAACTGCTCGTTAAGATACACGTTCCACATCGTCGTGTAGACGCCGGTCACGGCCGTCATGGTCGGGTCGTTGCCGCCCGAGTTGGGGTCGATCTTGCCCGCGATGCCGGTGTCGATCGCGGTCACGCGTCCGTCATATTCGCCGAGCGCCAGCCCTTGCGACTTCAGCAACGTGGTCAGGAAAAGCGAATTGCCACGGCTGTCGTACGCCGCAATGTCGAGGCTCCACGCGAGCAACGTCGTCTTGTCGATGCCGGTGTATTCGCTCAGCTTTTCGACGGTCGCCGAGTCGGTGGTCGGAAACTTGCGCAGCGCCGCGAGGTAGTCGGTGCGCGAGAATTGCGCGACCTCCTCGGCGAACGCGCCAAGGTCGGTCGGACGCGGCGCGAGGCCGAGCTTCTTGTGATACCACGCGTCCGCCGCGGCCGTGGGCAGCGTGCCGACCGGGTTGCCGGACTGCGTGTAATCGAGAATCGACGATTGCAGCGTGATGCCGTTCAGATCGACGCCATCTTCATGCAACCGGTACGCCAGCACACAACTGCGCGCCGTACCGTACGACTCGCCGTACAGATACTTCGGCGAATTCCAGCGGTTGTTCTTCGTCAGAAAGCGCTTGATGAACTGCTTGAGCGAGTCGGCGTCCTGATCGACGCCCCAGAACGCGCGATTCGTTTTCGGCGCGATCGCCGCCGAATAGCCGGTGCCGACCGGATTGATGAAGACGAGATCGCTCTTGTCGAGCAGGCTGTCGGGGTTGTCTTCCATCGCGTACGGCGCGGGCGGTGTGAAGCCCGGCATCGAGGTCTTGATGCGGCGCGGCGCGAACGATCCCAGCAGCACGAACACCGACGATGACCCCGGCCCGCCGTTATAGAAGAACGTGACCGGGCGAGCCTCTTCCTTCTGGTTGTCCTGCGTAAACGCCACGTAGAACATCCGCGCTTCGGGTTGCGAGCTGCTTGGATCGACGATCACCAGATGACCAGCGGTGGCCGTGTAGTTGATCTTGTGCCCGCCAATCGTGATCGAATGATGCGTGATCGCGGCGGTTTCGGTGGTGTCGGTGACCGAATCGTCCGGTCCGTTGCCGTAGGCGACCGGATCGAAGAACGGCTGATCCGCGCTTTTGCGCGCTGCGCTGGCGGGCGTCGAAGCGGCGGAAGCGCCCGATGCGTGAGAATTGTGCGGCGACTGCGGACTAACGGAAGCTGATTCTGTGCTTGTCATGATCGCTCCATGGGTTCGTTCACGTCTTGCAGGCTGCCCCTTTGGGGCTTTCTTCAATGCTCCCGAACGCCTTCTCCGGGAGCGAGTTGCAAACTATAGTGCGGCCGCCACTTTCTGACCATTGGGACTGCCGAGCCCTGTGCAGGCATCCCAACCCGGCGTCGCCGCGAAACTGCCGTTGTTGCCCTGCGTGATGTCGTTGCACACGCCCGACGCCTTATACAGCTTCGGGTTGACGAACCCTGCCGGCTGTCCGCTCGCCGCGTTGATCCGCGCGATCAGCGCCGCCCACAGCGGTGCGACCGCGCTGGTGCCACCGACCACCGTCTGTTCGCCGTCGATCAACACGCTGTAGCCGGTGACCGGCGACGCATCGCCCGCCACATCGGGCACACCGCGCCCGCTGAGCGGGGTCTTGCCGCCGTTCGTCGAAGTCGACGACAAACCGTTCTGCCACACCGGCACCGGAAATGCCTGGCTCACGCCACCGCCGGTCGCGCCGCCCTGAGCACCGTCGTTCCACACGACTTCATGCGAAATGGACGTGCCGGACGCGGTCAGATTCGTGCCGCCGCATGCGAGCACATACGGGCTCGACGCAGGAAAGTCGACCTGATTGCCGCTGCCGGAGCCGTCGCTCGAGCCGCTGTCGCCCGACGCGACGCAGACCGTGACGCCAAGCGCCGCTGCCGACTGCAACACGCTGTTGAAGGCCTTGATCGACTGGCTGGTCCAGTTCGATTCCGGGCCGCCCCAACTGATCGAAATAACCGACGGTTTGTTGGTCGTGTCGTGCACCGCGCGGCTCACCGCGTCGATGAAACCGGCATCGCTGTTCTGCGTGAAATACACGGCAATGGTTGCCCCCGGCACGATCGATCCGACGATCTCGATGTCGAGCGTGACTTCACCGTCCGGGCCGTTCGGATCGCCGCTCGGCTGGTTGCTGCCCTGATCGACGCCGACAGATTTCACCGTCGGCGACGCAACACCGAGGCTCGCAAAGTAGGACTTGAGATCGGACGTGTTATAGCCGCCGCCCAGCTCGATGATGCCGACGCACTCGCCCTTGCCATCACCCTGCGGAAACTGGTAGAGCGACGCAAGTTGCGGTGGAGTAAACGACACCTGCCGCCCTTTGGCCGGCTCGAACGGCGGCCTGATACGGAAGTGCGGCCGCGCCTGAGGCCGGTTATCGAGCCCGAGCACCGCCTCGACCACGCCGTGCAGATCGTCCGGCACGCTGATCGTGCCGGTGCGTCCACGGAACTGCCCCACGCTGTGATGCTCGTAATGTTCCAGCTTCACGCCGAACGCGCTCTGGAACTGCGCAATCGTGCCGCTCAACAACACCGAGCGCGCCGCCGGATCTTCGCGAACCACCGTCAGGCCATGTGCCTGCGCGAAGGTTTTGACTTTCGCGACGTCGTCGGGCGCGGCGCCGAAATCTTTGGCTAATGCCTCACGCGACAACGGTTTGACGCCGGGGTCGCCGGCTTCGATTTTGCTCATCAACGCGTCGAATTGCGCTTGCTGCTGGCGGCGCAGCATCACGAATACTTCGATCCGTTCCGCTGGATCGCACTGCCCGACGACTTTCGAACCCTGCTCTACGTTTCGCTCGCTTCCCGGCAACGGATGCTTGGTGACCATGGTATCGACTCTCCTGTAAGCGTGACGCGCGGCCCCGATGGACCAGACGGTGGACACCAGCACGGCACGCGCCTGCACGACCTCATCGCGTCATTGATCGACGGGACCGACGCGTGAGTTGATGTTTCAAGGACCTCGTCAATCCGTCCGACCAAAGCATTCGAACACAGTTCCGGCGCGCCCGACAGTTATCCGGATGGCTAATGCCGCGCAGCGCCGATGCGCTTCGTCCACGGCTCGCGCTATGATGCTGCTGCGGCAATCCAGCCGTTACATTGCCTCGCGCGCCGTCCGCGCGCACGATCGAAGAATCAGAGGAACCCCATGTCCATTTCGATGTATCAAGCATCACTGCCCGTGCTGATTCGCGGCCTGACCAACCTGCAGGCCATTCTCGCCAAGGCAGACGTGCATGCGTCCGAACAGCAGATCGATCCCACCGTGTTCACCAACGGCCGTCTTGCGCCGGACATGCTGCCGCTGGTGCGCCAGGTGACCATCGCGAGCGATACCGCGAAGGGTTGCGCAGCGCGTCTGGCCGGTGTCGAAGCGCCGAAATTCGACGACGTCGAACAGACCTTCGACGAACTGCAGGCCCGCCTTCAAAAGACGATCGATTATCTGAAGGAATTCAAGCCCGAACAGATCGACGGCTCGGAAGAACGCGCGATCACACTGAAAATGCGTTCGGGTCCGATCGGGTTCACGGGGCTGTCATACCTGCTCGGTTTCGTGCTGCCGAACTTCTATTTCCACGTGACGACGGCGTACGACATCCTGCGTCACAACGGCGTCGAACTCGGCAAGCTCGATTACCTGGGTAGCATCGGCTAACGGGATTGGAGCGGTGCAATGGCCGCTGCCTGAGCGGCCATCGCGTGATGCCTAGACACGCGGCTGGAACGCGATAATCGCCATGCCGGCCAGCGTGAATGCAACGCCTGCCGCGTCCCACAGCGTGGGCCGCACCTTGTCGACGCACCACAGCCACGCAATCGCCACCGCCACATACACACCGCCGTAAGCCGCATACACGCGGCCGGCGGCGGAACCGTGCAAGGTCAGCAGCCACGCGAACAGCGCGAGGCTCAACGCGCCCGGCACCAGCAGCCAGATCGAGCCGCCCTCCTTCAGCCAGCGCCACGGCAAATAACAGCCGACAATTTCAGCAATGGCGGTCACGGCATACAGCAAAAAAGTTTTCATCGGCGAGTCGTTAATGGAATGAGCGTGATTGGTTTGATTGGGTTTGCCGCCGCAAACGGCTGTACGGCGCTATCGGCTTTATTAACACAATCACTTGGCGGCCGGGCATGACACATGCGACATTCGCATTACCCTTTTTATCAATTAGCGAACAGCCATGAGCGTCGACTCACCCTGTATCGACATCTGTAAATTCGATAGCAAAACCGGCTTTTGTATCGGCTGTATGCGCACGCGCGACGAGTGCAAAAGCTGGAAGAAAATGAAGGACAAGCATCGCCGGAAGATTATCGAGGATCGTCCGCGTCGCGAGCATAAGTTGAAAAAATGAGCGGGATTTTGCCGCGTTTATTCAGCAAAAAAATGGCCGCTGCGGGAAACCGTAGCGGCCATTCTGATTTATTTTCAATCGCGGTCAATCCAGCGAAAGCCGCAGCGCGAAACCAATCAGCGCAGCGGAAAATGTCCAGCGCTGCAAAGTCTGCGCAAGCGGATGAGCGCGCATCCAGCCTGCGATTCGCGCGGCGCCGATCGCGTAAATCACATCGAAACATGCGCCGGTAATCAGCAACACCGCGCCAAGCTCGACCATCTGCCATGCGACCGGCCCCGCTTCCGGACGCACGAATTGCGGCAGCAGCACCGAGCAGAACAGCAGCGCTTTCGGGTTAAGCAGATTCGTCAACAAGCCTTTGACGAACGCGGTGCGCAACGGACGCGCTTCGCCACGTTCGGCCCCACTCGTCGAATCACCGTCAGGCAATGCGAACACCGGCGAGCGAAATATCTGAATGCCCACCCACGCGAGATAAACCGCGCCGCCGTATCGCACCACGTCGTACAGCCAGGGCGCGTTGCGCAGTAGCGCTGCGACCCCGCAAGCCGACAGCGTCACATGCGTGGCGCGCGCCAGACCGAGGCCGCCGGCGGCCGCGAAACCGCTGCGCACGCCGCGTCCGATGCTGGTTTGCAGCACCAGCGCCATGTCCGGCCCAGGCACAGCGTAGACCACGAACAGCGCGGCGACATAAACGGCCAGCAAGTGTGCGGAAATCATTGAAACCCCCTGTTTTCAAGGGATCTATCTTGCTATTGTCGACGGAGGGTTTGCTGGCGAATTGCAGGCCTTAACTCCGAATTTTTGGCGGAATACGCTAATATTCGACCCATCGAATACGATTTCCACCCAGCACCAGAGACCCCCGCCAAAAGCCATGACAACCGGCCTCGACAAAACCGATCGCGCGATTCTCGACGCGCTGCAAAAAGACGGCCGCATGTCGAATGCGCGGCTCGCCGAAACAGTCGGCCTGAGCGAAACGCCGTGCGCACGCCGGCTCAAGCGGCTCGAAAACGACGGCTATATCGATCAATACCGTGCGATGCTGTCGCGCTCCGCGCTCGGTCTCGGGGTGGTCGCGTTTATCTATGTGCGCTTTGCCGTGCACGATCGCGCGACGGCCACACGTTTCGAGCGCGAGGTTCAGGCGATCCCGCGCATTCTGTCGTGTCACAACGTGTCGGGCAGCGCCGACTACATCCTGCAAGTGGTCGCGCGCGATCTCGACGACTACGGCACGTTCATGCGCGACGAGCTGCGGAGCCTGCCTGGCGTGACTTCGGTGGAATCGTCGCTGTCATTGCGGGAAGTGAAAAGCAACGGCGGCTTGCCATTGTCGTGACCGCGAACGTGGCATAGTCTCATCCACCCGAACCGGCATGGGCCGGTCAGCAACCAGACAATCACGGAGTTTTCATGGATCAGGACCACAGCAAGGCACGCGCGGAAGAGTCGGCGGCAATGGAGCGCGTATTGACCGCGACGCAGCGGGTGCAAAGCGCGTTTGCATCGCTGCAATCGCAATTTCCGCCGGCCGGCAGCGGCAAGCCTTCGCAGTTCGCGTTGCAAACATTCGACGCCGCGTTGCAGGAACTCGAAGACGCACAAGCCGCGTTCGACGAAATGCTCGGCGATCTGCTCGACGGGAATCGGTGACGGCGCGGGGGCGTTTGAGCTGAGTCAGCTTGACGCCCCGAGCGCCTGCTTCATAGTGCGTCAGCGTCAGCCCGCATGACCCACCACCCCCGCACAATCATCACCCCGCCTGCACTTCCACCACCGGCTCGCAAAGAATCGGAAACTTGACCGAGTTCGCGATATAGCACTTCTCGTGCGCCACATGATGCAAGCGCTCAGCCAGCGCGGCATCGTCGCCGGCACGAACGATCACGCGCGGGCGCAACACGATCTGCGAGAAGCGCCCTTGTCGCGGATCGTCGAGCATGGTGCCCTGCGCGTTGTCACGGTAGTCGAGCACGGCAACGCCGGCATCCGCGCAAAGATGCAGATACCAGAGTTTGTGACACGCGGATACCGACGCGACCAGCAGGTCTTCCGGATTCCAGCGGTTGGCGTCGCCGAGAAACGCGGGGTCCGACGAACCCGGAATCGCAGGCTTGCTGCCCGCGGTAATGACGTGATCCCGACCATAGTCGCGATATCCCGAAGTGCCGCTGCCACGATTGCCAGTCCACTCCACCGATACCTGGTACTTGTGCTCGCCGTACGCCATGCGCCTCTCTCCTTTCTGCGGATTGCCGAACCGGATCCAATTGCCGGGACGTGCATTTTATATGCAGTAAGGCGCGATAAAAGGGGAAAGCCGACTATCGGGTCGGGGCGGCTCTGCCGCTTACGTTCGGCGCACGCGGATCGGGACTCATATAGAGACTCGTGCCGTTTGCCCGCATATTGTTGAGCGCGGGTCCTGGTTGCACGCCGGTCGACAGGCCACTTGATCCGCCGCCTGATAAGCCGCCCGTGACGGAACCGCCCGCCGTTCCCAGCCCCGGCGTGAGACCGGTCCCCGCCGCAGTACCGCTCGTTGCGGCATGGTTGTTTCCCGAGCCGTACTGCGCGCTGTTGGCCGCACCAGAACCCGCATTGCCCGACTGCGCATTCGCCGCGACCGCGACGCCCATCATCGCCACTGCAAGCGAGATCGAACGAAGCGCCGATCTCGCGATACTGCCTGGTACGATTTTCATGGCCTGCTCCATCACATCATTGAACTGCATGAGCGCGGCGTCCGCGTGACGAAGCGTTCAAAGAGTGAGACGACGCGCGCCCGCGTTTGTTCACACTCAGTGAGCAAGGCCGCGTCCGCCAGTGCGCGTCAACGGACATGCGCCAAATCCTCACATCACAAGTCAGCGCCACCACGCCACACTGCGTGAATTTCCGCCGACGCACCTCGCCCCTGCCGCAGCAAATTGAACGCGAAAGGAATAATCGAACGCCCATGCGCGTTATGATCGACCGTGACGCCAGAATGGCCGCGACAACGGTAGATCACGCACGATGGAGCACGCTTACGTCCACCTTTTGCATCTGCTTGCCGGCCACTCGGCATGGATGCTCGCGGTCGTCTTTCTGGCGGCGTTCCTCGAAGCGATTGCTGTCATCGGCACGTTCATTCCCGGCAGCACCGCGATGTTCCTGGCCGGTGCCCTGACCGGCACCGGCTCGCTGAGTCTCGGCTGGGTCTTCGTGTGGGCCATCGTGGGCGCGATCGCCGGCGACGGCATGAGCTTCTGGCTCGGCGGCCGCTACAAGGAACGGATCGTCCAGATGTGGCCGTTCAGCAGGCATCCCGAAGTGCTGGAAGCCGGTCATCGCTTCTTCCGCAAACACGGTGCGAAAAGCGTCGTGCTCGCGCGTTTCATCGGACCGTTGCGGGCCATCGTGCCGGTGGTCGCGGGCATGCTCGGCATGCCGCCGGTCCGCTTCTACGCGATGAACGTGGTGTCGGCGCTGCTGTGGGCGCCCGCCCATATTCTGCCGGGCGTGGTCTTTGGCGCGTCGGTGCTGCTCGCGGGCGCGGTGTCGTTCCGGCTCGTCGTGATCCTCGCGCTGCTGGTGTGCATCGTCTGGCTGAGTTTTCGCGGCGCGGGCTTCCTGCTGTCGCACGCCAATGCGTGGTCGAGCGCGGTGGGCCGCCATCTCGGCAGCTGGGCCTGCCGGCACCCTGGCCCGTTCGGCCGCGCCGCACGCAGAATGCTCGACCCCGACACGCCTGACGCCACTCACATACTCGTGACCTCGGTGGTCGTGCTGGTGGCCGGGGCGCTCTTTTTCGGCGTGCTCGACGACGTCGTGAGCGGCGATCCGCTGACCACCGTCGACCTCTCCGTCTACCACTTCCTGCAATCGGTGCGCACGCCGTGGGGCGACACCGTGCTCGCGAGCCTGGCGACGCTCGGCAGCGGCATCACGCTGACGGCGCTGATCGTCACCGTGGTCGTATGGATGATGCT
Organism: Paraburkholderia sp. GAS333; assembly: GCF_050435665.1. Taxonomy (NCBI): domain Bacteria; kingdom Pseudomonadati; phylum Pseudomonadota; class Betaproteobacteria; order Burkholderiales; family Burkholderiaceae; genus Paraburkholderia; species Paraburkholderia sp. GAS333. The sequence goes on from NZ_JBNDKS010000005.1 coordinate 25,805, forward strand.
GGAGCGGCGCTGGCGCACCATCGGTTACTGGCTCGCGGCGGTCGTGTTTTCCCAATTGCTGATCCTCGGCTTGCAACTGGCGATGCATCGCGCGCCGCCCAACGAACTGATGACCGCGCATTACGTGTTTCCGAGCAATCACGTCGCCGCGACCGTCATCGTGTACGGCTTCCTCGCGTTCCTGCTCGGACGCCGTGTCGGCAAGCTGGAGGGCGTGCTGGTGGCGGCGGCGAGCACAATCGTCGTGATCGTGGTCGCACTGGCGGGCGTGTACTTCGGCCGCTACTGGGTGTCCGACGCGATCGGCGGCGCCGCGCTCGCGTACATCTGGGTGGCAATCGTCGCGCTGACGGCCATGTGGCGGCACCCCGAAGCGCCGCCCGCGCGCACCTTCATGCCGGTCGTCGTGCTGGCGGTCGTGGTGCTCAGCGTGGTGGTGCAGCTTGGCGTGAACCTGCCCGCGCCGCCGCCCGACACGTCGCCCGCGCCGCCGCCCACGCTGCTGTCGCAATCGGAGTGGACGCTGTCGGCGTGGCAGCGGCTGCCGTGTTATCGCTCGGACATGGGCGGCGATCATCGAGAGCCGCTGTCGCTGCAATGGGCCGCGGAGCCGTCGTCGATCCGCGGACAACTGCGCGCGCGCGGCTGGATCGAGGGCACCGACGTGTCCGCGCACAGCCTGCTCTCGCTCGCGTCGCCCGATGTCGCGGCGGTGTCGCTGCCGGTGCTGCCCAAGCTGAACAACGGCGTGCCGTCGTCGCTGGTCTTCATGCGTCCCGGCGACACCCGCGCCGAACGCGACGTACTGCGCTTCTGGCCGAGCGGCTACGCGGTGAAGAACGGCGTCTCGGCGACGCCGCTATGGGTCGGCAGTTTCGCGCACGAACGGCTGTCGCGGCCGACGTGGCCGCTCAACATCCTGCGGGTCGACCGGGCCGTGGGTGCGTTCGACGCCCATCCGAAATCCCACGGCGGTCTCGGCGCGGAAGTGCTCGCCAAAGTGGACTGCCACGGCGTGCCGGTATCGCTGCTCGCGGCGCCCATGGAATGAGCGTTATGCCACCAAGCGCCCGTTTGCTGTATCCGCAGACAAATCGCTATCCGTTCAAGCAGTTAGGATGATTCACGAGGAGTTGTCCACAAGGATATGAACATTTTCTGTGGATAAGCCTGGCAATACGAAAGCATTTTTTCGACGGTATACGTGACGTTTACCTCCCGCCTGGTCAACAAAAAAGTACCCGCTCGTGTCGGGTACCTAATAGTTAGAAGCCCCCAACGCTCAAGCCATCTCGCCGTCAGTTTGTCGCCATCTTCGCTCTGTATGCTGCTTGAATCAGTGCGATGAACCGGAGAGAAACATGGCGTCTTTCCCGCTTTTCGTGGTTGGTTCTCCGAGGTCGGGCACGACCTTTCTGTGCTCAGTCCTGAACATGCATCCGCTGATCCAGTTGACCAACGAGTGCCGCGTGTTCGCACTGCTCAAGGACACGCTGGAGGTCGGCAGCCATCGGCCGGATCTGCTCAGTCCGGTTTGCCGCGATCGCCTGATCGGCTACGGCAAGCGCACGTTCGGCGCGTGGGTCGAGCGCTTCTATCGCGAGGAACTGGAGATCACCGCGCCGATCTGGGGCGACAAGCACCCTTCCTATGCGGACCCCACCGTGTTGTCCGGGCGCGCCGGCTCGGTCGAACATCTGCCGCGCTCCGGCTCCTGTCTGCGGATGATTCGCGAGATGCTGCCGCAAGCGCGCTTCATCCACATTCATCGCGATCCGCGCCAGGTCGCCAACTCGCTGCTGCACAAGCACTGGATCGGCTCGATCGACGACGGCGTGCGTGTATGGGGGCAATACGTGAGCGAGATCCTCGACTTCTTCGACGAACTCCCGCAGCCATCCGGTCTGACGATTCCGTATCGCGGACTGATCGAGGAACCGGCTATGACGAGCGCAAGCATCGGCCGCTTTCTCGACCTCGCGGATGCGTCGCCGATCAGCGACTTCCTCGTCTCGCAGCGGCACGCGCCGACGCCTTTCAGCGATCCCGTGACCGACATCGCCGATCTTTACGTGGTCCCGAGTCAACCAGCGGGCGACGACAAGTTGCTGGCACTGGCCGGGCGCGCCGCGACGCACCTTGGCTATGCAGCGGCGTAGCCGGTCGGCATAAAAGAGCCCGTGCGCTCACCGTGAACGCGTAACGCCGCAGACCTTAAAAGTTGTCCACGTCGATCACCGCCTGAGCAAATGCCTGCGGCGCTTCCTGCGGCAGGTTGTGGCCAATCCCGCCCTTAACAGTCCGGTGCGCGTACTTGCCGGTGAACTTCGCCGCATAGCTTGCCGGTTCGGGATGCGGTGCGCCGTTGGCGTCGCCTTCCAGCGTAATGGCCGGCACGCCGATCGCAGGCGCACCCGCGAGCCGTTTCTCCAGCGGATCGTATTTCAACTCGCCTTCTGCGAGGCCGAGCCGCCAGCGATAGTTGTGAATCACCACCGCCACGTGATCGGGATTGTTGAGCGCATCGGCGGAACGGTCGAACGTGATGTCGTCGAAGTTCCATTTCGGTGACGCGTTCTGCCAGATCAGCTTCGCAAAGTCGTGCCGGTCGGCCTGATAGCCGAGCCGCCCGCGCTCGGTGGCGAAATAGAACTGATACCACCACGACCACTCCGCTTTCGGCGACAACGGCGTGGCGCCCGCGGCCGGATTGCCGATCAGATAGCCGCTGACCGCGACCAGCGCCTTGCAGCGCTCCGGCCACAACGCCGCGATGATGTTCGCGGTCCGGCCGCCCCAGTCGTAGCCGCCGAGCACGGCTCTCTCGATATGCAACGCGTCCATCAACGCGACGATATCGACGGCGACGACCGACTGCTGTCCATTGCGCATCGTCTCGCCGGAGAGAAAGCGGGTGGTGCCGTAGCCGCGCAAAAACGGCACGATCACGCGATAACCCGCCGACGCAAGCACCGGCGCAACATCGGCGAATGCGTGAATGTCGTACGGCCAGCCGTGCAGAAGTATCACGACGGGACCGTTGGCCGGCCCCTGTTCCGCGTAGCCGACGTTCAGCAAGCCGGCGTCGATCTGTTTGAGCGGCCCGAGCGACGTGTGCGCACCCGCCACCGCACCGGCCGCGTTCGCCGCTTTACCCTGACTGGACTGCGCGTTCGCGGCCCCGATCACACCGGCCTGCGCGGCGGCCAGCGAGATGGCCGCCACGCCGAGAAAGCCGCGTCTGCGGGAATCGATTTGCTCCGACATGTGTCCCCCTTCAATTCAAGCGAATTCAGTTTGCATCGAATGCGACCCGGTGAAGCCACCGGGTCTTTTGAACCCGCCATCTTAAGGGGACGATGGGGTTGGGGCCATAAGCCCGGCATAAAGCGTCGGCATAAAAAAGGGCGGCCATTCAGGCCGCCCTCGTACTGGCTACATCGCTTGTTGCTCGCGATCAGTTCGCGGCGATTTTCGCCCGCACCTTCGCGACCTGGTCCGCGGTCACCACCGCGCCCTGATTGCCCCAGCTCGAGCGAATGAAAGTCGCAAGCTGCGCGACGTCTTCATCGTCGTAACGCCAGCCGAAGCCGGGCATGGCGAGCGGCGAAGGCGCCGATTCGGTGGACGGCAAACGCGCGCCGCCCAGAATCACGGCAAGCAGCGAGTCCGGGTTCGCCTGCGTCGCCATCGGGTTGTTCACCAGCGATGGAAACACCCGCGTCGCGCCCTGCCCGTTCACCCGGTGGCATGCCGAGCAGCTATCGATATAGATGCTCGCGCCGCGCCCGGTTGCCTGGCCAGCAAGAATCGCCTTCACCGTGGAGTCGTCCGAGTGGAACGAGGCGGGTTGATCCGCTGCGCCCAGACTCTTCAGATAAACCGCGATCGAAGCCAGATCGGCGTCGCTCAGATACTGCGTGCTGTTCTCCACGACCTCGCCCATCGGACCCGACACCGACGAATGCGGATTACGCCCCGTCTTCAGCGACGCGACGATATCCTCGTTCGACCAGCTCACCAGACCGCCGGTCGCCGCCGAACGCAGATTGATCGGCGCGGTGCCGTCGAGCGACGAACCGGACAGATAGACGTCCGTCTTGCCGCTCAGGTCCTTCTCCTCGAACCCGGCGCCGCGCGGCGTGTGACACGCGCCGCAGTGCGCGAGGCCCTGCACCAGATACGCACCGCGATTCCACTCGACGCTCTTCGACGTATCGGCGACATAGCGCGTGTCGTCGTGGAATACACGGCTCCAGTACGCGAGCGGCCAGCGCACGCTCAGCGGCCAGACGATGTCGGACGCGCGATTGGCTTGCGCCGAAGCCGGCACCTTCGACGTGAAATACGCGTACAGGTCCAGCAAATCGGCGTCCGACACCTTCGCGTACGACGTGAACGGCATCGCCGGGTAAAGACGCGCGCCGTCTTTTCGGACGCCTTCACGCACGGCCAGCGCGAACTGTTCGAACGTATAGCCGCCAATCCCGTTCTGCTGATCCGGCGTGATATTGGTCGAATAGATGCGCCCCACCGGCGTATCGAACGGCAAGCCGCCCGCGAACGGCGCACCGCCCTTCGCCGTGTGACACGCCACGCAGTCGCCCACTCGCGCCAGATACGCGCCGTGCACCGCGTCGCCCTGACGTGTCGTAAACGCGGGACTAACCGACGCCGACGGCTGCACCGACGCGAACGCCCACAGCGCCCCCACGGCCACCACTGCAACGGCGGCCACACCCTTAATAGCTTTCCTCATTTTCTAGTCGCTCGCTCAGACCTGCACCATGGCGCCGGGGTTCTTCAGATATTGCGAGCGGATGTTGCTCGCAGCCCAGTAAGCGAGGCCGCCGACGAGACCCGTCGGGTTGTAGCCGATGCCATGCGCGAACGTATTCGCGCCGAGCACGAACAGGTTCGGCACGTCCCAGCTTTGCAGGTACTTGTTGACGACGCTCGTCTTCGGATCGGCGCCCATCGCCGTGCCGCCGCTGATGTGCGTGCTCTGGTAAGCGCGCGTGTCCCAGTGCGTGCCCGGTTTGAGAATGCGCCCCGAGATCGACTTCGGATTCATCGCGCGGCCGATTTCCATCATCTTGCCGGCGACGTATTCCGATGCCTTCAGGTCGTTTTCCTGCCAGTCGAGCGTGAGACGCAGCAACGGTGAACCGTATGCGTCGCGATAGTTCGGATCGAGATCGAGGAAGCACTGGCGGTAAGCCATGTTGCTGCATTGCGATTCGATGCGGCCGGTGTGCAGGAAGTTATCCTTGACCGCCTGCTTCCACTCGGTGCCCCACTTCGGCGTGCCCTTCGGCAGCGGAATGCCGCGCACCGGACCATTGCCAGTCTGACGGCCCCAGATAATGCCGCCGCCGATAAAGCCAAGCTGGCTGTGATCGAAGTTGTCCGCGTTGAATTCTTCGATAGCCTGACCGCCGCCGCCCGCACCCATGAACTGGTTGATGTACACATCGTTGTCCCAGAACATGTTCACGCTGTTGAGCAACTGGTAGCAGAAGTTGCGGCCAACCACGCCTTCGTTCGTATCGGGATTGAACGGCTGGCCGATCTTCGACGTCAGCATCAGATGCACGTTGTGCAACTGGAATGCGGCGAGCACCACCATGTCGGCGGGCTGCTCGACTTCGTTGCCTTCCGCGTCGATATAGGTCACGCCGGTCGCGCGCTTGCCGCTCGCATCCGTATTGACCTTGATGACGTGCGAATTGACGCGCAATTCGAAATTCGGCTTGCGCATCAGCGCCGGGATGATCGCCGTTTGCGGCGATGCCTTCGAGTAGTTCAGGCAGCCGTAATCGCTGCAGAATCCGCAGAAATTGCACGGCCCGAGCTGGCAGCCGTATTCGTTGGTGTACGGCCCCGACGCATTGCCCGCCGGCAGTGCGAACGGTTTGTAGCCGAGGCCCTTCGCGGCGGTGGCGAACAGCTTGCCGGTGGAGTGATCGGCGAGCGGGGGCAGCGGGTATTCACCCGAGCGGCGTCCTTCGAACGGATTGCCGCCTTCAACCGGCTTGCCCTGGATGTTGCCTGCCTTACCCGACGTTCCGCACACGCGCTCGAAACGATCGAAACTCGGCTCCAGTTCGTCGTAAGTAATCCCCCAGTCCTGCAGGTTCATATCTTCGGGGATGAACTTCTCACCGTACCGCTCGGTGATATGACTCTTCATGCGCAGTTCGTCCGGCATCACGCGCGACTGCACGCCCGACCAGTGCGACCCCGCGCCGCCCACACCCTCGCCCGGTTTGAACGAGCCGATCTGACGGTACGGCACGGCCGTATCGTTCTTCGTATGGCGGTTCGTGACCGTGGTTTTCGCGAGGTTCTGCAACAGCGCCTGACGCGCCGAGTATTTGATTTCGTCGACGATCTGCGGGTAGGCGAAATCGGGCACCGTTTCGCGCGCGTCGCCGCGTTCGAGCGCGACCACGTTCAGACCCGCGTTCGCCAGTTCGATCGCCATGATCGAACCCGTCCAGCCGAAGCCGACGATCACCGCGTCGACCGGCTTCTTTTTAATGCTTGCCATCTTTCTTATCCTCGCTTGCCGTACAGGCTCACCGGTGCATACGGATAAGGTTTGGCCTCACCCACGAACTCCAGGTAATCGGCGCGCACGCCGGGGTAACCGATCATTTTCCACGCGGCCATGTCCTTGTTGCCGCCGTACGACGGGTCGCAGAAATAGCCTTCGTAGACGTTCTTCAGCAGGAAGCCGCTGAAGAAGCTTTTCAGCTTGAATCCTTCGACGTTCAGCTTGCCGGACTCGATCTGCTTGAACATGTCGGTGCGTTGCTCGACCGTCAGATCGGCGAACACCTTGCCCGCGAAATGCTCGCGGCAATACGCGTTGATCGCGCGAATGCCGAGACGGTACTGCTCCTTCGGCGTGAGTTTCGACTGGTAGCCGAATTCGGCTTCAGCGGGCAGGAACGGCCCCTGCATGTACCAGCGCGACGCGTCGCCATACGGCGTCTGCATCTGACGGTCGATGTATTGCGGCACGCCGAGTTCGACGGCGCCCGGACCGACGTGGTCCTTTGGAATCAGCACGTCGCAGGCGGCGTTCACGAACGCCCATTCTTCCGGCGTGAAATAGCCCGGCGTGTAGTTTTCTACCGTGGGATGGTCGGGCGGCGGGAGGCCCGGCTTCTGCATTTGCGAGAGAGGCTGAACCACCGCGCTGGACACACCGACGACGGCTAACGGTGCCATCGCCAGCGAGCCCTTGAGAAAGCCGCGGCGGCTGCGATCGTTGGGGATCTTCATTTTTATAGGTCGAGTGGGGAAATAAAAACTCAGGCGAGCTTGAATACGTCGACGACGCCATGCAGGCTGCGCGACTGTTCATTGAGCGCCTGGGCGGCAGCGGTCGCCTGTTCGACGAGCGCGGCGTTCTGCTGCGTGATCGAATCCATCTGGCTGACGGCTGTGTCGACCTGCTCGATACCCGCGCGCTGCTGTTCGGCGGCGGCTGCGATTTCGTTGACGAGATCGGTCACCTGACGCACCGCGACCAGCACTTCCTGCATCGTGCGGCCCGCGTCCGCGACGAGTTCCGAGCCGACCGTCACCGTCTGCACCGACTCGGTGATCAGATCCTTGATCTCCTTGGCCGCCGACGACGAGCGTTGCGCGAGACTGCGCACTTCGGACGCGACCACCGCGAAGCCACGGCCCTGCTCACCCGCGCGCGCGGCTTCGACCGCTGCATTCAGCGCGAGAATGTTGGTCTGGAAAGCGATGCCTTCGATAATGCCGGTGATGTCGGCGATCTTGCGCGAACTCGCGTCGATGCCGCCCATCGTGCCGACCACGCGCTCGACCACTTCGTTGCCGCGCGTCGCGACCAGCGAAGCGTTGTCGGCGAGCGAACTCGCGGTGCGTGCGCTGTCCGCGTTCTGTTTGACGGTAGCGGTCAACTCGCTCATGCTCGCCGCCGTTTCTTCGAGCGAGGCGGCCTGCTCTTCGGTGCGCGACGAAAGATCCATCGTGCCCGACGCAATCTGCGCGGTCGCGGTGGCAATCGATTCGCTGCTGCCGCGCACCGCGCGCACCGTTTTTGCAAGGCTCGCCTGCATCTTCTCGACGCCGCGCAGCAGTGTGCCCATTTCGTCTTCGGCGATCACGTGGATACGGCGGCTCAGATCGCCTTCGGCAATCGCATCGAAATGATCGAGTGCCTGATTCAGCGGACTCATGATCGCGCGACGCAGCGCAAACCAGCTCAGGCCGGCCGCTAACACGCCGATCACGATCATCGCGATCGACACCGTGAAGAAGGTGCGGAAGTTCGATTCGGCTGCGTCGTAATTGTTTTTGGCGTTCGTGTAGAGCGCCTGCTTGACCTTCTCGTTGGCCGCGCTCATGTCGTTATAGAGCGAGCTCAGCTGCGTCATCGCGATCGTGTCGATCTGCGCGCGATCGTTCGCCTTGATCGCCGCGATGAACGCGGAGACCGCGCCGCGCATCGCCTTGCGGCGCTCGGTTGCGTCGCCGATCAGGCTGGCCTCGCTGGGTTCGTGCGGCTGATCGACGAACTTCTTCCACCAGTCGTCGGACTTGCCGAAGAAGCCGCTGGCGCGGTCGATCTGATCGGCGGTGTTCGGGTCGTCCGGATGCAGCGCGACTCGGTCCAGAACCAGGCGCGTGCGAGCGATGTAGATTTCCGCGTTGCCGATATTGGTCGCCGCGGTCAGCTTGTTTTCATACGTATCCTGGTTCGCGCGATTCGCCTGGCTCGTACCGAGCAGACCGAGAACGCCGATAACCACCATCAGGATCGCAAGAAAACCCATCGTCAGCGCAATGCGCGCCTGCAGCGAAATCGCCGCTTTCCCAGCCTTCATTTTTCTCTCCGAGGATGTCGCTGTTCATCACAGCCCTGAGTCCTCGTTTACGGCAACTACTTAATTACCTTGAGAATGATTCTTGCGTTTGTTTAATTTATTGACGCAAAAGTCTGAATAGTTATGACTTTGGGCGCGAATGAGTAATTTTTACTACACATTCGCAGCTATTTAAGGTAAATATTACTGATTATATCGGTATTAGCTAGCGCCGAAATGTTCGCAGCGCGCTCAGCAATCTGTCGATCTCGGCCTCGGTAGTCAGATAGCTGACCGACGCTCGTGCGATTCTGGCGAGTCCTCGCGCTTCCATATCGAACGGCGTGTAGGCGACACCGTTGCCGCCAATCGTGACGCCCTGTTCTGCGAGGCTGCGCTGCACGTCGCTCGCATCGAGGCCCGCGAGGTTGAACGCCACCAGACCCGAGCGTTCGGCGCCGAGGTCGAGCACCGTCACACCCGGAATCTCCGCGAGTTGTTCACGCAGTCCCGCCGCAATCCGGTCGATCCGCGCGCGAATGTTGTCGACGCCGATCTCCAGTGCTTCGTGGAGCGCGTTGGCGAGACCGCAATGCAGCGCATACGCCGCCTCGGACAATTCGAACCGCGCGGCATCTTCTCGCAGAACCGGCTCGCCATGCGTATCGAGCGGCGCGGAATGTGTGTCGACCAATGCCGGGGTGAGGCGCGGCAGAAAATCCTTCCGCACATACAGAAGACCCGTGCCTCGCGGACCGCGCAGCGCCTTGCGGCCCGCGCCGCTCAGCACGTCGCAACCGAGGGCCACGACATCCACCGGCACTTGTCCGACTGCCTGCGCGGCATCGATGAAATACGGAATGCCGTGCCGCCGCGCCACCTGCCCGATCGCCGCCGCGGGGTTGATCACGCCGCCGTTCGCGGGCAGCCACGTGAGCGAGATCAGGCGCACGCGGCCGTCGATCATCGATTCAAGTGCTTGAGGATCGGCTGCGCCGTCGGCATCGCACGGAATCACCTCGATCGATACGCCGTCACGCTTCGCCACCATCCGCATGGCGCTGAGATTGCCGCCCCACTCGTGCCGCCCGACCAGAATCCGGTCGCCCGCTTGCCACGGCCCCAACGCGGCAAATGCCGCGACCCAGCCGAACGAGTTGCCCGAGGTCAATGCGATCTCCGACGCTTGTGCATTGAACAGCTGTGCAGCAAGTTGCCGCGCCCGCCCGCTTTGCTCACGTCCGGCGAAACCGGCCTCCATCTGGCCCATCGTGGCTTCGCGCGCCAACTGCGCGTGAATCGCATCGAGTGTCGCCGACGACAGCAGCGAAGCGCCCGCGTGATTGAAGTGCGTGGTGGTTTGTGTGCCGGGCGTTTGCGCACGTAGCGCATCCACGGCGGTGGTCGAAAGTGCAGTAGACATGTTTTTTCCTGTCACGCGAATTCGTGCGAAGGGGGAACCAGTGAGATAACAGCATCGACTTCGACAGCGACGCCCGCAGGCAGCGCCGCGACGCCGACCGCACTTCGCGCATGCCGCCCGGCGTCGCCGAATACCTGAACCATCAGATCGGACGCACCGTTGGCCACCGCGCTCTGTCGATCAAAACCCGGCGCGCTGGCAATGAACACCGTAAGACGTACAACGCGTGCGACGCGATCCAGGCGGTCGCCGGTAGCCGCGGCGATTTGCGCAAGCACGCCGAGCGCCGACAGTCATGCGGCCTCGATGCCTTCGTCATCCGACAGATTGTCGCCCAATCGGCCCAGATAGGCAGGCGCCCCGCCCTTGCGCGAAATCTGTCCGGAAATATGCAGGAGATGGTGATCCTGGACGAACGGGACGTAATTGGCGGCAGCCGACGCGGCGGGTTCGAGCGTGAGACCGAGACTGGCAACGCGGGCAGAGATCGAAGTGCTCATGATGGGGGTCGATGGGGGTCGATTGGATTGGGGAAAATCGATCCTATTCGTTCGGGCATGCGCTGACCAATCAATTCTTGCCTGCGACAGATGAGCCAGATTCATGCGTGGCATCGAATGCGTCCTGCCGCGCCGCATCGGCGAGCCAGTCGCGAAACGCGGCGGCTGCATCGCTCAGACTGCCCTTTGGCGTCACGAACCACCAGCCGATGCGGGCGTCGTCCAGTATCGCCTCGGGCAGCGCCGGCACGAGTTCGCCGCTCGCCAGCTGACGCCCGACCAGACGATGCCGGCCCATCGCTATACCCTGCCCGTCGAGCGCTGCCTCCACCACGATGTTGTAGTCGTGCAGTTGCACCATCTGCTTCTGACCGAGATCGACGTCGAAACGTCGCGCCCACGCATCCCATTCGAACGAGTGCTTCGAATACGAGGTGAGAAGCGGAAAGCGCAATACGTCCTGCGGCTTTCGCAAACGATTCTTTCCCGTGACAAGCGACGGCGCGCACACCAGCGACAGACGCTCGGGCATCAACCGTTGTGCATGCACGCCAGGCCAGCCGCCGCGGCCGTAGCGAATCGCCACGTCGACCTCACCGGCCGTGACGTCGGCGAGCGCGATCTCGGGCCGCAATTGCAGCGCGATGTCTGGATAGGCCGCGGAGAACGCACGCAGTCGCGGCGCCAGCCAGCGGGTAGCGAACGAAGCGAGCAAGCCGACCGTCAATGTGGCTTTTTCCCGCGGCCGCGAGCGGATCTGCTCAGTGCCTAGCCGAAGAAGTTCGAATGCGTCCCGCACCTTTGCGTAATAAGCCTCGCCGTGCGAAGTGAGTGCAACAGCGCGCGTACGACGCTCGAACAATGCGACGCCCAGGTCGGCTTCCAGCTTCTGGATGTGATGACTGACTGCGCTTTGCGTGACGAAAAGCTCTTGCGCCGCCTGGCTAAAACTCATTCGCCTCGCGGCGGCTTCGAAAGCGCGTAAGGACAACAGCGGCGGCAATGGGCGGGACAGGCTCATCGGAAGTAGCGGTGCGAAGATGGATCTTATGACGCCTTTGGCGAGCTTATACGCAGTTATAGCGGCGGCCGATCCAATTCAGCCCATAGCCGCACAGAAGGCCGTTCAAACTGACGCGACGCATATTCCGCCAACCGTGCAGGCACCGGATCGCCATGCATGACAAGTCGATTCAGCATGACCGCGAGATCCGTATCGGCAATACTCCACTCCCCAAAAAGATTAGGTGAACCGGCAGGAAGCAACGCCTCTGCCGCAGAGAACAATTTCTGGGCCGCTGCATTCGCCGCAGCGGAAAGCGGCGCGCCGCGCACGCCATAAAACACGACCTGAGTCGAGCGCTCTTCCCGAATGGGCATCAGATCGCTACGCAACCACGCCTGCACCTGACGTGCGCGCGCGCGCAGCAATCGGTCTTGCGGATAGACGCGCGTCTGCGGAAAGGCCTCTTCAAGGTACTCGGTAATCGCCGACGATTCCGACAATGCAAAGTCTCCTTGCACGAGCGTCGGCACTCGCTGCGTCAGCGACGTGGCGGCGTATCCGGCTTCTTTATTAGCGTGACTGTCGAGGTCGACAGTAGAGAGATCGAACGGCAGATTCTTTTCGTGAAGGGTCACGAAAACCGACATCGCGTAAGGGCTCGTGAATTGAGCGTCGGCATAAAGATGGAAACGGCTTTCCTGCAAGATGCTCTCCACTTTGGTTGAGTTCTTGCATAGCCTACCTGAAAACCCGTCTGTGATTTCTTCGCACGAGCAATAGAAAGACAGTTCCTAATAGCGCTCTTTATAGACGCACCGTCTTTGATGCGTCTATAAAGAGCGCCTCGCAACGCGCAATGGTCGATGACCACGGCGCGTTGCGAGGCGAGAGCTTATCGCCGGCGAATCAATAGAACGACAATGCCCAGCACGATCAGTGCCGCAAGCGCCATTCCGATTCGCGCGATCATGATCAGCGGCGATGCTTCGCCGCCCTTGCGCAAGGTCGTCACCTGCTGCACCGTGACCGATGCGTCCGGGTTTCCATACTGCTTGAGCAGATAGTTACCGAGTGTCGCGATCTGCTGATCGGAGAGCAGATGGCCGAAGGCCGGCATCAGCACATCAGGCGCACTGTCCTGCCGATGCACGCCCTCGAGCATCACCATCACGAGGTTATTCGTGTTCGCATGACCCAGCGCCGTGTTATGAAACAGCGACGGCAGACCCGGTCCGTCGATGCCTTGCCCCGCTCCTTCGCCATGCGCCTGGTGACAGCTCGCGCAATACGCGTCGTAAATCTGCGGACCGCTCATCTGGTTCGCGTCGGCGGGCAACGGCACACCGCGAATCTCGTCGAGACTCGATTTCGCAGCGCCCCATGTGTCGGCGGCCTGACGGTCAGCGGCGTTGTGAACCGGCGCTGCGGACTTCAGATAAACCGCCATCGCGTGCAGATCGCTGTCGCTCAGATGCTGGAAGCTGTTGTCCACCGCTTCGGCCATCGGACCCGCTGCCTGTGCCCGGCCCACGACGTGACCGGTGCGCAGATAAGCGGCGATCTCGTCTTCGCTCCACGAACCGATCCCGCTGGTCGCGTCGGACGACACGTTCGGCGCATACCATGTACCGACCACGCTGCCGCCCAGACTTGCCGACGTATCTTCAGCCATCAACGCATTACGCGGCGTATGACAGGTGCTGCAATGCGCGAGCCCTTGCACCAGATACGCGCCGCGATTCCACTCGACGCTCTTCGCCGGATCGGCGTTGAACGGCTGACGATCGAGGAACAGCAGGTTCCACGCGGCCATCGACAGACGCACGTTGAACGGGAACGGCAAGTCGGTCGACGGCGGCGACGTATCGACCGGCGCGACGCCCTGCATGAAGTACGCGTAGAGCGCCTTCACGTCGTCGTCGCTGACCTTGGCGTACGACGTATACGGCATGGCCGGATACAGATGCTGACCATCCGCACGCACACCTTGTCGCAACGCCGCGCTGAATTGATCCAGCGTGTAGTTGCCGATACCGTTGGTCTTCGACGGCGTGATGTTGGTGGAGACGATCTCGCCGAGCGGCGTCGCAAGCGGCAGGCCGCCCGCGAACGGTTTGCCTTGCGGCGCGCTGTGGCACGCGATGCAGTCGCCCGCCTTCGCGAGATATTCGCCACGCTTGACAAGGTCGCCCTCGTCCGCGTGAACCCCGGCCATGAGGCCGACCGACGCGAACAACGCCGCGCACAAATGGCGTTTGAACGCCATGAACGGAAAATAAGTCATCTTCAGGCGTTTGCGTGGATGTGATCGGCCGAACGAAGCGCAAGCGCTACAGCGGTGAGTGTCGAGTTGACCGTGGCGGCCGTCGGCATCACGCCGGTGCTCGCGATATACAGGTTCTCGTGATCGTGCGTTCGCCCGAATGCGTCGACTACCGAGTTCTTCGGATCGTGACCCATGCTCATCGTGCCGGTTATGTGCTGGTTGTTGCCATACACGCCGTCCGGGCTGTAACGCAGATTCGTGCCGCCCATCAGCTTCGCGATACGCGTGTACTCGTCGCGTGCCGCCGCCATGCCCTTGTGCACGTAGTCGTTCATCGCGTAGTGCATTTGCGGTGTCGGAATGCCAAGCGCGTCTTTGCGATCGCTGAGTGTCACGCGATTATTCGGATCCGGCAGGATCTCCAGCACGTTCTTCAAACTGCACTGGCGTGCCGCGTGATAACGGATCTGCTGTTCGAGTTCTTCGCCATAGACACCCTTCGCAATCAGTGCCTGCGTGACCGACGCCACTTGCGACGCGTTCGAAATGTCGATCCGGAACGCCGCATGTTCGGAACGGAATGCACCGTCGCGCAGCGCGTTGATCGAACTCGGGCTCATCGGGCCACGGCCCGGCCACAGTTCTTCTTCGGCATCGAACACGAGACCGTTGCTCGGGTGATCCATCAGATGACGGCCCACCATGTCCGAGTTGTTCGCGAGACCGTTCTTGAATTTGTCGCTTGCCGACAGCAGTAACAGCTTCGGACTTTCGATACCGTTCGCCGCAAGAATGAAGGTCTTGCCCGTCACGCGGTGCGAGACCTTGTTCGGATCGTAGTAATGCACCGCGACGATACGGCCGTTTGCATCGTGCTCGATGCGATACACCACCGCGTTTTCGACCAGCTTCGCGCCGGCTTTTTCGGCTGCGTCAGCAGCGAGACCGCCGTGATATTGCGCGTCGATCGGGCAGATCGGCATGCAGTTGTTATTGCCGCAGCACGCGGGACGGCCATCGTAGTTGCGGCTGTTACGTGCAGTCGTATTGGTGATGACGTCATAACCGCCAGGTGCGAGACGTTCACGAAAACGCTGCTCCAGATACGACTCCGCAACCGGTTGCATCGGGAACGGTTTCGAACGCGGCGAACCATTGTTCGGCGCACCCGACACGCCCATCTTCACTTCCGCTTCGTAATAGAAGGGTTCGAGGTCTTCGTACGAAATCGGCCAGTCGCGACCCACGCCGTATTGCGTTTGCAGACGGAAGTCGTTCGGCAGCAGACGCCACGCTTGCGCGGCCCAATGCCAGGTCGTGCCGCCGACCATGCGGATGTATTCCGCCTTGTACGGATACGGCCCGGCCTGCACGAGATAATCGTTATCGACAGGTTGATAAACCGGATGCGGCGCCCACGACGAAAACGGATAAGGCGACATGAAGTCACCCTTGCGCGGGGAATTACGGAAGTTCGAGACGATGCGGCCGCGATCCACGCGCGGACCCGCTTCGAGAATCAATACAGACGCGCCTTGCGACACGAGACGATGGGCCGCGAGAGAACCGACGATACCCGAGCCGATAACAACGATATCGGCTGACAACTGCTCAGACATGCTTTGTTCCTTGAATTACCGATGAAGCGTCAGGCTGCCGAGAGGGGATTACGGCCCCAGCTTCCATAGGGACCGTAGGCGTAGCTTGGCGGCTTCAACCGGTCGGATACCACGACATTCATCAAACTGGTTTCGTAGGTCACGCAACGCGCGGCCGGACCCGAGCCGACCACGCCGACATACCAGGCGGTGGCAATCTGACGAGGCAGCTTGGCGAACGGGACATTCGCGGCATCGAGAGAAGCCTGCAATTGCTTTTCCGCGGACGGATTCGCTGCGATGTACGCGGCGAGCGCGGTCAATTGCGTGGCAAACGAAGGAACCGTCGCAACCAGACCGGCATAAAGCCGGTTTGCCTGAACAGCGTCGAGCGTGGCGCGCCCCGTGATCGCACGCGACACCATCAAAAACGCTTCGGGCGCGGCAGCAGTTTCAGGAACAACTGTTTGTGCGTTGGCGAGAGGCCAGGGAATAAAAGAACTGGCGTAGCTGGCCAATATGCTGGCCAGCAGTAAGCGCCGGCCGGAATTCGGCACGGAGCGGCCCGTATCGGGCTCGTGGGGATGAGTCATTTTGTAATGTTAAGTCCAGATCTACCGAGGCTGATAAATGCTGCTTCTTTTATCAGCATGCTTACCAATTATAACTCGACAGGCGCAGGTTATGGTTTTGGGACGTAGACCCGGACCGGCCATTACCTGTTCGACGATGCCGGAAAGCGGCCTTTTTCAAGCCCTTTTCTGCTTGAACGGATTTTTCCTTGCAATGATGTTTCGCTGGTCGCCAGGTAAAAATGCTTTCAGTTTAATAATACGCGTTCAATTGGCAGACGCGCGAAACGCCCGCAGAAATAGCGCGAGCCCGTTTCAACCGATATGCAGAGAATCATCGGCATGCAGGCTGGCAGCCGCCTCGATGATCGAAATGAAGTCCGCCGATTTGAGCGACGCGCCGCCAATCAGACCACCGTCGATCCCGTCGCAATCGAGCAGCGAGCTTGCGTTATCCGGCTTGATGCTGCCGCCATAAAGAATCCGCAGCTTGTCCAGACCCGCATCGTATTCGCGCAGAACATCGCGCAGTCCGGCATGCGTGGCCTGCGCTTCGTCGACGGATGCGCTGCGGCCCGTTCCGATCGCCCATACCGGCTCGTACGCGACGACGATTTTCTTTGCGTCGTCGACGGAAATTGCTTCGAGCACGGCGGCGAGTTGTGCGCGAACCACCGCGTCGGTTGCGCCCGCTTCGCGTTCCGCCAGCGTTTCGCCAACGCACACGACCGGTACCAGTCCGGCGACCAGTGCCTGACGCGCCTTCTCGCCGACCACCAACGCCGTTTCCCCGTGATTCGCCCGCCGTTCCGAATGTCCGACGATTGCGAACGTTGCCTGAAACCCGGCGACCATCGCGGCGGAAATCTCGCCGGTGAACGCGCCTTGCACATGCGCGGAGACGTCCTGCACGCCCCACGCAACCGCACTGCCCTGCAACGCGGAACGGGCCTGCTCGACGAAAATGGCGGGCACACACACGCCGACATCGACGTTGGTGTTTTCGCGGCTCATCCGTTCGCGAATTGCGGCAAGCAACGCGGCATTGGATTCAGTCGATCCGTGCATCTTCCAGTTACCCAAAATCAGCTTGCGTTGCATGCTTTCCTCTCATTGACCCGCGTCGCGCGCGCGATAGTCAGACCGCCCGCGTTGCAGCAAAAATTAAAAATTCGTGATACCTTACGCACCGTTCTGAAAAGAACAAGTTCTCGGGGCGGGGTGAAACTCCCCACCGGCGGTAATCGTGCGAAAAGCGCGTAGCCCGCGAGCGCTCGGTCACCGTTCTTTGGTGCAGAGGTCAGCAGACCCGGTTAGATTCCGGGGCCGACGGTCATAGTCCGGATGAAAGAGAACGGGACGGCCTGCGCTCGTCGCGACAGCGATATAGCGGGAAAGGGCCGTCCTTCGCCCTGTTCACACCAACAGGCTGAAGTCCATGAATATCGCAACCTCACTCCATTCAGAAGCACACAACGGTTCGTCCAACGGTAGCCGCACACGCATCGCTTTCATTCAGGCATGCTGGCACCGCGATATCGTCGATCAATGCAAGATCTCGTTCGTCGAAGCAATGCAGGAGCGCGGCTATAGCGCCGACGATATCGACCTCTACGAAGTGGCCGGCGCATTCGAAATTCCGCTGCACGCCAAACGCCTCGCGCAAAGCGGACGTTATGCGGGCATCGTCGCCGCAGGCCTCGTCGTGGACGGTGGCATTTACCGGCACGAGTTCGTCGCTCAGGCCGTTATCAGCGGACTCATGCAGGTACAGCTCGAAACCAGCGTGCCGGTGTTTTCCGTCGTGCTGACGCCGCACCACTTCCACGGGGAAGAACACGCGAAATACTTCAAGGAGCACTTCCTGGTGAAGGGTGCCGAAGCGGCTCACGCATGCGCGGACACGGTTCGCAAATTCGCGGCGTTGCCGGTTGCGTGATACCGCGTTGAACCTGCACTGAAGTCACGTTGAAGTAATCACACACGGCGCCAGTATGCGGGTGGAAAAATGTTTTTCATCTGCATACTGGCGCCAGAATCACGTCACTTCACGACATGAACATGCCGCCGTCGACGTTGATCGTCTGGCCGGTAATGTAGGCCGCATCGTCCGACGCCAGAAAGGCGACCAGTCCCGCCACATCCTTGCCCGTCCCTGCGCGCTTCATCGGAATGTTGTTCACCCACTCGGTCATCAACTCGCCCGGCTTATAGTCGCCGAGCAGCTTGCCCCATGCTTCGTCGTTATACGACCACATGTCGGTCGTGATAATGCCGGGGCAGAATGCATTGACCGTAATGCCGGTCGGCGCGAGTTCTTTCGCGAGGCTTTGGGTAATACCCAATACGCCGAACTTGCTTGCTGCATAGTGCGGCGTGTAGACGAAACCCTGACGAGCCTGCCCTGAGGCCGTATTGATCAGACGCCCGGTTTTCCCCGCGCGCAACATACGCGTCGCCGCTTCCTGGCAGCACAGGAAAACGCCCTTCGTATTGACTGCGAGAACCTTGTCCCACTCGGCCTCGGTGAGATCGGGCAGCTTCGCAATGGTGATGACGCCGGCGTTCTGCACCGAGATATCGACTTCGCCGAGTTTGCCGGCGACTTCATCGTAGAGATCTTTTACCTGCGACTTGTCAGTGACATCCACTTCGGCTGCAATGACGTCGTAGCCGGATTCGCGCAATTGGGCCGCCGCGTCGAACACGCTCTTCTCATTCGCCGACAGGCAAACTTTCGCGCCTTCCTGTGCGAAACGTTCTCCAATACTTAATCCAATCCCCCGGCTGCCGCCCGTCACAACCACGACTTTATTGTCGAAGCGCTTTGCTGCGGGTTTTACTTCGCTAACCATTCCCTTCTCCCAGATGAATTGAATTAGAGCCGTTCGATCCAGCGCAGCCATTGCGCGTGATTCTCCGCTGCAGCAGACACACCGCTGCCAGGTTCGACGCGGCGCAGAACGGGCCGCTCCGTATGGACCGCGTCGAGCGAATCGACCAGTCCAAGTTCCAGCGACGCCAATGCCGCCGCGCCCGCCGCCGATATCTCGCTGAGCGCCAGCGTACTGACCGGGCGATTCAACGTATCGGCCAGGTACTGAAGCAGGAAGGGCCGCTGCACGAGTCCACCGTCGAGGAACAGTTCGAGTAGCGGAACCTGAGCTGCCTGCTCCATCACCGTAATCACGTCCTTGATCTGATAAACGATCGACTCGTACGCCGCGCGTGCAACGTGTTGCCATGAATTCGAAAAATTCAGTCCGACGATTTGCGCGCCGCCCGGGTACTTCCAGTGCGGACAGCCAATGCCCGAGAAAGCGGGAATCAGAAAAACGCCGCCGTTGTCGTAGTCCGTAAAAGCCTGTTCGGCGACGGCAAAGTCGTCGAAGAGTCCGAGCTTTTCCTTGAGAAACGCGGGCGTTGAACCGGCGCTGATGATGATCCCTTCCAGCGCATAATCCACGCGCTTTTCAGTCGCGAAACACAGCGTGGAAACGAGTCCATGGGCGGGTGCCTGGGGCTTCGCGCCGACGTTCATCATTAACGATGAACCGGTGCCCATCGTCGCTTTGGCGAGACCTGGCTTCAAACATCCTTCGCCGACGGCGGCGGCATGCGAGTCGCCGATCATCGACACGATCGGGATCGGACGGGCGAGCAATCCGTCGAAATCCGTCGTGCCGAAGTTCGACGCCGAGGGCCGTAGTTCAGGAAGACGCAACCCGTCGAGTCCGAATGCGGTCAGCAGCTCGCGATCCCAGTCGAGCGTGTTCAGATTGAACAGCATCGTGCGTGACGCGTTGGTGTAGTCGGTGCGATAAACGCCGCCATTCGTGAGGCGATAAAGCAGCCAACTGTCCACGGTGCCAAAATACGCCGTCCCTGCAGCGATGTGTGAACGCACGCGCTCGTCGTTCTCGTTGAGCCAGATCAGCTTGGTGCCCGAAAAATACGGGTCGATCAGCAAGCCCGTCTTCTCGGCAATAGTCGGCCCCATGCCCTCCTGCTTCAGTCGCTCGCATACGCCGAGCGACCTTTGACACTGCCACGACACAGCCTGACCGATCGGGTCGCCTTGCGCATCCCACAGGACGACCGTTTCACGCTGATTCGAAATACCGACGCCGAGAATGTCTTTCTGATCGCCCTCAAAGCGCTCCAGACATTCGGCGACCGCCTTTAACACCGACTGATAAATCGCATTCGCGTCCTGTTCGACAAAGCCAGTACGTGGATGCGTACACGGAACCGCAGTGAATCCTCGTGAATGGACGCGGCCGCTCGCGTCGAAGACAAGCGCTTTCGTGCCGCTGGTCCCCTGATCGATCGCCAGAACGTATTGCATGGAAATCCCGTTTGAGTATGAGCGAATCGTGAAGTTATGCAGTCAGCGAGACCATTCTGGATTGCAGACGCTGTTGCAACTGATCGATCACCACCGCGAAGATAATCACGAGCCCTTTGATGACCATCTGCCAGAAGTCGCTGATCCCGCACATCACCATGCCGTCACCGAGAATGCTGATCACGCATGCACCCACTACCGATCCGAACACTGTGCCGCGTCCGCCCATCAGCGCCGTGCCCCCAAGCACGACCGCGGCAATCGCATTGAGTTCGAACGTTTGCCCGGTCAACGGGTGGGCCGTCTGCAATTGCGCGGTAATCACGAGGCCGACGATGGCCGCACAAAATCCCGAGAACATATAAACGAAAAGCTTTACCCGATTGGTGCGAATACCCGAGAAGCGCGCGGCCTGTTCATTGCCGCCAATTGCGTAAATACGACGGCCCAGCGGCGTCTTTTTAGCCACGAAGATCGTCACTGCCGCCAGCACGATCATGATCCACACCGGCATGGAAAGACCGAGTATCGTGCCGTTGCCGATGAACTCGAAACCGGTATTGCCGAGTGCCGGATTACCCGCCAGGTCGGCATACGTGCTGCCGTTATTGACGAGCAGCGCTGCGCCGCGAATCACGTACAACATGCCCAGCGTCGCGATAAACGGAGCGACGTTCAGCGCGGTAATCAGATAGCCATTGACCGCGCCGATCAGCGCACCGAGCACGCACGCCAGCAGCGCCACGCCCCATGGATTGAAAAACACGACGTGGTGGCCGATCTTCACGCCTTCCAGCAACAGGTAGCCGGCCGCCATGCCGCTTATTCCGACAATCGATCCGACCGACAGATCGATGCCGCCCGTCAGGATCACCAGCGTCATACCGATCGAAAGAATCGCCACCACCGTCACGTGCTTTGCCATGATCAGCATGTTGCTGGTGGACAGGAAGTTATCGGTGGCGAACGAGAAGACGATGATGATCGCAAAGAGCGCGATAAAGATCCGCAATTTCAGCACGCCCACTGCGACACGCGACGCGACATAAGCGGCGTGCCGGTTGTGTTTCGCGTGCACCGGATGAATCGTACTGTCGGGAGTGTTCATGTTCATCATGTAGACCTCGAATACGCTTCAGACTACGGCCGTGGCGGGCGTAGACGCGCGCACGATCCGTTCGCTATCAAACTGGGCGCGGTCCATGATGGCGGTCAGCTTGCCGCTGGCCATCACGAAGACACGATTGGAAACCGCCATTGCTTCATCGAGTTCGGATGTCGCGTAGATCACCGCAATGCCCGATTGCGCGAGCAGGCTGATGGTCTTGTACACGTCCTCCTTCGCGCCGACGTCGATGCCTCGCGTCGGCTCGTCCATCAGCAGAACTTTCGGCGACGTCAGCAATGCTTTGCCGATCACCACCTTCTGCATGTTGCCGCCGGACAGCGAGGTAATAGGTGCATCGACAGATGAAGCCTTGATGGCGAGACGCTTGACGATATCGTCGGCGGCGGCCACCTGTTTGTCTCTGCCGAGCGCGCCGAATGCGAAGCGGCGCGTAAATTTGCCGAGGCTCGACAAGGTCATGTTCTCGAGAATCGACATCAGTTGAATCATGCCCTGCTTCTGCCGGTCTTCGGGAACCAGTGCAATACCTGCGTCGATGCGCTTCGGTATCGAAAAATTCTCGACCGACTTACCCGCCAGTTCGATCTCGCCGATGGCGAGCGGTTGCGCACCGAGCAGCGACTCAAGCAACTCTGTACGCCCCGCTCCCATCAACCCATAAATGCCGACGACCTCACCCGCGCGCACCGAGAACGACACGTGATCCACCGCGTAAATGCCGTTCGAGCGCTTCAGCGCGAGGTCTTTCACCCTCAGCACTTCTTCGCCAATGCCGTGCTGTTCGAACGCAAAGCGTTTCTTCGACGAACCCACCATCGCTTCGATAATCCACGGAATGTCGATATTGGCGATTTCGTCTTCGGCAACCAGGCGGCCGTTGCGCAGCACCGTGATGCAATCGCCGATCGCCATGATCTCTTCGAGACGATGCGAGATGTAGATCACCGTCACGCCCTCTTCTTTCAACTGACGGATGATCTTGAAGAGAATCTCGACTTCCGTTTTCGACAGCGCGGAAGTCGGCTCGTCCATGATCAGCACCTTGATGTGCTTGGAGAGCGCTTTTGCAATTTCAACGAGTTGCTGTTGACCCACGTACAGATCACCGAGACGCGTGCGTGGATCAATTGGAATCTGCAGGCGTTGAAGCAGTATTTTTGCCGAGTGATTTTCGACCTTGTTACGGATCACGCCCGCGCTGGTCGGCTCGTTTCCCGCGAAAATGTTCTCGGCAACCGTCATCTCTGGAAAGAGATTCAGCTCCTGAAAGATGATGCCTACGCCATGCTGTTCGGCGCTGCGAACGTCGGTGATATGAACGAGCTTATCGTCGATCCATATCTCTCCCGAACTCGCCACTTCGGCACCCGCGAGCAGTTTCATCAGCGTGGACTTGCCTGCACCGTTTTCGCCGATCAGCACGTTGACCTTGCCGCGCCGCACCTTGTAGTCCACGTCGACCAGCGCAGCGGTGCCGGGATAAATCTTCGACAGCCCGCGCGTCTCGATCACGTTGACGGGGTTCATGGTTCGCGGTGTATTCATTTCCAGGCCACCGGAATTGCGCGGATCTCGCCGGTCGGCTCGCTCCAGCTGCTGTAAACAGCCGCGACGTCGACGCTCTCACCCACTTTCAGTTGCAACGATTGATGTACGCGCGCCACGACGAGTTTGTTGATCTCCTGGCCGAACGCGGCGAATTTCGTCTGATCGTCGAAATCGCTGTATTTGATGCCGGGAAAGCCGTCGCGTACTCCTGTGCCGATCACCACTGGCCCGGTTTGCAGAACCACGCTCACTGGCGCGCCGCCGGAAACCGGAGTCAGATCGACATAGGCTTTGCCCACACGCGACGAATCGTCGATACGTGTGACCTTTCCCTGCACGCGAAGCCAGAAGTTGCACGGAAACGCGCTGCTTTGCCGGAAGCCGTACTGCTTGCACGCGTCGTCAAAATTCGCACCCAAGGCGCTGATGACCTGCGCGGCCGGCTTCGCGTTCTTGTCCGCGTACGGAACGAGTTGATCGTTGAAGACTTTCGCCGGATCGGGCCCATGACGTTGCCCCTGACTGCGGATATCCGCCAGCTCCTTGTCGGTCACGACGTGGCACGCGCCCAGAGACATGACAACGCCCATGATCGCAAGCACGGATCGCACGGTGGAGATGGGATGAACCATGGCTACCTCACTTCAGACAGAACTTCAAACGGGTGCGTGTTCGAGCACCCGCTCATGCACCCGCTCACGCACACCGCGTTTTACTTGGTGTAGTAGAAGTCGTTCACTTTGGAAGCATTGTCCTTGGTGATCAGAATGCCGCGGAACAACTGGCGTTCCGGCTCACCTGTCTTGCCGGTCTTGATGTACTTGTCGAGCAGATCGACACCGTGAATCGCAATGCCCTGCGCCTGCAACATCACCGTTGCCTTCAGCTTGCCGGCGAGTACCGAGTCGCGTTCGTCGTTGCTGCCGTCGATGCCCATCACCACCACGTCCTTGCGCCCCGCCGAATCAAGCGACGCAATCGCGCCCAGCGCGACCGGTCCATTACCGGAAATCACGCCCTTGATATGCGGGTGTTCCTGCAGAATCGAATCCATCGCCTGCTTGCCGGGTAATAGTGCGCCCTTCGCATCCTGGCGGGCAACCATCTTCAGATCGGGGTATTGGTCCAGCACCTGGTGGAATGCCTGCGAGCGCGTCACACAGTTCTTGTCCGCCAGATTGCAGGTCAATTCGACATACTCGCCTTTTTCGCCGATCGTTTCGACAAAGCGTTGCGCGACCTCAGTACCGGCCTGCAAGTTGTTGTGACTCAACTGTGCGATTGCAATGCCGTCTTTCGGAATCTCGCGATTGATCAGCACCACCGGTACTTTTTTCTCCTGCGCGGTACGTACGGTTGCAACACTGCTGTTCGAATCGGCGTTGTCGAGCACGATGCCTTTCACACCCTTGCCGATTACGAGGTTGACCAGTTCGTTCTGTTTGTTGACGTCCTCGCCGTGCGACAGCACGATCGTGTCATAGCCGAGTTTCTTCGCCTCCTGCTCCGCGCCTTTGGCCTCGGCCGCGTAGTACGGATTGTCGAGTGCGTTGACGAGAATCGCGATCGTGCCTTTGCTCGCGGCCTGAGCCGGTTCGAGCATGCTGACGATCGAAGCCGTTACGGCGGCTGCCACTGCAAGTTTCTTCCACATTGTCCTGTCTCCTGATTGAATTTCTTTTACGGGTGGTACCGCCGGATCTGTCAGTGGGTCAGCAGATCGTATAACCGCCGTCGATCATGATGTCGGCGCCGGTAATCATGTCGGCGCCGTTCGACAGCAAAAAGAGAATTGCCGCTGCAATTTCGTCGGTGTACGCAAAGCGGCCTACAGGTATCAGCTTTTTCATCGCTTCACCCTTTTCGCCTTCCCATGCGGTCGCACCCATCGGCGTCAGCACGACCGTCGGCGAGACCGTATTGACGGTGATGCCGCGCGCCGCCCATTCCTTCGCGAGCACTTTCGTCATGCCGATCAAACCGGCTTTGGCCGACGTGTACGCGCAGTGTTGATCGATGGCGACCGTCGCGGCCTGTGAGGCGATATTGACGATCTTGCCGCCGTGTCCGCTCGCCAGAACGTGACGCGCGAAATGTTTGGAGCACAGAAACGGACCGGTGAGATTCACGCCGATCTGCCGCTGCCATTCGTCGAATCCGATGTTCTCCGCAGGCGTCAGCGTGATGCAGCCGGCGGCATTCACGAGCAGATGCAGGTCGCCGAAATGTTCGTGGGCGGCTTTGATCGCGGCTTCGACTTCGGCTTCGTTAGCGACATCGCACGCGAAAGCGGCGGCATTGGAGGAACCCAGTTCTTCGATCGCGGCAGGAACACGCGCCTCTTCAAAACGGGGATAAAGAATGGCGACACGCGCACCCTTCTTAATCAGCGCCGCGTTGGTCGCCATGGCAATGCCGCCGAGCCCGCCGGTGACGACCGCGACCTTGCCGTCGAGGCGAAAGTCGAAATCGACACCGTGGCGCAGCGACACGTCGTACTGAATTCCCATCTTCTGTCTCCTTGATCTTGTGCTTAATGTTTCACTTCGAGCAGTAAGCGCGCACGCTGTCGGCAATCCCTGCTGCGTCGATTCCGTAATGGCGGCGAATGCCTTTGCGCGTACCGTAATGGGCGAATTCGCCTTCGGTAATACCGAGCATCGTCAGCGGCCGCGCGATCTGACGCTTCGCCATCAGCACCGCGACCGTCGCGCCAATGCCGCCGTGCAGCGAGTGTTCTTCGACGGTGACGATGGCATCGTGCCGATCGATGATCGCGGCCAGCGCGTCCTGATCCAGCGGCCGCAGCGACGACAGATTGACGAGCGTCGCATTGATGCCATCCTGCTTCTGTATGGATTCACACGCTTCCAGCGCTTCGCCGACTACCGAACCCAACGCGATCACCGCAACCCGATTGCCTTCGATCAGCACATCGGGACGGCCCGGTTTAAAGCGGTATTGCGCGTCGTGAACAATCGGAAACTTTGCGTTGTCGAGACGGATATAAACCGGGCCGTCGATCGACGCCGCGTAGTCGATCATCTGCGACGTTTCCACTTCGTCGCATGGCGCGAAAATCTGCACGTTGCCGAAGCCGCTCATCACCGAGATATCGTCGATTGCATGATGCGTCGACGCGAGCGGACCATACGCGACACCGGCATTGAGGCCGAGCATCTTCACGTTCGTTGCGCTGTAGCAGATATCGTTCTTGACCTGCTCGTTCGCGCGGCCGATCAGAAAAGGCGCAGCGTTAGCCGTGAAAACGACATGCCCGCCAAGTGCGAGTCCGGCAGCCATGCCGACCATGTTCTGTTCGGCAATGCCCACGTTGATCACGCGCTCCGGATACTTGTCCAGGAACGAGCCGATTTTCGACGTGGAGGTCGAGTCGGCCACCATCACGATGATGTCCTGACCGGCAGCCGTGAGTCGGCCGAGCGCATTCACTGCTCCGTCTCGCAAGTCACCGTACTCACGCATGATCCAGCTCCTTCAACGCCTGTTTGAGTTGATCCTCATCGGGGAATTTGTGGTGCCATGCCGGCACGTTCTCCATGAACGACACGCCGCGGCCTTTGATCGTGTGAGCAATCAGCACTTTCGGTTTTCCGTTTGAGCTATCCAGACTTTCTATTAGTTTCCAAACAGCGTCCGGCTGGTTTCCATTGACGTCGTGCACCTCGAAACCGAAAGCCCGGAATTTTTCGTCGAGCGGATCGAGGTCCATGATGTTGTGCGTGAAATCGGCGAGTTGCAGTCGGTTGCGGTCGACGATCACCACCAGGTTCGACAGTTCGAAATGCGCGGCCGCCATCGCGGCTTCCCAGTTGGACCCCTCTTCGAGTTCACCGTCGCCGGTCAGCACGAACACGCGGCCGACGGCGCCCTGCGTGGCGGCGGCGTGGCGCTGTTTGGCCATCGCGAGACCGGCGGCGATGGGCAGCCCATGACCGAGACCGCCCGTGTTGACGGTCACCCAGGTAGGCAATTTCTGCTTGACGGGGTGGCCGGGGAGCCGCGAATCGTCCTTCAGGTAGGTCAGCAGTTCTTCGTCCGCGAGCCAGCCCAGTTCGGCGAAGCACGCATACAGACCGCCCACGCCATGACCTTTACTCAGAATGAATTCGTCGTGCCAGCGGACCGTGCGGTCAGCCTGGGTCTCATAGCGGAGAACGTGGAAATACAGCGCCGCGAGAATGTCCGCTTCCGACATGTCGCCGCCCGTATGGCCGCTTTTTGCCGCGGAATTCATCACGCATATCTTCTTACGGATTTCCTGCGCCCGCCGGTGCAAAGGGACGCCGGTCTGCTTGAAGGGGTTTTCCATTCCCTGCTCCTGTACTTCCTGTTTTCTTGGTTTTAAGTTTCTGTTACTTTCTTTCGAAAGTCAAAAGGAAAACGACGGAAAGAGGGAAAACACCTAACGACAGCTTCCGGCTGGTGGAATCAGGCACAATACGTCCTGTAGTAGCGACGCCGGCCGGCAGTTCGCAAGGAAAGCGAAAATGGATCAACGGACCAGAACAGAAAAAATCTTCGAACGGGTGCAATCGCTGAAACTGGTAAAGCTTTCGGAGCTTTCCAGCGAATTCGGCGTCTCCATGCCGACCATCCGCAAGGACATCGACGAGTTGCAAAAAGAAGGACGCGTGGAGCGCGTGCACGGTAACGTGCGTTTGAAAACCACCCAGTCCGATTCCACCCGCCGCACGTTCGGCTCGAACGTTCTGCCAACGAGTCCGGAAAAGGCGCTGATCGGTCGCAAGGCTGCGAGCCTGATCGAGAACGGCGATTCGGTCATTCTCGATTGCGGTGCGACCACCACCGAACTCGCGAAGAACCTGCTCGACCGGCAGAACCTGCGCATCGTGACCAACGCGCTCAATATCGCCATCCTGCTCGGCGCCGAACCGACCAATCGCGTGATGTTGACGGGCGGTATCTTCAAAGCCGAGACGATTGCCGTTTCGGGCGAAAAGGCATCGACCTTTTTTGAAGGCATGTTCGTCGACAAACTCTTTCTCGCGGCGGGCGGCGTGTCGATGGAGTCGGGCATTTCATACCCTGATTTCATCGATATTCACGTGAAGCGCGCGATGATCGACGCGGCCAAAACTGTGTACCTGCTTGCCGATTCGCAAAAATTCGGCAAGCGCGAGTTTGCGACGTTCGGTGCGATGGACCGCGTCGACTACCTCGTCACCGACGAAGGGCTCAGCGACGAATTCGCCAACTGGATCACCGGGAACGGCACGAACATTATTTACGCGTGAATTATTTGCGTATCAGCACGTGCGCGTGATCTGCCTGATTTCTGGAGACGTAAAATCAGAAACTCTCCAGAATCAGGACGTTTTAAATGTCTTCACGTTTTTCTCTCGAGCAACTGGAGGCATTCGTCTGTGCCGCGCATGAACGCTCGTTTTCGGGCGCGGCGCGAAAGCTCGGCAAGGCGCAATCGGCAATCAGCACCGCTGTCATCAATCTCGAGATCGATCTCGGTGTAACGCTGTTCGATCGCAGCGGCCGCTACCCCACACTCACCGAAGAAGGCCGCGCGATGTTGCGCGAAGCCGAAGCCGTGGTCGCGCACTGCGGGGCGTTGCAGGACCGTGCGAATCAGCTCGGCGCGCGAGTGGAAACGAAGCTCGCTTTGGCATTCGACGATGCCATTCCCTATGCAGCCGTGTCGCCCGCATTGCGCAGGTTCGAAGCGGTATTTCCCGATGTCGAACTCGATATGCGCCAGCCGTCGCACGAAGATATTCTTCAACTGACGGTGGCCGGCGACGTCAATCTCGGACTCATGTTCGCTCAGGCCGAATACCCGAAGCAGATCGCTTTCTGCCGGCTCGGCAAGCTTATTTTCAACAACGCGGTTCGACACGATCACGTATTGGCGACGATGCCGGAGGTGTCGTTTGCGGCATTGAACGATCATCGGCAGATTGTCGTGACGCCGCACGGCCGAAAGCTGCCAACCGGCGAGTACCTGAAGTCACCTCGCACGTGGAACGTCGGGAGCTATACGGCACTTCTCGACATGATCAGGGACGGTTTGGGATGGGCATCCGTTCCAAAGCGGATGATCCGCAGCGAGCTTGAATCCGGCGAACTGGTGGAACTCAAACTCGCTGCTTATCCATTCACAGAATGGGCGGTGGGAATCGATCTGATCTGGTCGACACAACAGCAGTCGGGACAAGCGGCGATGTGCCTGCGCTCTGAATTGAGCCGCAATGAAATCGGCGATTAGGCGGGTTCATTTGCGCGCCTCGCGCTCGTGGCAATCAATACTTAACGATGCGCATCGAGCAGCGAGTTCTCCGCGCCACGTTTGGTAATCGCACCATTGCTGTCGAGCCAGCGAGCGCGACGCTCGAACAATCCGGGAACCAGCGTATTCACGCGCGCAATCAACTCCCGCATATCGCCGTTGACCAGTCGCCCGTTTTCCACCACCGTGCGGCCATTCACGATCGTCATGTCTACATCGCCACCCTGCACCGCGTGAACCAGATTGTGATGCAGGTTCATATACCGCCCCGTCAATAGCGGCGTCATGCGCGGCGTGTCGGTGCGCACAGCGATCATGTCCGCGCATTTGCCGACTTCGAGCGTGCCCACGTCGTTCGACAGACCTATGGCGCGTGCGCCCGTCGCGGTCGCCATCCGGCAGACGGACCAGGCATCGAGTGCTGCTGCGTCGAGACTCGTCGCCTTCGCGAGCAACGACGCGACCTTCATTTCCTCGAACATATCGAGGTTGTTGTTCTCTTTCTCTCCGTCCGTCCCCAGGCCGACGCAAATACCTGCTGCCAATAATTTCTCGACCGGCGCCGCGCCGCTCGCAAGCTTCATATTGCTGACCGGATTGTGCGCAACGCCGACATTGCGGTCCGCGAGAATTGTGATTTCTTCGTCGGAGAGCCAGACGCAATGCGCGAGCATGACTTTGTGCGCGTCCAGCAAACCGAATTTTTCCAGCGCCTGAATGGGCCGCACACCATAGCGCTTTTGCGTTGCATCGACATCGAAGCGGCTTTCGTTACTGTGCGTATGCAAACCGACGCCATGCGTGCGACTCATTGCAACCGCGCGTTGCCACGCTTGCGGCACGGCATAGAACATATGTTCGAGGCCGACCCATACGCTAATGCGTCCATCGGCACGACCATGCCAGCGCTCGATCAGCTTCTCGTTGATATCGAGCGTTTCGAAGTAATCGTGCTCGGGATGCTCGGCAACATAAGGAGCGAGGACCGCGCGAATACCCAATCCGGTTGCCGCGCGAGCGCTGCCGTCCATGAATCGCCACATATCCACGATCGTCGTCGTGCCGGACAACAGCGCTTCGGCGTAGCACAACCAGGAGGCCGCTTCCGCTTCTTCTGCGTTGAGCACGCGGTGCATCGGATCGATGAATTGCTGCAACCAGTCCCACACCGGCAGTCCTTCAGCGGTGCCGCGCAGCAATCCCGAATGGCAATGGGTATTGATCAGACCGGGCATCAACAGACGGTCTTTCAGATGGCGCACCGGCAGTGCCGGATAGCGCGAGATCAGTTCGCGCGCATCGCCGATTGCGGCGATCCGCCCGCTCGCGTCGATTACCACCGCGCCGTCGACGATCACGGCATTGTCGTCGGTCATGGGCAAAACATGGTCGGCACGAATCAGGCTGTTCACGTAGGGGATCCTTGAGTGGTTCGGTTGAAGGCGGCCCACGGATCTTCTGCGAATTAACGACACGATTCCATTTGGGACCTATCTGACATTTGGATGGATTCAGAAGCCGCTCAATTGCAGCCGCATCTTCGAGATACGTTGTCCTATAACAAATACTTTCAAAACCTACTCGCCGCGCATCAATGTCGCTTAAACAACCAGCAATTTACGGGTTTACATGGCTTACCCCGAAAGCAACACGAATGTAACAATAAGAAAGAGATAGGATGACATATAACATGATGGACTGTAGACGCCGAACCCATATCGGCGCTGCCGGTTCACGGAGACAACGCATGGCGCTCACGATGCCGTATCAATCCCTGCCCGATGACGTCCGCCGCGTGAGTCGCGAACGCCGCGCCTCGCCAGGCGACCGCGCATCGCAAAGCTTCAACACCATCATTCCAGACATCCGGCTATCACGCCGTTTCGCCCGAACCGGCTGATCGCCACCGGCACACACGGGCACGTCGCAGCCCACTCCGTTTCCGCTTCTGACCAACCGATCCACGCGATCGCCTTTGCTGGCGATGGCGTCGCCCGGCCGTCTTTTTTGTTTTTCGATTCAACCGCCACCTTCAGGATAAGGACATGTCAATTCGCACAACAGCAGTCTTATGCGTCCTTGCGTCGCTCGCCGCTTGCGGGTCCGACGACTCGCCGCCACCCTCCGCCAGCACGCCGACCCCGATCGCGGCGGAGCCGTTCAAGGTCGGCGTAACGACCAGCGACGCCGCGCTGCCGCCCGCGCCGCAACTCCCGACCGATGCCCAGGTGTGCAGCACCGTCGAAGCCAGCAACAGCTACGTCCGGCAACCGAGCGGCGCGCTGGGGCCGGAGGCCGACAACGGCACGACCTCGGCGATCCTGAATCCGGACCAGCAACGTATTCAGGCCGCGCTCGACGCGTGCGGCGCAGCCGTGGATGCCGAGGTCGGCGCAACCATCGCCGCAGCGGACGCAGCGGCCGCCGCCTCGCAAACCGCAGCGGCGCTTCCGAACGTGAATATCGCGGGCGCGTCGGCGCTGCAACTGGCGCAGCCGAAGTACCGCGCGAGCAAGTTCGCCGTGCGCCTCAGCGTGTCGAGCAGCGGTCCGGGCAACGCGTTCATCACCGGTCCGCTGACGCTGCCGTCCGGCGTCACGCTGTGGATCGACACCGGTGTCACCGTGTATGCAACGCGCGACGTGATGGCATACGCGCCCAACGCCGCTGGCCCGTATTGCGCGAACACCGCCGTCAGTTCGACCAAGGCGGGAAGCTCGGGCAACTGCCTGCCGCTGATCGGCGGCAACTACCTCGTGAACTCCGCGATTGTCGGCGGCGGCAGTATCGACAGCCGTGCGGCCTCCGAGATCGTCAGCTCGAATCCGCTCTATCCGCTGATGCGAGTCGATCTGACCTGCACGAACACGTACGCCGCGTACGCGACCGGCAAACAGGCGACCACGGGAACCTCGTGCGATAACGGCGGCACGTTCGTCGATACGGCGGGCTCGTCGCGTCATATGACGTGGTGGGATCTGGCGTGGCTCGGCAACATGATCGAGAACGGCACGACTGGCGTCGGCTCACAGTCGAACTTCCGCATGATGGTCTTCAGCTATGCGAAGAACCTGACCTTGTACGGCATCACGCTCAATAACAGCGCGAATTTCCATGTCGTGCCGAGCGGCGTGGACGGTCTGACCGTGTGGGGCGTGAAGGTGCAAACGCCGTCGCTGTCTGCATCGGCGAACCCTGCAGGCAATGGCAATCCTAACTATCTCGGCATGCTGCCGAGCGTCGAAACCGCCAAGAATACGGATGCGTTCGATCCGGGCTCCGCATCGAAAACCGCTGTTCAGGCACTGACGACCGGTAACGGCAAGACCTCGAGCGCCGGCAAGATTTCGTTCGACGGCTATCTGAAGAACACGGTGTTCGCGTACAACTACATCAGCACCGGCGACGACGACGTTGCGATCAAGGGCTCCAGCAATCCGAGTCCGGCTGGTTCGGGGCTGTTCGGCGTCGATGGCAATCGCGATGTCGCGACCGACCGCAAGTACGGTTTTGTGATCGCGCACAATCACATCTACGCGGGGCACGGTATCTCGGTGGGCAGCGAGACCAATGCGGGCGTCACCAACATCCAGGTCTACGACAACTCGTTCGACGGCGCGGAATCGGCGCTGCGTATCAAGTCGGACTGGGCGCGAGGCGGCACGGTCACCAACGTCGACTACAACAACATCTGTATCCGCAATAGCGACAACGCTCTCGTGTTCACGCCGTACTACAGCACCAAGGCGCTGTCGAATCCGACCTCGCCGCTGTATCCGGACTTCCACGACATTTCGGTGTCGAACGTGCATATCACCGGCACCACGACGGTTCAGCTTCAGGGCTTCCAGGCCAATACCGGCGGCATTGCTCATGCGCAGATTCCGCTCGGCATGACGCTCACGAACGTACTGGCCGATTCGCCCGACACGGTGGCCGTGAGCACGTCCGATGCGAACCTCACGCTAACCAACGTCAACCTGCCGATTTTTGCATCGACGGCGAATAACGTGACGTTGAATGGCGTGGCGTCCCGCTCGCTCAGCATGGCGACGGCGGTGGATTGCACAGCGGCTTATGTCGATTTCCCAGGTATCGGGGAATCGTCGCCGGCCGGTCAGACGTGGCCGGGTTCGCAATAGTCATTGAGGTTCTGAGGTGGCGCGCTTGCGATCGAAGCTGAATCCCCGTATTGGGGTTCTGGTTTCGGGCGCGCCACCTGTTCGTCTGCCGGGAGAAGGCTAACTTTTCGGCCTTCCCTTACGGCTTATTGCTTTGTGATATCCCCTACTGCTTTTACGCGCCACGCATAAAATAAGCGTCGCGTATTGCGTCCTGTATTTTCTCTCGGCCAACACGGCCGATTTGTAACAAGTACCGATCTTCTCCCACGTGCGCATTGAAAGACGGCCTCTCCGGCCTTCTTCTCCCTCTCCACTCCCCCAGTTGTTTCAAACATCCGCGATGCCCCGATTAGCCGGGTAACGGCGGCGCCACTTTTCTCATTCAAACGATCCGCACTGTTGCAAAACGCACCGCCACGCGCTTGCGTCCGTTCGACAATAAAAACCGGCCGAAAGCCCCAAATGCGTGCTGCCGCAAGCGTTTGCGCGCTCTCGCCGACGCCGCGAAATGGAGTACGCCGAGTCAGAACCTCCCGATCTGTTGAATTACCTTGGGGGTAGCATTCGAAGAGGGATCTGTCAGTTTTGACGGACGCCTCTGCGCTGATTTCAGCGTTAATTCAACCTATGGGAAAAAACAAATGAGAACTTCTTTCCACAGAGAAGTATTGACCGATTCCAATGATCAACACGGTCTTCAACTACATCGAAATAGTGCTCCTTTGGCACTCAAACACGTCATCCGCCCTGAAGAGATTCGCGACAACCTTCCGCAAGGACAAGGCGGCATCGGCTTCATGTTTCACGCCACCGACTGGGAGACGCTTTCATTTTCATTTCACAACGTCAAGCCAAGAGACGCGCTATTCGAAGAAGAACTCTGGAACACGAAGCCCTTTATTGCTTCGCCTATCTACCAGGGGACGCAGGTTATCGGCGCCAATATTGCGTGTCCGGTTCCACTCGAAATGTGGCTCGGCAGTCCGCGCGGGATCAAGCGGTTTCGAGAGACGCAATTTTTTCCGGCACTCGAACTGGCGAGACAGGCGGGTCTGAACATGGTGGCGATGGGTGCGTCCACGCCCTATGCGTGCAATTACGGCGCACTGCCGCGTCCGGTCAAACCGCCTCACATCACCACGGGTCACGCGGCCACGGCGGCAATGCTGAAAGATTGGGCCGTTCATTGCAGCAACGAAGTCGGTCTCGAATTCGGCAATACGAAGCTCGCGCTTTTCGGTGCGGCCGGGCGGCTCGGCACCACGGTGGCCAGGTACGTGCTCTATAAAGATGCGCCGAAGGAACTGGTGCTGATCGATTTGCCGGACAAGGTGAACCTGCTCAGGGATCAGGCGCAGGAGCTTCTCGCGTCGGATCTGCTCGGCAAGTCGAAGGTGTCGATTCATACTTTCAGCCCCGACACGCCCTTGCCGCAATTCGACGGCGCGATCCTCACCAGCAGTACGAGCGTGCCTTACCTCACCGCCGCCGACCTCAAACGGGCGCGTTTCTGGATCGACGATTCGCACCCCCGCGCGGCAAGCGTCGACGCCGAACTCGCGTCGCGCGAACATACGCTATATATTGAGTGCTTCGCCCGTGGTCCGGCCGGCCTCGACACGAAATTTCCGTTTCGACTGCCGACCACCCGCGACTGCTACACGTGTTTCGCCGAAGGCTATTCAGCCTGGCAGGAAGGCATTGCTTCCGACTTCATCATTGGCAGTCCGCCCGTCTGGTCGGTCTCCTATACGCATAGCCTTCTGAAGAAGTACGGTTTTGCGGTCGGCCCGTTTCACGGAAAAAACGGGTCGCCAATCATTCTGGGTACCCAGCACAGCGGCGAGCATGAATTGATGGGGTCCTGATTCTCAATTGAGCAACCACGGAGGCCTGATGGTCGTACCGCGCGAAAGCATGCGGGACATGCTGGAAAGAAGCCGGTTTGCAATTCGATGGGGAGGTGCACTGGGCCTCCTGTGCCACCCCATCTATTACGTCATCTGGACGTATGTTCTGCCTCAACCTTATGACAACCTGCTACTCAGATTGAGTGCAGCGGCTGTTTGCGTGCCATTGATTTTTCAGTCGCATTGGCCGAAGCGCTTTAATCACTATCTGCTGATTTACTGGCATTGCTGCCTGATCTACGTATTGCCGTTTGTCTGCACGTTTCTGGCGATCAGAAACGATTTCTCCACCATGTGGATGATGACCGAAGTCATGATGATCTTCATCATGGCATTGTGTATCGACAACCCGCTTCTACTCATGGCGTGTATTGGCATTGGAATGTTCTCCGGTGCAGTGGCGGCGGTGGCGACTTCTCCGGCGCCGATCGTTCTCGACGCGGCCACGCAATCCAATCTCGCGTTACTGCCGGTTGTCGTGCTGTGCAGCATGGCTTTCAGTCATGCAATCAGCAAAGGACGTATTTTTGTCGAAAAGAACCGCGCATTACAGGCACTCGCCGGATCGATCGCTCATGAAATGCGCAATCCGCTAAGTCAATTGAGGCATGTTCTCGATCAGGTAGAAGAGGCACTCCCCGCCACTACCCATTCAAACCAGTTGACTGCCTTATCGGCCGCCAGATCCGCCGAGCTTTATCAGCATGTCGCGCATGGGCAATTGTCGATCGAGCGCGGTCTGCGCATCATTGCGATGACACTCGACGAAGTGGGCGACAAATCGATCCGCTCCGATCACCTGACCTATCTGAGCGCGGCCGACACCACACGTAAGGCATTGGAAGAATATGGCTTCGATAATGAAAAGGAGCGCGGCAAAGTCAAACTGGTCGTGCAGGAAGATTTCATTTTCAAAGTCGACGAAACGGTTTATCTGTTCACGCTATTCAATCTGATCAAGAATGCGCTGCATCACATCGCGACACTGCCGCTGGCCACTCTTACGCTCAAGGTCGACCGGCAAACGGTAATCGTGATGGACACCGGCACGGGCGTGAAGCCCGAAATTCTGCCGTATCTGTTCGAGCCGTTCCGAACCGCGGGCAATTCGGCGGGCACCGGGCTCGGACTCGCCTATTGTCAGCGAGCCATGCAGGCGGTCGGCGGAAGCATCGTTTGCCGGTCGGAAGTCGGCAAGTTCACAGAGTTCACGCTGCAATTTCCCGCCGTCTCCGAAGAAGAAGTGGCCGGCCACGAACACAGGATTCTCGACCGCGCCACGCCGTTTTTCAAAAACAAGCGCGTGCTGGTAGTGGACGACGAAGCCAGTCACCGGACCAGAACCTGTCACGCGTTGTCCCGGGTCGGCGCGCGCGCGGAATCGGCGGAAAGCGGTGCCGAGGCGTTGATTCTGCTGCAGCAGTCCACCGCTTACGACCTCGTGCTGATGGACATCAATATGCCCGGACTGGATGGCTACGCGACGGCGGAGAAGATTCGCGCGAATCGCCGCTATCCGAATTGGGACGTGTTGATCGTGGCCTATACCGCCGAGCCCGGCAATGCCGCGCGCGTACATGCGCGCAGAGCCGGCATGGATGACATGGTCAGCAAATCGTCCGGCGTGCTGGAGTTGATCACGTCTTTACAGACGCTGCTTGAAAACGGCGAGGAGCGCCATCAAAGCCAGAGATCCGATGGACTCGCGGGCAAATCGATCCTTGTCGCCGACGACGACACCTATAGCCGGTTGGTGGCCAAAGCCTGTCTGGAGCGCTGCGGCGCGACCGTCATCGAGGCCGGGCATGGGCAAGCCGTGCTGGACCGCCTCCAGGCGAAAGAGATTGTCGACGCAATCGTGATGGACATGAACATGCCGGGCATGAGTGGCGCGGAGACGACCGCCGCAATTCGCGCCCGCGCCGACGCGTATGCCGCCATACCAATCATTGCATTGACCAGCCAGTCCGATAATGAATCGATGCAGGCATGTCTCGCGATCGGCATGAACGAAGTGATGATAAAACCCGTGCACGGCGACTCGCTTTACGCGTGCGTGGCGCGGCAATTTGCGCAGC
This sequence comes from Paraburkholderia sp. GAS333, assembly GCF_050435665.1. Classification (NCBI taxonomy): domain Bacteria; kingdom Pseudomonadati; phylum Pseudomonadota; class Betaproteobacteria; order Burkholderiales; family Burkholderiaceae; genus Paraburkholderia; species Paraburkholderia sp. GAS333. The sequence goes on from NZ_JBNDKS010000005.1 coordinate 63,442, forward strand.
AATCCGAACCCGGCAAACCGGCGAACGCAGAACGATTGCAAGCATCTATTACACCAGTTAGCAGCCCCGCTTCTGTCGCGGAAACTGCTCCCCTGGAAAACCTGCTCGACGAAAAACACCTGGAAGAACTTGCGACGCTCGAGCTACTGGATGAACCTTTCCTGAACGGCATTGAACAGATTCGCGTACTTGTGGCGCGAATCGCTACTAACGTAGATGCCAACGATCTTGAAGCGACGCACAACACATTGCATCAGCTTCTTGGAATCAGCGGCAATATCGGCGCGAAGGCACTCCATCAATTCGCCCGGCAGATATACCCGCCGTTCATTGCAAAGAAGTGGCCGGTACAAACCGACTGGGTCGCGCGAATTAACTCATTAGGCAGCCGCTCTGCTGACGCCCTGCAAATGTACTATGTGGAAACAAGAGCGCATCAGGATAGTCGAGGCGCGCTCAGCGATAGCGGCTCGCCACCCTACTGACGCGGCAGCAGCATATTGCCGGTCCGGCTATGAATGATTCTGAATAGAGACGAAGGAGACAACTGTGGCACGCTTCTCGACCGATCAGCTCGATGACTACGCAGCGACATTCGAGCGCGATGGACTGGTTATATTAAAGGGCCATTTTCCTGAAGAGACGCTTGAACGCTGGCGTGAGGCATTTACTCCACTGCTCGACGAACGGATTGCCTCACGCGCGACAGCCGTGCGCGGCGAGAACCGGCATTACATTACGCTGCCCTTCAGTGGTGTCTTCGCCGACGAGCGCATCTTTTGCGATGCCGACGTGCTGGCTATTGTCGAACGCGTGGTTGGCGACGATCCCGTGATGTGCCAGCTTGCCACCGACACGCCAATGAACGGTTCGACATATCAGGATATTCATCGCGATACGCCGGCGCTGTTCGATAGCATTGCGGAAACGCCGTCTTTCCAGTTGGCCGTCAATTTTCCTTTGTGCGACGTTACGCTAGAAAACGGCCCATTCGAAACGACGCTAGGCACGCACCGCATGCGCCAGGAGGAAGCCATGGATGCATGGCGCGACGGCCGCATAGCGTTGCACGCAATTCCAATGGAGTTGGGCGACGTCATGATCCGCGACGTTCGCGCACTGCATCGCGGCACACCGAACCGCACCGACATTCCGCGCCCGATGGTGGTGATCGGCTATAGCAGAAGCTGGTATTTCAGGCCGGAAGTTCATATCGACGTACCTGCCGAGGTTCACGCGCAATTGAGCACGCGAGCAAAGCGCTTACTGCGGTACATGCCGCGCGTCGAGCAACTCGATGCAACGCATGCACCGGAGCAATACCGGAAATTTGCTTATTGAAAGAGAAATCAGAAACGCCGCAAACTCGGGTCACGCAACGGATCAGGCGTTCGCTGCGTTTCACGCAATACGCCGGTCGTGTCGAAAGAAAAATTAAAAAGCAAAGGCGTAATGTTGTTTTCAACATAACGATACGACCAGACTTCCCGTTGCGAGAGTCGGAAGAAAACGGTGTTCACGGGGCGGCCGAAATTGATCAATACATCATTACGCGTCCATTTGCCGATTTCCGCGCGACTGAACTCGTTGATCTGCAACACCTGACGCACGCTCACAATCTTGCCGGATGCGTCGATGTCGGCGGCGACCGTAGTTGTGCCCATCGGCTGGGTCGGCCACATGAGTCGCCGGCCGCCATCGGGTAGATCATAGGTTTCGCGTGGCGGCCCCATTCGCGCGATGATCGTCGACTGGTCCTGGCCTGCCTCGAATTGCTGCCATGGCTGCGCGCATGAGGCCAGCATCAGCGCTGTAACGCACGCTACCGCAGCGTGGCGAAAAACCGTAGATGTCCGCCTGCCCCTCGCGGCGAAATCGGAAATATGAGCCAGGCGGGTCAACATGAATTCCTCCAGCTAAGGCCTTGGTGCTTCGTTCTATCTGCCTAACCGATCATCTTGAAGCGTGCGCGCTTGCTGCCCCCTTAGCAATCCACAGGGACAAAGACGAGGCGGCCATGATACCGACGACTCATCCAGCCAGTTGATGTCGGCGGTCTGGCAGATTCGACGTGCTGCTGCCAGCCGCCTCGCAGCGGCCCCTGACTATTGCACGACCCGTGCTCTCAGACGCTTGTATTCTTCGTCCGAAATCGATCCCGCTGCCTTCAGGCGATCGAGCTTTTCCAACTCGTCGGCGGCACTGAAGCCGACAACCTGGCGCAGATTGTCGCGCGCCTGTTTCATTCGCGCTTCGTCGCGCTCCGCCATACCACGACCTTGTGTCAACAGATACGCGAATATGCCGATGTATGGCAACACGATCAGCACGATGATCCAGATGACCTTGGCTATACCCGATACGTCACTGCGGCGGAACAGATCGCCGGACACCGTGATCAGCAACCAGAACCACAAAATAAACATGAATACCGAAAAAACGTCGGCCAGAAAATTCGGAAATGTGAACCCACCATTAAAGAGCATTCTTTTCTCCAGACATTCGGGTTGAGATTGAAATGTTTAACAATTAACAAATTGGATTGGCGCCCACGTCAACCTGGGCCAATAAGATGCGCGACATGGATGGTTTTGCTGCGACTTCGCGCAAAGCGACCGGCTGCGCTTTCAGCGAATGCTTCACGGAATGACCTGGCGTATTGCCCGGGAACGCAGACGCTCATGCTTTCGACTCGGGCCTGGCGATAAAACCACTCCATCCTTATCCTCCGGTTATCGTCGGGCGATGCGTACCCGTTTAAACTTTATAGTTCATATCACCGGATACGCATGAGCTTTTTTTGGAGGACGGGGGACTATTGTCAAATCATCGACGAGGCTGTTTGTCAAATTCGCCAGCCGTCACGGTGCGGAGCGGCTTGGCGACCTGCTGCGCGTTGTCACAACCGGCAAACAACACTACCTCGCCTACGAAGAACAAGCCGGTCCCACAATGTTCAGGAATCCATCCATTCTCGGGGCGGAAGCTTCGATCGATTGTGAGCGCTCTGAATTGCGGCGTCTTCTTGCAACGATGTTGTCGAAGCCAGAGTAATAGATAAAGAATAGCGGCCAAAACATGATGCGCGCGAAAGCCGATGCTCTCTCGCGCGATTCGTTTTCGCTAACCTGTGGCCAGTTTTTTTATCGACCGCAGTCTTTTAAAAGACATGGCAGCGCACGCGCCGCCTCACCTCAACATCGCAAGCGCGCTCGTCAATACAGCCTGTTTAAATGCTTTCGGCCGCCTGGGCAGCGCGGAAAATGGACTCAACACATGACCATAAGCCACCGTCTTGCTGATCCCGTTGACGAGCAGCATGAACATGACCTGAGGGTCCTGCTGAGGCACCTCACCGGCATCGATCGCGTCGGCAAGCAGTGGCACCAGCGCGTCATGAAAAGGCCGCACCAGCCGCTCGGTCAGAGCATCCAGCCGCTCCCCGCTTTCCGTCGCGGCAGTCGAGAAAAACATGCCTACGTCGGGCGTCAGAAACACCTGGTCGATCAGGATCGACACCGCTTCTTCGATACGCGCTCTCGGCCCCAATTCGCTCCTTTCCCGCAAGGTGCCGGTCTTCGCGATCATCGGCGCGGCTTCGTCGGCGATCCGGTCGACCACCGCCATCCACAACGATTCTTTCGACCCGAAATGATGCGCGACAAGCGCCGGGTCCACCCCTGAAGCCTTGGCGATCTCCCGCACGCTGGTCGCCTCATAGCCGTTTCTCGCGAACGCAATGCGCGCATTGCGCAGTAACGCATCGGCGCCACCCGCATCGGTGCAAGCGGGACGGCCACGCGTGCGACGCGGCATCGCGGTCGTCGTGGCAGGCACGGCAGTGTCTCTCGGTTGTTTCATCGGCGGCGCAAAGCAGTGTTCAGGGAAAGTTTGAAATTTTAACCGCTCGGCTTGCGTGCGTAACAGCGATCACCCATTTGACATGAACTGTTCGAGTCCGTAGTATCGCATTAATTCATCAACCGTAGAATTAATTGCTTATGACCGTAGCGATGCAAGCAACCAACCCGACCCGGATTGTTATCGTCGGCGGCGGCATTGCGGGACTTCTCCTCGCGACGCGGCTCGGCGACACAATCGGGCGCAGCGGCCGCGCGCACGTCACGCTGATCGACAAAAGCGCCACCCATATCTGGAAGCCGATGCTGCACACCATCGCGGCCGGCACGCGCGATGTGCAGCAACAGCAGGTCATCTATCTGGCCCACGCGCGCGATCACGGATTCGACTATCAGCCGGGGGAAATGGAAGGTCTGGACCGTGGCGCGCGCGTGGTGAAGCTGGCCGAACTCAGAGCGCCTTCGGGTGAAGTGGTGATCGGCTCGCGTACGGTCGAATACGACGTACTGATTCTCGCGCTAGGCAGCCGCGCCAACGATTTCGGCACACCTGGCGTGCTCGAGCATTGCCATTTCATCGATAGCCAGGCGCAGGCCGAAGTCTTCAACGAAGCCCTGCGTATACGCATATTCCAGAGCGTGGTGGCGAAAAGCCCGTTGCGCGTGTCGATTGTCGGCGCGGGAGCGACAGGGGTCGAACTCGCGGCGGAGTTGAGTCGTTTGCTCGAAGTCGCCGCGAGTTATGGCGACGCGGGCATTCGCTCGCGTCTGAAACTCACGCTCTATGAAAGCGCGCCTCGCATACTCGCGGCATTTCCGCCTGCGGTGTCGGAGTCGAGCGAGGCACAGTTGCGTCATATTGGCTTCAACGTGCAAACCGGAACGCGTGTGACCGCAGCAGAATCCGACGGACTGCAACTCGGTGACGGCAGCATGCAGGCCGCCGATCTGATGGTGTGGGCTGCTGGCGTCAAAGCCCCCGAATTTCTGGGAAAGCTCGATGGAATCGCGGTCAATCGCGCGAATCAGATCAGCGTGCGGCCAACGCTGCAGGCACTAGACGACGACCGCATTTTCGCTCTCGGCGACTGTTCGACATTGACACTCGCCGGTAACGAGCGCGCACTCGCGCCCACTGCGCAAGTCGCTACGCAGCAGGCGCAATTTCTCGCGAAGCACTTGCCAGACTGGCTCGAAACAGGCTCGTTACCCGACTTCGCATTCCACGATTTCGGCGCGCTGGTTTCCCTTAGCGACTACAACGCTTTCGGGACACTCGGTCAGTTCGGCTTCTTTCGAGGCGGCTTTATCAAAGGCCGCTTTGCGCAGTTGAGTCACGCGATGCTTTACCGGCAACATCAACAGGCACTGCACGGTTTTCGCAAGGCGACGCTGCTGTGGACCGCCGAACGGATCAATGGCCTCGTGCAACCCAGCATCCGGCTGACCTGAATCCAGCACATCTTCAAAGGGGCATGACGGTGGATCAATGCAACATCAGCAACACGGCATGGCAGAAAACGGTCGGTCAGCTCGACGTAGGATGCGCGCATCAGTTCGCAGCGCATGTCAGGCAGATTGTGAGTTCGCATGTGTCGACCCGCGTGTCGCCGCGAAACGAGGCCGTCTCGGTCGTACTGCTCGACCGGATCAGCCCGCGCACTGCAACGGTCTCGTGGAGTGATCCGCAAGGTTGCAAATATGGCGAACAGGTCTGGCGGCTCGCGGCGGCCAAGCGTGCGGGAACCTGCGTGCTGACCGGCCAGCCGATTGCGAGAGGCGAGCCGATTTATCGTCCGACCAAGGCCGATCCGCCTCCGACCAACGCCGACGCGATGATGCTCGCGGTTGCTTTGGATGAGGCGCTTTCTGCGTGATCGGCGCACGCGTAAGCGCCCGAATCAAAACCGCGCCGTCTGCGAAACGCACTATAGTGAAGACTGTCTTCAATCCTTGAAGAGGGTTCTTCGATGACTTCAAGCAAGCGTCGCACCTGGGCCAGCGGATTTCTGATCGGCGCCCTGCTCTATCTTCCCGCCGCGCACGCGCAGCTCGGCAATCTCCTCAATCAGAACGGCAACAGCGGTGCTGCTGGCGGACTTGGCAGTCTCAGCGGCTTAACCGGCGGATCGTCGTTGCAGTCGCTCACGTCGAGCAGTACGGGCAACGTCGCCGGCGTGCTGCAGTTCTGCGTCAAGAACAATTATCTCGATCCGAGTGCTTCGTCGGTAAAAGACGGACTGATGAGCAAATTGGGCGGCTCTTCGTCGACCGATAGCGGATACACCGACGGCGCCAAGGGCATTCTGAACAGCGGCAGCGGTAAGCAGGTCGACCTGAGCGGCGGCGGTTTGAAAGAGCAGCTCACGAAACAGGTCTGCGACAAGATTCTCGCTCAGGGGAAATCGTTGCTGTAGGGGCGCGGCGGGTGATGTGGTTTGCTCCAAGGTAGGCGGTGTGCCTCATGGAAAGGTAATAGAAAGGTTGAGGATTCGCCGCCTTACCTACTCTGTACACACAAAAAGTGCGCAACTTGCTTCATCGTAATAACGCCGAGTGCCACGTTTACGCCGGTGCCAATTCGTCGAACTGCACGCCCAGAAGCTAATTCGGCCGAAGATGCTTTTTGCGAGCGCAAGTCCGCATTTCTCGCTATCAGCGAAATGGCGAAGACGATAAAAATAAAGGGATGGATCAACGCGAGACTACGTCACTCGAAGCGTTTTATTTCTAACGATAGCGCCCCGATTGATCTACTCCCTATTCCGGCTGAGACGGGCCATTGGCGAGTACGCAATGGTCGCAACGGTCCAGAGTATGAGGGCCGTTCGAACTCTTTAAAGATAGGTGCAGTTATGACAGTTGTCCGGGTCAGCGGACTTACAGGATCGTCTGGAAAAGCCAACCGGAATTCAGAAGTTTTGGCCCTCCGGGGTGACAGGGGCGGCAAGATCGAACTCATGACAAAGGGCTATACTGCAGACCTGATAGACCCGTAACCGTCCGACTATAACCTTCGCCGATTGAGCGTTGAGTTTAGGCAGCTTCATCAATGTTCGCCTACCTTGGCATCGGAGATGACCTGTGTTTCACACGGCATCCGAGCCTACTGGCTGATCCGTTCCCGCCCGGCTTTGGCCTGCTGCGAACATTCTCCTTTACGACGAACGGGCGCCTGTTATAGAACGCGGCCAGTGGGCTACGATTTTTGTTCAAAGACTCCGCGTGGTCGAAAGTAGCTGAACGGTTCGACATTCGCGACGAAGTCGACTTTGGAGTTGTGAATGTAGTGTGAAAAAAAATTAACAACGCTATCCGGAGCATTCGTCATCCAGGCATCGAGTCGCCATTTTTCAGGTTTGAACGCATAGAAGAATATTCGCTGTTCGGGCGTGCCCCTATTCGTCACGACGACATCACTATGGGTTTTCAATGCGTTCGCATAGGCGGGAGCTTCGAGGTCGATCGTCCCCCACATTGCATGCTTGATAGAACTGCTATCGAACGATTTTTGACCGACTAGTGGTTGCTTATTACGTGAAAGCGTACCGTTGCTTTCGTAATACGCTTTCAGATGACACTCCATATCGGCCTCAACAGACGTTCCCGGCGGATTGACTGCAGCGAGATAGCGTTGGTAGTTCTTCTGTGTTTCAGGCTTAATTGAAAAGCGATCAAAAATAGGAGAAAGGGTTCTTTTTATTTCTGTCAGTGACCATAACCGGACACCGGCCTTAAGAGCCTCCTGATGCATCGCCGTCATAGGAATCCGGGCGTAGTTTCCGTCCACATCTTGTTCATCTGGCCCATATCCACCGCCAATATCGGAATGCACCCCGGGGTAGACCTTCTCGGTCCATCCCCCCTGATACCGCCCATCTTCGCGTATCAGGTCCACCGGGAACGAATAACGGAGTTCATTGGCAGCGATGTAATGCACGCATCTTTCTACACAGCTTGGGATACGTAAATCGCGCCTTTCCAGGGGAAGCGTGATGTTGTGTGCAGGCAGGCCAAATGAAGCGACCGTATCGAACAACCCTAAAAAATTGAAACGGACTGGAAAGCCGTTTAGAGTCAACGAAACGTCTCCCTGTTTCTTGCACTTCCCGACCAGCATGTTCACGAACGCACGTGCGAGAGCCGCCCCACGAGAGAATCCGATGACCGATATGTTGATGACCTTGATAAGGCGATGTGCCCCTATCGTCTTGTTCATGTCCTCCAGACTTGCGTTCTTGTTCTTCTCAACGTACGGCTTGACGTCTCCTCCCATTTTCTTTGCATTAGTTACAAGCGCCTGCCGCAACGCCTGATTCATGCGGTCTTCACCATCAACGAGGCGGCGGTCGCCGCCCGCGCCGAAAGCGCCGCCGAAGAAACCTGTGTCCTCGAGCCAGACATCGGGTTTGTCGACCCAGGCCACTTCACTGTTGAACGGTGTGCCAACGCCACTAATATAGAACCGGTAAATCCCTTTCGACGGGTCCGTCATCGCAGCATCGAACAACCTTGCAACGTTGCTCCACCGTTGTCCCGCCGTATCGGCATCCCGATTGTTTCCGGTACCATCAAAGAAATAGGCTAGGTGAACAACATCAGAACAATCTTGCGTAGCCGTTGGTGGAGCTTTAGGCACGTCGCGCGTCGCAGCAGATATGACCTGCATCAACGAAGGTGGTTGGGGAAGCGAGCTCACTATTTTTTACTCTGCGGTTCGGGCCGTTCATCCACATATTCTTTGGATACTTCGGCGAAGGCCGTTTCATCAGGATATACATGCACTGTGAGAACTTTTGAGTCTCCGGGCAATTCTTGCAAAACGGCAGTCGCATGTACTCTTTCAGCCAGTCTCGGAGCACCTTCAGAGCCCCCAAGGGAGTACTCGATCATGACTGGGCCTGGTTTGACCTTTACGCAGCAAACTACCGATCCGCCCGCCCCCCCCGGATGGTAGCCCATAAAAGCCCCCCCAGCGTATTGACCATTAACCGCCACATCGTAGATAGCGCGGGGCCAATAGTTATAAATAGCAACATCGAGGTTCATGGTTTTCTCCGAACAGGCAGTCAGCGACAGCAGGATCATCAGGCTTGCGAACAGGCGACGTGTCAACGTATTTTTTACAACATCAATTCTCGATTTCATTTGCGCAATCTGGCAGGCATGATCATTCATGGGCAGCATCAATAGCGGGAATATCATGAGGGAAATTCTTCATGAAGTCGTCGAACGTCAATACTTTTTCTTTCACCTGGTTGAGTAAGTCTGCGACTTCCGGAAGGTTGTTAAACGACTCACCGTAAGCAAGCGCGATACAGCAGTAATTAACCAGGTCGCCGGTACCTTCCAGGCCATATCTGCGAGCATTCAGAATCTGAGAACGCACGAATGCGTACTGTGCCGGTTCGGGTATGCGCAGCAACAGGCCCGGCATGTTAAGCCGGATGTAGTACAGGACACTGTCCGGCACACTGGCTTCAACCAGTTCGTCAACCTGATGCTGGTCGAGTAGCAATGGCGGTTCGACAGACAACGCGGCACCCGCAATCGCTCGTCCGTTCCAATCTATTGATCGCAGTTGACCAGTTCGGTCCCAGTACCACCACGCGAGAACTGGGGCAAGAAAGGCCCGTTTCTGCTCGACCGTCAGCACCGGACCAAGAACATGCACGGTTTCATCTTCGGTGGCGCCGCACAGGACTGGCAGAATGACCGGATCCCAAAACGCAAGCGCCATGACGGTCCGATCTGGCAGCACTACATCGACGAACGCGGTCAAATGTCTGGCCAACGCCTCGAGCGACAGCATAGAAATCAGCAGCGTCGCGCATGGCACGAGGGACGCGTGCTGATCCAACCATTCGCCAGCACGGTGATAGTTCGCCTCGTCGATCCGGATCAGATGTGGCGCGACCGCTTGCACATCTGAACCTCCTTCCAGCAGGCATACCGTATTCGCCGAATCGAAGTGCAGCGCGGCCGGCAAGCTTTTTTCCTGAGCCGGATCGGCCAGAACATAGATCTGTGCATGTGGCGGATAAAGTGCCTCGAATATGCTTATGGCGTCCATATCTTCATTTTTCTTTTCTGTTCACGAAAGCCGCCCTGGTGGCGGCTCGTTGTCGCAAGCATTCCGCACAGGCTTCGGGTAGCGCTTTTTCCTGTGCCCGTGTTTTCTCCCGCGTCCCGTTCGCCATCACGTGAACACTCGCGCCTGATGCAAATCCCTGGTCGGCAACAGATGGTACGAATGGCAAATCAGACTCCCTTCGTGATAAACGCAGAGCGGGCAGCAGCGCGTTTCAACAGACACTCGACACAGATAGACTGCGGCAATCCGGGCAACGGATACGGCAAGTTTGTCGGCCCGGAGAACGAATGCTGCGAGCCTTTAATGTCTATCTTGCCCGGCGCGTGAATTTGAATGTTACCGTCCCTCATCCGGATATAGGCACCGCCCGATGTCAGCAGGATTTCCTGCTTTGCTGCTGCCTCAATCGATTCTGTCGCGGAGAGTAACTTCACCGTCTTCTGGGCCGAAAGTTCGATGTTGTCCGCGTGGGCCTGAATCTCCACTTTCCCTTTGGCTGCGAACAACTTCATTCCGGCGCTCTGCACGAACAGGCTGAGCTTTTCAGCAACACTGGCGAGCAACGATTTGCCGGCAACGATGTGCGTGCTCTGTCCACTCACGAGGCTGGTCTGCGCGTCGCTCGCCAGATGAACTGACTTCTGCGTGGACAGCGCAATGCCAGACGGACTGGCGAACAGCATGAGCGGCTCCTTGAACGCATTCACACTGCCGGCTCCGCCCCCGGCCGTGTTGCCACCCGTTGATGCGCCCGACACGCTGTTCTGTGTTGCATCGGTGAATGACTTCAGCGAATCGCAGCCGTCCTTGAGGCTTTCAGCTTGATGCGTGGTGCTGGCATCCGACATCGATTCAAGCACGTTTTCCGAATTCACCAGTTGTGCGATTGCCTGCTGTACATCCAGCGGCTGACTGGTGACCGGATGGGTCGTGACATACAACCCCTGACCGCCACGCACTGCACCATAAGCGTCGGACTTCAGATCGAACCCGCTGCCAAGGTATGGTCCCCGAGAGTTTCCGCTCTGATCGATCAGATAGCCCAGGTGCAAATGCGCATTCGTGCTAGTGGAATACAGATCAACCCGGTTTTGCCCCGTGGAGTCATCCATCACCATCTGGTTGTAGCCGCTGCCCTGATATTCCTTTGACTTGTAGCCTGACAGCAGGCCATTGGAATGCCAGTGCGGTTGAGTCCCGCCGTTATAGACGCGGCCCGTCACGAGTGGCCTGTCGCAGTCGCCGTCCACCCAGCCAACCAGCACTTCTTCACCGATTCTTGGAACATGCACGCCACCGTATCCGCCGCCCGTATCGGACATGGCAACTCGCACCCAGCATGATGCTTTTTCATCACCGCTATCAAGTCGGTCCCAGTGGAAGCGCACCTTGATCCGGTTCAGCGAATCTGTGTAGACCTCTTCGTTGGCTGGACCAACGACAATCGCGGTCTGCAAACGTATGTCTGGCTTGTGATGTTCAAACGGGCTGCGAAACGGCACGACCTTGCGTTGAGCCTCGATCTCCACAACGAGGAAGCCTTCACTGCCGTCAGCATGCCCGACGTTCAGCGACTCGTCCGAAGCGTGGCTCGCTCTAACCGTCACAAGTTCACCCCTCAGGCTATGCGGGAAGTCGGCCGAGCAACTGGACACGGGAAGGTTATTCTCAATGAACCATGCTGTTTCAATAATGGCGAACTGTCGGTTATGTGCACTATCCGTGCTGTGCTCAGGGTGATTGTCGAGTTCGAACCAGCGGCCGGCATCCGCACCTCGCAAACCGCCTGAGCCGTAAAAACGCTTTGCCTGCGATTCCCACTCCTCCATGCGGATTTTCGACAATGCATCTCCACAATCCTGCTTGCCGTAGGTATAGGCACCGGTGTATTCATACACTTCGGCCTGCTTTGGCAGATCACCCTGATTCGGCAGCGTGGGAACGTTTGTGCCCTTCGGATTCGACGGCAAAGCGGGTGCCTTGTAATCGAAGGTGCGGGTTGTCAGCGTCGTACTCTGCAGCGTGCGGGTGCCTGACCAACGCACAAGCGCGTCGGTTTCGCTGGGCGCGCCCCCGCGGTAAAACCCGATAGTTTGAGGTGCAAGCGGCGGAACCGTGTTAAGGCTATCCGTGACAATAAGCGTATGTGACCTGCCGTCGCTCGCCTGTTCGAAATATCCGAACAACCCTTCGGCTTCCATCAACCGGTGTGCGAAATTCCAGTCATTCTCGTATTGCATGCAGAAAGACCGCGATGCAAGCTGTTTGCTCAGGGAAAAGCGAAATGCGCCTCGTGCCTGCGGGTGCAGATTGAATACGTCGTCGTGCCTGCGGGTGCAGATTGAATACGTCGGTCAGAATTTCGTCGGCCGGTTTGTCCTGCCAGATTCGCGCATCTTTGCGAAAACACAGAAAATGCATCCAGGATGCAAAAGTAATCTGGTAGCTGGTGACTCCGCTGTCCGACCCAAGGCGGCGAGCAGTGTGCACGTACCCATGATGAGGCAGGTAGGACGCATCGGCCTGCTGGATCCACAATGTGACAGGCTGCGCGATCAGTGCCTTGAGTTCGATGCTGCCGCTGGTCGAGACCACGTCGACGGTGAACTCAAAGTGGCGGCCCAATCTTGAGCGGCCAACGACCCGCTGCGGGACCAGTACGTTCGATCCTGCGCACATATCCAGTTTGAGCAGGCGGCCAGTCTGCGATAAGCCACCGCCGATTGCACTGATCAAGTCTCGCGCCCCATACTGCCTCGCCTTATTCAATACCCGCCCCGTATTATCGCGATGATTTTACAAAATATTTTGTGATCAGAGAGAATTAATATTTGAATAAAATCTGGAATGAATTTAAATAATTCACGACCAATTAATGCATTTCGCATTTCACAAAATAATTCCTTGCTTTAATCGTTCGATTGAATTTACCGACGCATTGATTGGCCGCCTAAAAGGATCTCTTTAAGGTGTCAGAACGGACAAGGAAGATCTTGCGGCCGTCCACAGAAACTTGGCCGCTTTCCGTGTCCATCTCTATCGCCCCATCGCCAGTAGTGCCTTCTCGCATATCGCAAAAATCCGATATATGATTCGTCTTGTAGCGATGCAGATGTGTCGACGCCCATTCGCGCCGCACCTGCCCGTTGCCGAATACTGAAACGAACTCAATGACGCCCGATATCGACGCGATTCACAAAGCGCTGGCCAACCCGGTCCGCCGGGAGATTCTCGGCTGGCTACGCGAGCCGTACGCGCATTTCGCCGATCAGGAGCTGCCGCTCGACCACGGCGTATGCGCGGGCAAAATCGACGCGCGCTGCGGTCTGTCGCAGTCCACTGTGTCGGCCCACCTCGCGGCATTGCAGCGTGCTGGGCTGGTCACGTCGAAGCGGGTCGGTCAGTGGGTCTTTTTCAAGCGCAATGAGGCTGTCATCCAGGCGTTTCTCGATCATATGAACGCCCGGCTCTGAACACGTCATTGGCATCGCCGCGCTTTTTTCCTGATTTTTCATCAAGCAGTTTATTCAGGCTCGGGACTCGCGCCCGCCGCCAAAGGTGAATACTTATGCCGACTCTTTTCGATCCGCTGCAAATTGGCGACATCACGTTGTCGAACCGCATCATCATGGCTCCGCTTACGCGTCAACGCGCTGAAGAAATCCGCGTGCCGAACGCGCTGATGGCGAAGTACTACGCCGAACGCGCTACCGCCGGCCTGATCCTCAGCGAAGCAACGTCAGTCACGCCTCAAGGCGTGGGTTACGCAGAAACGCCGGGCATCTGGTCGCAGGAACAGGTTGAAGGCTGGAAGCTCGTCACGAGCGCGGTCCATGCCGAGGGTGGCAAGATTTTCCTGCAACTGTGGCACGTGGGCCGTATTTCGGATCCGCTGTTCCTGAACGGCGAACTGCCGGTCGCGCCGAGCGCAATCGCGGCGCAAGGCAATGTGAGCCATGTGCGCCCGGAACGTCCGTTCGTGACGCCGCGCGCGTTGGAACTCGACGAAATCGCCGGCGTGGTCGAAGCGTTCCGCAAGGGCGCGGAAAATGCGAAAGCTGCCGGTTTTGATGGCGTCGAAGTACATGGCGCGAACGGCTATCTGCTCGATCAGTTCCTGCAGGACAGCACCAACAAGCGCACCGACTCGTACGGCGGCACGATCGAAAACCGCGCACGTCTGCTGCTTGAAGTGACCGACACATGTATCGACGTGTGGGGCGCGAACCGCGTGGGCGTGCATCTCGCACCGCGTCGCGACGCACACACGATGGGCGATTCCGATCCGGCCGGCACGTTCGGTTATGTGGCACGCGAACTCGGCAAGCGCAAGATCGCTTTCATCGCCGCACGCGAGTCGCTCGGCGACGACCGCCTCGGCCCGCAACTGAAGAAGGAATTCGGTGGCCCGTACATCGCGAACGAGAAGTTCACGAAAGAAACCGCGCAACACGTGCTCGACGCAGGTGAAGCGGACGCGGTTGCCTGGGGCCAACTGTTCATCGCCAACCCGGATCTGGTGCGCCGCTTCGAAACGGATGCGCCGTTGAACACGCCGAATCCGTCGACGTATTACGCTCGCGGTGAAACCGGTTACGTCGATTATCCGACGCTGGAAGCAGTGGAATAAATCAGCACGCTGTAGCACCGCGCGGCGGGTATGACCGGACGATATGCCGGTCATACCCGCCGCGTTTTTTATGCGCGTCTAGTTGCGCAATAGCGTGCATATGCCATACATCACACGAGATCGCGGCGCATGAATACGCGCTTCGACTCATCGAGTCCTCGTGCGATATGCGCGTTGCGCCGCTCGATCAGTGCTGCATCGAGTTCGGTGAAATCGATATCGGCAAACCCGAGCCGCCGATAATACGGCGCATTCCACGGCACATCGCGGAAGGTCGACAGCACGAGTTGCTTTAACGTCCGCTCGCGAGCCAGTTGCGCAACCTGTTCGATCAATGCCGCGCCGATTCGGCGTCCGGCATGCGTCGTCAGCACATCGAGTTCCTGCACGTAGATACGCGTAGGCTGCGGTTCGAACATGACGAAGCCGACCAGCGCTTTATCGGCGTTGGAATCGACGGCGACGATGATCTCGCCTGTATCGATCTTGCGCTCGACCACCTCCAGGTCCATCGGCGCGGCATCGGCAATGCCTGCCATATCGACGCTCAAAAATCGCTGACCCGCTTCGAATTCGATCTCGCGAATCGACTGCGCATCGTGCAGTGCGGCAAAACGAAACATCACATTGGGTGCGTATTGCATGGGCTTTTATCGTGAGAGCCAGCTTTCGTGACCAGGTACACGGCTCCGGGATATTGACACTCCTGCTTACAAATACACAAGTGCGTAGGCGATCACGGCGCTACACTCATGAGATTCCGATTTCACTCGAGCCATGATGCATTTGATGCAAATCCTGCACGTCGCCCTGCATATCGACAGGCACCTGGGCGCACTGACCGCGCAATTCGGCACGACCGTGTACGCCATGCTGTTTCTCGTCATCTTCTTCGAAATCGGTTTTCTACCACTGTTCTTCCTGCCCGGCGATCCACTGATTTTCATTTGCGGCGGACTCGCGGCCACCGGTGCATTGAATGTCTGGCTCATCATGCTGACGCTATTCATGGCCACCGTTGCCGGCAGCATCGTCGGCTATGGAATCGGCCGTGCAATCGGCGAGCGGGCCTATACCGCCAACTACCGCTGGCTCAACAAGCAGGCGCTGCGCAAAGCGCACGCCTTCAACGAAGCGCGAGGCGGCCTGACCTTTCTGCTGTCGCCATTGCTCGCCGTCGTGCGCACATTCGCGCCATTCGTCGCGGGCGTTTCGCGCATGACGTTCGTGCGTTTTGTGTCATTCGTCTGCGCGGGTGCGGCGTTATGGATCGGCGCGCTCGTGACTGCGGGTTATCTGTTCGGCAACATGCCGCTGGTGCACGATCATATGAGTTCGATCGTGCTGCTCGGCGTCGTGGTCGGCGGCGGGTCGGTGTTCGTCGCGGCGCTGTGGCGTCTTTTCAATCAGCGCGGGCGGCGCATGCAGTGACATGCGCGGGCACATCGCGATGCCACGCACACCATCGCGACTCGCCGTTGCGACTCGTTGCGATCTTCTCCCCGCCCCATTTCATCACCTTGACTCGACCGAGATACGAAGGTAGCCTTCGCAGGTAACCTTCATATCATGTCATCATGAGCAAGAACGCTCCGCCGGTTGCGCCCGAAATATTGCATGCTTTGGCAGAAGATTTGCGTGTGCTGGCCGGCAAACTCCGCCGCCGTCTGCGCGAGGAGTCCCACGTGGGCGACTTCACGCCGTCGCAGGTGCAGGTCCTCAATTTGCTGGAACGTGAAGGTCCGGCAACGGTCACAGCACTTGCACGCGCCATCGGCATGCGTCCGCAATCCATGGGCGAGACACTTTCAGTATTGAAAGCTGCTGGACTCGTGAGCGGCGCTCCCGACCCCGATGACGGTCGGCAAACGGTTCTCTCGCTCACTCCGGCATTTCGCAAGAAGGTCAAGGCCAGCCGCGCGGCGCGCGAAGACTGGCTATTTCGCACTATTCAAACCGGCTTCTCAGCGGCCGAGCAACAGCAGCTCGCAACGGGCGTCGACTTACTCAAACGCCTCATCGACTCGTAATCTGTCATTCGTATTTCTCAGGAGCATCGTCATGGCACTCACTACTCTCGACGCAAAAACCGCACTCGTCATCATCGACTTGCAGAGCGGTATCGTCGCGCTGCCCGTTGTTCATCCCGCGCAGGAAATCGTGCAACGCTCGGTGGCGCTGCTCGACGCGTTTCGCCGTCATGGCTTGCCGGTCGTGCTGGTTCGCGTCACCGCAGGCGCACCGGGCCGCACCGACAACGGTCGCAGCACAGGCGATTTTCCCGCCGGTTTCGCCGATCTCGTGCCGGAACTGAAGCAGCAACCGTCGGACCACGTCGTGACCAAGCGCACGTGGGGCGCCTTCACGAACACGGATCTCGAAGCGCATCTGCGTGAACAGGGAGTCACGCAAATCGTGCTCGCGGGTATCGCGACCAGCATCGGCGTCGAATCCACCGCACGTTACGCAAGCGAACTCGGCCTGAACGTCACGCTGGTCGTCGATGCGATGACCGACATGAACGCCGACGCCCATACCAACAGCGTCACGCGCATCTTCCCGCGTCTCGGCGAAACCGGCACGACGCAGGAACTGCTCGACCTGCTGGAAAGCACGCGCGCATGACATTGCGCACGAGCGCTCGCGCCCGCTACTGCACCGTTCGGCTTCTTCATGTGAGGGCCGGCCGGTGACAGGCACGTTCCGTTCGCTGCGTAATTTCAACTATCGGGTCTGGGCCAGCGGCGCGATCGTCTCCAACATCGGTACGTGGATGCAGCGCACCGCGCAAGACTGGCTCGTACTCACGGAACTCACGCATCACAATGCGACTTCCGTGGGTATCGTCATGTCGCTGCAATTCGGGCCGCAAATGCTTTTGCTGCCTCTTACCGGCTATGCGGCCGACCACTTCGACCGTCGTAAGCTGCTGTTCGCAACTCAGGCGGCGATGGGGTCGCTGGCGCTGGGTCTCGGCCTGCTTACCGTCACCGGTCTCGTCCAGCTGTGGCAGGTGTACGTATTCGCGGGACTGCTCGGCTGTGTCACCGCATTCGATTCACCGGCGCGTCAAACTTTCGTGTCGGACCTGGTCGGCGAAGAAGATCTGTCGAACGCGGTCGCGCTGAACTCCACGTCGTTCAACGCGGCGCGGATGATCGGCCCGGCAGTCGCGGGGCTGCTGATCGCGTCAGTGGGCACGGGTTGGGTGTTTCTGATCAATGCGATCTCGTTTGTCGCCGTGCTCGGCTCGCTGCGCATGCTGCGTCTGCATGAACTGCATCTGAAGCCTCGCGCTGTACGCTCGCGCGGCAGTTTTGTCGAAGGCTTCAAATATGTGTGGACGCGCCCCGATCTGAAAGCCGCATTGCTGATGCTGTTCCTGATCGGCACATTCGGACTGAATTTCCCGATCTTTATCTCGACCATGTCGGTCACCGCGTTTCACGCGGGCGCGAGTCAATACGGGCTATTGAGTTCGACAATGGCGATCGGCTCGGTCACCGGGGCGCTGCTCTCGGCACGCAGAGCGAGGCCGCGCATGGCGCTCCTGCTGGGCGCGGCTGCTGTGTTCGGCGTGGGCTGCACAGTGGCCGCGCTGATGCCGAACTACGTGCTGTTCGGCATGGCGCTTGTCGTGATCGGCGTATCGACGCAAACCTTCACGACCTCGACCAACAGCCTCGTTCAACTCTCCACCGAACCCGCGATGCGCGGCCGCGTGATCGCGATCCTGCTGGCGATTGCACTGGGCGGCACGCCGCTCGGCGCGCCGGTCGTGGGCTGGGTCGCGGACCGCTTCGGCCCGCGCTGGGCGCTGGGGGTGGGCGCCGCATCCGGCATTCTCGCGGCGCTCGTCGGCCTGCTTTATCTGTACAAGTATCGCCAGTTACGCGTGTATTTCGAAGACGGACGGCTGCGCTACAGCATCGATGAACCCCGTCGCGCGCCGTCTTATGTCACCGTCAGTTCTTTACAGGCCGCCGTTTTGAACGAAGCCGAAGAGGACTCTTCTTCGGGCGTTTAAACGGTCATCTTCTCAACATTAAAAAGCCGCGCCTGACAAATCAGGTGCGGCTTTTTCATTGCATCAGTACCAGTACTTCACATGCCGTATCGCGCTTATCGACCCGCTTACTTCGCCACTGGCATCGTGAACTCGGCGCCTTTCGCGATGCTATCCGGCCAGCGCTGCATGATGCTCTTGTAGCGCGTATAGAAACGCACGCCTTCTTCGCCGTAAGCATGGTGATCGCCGAACAGCGAACGCTTCCATCCGCCGAACGAATGCCACGCCATCGGCACAGGAATCGGCACGTTGATACCGACCATGCCCACCTGAATCTGCCGGCCGAATGCACGCGCGACGCCGCCATCGGACGTGAACAGCGACACGCCGTTGCCGAACTCATGCGCGTTGATCAACTCGACGGCGCTCGCGAAATCGGGCACACGCACCACCGCCAGAACCGGGCCGAAAATCTCTTCCTTGTAGATCTTCATCTGCGTGCCGACTTCGTCGAACAACGTGCCGCCGATAAAGAATCCCTCTTCGTTCGCGACCGGATGCGCGCGGCCATCCACGATCAATTTCGCACCTTCCGCTTCGCCCGATGCGATATAGGCGGCCACCTTGGCCTTATGTTCGGCAGTCACCAGCGGTCCCATTTCAGCGTCGAGGTTTTCGCCGTTCTTGATGATCAGCGATTTGACGCGCGGCACCAGTTTCTCGATCAGCCGGTCGGCGACATTGCCGACCGCCACCGCCACCGAAATCGCCATGCAACGCTCACCGGCCGAGCCGTAGGCCGCGCCGATCAACGCATCGACGGCCTGATCCAGATCCGCGTCGGGCATCACCACCAGGTGATTCTTCGCGCCGCCGAGCGCCTGCACCCGCTTGCCGCGCTTCGACGCTTCCGTATGAATGTATTCGGCGATCGGCGTCGAGCCGACGAACGACAACGCGGCGACATCGGGGTGATCGATCAACGCGTCGACGGCAATCTTGTCGCCGTTCACGACGTTGAACACGCCATCCGGCAAACCTGCCTGCTTCAGCAATTCGGCGATCCGCAGCGACGCGGACGGATCGCGTTCCGACGGCTTCAGCACGAACGTATTGCCGCAAGCGAGCGCGACCGGGAACATCCACATCGGCACCATCACCGGGAAGTTGAATGGCGTGATGCCCGCGACGACGCCGAGCGGCTGACGCAGATTCCAGTTGTCGATGCCACCGCCGATCTGGTCGGTGAAGTCAGTCTTCAGCAGGTTCGGAATGCCGCACGCGAATTCCACCACTTCGATGCCGCGCACGACTTCGCCTTGCGCGTCGGTGAATACCTTGCCGTGTTCACGTGTGATCAACATCGCGAGTTCGTCGTGATGCTGGTTCAGCAGTTCCTTGAACTTGAACAGAATGCGGGCGCGCTTGATCGGCGCGGTTTCGCTCCACGCAGGAAACGCGGCCTTCGCTGCGCTGACCGCCGCATCGACTTCTTCAACCGATGCCAGCGCCACCGAAGCAGTCACCTTGCCAGTGGCCGGATTGAATACATCCTTGAAGCGGCCGCCTGTCGGCGCCACAACCGCACCGCCGATGTAGTGGCTCAACTGCTGCACCGACAACTGCGCCTGTTCGTTCACTGCATTCATGTCCTGACCTCGGGTTCGGGATTGACCACGGCGGATTGGAGGACCACGCCAGGTCGTAGGAAAAATTGACCCGCCAACTGTAATCGACGGCGCGGATCGTATTCCCGATACAGCGCAATAAAACCGCGCCTCACTGTGCTGTTTTGCAAACGTCAACTGTATTGGCCCAAGCCGCATTCAATTCATCAGCAACACGCGAATTCATTCACACGTTCGCTTAAATAAAAGCGGCCAAATTGCATTGATCGGCATTCTTTTTCAGATCAATTTGCATTCATCCGTCGCCATTTTAAAAGTGTAAAAACGCGGGAAAACCCGCCTCCAGTTCCTTACTTTCAAGCCGTTGACGAAGCTAGGTGCTGAAAAAATCAGCACCGTCATAACGACACACGAGAGCCGAGGGCAACATGAAGATTCAAACGACCGACGGTACGTTGCGTACCAGCTTGATCGCGGCCTCGGTGGCCGCGGTCCTTTCTCTCAGTGCGTGCGGCGGGTCCGGCGCGCTGAGTTCAGGAACCGGCAGTCAAGGCGGCGGCGCACTGGCCGCAGGCTCGGGCACCACCGGTTCGACTGCCAGCGCAGGCGGTTCATCGAGCGGGACGAGCGGCGGCACGGGGACGTCGTCCGGCGGCAATACGACAGGCAGTACGACGACACCCAACGCGCTGAGCCAGACCGTAGGCAATTCCGGCAATGTCGTCACCGACGCGGGCAACACCGTTTCCGGCGTCGGCACCGTGATCGGCTCGCAGACCTTGCCGGTCGGCGACGCACAAACCACCCAGGCCGCTGGCGGCATCGTCCAGAACGTGGGAGGCAGCGTCGCGACGCTCGGCAACGGCATCTCCGCCGGGCTGGGACAACTCGGCACCGGCACGGACGGAGTCGGCACCACCGCCGCCAGCGTAGGCGGCGCGGTCGACTATGCCGGCAAGGCGGTAAGCAACGCGGGTACGCTGGTCGGCAGCCTCGGCAGCGGCGCGCTTGCGCCGCTCGCGACCGTCACCACGCCCGTGGGCGGCGCCGTCGATGCGCTCGGCGGCACGGTGTCCAACCTCGGCACCTCGCTCAGCAGCGCGGTCACCACCGGCCCGGTTCAGCAGGTCACCAGCAGCGTGAGTTCAGCGGTCGCTCCAATCGAATCCGTGCTGGTGCAGACGACGCAAACTGTCGGCACGACCACGGGTCTCGGCGCGCCGGTCAACGGCGTGCTGGCCACGGTCGGCGGCACGCTCGACAAGACCGGCGCGCTGCTCGCGACCAGCGGCGGCAATCCGGTCACGGCAGGACTAGGGAGCGTCGTCGCCGATACGGGCAAGACGGTGGCATCGACGGGCGGCCTGCTGACGGGCGGCAGCAGCAACGGCATCGCCAGCACGCTGTCGGGCATCACGGCGGCAACCGGCTCGACGAGCGGCACCAACCCGGTCGCCGCACTGACTTCGACGGTAACCGGCTCGCTCAGCGGCGCAACCGGCGGCGGCAGCAACGCACTGACCTCGCCGATCACCGGCCTCGTCTCATCCGTGACGGGCACCCTTGGCAGCGTGACGACACCGGCCGGCTCGACTTCGTCGGGCAAGAGCACGAGTTCGTCGGCGAGCGTCACGGCGACGGCAGGTCTTTCGGCGACCACAGCCAGCACGACCAGTGCAGTCGGCGGCTTGCTCTCGCCTGTCACGGGCGCGGTGGGCGGACTGGTAGGTGGGCTCGGCAAGAAGTGACCCGGCGCTGAATGAAGCGTGCGAAGTAAAGCGGCGTGAACGGGGTTTCTCGCCGCTTCAAAACCCGCCCACGCCGCGCGTTACCAGCGCATAGGGGCCGCTGGTCAACTGCTCCCGCAGGAACTCGATACACACCTGAATCTTCGCCGACGACGACAGCCGCTCCGCCGTGACCGCCCACACATCGGCGGATTGCTGGTAGTCCGGCAGCACGCGCACGAGTTCGCCCGCGCGCAGGCTTTCGGCGACGTCCCAGATCGACACCATCACGATCCCGTAACCGTCTCGCGCCCATTGCACGACGATGTCGCTGAGATTCGACGCGACCGTACCAGTCACTTTGACGCTCTTCTCTCCGTTGGGTCCGGCGAGCCGCCAGACGCCGAAGCGGTCGTCGCGCCCACGAAACACGAGGCAGTCGTGCTGCGCCAGTTCGCCGGGATCGAGCGGCATGCCGCGCCGTTCGAGATAAGCCGGCGACGCACAAAGAATGCGCGCGCTCTCCACCATCCTGTGTGCGATCAGATGCGGCTCGTGCACTTCGCCCACACGTACGTCGATGTCGAAATTCTCACCGACAAGATCCGCGCGACGGTCCAGCAACTCGAGCCACAGCTCCAGATTCGGATGACGCTCGCGCAGCATCGCGAGAATCGGCGACACATGTTTGCGGCCAAGCCGCAAGCTCGTGCTGATACGCAGCAGGCCGCGCAATTCGGTGCGGCGATCGGCGAATGCGTCGGCCATGCCTTGCACGTCGTCGAGTATTTTCTGCGCCCACTGCAAAGCAGCTTCGCCGTCGCTCGTCACACTGACTCGCCGCGTGGTCCGCTGAAACAGTTTCACGCCGAGACTCGCCTCCAGCATCGCGATGCGCTTGCTCACATGCGAAGGCGACAAACCCATTTCCGTCGATGCCGCGATAAAGCTTCCCCGCCGGGCGATATTGCAGAACAACTGGAGATCGCGCAGGAAAGATTCATTATTGGCTGTGAGCGCATTCTGATTTTCCATCGGGGCGCATTGTGTCGGTGCAGAAGCACATTACCCTAGCCGTAACGAATCGATCGGGCAAGCAAAGCAGGCCGGACGCAATATTCCGGATACCCAATCAATGGTTAACCCTGTGCTGCATCCCGGCTCACCGTTGAATGCCGCACTGCGGCAAACCCGCTGGACAGGAAACCTGGGCCACATGTCCCGGAAAGTCCTGGCTTGCATTGTTGTGCTTTCAGGACGCCCAATGAGTCAGCCATAGAAGCTGATAAAAAACACTTCCGCTCAGGAGACGATATGGAAACGAATGCATCGCCGGACGCGCACGCACATCGCTCGCAGGCTCGCAAGGCGACCGCCAGCGGCTGGATTGGCTCGGCGCTCGAGTACTACGATTTCTTCATCTACGCGCAGGCCGCCGCATTAATCTTTCCCCAACTGTTCTTTCCCTCGGGCAACCCGAAGATCGCGATCGTCGCGTCGCTCGCCACTTACGGCGTGGGTTACGTCGCCCGGCCGATCGGCGCACTGGTTCTCGGGCATTGGGGCGACACGCACGGCCGCAAGAACGTCCTGCTGGTCTGCATGTTCCTGATGGGCTTCTCGACGATGGCAGTCGGCTTTCTGCCGACGTATCACAGCGTCGGCATGCTCGCACCGGCGATGCTGGTCGTGCTTCGTCTGATTCAGGGCTTTGCGGTGGCCGGTGAAATCTCGGGCGCCAGCTCGATGATCCTCGAACACGCGCCATTCGGACGACGCGGCTACTACGCCAGTTTCACGTTGCAAGGCGTGCAGGCCGGCCAGATTCTCGCCGCCGCCGTGTTCCTGCCGCTTGCCTACTACATGGACGAAAGCTCGTTCAATTCGTGGGGCTGGCGCATTCCGTTCCTGCTGAGTTCGGTCGTGCTGATCGCCGGTTACATCATCCGCCGCGAAGTGGAAGAAACGCCCGCGTTCGCCAAGGAAGACGCAAGCGGCGGCGTGCCGAAGTCGCCGATTGTCGAAGCGTTCCGTTACAACTGGGGCGACATGATTCGCGTGGTGCTCTGCTCGCTGATGAACGTGATCCCCGTGGTCGCCACCATCTTCGGCGCGGCCTATGCGGTGCAGGCGTCGTACGGCATCGGCTTTTCGAAGAGCGTGTATCTGTGGATTCCGGTGGTCGGCAACATCGTCGCCGTGCTGGTGATTCCTTATGTGGGCAATCTGTCGGACCGGATCGGCCGCCGCCTGCCGATCATCGTCGGCGCGCTCGGCGCGGGTCTGCTCTCGTTCGGTTACCTGTACGCGATCAGCATCCATAACGTGCCGCTCGCGATGGTGATGTCGATCCTCATGTGGGGCGTCATCTATCAGGGCTATAACGCGACCTTCCCGAGCTTCTACCCGGAACTGTTCCCGACCCGCTCGCGAGTGTCCGCGATGGCGATCGGCCAGAACATCGGCACCACGATCACCGCGCTTCTGCCCGCGCTGTTCGCGTATGTCGCGCCGCCGGGATCGAACAACGTGCCGCTCACCATCGGCGCGATTACGTTCGGCATCTGCGTGATATCGGCGGTGACGGCATGGACCGCACGAGAAAACTTCCGCGTCAAACTGAGCGATCTCGGCGAACCCAATGCGGTTCCTATCGACAAGCACAGCTACGACGCATTGCGCGCGGAGACCATGGCCGAAGCGAAGAAGGCACTCGCCTGAGGTTCAGGTCTCGCTGCTCAACCGCAAGCTCACCGTGCCGCCTGCCCGGCGGCCTGAAGGAACTGCTCCATGAACCGAACCCGGATCGCCGTGGCCGGCGCGGGCTATATCGGCCGCGCTCATATGGCCGTCGCGCAGCAAAGCGGGACCTGCACGCTGTCGGCCATTGTCGACCCGTCGTCGACGGCGGCCGCGCTCGCTGCCGAGGCCGGCGTTCCGCTTTACCGTACGCTCGACGAGCTGCTCGAACGGGATCGCCCGGATGGCGTCATTCTCGCCACGCCGAACCAGTTGCATGTGGAGCATGCGCAGGTTTGTCTCGCGGCCGGCATACCGACGCTGCTCGAAAAGCCGATAGCGTCGACGGTCGAAGAGGCCGAAACGCTCGTCGCGGAAGTCGAGCGCTGCGGTGTGCCGTTGCTGATCGGCCATCACCGCGCGCATAGCCCGATCATGGCGCGGGCGCGGCAATTGATCGACGAAGGCAGGCTTGGCAAACTGGTCGCGGTGATGGGCAGCGCGGTTTTTTTCAAACCGGATGAGTACTTCTCGGGCGCCGAATGGCGACGCAAGGCCGGCGGCGGCCCGATTCTGCTGAATATGATTCACGAGGTGCACAACCTGCGCATGTTGTGCGGCGATATCGTCGCGGTGCAGGCGTTTTCATCGCATGCGACGCGCGGCTTTCCGGTCGAAGATACGGTAGCGATCAACCTGCGTTTCGCGAACGGCGCGCTAGGCAGTTTCATGCTGTCGGACACGGCTGCAAGTGCGCGCAGTTGGGAACAGACATCGCAGGAAAACAAGGCTTATCCGTCGTATGCGGATGAAGATTGTTACGTGATTGCAGGCACATTCGGCTCGCTCGCCGTGCCGACCATGCGCCTGAAAACGTATGACAAAGCGGAAGACCGCTCGTGGTGGAAGCCGTTCGACGTGAGTGTCGCCGACATGACGCGCGACGATCCATTGAAGCTTCAACTGGAGCATTTCGGGCGAGTGGTTCGCGGCGAGACTGCGCCGCTAGTCAGCGCTCGCGACGGCTTGCAGAATCTGCGGATTACCGAGGCAATCGTGCACGCGGCCAATGCGGGAGCGGTTGTCGATACCGCGCCCGAAGTTGCGGTGAACTCCGCGGTGAACCCGGCAGTGAACTCCGCCGCGCATTCCGCTGTCCATTAACGCAGTGCGGCTCGCGCCGCCGACTTCACTCTTCCGGGACACTCGATGAAAACATTCGTGATGCTGCACGGCATCAACCACAATATGTTCGGCAAGCGCGATCCCGCGCAATACGGCACGGTAACGCTCGCTGAAATCGACAGCAAACTTCATGCACTGGGCAAGGAACTGGGCGTGCAGGTCGAGAGCTTTCAGACCAATAGCGAAGCCGCGATGTGCGAACGCATTCACCAGGCATTCACCGATAACGCCGACGGCGTGCTGATCAACGCCGGTGCATGGACCCACTACAGCTACGGCATTCGCGACGCACTCGCCATTCTGACAGTGCCGGTAGTGGAGATTCACATGTCCAACATTCACGCGCGTGAAGCGTTCCGGCATGTGTCAGTGTTCGCGGAAATCGTCAAGGGACAGATTTGCGGCTTCGGCGTGGACAGTTATCTATTGGGATTGCGGGCGGCGGTGTCTGCGGCAGGATAAGCAATCGCCAGATAGTTAGCGCCATTGGTCGGTCAGTTCGTTGGCCAGCACCATCTTCTCGCGAATCACGTCGACCAACGCGGCATCGAGACCGCCCTGGCTCTTCAGGAATTTAAGCGCGGCGGAATGCACGGCGCGCATCGAGCGTCCATCGATTCCGGCAATACGCGACGCGCTGCGGCGCGTCTCTTCAACCAGGTCGCGCGCG
Source organism: Paraburkholderia sp. GAS333 (assembly GCF_050435665.1). Taxonomy (NCBI): domain Bacteria; kingdom Pseudomonadati; phylum Pseudomonadota; class Betaproteobacteria; order Burkholderiales; family Burkholderiaceae; genus Paraburkholderia; species Paraburkholderia sp. GAS333. The sequence continues at coordinate 89,984 of NZ_JBNDKS010000005.1, forward strand.
TTGCCGAAGTCCGGCGACAAACCGCTCTGCGCGTGAAATCCGGCGCGCAAGCCGGCCGCGTAGTCGCGCGACTGCCCCAACCTGTCGATATCGACGAGCAGATCGACGCCCTCCGCCATCCGCAGCGCGCACAGCGTCCACAACGCGACAAACGCGCGATAGGCGTTATTGCCTTCCGCGGTGCGCGCGTATTGCTCGCACGCCATCGCGTAGGCATCGTCCGTCATCGACGACGACGGCGGCAAGCTCACGCTACACGCCTCGACAACCTGCCGCACGAGCGGGTCCAACAGATTCAACCCGAGCACGCGAAACGGCGCGGCGACAAAAAACGGATTGCCCCACTGCTGACTGAGCAGCCAGCCCGACGCAAACTGCGACGCCGGATTTCTCAACACGCCAACATGCATCGCATCGGGAAACGCGCCTTTGAGCCAGGGCAACCGCCCTGACGAACGGCAAAACTTGAAGACCGGCACGCTGCTCTGCTCGACCGTGCGCGCGCACAAGTTACGCAGATACGCCTGCAACGCCGGGAAATCCGCATCCGGTTCACGGGAGAAGCGATCAATGCTGAAGCGCTTGCGATAGCCAGTCACACCGCGCGCGCCATCCTGAAGAAACGGGCGATATTCGTCGAAATACGGCGCGTCGAGCGGCGGGTGTCCTGACGTAAGCGTGGGACGCGACGCGGCGACGTCGGCCGGGCTCAGGTCGGCGAGAACATTGCTGAGCGGCTCATAGAAACCGGTCGCCCCCTCCAGCTCACGCAGACGCGACCATACCCACGTTCCGGCACTGCGCCAACCTGTATGCAGAAATACTGCCTGTTTCACGGCACTTTTTTGCGTGGCATGATCGGCGGAGTTTGCCGGATCGTTAGCGGAGTTGGGCAACGACATGGGACTTCTCTTCAAATGGAAATGACAACGAGTCGATGGAAAGCATTAGCCGCCAAGCGACGCTCTAGAAGCGCGTACTTTAACGAACCAGGCTGTCGGCTGCGTTACGGAAACAATACTTTACCTTGCGATACCCGCGCGCATTCGCGAACGCGCACACGGTAAGCATGGAACAGCTCGCCCAAAGCCATTATGCTGCCAGATTCCGCACTCGAAAATTGCTGACATGAACGATTCGGCCGATATCCGCTTTCTGTTGACCATCCGCGAAAGTGGCAGCCTGATCGCCGCAGCACGCAAGCTGGGACTCTCGCCCTCTGCGATCACACAACGCCTGCAGCAACTCGAAAAGAAACTCGGCGCGCAACTGGTGAACCGCACCGCTCGCCGCCTGCAATTTACCGAGGAAGGCATGCTGCTGTGCGAACGCGGCGCCGAACTCATCGAGCAGTTCGACTCGCTGTTCGACGACTTGCAGATGCGCCGCAACGGCCTGGTCGGCACGCTGAAAATCAACGCACCGCTAGGGTTCGGGCGACGCCATCTCGCGCCCGCGATCGGCGAGTTCCAGCAGCAGAACCCGGATATCGACGTTTCGCTCACGCTGTCCGATCAGCCATTGACCGACACGATGGACCGCTTCGATATCGTCGTGCATATCGGCGAGTTGCCGCTGTCGAATCGTGTCGGCTACGCAATCGCACCAAATGCGCGCTTCGTCTGCGCAGCGCCCGGTCTGGTCAAACGCCTGGGCATGCCGGAATCGCCGGATGAATTGGGCAGGCTGCCGTGCATCGTGCTGCGCGAGAACAACGAAGATGTGACGCTATGGCAGTTCAGCAAGGGGCGCACCCGCCGCAGCGTACGCGTTTCCGCTCACCTGAGTTGCAACGACGGCGACGTGATCCGTCAATGGGCCTGCGAAGGGCGCGGCGTGATTCTGCGTTCCGAATGGGACGTCGCCGACGACATCGCCCGGGGAAAGCTCGTGCGTTTGCTGCCTGGATGGAAAGCGCCCGACGCCAACGTGATAGCGCTTACGCACCAGAGAGCGGGCTTGCCCGCGCGGACCCGTCATTTCATGCAGTTTCTGCAGAGCCGCTTCAAGCCGGTTCCTCCGTGGAGACGATAAAGCCAGCAATACGCCAACGCCGTCATTCAGTTTGACTGAATCTATGAGTTAGTCACTGTGAACTTCATTCCGCGGATCGAACTTTATAATGGGTTCACTGTTCACAGCCGGTCAAAGTGAAATAGCCGTCATGACTTCCACCTTGTACCCCAAAGCCGTTCTGTTCGACCTTCTGACCGCCCTGCTCGATTCCTGGACTTCGTGGAATCACGCAGCAGGGTCCGAAGAATCGGGCCGCGCATGGCGAGCCGCCTATTTGCGTCTGACATATGGCTGCGGTCGCTACATTCCATATGAACAACTGGTGCGCGACGCGGCCGCGGAAGTAGGACTGCCCGAATCTGCGGCACTCGCGCTCGAAGCTGCCTGGCGGAAACTCACGCCATGGCAAGGTGCTACCGATGCATTACAGGCGCTCGCGCCGCATTGCAAACTCGCGGTCGTCACCAACTGCTCGACGCGGTTAGGTTCGCAGGCGGCGAACATTTTCCCTGTCAGTTGGGATGCGATCGTGACGGCCGAAGAAGCGGGCGTCTATAAACCGGACCCGCAACCGTACCGTCTCGCACTCGACAAACTCGGTGTAGAAGCGCACGAAGCCGCTTTCGTCGCCGGTTCCAGTTATGACATGTTCGGTACCGCTGCGGTCGGCTTGCGCACATACTGGCACAACCACGTCGGCTTGCCGCTCGTCGCGGGCGCGCAAGCCCCGGAGATCGAGGCGCCTACGCTCGACCAGCTGCTCCCGTGGCTCGGCCGCTTCGGCGGCCTGTGAGTCCAAAACCACCTTATTTCCCGGTGAAAGCATGAAACTCGAACAGATCGAAACTCCCGCCGCGTTGATCGACGTCGCGCGGATGCAGAAGAACATCGCACGAATGCAGGCGCAGATGAACACGCTGGGCGTCGCGTTTCGTCCGCATGTGAAAACCACCAAATGTATCGACGTGGTGCGCGCACAGATCGCGGCTGGCGCATGCGGCATTACGGTGTCGACGCTGAAGGAAGCGGAGGCGTTTTTCGCAGCAGGCATCCGCGACATTCTGTACGCGGTGAGCATGGTGCCCGCGAGGTTGCCGAGAGCGTTCGCGCTGCGCCGCCAGGGCTGCGACCTGAAACTGGTAGTGGACAACCCGACCGCCGCAGCGGCGATCGCGGCATTCGGCGACCAGCACGGCGAAACCTTCGAGGTATGGATCGAAGTGGACACGGACGGTCATCGCTCGGGCATCACGCCGGAACAGGACACGTTGCTCGAAGTCGGGCGAATTCTGCACGAGAACGGCGTCAAGCTGGGCGGCGTGATGACCCACGCCGGGTCGAGCTACGAATTGAACACGCCGGAGGCGCTCGCCGCGCTCGCCGAACAGGAACGCGCGGGCTGCGTACGCGCAGCGCAACGGTTGCGCGATGCGGGTATTCCGTGCCCCGTCGTCAGTGTCGGTTCGACGCCGACCGCGCTCGCCGCCGCGCAACTCGACGGCGTGACCGAAGTCCGCGCCGGCGTGTACGTGCTGTTCGATCTGGTCATGCACAACGTCGGCGTGTGCGCACTCGACGATATCGCGCTCAGCGTGCTCGCCACCGTGATCGGCCATCAGGCGGAAAAAGGCTGGGCGATTCTCGACGCGGGCTGGATGGCGATGAGCCGCGATCGCGGCACGTCGAAGCAGGCGCACGATTTCGGCTACGGGCAGCCGTGTCTGCTGAACGGCACGCTGCTTCCCGGCTACGTGGTGAGCGGCGCGAACCAGGAGCACGGCATTCTTTCGTCAACGGGGGACGGTTCGCAAGCGGACGAAACTCCCGACATTACCCAGCGCTTTCCAATCGGTATGAAGCTGCGCATTCTGCCGAATCATGCGTGCGCGACGGGCGCCCAGTTTCCCGAATATCACGCGGTTTCGCCCGATGGAAGCAGCGTCGAATGGCAACGTTTTCACGGCTGGTAAGCCGCAACGCCGCTTTAGCCTGGACTCACTCGTCCTCTTCGCCAAGACCGGCCAGCAGATCGTCCACCGCGCGATAGACGCGCTCGACGATCTCCGGTCCGACCTTGCGCTCCAACTCCCGATAGTGCGCTTCGAGGTCTTTCGAAATCACGCGCACCAGTTCCACGCTCGTGTCTGTCAGCGACACCAGCACACGGCGCTGATCTTCCGCGAAACGCTCCTTCGTCACCAGTTCCATGCTCTCCATGCGCGCGAGCACGCCGGCCATGCTTGGGCTTGAAATCGTACAGATATCGGAGATGTGACGCGGCTCCATCGGCCCATGTTCGTTGAGCGCGCGAATCACGCGCCATTGCTGTTCGGTGAGTCCATGCGCGGTAATCAGCGGACGAAACCGCTCCATCATTTTTTCTCTGGCTCGCAACAGCAGCATGGGCAGATTGCGATGCAAAACTCGTGTGGACGCAGCGGACATAGTGGCAGAAGAATAAAAACTACCGTCGAAATTTAAGGGAAAACCCGCGATCAGCCGACGGCCTATTGACCGTGAATCATATCAAGCGCAATACTACTAACATGTTAGTGTTTTCGCAGGATTTTTTCCGGCTTTTTTCGCGATCCTTTACAGAAAGGCGGCTCATCGATGTTTGCACTTGCCGATCATCTGCTGCATCCCGAAGGCGAAGCGCTGCCTCGCGACGTAGATGCCAGTACTCTCGCGGCGCTGCTGCGTAGCGGCATCGCCTGTCGCGCGCCGGTTAGCGGCGCGGTGTACGGCACCCTGCTAAACGACCGTGCCGCGCTGCAGGCATTGGGCGACGCGATGCAAGCCGCGCCGTACAAAGCACCCCCGAAAGCACCCGTTCTTTATCTGAAGCCGCGTAATACGTTTGCAGGGCATCGCGCGCGCGTCGTCGTGCCGGATAACGAATTAGGCGTGGAAGTCGGTGCTTCGCTGGGGATCGTGATTGGTCGCACTGCAACACGTATCGCCGCAAATCGCGCGGCTGAATATATCGCCGGTTATACGCTGGTCGGCGACCTCAGCGTCCCGCATGCGAGCGTCTATCGGCCCTCCGTGAGGTTTCGCGCGCGCGACGGTTTTTGTGCAATCGGGCCTGCTGTGGTGGCAGCGCGTCACGTTGCAACGCCGGATCATCTGGCGATCAAGGTCTCGCTCAACGGTGTGGAGATTTTTTCGGCGAACACAGCGTCGGCGGTACGCAACGTCGCGCAATTGCTCGCGGATGTCACCGACTTCATGACCCTCAGCGCAGGCGATGTGCTCACATTAGGCGTGCCGCACGGTTCGCCGCCCGCGCATATCGGCGACACGGCCACGTTGTCGATTGAAGGCTTGCCACCGCTCACTGTCTCGTTTGTCGCCGCGCAGGAATACGCTGGAGAACCGTCATGATGCGCGGCCGCGTTGCCTATGCAGGCGCGATTCACGAAGCCTATCCGCACGCACAGGGCGTGCGCCTCGCCGATGGCCGCGTGCGTCGCGAAGATGAAGTGGTGTGGCTCGCGCCCATCGAAGTCGGCACGATCTTCGCACTCGGTCTGAACTACGCCGAACATGCGAAGGAATTGCAGTTCGGCAAGCAGGAAGAACCTCTCGTTTTTCTCAAAGGGCCGGGCACGGTAATCGGTCATCGCGGTTTCACACGCCGCCCCGCAGACGTCACGTTCATGCACTACGAGTGCGAACTCGCCGTCGTGATCGGCCAGACCGCGCGCAACGTAAAGCGCGAAAGCGCGATGCAGCACGTGGCCGGCTACATGATCGCGAACGACTACGCGATCCGCGACTACCTGGAAAACTACTATCGCCCCAATCTTCGCGTGAAGAATCGCGACGGCGGCACAGTACTCGGCCCCTGGTTCGTCGACGCGGCCGATATCGAAGACGTCAATCAACTGGAATTGCGCACCTTTGTGAACGGCACGCAGCAACAGCACGGCAACACGCGCGACCTCGTCACGGATATCCCCTCGCTGGTCGAATATCTAAGCGGCTTCATGACGCTCGCGCCCGGCGACGTGATCCTGACCGGCACGCCTGAAGGCGTCGTCAATGTGAATGCGGGCGACGAAGTGATCTGCGAAATCGACGGCCTTGGCCGTCTCGTGAACACGATTGCGTCCGACGCCGACTTTGGCCGTACGTAATCCGTCATCGATAGAGCTATAAAAGGACATCGCAATGCGAATCGAGCATCTGATCAACGGCGAGACCTGCGCCGCGAAAGACTACTTCGAGACGGTCAATCCCGCCACGCAAGAGGTACTGGCCGAAGTCGCGCGCGGTGGCGCACAGGAGATCGACGCCGCCGTTCACGCGGCGAAAAACGCGTTTCCCGCATGGGCCGCGAAGCCCGCTGCGGAGCGCGCGAAACTGGTGCGAAAACTCGGCGAGTTGATCGCGAAGAACGTGCCCGATATTTCGGAAACCGAGACGAAAGACACCGGTCAAACAATCTCACAAACGCGCAAGCAACTCGTGCCGCGCGCCGCCGACAACTTCAGCTATTTCGCCGAGATGTGCACGCGCGTCGACGGCCATACGTATCCGACCGATACGCATCTGAACTACACGCTGTTTCATCCGGTCGGCGTGTGCGCGCTGATTTCGCCATGGAACGTGCCGTTCATGACGGCCACGTGGAAGGTCGCGCCCTGCCTCGCATTCGGCAACACGGCCGTGCTGAAGATGAGCGAACTGTCGCCGCTCACCGCGTCGATGCTCGGGCAACTCGCGCTCGAAGCCGGCATTCCTGCGGGCGTGCTGAACGTCGTGCACGGCTTCGGCAAGGAGACCGGCGAACCGCTGGTCGCGCATCCCGATGTGCACGCGGTGTCGTTCACCGGATCGACGGCCACCGGCAACCGTATCGTGCAAACCGCGGGGCTGAAAAAGTTTTCGATGGAACTCGGCGGCAAGTCGCCGTTCATGATTTTCGACGACGCCGATTTCGAACGTGCGCTCGACGCCGCCGTGTTCATGATCTTCTCGAACAACGGCGAACGCTGTACGGCCGGTTCGCGCATTCTGGTTCAACGCTCGATTTACACGCGTTTTGCCGAGCGTTTCATCGAACGTGCAAAGCGTTTGACCGTAGGCGATCCGCTCGCGGACAGCACCATCGTCGGGCCGATGATCAGTCAGGCGCATCTCGCGAAAGTCCGCAGCTATATCGAACTGGGTCCGAAAGAAGGCGCGACGCTCGCGTGCGGCGGCCTCGATACGCCCGACCTGCCCGACGCGATGCGCAAAGGCAACTTCGTGATGCCGACCGTCTTCGTCGATGTCGACAATCGCATGCGCATCGCACAGGAAGAAATTTTTGGACCCGTCGCGTGCCTGATTCCATTCGACGACGAAGCCGAAGCGATCCGGCTCGCCAATGACATTTCGTACGGCTTGTCGAGCTATATCTGGACCGAGAACACGGGCCGCGCGCATCGTGTGGCGGCGGCGGTCGAAGCGGGCATGTGCTTCGTGAACAGCCAGAACGTGCGCGATCTGCGTCAGCCGTTTGGCGGCACCAAGGCATCCGGCGTGGGCCGCGAAGGCGGAACGTGGAGCTACGAAGTATTTCTCGAACCGAAAAACGTGTGCGTGTCGCTCGGATCGCATCACATTCCGCGCTGGGGCGTTTAATGTAGTCAACGCGTCAAAAGCATAGCGGCGCATGAGATGCCGCGCGCAAATACGACGCGCCCTGCCACAGCAACACCGAACTGGAGACCGCGATGGGCAAGCTCGCGCTGGCAGCAAAAGTCACTCACGTACCGTCGCTGTATCTATCGGAACTCGACGGCCCGCATAAAGGTTGCCGTCAGCCCGCCATCGACGGTCATCATGAAATCGGCCGGCGTTGCCGCGAACTGGGCGTGGATACGATCGTCGTGTTCGACGTGCACTGGCTCGTCAATAGCGAATACCACATCAATTGCGCACCGGATTTCGAAGGCGTCTACACGAGCAATGAGTTGCCGCATTTCATCAGGAACATGCCGTACTCGTACCCCGGCAACGTCGAACTCGGCAATCTGATCGCGGAAGTCGCCAACGAAATGGGCGTAAAAAGCCGCGCGCATAGCGAGACCACGCTCGGGCTCGAGTACGGCACGCTGGTGCCGATGCGTTATATGAACAGCGACCGGCGTTTTAAAGCGGTGTCGGTATCGGGCTGGTGCATGTGGCACGACCTCGCCACTAGCGCCCGCTTCGGCCTCGCGGTTCGCAAGGCGATCGAGGAACGTTACGACGGCACCGTCGCGATTCTGGCAAGCGGCTCGCTGAGCCATCATTTCGCGAACAACGGCACCGCCGAACAATTCATGCACAAGGTATGGAATCCGTTTCTCGAACAGATGGACCGCAGCGTGGTCGAGTTATGGAAAGCCGGCGACTGGACAACCTTCTGCGACATGCTGCCGCTTTATAACGAGAAATGCTGGGGCGAAGGCGGCATGCACGACACCGCCATGTTGCTCGGCGCGCTGGGTTGGGACCGCTACGACGGCAAGGTTGAAGTCGTCACACCGTATTTCGGCAGTTCGGGTACCGGGCAGATCAATGCGATCTTCCCGGTTACGCCGCTGCCCGTCTGATTTCGAAGGAGCCTACCGTGCCGCATCTCACGCTCGAATACAGCGCCAATCTCGCCGATGAGAAAAACATCGGCCAGTTGTGCAACACACTCGCGCAAAGTCTGGCCGCCCAACGCGATGGCGAACAGCGCGTCTATCCGCTGGGCGGCATCCGCGTGCGCGCATTGCGTTGCGACCAGTACTACATCGCCGACGGCCGCCCCGACGCCGCGTTCCTGCACGCGAATCTGAAGATCGGCGCAGGCCGCTCCGGGGCCGTAAAAAAGGCTACCGGCGACGCGCTATTCGCGCTGATCAAACAGCACTTCGCCGCCGAATTCGAACAGCACGGGTTGGCGTTATCGCTGGAAATCGGCGAATTCAGCGAAGCCGGTTCGTGGAAGCACAACAACCTGCATGCACGTTTCAAAACCTGATCCGCCTGACGAGGCGCTACGTTAGCGCCGCGTCGCAAGGAGAAACCATCATGCTAGATGAACAGACCATCCGCGAACTCGCCGCGCAACTCGATCACGCCGAGAAAACCCGCACGCAATTGCGCCACTTCTCAGCGCAATATCCGCAGATGACCATCGAAGACGGTTACGCGATCCAGCGCGAGTGGGTCAGGCTGAAGCTGGCCGAAGGCCACGTAATCAAAGGCCGCAAGATCGGCCTCACGTCACGCGCGATGCAACGCTCGTCGCAGATCGACGAACCCGACTACGCGCCGCTGCTCGCCAGCATGTTTATCGAAAACGGCCAGGATATTCGCGCGGACCGCTTCATTGCGCCGCGCGTGGAAGTCGAACTCGCGTTCGTGCTGAACAAGCCGCTGAAAGGCCCAGGCGTCACGTTGTTCGACGTGCTCGATGCAACCGCTTACGTCACGCCCGCCGTGGAGATCATCGACGCGCGCATCGAGCAGTTCGACCGCGAAACCCGTGCGCCGCGCAAGGTCTACGACACGATCTCGGACTTCGCCGCGAATGCGGGCATCGTGCTCGGCGGGCGTCCGGTGCGTCCGCTCGATGTCGATCTGCGCTGGGTCGGCGCGCTGCTCTATAAAAACGGCGCGGTCGAGGAAAGCGGTCTCGCAGCGGCAGTATTGAATCACCCGGCAACCGGCGTGGCGTGGCTCGCGAACAAGATCGCGCCCTACGACGAGATGCTGAACGCGAACGACGTGATCCTGAGCGGATCCTTCACGAGTCCGATCCCCGCACGTGCAGGCGACACATTCCACGTCGACTATGGCCCGCTCGGCGGCATCGGCCTGAATTTCATCTGAATTCGTAACCGCATACATTCCGGCATACAACCCGACTGGATCGACATGTCTCTTCCGCAAAACCCATTCAAGCGCGCGCTGGCTGCAGGCCAACCGCAATTCGGCCTGTGGGCCGCGCTCGCCGACGCGTACGTGACCGAGTTGCTCGCCACTGCCGGTTTCGACTGGCTGCTGATCGACAACGAGCACGCGCCGAACGACGTCCGCAGCACGCTCGCGCAGTTGCAGGCGGTCGCCGCCTATGCGTCACATCCGGTGGTGCGTCCGGTGCGCAGCGACGCGGCGCTGATCAAGCAGCTGCTCGATATCGGCGCGCAAACGCTGCTCCTGCCAATGATCGATACCGCCGACCAGGCCGCCGACGCAGTCGCCGCCACACGTTATCCGCCGCAAGGCATTCGCGGCGTGGGCAGCGGCCTGGCGCGCGCATCGCGCTGGAATCGCGTACCCGATTATCTGACCACCGCCGCCGAAGAGTTGTGCGTGCTGGTGCAGGTGGAATCGGTACAAGGCATGGAGAATCTGCGGGCCATCGCCGCAGTGGACGGCGTAGACGGCGTGTTCTTCGGCCCATCGGACCTGAGTGCGTCGATGGGCCTGCTAGGCAAGCCGGGCGACGCGAGCGTGCGCGAAGCAATCCGCAACGGCATCGCGATAACGCGCGACGCAGGCAAAGCGGCTGGCGTGCTCGCCGCCGACCCCGCGATTGCCGCCGAGTATCTTGCGGCCGGCGCGACTTTTGTCGCGGTCGGCTCGGACACGGGTCTGCTGAGCCGTGCGGCCGCGGACCTCGCGTCGTCGTACAAGAAAACCGCGGCGAGCGCGGCGCCGGTTAAAGGTGGCTACTGATAGGCGTTAGCTTTTTCATCGACAGACGAAAGCCTGCGGCACCCCCCCCTACTCGCCCGCAGGCCAGGGCAAGCCCCTCGCCGACCAGTCCAGCTCCACGCCGATCACCGAGCGCTCGTTGGCGAACGGCACCGCCAGCGTCACCGCGATACACGGCCTGCCGCTTGCCAGCGACAGATACGGATTGCTGGTCACCGCCACGCCCGGCAGCAAAACCGCATTCCTGAAATACGGCCGATGATCCCAGCGCGCATCGCGCGGATTTGCAACCGGTTGCAGCGACGCCCCGTCCCGGCTCCACGCCGGACCCGGCACTTCGTGACCGACCTGTCTGCCCGTATCGTCGAGAATGAAACAGCTGATGCAGCGATCGAACCTCGCCAGCGGCGCAAACGCCTCGTCCATCGCGACGCCCGCGAGCAACGCATCGGCGGCATCGCGCAACGCGACCCGGTACGGCTCCACTTCCGATTCGAACAACGCATACTGATGCGCCCGCCCCTGCGCGATCACGTCGAATGCATCGTCGATCTGCCGGTGCACCGACTCCGGCGGCGCAATCTGCGCAGCCGGCCGTCCGAGCAAATAGCCTTGCGCGAAATCCACATTCGATTCCACCGCGAGAATCAGCTCGTCGGTCGTCTCCACACCTTCGACCACCACCAGCATGCCCGCCTGATGCAGCAGCGACACGAGCTTCGGCAGGATCGGATGGCCGGTGCCGTGACTCGTCGCGCGGATCAGTTCGCCGTCGAGCTTCACAAGATCGGGGCGAATCCGCAGCAGCCGGTCGAGGTTCGACTGACCGGCGCCAAAGTCGTCGACGGCGATCAGGAAGCCGTGCTCGCGATAAAGCGCCGCTGCCCGCGACATATCGTCGACACTGCCGCCGTGCGATTCGAGAATCTCCAGAATCACCCGCTCGGGTTCGAGCCCGGCTGCGCGCACGAGCTCGCTCAACTGATCGGCATAACCGGTTGCAATGAAAGTGGCCGGCAGAATATTCAGGAACAGCCACGCGTCGTTCGGCAGCGACTGACTCGCGTTGCCCAGGTGCACGGTATGACTCGCGCGGTCGAGCGCACCCTCATCGCTGGACGGCTTCGGCGCGAACATCACCACGGGCGGCACCAGCGTGCCGTCGTCCTGCTCGCCGCGCAGCAGCGCCTCGAAGCCCACCTGCTTCTGATGCGACAAACTGTAGAGCGGCTGGAAATGCGAAGTCAGGTAATAGTCTTCCCACTGATGCCGATGCCCTTCGCCGCGCCGCTCGTCGGCAAACAGGCGCTGCACGTCCGGCAGCATGCGGCGCTCGGCGCAGACACGGTTTCGTCCCGAATACTTGGCGCGCAGCAGCGCTTCGTCGGCACGGTCGAGCAGCACCATGATGCTTTCGCCGCGCCGGTGCTGGGCCACGCCGAAGCTCGCGGTCAGATTGCCGTCGGGCCGTTCGATCGCGGCAATCGCGCCGCGCAGCCGCTCGGCCAGATCGAGCGCGCCGCTCAGGCCGTTGCGCAGCAGCACCGCGAACTCTTCTCCGCCGATCCGGCTCACGCTGTCGTCGGCGGAGGTCTGCTCCATCAGGACCTGAGCGACCTGGTACAGCGCGTGATCGCCGACCGCATGGCCGAAGCGGTCGTTCAGCGACTTGAAGTTGTCGATGTCGAGAAAGATCGCGCTGACCTGCGCGTCGCCGATGATCGTGTCGAGATGATGCTCGGCCTGTTTGACGAACGCGCGGCGGTTTTGCAGGCCGGTCAGCGGATCGGTCGCGGCGAGTTGCGCGAGCTGGCTTTCCAGCAGGAAGTGATTGCGCCGGAAGCGGTAGAAGCCGAAGTGGAACACCGCCGAAGTCGGCACGCCGATCGCAATGATCCAGGTCCAGACGACCGTGTCGATGTCATGGGTCAGCGGCTCGTCGAACAGCAGCGCGAACGCCGACGCATAGAACAGCGCGGTGCCGGTGAAAAAGTGCGCGGGCGTGAGCCACAGCGGCGCGGCGCAGACGGGGACCACCACCATCGCGGGCAGGAGCCACAGCAATGGCTGCTCGACGCCGCCGATATTCAGCGCCATGCCGGCGACCAGCACCTGCATGTACGCGACGCCGATTGCGCCGAACAGCCATGTCGAGCGAGTGCTGGGAATCGCCAGCACGAGCAGCGCGAGGATCAGCGCGCAGGCCAGCCGGTAAGCCAGCGGTGTGGCTGGGCCGCTGACCAGGTTGCGCGCCCCGACCAGACAGAGGAACGCCACCACGGTAAATGCCATCGTCACCGTGGAAAGCGGCCGTTGATGTTCTAGCGAACGTCGATGAAAACGTTCCCGCAAACCTGGTTCGGGTAGGTGAGGCGTTGAGGTGGCAGGCATATTGATCGTTATCAGGCTGTCTCAGGCTGGTTCCAGTCACTCCGCCATTGGATAACGGCAAATGTCTGACGAATATTTATGCCTGTCGTGCAAAAAAGCGTAAGAAATTGCTCGTTAAGGCCGGTTACGCATTGCAGATTGCGCTGCGAGGCCGGAGTCGGCGTCCGTTCTGTCAGGCTGCCGCCATCACGCGATTGCGGCCCGACGCCTTGGCCGCGTAGAGCGCACCGTCGGCGCGGGCGCTGAGCTGGTCGAGCGATTCGTCGGGCCGGTACTGGTCGACGCCGACACTAAACGTGTATGCCAGTCCCAACGGCCGCGCAGACTGCGGAATCGCGGCGAGCCGCACGCGCAGACGGTCCATGACCGCGACCGCCTCGGCGGCGGTGGTAGCCGGGCACAGCACGCCGAACTCCTCGCCGCCGAGCCGGCCGAACACGTCGCCGGCTCGCAGGTTGCGCGACACGAACGCCGCGAAATGCCTCAGCACCTGATCGCCCGCGGCATGTCCATGGGTATCGTTGACGGCCTTGAACGAATCGATGTCGATGATCGCCATCGTCACCGGCGAACGGGTTCTCAGCGACGCCTTCAACAGGACGCCGCTTGCCGCCAGGAACGCGCGGCGCGACAGCACGCCGGTCAGGTCGTCGACATTCGCGAGCCGTTCCAGCCGCTCGGCCAGCCGGTCGTGCGCGAGCATCACCACGCCGATCGACAGACACGGCGGCGCCAGGATGCCAAGCGCGAGAAAAATGATGTTGGACGGCGAGACCTGCATCAGTCCGGTTTGCTCGATGATGCCGAAGCCGTACATCACGCCGCGCGACGCATGCCCCACGCATAGCAGCGCAGCCGCGATAGCGAGAAAATAGTAGCTGTAGCGCGGCCGGTTTGCGGGACGTCCGCGCCACATCAGCACGGCGAGCACCGCGTAAAGCGACGCGTGGAACGCAGACACCAGCGCGACGCGCGCGTTGAAATCCGGCGTGACGAAGGTCCACCACGCGATCCCGGCGAAGACGGCCACCAGCCCGGCATAGGCGGGCCAGAGCCGGAGGCGGCTCGCCTGAAAGCGCAGGCTGCCTTCGACCACCAGTAGCAAAGAGACGGCCAACAATTCGTTGGCGCCCACGAAGCTCAGCCACGGCGACGCACGGCCCTGCATCGCGAACGCGAGCAGTGCGACGATCGCCGCCGCGTTGGCCGAAATCCAGTAGCCGACGCCCGGAATCGCCGCCCGCCATAGCGAACCGAGCACCGCCATTGCCATGGCGCTCGACAAAACCGTGATCAGCAGAATACTGAGTGGATTGAGCATTACAGTTCAGTGAATCAAACGGCAAACGATTAGCGTGGCGTTTTTTGCATCACCCCATCGCACGCTTAATGCGTTGGTTTAAACCGTGATCGTGTCGTCATTGATTCACGACAACCCGTCACACTCCGTGGCGAACGTAAGCTTAACCGGCAAATCTGACTGCCCGCGCAAAAACAGCGACCGCCGCGAAAGCGGAAGATTATGAAAGAAAGTGGCCTCAGCCAATGCGCGCGGGCCTTGCCCAGTCACCGAAGCGTTGCATTTGCGACGAAACGGTTAAGCCGGATTCACAGTCCGGCTCACGTGTTAATCCCTATATTGCCGACGCTTATGCATGCCGTAAGTACAGCAGCAAGGGACGCGCGCGATTTGATCCGCAAAAATTACGTAATTACCCTGCATCCATTCCAATCCATTCTGCGTATCAACATACCAATGGGAAGTGGCAAAACGTTAATGTCTTAAGTAGACTTCTTCCGAAGTGTGCCGGACAGACTGGACATCCCGGTAAAAGTAACCTAGACGCGTGCAACGCGCGATTTCCCGACGCATTTATCTTCACCTGGCCGCAAGCGGTTTGGATGCAAACCGAAACGACGGCCGTCCCCTGGAAAATATGGTCCCAATTCTCGATTACCTGCTGGATCGTCAAGTCTCGCCTCAGTGGCGCGGAATGCTGACCGCATTGGCCACCGAGTTCGAAGCGCAGATCGGCCGCGACGAGTTGCGTCTGCTGATGCATCGGGTCGGCAGCCGTTTCGCGGCCGCGCATCCGCTGCCGGCCTGCGGGTCAACAGCCGAGCTGGCCAATGCGTTGAACCTGTACTGGCATGAGATGGATTGGGGCTACGTCAAACTCGTCGACGAAGCCGAATCGCTGCGCATCGTTCATTACTGCGCGCCGCTGCCGGCCTTCGGCGGTGCGGCGCTGGCCTGGACTCCGGCGTTTCTCGAGGGTGTGTATCAGACGTGGTTGAGTTCCTTGGGCGCGCAAGGGTTGTCGGTCGCGCAGACCAGCGCCTATGGCGAGGACACCGCGATCGAATTCCGTCTGGGCCGCCATCCGGCCTGAACGGTTGCGCGGAGTGCACGGGTTGCGCTGGCCGTCCAACCGGCAGCGCAGCGCATTCGTCAGGCATGACTCGTGCATTGGCGCTTGCGGTCCGGCGCCATTTGAACGTGGATGTCAGCGCGGACCGGTACGTTAGCTAAAGGCAGTGGCAGCAGCAGTCGATAAAGCAGGAGAGAACGCGCCGGACCGGACGCGTGACATACGCAAGGTGATACGTAGCACGTGGCACGCAGGACGTAACACACGGCACGTAACACAGCATCGAGTGCAGGGTGAGGTTGCAGTACGGGGTTGAGCGCCGCGAGAAAATTTAAGGATCGGGGCAAGGCAAGTCATGAACAAGACGGCGGCATTATGAGTTCATCGAGCGACATCGAAAAATTATTCGATCATTTTGGCGGCGACGCCAACGCGTATCAGGAGATCGGCCGCGAGAACGATGCGCGCACCGCGCGCACGCGTTGGCCGTTGCTGGTCACGCTGGATCTCACGCAGCCGACGATTCCCGAAATCGGCCAACGTCGCGAGGCGAGACCGCAGCAGCCGGTCGCCCCGGCGCCGGCTATCGATCGCGAGGACACGACGCCGAAAGACGTCGCGTCGGTCACGCGCGCCAAAGCGCCGCTGTTCACGCGATCGCATCGGCGGGACATTCCGCCGGTCGCCGTTACCGCACCCCAGCCTGCCGCGCCGAGCGGCGCGTCGCGCTTCGGCGCGCTGGGCAGTCACGAGGAAAGCGCACCCGCTGTGGCAATGAACGATCCGGTGGTCGCACGGCCTGCTGTCGCGGCGCAGGTGCCGCCTGTTGTGCCTGTTGTGCCTGCTCCGTTCGTTGCGCCTTTTGCACCGATCGCTGCGGCTGCACCGGCTGCACCCGTGGCGGCTCCAGCGCACGCTGCGCCGAATCCCTTCGCGGTGCCAGTGGCTCCGGGCGTGTCGACGGGTCTGTTTGCATCGATTGCAGCCGTGCCACCTGCGGCATCGATTTCACCTGTGGCCCCGCTAGCCGCCGCTCCGTTCGGCAGTCCATTCCGCACGCCGGCCGCTCTTGCTGCGCAACCCGCGTACGCGGCACCGGTTACACCGGCTGCATCCCCGGTACCGAATTGGGCGCAAGCACCGGCGCCCACGCACGCTTATGCCGCGACGCCGGTCACACCGGCCATAGCGCCTGCTGCAGCTCCGCCGCACGCCGCATTCATGCACGCGGCACAGGCAACCCCGCAACCCGCGCCGTCCTCGTCGATTCTCGGCAAGCTGTTCGCCGCGCAGCCCACGGCCGCGCCGCAACAGCCGCCCGCAGCCGACGCCTCCGCCGCTCAACCCGCACCGCTGCAATCGGTCTTCGACCGCCTGCGCGGCCAGTCCGGTCAGGCACAGCCGCAACCGCAGGCCGCCGCGCCCGGTGTCCCCCCTTCGTGGCTGGTCAACGGCCCCCGTCGCTCATGAAAGTCATCGCGGTAGTGTCCGCCAAAGGCGGGGTCGGCAAGACCACCCTCGCCGCCAATCTCGCTTCCGTGCTGGCCGCCAGCGGCCGTCGCGTGATCGCCCTCGACCTCGACCCGCAGAACGCGCTGCGCCTGCACTTCGGCGTGCCGCTCGACAGCATCGACGGTTTGTCGCGCGCCACGCTGACCGGTGATCCGTGGCAAACGGTGATGTTCGACGGCATCGACGGCGTGACAGTGCTGCCGTACGGCGCGGTACTCGAAGACGACCGCCGCCGCTTCGAAGCGTATATCGACCACGATCCGCGCTGGCTCGCGCAGTCGCTGCAGAACCTGCGGCTCGATCCGTCCGACATCGTCATCATCGACACGCCGCCGGGGTCGTCCACGTATGTCCGCACCGCCCTGTGCGCGGCCACCTTCGCGCTGAACGTGGTGCTCGCCGACGCTGCGTCGTACGCGGCGATCCCGCAAATGGAACGGCTGATCGCGACCTACGCCGCACCGCGCCCCGAGTTCGGCGGCGAAGGCTATGTGGTCAACCAGATCGACCAGTCGCGCCAGCTGACCAAGGACGTGCTCAAGGTGCTGCGCCAGATGCTCGGCAACCGGGTATTTTCGGGCGTGATCCATCAGGATGAAGGGGTGAGCGAAGCGCTCGCCTGCGACACCACGCTGATTCACTACGATCCACTCAGCCAGGCCGCCGCCGACCTCCGTTCGTGCGGCGACTGGCTGATGGCGGCGGTCGACGCGATCGCCGTCTCGCCGAGGAACGTCGCATGAGTACGCCGGATTCGCAGAGCCTGGAGGGTGGTCCGCCATCGCGGCTGGAACGTTTCGTCGATGCGCGCTTCTGGAATAGCCGCATCGTCACAGTCGTCGTCACGCTGCTCGCGCTGTGCATGCTGTACTTCGTGTTCACCGTGCCGCTCGCGTTCTACGAACAGTTGACGTTCGCCACCTGCTGCTTCGTGGTCGCGCTGCTGTTCCGCCGTCTGCAAGGGCGATACGCGACGATGGTGATGATCATGCTATCGGTAGTCACGTCGGGCCGCTATATGTACTGGCGGCTGACCTCGACCACGTACTGGGAACATCCGCTCGACGCCGCGTGGGGTCTGCTGCTGGTGTCGGCGGAAGTCTATTCGACCGTCGTGCTGATGCTCGGCTACTTCCAGACCGCATGGCCGCTCAAGCGCACGCCGATGCCGCTGCCTGCGTCGCGCGACCAATGGCCGACCGTCGACGTGTTCATTCCGACCTACAACGAGCCGTTGTCGGTCGTGAAGCCGACCATTTACGCCGCGCTCGCGCTCGACTATCCGGCCGAAAAAATCTCGATTCATGTGCTCGACGACGGCCGCCGTCCCGAGTTCAAGGCGTTCTGCGAGGAAGTCGGCGTCAACTGGACGATCCGCACGCACAACCGCCACGCGAAGGCCGGCAACATCAACGAGGCGCTGAAGATAACCACCGGCGAATACCTCGCGATCTTCGACTGCGATCACATTCCGACCCGCTCGTTCCTGCAGATCGGCCTCGGCTGGTTCCTGCGCGACAAGCTGCTGTCGATGCTGCAAACGCCGCACCACTTTTTCAACGCCGACCCGTTCGAACGCAATCTCGGCACCTTCCGCAAGGTGCCGAACGAAGGCGAACTGTTCTACGGACTGGTGCAGGACGGCAACGACCTGTGGAACGCGACCTTCTTCTGCGGTTCGTGCGCGCTGCTGCGCCGGACCATGGTCGAGGAGATCGGCGGCATCGCGGTCGAGACCGTGACCGAAGACGCGCACACCGCATTGAAGCTGCACCGCCTCGGCTACACCACCGCTTATCTGGCGATTCCGCAGGCGGCCGGTCTCGCGACGGAAAGTCTTTCAGGCCACATCGGCCAGCGGATTCGCTGGGCGCGCGGCATGACGCAGATTTTCCGGATCGACAATCCGCTGACCGGCAAGGGGCTGAAGATCGGCCAGCGGCTGTGCTATCTGAACGCGATGATGCACTTCTTCTACGGCATTCCGCGTCTGGTGTTCCTGACTGCGCCGCTGTCGTATCTGTTCTTCGGCGCGCACGTGATCGAAGCCGCCGCCAGCACGATCGCGATCTACGCGCTGCCGCACATGATGCACGCGAGCATCACCAATTCGCGGATGCAGCGCTCGTTCCGCCACTCGTTCTGGGCCGAGGTGTATGAGTCGGTGCTGGCGTCATATATCACCGCGCCTACCCTGCTCGCGCTGATCAACCCGAAGCTCGGCAAGTTCAACGTGACGGCCAAGGGCGGCCAGATCGAGAAGAGCTACTTCGACTGGTCGATCTCGCGGCCGTACCTGTTCCTGTTGCTGCTGAACCTGATCGGCTTCGTGGTCGGGCTGGTGCACATCTATCTGAACTGGCATACGCGCAGCGTCGTCGAAACCACGATCCTGAACCTCGCGTGGACCGGCTACAACATGCTGATTCTCGGCGCGAGCGTGGCCGCCGCGAGCGAGCGCCGCCAGGTGCGCGCGGTTCACCGCGTCGCGATGAAGATGCCTGTAATGCTCAAGTTCTCGACCGGCCGCACGTTGGCTTGCGAAACGATCGACTACTCCGAAGGCGGGGTCGGCGTCGCGTTGCCCGCGCAGATCGAAGTGCCGATGCACGAACGCGTGAGCGTGTCGCTGTTTCGCGGCGACGAGGAATACGCGTTCCCCGCGACCGTCGGCTTCACCGCGCCGGGGCGTGTGGGGCTGCGCTTCTCCGCGATGACGCGCGAGCAGGAGTACGAGTTCGTCAAGACAACTTTCGCTCGAGCGGACGCCTGGACCGGGTGGGCCGAAGGGCGGCAGCAGGACACGCCGTTGCGTGGTCTGTCGCATGTGCTGAGGGTGGGAGCGCTCGGCATCGCAGGGCTGTTCGAACATCTTTACGCCGACATTCGTAGTTCGATGAAAAGCCGTCCGGTGGACGTCAAGAAGCTAAAAACCAAAGACTGATCTAAGGCAAGAGGATGGCGAAGCAAAACATCGAACGCTCGCATCACGAGCGCAGCGGCACTCACCCGGACACGCGTTTCTTTGGACGCGCCGGTTCACAACGATTCATGCGCGGTATCGCCTGCTGGCTCGCCTTGCAGACCGGGTTGGCTGCGCCGCTGGCGTCGGCGGCTGAAGCGCTGGCGGCGTCGGGCAGCGTCAGCACGGGTGCGGCGGTGCAAACCGCGGCAGCAGGTGCGCCGTCGACGGCGGGCGCACGCGCCGCCACTGGCACCCCCGGCATGGCGCCGCCGAGCGCGGCCGTGCCGCTCGATCCCAACGCAATCGAACAACCGCAACTCGCGACACCGACGCCCGCGCTCGCCGCGTCGTCGGTGAAAGCGCTGGGCATTCGCACGCCGACCACGGCCGAACCGGGCACCCAGGTGCCAGGCGGCCGCCGTCAGACGCTCACGTTCGCCGACCTCGGCGCGCTCGATCCACTGCAATTGCGCGGCACCGACGGCCAGAACGGCATCGCGTTTTCGGTCCGCGGCGACGAAGTCGTGACCGGCGCGATCCTGCATCTGGTGTACAGCTACTCGCCCGCGCTGCTGCCGAGCCTGTCGCAACTGAAGGTGCTGGTGAACGGCGAAGTCGCCGCTACCCTGCCCGTACCGCATGAGCAGGCAGGCATGCTGGTGGCGCGCGATGTATCGATCGATCCGCGCTTCATCACCGAATTCAATCACCTGAACGTGCAGCTGATCGGCCATTACACGACCAGTTGCGAAGACCCGGCGAACTCGTCGCTGTGGGCTACGGTCAGCAATGCGAGTTCGCTCGATCTGACCTACGCGTCGCTCGCGACCAAGCCGGAACTGGCGGCGCTGCCGCAGCCGTTCTTCGACCGCCGCGACGTGCGCCGGCTCGAATTGCCGTTCGTGTTCCCGCAAAAGCCGGGCAACGGCACGCTCGAAGCGGCCGGCATCGTCGCGTCGTGGTTCGGCGCGCTGGCCGGCTATCGCGGCGCGGTGTTCCCGTCGCAACTGGATAACGCGCCGCTGTCGGGCAACGCCGTCGTTTTCGCCACCGACGACCAGCGCCCCGCCGGCATCACGATTCCCGCGATCTCCGGGCCGACCATCGCCGTGGTCGACCGCGACGCGCCGGCGCACGGCAAGTTGCTGCTCGTGCTTGGGCGCACCGAAGCCGAACTGAAAACCGCCGCGAAGTCGCTCGGTATCGGGCAGAACACACTGAGCGGCCCGAGCGCGACGATCACCTCGCTGACCCAGCTCGCACCGCGCGAGCCGTACGACGCGCCGAACTGGCTGCCGACCAACCGTCCGGTGCGCTTCGGCGAACTCGCCAATCCGGCCGACCTGACCGTATCCGGCTACGACGCCGACGCCGTGCGCGTGAACATGCGCGTGCCGCCCGATCTGTTCATGTGGCACACCAAGGGTGCGCCGCTCGATCTGCGCTACCGCTACACGGTGCGTCCGGCGCGCGACCGCTCGTCGCTGAACATCAGCGTGAACAACGGCTTCGTGCAGGCGCTGCCGATTCCGGCGGAATCCGCGTCGGTATTCGAACTGAGCCGCTACTTCGCGCGCATCATGCCCGACCGGACCGCCGAAGCACGCCGCACGGTCTACATTCCGCCGCTGCTGCTGACGCCGCGTACGCAGGTGCGTCTGCACTTCTATTACGACATCCCGAATACCGGTGAATGTCACGGCCGCCTGCTCGACAACGTGGTCGGCGCGATCGATCCGAATTCGACCATCGACCTGTCTTCGTTCCCGCATTACATGGCGCTGCCCGATCTGGCTGCATTCGCCAACAGCGGCTTCCCGTTCACGCGGATGGCGGACCTCTCCGAGACCGCCGTGATCCTGCCGAACGACGCTGATTCGAGCGACTTCAGCCTGTATCTGCTGACGATGGGCCGGATGGGCGCGTCGACCGGTTATCCGGTGACGGGCGTGACGGTCGGCACCGCCGACGACGCCGACAAGTACGCGAACAAGGACCTGCTGATTTTCGGCGCACCGGGCAAGCAGCCGCTGTTGCAGCGCTGGTCGAAGTCGATGCCGTTCTCGAGCGACGGCGACGCGCGCACGTTCCAGCTGTCCGACATCGTGTTCAAGCTGCAGGACTGGTGGCACGGCGAGCGCGGCGTCGAACGCACGCCCGCGCGCGCCGATCTGACGCTCGTCAGTTCGAACGGCTCCGCGCTGCTGACCGGCTTCGAGTCGCCGCTGCAGAAGAACCGCAGTGCGGTCGCGCTGGTGAGCGCGGCCGGCCAGTCGGACGCGGACCTGTCCGCCGCCCTGCTCGACGCCGACGTGCTGCCGAAGATTCAAGGCGCCATGGCCGTGATCCATGGCCGCGACGTGACCATCACGTCGAACGGCACGGCTTACTATGTCGGTCATCTGTCGCCGCAGGAATATCTGCGCTGGGCGCTGTCGTCGCATCCGCTGCTGTTGATGCTTGGCGGCGTGCTCGCCGCATTGTTGATCGCCGGCCTCTTCTACCGGACGCTGCGCTCCATCGCCGCGCGCCGCCTGAAGGACTAACAGGACAGATATGCGGGTTCGAATTAACCGGAAATTTGGCGCGGTGCTGGCCCTCGGATTGGGCCTTGCCGCCTCCACCAGCTTCGCAGGCATGATGAAAGTTGCACAGACCACCGGCGCGTGCGGTGAATGGACCGGCTACCGCACGTTCGTCGAACGCTTCGTGCAGGCTGACGGCCGCGTGATCGACTACTCGACGCCGATTCAGCAAACCACGTCGGAAGGCCAGTCGTACGGCCTCTTCTTCGCGCTGGTCGCGAACGACCGCGCGACCTTCGACCGGCTGCTCGCGTGGACGCGCACCAACCTCGCGGGCAACCAGTTCGACGGGCAGAACGCGCGGTTGCCTGCGTGGCAATGGGGCAGAAAGCCGGACGGCACGTTCGGCGTGCTCGATCCGAATTCCGCGTCCGACTCCGACTTGTGGATCGCCTACGATCTGCTGCAGGCAGGCCGCCTGTGGCGCGATACGAGCTATACGCAACTCGGCGAAGCACTGGCCGGGCAGATAGCGAGTCATGAAATCACGACATTGCCCGGCGTCGGACCGATGCTGTTGCCGGGGCCGCAGGGCTTCGTCAACGCAGGCGTGACGCGGCTGAATCCGAGCTATATGCCGTTGCCGGTGCTGCGCGGCCTCGCGCACGATCTGCCGGGCGGCCCGTGGGGCAAGCTCGCGGACAGCGCATACAAGCTCGTCAAGACCACCTCGCCGCAAGGCTTCGCGCCCGACTGGGCGGCATGGCAAGGCGGCCAGTTCGTGGTCGATCCGCAAAACGGCGACGTCGGCAGCTACGACGCGATCCGCGTGTATCTGTGGGCGGGTCTCGCGTCGTCCGCCGATCCGCTCGCGAAGCCGTGGCTCGCTGCGCTCGGCGGCATGCGCACGAAGGTCGCGCAAACCGGCTTCCCGCCCGAGAAGGTTTCATCGACCACCGGCGCTGCCAGCGGCGAAGGTCCGCTCAGCTACTGGGGCGCGCTCGCGCCGTACTTCAAGTCGCTTGGCGACGAACGCGGCCTCGGCCTCGCTCGCGAGCATCTGGCCGCGCTCGACACTCACCTGCCCGGTCACGAACCGGTTTACTACGATCGTGTGCTGGGCTTGTTCGGCACGGGTTTTATCGACGGACGCTATCGTTTCGACGAAGCCGGCCGTCTCGTGCCAAGTTGGAGAAACGCATGCGATTGAGCGCCCTCGCATTGTCATTGCGCCTCGCGCTGAGCGTCACGGCTGTCTGCTGCGTGGCGACGGCCGCGCCCGACGCGCTGGCGCAGGCGTCGAAAGATCCTCTGAGCGTGCTGATCGATCAGGGCAAGTACTGGCAGTCGCACCAGCGCGGCGACCTCGCCGAGCAGGCGTGGCTGAAGGTACTGCGGATCGATCCAAAGCAGCCCGACGCGCTGTGGGGCATGGGCATGGTGCTCGCCGACCGCAAGGACGGCGCCGGTGCCCAGCAATACCTGGCGCGGCTGAAGGCGGCCGCGCCGGCTTATCCGCGGATGGACGAACTGGGCCGTCGACTCGGCGAAACCAGCGAGCGCGATCAGACCGTCAACGACGCGCGGCGGCTTGCGCAAAGCGGCCAGAGTGCGAGCGCGGTGCAGGAATATCAACGCGCGCTGCAAGGCAAACCGGCCACGCCGGAATTGCAACTGGAGTATTACCAGGCGCTGTCGGCGACGCCGCAGGGCTGGGATCAGGCGCGGCGCGGTCTCGAACAGCTCGCGCGCGACAACCCCGACGATCCGCGTTACGCACTCGCTTACGCGCAGCATCTGACCTATCGCGACACGACGCGCCGCGACGGTATCGCGCGGCTGCAGAAGCTCGCGTCCGACGGGTCGGTCGGCGCGGCGGCGAAAAAGAGCTGGCGGCAGGCGCTGTTGTGGCTCGACGCGCGGCCGTCCGACTCGGCGCTTTATCAGGCGTATCTGCAAACCAGTACCGACGACGCCGCCGTGAAAGCGCGCTTCGATTCGATGGTGCAGCAGGACAGCGCGACCCGCGAGCGGTCACAGGAAAGCGTCGCGGCGGATGCGCGCGGCCGCGTGATCGGCGAAGGTTTCGCCGCGCTCGACCGCGACGACGCCGCGACCGCGCGCACCAAGTTTTCGTCGGTGCTCGCGAACAATCCGAACGACACCGACGCGCTCGGCGGCATGGGCATTGCCGCACTGAAGCAGGAGCATTTCGCGGAGGCGCGCAACTATCTGGAACGCGCGTCGCGCAGCGGCAATCCGGCGCGCTGGAAAACCGCGCTCGACAGCGCGACCTACTGGACCTACACGAGCGACGCTATCGGCGCGCGCAGCAACGGCGAGTTCGCGAAGGCGAAGTCGCTGTTCGAGCGCGCGATTGCGCTGAATCCGTCCGATGTCACCGCGCAGGTGCAACTCGGCGAGATGCTGCTTGCGAATCACGACGCGGTCGGCGCGGAACAGGCTTACCGGATGGCGCTGCGCCGTCAGGCCGACAACCCCGACGCGATTCGCGGACTGGTCGGCGCGCTGGCCGCGCAAGGCCGGGGCGACGAAGCGCTGCAATTCGCCAATCAGCTGAATGCCGAACAGCAGTCGAAAGCGGGCGGCATCAACCGTCTGCGGGGTGAGGCGCAGGCTTCGCAGGCGCGCGCCGCCGAAGCGCGCGGCGATCTCGGCACCGCCCGCAGCCTGTTCGAAGACGCGCTGCTGAACACGCCCGACGACCCGTGGCTGCGCCTCGACCTCGCACGCATTTACGTGCGCCAGGGCGCGGTCGCGAACGCGCGCAGCATGATGGACGGCCTGCTCGCCGCGCATCCCGACATGACCGACGCGCTGTATGCAAGCGCGTTGCTGTCGGGCGAAACACAGGACTGGTCGGCGGGACTCGCGCAACTCGAGCGGATTCCGGTCGCCCAGCGCACCGACGCGATGACCGCGTTGCAGCACCGTTTGTGGGTGCATCAGCAGGCCGATCTGGCCGCGCGGATGGCGCGCGCCGGTCAGAACCAGCAGGCGCTCGCCACGTTGCGCGCCACCGAGCCGGTGGCCGGTAATAGTCCCGAGTTGATCGGCGTGATCGCCGGTGCGTATCAGCAGGCGGGCGACCCGACCCGCGCGCTCGGTCTCGTGCGCAGCGCGATGAACGCCGCGCCCGGTAACACCGATCTGCTGCTGCAATACGCGGGCATCCTGTCGGCGACGCATCAGGACGTCGAACTCGGCTCGGTGATGCGCCGTCTGTCGTCGATGCAATTGACGCCGCAGCAGCGCACCGACTTCGGCAATCTGAATCTGGGCATCGTCATCAAGCAGGCGGATTCGGTGCGTCAGCGCGGCGATCTCGCCAGCGCGTACGACGTGATCGCACCGTGGCTCGCAGCCATGCCCGACAACCCCGACTTGCAGGCCGCGCTCGCGCGTCTCTACTCCAGTGCCGGCGACGACCGCAGTGCGCTCGCCGCTTACCGCGTCGCGCTGCAGCGCAGACCCGACGACCTGAATCTGGTGCAGGCGGCGATCCCCGCTGCGGTCGGCGCAAAGCAGTTCAGCTATGCCGAATCGCTCGCCCGCCAGGCGCTGGCCGCCTCGCCTGGCGATCCGGGTCTGCTGGCCACGGTCGGCCGCATGTATCGCGCGGAAGGCAAGCTGTCGCTGGCGTCAACGTATTTGCAGCGCTCGCTGGTCGCCGCCAACACGCCGCTGATGGCCAACGCGCCGCGTAACGGCACGGCCAGCAACGTGCCGCGCGGCTGGGAAGCAGCCATGAGCCGGATGGGCTCGACGCCGCTGCCCGGCACCAATCCTTTCGAAGGCAAAACCGCCGTCGCTTCGCCGACCGACACCGCCACTGGCGCAGGTGCCGACGGCAGCTTCAATGCCGCGCGCGCAGCGCTTCCGTACACGCAGTCCTCCTTGCCGACACAGACCGTGCCGAACTATCCGCCGCCTTCGCAGCCCGCGCCTTACGTCGCGCCTTACTCTGCGCCCGCGCAGCCTTACACGCCGAACGTCGCGCCCGCAGCGTTGCCTTATAACGCGCCGCGTCAGGGTGCGGATTCGGGCGGCTATGGGCAGGAAGCTTACGGGTCGAGCCAGTCGGGTGCGCCGTTGCAGCCGTATCCGGGCCAGGGACAAGGGCAGCCGCAGCAGCAGTACAACCCGGGTTATGCGCAGCAGCAACAGCCGCAGTACAACGGTGGCTATCCGCAGCAGGCGCAACAGCAGTACAACGGCGGCTATCCGCAGCAGGCGCAGCAGCAATACAACCCCGGCTATCCGCAGCAGCAACAGCAACAGCAGCCATACGGGCAGGACGGCTACGCGTCGACGCCCTGGCCGATGTCGCCCGCTTCACGCCAGGCGCAAGCCAATCCCGGCGCGATGCCGCAGCCGTACGCCCCTGCAACCACCACGGCGCGACGCGCGACGACCACCAAACGGCAAAGCGTGCCGCGTACGACCCACACCGCCACCACCAACGCGCGCCAGCAGACCTATAACCGGCAGCAGACCTACGCGCAACAGCCGTATCAGCAGCAACAGCAGCCGTATCAGCCCTACCAGCCTTATCCGCCGCAGCAACCGGCGTATCAGAACCAGGGCTACTACGCGCAGCAGCCGTACATTCCGCAGCCGCCCACTGGCTACGCGCAGCCGTATTATCCGCAGCGGCCGGGCGCGAACGACAACAGCTACCAGCCGTCGAACGTCGCCAATACGCAAACGCTCGGCGTCGCGGATGAACTCGCGCAGATCAACCGCGAGCAGGCGAGCACCGTGTCGGGCGGGATCGTGTTCCGCAACCGCAGCGGCGAGGACGGCCTGTCCACCCTCAACGATATCGAAGCGCCGATCCAGGGGCGCATCAAGGCGGGCAATGGCCACATCGTCGTCACGGCGACGCCGGTCACGCTCGACGCCGGCACCGCGTCCGGCAGCACGTCGACGCTCGCGCGCTTCGGTGCGGGTCTGTCGAACAGCACGTCGGAATCGGCAGCGGTGGCGGGCACCAACAACTACGGCAGCCAGACCGCGAGCGGCGTGGGCCTGTCGGTCGGCTACGACAGCCGCAGCATCGCCGCCGATATCGGCGTGACACCGATAGGCTTCCGCGAAACCAACATCGTGGGCGGCGCGCAATACAACGGCGGCATCAGCGACAAGGTGTCGTACTCGCTCGCGATCGCACGCCGCGCGGTGACCGACAGCCTGTTGTCGTACGCCGGTGCGCGCGACTCGGGTTCCGGCCTTGAATGGGGCGGCGTCACGTCGACGGGCGGCCTAGCGAGCCTCGCCTGGGACGACGGCACGAGCGGCCTGTACGTGAACGGCTCGTATCAGTATTACGGCGGCGACAACGTCCAGAGCAACAACGCCGTGAAGGGCGGCGGCGGCGTCTACACGCGTCTGCTGAAGGATGCGGACCAGACGCTGACGATCGGCGTGAACACGACGCTGATGCGCTACGACAAGAACCTGTCGTATTTCACGTACGGTCAGGGCGGCTATTTCAGCCCGCAGCAGTACGTGATCCTGAATCTGCCGGTGGAATGGATGGGCCGTAACGGCGCGTTCACCTATGACGTGAAGGGCTCGATCGGCGTGCAGCATTATCGCGAGGACGCATCGAACTATTTCCCGACCAATGGCAATTTGCAATCCGCAGCGGTGAGCAATGCCGCGCTGCTGAACAGCACGGGCACCAGCGGCGTGGTCGCCAATCAGGTCTATCCAGGCCAGAGCAAGACGGGCGTGGCGTACTCGCTCAGCGCGGTCGGCGAATATCAACTCGCGCCGCAACTGGCGTTCGGCGCCACGGCTTCGCTGGGCAATGCGTACGAATATCGCGAGTGGCTCGCCGCCGTGTACGTGCGCTACAGCTTCAGCAAGCAGACCGGCTTGCAGCCGTTCCCGCCCGCTCCGCTCAGCTCGCCGTATCTGTCGCTGTCGAACTAGTGACACAGGGTTGAAGTCCGGCGACGGCCGGCGTCGTTTTCATATCGACGCCGGCCGTCGTTCGAATGATGCTCTCCAACGCAGTACCCGACTCGCCAGGCTTCACCGCTCCGTCGCATAGCGCCGGCAATGCTCCAGATAACCGGCCGCGTGACTGCTCACCAGTTCCACGATGCCGGTCCACAGCCAGCCGGGGGCGTCGAGCGTCTTCGAGCGGTTCTTGCGCAACTCCGCCAGCCACGCCTTACGCTCGGCGCTGTCCATCTGCCGCGCGTGCGCCTTGCCCACCACCAGCGCGAGAAAGCGCGCCACCTTCATCGCCTCGTCGCGGGTGAATTGCTCGATCGTCAGCTTCATGTCCTGCGGCAACAGTTCGCGGATGACGACCGCGCGATCCGCGAGACGCGCCGCGCGCATCCGCTCGCCCAGCAGCGGCGACAAATGGCGCGCGCCCTCCACCACCCGTTCGGCGTTATCGCGCGGCATGCGGACGCCCGCGTAACGCGGCGCGGCAGCCTGAGCGGCCTCCTTGATGTCGATCAGGCAGAGGTCGTCGCCCTCCACCGCCGCACCGTCGATGTCGAGCAGCACCGCATAGCGCAGACGGCCCAGCGAGCTGCATCCCTTTACCCAGTAGGCGGCGTCCAGCACCGTGACGTCGCTGCCTTCGCGGCCGTCGCGCAGCACCCTGGCGAGTCCTTCGAGCGACCCCTTTTCGAACAGCGTGTCGATCTCGCGCCGCTCGCGCTTTGCCAGCGGCCAGAAACGCGGACCCAGCGGGATGCTCGGCTCGATATCCTCGATACGCTCCTCGGCCAGATGACGCCATGAACGGCGCACCGCTTCCTTCATCACCACCCGCACGGCTTCGGGCTTTTCCGCGTGGATGTCGGCGTCGCCGGCGGCTTCGTCGAACGCGCGCTCGTAGCCATCCGCCATCGCCTCCATCATGCGGACCGTCGTGACGCCGGGCAGGTCCGAGCCGCGCGCGGCAGTCGCCAGCGACAGACCGAGCCGGATCAGGTCGTGCGCGGGATTGCCGATCACGGTCTGGTCGAGATCGCGAATCTGGATTTCGACGCGTCCGCGCGAGTCGGCCACCGGCCCTAGATTGCCGCTATGGCAGTCGCCGCAAATCCAGATCGCCGGGCCCTCGGGCAGCGCGTGTCCGTCGATACCGTCGAGCCACTCGTAGAACTTGCTGGTATTGCCACGGACATACGCGTGCGCGGAGCGCGCCATTCGGGCGTTGCGGCGGCTGGTCAACAGCGGCTGGCGCGCTTGCGCATCGGGCAGTTTGCGTTTTACGTTGTTTTTTTGGGGCATGGTGCGATGGGTCTGTTATTGAAATGGGTACGGTTTTCCGTCTCGCGTGCGATCGGACAAATCGACAGCACGTTTCGCGCCTGTCAATCACCTGACACTCATTCTGGGAATACGCCCGATTATTATTCAGTTGATGATTCAGCCCACGGACGTACGTAATCGAACATTCAGTTATTACCTGCCTATGTCAAAAACATCGACATCGCGGTAAAAACTTCCATACTGAAATCCTCATTCAGTCACTCACTATAAATACGGAATACCGCTGCCGCCCGACCGGCAATTCCTACGCTATTCCAGAAAAAAATCGCACGTTTGAAGTGTGCGCGACCCCGCACAACGGCGACTAATCTTCAGATATTCTGTCGATGTAAAAAAACGCTACATATTCCTTACCTTGCGAATAAACGACAACATAAATCGATGCTGATTATTTGACCTCGTTACGCATTTAACAAATAACAACGCAATAGCTTCAAATAAAAATTCATCCACCGAATTACGCTGTTCCTATGGACAAACACCAATGGAAACGCAGTCAAACCGAGGCACTGTGCAGTTTGAAATTGTCACCGATATCGACGCATTCACCGCATTGCACAAGGAATGGGAAACGCTCTGGCAATCCGCCGGAGGCACGCCGTTCCAACTGTTTCGCTACTGCCTTCACGCACTGCGCGAGGTGGCGATTCCCACGGGCGCGAGCCTGCATTGCATCATCGGCAGACAGGACGGGCGGATGGTGCTGGCGTGGCCGCTGATCCGCTATCGCGAATACGCGTGGACCACCGTGCGGCCGCTGGCGCCTGACATTTCGGAGCAGTCGGAAGTGCTGGTTGGGCCCGGCGGCGACAGGGAATCGCTAGTGGCCGCTGCATGGCGAGTGCTGCTTTCGTCGTGCGGCAGCGACATCATCCGGCTGCCGATGGTGCGTACCGGCTCCCCGCTGCACCGGCATGCATCGGCGGCGAAATGGCAGTCGCGCGCCGAACCGCGCATGATCGGCATGGCGCGATTGATGCGGTACGGCAAATGGAGCGAATATCGTCATGCACTACCGGATTCATTTAAAAAAGAACAGGATTACCATCAGCGTCGTTTGCTGAGAACCGGGGAATCGGCATTGCTGATAATCGGACTGGACGATCCACGCAGCGCCGCTTATGTCGAAACCATGCTCGAGTGGAAACACCAGTGGGCGGCAAAGGTTGGCGCAGACGGCGAATTTTTTAAACAGCCCTATCAGAATTTCCTGCGAAAAATGTCGGCCGATTCACTATTCGGTGAATCGTTCCGGCTATTTATATCAACACTGAATGGCAAAGCGATCGCCATTAGTCTTGTCGCCATATCCGAGCGCACGGTGATAGGAATGCAGGCGGCTTACGATCCCGCTCAGTCGAAATGCTCACCCGGCTCTCTGTTACTCGAAAGTATTCTCAAATGGGCATTCGAGAATCAGCGCGATGTCGATTTCGGTTCCGGCGACAGCCGCTATAAATCGATCTGGACCGGTGGACTCGGCTATGCATGCACCGATTTTCGAATTGCAGTAAGCCGGTGGGGGCAGATGGCGTTTGCCGCGCGCGCCCTTCAGTTGCAATACGGCGGTCTGCGCCAGCGCATTGCGGGCGGAAGCCTCGGGCGTCAGTTGAAAGCAAGGCTGGGCAAGAAAACGGACCAGCCGCTAGGAACCAGCACGCGCGGCACATAAACGCGCGGCGGACTGACGGCCAGAGGCGGCTAGTTTCCGCCCTGCTCCGTCAGTTCGCGCAGAGCCAGATGCTGTAACAGCATGATGGTCTTCGCGTCGACGATCTCACCGTGCCGCACCGCCGCTAGCGCGTCCGCCAGCGTCAGCTCCATCACTTCCAGGTCTTCGCCTTCCGCTTCGACTCCGCCACCCTCGCTGACGCGCTGTGTCGCGTCGTATTCCGCGATGAAGAAGTGAAGCTTTTCGGTCACCGAACCGGGGCTCATATACGCCTCGAAGACCTTCTGCACGTCCCGCACGCGAAATCCCGTTTCCTCCTCCACTTCGGCGCGGATGCGTTCCTCCGGCGAAGCGTTGTCGAGCAGACCCGCAGCCGCTTCCACGAGCATCCCGTCATGACCGTTTACGAAAACGGGAAACCTGAATTGGCGCGTGAGAATCACGGTTTTGCGCACAGGATCGAACAGCAGAATGGTCGCGCCGTTGCCTCGGTCGTAGGTTTCGCGGCTCTGACGCTGCCACGTGCCGTCACGCCGCAGAAAGTCGAAGGTGGTCTTTTTCAGCACATACCAGTCGTTCGAAAGCACGGTTGTGTCGACGATGCGTACACGGTCTTGCGTCGCTGTCATGAGTCGCTCCGGTCACGAAAAAGGTGAAATCATGATATCGTGCAATTTCGTGCAATATCAAGAAAATTCGTGCATATCATGTTGACGACCCAACGCAAGAAAACCATCCTCGAATTGCTTGCTCGTGACGGACAGGTGCTGGCGGCGCCGCTCGCAGCGACCTTCGGCGTCTCGGAGGACACGATCCGGCGCGACCTGCGCGAGATGGCCTCGGAGGGTTTGCTGCAACGTGTGCATGGCGGGGCGTTGCCGGCGTCGTCGGCGGTGGCGCCGTTTTCCGCCAGGCGCGCGCTGGAGTCGTCGGGCAAGAGCGCGATCGGCATGGCCGCTGCCGCGATGATCCTGCCGGGGCAGATCGTGATGATCGACGGCGGCACGACGTCCGCCGAACTGGTGAAGCACCTGCCGCCCACGCTGGCAGCGACGGTCGTCACGCACAGTCCGACGGTGGCCGTCGCGCTGGTCGATCATCCTTCGATTGACGTGATCATGATCGGCGGCAGGCTGTACAAGCATTCCATCGTCAATGTCGGCGCAGCCGCCATCGAGGCGATCTCGCACATTCACGCCGATCTCTACTTCATGGGCGTGACCGGTGTTCACCCTACGGCGGGGCTGAGTACCGGCGATCTCGAAGAGGCCTATGTGAAACGCGCGCTCGCCGCGAGGTCGGCCGAGACTGTTGTGCTCGCTTCGATGGACAAGCTCAATGCGGCGTCCGCGTATTCGATCGGCGACATCACGCTGGCGCAAACGGTGGTTGTCGAGCGGACAACTGACAATGCGTTGACAGAGGCAATCGAGGCGGCTGGAGTCAGCGTGGTGCGAGCCTGATCGTATTGCGACGCACAACCGCTTTAGCTTGAGTAGTTAGCGTGACTAACGGTTCAACGCGCGCAATGATCATTGCAGCGCAAAAATAGCCGCAAGAGCCGGAAAGCAGAAAACACCGCATTATCAGGTACTTTCTCGCTTTGAAAAATCACCGCCTTCTCCTCCAGGAACGCAGAAGAATTTATATTGCGTGCCGGATCGACCGAGGTTAGTCTAAACAAGCTTGTTAATTCATCGCGCCGCCCCGCTCTACTGAAACACCAGAAAGACGAACAGGCACCGTGTCGAGGCAAGCTTCATCAAGCCGGCCTGGTGCTCCGGCATTGAATGCAGACCCTACGAAGATATCGCGTCATGCCATATTTTCCAGTCGCCTACTGTGGACCAGCGGCCGTCCCCGACGATTTATGGGTGCGCTGGAATATGGACCCGCTGCTGCTCGCAGCACTCGCCGCGCTGGCGTGGTTCGTCGCCAGCGGCCGTAGTGCCAATGCGCGAGCCGGCTGGGCCGCAATAGCGCTGATGGCTGTCGTATTCGTGTCGCCGCTGTGCGCGTTGTCGTCGGCGTTATTCTCGGCGCGCGTCACCCATCACATCATTCTCATTGCTGCGGTCGCGCCGCTTCTCGTGCTCGCGTTCCCGTTGCCGCGAATGGGTTATCCGCCACTGGTTCCGGTGGTCGCTGCTCATGCGGTGCTTGTCTGGCTCTGGCATGCACCCGGCCCCTACGCATGGGGACTCGCCACCGTGCCCGGTTACTGGCTGATGCAACTCACACTGCTCGGCAGTGCATGGCTGATGTGGCGCAGCATCTTCGCCCCGTCGACGCCGGCCTGGCCCGCGCTCATCGCACTCGCCACCACGATCGGACAGATGGGCCTGCTCGGCGCGCTGATCGTGTTCGCGCCCGAGCCGTTGTACGGCGTGCACTTCGCCAGCACGGCCGCGTGGGGCATCACGCCGCTCACCGACCAGCAACTCGCGGGACTACTGATGTGGGTGCTGGCGATGGTCCCCTATCTCGCAGCCGGACTCTGGATCACCTGGTCCAGCCTGCGCGCAATCGAGCCCGCACTGTGACGATCCTGCTGAAGTTCATCCATCTGGCCGCGATAGCGCTGTGGTCAGGCGGCCTGATCGTGTTGCCGTTTCTGTTCTGGCAACGCCGCGCGCTCACCAGCGGCGCCGAACTCGACCGGCTGCATCGCATTACGCGGCTCGTTTATGTGGAACTGACTTCGCCCGCTGCGTTTGTCGCGATTGCGAGCGGCACGGCGCTGATCTTTCTGCAGGCCACGTTCGTCGAATGGTTCTCGCTGAAGATGGTGCTGGTCGGCATCATGGCGATGCTGCACGTGGTCGCCGGGCTCGTGATGCTGAACCTGTTCCTGCCCGACGGCCGCTTCAGCCGCCTGTCCGGCGTCGCTCTGATGAGCGCCTACGTGGTGGTGATCGTCGCGATCATCTGGATCGTGCTGGCGAAACCGCACGTCGACTCGAACCTGTTCGCCCCGCATCTGTTCGAACCCGGCGGACTTGCCCGATGGCTGCATCACTCCTTCGGCGACACGAGAATGCCCACGCCATGATCGAACACGAGCTTGCCTCCATGCCAGCCGGCGAAGCCCGTCATCACCGACGCGAGCGCCGACAATGCGAGCCCGTGCGGCAGGATTTGCCCGGGATAGTAGAGACGCAGCCCCCAGTTCGCGCCCGCGATGGCGACCAGCGTCATCGCGGCGACGGCGTGCGACCAGCTGGCCTCCCTGAGCCGGATGCCGCGCACCAGCAGAAGCTCGGCGGTGCCGACGAGGCTCGCGCCCACGCCGCTCCAGAAGGCGAAACCGGCGGCCCACAAACCGGCCCGAATCCAGAACGGATCGCCCGACCACCAGTAGATGACATCCACGCCGAGCGTCGCGACGACGAATGCGATCGGGAAATGCACCATCATCACGTGAATCGGATGGCCGACGAAGGCGACGGCCGAGCCCGCGTCGAGCCGCAGCAATTCCAGCAGCACTTCGCTTTTGGGTTGGGAGGTGGAACTGGAAGCGGAATCACCTTTCTTTGCCATGATCAGTATTCCTTGCTTAACGTGAAGGTGGAGAGCGCTGCAGATCATCATAGCTTCCTGAACAGGCGGGTCCAAGGACGATTCAATGCGGCATCGCGAGTCGCGACGCCAGCATCGTTAGCGTCACTCGCAACACTCGCGGCACTCACAGGCTGCGCGGGTCCGTTATCGACGCTGGCGCCGTCGGGCCCTTCGGCTGCGTCGATTGCGGGGCTGTGGTGGGTGATGCTGGCAGGCGCGGCGATCCTGTTCGCGCTCGTGCTCGTGCTGTTTTTGATGGTGTACCGGCGCCCCGGCTGGGGCTCGCGCGTGTCGCCCGCGCGCTGGATCGTACTCGGCGGCCTCGTGTTGCCCGCCATCGTCCTGATTCCGCTGATCTGCTATGCGCTCTATGCGGGCGAACAGCTTCTGCCGTTGCCCGGACACGCGCCGCAGCGCATCGAGGCGATCGGAAAACAATGGAACTGGACTTTCCGCTACCCGGACCAGGGTGGCGTCGAAACGCACGGCGTTCTGCACGTTCCCGCCGGCATGCCGGTCGACATCGTCGTGACCAGCCAGGATGTCGTGCACTCTTTCTGGATTCCGCGCTTCGCGGGCAAGATCGACGCAGTCCCCGGTCACGCCACGCATCTGCGCATCCAGGCCGATCAGCCCGGCGAATACGAAGGCCTGTGCAACCAGTTTTGCGGATTGGGCCATGCGGGAATGCACTTCTCGGTGAGCGTCGATCGTCCAGAAGACTTCGCCGCCGCCGTCAAACAAGCCGCCACCGGGGAGGGGATGAAATGAGCGTGCCCGTCGAGCCGCCGTCACCGCGCGGCAATGCGCTGCGGCTGCACCGCCAGCTTGCCGCGATCTGGGCGACCGGACCCGGCATCGAGCGCTTTGCCGCGGTCAATCACAGCGTCCTCGGCATGCGGATGATGATCACGTCGTTCCTGTTCTTCGCGATTGCAGGCGTGCTCGGCATGCTCACGCGCGTGCAGCTCGCGACGCCGCACGCCGCGTTCATGGACGCGGAGACCTACAACCAGGTCTTCACGATGCACGGCTCGATGATGCTGTTCCTGTTCGCGATTCCGATGGTGGAAAGCTTCGCGGTCTACCTGACGCCAAAAATTCTCGGCACGCGCGACTTCGCGTTTCCGCGCCTCACCGCGTACGGCTACTGGTGCTACCTGCTGGGCGGCACGATCCTCACCGTCTCGCTGATCCTGCGTGCCGCGCCCGACGGCGGCTGGTTCATGTACACGCCGCTCAGCTCGCACGTGTACACGCCCGGCATCAACGCGGACGTGTGGTTGCTCGGCATCACGTTCGTCGAGATTTCGGCGCTGTCGCTCGCGATGGAAATCGTCGTGTCGATCCTGAAGATGCGCGCGCCCGGCATGTCGCTCGACCGGATGCCGATTTTCGCGTGGTACATCCTCGTCACCGCGATGATGATGATCGTCGCGTTTCCGCCGCTGATCCTCGGCTCGATCCTGCTCGAAGTCGAGCGCGCGTTCGACCTGCCGTTCTTCGACCCGCGGCGCGGCGGCGATCCGCTGTTGTGGCAGCATCTGTTCTGGCTGTTCGGGCACCCCGACGTCTACATCATTTTCCTGCCGATGGCGGGCGTGCTCTCCACCATCATCCCCGTGTTCGCGCGACGGCCGCTGGTCGGTTATCGCGCGATCGTCGTCGCGATCATCGCGCTCGCGTTTCTGAGCTTCGGCATCTGGGTTCACCATATGTTCACGGTGGGCATCCCGCATCTCGCGCTGGCGTTTTTCTCGGCGGGATCGGCGATCGTCGCAGTGCCGACCGCGATCCAGTTCTTTGCGTGGCTCGCCACGCTGTCGCACGGCAGGCCGCGCTGGGACGTGCCGATGCTGTACATCTTCGGCTTCTTCTTCGTGTTCACCGCGGGCGGGCTGACCGGCGTGATGCTCGCGATGGTCCCGTTCGACTGGCAGGCGCACGACACCTACTTCGTCGTTGCGCACATGCACTACGTGGTGGCGGGCGCGCTCGCGTTTCCGATGCTCGCCGCGTTCTATTACTGGCTGCCGCTGCTGACCGGTCGCACTGCCGTGTACAAGCTGTCGCTGCCCGCGTTCTGGCTGGTGTTCATCGGCTTCAACATGACGTTTTTCATGATGCATCTGACCGGCCTGCTCGGCATGCCGCGCCGCATCTTCACGTATAGCGGCGACGAAGGATGGAACTGGCTGAATCTGCTGTCGTCGGTGGGCAGCTTCGTGATGACGATCGGCTTCGCACTGGTCGCAATCGACATCATCGTGCAGGTGCGTTTCGGCCGGCGCGTGCGGCGCAATCCGTGGGACGCGACCACGCTCGAATGGGCGATGCCGATTCCGCCTGCGCCGTACGCGTTCGCGTCGATCCCGCGAATCGGCGCCGAGACCGACGGCGTCGCGCCGGGCACGCTGGCGGCGTCGCTCGCACGCGGCGACGGCTACCTCGGCTCGACGCGCAACGGCTGGCAGGAAACGCTCGGCGTGCATATGACGTCGGGCGAACCGGAGCAACTGATCGTGCTGCCGCGAGCGACGTATCTGCCGCTGTTCACCGCGCTCATCACCTGCGCGGCGGTGCTCGCGATGCTGTTCAAGTTCTATCTGCCGGCGCTCGCTTTTGCGTTTGTGACCTTCGGTATGTTCATCTACGCGGGACAAAGCGCCGGTCTCGCACACGATTACGGACCGCTGCCGGTGGGACGCGGCATCAGCGTGCCGCCGCATACCGAGGTGGCGGGTTCGCCCGCGTGGCTCGCGCTGATCTGCACGCTGGTAGCGAACGGCACGCTGTTCACGTCGCTGGTATTC
The DNA here is from genome assembly GCF_050435665.1 of Paraburkholderia sp. GAS333. Classification (NCBI taxonomy): domain Bacteria; kingdom Pseudomonadati; phylum Pseudomonadota; class Betaproteobacteria; order Burkholderiales; family Burkholderiaceae; genus Paraburkholderia; species Paraburkholderia sp. GAS333. The sequence continues at coordinate 127,828 of NZ_JBNDKS010000005.1, forward strand.
GGCGTGTTCTATCTGTGGATCGCCGCGCCGAACTGGCCGGCCGCCGTCACGCCCGAGCCGAGCCGGCTGCTTGCGCTCGCGACGGTCGTCGCGCTGGCCGTTGCAGCCGTGGCCGCGCGCGGCTCGCTGCGAAGCGCGGCTGCGGGCGGGAAACCGCATGGGTGGATTGGCGTGACGGTGCTCGCCCTGGTCGCAGCGATTGCCGCCGATGTCGCACTGATCGGCGGTGTCACGCCGAATCCGCTGGAACATGCGCTCGGCGCGACCGCCGCCGCGCTGCTCTCGTATGTCGCGCTACATGCGGGCATTGGGCTGCTGTTTCTGATCAGCAATGTTCTGCGGCTTGGCGCCGGTTTCATCTCACCGCGACGATTGACGGATTTGCGTCTCACGCGTTTATGGATCGATTACACGCTGGCCACCGGCGTGATCGCGCTGGGTCTCGTGCTCGCGTTGCCGGGGCTGGTGGCGATGCTGGGAGCGCGGCCATGAACGGGCGTCCGCTTTCGCCGAGGCGTTTGTGGTGGCTGGCCGTCGGCTTCACGATCTGGTGCCTCGCGCTGGTGATTCTCTATGCGCTGCACGCGATCGGCTGCGCGTTCGGCTGGCCGGGCGGCCCGCTTCGTTTGAGCCTCGCGTTCGTGCTCGCGCTGCATCTGATCGCGATTGGCTGGTTGTGGCGTTATTGGGCCACGGCGGGCACCAGGGCAAGCCGCGAACCTGGGCCGGAGCGTATCGGCGCGTTTCTGCATACCGTTGTCGTGTGGACACTGATCGCGGCGCTGGCCGCCACGGTGATTACGTTTGGACCGGCGTTGTTGTTGACCACCTGTATCTGACCGGCATGGCAGCTGTGGGTGACGCGATCTGAATGGCGAGAGCGAATTCGCCAGGCAGTGCGGCTCGCTGCAAACCGCGCCGTCTGTGTGAAAGCGCGGAGCCTTCGCTTCTCGCGCGGATCGTTCGATGCGGGTCGATGCGCGTCATGGAAGGCCGACGCGGGTCGTCGCAGGCCAACGCACGCCGTCGCAAGCCGATGCCGGTCGAAGCAGAACGCTGCAACTAGTCGCCCATCGCAACAGCCAACGCCAACGGCACCACCGCCACAGCCATTGGAGAAAGGATCCATGCAGCACCGCGATCTCATGCGCAAGGCCATCTGGTCCGCCATCTATCTGCTGTTCATTCTCGCACCGCTTTTCGCGCTGCTTGCGGGCAGGCTGCCGCCCGCGCGCAATTTCGGCACCGAGTTTTCGGTTGCACTCGGCTACTCCGGTCTCGCGATGATGGGCCTGCAATTCGGCCTTACCGCGCGCTTTCGCTACGTGACCGAGCCGTGGGGCGAAGACGTCATCTATCACTTCCACCGGCGTATTTCGCTGATGGCGGTCGGCCTCGTCGTCGTGCATCCGCTGATCCTGATCGCGATCCGCTCGGAGTCGCTCGCGCTGCCCGATTCGGTCTGGGACATTCCGTGGGGCGCGCGCTTCGCGGTGTTGTCGATCGGCTCGCTGCTTCTGCTCGTCGTCACCGCGTTGTGGCGCAAGCAGTTGAAGATCCGCTACGAACTCTGGCATCTGTCGCATATCGTGCTCGCGCTGACCGCCGTCTTCGCGGGCATGCTGCATATGGTCGGCTGGGGCTTCTATCTGGTCGATCCGCTCAAGCGCGCGTTGTGGATCGGCATGACGATTTTCTGGATCGGCTTGCTGCTTTATGTACGCCTGTTCAAGCCGCTTTTCATGCTGCGGCGTCCGTATCGCGTTGCCGAAGTGCGCACCGAACGCGGCGACACCACCACGCTCGTGATGCAGCCCGACGGTCACGCGGGTTTTCGCTTCAAGCCGGGACAATTCGGCTGGCTGACGCTGTGGGCGGGTCCGTTCCGCATCACCGGGCATCCGTTCTCGTTTTCGTCGAGCGCCGAAGCGCCGGATGGCCGCGTCGAGATGACCATCCGCAATCTCGGCGATTTCACCAGCGCGGTCAACACGGTGACAACCGGCCAGCGGATCTATCTCGACGGCCCGTACGGCGCGTTCACGATCGGCAACCCGACCGACATGCACGTGCTGATCGCGGGCGGCATCGGCATCACGCCGATGATGAGCATGATCCGCACGCTCGCCGATCGTGGCGACACGCGTCCGCTGGTGCTGCTGTACGGCGGCAAGGACTGGGACACGCTAACTTTTCGCGATGAACTCGACGTGCTGAAAACGAGGCTCGATCTGAAGATCGTTTATGTTCTGTCGCAGCCGCCCGAGGGCTGGAGCGGAGAAAGCGGACGCATCACGGCGGACGTTTTCAGGCGTCATTTGCCGCCTGCGTACGCGGATCACGAGTACTTCATTTGCGGGCCGGACATGATGATGGACGCAATCGAAACCGCACTGGCCGGGATGAAAGTGCCGCTCGCCAGATACCATTCCGAACGCTACAGCTTCGTCTAGGAGAATTGCGATGCGTCGATTACTGGCTGACCGCCTGGCCGTTGCGACGGGGGTGATTGTGGTGGTGCTGGCGCTGGTGTTCGCGCTCGTGCGGGTGGCGGGATCGCATTAGCGGGGGCTGCGGAGGGTTGCGCGGGTTTGAGGCGACGACGAAGGGCGCGCGTCGGGTAAGGTCACTTTCGCCCAATCGACAGCGCGGGCTGGATCGTCGAGAATCGATGACGTTTGTTGTCAGTCGGCCTTTGCGGTCAGCCGTTCAAAGGCGAAGCAGACGATTTCCGCCCCTCCGAAAAACCTGACTCCCCCTTATCAGCGCCTCCATGAAAACTGACGCACCTGTCGCTCTTGTCACCGGCTCAACCTCTGGTATCGGCGCCGCAATCGCACGACGGCTGTCGAAGGACGGCTTCTCAATCGTCCTTCATTCGCGAAGTTCGGCGGCTACCGGTCACGCGCTGGCCCGCGAACTCGGATCGGCGGCCTATGTGCAAGCCGATCTGGCCGACGACGCGCAAAGAGTGAGGCTCGTTCGCGAAGCCATTGCCGTATGGGGGAGGCTCGACGTTCTGGTCAACAACGCGGGGATCAGTCGCGTCATCCCTCATGCGGATCTCGCCGCGGCGACACCCGACATCTGGCAGGAACTGCATGAAGTCAACGTCGTGGCTCCGTTCCGCCTGGTCACGGAAGCGCAATCGGCGCTCCGTGAAGCGGCCACCCGAGGGCGGCCCGGTTGCGTCGTGAACGTGAGTTCGCATGCCGGTGTGCGGCCAAAGGGGGCGTCCATTCCCTACGCGGCGACCAAAGCGGCGTTGAATCACGTGACCCGCCTGCTCGCTGTTTCCCTTGCGCCGGATATTCGCGTGAATGCGGTCGCGCCGGGGTTGGTCGATACGCCTTTGACGGCGGACTGGACGCAAGCCCAGCAACTCTGGAAAGAACGCGCGCCGATGCGTCGCGCCGCCAGTCCCGAGGATATTGCTCAGGCTGTTGCGTTGCTGGTCGCTTCGGATTATCTGACCGGCGAGATTCTGCTGTCGGACGGCGGATTGAATCTCACGTAGCAAGCGGGCGATGTCCAACCGGCTGCTTTAGAAAAGCTGGAAGGACCGCCGAAAGTCGAACGGACCGCTTGTCATTGGGCAGAGTTCGATCAGGAGCGGTCCTTCGCCTCCTCGCTCGCCGCGTCGCCCAACCCGCTCACTGCGCGCGCGACCCTTGCGATCCGCGACCATCCGCGCGCCGACCGCATCACATCACGCCTTTTCCGGCAGGAACCAGTTCAATATCAGCGCGCAGATTCCGCCTGTCGCGACGCCCGATTCGAGCACGTTTTTCAGCGCGTGCGGCAGGCTGTTCAGAATCTCCGGCACCTGCGAGACGCCGAGTCCCAACGCGAGCGACACCGCGATGATCAGCAGCGCCCGGCGGTCGAGGCGAATCCCCGCGAGGATGTTGATCCCCGACGCGGCCACCGCGCCGAACATCACCATCGCAGCGCCGCCGAGCACAGGCTCGGGCACCGCCTGCAACAGGCCCGCGACCGGCGGGAACAGCCCGAGCACGACCAGCATGCCGGCGATCCAGAGGCCGACGTGGCGGCTGGCGATCCCGGTCAGCTGAATGACACCGTTGTTCTGCGCGAAGACCGAACTGGGAAACGTGTTGAAAAATCCGGCCAGTAACGAATTGAAACCGTTGACGAGCACGCCGCCCTTGATCCGCCGCATCCATACCGGCCCTTCGACCGGCTCCTTCGACACCTTGCTGGTGGCCGTGACATCGCCAATCGCTTCGAGCGACGTGACGAGGTAAATGATCAGCATCGGCACGAACAGCGACCACGAGAAGCCAATGCCGAAATGCAGCGGCGTCGGAATCTGAAACAGCGCCGCCTGCCGCGCCCCGGTGAAATCGAGGCGTCCCATCGCGCCCGCGACGACATAACCGATGACCAGCGCGATGACCAGTGCGGTGCTGCGAATCCACACGACCGGCACGCGGTTCAGCACGATGATGGTGCCCAGCACCAGGCAGGACAGCGTCAGGTTGCCGACGCTCGCGAAGTCGCCCTTCGAGATCGCACCGTAACCGCCGCCCATGCTGATCAGGCCGACCTTGATCAGCGTCAGGCCGATCAGCAGCACGACAATGCCGGTGACGAGCGGCGTGATCAGCCGCTTGACAAACGGCAGGATGCGCGAGACGGCCATTTCGACGAAAGAGCCCGCGATGACGACGCCGAAAATGGCGGCCATCACGGTTTGCACCGGCGTCCCCTGCTTGACCATCAGGCTGCCGCCCGCGATCAGCGGGCCGACAAAATTGAAGCTCGTACCCTGAACGATCAGCAGACCCGCGCCGAGCGGGCCGACGCGTTTGCACTGCAGAAAAGTTGCGATACCGGAGATGACAAGCGACATCGACACGATCAGCGTGGTGTCCCGGCTGGACACGCCGAGCGCCTGACAAATAAGGAGCCCGGGCGTCACGATCGGCACGAGGATCGCGAGCAGATGCTGAAGTGCGGCCACGAAGGCGATGGTCGGTGCGGGGCGGTCATTGAGACCGTAGACGAGATCGGCGGAAGATTCGACGCCGTCGGCTTCACGGGAAGCCGCAGAGGAGGCGGGTTGCACAGTGCGACGTTGGAAAGGGGAAAGCCCGGCATTCTAACGTAGGCGCCCGGCCGAACAGCGACGCTACGTGCGATGCGGCTTTCCGTGAAGACGGCTGCGGGTCGGCACGAGCGGACCGTTCTCGATCGGAACCGTGCTGCGTCATGGACGCACGAAGCAGCCTGCATCGGCAGGCTGCGCAACCGCTTCCCTACCCAACACCTTTCTTGTCGCCAACATTTGCCGAGCCGGTTTTATCCGGCTGCCGGCATCCAGCCAACGGCAAATCTCACACATTCACGAGCATTCCACCCTCGCAACTCACCCATTGCTCGCCGGCTTGCGGTCCGCCAGCTGCTCGAGCAACGGTTCAGACGGAACAAAAAACAGCCCACCGGTCACCGCGCGGCTGTAATCGAGCAGCCGGTCGTAGTTGCCGGGCGGACGGCCCACGAACATGTTCTCAAGCATCTGCTCGGTCGGCTCCGGCGAGTTGGCGTAACCGATAAAGTAAGTGCCGAACTCGCCCGCGCCGGGTCGGCCGAACGCCATGTTGTGGCGCAGGATCTTGACTTCCTGCCCGTCCTTCTCGATCGTCGTCAGCGAACTGTGCGACGAACTTGGCTTGACCGATTCGTCGAGTTCGACATCCGAAAGCTTCCTGCGGCCGATGATGCGCTCCTGCGCCTCGACCGGCAGCGTTTCCCACGCCTCCATGTCATGCAGATACTTCTGCACGATCACATAACTGCCGCCCGCGAAACCGGGATCCTGATCGCCGATCACCGCGAAGTCGAACGCTTCGCGCCCGCGCGGATTCTCGGTGCCGTCGACGAAACCCACCATGTCGCGCAGATCGAAATAGCGGAAGCCGTGTACTTCGTCGACCACCGTGACCGCGCCTTTCAGACGCTGCATCAACAACGCGGCGAGTTCGAAGCACAGGTCCATGTGATCCGCGCGAATGTGGAACAGGATGTCGCCCGGCGTGCCCACGGCGCGGCGCTTGCCCTCGCCGAATTCGCGGAACGCGTGCAACGACGCGGGACGCGGCGTGCCGAAGAGCGCGTCCCACGCGGCGGAGCCGAATCCGCAAACACACGACAGGTCGGCCGTCGGCGCGCGTGTGCCGACCGCGCGGACCAGCCCGGCGATGTCGGGGCACAAGCCGCGTACAGTGTCCGCGTGATCGTCGCCGGGCGTCAGCGTGGCGACGATGAAAATGGCGCTACGGGTAATGGCATTGCAGACAGCTTGCGGTTCTGGAAGGTCATTAGGCATCGGATGGCAGCTCTCGACACGTTGGCATCCCGGCATAAGCAGGACGGATGTTGGAGGACGCAAAAGCGCGCTGGGCGGTGACGCCCCACAAGGTTAGTGGATTCCATAAAACGGCGCGAGGTGGATCACGCATGGCGTGGCGGCGGTTCACAGCGGAATCGCCAGAATCGACTCGCCGCCGGCGCGGGGGACGACACAATGAAAAAGAAGCTTGGGAGACTCGCCGTTTGCGGCGAAGCGCGAGCGCGCTAGCGTGACGCAGCATGCGCGTGTGCTCAGCGAGCCGCCATCGCTTCGCAAGGTCTCATCCACGCGACGAATCGCGTATTTCATCTGCCCGCCGGCAATGCGGCCTATATTGAAGCTAACGAACCTTCGCGCTCCCGCCCGGCCCGGCCCGCTGCGCCCCGCGCCCCGCTACGTCGATCTGCGCAGCACGCGCGCATGCGGTTATGATGCCGGTCGCGCACCTTTTCCGCGTAGGGTCCGAAGTCGCTTACCAAGCGCGCTCGACGCACTATTTTCAGCCACGAGAACCATCATGCCTGCCCAACACGACGAAGCTTCTCCTGCCAGCACGACGCCGGGCGCGGCCACGCGCAAGACGCTGAGCATCACCGTGCGCAATCTGATGATGGTCGCCATCGGCTTCGGGGTTTTCGCGATCGTCGCGACGGTCGTGCTTTACAGTACGTTCATGTACGGCGACCCGATTCCGAACTTCGGCATCATCCTGATGCTGACCGTGCCGGTGATCGCGGGCGTGGCGTTCCGCGTCGGCCTGGATGCGTACCTGGATCGCGAGTGAACCTGCGAGTGGCGACGCCGGATGTCGGGCGTCGACACTACAGCCGCGGCCGAATCATCGTCACCCGGTTTTGACCGGCAACACCACCCACACCTCCAGTCCGCCGCCTTCGCGCGCATGAAATTGCAGGCTGCCGCCATGCAGTCGCGCGATCCGCTCGACAATCGACAGCCCCAATCCCGTGCCGCCGCTATGCGAGCGCGCATTGCGCCCGCGCTGAAACGGCGCTTTCAGCTGTTCCAGTTCCTGCGCCGACAGCCCCGCGCCGCGGTCCCCGACTGCGACGATCGCCGTCTGCCCGTCTTCCTCGCCGGTTTTGGCTGTGGTCGTCACCCAGCTTCGCACCGCCAGCCCCGTCTTGCCGTACACGATCGCGTTCTGCATCAGGTTCATCAGCAGTCGCATCATGCTGATCGGCCGATACGCCAGCACCGGCAGCGCCCCAAGCGACAACTCGAACTCGTGCCCAAGCCCGGCGAAATCGCCCGCCAGCCGCTCGATCAGCGCGTTCAGATCGCCGGGCTGCGGCTGCTCGCGCTCGCCGCTGCCCGCGTAGTCCATGAACTGTTGCAGGATCGTCTCGATCTGGTCGAGATACGACTCGGCGGCCACCACGAAACTGCTGTCGCTGCCGTCCGGCATCGCCATCGCCATCGACAGGCGCAGCTTGGTCAACGGCGTGCGGATGTCGTGCGAGATGCCGGCCAGCATCAGCGCGCGCGTCGCCTCGGCCTCCTGCAACGTCTGCGTCATCTGATTGAAAGCACGGCTCACGGCGGCGATTTCGGTGGGACCGTCGGTCGGCAACGGCGCGGGCGTTTTGCCCGCACTCACATGACGCGCCGCCTGGGTCAGTTCATGCAGCGGCTCGTTCAGATGAAGCTGGATCGCGTAGCCCGCCAGCGCCGCCAGCGCGCCCAGGCCGAGCGACAGCACGATCGCCGCTTCGAGCCCGCTGCTCTGCGCGTCTTCGGGAATCGGCAACGCGATCCAGTACGGCGCGTGCGGATCGTCGGCGGGCGCGTGCATGCGGATCCACAGCCGCTGGCCGCCCTCGGTCTGCCAGCGCGCGGGCATGTCGGCGGGCAGATGCGCGCGCAGGCTGTCGAGAAACACATCGCGCTGATACGTGCGATACGCGCGCGCGACGCTCGGCGGCGGCTCGGACGCGCTCGCCGCGGGCGGTTCCGCGCGCGCGTCGAGGCGCGTCGTCAACGCAGTGCGCGCGCCGGACGGGGTCGCTTCGAGCAGGTTGTCGAGCGTCGTCACGTAGGTGGCGAACACGGTCGCCGCGCGCTCCACGCGAGGCCGCTGCACGTAATGCAGCAGCACGGCGAGCGAGCAGATCTGGCTCAGCATCACGAGCACGATCAGCAGCGCGATATTGCGCGCCAGCAGCGTTCTCGGCAGAAGCCTGCGCAATAGTGGACGCGTCATGAGTCGACATCCGCGACCAGCATGTAGCCGACGCCCCACACGGTCTTGATGAAACGCGGCTTCGACGGGTCGTCTTCGACGATCTGCCGCAGCCGCAACACCTGCACGTCGATGCTGCGATCGAGCGCGTCGTGATCGCGGCCCCGCGCACGCGCCAGCAGATTGTCGCGGCTCACCGGCCGGTTCGGCGACGACGCCAGCGCCACCAGCAGCAGCATCTGCGCGGAATGAATCTCCAGCAACTCGCCCGCGCGTGACAGCTGCTGCTTGCCGACATCGACGGTGAAGTTGCCGAAGCGCACGCTTTGCGACGTCACAGTGACATCGCCCGACGCCATTTTCTGACGCCGCAGCAGCGCATTGATGCGCGCCACCAGTTCGCGCGGCAGGAACGGTTTGGCGAGGTAGTCGTCGGCGCCGGTTTCGAGACCGACCACGCGGTCGAGCGGGTCGCCTTTCGCGGTCAGCATCAGAATGGGCAGCGTCTGCCCCTGCTCCCTTAGACGTGCGCAGATTTCAAGGCCGTTCTCTTCGCCGATCATCAGATCGAGCACCAGCAGATCGAACGGCTCGCGCTCCAGATAACGGTCCAGACGCTTGCTGTCCTCGGCGACGCGCACCTCGAAACCGTGGCCGCGCAGAAAACGCTGCAGCATGTTGCGCAGTTCGGCTTCGTCGTCGAGCACGATGATTTTGGCGGGGCGATCCATGCGAAAGCTCCTTGGGTTCAGGCTCTTCAGAACATACCGCAATCCTCGGCAGACAGCGCGCAAATGCTCCGGGCTCAGTGCGCTGCGCCGCGTTCCTGCGCGAATGCCTCGATTTGCGGCAGCGTAATGTAACCCGCTTTCTGCGTGTCGATTTCGTCGAAATGCTTCGCGACCATCGGCATGCCGGCCGCCGCCTGGTCGCGGGTGAGCTTGCCGTCGTGCGTGGTATTCGCGTTGGCGAAACGGTTTTGCAACTGCTGGATCATGCGCTCCATACGCTGCGGATTGCCGCCTTGCGGCGCCATGGCCTGAGCGAACGTAACGGTGGATGCACAGCACAGCAACGCGGCGGCGATGAACTTTTTCATGACTGACTCCTTCGATTGAGCCATCGGGCGTCGCCTGCCTTGTGCCGCGATCCGTTCGATGACAGGCCGAATTCTTGGCGAAGCGCCGATGGTTGGCAATTGCAGAATCATGTCGAGTTATGTCATGAATTTTTCGCTGATGCGAACGGGTGATGTGCGTCTGCTGCGCTTCGCATCGAGGCTACGGTGGCCGCTGCGCATGACATCGAATGAAATGAGTTTGTGATGCCGTTTTGCGTGTGCGTTGCGTATCTTTCGTCTGCCGGTGCTGCCGATGTCGTCAGTGCCGCAGCGGCCACGAGCCTGTTTCCGCGCCAAGAGCGCCCTTCATACCGAACCACCCGGCACGCTTCTTCAACCGAAGATGCGTCGCCTCATGCATCAGGAGTTTCCCGTGACTATCCGTCTCGCCTGCGCTTCGACTTTCACCGCCCTGGGCCTCGCCTGTTCATCGACGGCGTTTGCCCGTGTCGTCGTCTACATGCCTGTTCCGGTCATCTACGCACCGCCCCGGCCGCTTGACTATCCGGTGCCGGTCGATCCCGTGTATGTGACGGCGCCTCCGCCAGCGGCAGTTGCCGTCGCGCTTCCGGGTGTAGCGATTACGCCTTCATCGCCGGTCAAGCCGATGCCGATGTACACCAACGTCGTCGTGGCCGCACCGACGAACTATGCGGTCGTCCCCGCCCCCGTCGTTACCTACGCTCAACCGTTGATGGCGGTGCCGCGCTAGCCGAACTTTTCGACGCGTTTCCCGCGAGTCCGCCGACGGCGAACGACAGCGTTTGACCCGCTGCCTGCAATCAGGACCGTTGCCTCAGGATAGGACATGCGTCAGACAAAACCGCCTGGTGGATTCCCGTTATCGCAATTCGTGATCAAGGCCGATGTGTGCGTGAACGACACCGTGTTGTTATTGCACGGCGTACGCGGTCGTGGGGTGAACGTGATTATTTGTCCGACGGTTTTGGCCCACATCGATCACGGTCGACACGTTGGTATCGCGCTTCGCGTCAAAGGCAAAGCGGGCGGAGTTCGGCGGTAAACCGCAGACAATTTGCGCGTCAGGACCAGGTAGCCGCCGACGCAAACTATCCGCCACGGGAATGCGATTTGCTCGATACCCCGAGATAAACACGCGGATCGATGCGTATGACCAGAGCGTCTGTCCGTCCAGCCGTCAGGCTCGAGCGCGCTATCGAGACGCCTCCTTGCCAGGCCCACTTCTGCGGAAACATCAGATGAGTTATCAGGACATAGACAAAGAGATTGCCCACCTCGAACTCGTGTTCGGCAAGATCTCTACGCGCGATCGCTTTCCACTGTCGTACTGGCATAAGCGGCTGCTCGCGCTGCACCGTTCGGCGATGATGCCCGCGCAACGCGCACGCGTCGTGCGTCTCGAAGCGACGCTGCGTGCTTTGGGGGAGTCGCGCGAAACGGTTTGAGCCGGCGGTGGGTTTGAGTGTGAGCGGCGGCCGGACATCAAAGCCGCAGTTTCAAACACCTCGGTCTGCCTACGCAAACTCCCATGCGACCCGCACACTCGCTCAGCCAGTCAGAACCCGCGCCCCCAGCGCCAGCACTAACGCGGGCACCATCACCAGCACGCCGACCTTCAGAAACTTCATGAAGCTCACGTCCTCGCCTTCGCGGCGAATCGCGTTGAGCCAGAGGATGGTCGCGAGCGAACCGGTGATCGACAGATTCGGGCCGAGATCGACGCCGATCAGCAATGCGTCTATTACGCGCTCGGGACTATGCGCCTGCATCACTGTCGAACTGGCGATCAAACCCGCCGGCAGGTTGTTCATCAGATTGCTGCCGAACGCGATGATCGCGCCCGCCCAGCCGGCGGTCGCCATTTCATTGTGTTCGGTCGCGCGGCGCAGCACCGTGGAGAGCGTAGTGATCACGCTGGTGTAATCGAGCATCTGCACCAGCACGAACAGCGCGGCGACCAGCGGCAGCACGCTCCACGAAATCTCGCGGATCATCGGCAGCGGCGATTTGCGCTCCTGGATCAGCACGACCAGCGCGGTCAGCGCGCCGAGAATCGCGGTGGGCAGACCGAGCGCGATGTCGTACGCGGAAACCGTCAGCAGGACAACCGCGGTGACCGCGATTCCGGCCAGCGCAACCCGTCCGCTCGACGACAGTTCGACCGCGTCGAGATTCGCCTCGCAAGTGCCGGCGAGCGCGTCGCGCTGGGTCCAGCGCAGCATCGCGTAAGTGGCGGCGATCGACAGGATCGACGGCAACGTGAAGCGCATCAGCCATGCGCCGAGCGCGGGCGTGTGATTGCCATACAGCACGATGTTGGCGGGATTCGAAATCGGCAGCACGAAACTGGCGGCGTTGGCGACCAGCGCGCAGACGAACAGCAGCGGCAGCGGCGGCGTCTTCGCTTTTTTGGCAGCGGCGAACACGGCAGGCGTGAGAACCACGGCGGTCGCATCGTTCGACAGAAATGCGGTGATCACCACGCCGACCAGGTACACGAGCACGAACAGCTTGCGCGGCGAACCCTTCGCGTGATTCACCGCAAGCACCGCGACCCAGTCGAACAGTCCTTCACGGCGGCCGACTTCGGAGAGCACCATCATGCCGAACAGGAACAGGTAGACGTCGGTGCCCTTGCCGATCGCCTCGATGGCCAGATGAACCGGCAGCAATCCGAACAGCACCAGCAGCAGCGCACCCGCGACTGCCCAGATCGCCTCTGGCCATTTGAACGGCCGGGTGATCACACCGGCGGTGGCGACGGCGGCAATGCCCCACGAAAGGAAAACGGAATTCACAGCGCAAGCCCAGGTTTATTGTTGATTAGCGGTTGATAACCGGTTGATCTTTGGTTGGTCTGCGGGCGCGATGCCTGCACACAGCATCACGCCTGAATCATTGCGGCCCGCGCTTGCGGTTGCAATCGACATGCCTGCAACCGCGCCCTGGCCGATGCGTCGCGCGACGCCCGCTATGCCACCCGGTTCACCGCTGCGATGCAATCGCGGCCGTTGTCTTTCGCGAGATACAACTGGGTATCCACGAGATTCACGAACGCGATGGGATCGCCCGAACCGTCGGGAATCACGCTGCCCACGCCGAAACTCGCGGTCACGGTCTGCCGGAACGGCGAGCGCTCGTGGGCGATTTCCGCGGCGCCGATCCGGTTGCGGCAGCGCTCGGCGACTTGCCGCGCGGCGTCCGCGCCGGTATTCGGCAGGATCAGCACGAATTCCTCGCCGCCGAACCGGCCGACGAAATCGCCAGGACGCACCGCGTCGCTCAACAAGCCGGCCACGCGCTTCAGACACTCGTCGCCCTGCACGTGTCCGTAATAGTCGTTGTACGACTTGAAGAAATCGATATCGACCATGACAAGCGACAACGGCGCGCCGTGACGCTGCGCGGCGTTCCATTCGCGTTGCAGCACCGCGTCGAATTCGCGGCGATTGCCGACTGCCGTGAGACCGTCCTTGAATGACAGCGCTTCGAGTTCGCGTTGCAGTTCGGCCAGCTTCTCCTCGGTCTTCTTGCGCTCGCTGATATCGAACATGAAGCCCACCAGCGACTCGACCTCGCCGCGCTCGTCGCGCACCACATGCACCACGTCGCGCAGCCAGACGTAGTCGCCGCGGCTCGTCAACGCGCGGTAGTCCGCTTCGTGATCGGTGCCCGCCTTCGACTGCGCGACGCAGAACTCGACCACCTTGTCGCGGTCTTCGGGATGCATGCGGGCAGCCCAGTCCTGCACGGTTTTCCAGCTCGACGGCGTCCAGCCCAGCAAGGCTTCGATCTGCGGGCCGATGTAGGCGAACGCCATGGTCGCCCAGTCGATCTTCCACGGAATGGCCTTCGTCGATTCGAGCAGCGTGCGGTAGACGGCCGCGTCGTGTTCCATGTAACCTTCGACGCCCGTCGAACCTGAAGCGGCATCGGCCGGCGTGTCTGCCTGATCTTTATCGTGCCGCAAGAAATCCGCGCCGAGCCCGGCCGGCTGCTTTCCAGTGCTATTCATGGGTGAACGGTCCTTAAGACGATTTAACGGCAAATTACCACAGCACTGTGTCCGGCCAATTGTTTGCGGCTTGATGTGTTGCCGGGAAGCGGGCGGCTAACTTCGATTCAGGTCAGCCGAAGAACCATTAACGTCACGCCGACAACAATCTGTTCCCTTCTGCCCGCCTATTCAGTTTTCATTGGCGTCCCTACCATTCGCACTCATTCGCCTTACCTTGCGATCGACGAACACACAATGAAATCACGTCCCTCTGCTTCAGAACATTACAACGGCATTGCCATTGCACTGCACTGGCTGATTGCGGCGCTGATTATCTGCGGCTTTTATATCGGCTGGATCATGACCGATATTCCCGGCTTCACGCCGACCAAGCTGAAGTATTTCTCCTGGCACAAGTGGATCGGCGTGACCGTCTTCGTTCTCGCGGTGCTGCGCGTGCTGTGGCGCGCCACGCACCGCGCGCCGCCGCTCGACAGCGCTACGCCAACGTGGCAGAAGGCCGTCGCCCATTCGGTGCATGGCCTGCTGTATCTGCTGATGCTGGCGATTCCGCTGTCCGGCTATTTCTACAGCTCGGCAGCCGGAATTCAGGTCGTATATCTCGGCATCGTGCCGCTGCCGACGATCATCGGCCCGGACCAGGCGCTGAAAGCCACGCTGCGCACCGTCCACGTATTGCTGAATTACACGCTGCTGGCGCTGGTCGCCATGCACGTCGCGGCGGCACTCAAGCATCAATTCGTCGACCGGGACGGATTGCTGGCGCGAATGATGCCGTTTTTGAAGTGAAGCCGTTGCTCAACGATCGGCCTCGAGCGGCTTCGATTGGCTCCGGCCTGTTGGCAATCTAATTCCCGGCAGTGCGCAATTAACGCACACGGGTTCGATAGGATGCGTACCACCATGAAATCGACCATCTTCCACTCCGCCCGTCACAGCGCTTCCCGCGCGACGCTCGCCGGCATTGCCGCCCTTTCGCTGTTCGGCACGGGCCTCGCGCATGCGGACGTCGACCTCGCCAAAAGCAGCGTGATCGCGACGACGAAACAGATGAACGTGCCCGTCGACGGCAAGTTCAAAAAGTTTTCCGCGCAACTGAATTTCGATCCGGCGAAGCCGACCGCAGGCAGCGCGAACGTGTCGATCGACACCGCCAGCTACGACCTCGGCGCCGACGACTACAACAAGCAGGCGCAAGGCAAGGAATGGTTCGACAGCGCCGCATTCCCGAACGCGACCTTCGTCTCCAGCGCGATTGCGCCGGCGGGCGGCAATCAGTACAGGATCACCGGCAAGCTCACCATCAAGGGCAAGTCGCAAACCGTCGTCGTGCCGGTCAGTATTGCGAGCAACGGCGCCACGCAAACCTTCGACGGCTCCGTGCCGATTAAACGCTCGCAGTTCGATGTCGGCACCGGTGAATGGAAAGACACGTCGGTTGTCGCCGATGAAGTGGTTATCAAATTTCACATTGTCGCTTCGAAGAAGTAACGCATCGAAGCCTCACTGAATCGAAGCATCGCAGTATTTTTCTGATATCTGGAGAACACCTTGAAGAAACAATTTTTGCTCGCCACCGGCGCATTGGCTGCTGCACTGTCGTTTAACGCAATCAGCGCGATGGCTGCCGACACGTATCAGCTCGATCCGACCCACACGTACCCGAGCTTCGAAACCGACCACTTCGGCGGCGTGTCGATCTG
This sequence comes from Paraburkholderia sp. GAS333, assembly GCF_050435665.1. Classification (NCBI taxonomy): domain Bacteria; kingdom Pseudomonadati; phylum Pseudomonadota; class Betaproteobacteria; order Burkholderiales; family Burkholderiaceae; genus Paraburkholderia; species Paraburkholderia sp. GAS333. The sequence goes on from NZ_JBNDKS010000005.1 coordinate 143,227, forward strand.
GCGCGGCAAGTTCAAGAAAAGCAGCGGCACCGTGGTGCTGGATCGCGCGGCCAAGACCGGCACGGTCGACGTGACGATCGACATGACTTCGGTCGATATCGGCAACGACAAGCTCGACGCTGAACTCGTCACCGACAAGTTCTTCGACACCGCGAAGTTCCCGACTGCCGAGTACAAGGGCACGTCGATCCGCTTCAAGGGCGACACGCCGGTGGAAGTGATCGGCACGCTGACGATGCACGGCATCACGAAGCCGGTGAACCTGAAGATCGAATCGTTCAAGTGCTTCCAGAACCCGATGCTCAAGCGCGAAGTGTGCGGCACGGAATCGACCGCGACGTTCAATCGCGACGACTTCGGCGTCGACTTCGGCAAGACTTATGGCTTCAAGATGAAGACCACGCTGCATATCCAGGCTGAAGGCATCAAGCAATAAAGGCGGTTTCTGTCGGCTGATTTCTGGCTGATATACAGGTTGCGGCAACGCGTCGGCAAAGACCGGCTAGTTGCCGCAACCGCTCCATCCGGCTACGATCCCTTTCAACGGATAGCCCTTCAAACAGGACCTTTTCTGCGCGGAACGCCGGATTGAAGCGGCGGTTTGGCAGGACTTACAGGTCATAAATTCCGCTTTCGTTCCATCGCAAAACTTGAGTGCGAATAACCGCCTCAAGCGCCCGCTTTTCCCTCCATTGATACGCAACGCCCGCTCGTAAAGTCGTCGGCAAGGAAATGATTCCTGTCTGGAGACGGTGCGATGCAACAGGTAAAAAATGCGGTTATGTCCGCGACGATCGCTTCGATCGCGGCGGCCGCGATCGCGCTGCCGGGCGCGGTGAACGCGCAGGAAATCTATGTCCACGGTGGCACGCTCGGTGCCGGTGTCGGCGGGGCGCTGTCCCTGAATGCATGGAGCGGCGTGCATGCGGAAATCGAAGGCTTCGCCCTGTCGCATTCATTCGATGTCGACGGTAACCGCTACGACGGCCATCTCAAACTGCTGCAAGGCGGTGCCTATCTCGACCTGTTCCCGTTTGCGTCGAGCGGATTTCGCGTGACGGCGGGCGCGTTGATCAACGACAACCGCCTGAGCGCGCAGGCACAGCCAAACGCGCAAGGCGAGTTCAAGATCGGCGACGACTTCGTGCCGGCCGTGGGACCCGCGCCATCCGCGACCGCCACGCTGCCGCGCGTGATGCCGTACCTCGGCATCGGCTATGGTCACAAACCTGCTTCGAAGGGCTTCGGGCTGACGTTCGATCTGGGCGTCGCCTATGGCCGTCCGCGCACGACATATAACGTGCCGGCCATTTATTCGATGCTGACGTCACAGGCGAACATCGATCAGGAAGAGCAGAGCATCAGCAACAAGCTTTCGCGCTACAAGCTTTATCCTGCGGTGCAGATTGGGCTGAGCTACCGGTTTTGAATGGATCTGGGCGGGTCGCCTCTCTCAAGCAAAACTCAACTGAGAAATTCGACTTTGCCAGTATTGAGGTGATACATCGATCCCACCATCTTTATCTTCCCGTCTTTTTCCATCGACGCGAGAATGTCGCTGCTTTTGCGCAGATCGCCGATCGTGTTCAGTACATTGGATCGCGCGACCTGATCCACGAATTCGATATTGCTGCCGCTTCTGTCGCCGTCGTATTTCGTCGCGTCTATCGCCGGCTTTATCTTTGCGAGAAGTCCGGTCAGATTGCCGAGCTTGACATTGTCAATGGCGCCCTTGATCGCACCGCAACTGGTATGGCCCATCACGAGCACGACTTTCGCGCCCGCTGCGGCACAGGCGAATTCCAGGCTTCCGGCCAGATCGTCATTGGCAATATTGCCGGCAATACGCGCATTGAAGGTCTCGCCAATACCCGAATCGAGAATGAGTTCGGCAGGCGAGCGCGAATCGATACAACTGAGAATGACCGATGACGGAAACTGTCCGCTGGCGCTTGCGCGCTTTTGCGCGAGGTAGTCATGTCGTTGCGCTGTGCCTGACACAAACCGCTCGTTGCCGCGCTTCATTGCTGCAATGATTTGATCCGGCGTCATGCTGTCGCGCTCTTTTTGCGTGAGCGCAGCGGCGTGGGACATGCGCGGAAAAGCCAACCCGAGTGTGCCAAGCGTTGCTGCCGTCGCCATGCCGAATCCCACTTTTAACATTTGACGACGATCAGGTTCTTCGCAATTCAGACAACGGCATTGACCGCGATTCATATGGACTCCGATAAACGTGGACGGGTAGGCGCAAAGTCAAGTCTAGGGCGTTTTTCCATATTTCCAAGCGCATTTCAAACGTACTGCAATGAGTTGCGCTGCACGGTCTATCTTGGGTTGCTTTATCTGGGTTGACTCTGAAGCGCTCAGATTTCCTGCGGCAAAAACCAGCGCGGAGAACCTGCAACGAATGTTGCGCTTCATGCTCGCTGAAAGCGCTGTGTAGTGAAGGAGTGTCGACGAAAAGCGGCCAGCATTACGCGTCTCTATTCATCTTAGAGAGCGGCGGTTTGTGAGCGGCATGGAAGTCTATGGGTGTGCGGGAGATGCGCCTCCTGAACTACCTCGAGAAGATGCGCTTCGGCCATTCTCTTCCGATGCTGGCGAATCACGCGCGATCTCCTGAATACCAGTAAAATACTGTATAAATACACAGTCCACCAGATTCCGATTGCGTCCCACGGCGATATGCGTCAAACCCCTGTTGTGTCCAGCAACACACCCAAAACCCCCAAGCAACGTTACGTACGGACATTGGTCAATATGTTGTGCAGTGTGGCGGTACAGTCGTCGTGAGCAGTCAGCCCCTACGTCGCATCGCGCATGTCGACATGGATGCTTTCTATGCGTCTGTAGAACTGCTCCGCTATCCCGAGTTGCGTGGCCAACCCGTTGTCATTGGCGGCGGCCGCAATGCCGCACCCGAGCTCCTGTCCGATGGCACGCGCCGCTTCGCCAAACTCCGCGATTACGCGGGGCGAGGTGTCGTGACGACATCGACGTATGAGGCGCGAGCGTTCGGCGTGTTTTCGGCGATGGGCATGATGAAGGCCGCGCAACTCGCGCCCGATGCGGTCCTTCTACCCACCGATTTCGACTCGTATCGACGTTACTCGCGCCTGTTCAAGGACGCAGTGCGGACATTCACAGACCAGATCGAGGACCGCGGAATCGACGAGATTTTCGTCGACCTCACTCTGGCGGAGGGTGAATCGCATGTGCTCGGCGCTCGTATCAAGAACGCGGTTCGGGAGGCAACCGGCCTGACCTGCTCCATCGCAATTGCGCCGAACAAACTGCTTGCAAAGATCGGCTCCGAGCTGGACAAACCCGACGGGCTGACCATCCTCTCGATGTCGGACCTCGAGTCACGCATCTGGCCGTTAGCGGCAAAAAAGATCAACGGCATTGGGCCGCGCGCCAGCGAGCGTCTGGCCGGCCTCGGCATTGTGACGGTAGGTGACCTGGCCTCAGCCGACCTCGGGCTGTTACAGGAAAACTTTGGACGAACCTACGCTGCATGGCTGGCGCGAATAGCGCACGGCGAGGATGACCGTGAGGTCGTCGTGTCGTCGGAACCGAAATCGATGAGCCGCGAAACCACCTTCGAACGAGATCTGCATCCGCGTCATGATCGCCCGGCGTTGTCCAGTTCGTTCACCGGGCTATGCGTGCGGGTCGCCGAAGATCTGGTGCGGAAAGGATATGTGGGCCGCACGGTGGGCATCAAACTGCGTTATGACGATTTCCGCACCGTCACGCGCGACCTGACGCTGGACGAGCCTACCGCCGACGCCGCCGAAATCCGGCGCGCGGCAACTGAGTGTCTACGCAGAGTGGAGTTGAACCGCAAGCTGCGGCTGCTTGGCGTGCGCGTGAGCGCGTTGACGCCGGCCAGCGCGGTCACGCCCAAACCGCGCCTGCCGGTTCAGGCCGACTTGCCTTTTGCCAGCGACGAATAACCCGCCGCTTGAGCCGTCCCACCAGCGTCCGGGCGTGCCGCGTGCAACTCGCTTTCCACCTGCGACGCCGCAACCGAAAACGCAAACGTATTGATCCCGTGTGCGCTATGCGCCGACACCGTGCCGCGATGCATCTCCGCAATCGCCTTCACGATCGCGAGACCCAGCCCGTGATTTTCACGGCTATTCGTGCGCGAGACTTCGGCGCGATAAAAACGGTCGAACAGATGTTCGAGAATGTCCGGCGGAATCGGCTTGCCTGGATTGGCGACCTCGACGCGCACGCGCTCGTCCTCGCGCACGATCGTCACGCTGATCGCCACACCTGGCTCGCAATGCTGGATCGCGTTCATCAGCAGATTCGTGCACGCGCGGCCGAATAGCGAACGGTTGACCCGCGTCATCGCGTCGCCGCGCAGCGTGGCGTGCACGCGTGCTTCTTCGAGCGGTATCTCCAGAAACTCCAGCGTATGCGCGACCTCGGCGGCCAGCGACACGTCGATCAGGCCCGTCGCCCGTTCGCCCTGATCGGCGCGCGCGAGGAACAGCATGTCGTTGATGATCGCGCGCATTCGCTCGAACTCTTCGAGATTCGATTGCAGCGTATGACGCAGATCGTCGACCGTGCGATTGCTGCGCGTCAACGCAACCTCGGTCTGACCGATCAGGATCGTCACCGGCGTGCGCAACTCATGCGCGACATCGGCGTTAAACGATTCGAGCCGGCCATACGCGCCGTCCAGCCGTTCGAGCGCACCATTGAACGAATTGGCGAGGTCGTTCAGTTCGAGCGGCAACGACGCGGTGTTCAGACGCTGCGAGCGATTGTTCGGACTCACCGCCGACGCATCGCGCGTCAAACGTGTCAGCGGTTCGAGGCCGATTCGCGTGACCGAGTAGCTGAGCAGCAGCACGGCGAGACTGCCGAGCGCCGACAGCGCGGCGAGCGCCGAGCCGAACACGCGCATGGTCCGCACATTGGGCGAATAGCTGACGCCCACCTGCAACTGGACTGTGGGACGCGCGGCGCTGGCCGGTATCGTCATCGTGGCGATCAGCATGTCGGGGCCGCCGTCGGCGGGTGTCACGCGCTGATAGCCGCCGGGCCAGCTACGCACGACCGTGCCGACCACCGGCTGGCCGTAGTGGAAGCCGGGGTCCGTGCTGGTCGCCGCATACACCGTGCTGCTGTCGTGCGGCGTCATGTCGGTGAGTTTTTCGCGGACCATACGCCACTTTTCCGGCGTGACTGCGTGAAACACGATGATTCGCGCGATCTGCGTGCGGTCGTCGAGCGATTCGCGCAAATGATGTTCGAGTTGCGTGCGCAACACGAGGAACAGGCCGGTGCCCACCAGCGTGAACACGAATAGCGCGACAAACGCGAACATCAACGCAAGGCGGCGGGCGATCGACCGGTTCATGATTGCTCCGCCTCCTCGCGTACTTCGAGCACGTAGCCCATGCCGCGCACGGTGTGCAGCAGTTTCGACGGGAACGGGCCGTCGAGTTTCGCGCGCAATCGCTTGATGGCGGTCTCGACCACGTTGGTATGGCTGTCGAAATTGACGTCCCACACGAGTTCGGTAATGGCCGTCTTCGACAGGATGTCGCCTTGCCGGCGCGCCAGCACGCTCAGCAACTGAAACTCCTTGGCGGTCAGATCGAGGCGTACGCCGTCGCGCGTCGCACGGCGGCCAATCAGATCGACGAACAGATCGCCGACCGAAATCAGCGTCGATTCCTGCGAACGCGTGCGACGCGCAAGCGCATGCAGCCGTTCGACCAGTTCGAGGAAGGAGAAGGGCTTCGTGAGGTAGTCGTCCGCGCCTTCGCGCAGGCCGCGCACGCGGTCGTTCACGTGATCGCGCGCGGTCAGCATGATGACCGGGGTCGACTTGCGCATGCGCAGCGCCTTGAGCACGCTGAAGCCGTCGCGCTTGGGCAGCATCACGTCGAGGACGATCACGTCGTAGTCGAACTCGGTGGCCAGATGCATGCCCTCCTCGCCGTCCAGAGCGATGTCGACCACCCAGCCCTGTTCTGTCAAACCGGAGCGCAGATAGTCCACGACCTTGTGCTCGTCTTCAACAATCAGCAATTTCATGCGCGTCCCCTTGAATTTGCATTATACGAAACGCCCTGAATTTCCTCCTGCTCGCCGGCAATCATCATCGCGCGCGACTCACCGTGCGGGAGCCATCGCCTCCTTCGAATCATTGGGTTGGTTGTTGGGCTGGTTGCCGGCCGGTGCAGCCGACACCTCGGTGCCCGCCTCCCAGCCACCGCCGAGCGCCTTCACCAGCGACACCGACAGCGTCATCTGCTGGCCATGAATCTGCACGTCCTGGCGTTCGCTGGTGAGCAGCGACTGCTGCGCGGTGATCACATCCAGATACGCGACGAGGCCGCCTGAATAGCGGTCATTGGCGAGCGACAACAAACGTTGCGCATCGGCCACCGCTTCGTGCGACTGCGTTGCCGCGCCGTCCAGCACCGACAGTCCGGTGATGCCGTCCTGCACCTGCTGGAACGCGGTGAGCACCGTCTGACGATAGTTCGCCTCGGTGGCCTTGTAGCCCTCGCTCGCATATTTGACGTTGGCCGCGCGGCGACCGCCGTCGAACAGAACCTGGCCGACCGTCGCGCCGAGCGTCCACATCAGCGTGGGCGCGCTCAGCAGGCTCGCGAACTGCGTGCTTTCCCAGCCGATGCTCGGCGTCAGCGTCAAACTCGGGAAGAACGCCGCCTTGGCAACGCCGATCTGCGCGTTCGCGGCAGCCATTGCACGTTCCGCCGATGCCACGTCGGGCCTGCGTTGCAAAACATCGCTGGGCACACCGAGCGGAATCGACGGCACTTTCACGTCGAGCACTTTCGGTGCGATCGCGAACTGCGGCGCGGGCACGCCAACGAGTGCTGCGATCGCGTGTTCGTATTGTGCGCGCTGATTCAGCAGCAGTTGCGCCGACACCCGCGTCGAATCGAGCAGCGACTTCTGCTGCAATACGTCGAGCCCCGACACCGAGCCGAGATCGTGCTCGGAGGTCACGTAATCGAGCGCCTTCTGCTGCAATTTCACGGCCTGATTCAGCACGTCGATCTCGGAATCAAGTTCGCGCAGCGAGAAATAATCGGTGGCGAGATCGGTGGTGAGCACGAGCCGCGCGTTCGCGAGATCGTCCGCCGATTGTTCCGCCGACGCCTTCGCGCCCTCCACCTGCCGACGTATCCGGCCAAATAGATCGGTGTCGTAGTTGATGGTCGGACCGAGCTGCACGTTGTTCTGCACCGTCGACATGGTCGGCGTGTCGTAATTGGTCAGCGGACGGTTCTGCGAAATCCTGAAGCGCGAGGCCTGCGCGCCGAAGTCGACTTCGGGAATCCGCTGCGCGCTGGTGTTCGCGAGCGTCGCCTTGGCCTGCTCGTAGTGCGCGCTGGCGGCGGCCAGCGTCTGATTCTGCGCGAGCGCCTGGGTCTCCAGCGTGGCGAGCATCGGATCGCCGAAGCCGCTCCACCAGTCGGGCGAAACAGGCGCGTGCGACGGCGCGCCGACCCGCCAGTACGAATCGGTTTGCCAGGTGGGCGGCACGTCGGCCTGCGGTCGCGCGTAGTCCGGGCCGACCGTGCACGCGGCCAGCGACAGCGCCACGCCCGCAATGCCTGCGACGCTCACCGCGCCGCCGACGGCGCTGATTGCCCGGCGTGTGCCCACGTACTTCACGACGCCTCCTTGCCGTTCTTCTGCGGCTGCGCGATCTGCACGTGGTCGCCGTCCGCAATCGAATCGCTCGGATTGATGATGACCTTGTCGGTCGGCTCGATCCCGCTTTCGATTTCGAGCGACTGCCCGAGGTCCTGCGCGATCACGATCTTGTGCAATGCCACGTTGCCGTTTGCATCGACCACGGCCACACGCGGACCTTCGGCGCGGAACAGCAGCGCGTTGCCCGGCACCATCATCCGTGCATGCGCGACGGCGGGCACCGCCACCTGCACGTAAGCACCGGGGCGCAGTTTGCTGTCGGGATTCGGCAGCGTCACTTCGATCTGCAGCGAGCGGGTCGGCACGTCGATCGCGCCGGAAATGTGCGTGATCGTGCCGTGGAATTGCTGACCCGGCAATTCGGCCTGGGTCACCACCACGTTCTGTCCGACCGACACGTTTTGCGCGTAAGCCTGCGGCAATTGCACATACACCCGCAACGGGTCCGACTGCGCGAGCGCGAACAGCGCGCGGCTCGTGCCGCTGCCCGCGTCGATCAGGTCGCCGACATCGACGTTGCGCTGTGTCACCACGCCCGCGAACGGCGCGACGATGCGCTTGAACGATTCGAGTTGCTGCAGACGCTTCACGTTGGCATCGGCGGCGGCGAGGTTTGCGACGTCCTGTGTGTACGTGCTTTGCCGCTCGTCGAGTTCCTGTTGTGAGACGGCGTCGCGCTGACGCAATTGCTGCCAGCGATCCAGCGAGCTTTTCGCAAGGCCCAGGCTTGAACTGGTCTGCTGGCGCTGCGCGAGTGCCTGCGCGAGTTCCTGATCGATTTCAGGCGTGTCCAGTTCGGCGAGCAGTTGCCCCTGCTTCACGCGTGCGCCGATATCGGCGTACCAGTGCAGCAGATAACCGGTGGAACGCGCGTAAATCGGCGACTCGACGAAGCCGCGCAACGTACCCGGCAGCAGTGTGTCGCCGCCGCCCTGGGTCTGCGTGGGGGTCACGACGTTCACGTACTGCGTGGCGTTCTGTTTGGTCGTCGCGGAGACGGAACGGCTTTGCAGCACGTTGGCGATCACGCTGCGCAACGCGCCCAGCGCAAGCAGCGCCAGCACGATCCAGATAGCGATCTTCGCGCGTTTCCATTCGCGGTTGCGCGGTGGCAAAGCGTGCCCCCCTTCGGTGTCTCGCGAGGGGATCGCCAGCGATGCATGAGTTTTTTCGGTCATCTCAGTCAGCCATCTCAGTCAGCCGTCATTTAACTTTACGCGGGCTGGACAGCGCCGCCGTGGTCCGGCGCGGGGTCGCTGCCCGTGCCGTCATTGCCGCGCTCGCCACCATTGCCATTGTCTTTGCTGTCGTTGCTGCCCTTGCCTTGCGTGTTTCCACTGTCATGGGCGTGGCCTTGGGCAGCCCCGGCGCGTTTGTCATCTTCATGGGCGCGGTCACCGTCGTTGCCGTGACCGCCGCCGTTGCCACCGTTATTGCCACCGCTGCCACCGTCTCCGCCGCCATCGCCGTTGCCGTTGCCGTTGCCGTTGCCGTTGCCGTTGCCATGCTTGCGGGCGAGACGTGTATGAATGCCCGCGAACACGAGCGGCACGAAGAACAGCGTGGACACCGTGGCGAACAGCAACCCGCCAATTACCGCCCGACCCAGCGGCGCGTTCTGCTCGGCGCCTTCGCCGAGACCCAGCGCCATCGGAATCATGCCGATGATCATCGCGAACGCGGTCATCAGCACCGGACGAATCCGGCTCGCGCCCGCTTCGAGAGCGGCGGTCAGCGGCGGCGAACCGGCCTGCAATCTCTGCCGCGCGAACGACACCATCAGAATACTGTTGGCGGTGGCCACACCCATCGTCATGATCGCGCCGGTCAACGCGGGCACGCTAAGGTGAGTGCCCGTCAGGAACAGCATCCACACGATGCCCGCGAGCGCCGCCGGCAACGCGCTGATGATGATCAGCGGATCGACCCACGACTGGAAATTCACCACGATCAGCAGATACACGAGCACGATTGCCATCGCCACGCCGAGACCGAGGCCGAAGAACGAACTACGCATGGTCTGCACCTGACCGCGCACGATGATCGTGCTGCCGCGCGGCAACGATGCGCGCACGTTGTTCACGAGCTTGTCCACCTGATTCGCGACGCTGCCCAGATCGCGGTTCTCGACGCTCACATAAAGATCGATCACCGGCCGGATGTTGTAGTGCGTGACCAGCGCAAACTGATTCTGCGGCGACACGCGCACCAGGTTGCCGAGCAGTTGCGTCGGCCCGTTGGCCGATGCGGACACCGGCGTGCGCAATAGCTCGTCGATCGACGAAATCTGATATTGCGGCGTTTGTACCGCCACCTGGTATTCGACGCCGTTCTTGTTGTTGAACCAGAATCCCGGCGACGTTTGCGAGCTGCCCGACAACGAAATCAGCACGTTCTGCGACACGTTGCTCGCACTCAGATTCAGTTGCTGCAAGCGCGTGCGATCCATCTGAAGATTGATGACGGGCTCATCCAGTTTCTGCTGGATGTGCGTGTCGACGGTGCCCGGAATCAGCCGCACCTGCTTGAGCAATTTACGCGCGACGTCGAAGTTGCCCGACTGATCCGCCCCGGCAATTTGCACATCCACTGCGGCTGGCAAGCCGAAATTCAGAATCTGCGTGACGATGTCGGCGGGCTGGAAGAAAAATTCGACGCCCGGAAAACGTTGCGGCAGGATCGTGCGCAACTTGTCCATGTAGATCTGCGACGGCTTGTGGTCTTCGTTCAGCGCAACCTGAATCTCGCCGTCGAGCGTGCCGATCGTGCCCGAATTGCTATACGACAGGTTGATACCGCTGTATGGCAAACCGAGGTTGTCGAGAATCGTGCCGAGTTCTTTTTCGGGTACGACTTCGCGAATCACGCCTTCAATCTGATCGGCGAGACGCGCGGTTTCCTCGATACGTGTGCCGGTCGGCGCACGGAAGTGCAGACGAATGTCGCCTGCATCGACGGTCGGGAAAAAGTCCTCGCCGAGCACGAACACGAGGCCCATCGACACGACACAGAAGCCGAGGAACAGCGCACCGAACCGGCCGCGCCGCACCAGCACACTGCTCAGCACCATGATGTAGGCCGCGCGCATGCGCTCGAAACCACGGTCGAAGCGCTGATAAAGCCGCATGAACAGATTCGGCTTCGCGCCTTCTTTCGGCTTGTGCGCGTGGCCCATGAACAGCATCGCGAGCGTCGGCACCAGCGTACGCGACAGGATGTACGACGCGATCATCGCGAACACGACGGCTTCCGCGAGCGGCACGAACAGATAGCGCGCGACGCCGGTCAGGAAGAACATCGGCACGAACACGATACAGATACACAGCGTCGACACCAGCGCCGGAACCGCGATTTCGCCCGCGCCGTCGAGAATCGCATCGTGCAGATTCGTGCCCATATGCAGATGCCGTTCGATGTTCTCGATCGTCACTGTTGCATCGTCGACGAGAATCCCGACCGCGAGCGCGAGCCCGCCGAGCGTCATGATGTTGATGGTCTGCCCCAACGCATGTAGCACGATCAGCGACGACAGAATCGACAGAGGAATCGAGATCGCGATGATGCAGGTGCTGCGCCAGTTGCCGAGGAACAGCAGGATCATCGCGGCAGTCAGCGCGGCGGCGATCAGCGCCTCGCGCACCACGCCCTGCACGGCCGCTTTTACGAACACCGACTGATCGAACAGCGCAGTGATGGTCAGGTCCGGCGGCAACGCGGCGCGCGCGCCCGGCAGCAGGCCTTTTAGCGTATCGACGATCGAAAGGGTCGACGCACTGCCGCTTTTCAGCACCGACAGCAGCACGCCGCGATGGCCGTTCTGCCGCACGACATTGGTCTGCGGCGAGAAGCCGTCGCGCACATGCGCAACTTCACGCAGATACGTGGTCGCACCGTTGAGCGTGCGCACCGGTATGTCGTTCAACCCCTCCAGCGTCGAGGGCGAGCCGTTCATGTTGACCGTGTATTCCTTCGGCCCGATCTTGGCCGTGCCGGTCGGCAGAATCAGGTTCTGCGCATTGAATGCGCTGACCACGTCGGAGGGCGTCAAGCCCTTGGCGAGCAACGCGCGCGTGTCGAGGTCGACAGAAATCAGCCGCGATTTGCCGCCGTACGGATACGGCACCGCCGCGCCCGGGATCGTCACGAGTTGCGGGCGCAGGAAGTTCAGCGCCGTGTCGTTCAGCGACTGCTCGGAAAGCTTCGGGCTCGACAGACCCAGCTGGATCACCGGAATGCTCGACGCCGAATAGCTGATCACGAGCGGCGGCGTGGCCCCTGGCGGCATCTGCTTGACCTGCGCCTGCTCGACGGCCACGGTCTGCGCGATGGCCGTCTGGATGTTCGCATTCGGCTGCAGGAAGATCTTCAGGATCGCGATCCCGGCCAGCGATTGCGATTCAATGTGCTCGATGTCGTTGACCGTGGTGGTCAGACTGCGCTCATTGACCGACGTGATACGGTTGGCCATGTCTTCGGCGGACAAGCCCGTGTACGACCAGATAATGCTGACCACCGGAATGTTGATTTCCGGAAGCACGTCGACCGGCGTGGTGAACAGCACGAATGGCGTCGCCAGCAAGATCAGAATGGCCATCACGATGAACGTGTACGGCCGTTTAAGCGCTACGTTGACGATCCACATTGAAACGCGCCTGAGAGGATGCAGATAAGGGGATGGAGAATCTGCGCTTATGCTAGATCGCTAGCACCAACACCTGCATGGCGCGAAAATGGCCGGATTGTCAGGAAGCTTTTTGTAAGTGCTTTTGTCCGCTGAAACCCGTCTTAATCCGCTGACGATTGGCGGCAAGCAAACGTTTGTTGCGCAAAGATAAGCGCGGTTGAGAGCAGGTTGCCTCGCGCGAGTCGCGCCGGAAGGCTGAAATATAGAGAAATATACTTTCAGATTGATTTGTGCAAAGCAAATCTGTTGGCGTCGGATCAAATGAAAAAAGGCTGCTCGCCCCGTCAGGGCGAACAGCCTTTTTTACGTGCTGCGGGCTTGGTGTCGAGCCGTTTTACTTCGCGAACAACGACGACATATCGGCAAACGCCTTGAATTCCAGCGCATTGCCCGACGGATCGAGAAAGAACATCGTCGCCTGCTCGCCGACTTCGCCCTTGAAGCGCACATGCGGCTCGATGATGAAGTCGATGCCGGCGCCTTGCAGCTTGTCCGCGGCGGCCTGCCATTGCTCCATCGACAACACCGCGCCGAAGTGACGAACCGGCACCGCGTCGCCGTCGACCTTGCTGGTCTGACGGTGGCCGATTTCCTCGGGCGCGAGATGCGCGACGATCTGGTGGCCGTAGAAATTGAAATCGACCCACGCTTCCGAACTGCGTCCTTCGGGACAGCCCAGCAGTTCGCCGTAAAACTCGCGGGCAGCGGCGAGGCTATGAACAGGAAACGCCAGATGGAACGGCGGCAAAACGTTGTCGGCAACGCTCATGATTGAAGAACTCGCTGAGGGGAATGGATTGGTCTGGTCGGATACAACTGCGCGAAGGTATGCGCGGCTCCACGCGTGAAGCACAGTTTATCCATGATTAAAAATGATGAAAAACGATATATATTTGACCTGACCAACACCAAATTCGATCAATCGATCCATGCTCAGCGAACTTAAAACCTTCATCGCCGTCAGCCAGTACGGCACGTTTTCCGCAGCGGGCGCGCGCATCGGGCTGACGCAATCGGCTGTGAGCGCGCAGATGCAGCGGCTCGAAGACGAACTCGGTTTAGTGCTGTTCGACCGCACCGGCCGCTCCGCCACGCTCAACGATGCCGGGCGCGACACGCTCACGCTCGCCGAAGAAATGATGACGCTGTACGCGCGGCTTTCCGAGCGCGGAGCGGTCGCGGCGGAAAGCGGCATGCTGCGGATCGGCGCGATTGCGTCGGCGCAGGTGTCGTTGCTCGCCGACGCGCTGGCCCGCTTTCGCGACGACCGGCCCGGCTGGCGGATTCGCGTCGTGCCGGGCGTGTCGCTGAGCCTGCTCGGGCAGGTGGACTCCGGCGAACTCGATCTGGCCGTCATCATCAAGCCGCCCTTTGCGCTGCCGTCCGAACTCGAATGGCGCACGCTCGCCAGCGAGCCGTTCGTGCTGGTGGTGCCGAAAAAGCTGACGCGCGCTCAGCGTCCGTGGCGTGAGTTGCTGAAGAGCGAACCGTTTATCCGCTATGACCGGACTTCGTTTGGGGGCCGGCTGGTCGAGCGATTTTTGAGGCGCTCGCGGCTGAACGTGAACGACGTGATCGAACTCGACGAATTGCAGGCGATCGTGCAACTGGTCGCGCGCGGTATCGGTGTCGCGCTGATTCCGAACACGGCTGGGATCGGCAAATGGCCCGCCAGCGTCGCGGTGCTGGAGCTTGGGGACGCGACTTTCCATCGAGAGATCGGACTGGTGCAGCGGCCGCGTCATAGCAGACAGGCGGTGACGGATGCACTCGCCGATTGCATCGGGACGGCGGCGGGATTGTGAATACGGGCGGCGTGAATCTGATTCACAGTCGAGCCGCTCGCCGGGTGTGCTGTCGCGTGAAGTGCCAACTGTATCTGTGATGCAAGCGCGACGGCGCGCAAAATCGTCTGCTCTTACATTGAACGCCGACTCCCATCATGACGCTCGCCCCCTTTCTCACCGCCGATGTCCTGATCGCCTACGGCGCTTACTTCGTCGGCACCGCGAGTCCGGGGCCGAGCAATCTGGCGATCATGTCGCTCGCGATGAGCGCGGGCCGCCGTTCCGCGTTGACGTTCGCGCTCGGCGTGGTGTCCGGCTCATTCTCGTGGGCGCTGCTCGCGTCGCTGGGATTGTCGGCGGTACTCGCGACTTACTCCGAATGCCTGATCGCCATCAAGATCGCTGGGGGGCTTTATCTGCTGTGGCTGGGGTTTAAGTCGGCACGGTCCGCGTTGAGTCCTGCGCCGTTAAACGCCAGCACCGCGCGGCCGGATGAGCCGCTCAAGCGGCTTTATCTGCGCGGTCTGCTGTTGCATCTCACCAATCCGAAAGCGGTTCTGGTGTGGCTGTCGATCGTCTCGCTCGCGATGTCCCCGGCCGGCGGCACGTCGCACACGCTGCCGGTGGTGCTCGGCTGCATGGCGATCGGCGTCGCCGTGTTCAGCAGCTACGCGGTGCTGTTCTCGACCGCGTCGGCGCGGCGCATTTACGTGGCGATCCGGCGCTGGCTCGACGGGTCGCTGGCGATCATGTTTGGAATTGCAGGCATCAAGATGCTGACATCGAAAAGCTAAGGTTTGCTTCGACGTGCAGGATTCCGGCCGCCTCGCGCGCTCTGCGATACTGTCGGCTCGATGATGGAAGCGGACCTGCAAACACGATGAATGGCGGCAATCAGTCGGACCCGGCGACGCAGCACTGGCCGTGGCGGAAAAAGTTGTACCGTGCCGGCGTGGCCGTATTGCTAGCCGGTTTTATCGCGGCGGCGATTATCTACGCGAGCGCCGCGCGGCCGGATAGCGCGGCGTCGATGTACGCCGTTGCCGACCCGCGTTACCAGATCGAACTGCAGCGGATCGGCGGCAACGCAGCGGTGTTGATGGCGCAGTTTCATCAATGGTTTGACGGCTTGTGGCACGGTACGGCGCTCGCTTATACGGTGGCCGTGCTGGGTATCGCGATCGCAGGCATCTGTTTTTTCATCGGCTATTTTTTCGCCGATGAAGAAGCGTGAAATCACGGCGAGCCAGCACGAAACCACCTACGACACGCCCTTGATCTGCGCCTCCGGCTTCTCCACGCCAGCCATCTTCAACGCCTCGTGCAGCGTGCTGAAAATGCACCGTTCTTCGACGATCGGCGTAATCCCATGCCGGTCCATATCCGAACGCAGGTAGCGGTTCACGCGCGCGAAAATCACTTCGATGCCGCCACACTTTAACGTCTCGCACAACTCGCCGACCGAGCGCGCCGCCGAATAATCGAGATCGGTGATCGCGCTTGCGTCGATCACGAACCAGCGCACCGCGCTCGGTGCCTGGTCGATCAGACGCCGCGTATCGTCGACGAAAAAGTGGTCGTTCGCGTAAAAAAGGTCCGCGCCGAAGCGATACACGATCAGGCCGGGCGCAGTCTGGATGCCCGGCACGGCGGGCACCGGCACCCAGACGCCGTCGTCGCCGGGCGCGAGAATCATCGTGTGCGGACGATAGCTGTGCCGCACGTGTCGCAGCAGCGACAGCGCCACCGCCATCAGAATGCCGTGCTCGACGCCGACCAGCACCACCGCTGCGGCGGTCACGAGAGCGAGCGTGAATTCGCCGGGACTTTCGCGGCGAATCGCGAACAGCGTCTTCACGTCGATCAGGCCGACCGCGATCGTGAACACGATGCTGGCAAGAATGCAGTGCGGCAGATATTGCAGATAGCGACTGAAAAACAGCAGCACCACGACCACCACGAGCGCGAACACGACCTGCGCGAACTGGCTGCGAGAGCCCGCACGATCGGCCATTGCAGTTTGGGTCGGACTGCCGTTCACCACGAACGCGCCCGACAAAGCCGCCGCCGCGTTGGCGGCGGCGATGCCAAGCAGGTCGGCGTTGGTATCGACAGGTTCGTGATAGCGCTCGGCGAACACGCGGCTCGCGGCGGCGCTTTGCGCGACGATCATCACGAAGCAGGAGGCCGCTACCGGCAACAGATCAAGCAACTGCTGCCAGGTCACCGACGGCATGCCGAACGGCGGCAAGCCGCCCGCCACCGGCCCCAGCACGGAGATGCCGCGCGCCGCGAAACCGTAGATATCGCTCGCGGCGATCCCGGCGACGACGGCGATCAACGGCACCGGCAGGCGCGGAAAGAAGCGCTTGCAAACCAGAATGGCGACGACCACCAGCGCGGAAATGGCAAGGGTCGGCAGATTGACATGCGCGGCCTCGCGCACCACGACGAGAAGCTGATCGATGCTGCGCGACGAATGCCCGGTCAGGCCCACCATATCGCCCAGCATCGCAATCCCGACCTGTACGCCGACGCCCGCCAGAAAGCCGACCAGTACGGTACGCGACAGAAAGTCGGCGAGAAAGCCCAGTTTGAAGATTCGCGCGATGAACAGCAGGCCGGCGGTCAGCAATGCGACCATGCCCGCCAGCGCGGCGTATTCGGCGCTCGACGCGGGCGCCATCGTGGAAAGCCGGCTGGCGAAGATGGTGGCGGTGGCGGAATCGGCGGCAACGACGAGATGCCGCGACGCGCCGAAAAAAGCAAACGCAAGCAGCGGCAGAAATGCGGTGTAAAGCCCGGTGACGGCAGGCATGCCCGCAATGCGCGCATAGCCGAGCACTTGCGGAATATCCATCGACGCAAGCTGCACGCCGGCTATTGCGTCGCGCGTCGCTGCAGCGCGGCTCAATGGAAGAATGCCCTTCAGCAGGTTGAACCGTGCCGTTATATTCGCCAGAAAATCTTGCATACGCGATGCTGCCCCAAACTAAGGTTATCGCGCATCGTGCCGCGATCGGGCACACAAAGGCAAGACTGACGATGAATCGGCCAAACATGACCGGCGGCGAAAATCGCTCCGGCGGCACGCCTGAAACCGCAATCGTCTTTCAGATCAACGCTTGAATTCGCCTGTCTGTGGATCGATACGCCGCGCAAAACCAAACAGCGCAGCGATACAAACTGGACAGACCACCAGAAATACGGACACCATCACAACCACCCCGTAACAATTTGTTACTGGCAAGTCTACGCTATTGAGATGCATCTTGAATCAGTGGAAACGACAAAGCTTTATTGCGGACAATTACAGAAATCTTTCGTAAGGGCTTCGGTTTATTCATAGGAAATGCATTTAAACAGACGTTTTGAAAGCAGGAAGCCGTCAATTGAACGAATCGCAAACCTTTGCTTCAAATTGCCGAAACCATGCCATTGCTTTTACAAACATCCTTGACCACCGGTAATAGCGCGGAATTTAGAATAGCTTCTCTATCACGCGATACGAGCGCAAGTTCCGACAGCGCGGCTATTCCCTACGCGGCTCGCACTTTCGACAGGCAAATGCGGACGAAAATGAGCGCCGCCCGGAGCCCCGCCGGTCTCCCCGTATAATCCCGCATGATCCGAATTTCCCCCCCTATGCCCGCTCGGGCGGCCGCCACCCGCCGCCACGCCGCTTACCGCTTTCCGGCGGTCGCATGAAGACGCCGAAACGCCTGCTCCCGCTGGTCGAAGAAGGTCTGATCGACGAAGTCATTTCCCAGTTGATGAGCGGTAAGGAAGCCACCGTGTACGTGGTGCGCAGCGGCGACTCGATCCGTTGCGCGAAGGTCTACAAGGACGCCAAGCAGCGCAGCTTCCGCCAGGCTGCGTCCTATCGCGAAGGCCGCAAGGTCAAGAACAGCCGCCAGCAACGCGCGATGGAAAAAGGCAGCCGCTACGGCCGCGAAGTGCAGGAACAGGCATGGCAAAACGCCGAAGTCGACGCGCTGTTCCAGCTCGCCAACGCGGGCGTGCGCGTACCGCAGCCATTCATCTGCACGGACGGCGTGCTGCTGATGGAACTCGTGACGGACGCCGACGGCAATGTGGCTCCGCGTCTGAACGACGTCGACATGAGCGAAGCACGCGCGCTGGAATTGCACGCTGCGCTGCTCAACGAAGTAGTGCGGATGCTGTGCGCCGGCATGATTCACGGCGACCTGTCCGAGTACAACATCCTGCTGGCAGCCGACGGCCCGGTGATCATCGACCTGCCGCAAGCCGTGGATGCCGCGGGCAATCTCGAAGCGCCCGCGATGCTGGAGCGCGACGTCGACAATCTGGCCGCGTATTTCGGCCGCTTTGCGCCCGCGCTGCTCGACGCGAGTTACGGCAAGGAAATCTGGGCGTTGTATGAAGCGGGCGCGCTGCACGTCGACGCGAAATTGACAGGCCGGGTCGAACAGGACACCACGCCGATCGATCTGGAATCCGTGCTCCAGGAACTCGAAGACACGCGGCTCGATGAGGAAGCCCGTTTGCGCCACGAACAGTCGCTGCGCAGCGGGACGTAGGGCAAAAGCCAAGGCGGCGCGCAAGGGTGTCCGATGCACTCTTCGCTCGCATTGCCGGTCACTTTCAGTCGCGACCGGGAATGGCAGCGACAAGAACGAATGACCGCGACCGGCCACACTGCATCGCGAGAAAAACTACCCCGCGACTACCCCGCACTACCCACGCGCGCGCCCTTCAGCGGCGCTGCCGCGACAGGCGCCGGCCCCACCGACCCGCGCATCGTCACGCTGACCGGAAACTCGCGGAAAATCTCCCACGTCGTCCGGTAGCACTGGTTGAGCAGCCAGCGCACCGCGTTCTGCGTCAACTCCGCCGTCGGGATATGCACCGACGTCAGCCCCGGCGCGGTGTAGGCCGCCGAGTAATCATCGTCGTAACCGATCACCGACATCTCTTCCGGCACCGACACCCCCGCCTGATGCAAGCGCGCGAGCGCGCTCACCGCCATCGTGTCGTTCGCGCAGAACACGCCGGTCACGCGCCGCTTCGCGTCGAGCAGCTTCTGCGCCGATTCATAGCCGCCTTCGGACGAGAAGTCCGATTCGATCAGCGTGACGTCGTCGCGCGAAATGCCTTCACGCGCCAGTTCGGCGAAGAAGCCTTCGAGCCGGAGCTGGTTGTCCGAAGCCGTGAACGGCCCCGAAATCACGCCGATTTCGCGATGTCCGTGATCGAGCAAAGTACGCGCCGCCAGTTCGCCGCCGCGCCGGTGGTCGGCGCAAAACGACGCCTCGGGCAACTGCTCGAAGCCACGGTTGAGGAACACCATCTTCGGATGCATGCGGTGCAGCATGATCAGGTCTTCGTCATGCAGATCGTGGCTGATCACCACCACGCCGTCGCAATCGCGGCCGATCAGGAAGCGCACTGCCTCGATCGCCTGCTCGCGCGGCGACACTTCTCCGCAACCGGTCGCGACCACGACATGACGGCGCACCGCACGCAGTTCGGTATCGGTCTGCTTGAGAATCGTGCCGTAATAGGAGCCGAAAAACGTCGGCACGAAAATGCCGACCATGCCGAGCGATTGCGTCGCCATTGCACGGCCAATCGACGACGGACGAAAATTCAGTTGCTCGATCGCCGCATGCACGCGCGCGGCGGCATCGGCGGAAATCGGCCCTTTGCCGGAAATGGCGCGCGACGCGGTCGACATGCCCACGCCCGCCAGTGCCGCGACATCCTTGAGTGTAGCCACGCGGTTCTCCGTCAGCCATGTTGCTTCGAATGGCGCCGCCTGCGGGCGCGACAGGCTTTACAAGCGTGCGCCGCCCGCGTCGTCGAACAGCGAGATATGCGCCGCGTCGAATGAAAACGCGACGGTGTCGCCGGTCGTGACCGGCGTCTTCGTCTGATCGATCGAGGCGACTTGCACGCCATGATAATCGAGCCAGACGACGCGGTGATTGCCCATCGGTTCCACCAGCGACACTTTCGCGCGCTCGCTCGCGCCCTCGCCAATCCGCACGTCTTCGGCACGGACTCCGAGCACACACGGCAACCCTTGCGACGGAACGGTTTTGAACGGATACGCGGACACGTCGAGCCGCCAGTGCTCCGTGCAAAAATGCAGCGCGCCGTCACGCGTTTCCAGCGTGCCCTTGAGCAGATTCATCGCGGGCGAGCCGAGGAACGTCGCGACGAACAGGTTGTCGGGCCGCGCATAGACTTCAGCGGGCGTGCCGAACTGCTGGATCACGCCGCCGCGCATCACCGCCATGCGCGTGGCGAGCGTCATCGCTTCGACCTGATCGTGCGTGACGTAGATCATCGTGGCGCCCAGGCGCTGATGCAGCTGCTTGAGTTCGCGGCGCAATTCGGTGCGCAATTTGGCGTCGAGATTCGACAGCGGTTCGTCGAACAGGAACACGTCGGCTTCGCGCACGATCGCGCGGCCAATTGCAACGCGCTGCCGTTGTCCACCCGAAAGCTGCGCCGGTTTGCGCTTGAGCAGGGGCCCGAGTTGCAGCATCTCCGACGCACGGGTAACGCGCCGCGCAATCTCCGCCTTCGGCGTGCCGTTGATCCGCAACGCAAACGACAGGTTGCGCTCGACGCTCATGGTCGGATAAAGCGCGTACGACTGGAACACCAGCGCGATGCGGCGATCTTTCGGATCGGCCCACGTCATGTCTTCACCGGCAATTTCGATCGCGCCGTCGGTCACGTCGATCAGTCCGGCAATGCTGTGCAGCAACGTGGATTTACCGCATCCCGACGGCCCGAGCAGCACGACAAATTCGCCGGCCCGCACGTCGAGATTGAGATTCTCGATCACGGTATTCGCACCGAGCCGGATCGTCAGATCGCGCACTGCCACATTGGCCGGATTCTTGAGACCCGCCGCGTCGGCGGCGCTCGCTTCGCCCGTCATATCCGCTGCATTTGCCAGCGTGTTTGTCACTGAATCTGCCAGATTAGCCACGTTTGTCATGCCCTATCCCTTGACCGCGCCGGACGCAATGCCGCGCACAAACCAGCGACCCGAAATGAAGTACACCGCGAGCGGCACCATCGACGTGAGGATGGTCGCCGCCATGTTCACGTTATAAAGACGCTCGCCGGTCGTCGTGTTGATGATGTTGTTCAGCTGCACTGTCATCGGCAGGTTTTTCGTGCCTGCGAAAACGAGGCCCAGAATGAAGTCGTTCCAGATACCCGTCACCTGCATGATCACCGCGACTACGATGATCGGCGTGGACATCGGCAACATCAATTGAAGAAAGATACGCCAGAAACCGCCGCCGTCGATCCGCGCCGCCTTGAACAGTTCCTGCGGGATCGACACGTAGTAATTGCGGAACAGCAGCGTCATCACCGGCATGCCGAAGATCGTGTGAATCACGACGATGCCTGGCAGCGAACTGAACAGATGCACGCTGGCCAGCACCCGCACCAGCGGATAAACCATCACCTGCACCGGAATGAACGCCCCCATCAGCAGCACGCCAAACAGCACGCCCGCGCCGCGCGGTTTCCAGAACGACAACGCGTAGCCGTTCACCGCGCCGATCGCGATCGACAGAATCGTGCTCGGCACGACAATGCGCACCGAGTTCCAGAAGCCGACCCGGATGCCGTTGCAATCGAGCCCCGTACACGCGGATTGCCACGCGGCGCTCCACGCGTCGAGCGTGAAATGGGCGGGGAAAGCCAGCAGATTGCCCATGCGGATCTCGCTCATCGGTTTGACCGACGTAACGAGCATCACGTAAAGCGGCAATAAAAAGAACAGTGCCGCCGTCAGCAGAAATGCGTAGATACCGAAGCGCGCCGGCGTGAATGCGGAACGGCGCTTCCTCTTATGCACTCGGCTCGGCGTGCCGCTTTTCAGCGGAGAACTGAGCGTGTTCATCAAGCCTCCTTGCGCAATGCCGCGCGGCTGCGGGCATAGAAGAACGGCGCGAGAATCGCGAGCACGGTGGCCAGCAATACGATCGAAGCCGCCGACGCCAGCCCGATATTGGCCCGCCCGAACAGATAATCCATGATGAACTTCGCGGGCACTTCACTCGCGGTGCCAGGGCCGCCTTGCGTCATCGCGACCACCGCGTCGTAGAGCTTCACCACCATCACGAACAGCAGCACGAAGGCGGTGGACATCGACGGTCCGAGCATCGGCACGACAATGCTCGCATACACGCGCCAACGCGGAATGCCGTCGATACGCGCCGCCTTCCACAACTCTTCGTCGATCCCGCGCAGCCCCGCGAGCAGCAGCGCCATTACGAGACCCGACGCCTGCCATACCGTCGCGATCACGATGGTGTAGATCACCCAGTCCTGATCGACGATCCAGTCGAAACGCGCATGCGTGAAGCCGAGCCTGTGCAATACCTCCTGCGCGCCGAGTTCCGGATTCAGAATCCATTGCCACACAAGCCCCGTTGCAACGAACGACATCGCATACGGATATAAAAATATGGTGCGCAACGCACCTTCCGCCACGACGCGCTGATCGATGAAAATCGCTAGCAGCAAACCGATCACCATGCACGCGATAATGAAACACGCGCCGTAGATCACGATGTTCTGCAGCGACAACAACCAGCGGTCGTTGTTGAAGAGCCGCACGTATTGCGCGAAGCCCACGAAGTTATCGGAAGGAAACGTGCGCGAATTGCTCATCGACACACGCGCGGTCCAGACCATCGTGCCGAGATACGCGAACACGACGGTCAGGATCATCGGCAGCAACGCCACCCATGCTGCGATGGGAAAACGCTTCTTTAGCGGCTTATTCGGCTTGTTCAGCTTTTTATCCGCTGATGATGAAGCTGGAAGCTTGAGCGCGTGCATCGTCGTCGTACCTTAGCTCTTCAATGCGCTGGCGAACGCTTTCTGCGCGTCGTCGACCGACTGGTTCTTGTTCCAGAAGTTTGTGATCACGTCGATCAGCGCACCCTGCGTATCCGGCGACAACAGCATTTCCGGATTCGGCAGCTGACGCGACTTGTCCTTCATGATCGCCATGCCCTCTTTCGCGCAGATGTCGAGGCTGCTGACGTCCACGTCGGGACGAATCGGAATCGAACCCTTCTTCGCGTTGAACGCGACTTGCGGACCCGGCGAGGTCATCACCGTGGCGAGCAGGTTCTGCGCCTTGATCGCGGTCGGATTGTCGGTCTTCGGGAACACGAACACGTCGCCGGCGACCAGGTACGGCGAGTGCGGACCGAAGCCGGGGAAGCAGCCGAAGTCTTTGCCCGCCGTCTGATTGGCCGCCGAGAATTCGCCCTTGGCCCAGTCGCCCATGATCTGCACGCCTGCCTTGCCGGAAATCACGAGCGCGGTGGCGTCGTTCCAGTTACGGCCCGGCGAACCCGGATCGACGTAATCGTGCAGACGCTTGAACGCGACCAGCACCTTCTTGAACGCATCCGACTTCACCGCGTTCTGATCGCGATCGCGATAGATCTTCAGGTACAGATCGGGGCCGCCCACGTCGGCGAATACCGCGTCGAACGTGATCTTTTCCTGCCACGGCTGGCCGCCGAGCGCGAGCGGAATCACGCCTGCGGTCTTCAGCTTGCCGAGATCGGCGAGGAACTCGTCATAGGTCTTCGGCTCGGCGGCAATGCCCGCTTTCTGGAACACCGGCTTCGAGTAGAAGAACCACGCCGGCATGTGAATGTTCACCGGCGCCGCGTAGTAATGCCCCTTCACCTTGATGCTGTCGAGAATGGACTGCGGGAAAATACCGTTCCAGTTCTCCTTGCTGGCGACGTCGTCGACATTGTTCAGCAGGCCCTGATCGATCAGGTCGTGAAACTGCTTGGACGTGTTGAACTGCGCAGCCGTGGGTGGATCGCCGCCGACGATCCGGTTGATCGCGGTGGAGCGCGCCTGATCGGCACCCGCCACCGCGTTGTCGACCCACTGTCCGCCGGCCTTGTTGTACGCATCGGCAAACTGTTTGATCGCGGCCGATTCGCCGCCCGAGGTCCACCAGTGAATCACGTTGGCCTTCAGCGGCTCCGCATGCGCGACGACGCCATACAACGCCAGTGCCGCGACGACGCCTCGCAAGACCATTTTCCTGCTGTTCATTCCGTCTCCTCCAGGTTTAGTACCTGTGTTTCAGTCGACATACAAACCAGCTCTTTTTTGCTGCTTTTTCACCGCCACTTCTGCTTCGGGCTATCAACCCCGCGCCTTACGCTCCTTCAGGAATTTCGACACCAGTTCGGCGCTGCGCTTGACCGTGCGTTTCTGCGTGTCGTAGTCGACATGCACGATGCCGAAACGCCGCTCGTAGCCGAACGCCCACTCGAAGTTATCCATCAGCGACCACAGGAAATAGCCGCGAATCTTCACGCCGGCGTTGATCGCCTGATCGACGGCGGCGAGGTGGCGCTTGAGGAACGAGATGCGCTGCGCGTCGTCCACCTTGCCGTCGATCACCTTGTCGTCCGACGCCATACCGTTTTCGGTGATGTAGATCGGCGGCAGGTTTGCATACGTCTTGTGGAAACCGGTCAGCAGATCGCGCAGACCGTCGGGATGCACTTCCCAACCCATCTGCGTGCGCTCCACGCCTTCGGGCGGCGCTTCCGTGAAACCATGCGCACCGTCGCTCTCGACATTGGTGCGGAAATAATAGTTGATGCCGAGGAAATCGAGCGGTGCGGCAATCGTCTGCATGTCGCCTTCGAGCACGAGCGGCTCGGTATGCGGCCACAGTTCGAACAGATCCTGCGGATACGCGCCCTTGAGCAGCGGATCGAGAATCCACGCGTTGTGCTGCACTTCGAACAGATGCGCGGCGCGCTGATCGGCGGCGCTGTCGCTGTTCGCGGTGCCACGGCCGACGTTCGCGACGATGCCCTTCTGCGAAGCCGGATCGTTGGCGCGCAGGATCGGCACCGCGAGACCGTGCGCGAGCAGCAGATGATGCATCGCCTGCGTCGCGTAACGGCCGTTCGCGAGACCCGGCGCGTGGTGGCCGTTGCCATAGCCGAGATACGCCGAGCACCACGGTTCGTTGAGCGTCGCCCACGAATCGACGAGGCCGGTCAGTTCGCGGCTCATCAGGTCGGCGTAATCGGCGAAACGGTAAGCGGTATCGCGATTGAGCCAGCCGCCGCGATCTTCCAGATGCTGCGGCAAGTCCCAGTGATACAGCGTGACCATCGTCGTGATGCCCTTCTCTTTCAGGCGCGTCAGCAGGCGCTTGTAGAAGTCGAGGCCTTTACGGTTCGGTGCGCCTGCCTCGTCCATCACGCGCGGCCACGCGGTGGAAAGCCGATAGCCTTCGAGACCGAGTCCCGTCAGCAATTCGACGTCCGATTCCCAGCGGTGATAGTGATCGCAGGCGAATTCGCCGGTGTCGCCGGCCAGCACCTTGCCGGGCGTCGCCGAGAAGGTGTCCCAGATCGACGGCAGGCGGCCATCCTCATGCACCGCGCCTTCGATCTGATAAGAGGCCGTGGCTGCGCCGAGCAGGAAGTTCTTTTGCCACAGCGACGAGTCGGCGGGCGGTGAAAACGGGTCGGCAAGGGAGTCGGAGGAATGGGGGGAAATTGCGTCGAGTACAGCGGATGAATCGTTTGCCACGGTTTTCTCCTGCGCTGAAGTCGTTGAACCGGCGATGGCGGAAGTCGCTGCGACCTCACCGAAAGATGAAGTGGAAGCGCTTCCACACGAACCAGCGAACGATAGCAGCGACGGATTCGCAGCAGCAATCAGGGTTTGTCTGGAGCGGCGCTGGCACGCTGCGTTGCGGTTATGCGCGGTGCATTAAGGCGTGGGTTTCGCGGCGGGCTATACTGCCGAAACTGTGGTGAATGCGGCGGTGGCGGTGGCCGTCACGGCCGCAGTCGCCTTCGCAACCGCACTCACCGTCGCCGAAAAATTTCAGCCTTTCGCCGCCGTCAAATCAAACGCGCCTTGATCGTAAGCATCGCAATACGCTTTCCAGTCGTCCGCAACCTGCGTTTCGCATTGCGTCGCGAGTTCGATCAGCGGTAATTGCCAGTCCTTGCGATTACCGAACGCAATCAACTCATCCGCGATCGACGATTTCTGCCGGCCGCCGCTGCGCAAATGCGCCCACGCGCTCAATTCCGCCATGCTGTTGACCACCGCTTCGAGACGCGGCAGCTTGCCGTCCCAGTCGCTCAGCGCGACGCGGTCTTCCGACGGCTGCAAGCTGCGCAGCACATAGGAACGCTGATTGAATTCGACGGCGTGCAAAAACGCCTGCGACACCGCCTGGTTGCGCCGCTGCACCTCGACCACGCGCTGCGCCTCGGTGTCCCACTTCGGCTGCGGCACGCGCACATGCGGCATCACCGACGAAGGCAGCGCCTCTTTCAGATCGATCAGAAAATTGCCGTCCGGCGAGCCCTTCCCTTCGACGAGGATCACATAGCGATCCACGCCGAGACTGCCAGTGCCGGCAATCCGCCGCGCCACGTCGAGAATGCGATAAAAGTCGGGATTCGGTTCGCTCGCCGCGAACCGGTTCATGAACGCGGTGACAGCCGCGCGTTGCTTGTCGGTCACCGGCAGCGCCTTCTTGCCGTCCACCTTCAGCGTGCGCGTCTTGCCCTTCAGAATCGTGCGCCGGTCCAGATGCGCGGCGCGCGTACGGCTCGCGAGCGCATCGAACAGATCGCGGACCATGCCGACCGCCGTCTCCGCTTCGATCCAGCGTGACTTGCCGAACGCAAGCGCGCCGGAGTACGAATCGACCGCCGTATGGCACAGCGCCAGCGCCTGCGCGCGGCTCAGCTTCAGATCGGCCGCGCCGACCAGCACGCTGGTCAGCAGACGCACGAGTTCATAGAGGGCGGGCGCGAGGCAGGCTTCGTCGAAATCGTTGTTATCGAAGTAAATCAGCCGGTTGTCGGCCTTGTAGCTGCCGAAATTTTCCAGATGCATATCGCCGCAGATCCATACGGGCGGCGCATCGTCGAGCACCTTGTCGCGCGGCAAATGTTCGTAGAACAGATGACAGGTGCCGCGCAAAAACACAAACGGCGAACTGCGCATGGCTTTGTATTTCATCGCCAGCCGTTCGGGGTCACGACCGGCATTGAAACCGGCGATGATCTTCGCAATGTCGTTCATAAAACGTCCGTTAAACAGGTGCTATTCAAAGATATCCGGTTGCTCACTGCGGCCGCATCGACGCGAGCCGCGCATGGAGATCAAGCCATGTGCGCGAATCTGCTGGTCGGCGCGCTAACGGCGCATGCGGCGCTGTTACCGGTCATGCCGCTGATATTGTCGCTGTCGTTCGCGTCGATCGCCGATATCAACGGTCCACGCGGCGCGTGATCCGCGTGAAGCCAGCGGAGAATGAATTGACGCCCGCGATTCGACCGCGCTCAGAAGCCGGTCATCAAATAGTAACGTCCGTCGGCGCTGACGTTGTGGCCGAAGCCGCAATGCAGCACCGAGCCATAAGTGCGCACATCGAGCGTTTCCGGCGCGGACAGCACGAACTCGATCAGACATTTGTCCTCGTGCTTATCGTACGCGGCGAGATTGCCGATCTTCGCCGTGGCGTCGACAGGCGCCGCGCTGCCGACGTCGGTCAGCGGAACCCGCGCCACGCCGCCGTAAAACCGCACATACGCCGACAGATTGCCCAGGTTCGCGCCGGGTTGCCCGGCAACGTCCACGGTCGGATAGACGAACTCGCCGTCGATCCGGTAGACCCCGCGCCGCCCTTTCACCGGCTTCACGTCGATCCGGTTCGACGCGCCGAAAAACATGTAGCGGGTGAATCGCGCGCCGTCCGGCGGCACGCCTTTCACGAGCGACTTGTGAGCGATCGCGTCCAGCCGCGCCTGGGCGGCGTCCACGGCGCGGCTGAGCAGTGCGTCGTTCGGAAAATCGCCGGCGCGGCTGATCGCGCTGCGGTAGTAAGCCCGCGCGTTCGACAACGCGCCGAGCTTCAGTTGCACGTCGCCGAGATGGACAAGCGCCATCGTCGCGCGCGCCCGCGCCGAGCTGCTGGCCTTCGGTGAGTTGTCTTCGGCGGCCTGCATGACGGTGGCCTCGGCCAGCGCGGCCTCCATCGCGACCAGCGTCTGCGCGTCGTCGATCCGTCCGGCCTCCAGCGCCGCCACGCCGAGCGCGGCGCACGACGCATTGGTACGGCACGGCACGTCGCGGGCCGCCAGCAGATTCCGCCGATACAGTTCGGCGCGCGACTCCGGCTGCTGCGTCTGGGCGGCGCCGATACCCGGCGCCAGCGCGGCGCTGGCAGCGGCCACGGCAACCACGACAGCGGCAAAAGCGGTTTTGACGTTCATGAGCACGAGAAGACGGTGACGATGAAGCGAGTTGGCGGTCCGCTTCGAAGACACGCTTGGCTGATTCCCGAGTACGGCCTGCCAGTGCTGCGCAAGCACAGGCGCTGTGCGGAGATGCTGACAGAAAATCGTCTATTGCGCGGGGTGTGGAGGTAGGTGTTAACGCGGTAAATGTGCGGCAAATGCGTCTTAAATGCGCGGTAAATGGATGCTAAATGCACGGCACATACGCAGTGCAGTTGCGGTGCATGCCGCACGCATGAGATGGCCCGTCAAATGGCTGCCGGGATAGCTAATGGAGCCCATCTCGCGCAACGCATGGGCCGAGAAGCCGCGCGAGGTGGCTCAGACGCTTGCAACGCGTCAGCTTCAGGCCAGTGTCAAACCTGGGCCGCCTCCCTCGCGCCGAATTTCTTCCGGTACGCGCCGGGACTCGTCAATGCGATCCGCCGGAAATGCCGCCGCAACGATTCCTCGGAACCGAAACCCGCGAGTTCCGCGACGCGCCCCATCGGCAGCGGCGACGGCGCTTCGAGCAACTCACGCGCGACGGCCACGCGCTCGCGCACGAGCCATTCATAAGGCGCCATGCCGGTGGCATCGTGAAACTGCCGCTGCAACGTCCGCGGACTCATCGCCGCCCGCTCGGCCAGCGAGCGCAGCGTATGCGGCTGCGCGGGATGACTGCGCACCCAGTCCATCAAGCGCGCGAGGCGGCCGCTTTCGTCCTGCGGCATCGGACGCGGCACGAACTGCGCCTGACCGCCGTCGCGATGCGGCGGCACCACCAGCCGCTGCGCGACCCGGTTCGCGACCGCGCTGCCGTGATCGCGCCGGACCAGATGCAGCAGCATGTCGAGCCCCGCCGCCGATCCCGCCGACGTGATGATCGCCCCTTCATCGACATACAGTGCATCGGGGCGCACCTGCAATTGCGGGTAGCGAGCCTGCAATTTTTCGGCGTAACGCCAGTGGGTCGTGACGGCCTTGACGCAGCCGAATTCGAAGGTGCAGAGCCGGTCGTAGGCCAGCGCGACGACGAGATGGTTTTTCATGGCGCGATGTTACCGGATCATAGTCATCGCGCCAGTCGCGCCGGTGACGCGTCAACAGCGATGCACGTCAGACAGCTTCGACGAGGCTTGCCAGTTCGAAGCCTTCGTCCAGCCAGCCGGTCACGCCGCCGATCATCACCTTGACCGGCCGGCCAAGCTGCGCCAGCCGGATCGCGCCACGCGTCGCGCCGTTGCAATGCGGACCCGCGCAATAGGTGACGAACAGCGTATCGGCCGGATAACCGGCGAGTTTCGACTCGACGATCTTGCCGTGCGGCAGGTTCACCGCGCCCGGCACGTGGCCGCGCGCGAACAGCGCGGGACTGCGCACATCGAGCAGCACGAAGTCGACCGCGGCCGGATCGCCGGCGAAGGCGCTGTGGACATCGGAACAATCGGTTTCGAACGCGAGCGACGCGCTGAAGTGGGCAATGGCGGCGGCGCTTTCGGCAGCGGGGACAGCGGATACGTGCGACATCTTTCTGGCTCCTCATGGGTGTGGGTGACCGTGATTATCGAGTTCGCCCAAGCTCCACGACAGTGGCGCAATCGACAACTTCCGGCAACATCACGCCACGAGCAAAAGCACCTCGCAGCGGTTCTACCCAACCAAAAATGAGAATCGTTCGCAAGTGTACTCAGAATTACGCGTTTCGAGAACCATCCATACTGCATAAACGTTACCGGTCACAAAATAACCACAGCCGGAGATAACTTATTAGGAACGAATTAAATAAATCGTCTGAACTGTCGATAACATGTTGAGCCGCCTCCTTCCGACGGTTGGACCAACATGCAGAGTTCCTACAATTTTTGGCTGGTCGCCATTTCGTTCGTGGTTGCGACGCTTGCGTCGTTCACCGCGCTCGACCTGACCGGCCGCATCTTCTCGCTGACATCGACGTACCTCCGGCTTGCGTGGCGGCTTGGCGGAGCTATGGCGCTGGGCGTCGGCATCTGGTCGATGCACTTCATCGCGATGCTGGCGTTTTCGCTGCCTATCCCGCTCGGCTACGACTTCTCGACCACCGCGTGTTCGCTCGCACTGGCAGTCGGCGCGTCGTTTCTGGCGCTGCACATCACGACCCAGATGCGGCTCACGCTCGGCCATCTGCTGACGGGCGGCGTGCTGATGGGCATCGCCATCGCGGGCATGCACTACACCGGCATGGCCGCCATGCAGATGACGCCGGGCATCGCGTACCAGCCGGCATGGGTCGCGGGTTCGATTGCGATTGCGATCGGCGCGTCGACCGCCGCGCTGTGGATGGCGCGCATCCTCAGTAACGACGACGAACGCCATGTCATGCGCAAGCGCGTTGGCGCGGCTCTGGTCATGGGCGTCGCGATCAGCGGCATGCACTACTCCGGCATGGCCGCCGCACAGTTTCTGCCCGATGCGATCTGCGGCGCGGCCAAGGGCGTGAACACCACGTGGCTGGCTACGGCGGTGATCCTGTCCACCTTCGCGATCCTGATCGTCACGCTGATGCTGTCGCGTTTCGACGCGCGCACCACCTTCCTCGTGAGCGCGGTGTCGAAGCTGAACGGCCAGATCGTGCGACTCGCCACGCTCGACACCCTCACCGGCCTGCCGAACCGCACCACGCTGACCGAGCGCATCGAACGGGCGATCCACCAGGCGCGCCGCCAGCGCTCGAGTTTCGCGATCCTGTTCATGGACCTGGACGGCTTCAAGACCATCAACGATTCGCTCGGCCACTCGGCGGGCGACCAGGTGCTGTCCGCGTTCGCGCAGCGGCTGCAGCAATGCGTGCGCATGAGCGACACCGTCGCGCGGCTGGGTGGCGACGAATTCGTGGTGCTGTCGGAAAACATCGGCTCGCGCGAAGATGCGGCCGGACTCGCCGAGGGCGTGCTCGACCGCATGCGCCGTGGCCGCTGGACCGATACACAGCCGCTTCAGGTGATGCCGAGTATCGGCATTGCGCTGTATCCGCAGGACGGCGACAGCGTCGAACTGCTGCTGAAGCACGCGGACGCCGCGATGTATGAAGCCAAGCGCGCGGGCCGCAGCACCTACCGCTTCTTCGAACGGAGCATGAACGAGGCCGCCACGCGCACGCTGCAAATCCAGAACGCGCTGCACGATGCGCTCACCGCCGGTCATTTCTCGCTGCACTTCCAGCCGAAGTTTCACGGCGGCAGCGATTCGCTCGCGGGCGCCGAGGCACTGATCCGCCTGAATCATCCGCAGCTTGGCGCGCTGACGCCACTCGAATTCATCCCGCTCGCCGAGCGCTCGGGGCAGATCGTGCAGATCGGCTACTGGGTTGTCCGCGAGACCTGCCGCCGGATTCGCGGCTGGATCGAAGAGGGGCTGCCGGCGGTGAAGGTGGCGATCAACCTGTCGCCGCGTCAGCTTCTGCAGCCGGATCTGGTCGCGAACATGCTGGAGATCGTGCGGGCCGAAGGGGTCGAGTGCACGCAGATCATGTTCGAAATCACCGAAACGGTGGCGATGCACGACGCGCCGAAAACCATCGAGATGATCCGCGAGTTCCAGGACAGTGGCTTTGAGATCGCGATCGACGATTTCGGCACCGGCTATTCGAGCCTCGCCTATCTGCAACGTTTTCGCGTGAAGCAACTGAAGATCGACCGCTTCTTCACCAACGGACTCGACGAGCACGGCCCGGAAGGCAGCGCGATCGTGTCGGCGATCATCGCGCTCGCGCACTCGCTGGAAATGGACGTGGTGGCCGAGGGCGTCGAAACCGAATCGCAACTCGACAAGCTCAAGTCGATGATGTGCGACGAAATGCAGGGCTTCCTGCTCGGCAAGCCCGTGAGCGCCGAGGACTTCGGCGCGATGCTCAAAGGGCGGCTGGAGCCGGTGGGCGCGTGAAGATGCCGTTTGGAAAAAGCTATTACTGGAGCGGGCCAGGTTCGCTCCTCATCTGCGGGTTGCATAGATTGCGCGACGATCCGCTGCCGGATTCGCACTTTTACGACCTGCGATAGCAGGCAGATCAGGGGCTGGAAATTCCATGAAATTCGACGTAGCAACGCTGACCTCGTTGTGGCTGATCACGTTTTTATGCTGCGCACTCATTACGACGGCGCTCGCGCGCATGTTCGCGACGACCGCTGCGTTCCGTTTCTGGGCTATCGCTTTCTACCTGCTCGCTGCGTCGAGCGCATGTTTCGCCTTGCACTTCACGTGGCAGCACGATCTGCTGATGGTCGCCTCCGCGACGCTTGCGCTACAAAGCCGTCTGCTGATCTGGGGCGGCACTCGCGAGCTGTTCGGCGCCACGGCACGGTGGCGCGCCGGCCTCGGCGTGACTGCGGTGTTCTGCGTGCTGTATGCCGCCGCGCTGAAGTTCGACGCGCCAGTCGTGCTGCGCGCGATGTTGCTCGTCGCGTTCTTCCTGCCGTGCCGCGCCGGCGCGCTCTATGAAGTGTGCCGCCGACGTCGTGCGCATCTTGGCGGAGCCCGTCTGATCGCGGCAATCGGCGCGTCGATTTCCACGCTCAATGCGATCGTGCCGCTCACGCTGGCGCTGCTCGATCGCATCGACCTGTCGCTGCTGCTCGGCAATCCGCAAACCACGTCGGCGGTCTACGCGGTGGTCTTCGCGGGCGATCTGTTGCTGGCGTGCGGGCTGCTGGTGCTGGCGTTCAAGCGACTGTCGGTCGAGCGCGACATGCTGGCCGCGATCGATCGCGGCGCGTCGGAACATCTCGCGAGAGCGCGTGAGGTGCGCGCGCAACGCGGCGCGCGCCGGCCGCTCGGCTGGGTCGCCGGACACGATTTTCCGGGACGCCCGCGTTCGCTGCCGTGGACGGTTTGAGCGGCTGGTTCAAGCCGCTGGCCGCGAAGCCCGATGCGCGGTGTGAATCGCCCGAAGCGAAGCGCAGCCATCTGAAGCGCTGCGAAGCCGCCTGACTCGCAGCATAACCATCTGAACCGCAGCGCAA
Source organism: Paraburkholderia sp. GAS333 (assembly GCF_050435665.1). Classification (NCBI taxonomy): domain Bacteria; kingdom Pseudomonadati; phylum Pseudomonadota; class Betaproteobacteria; order Burkholderiales; family Burkholderiaceae; genus Paraburkholderia; species Paraburkholderia sp. GAS333. Next base: position 176,753 of record NZ_JBNDKS010000005.1, read on the forward strand.
CCGGCTAAAGCGCCACGCAACGCCCAGCCCCGCCTAGCGTTCCTCGCGCAACACTTCGTCCGCCGCCATCAGCAACGGCGACGAACCCTGTACCGCCGGCATCGCCTGACCTGCCTGCACCGTCTCCCGCTTCGTCAGCTTGCCGTCGACCGACGCGCCACAGTCCATCCGCAACTGCTGGTAGTAGATGTTGCCTGTCACATGCGCGTTGCCCTGCAACTCGACGAAATGATCGGCAATCAGATCGCCGATGATCCGTCCGTTGACCACCACGTCGTAGCCGTGAACATTGCCCTCGATCGAGCCACGGTCGCTCAGTACGAGCAACGTCTGACTGCCAGGCACCCCGCTTACATTGCCCTTCACGTGACCGTCCATCCGCAGACCTTCACTGAACTGGAGATCGCCCGCAATCCGCACGTCGTTGGCGATCAGAGTGGCGAGCTTGGTCTGCTGCACGCCGACGGGTTTTTTCTTGCTGAACATAACGGTCTCCCGAAAATAAAAAGATTCGGCGCGTAATGCGCTGCGGGCCGATGACACGCCCTGCGAAGTACGGGCAGTCGTGCCGCGCCCTCTCAATGGCGCGGCGATGCACTCTGGCCACCGCTCTGACCGCGCAGAAAACGCAATTCGGCGGCGAGCCGGGCGACTTCCGCGGCGGCTTTGTCGGCGCTGGTCTGCACGGCCGCGCGCGCCGCCGATTCCTCGGCGAGAGCAAGCCGCGCGCGGGCCAGTTCGGTCTGCTGCTGGTTTTCGTCGACGGGAAGCGCGACGCACGGTTGCGGCGGCAGATCCGCGCGATACGCATGCCACGCCGTGATGCCCACTGCGCCGGCCACTGCGCAGAACACGCACACCAGCGCGCGCAGCATCGCGCGAAATAGCGGCGGACGCGCGCGTTCGAGCGTGAAGTCGCCCTGGCTCAGACTGTCCGCGATGCGGCGACCCCGGCGCTCAGCCATGAGCCGTCGGCGCGAACAGCGCGAGGTAAGCCGACGGATCGACCGGCATGCCGTTGACCAGCACTTCGAAATGCAGATGCGGCCCCGTCGAGCGACCGGTCGAGCCGACATCGGCAATGTATTGACGCGGCAGCACCAGATCGCCGACATGCACGACAAGCTTCGACGCGTGGCCGTAGCGGGTCATCAGACCGTTGCCGTGATCGATTTCGACGGCATTGCCATAACCCGCTTCCTCGCCCGCGAACACCACGCGCCCGCCCGCTGCGGCGAGAATCGGCGTGCCGGTTTTCGCCACCAGATCGATACCCGAATGGAAATTCAAACGATGCGTGAACGGATCGCTGCGATTGCCGAACGGCGAGCCGAAGCGCGCGCCGTCGGCGGGCATGCGGCCTGGAAAAGCGGCGTAAGCCAGGGTGTGATCGGCAATCTCGTGTTCGAGCGCCGACAGCGTGCTGCTCAGGCAATCCAGTTGCTCGCCGGTGCGGGCGGCATTGGCACGCCCGCGCGACTGCGCGGCAAGTTCCGAGCAACGCCGTGGCGGCAGCGCCGGGCCGCCCGCGCCTTCGCCGATGCTGTCGGTGGCGGACGTATCCGATGGCAAATCGACGGCAGCCGGTGCGCGTGGCGCAGGCCGGGGCGTATGCAGACGCGCTTCGAAATCGCGCAATGTGTCGACCTGTTTCGTCAGACGCGCGATGCGCGGTTCGATCTGCGCAACCGACGCGCTGAGCTTGCCGATCTGATCGATTGCGTAATCGCGCTCGACGCTGTTTGCGAGTCGGTTACCGGCGGCGTCGCGCGGATCGTCGAGGTGATGCGCGGACCACAGCATGCCGATCGCGACGCCCGCGGCAAGCGCCAGCGCCGCCGCGCCGCAGGCCACGCCCACCGCCAGCGCCACAGCCGTGCGACGCGTGACGAAATCGATCGAACCGCTCGCAAGCTGACTGCCGGCGCGAAACACGGAGGCCATCAGCGGCTCCCGGGCCGCGCGCGACGTGCGGCACAAAACGAGGTGCGAAATCTTGCGCGCACGTGGCGGCAAACGCTATTGGACGACCGGGCATTCCGCATGACTGCCACGCACAGCCGGCAAGTCTGATGAAGCCTGGGCAAACAGCACGAAAAATCGGAGAGCAGGACTGACTGCATGCGGCATCGACCGGAGACAGACCGGTCGCGATGAGTGACAGAGGGCGTCGATTATTACCTGGTCATGCGAAGCTTCATCTCAAATAGGGAACAACCACGCGATGCACCGGAAGGCGGTGTAGCGAACGTGCTGCGCATCTGCGGCGATGCGCGGCACGTTCGCCGCCCGCTACCCTTCTCTCTCCCCGCTCAACGAGCCTGCCGCGCTTACTCCGCCCCATCAAGCGCTGTAAGCCGCGCGATCAATGCGTCGCTCGCGCGCGTCATCGGCATGCGCAGTTCGTCGCGGATCAATCCCTGCGCGGCCAGCAGCGCCTTCACCGGTGCGGGATTCGGTTCGGCGAACGCCAGTTGGATCATCGGTGTGAGCGCGTGAAAAATGCGCCGTCCTTCGTCGAGCCGCCCCTCGGCCAACGCGCGATACAGCGCGACAAAACGCGCGGGCTGCACATGCGCGGACGCAGCAATCGCCCCGCTGCCGCCGAGACACAGCGTGTTGAACATCGCAATGTCCTCGCCGGCGAGCACTTGCAAACGGCCGTCGCGAATCAGCGCGAGCGTGGTCTCGAGCGAACCCGAACAGTCCTTCACCGCCCGGATTCGCGGATGCGCGGCGAGCGTGAGCAACGTGTCGAGTTCGAGCCGCACGCCGGTGCGATACGGGATGTCGTACAGCACCACGGGCTTTTCGCTCGCGTCGGCCAGCGCAGTGAAATGACCGACGATCCCTGCCTGCGACGGCCGGATGTAATACGGCGCCGCGATCAGCACGCCGGCAATCGGCAGCGCATTCAACTGCTCGATCCGCTCGCGCATGCTAGCCGTGTGATTGCCCGATACGCCGACCACTACCGGCAGCGGCGTGGCGCGCTCAACGCGCTGCGCCGCGTCGAGGATGGTCGCCAGCACGGCGTCCTGCTCGGCGGCGTCGAGCGCGGCCGGCTCGCCGGTCGTGCCGAGCGCGACCAGTCCGGCGATACCGGCGTCGGCATAGCGGCGCACCAGAGCGCGCAACGCGGCATGATCGACCGCGCCATTTGCAAACGGCGTGATGAGCGGAACCCAGATACCCGAAAAATCAGACATGTTTTTACCTCGATGACGACCGTATCGATTCCGTCAGACAGTGCGAGGGAGGAAAAACTGGAGGTGCCGCGAGCGGGCGGTGACCGTTCTGTTCCGTCGCATCATCTGACGGAACAGCGTGCTCCGGTCAGATGAGCGGCTGTTTTTTGGCTTTGGCGTTGATGTTCGAATCGCGCGAATCGAGTGATTCGCCCGCGCGCGCAACGGCGACGAACGCCGGAGCGAACGAGTTTGCGAGGGTCGACAGACAGGGTCGGAACATCAGGCCGGAATGCATGACACGCAGTTTAACCGCGTCGGGCGACGTCTTGCAAAGCTATCTCGAAAAGCGCTTGACTTCTACGTCGGGCGAACTAATATACGCATCGCGTATATTCACTGCCAAATCACTCCCCGACAGGTGCCCTCATGAACGTCCCACAACAAGCCTTCCTACGCGATGCGATGCGTCGCCTGAACATGACGCGCGACACCTTCGCCAGCCGTATCGGCGTGTCGCGTCGGGCGTTGGACACCTGGCTCCTGCCGGACGACTCGCAGGAATCGCGGGCCATGCCGGAGATCGTCGAGCGTTTCGTGTCGGAAATCGTGGTGCACGGCGAGCCGTCGGACAAATATACGCAAAGCGTAGATTCACAATCGCTCGCTAGCCAGATGCTGTTCGAGGGCAAACCGCAGTTGCTGTCGGTGGATCAGTTTTCACGCGACTCCGTCGAGGCGCTGTTCCGCGTGGCCGACATCATGCAGCCCATCGCGCGGCGTCGAAAAATCTCGCGCGTGCTGGAAGGCGCGGTGCTCGGCAATCTGTTCTTCGAGGCCAGCACGCGGACCCGCGTGAGCTTCGGCGCGGCGTTCTGCCGGCTCGGCGGCTCGGTGTGCGACACCACGGGCTTCACGTTTTCGTCGATGGCCAAGGGCGAGTCGATCTACGACACCAGCCGCGTGATGAGCGGCTACGTCGACGCGCTGGTGATCCGCCACCCCGAGCAAGGCTCGGTGGCCGAATTCGCGCGCGCGACCAACGTGCCGGTGATCAACGGCGGCGACGGTCCCGGCGAGCATCCGAGCCAGGCGCTGCTCGACCTCTACACGATCCAGCGCGAGTTCTCGCGGCTCGGCAAGATCGTGGACGGCGCGCATATTGCGCTGGTCGGCGATCTGAAATACGGGCGGACGGTACATTCGCTGGTGAAACTGCTGGCGCTGTATCGCGGTATCAAATTCACGCTGATTTCGCCGCCGATGCTCGAAATGCCCACCTACATCATCGAGCAGATTTCGCGGAACGGTCATGTGATCGAGCAGACCAACGACCTGCGCCAGGGGCTGAGCGGCGCGGATGTGGTGTACGCGACGCGTATCCAGAAAGAGCGCTTTACCGACGAATCGTTCGAAGGCTATACGCCGGATTTCCAGATCAACCAGGCGCTGATGGACAGCGTCTGCGGCCCCGACACGCTGATCATGCACCCGCTGCCGCGCGACAGCCGGCCCGGCGCAAACGATCTGAGCGTGGACCTGAATCACGATTCGCGTCTGGCGATTTTCCGGCAGACCGACAACGGCATTCCGGTGCGGATGGCGATTTTCGCGGTACTGCTGGGCGTTGAAAAACTGGTCCAGCATTCGATGCGCGATGCCGCGTGGCGCCCGCCCGTTTATCTCGGTCCGGACGACGCCGTATTCCACGGCATCGACTGATTCGCGCGCGGCGAATCAGGTCGCCGTGCTTGCCTCGCTCGCCGCGCGCTTGAACGCGCCGGCGAAAAACAGCACCTGATACTGCACCGCGTTCGACCAGTACTTCCACGTATGACCGCCGGGCCGCTCCGCATAATCGTGCGGCACGCCGAGTTCGATCAGCCGCTCATGCAGCGTCCGGTTCGATTGAACCAGCGAGTCGTTCACGCCGCAGTCGATCGTCAATGCGATATGCGCGCCGCTGAAGTTGCGCGCATTCTCGATGATGGCCTCGTTGTTCCAGAAATCCGCGTGACGCGCAGGGTCGCCGAAAACCTGCTCGATACCCGGCTCGTCCTCGCAGCCGCGCGGGTCCACTGCCCCGCTGATGCTACCTGCCGCGCCGAACTCATCGGGGCGATCGAGCGCGATATGCAGCGCGCCGAATCCGCCCATGCTCAGGCCGGTAATCGCACGCGCCTGCTTCGTCGCGATCGTGCGGAAATGACCGTCGATATAAGCCACGACTTCAGTGCCTACATAAGTTTCGTAAAGACTGCGCGGATTGACCGGGCTGTCGATATACCAGCTCTCATGCCCACCGTCGGGCATCACGAGAATCACGTGATAACGGTCGGCCAGCTTGCCGATGTGCGAATTCGCGGTCCAGTCGGTGTAATCGCCACCCGAGCCATGCAGCAGATAGACGACCGGGAAACGGTCGGTCGGCTTGCCATGCCCATATTGATCGGGCACTACCACGGTCGCGTCGAACGATTGATGCATCGCGGCGCTTGGAATGCTCACGACTTCCGAGTGAAACGCCCACACGGGCGACGTGACGAGCATCAGCAGAATGAGCCAGAACGCACGGGCTGGATTCATGGTTTGTCGCTCTCCTTGATAGGCGTCCGAAGAACACGGTCCGGCATGCAGCGGCAAATCTCCGCCGACGACTCTAGCAATGGCGACTTACAACCAAATTTCAGCGAAACATACGATCCCGTTTGTGGGGCGGTGTCGTAAGTAATGGGAAGGCCGTGCGCCGGTTTGTCGAACGGTGAGGCGGGTGCGGGTTCTTTGCGGCCGCCGCCCGCCGTCGCGACGTTTTAACAAAGCGTAACCGGCAAGTCGCCCGATTTATTCAACGTGCGCTGCAAAACCCGCCTTGCCCGGCGCAACCTCGTCCCGCAATGTGAGCTGCGGAATCGTGTACGCGCCCGCGTTCTGCTGACGGAAAGGAATCGGCGCGGTCGTCCACAGTTCGTCGAGACGCTGCCCCAATGCATCGCGAACCTGCGCATAGTTCGTGTCGTCGATCCTGCTGGTCCGGTACACCACGAACGGCGGCAGCACGTCGAAGCCCGGGTAGTAGAGAATGCCGTGCTGGATCGGGAACAGCACGTCGTCCATCGGACCATTGATGCCTCGCGGGCTGTAATGCGACTCCCAGCCGCCCGTCGTCACGACCAGCATCGCCCGCTTGCCTGCAAACTTCCCCTCGCCGTAACGCTCGCCCCAGCGCGCATCGGAATGCTCTCCCACGCCGTACGCAAAACCGTATGCATACACACGTTCGACCCAGCCTTTTAGAATAGCCGGCATCGAGAACCACCACATCGGAAACTGCAGAATGACTGCGTCCGCCCACATCAGCTTTTCCTGTTCGCGAACGATGTCGTCACTTTGCAGGCCGTTTTCCAGCGCATGTTTCGATTCGCGCGACGGATAAAAGCGCTCGGCGGACAGCCGCTCGACGCTGTCGTCCGCATCGAGCGGCGCCTTCCATTTCATCGCGTAAAGATCGGATACCTGAACGACATGCCCCGCCTGTTCGAGACGTTCGACCGTGAAGTCCCTCAAGGAGCCGTTCAACGATTTCGGTTCGGGGTGTGCATAAACGAGAAGAACTTTCATGATCGTGCCTTTGAGATGTCGTACGTTTGTGATCGATGGAACGTACGATAGGCGCCGCTCAGGTATATTGGAAATGAATTCCCAATATGTCAGGTATTAACTTGGTTAATCTCAGAACGCTGGACCTCAACCTGCTGGTCACACTCGACGTGCTGCTGTCCGAGCACAACGTGACCCGCGCCGCCGAGCGGCTGAACTTTTCGCAGCCGTCGGTCAGCGTGCATCTGGCGAAATTGCGTGAGGTTTTCGGCGATCCGCTGCTGTTGCCAGGACCACGCGGCATGCGGCCCACCGCGCGCGCCGAAGCGCTGCGCGAGCCATTGCGCGAAGCGCTAGAGGCGCTGCAACGCGCAGTCGCGCCCGCGAGCGCATTCGAGCCGGCCATCGCGACTCACACGTGGCGCGTGGCGGCAAGCGATTACGCCGAATCGACAATCATCCTGCCGACGCTGAGCGGTTTGCGCTCAGCGGCACCTGGCACGCGGCTAGCGGTCGTCGAAGCTGCGCCGCCAAGGCTCGCGAAGCAGGCTGAACAGGGTGATATCGATCTCGGATTTCATACCAGCCACGGCGCTCCCGAAGGACTGCGCCGCCGCGTTCTGTTCGCCGAACGCTACGTGCTCGCGGGTCGCGCGGGTCATCCGCGGCTGAAGCGTCGGCCGACGCTCGCGCAGTTCTGCAAGCTGGAGCATGTGATCGTGTCGCCGGACGGCGGCGGTTTCGTCGGCGTCACCGACGATGTGCTCGCCCGTGCCGGACTCACGCGCAAAGTGGTGCTGTCGGTGCCGCACTTCCTGTTCATGCTGTCGGTGCTGGCGAGCACCGACCTCGTGGGTCTGCTGCCCGAGCGGCTGGTGCGCGGTTCTGGCGCGCATTGCATGGTCCAGCCGCCGGTCGACGTGCCGGGTTACGAGATGGCGATGCTCTGGCATGAGCGCTCGCATCGCGATCCGGCACACCGGTGGCTAAGGGAATTTATCGCCGATTCGGTGTGACGCGCTTTCACGCGCTCGCCGTGCCGCCGATTTCATTCAACTGGTCCAGCACGTCGTCGCTCAACTCCAGTTCGGCGGCCTTGAGGTTTTCGTGCAGATGCCCCGTCGACGACGTCCCCGGAATCAGCAGAATGTTAGGCGCACGATGCAACAGCCACGCAAGCGCCACCTGCATCGGCGTTGCGTCGAGCGTTTGCGCGAGGTCCGACAGCGCCGACGACTGGATCGGCGTAAATCCGCCAAGCGGGAAAAACGGCACGTATGCAATGCCCTTGCCCGCGAGGTCGTCGATCAGCGCGTCGTCTTCGCGATGCACGAGGTTGTAGTGATTCTGCACGCACACCACGTCGACGATGCGGCGCGCCTCGGCAATCTGCGTCGCGGTCACGTTGCTCAAGCCAATGTGCTTGACGAGCCCGCGCTGCTGAAGCTCGGCCAGCGCGGTCACCTGCTTTTCAATCGACCCTTCCGACGGCGCGTGCACGTCGCCCATGCAGCGCATATTGACGATTTCCATCGCGTCGAGGCCGAGGTTGCGCAGATTGTCGTGGACGCCCCGCTCGATATCCTGCGGTTCGAGCGCGGGCAACCATGCGCCGTCGCTGCCGCGAACCGCGCCGACTTTGGTGACGATCACGAGATCGTCGGGATACGGGTGCAGCGCCTCGCGAATCAGTTGATTGGTGATATGCGGCCCGTAGAAATCGCTGGTGTCGATGTGATTCACGCCCGCCGCCACCGCTTCGCGCAGCACCGCGAGCGCGGCGTCACGATTTTTCGGCGGCCCGAATACGCCCGGGCCCGCCAGTTGCATCGCGCCGTACCCCATCCGCCGAACCGTGTGGCCGGCCAGTTTGAACGTCTGCTGGGAAATGAAGTTCGACATGCCGCTCTCCTCGATAAGTGGTTGACAGGCAGTATCGCCGGAATTGCGCTGTTGAATAAACAGGTCTAACGTGTACGGGTTGTGTAGAAAAATGAACAATCACCCACACTCGCCATGGAACTGAACGACCTTGCCGCTTTTGTTTCCGTCTGCCGCGCGGGCGGGTTTCGCGACGCCGCGCGCGCGAGCGGCGTGTCCGCGTCGAGTCTCAGCGTTGCCGTGCGACGGCTCGAAAACCGGCTCGAATTGCGTCTGCTGAACCGCACCACCCGCAGTGTCGCGCCGACCGAGGCCGGCGAGCGCCTGCTCGACAAGCTCGCGCCGCTGTTCGGCGAAATAGAAGCCGCGCTGGACGTGCTCAACGGTTTCCGCGACAAACCAACCGGCACGCTCAAGCTGAACGTACCGTCGAGCGCCGCGCGGATCGTGCTGCCCGGCGTGATCGCGCCATTCCTGCAAGCGTATCCGGATATTCGCGTCGAAGTGGTGGTCGAAGACGGTTTCGTCGACGTGCTCTCCATTGGTTGCGACGCGGGCATCCGCTATGACGAGCGGCTTGAACAGGACATGATCGCGATCCCGATTGGGCCGCGCGTGCAGCGTTTCGCAACAGCGGCGTCACCCGCTTATCTCGACGCGCACGGACGTCCCGTGCATCCACGCGAACTGCTTGCGCACGCGTGCCTGCGCGGGCAATTCGCGGGCGGCGCGACGCCCACCTGGTTTTTCGAACGTGACGGCGAAGTGCTGCAACTGAATCCTTCGGGGCCTTTGCTCGTGCGCCCCGGCGCGGCCATCGATCTGGCGGTGAGTTGCGCGATTGCGGGCGTCGGCGTCATCCATCTGTTCGAAGACATGCTGCGGCCGCATCTCGACAGCGGCGCGCTGGAGCCGATTCTCGAACCCTGGTGGCAACCGTTTTCCGGTCCGTTTCTCTACTATCCCGGACGCCGCCATCTGCCCGCGCCGCTGCGCGCTTTCGTCGATTTTCTGAAGGCGCTCTGAAAATGCATCGACAATCTTCCCGCGAGATCTAATCGTCCCGCTCGCACATTCGCGCCACGGTCCGCAAAAAAACATCCGCGCCGACCGGCTTTCTCAGACACAGATTCCAGTCCCTGCCCTCGCCGTCCGGCGGCGGGACTGCCGTGTGAAGCAGAACCGGTACATCGACCAGTTCGGGAGTCGCTTTCAGTCGACGGCACAATTCCGCGCCGTCCATCACCGGCATCATCCAGTCGGTGATAATCAGGTCCGGAACAACTGAGCGCATGCGCGCGACTGCTTCGGCGCCATTGCTCGCGCAGCCGACTTCATAACCCTCGTTTTCAAGAATAAGGCGCCACGCTGCCAGGATTTCCGGCTCGTCGTCCACCAACAGGATTGAGTGCATCAGGAACCGCCGGGTTAAACGTTTTTGTCATCTACGAGCGGCCACGCAAGACATGTTCCACACATGGCGATTGCGGTGATAATGATGCGGACCGGCGGCCGAAACCACACGATTTTCGACCGCTGTCAGAGCGAAAAGCCCGCTGGCCAAGCCTTTGATTCCTTCCAGCGGAAGTTTCTTTTCGCATCAGGCGCACGCACTCTCTGCCGTTCGACGCGCCGGGTGTGGTTCGAGCATTTGTATGTTGTAGAAACTTCATCCCTGCACCCCACCATGACCGACACCCGTATAAGCCCGCTGCGCAATTTCGCCGACTTCATCCGCGCGGAGCGAATCCCGCTCACCGAGCAATGGATGACCGATGTCTCCAGCGACGTGGATCTCGTCGAGGCGGACAAGCTGACGTACCAGCAACTCGCCGATCATCTGCCGGAAATCCTCGAAGGACTCTGCGCCGCGCTCGATGTCGAAGACCTCGAACGGGTCGAGCCGTCGCTCGAACGGAATGCGAGAAAACACGGCAAGGTCCGCTGGCGTCAGGGCTACCGGATTGAGGAACTGGTGCGCGAACTCGATCTGTTTCATCAGGTGCTGGCCGGCGCGCTCGACGATTTCGCCGGCCGCGACAGCACCTTCACGCGCCGCCACGAAAGCCGCGCGCGGCGGATGATCGCGGAAACCTTCAGCCTGGTCTCGTACACGTCGATCAAGGAAGTGGTGAGCGAACGCGACCGCAAGATCGACGAATACACCGGACAGCTCGAACGCGCGAATCACGAACTCACGTTGAAACAGCGGCTGGTCAGCGATCTCTACGAATCGCGGATGCAGATCACCCGCAGCGTGGTGCACGATCTGCGCAATTTTCTGAACGGGTTTTCGATCGCGCTGCAACTGGTCGCGCGCGCACCCGCCAGAGCCGACAACGCGTTGACGCTGGCGAACCGGCAGGCGGCCGACATGAAGCTGCTGGTCGAGCAGATGGTCGAATATTCAGTCGTACTCGGCGATGCCGCGCCGCTCGCGCTGGAACAGGTGCAAACGCGCGAGCTTTACGATGAACTCGTCGCGGCCTCGCGTCCGGCAATCGAAGCCAAGGGGCTGACCTTGCGCGCGGAATTCGATCCGGCTCTGTCCGCAGTGACGTCGAACCGGCTGAAGCTGAAGCAGATCGCGGTCAACCTGCTGTCCAACGCGACCAAGTACACGAAGTCGGGACAGGTCGAATTGCGCTTCGCGATGGCCGGCCCCGACCACTGGTCGATTCGCGTGTCGGATACCGGTGTGGGCATTGCGGCGTCCGATGCAGAGCGCGTGTTCGACGAGTTCGAGCGAGCCTCGGGCGACGATATTCCCGGCACGGGCCTCGGCCTCGCGATCGTCAGCGAGTTGTGCCGCGTGCTGGATGGGCAGATCGATTTCTCATCCCGCGAAGGGGTGGGAACGAGGTTCGATATCCGCTTTCCGCTGGTTCTCGCCGAATCGCAATGAGTCGGTGCGGATGCGGCATTTAAACAACGCTTCTCCAACAGAAAAGCGCACAAATACGTACCAATGATCCAGATCCATCCCGCCCGATTCCCTGAGCAGGTCGAAGCTGTCCGGAGCATTTTCCGGGAATATGCGCAAAGCCTCGGCATCGATCTCAGCTTCCAGCAATTTGATTCCGAACTCGCCGATCTGCCCGGCAAATTCGCCGCGCCCCGCGGCGAGGTGCTGCTTGCCTATCACGGCGCCGAGGTGATCGGGTGCGTGGCGTTGCGGCCTATCGACGATGCCATCTGCGAAATGAAGCGGCTTTACGTTCGACCATCGGGACGCGGTCTGCAAGCGGGCAAACAGTTGGCCACGCTGATTTGCGCGACGGCCCGCGAACTCGGCTATAGCCGCATCCGTCTCGACACGCTGCCGACCATGCATGCAGCGCTTAGCCTTTACGAGTCATTGGGATTCGAGCCGATTCCGGCTTATGTTTTCAATCCGATTCCGGGGGCGATATTTCTGGAGTGCGATTTGACGCGGGCGTCGGCGCTGCCGGACTGAAGAGGCGGCGTTTTTCCGACGAGTTATTACGCTCAAGGATTGGCGGGTTCAGCGCGATTGATCGGCAGGCAGCCGCTCATCGCGCCGCGCCGGTCGCTCAACCCTCGAATCACCACCTCCGACGATTTGCCGTCGCGCCTCGCCAGTTCGGCGAGGTCGAGCAACGCCGCGTAGCGGGCGGAGCAGTTTCGTGAGGCATCGCGGGTAGGGGTTGCGCTGTTCGTCGGATAGGAGCGAGAGAGGCGGGCTCCGGTCATCACATCGCTCGATGCTAGCGGCCAGGTGGTCAGCCAGGTTATCGCTGCGGCGATCGCCATCAGCGACGCCGCCTTGACCATCGCCCGTGAACGCGAAGCGGGCGCGTCGGCTTGCAGTACGTCCGCTGCCTGCGTTGCATCGCGCCACGATCGTCTCCACGTGATGGAGTTCTTGACTCGCATGACTGCGTCCTTCACGCCCAATGCGCCGGCACCCACACACGTCCGATCCAGTGCCCCGGCACCCACACCACCGGACGCGGCGCCGGGGCCACATACACCGCGCGCGGCGCGACATACACGGCCGGCGGGGGCGGCGGCGGTGCATAGACAACCGGCGGCGTGACCACAACCGGCTTCGGCGGAACGTAGACCACCGGAGGCGCGACCACGACCGGCTTCGGCGGAACATAAACCACCGGAGGCGGCACGACCACCGGCGGCGGCGCATAAACCACCGGCGGCGGCACGACCACCGGCTTCGCTGCCACGACGACCGTCGTCCCGCCCGTCGCGACGACACCCCCGGTCACCACGGTTCCACTCGTCGTCACCGTATTGCTGTGCGTGCCGGTGATACTCGTCGATGTCGTCACGACGCCCGGCGCAACCCGCGTGGCGGATCCGGAATGATCGACCGTGCCGCCCTCCGAACCCGTTACGGTGCCCGATCGCGAGCAGGTAGAGCCGGCGCAATTCGTCGATGCCGAGTGGTTGACCGTGTTGCCGTTCGACCCCGTCACCGATCCCGACGACGAATATTGACCCGGCGCGGTTCTCGTCACATCGCCGGAAGTCGTGGCGGTTTTGCCGTCGGGGCCAGTCATCGAGCCGGTATGCGCGCAGGTGCCGCCAGCGCAACTCGTGTCGCCGGAGTGCTGGACCGAATTGCCGTAGCGCCCTGTCGCCGTGCCTGAATTCGAGAACTGGCCGGGCGCGTTGCGCGTCACCGTGCCGGTATTGCTCGCGAAGCCGCCGTAGGGGCCGGCCACGCCGCCTGCATGCGAACAGCTACCGCCGCCGCAGGAGCCGAAGTGCGCGCCGCTATAGGTGCCGCGCGAGGTGTACGCGGTGCCGTGCTGCGACCACGCGAAAGCCGACGCGCTGCTGAACGCGAGCACCGCGACGGTTGCGCTCAATACGAGCTTGCGGAGCGCGCCGCCTCGCGTGGCGGAAAGAGTCGTCGATGAAGCGAGGCAAGCGGCGTTGGCCGGGATGAAGAATGAACGGTTTTTCACGGGATTTCCTTCGAGGATTCGGGCCACTTGCGTCACTGCTGCGTGGCGACGAACGGACTATAGAAGGACGCATCCGGTAAATCATCAGCGAAGATATGTCGCGCTGTTTCACCACGGTGAAGGCCCGCGCGACAAGGCTTTGCGGACGATTTAAAAGTGCGGCGACATATTTCGACATAGATTGCCGCGCGCGGAACCGGCGTTTGCGCGCGACGTTGCAGATCGACTCTCCAACTCAGAACGGCCCGCGCCTCGCGAGCTGCGCATATTGCTCTTTCAGCTTCGCAATCCGCTGACGGTAAAGATCGAGCAGACACGACTTGCTCTCGCCGCACGCGTGCCTCGACTTCAGCCACGTCTGTTGCTGGTCCTGCATGTCGCCGCGTGTGCCCATCGCGACCAGCCCCGTCAGCATCTGATAGCGGACAGACATCTCGACATCCAGTTCGCTCAGTTGCCGCGATGCGCAGACTGCTTTTTCATCCGGCAAACGTGCGTGTGCGCAATCGAAACTCGCGGCAAATGCCGACGCCGAACTCAATCCGGCGAGCGTGAACAGCATCGTTCGAAGACATCGTTTGATGCACGGAGAATGGTCGGGATTCATCTGCTATTCCTCCTGAATAATTGCGGGTCCATTTCAGATGCACGTGTATCAACAGGCATGAATTGACACATTTTTATTGACAGCCCAAGCGGCAAAACGGCACACTCGATTTCATGTTGACGCACACCTCCATCGCCAAAGCGATTAATCACCCAACGCGAGCCATCATCGGCTGGCCATTGGGAGCATGTGCGCGTTAGCAGTCTGAATCTGCAAACAGGACCCCCAAGGCCCCGCCGGTAACGGAAGGGGCCTTTTGTTTTGGGGTGCCTCCTCCGCCAGCCGGCTCGATGACGGAGAGCAAAAGATGGATCAGGCAAGCCCGCAATGCATGGATGACGACTCGAGTCTTTCGGCGTATCAACCGGACGAGCGTCAGCCGACAATCGTCGTGCATTTTTCTGTGATCCCAGGCGCGACGCTCACGTGGCGTATCGAAGCGGACAGCACGCTCGCGGTTCAGGGTGCGCGCATCTGGCTGACCCGCATCAGCTCCCCTTACGATCACTGGCTTACGCCGGGCGCGGAAATCCGGCTGCATCGCGGCGAACGTGTGTGGCTCAGCACCGATGGCGCACATGCGGCGCGCGTCACGTTGACCAGCATATTGCCCGTGCGACGCGGTTTGATCGGACGCTGGCTCGGGCGGCTTGCCGGGCTCGGACTGGGTGCGCCGTCGCCGCGTTGACGACAATGCTCGCAAGTACCGCCGCCCGCGTGCGCAACGTTCACTGCGCGGCGGGCGTGACCTGCACTGCCGCCGCCGATACGAACACCGCGTGAATCGTATCGCCCACCTTCACCGTTGACAGATCGACCGCCGGACCCGCTTCGAACGTCCGTGTCTGCGACACGCCGCGCAACGTCACGAGGCGCTTCTTGCGATCGATCTTCTGCACCGTGGCCAGCACCTCGGTCTGTCCGGTAGATTCGAAACCTCCCGCGCTCTGCGTGGTCACCCGCTTGTCGACGCGTTTGCGAATGTCCTTATCCGCGCCGGCGACTTTCTCGGCATTCACGAGCAGCGCGTTCCTGTAGAGCACGTCGACCCGGTCGCCCACTTTCAGTTGATCGAAACCGGCAAGCTGCTGACTCACTAGCACGACCACGGCGTTACCGTCGGGGCCCTTGAGCGTGAGTGTCCGGCTGCCAGGATCGATAGCGGCAATCTCTGCGTTCAGATGCACCGGCTCGGCCGCGTCGATCACGGCCTGGGCGGTGCTCGCCATCGAGTCTTGCGCGCAGGCAGGCTGAGCAGCGGCGAATGCCGCGATCATCAACGCTGCCGTTGCCGCTGTCATCGCTGCCTTCATCTGCGCTCTCCTTGAGAAGTGGTTCGAGCATCGTCCCGATCCCCAATCGCAAATCGCGTACCCGGCTCGCACAACTTTCGGTCCGGACGATCCGAACGCCACAAACAAAACAGCCCCAACGCTTTCGCGCTGGGGCTGTTCGTTTTGAAGCGCCGGACATGGCGCGTTAATTTCAAATGAAGCTAATGCATCAAACGCGTTCGATTGCGATTGCGATGCCCTGACCGACGCCGATACACATCGTGCACAGCGCAAAGCGACCTTGCGTGCGCTGCAGTTGATACATCGCGGTCGTCACCAGGCGCGCGCCGCTCATGCCGAGCGGATGGCCGAGTGCAATCGCGCCGCCGTTCGGGTTCACGCGAGCGTCGTCGTCGGCCACGCCCAGCGCGCGCAACACCGCAATACCTTGCGACGCGAACGCCTCGTTCAGTTCGATCACGTCGAATTGGTCGATGGTCATGCCCAGACGCGCCAGCAGCTTTTGCGTAGCCGGCGCCGGGCCGATGCCCATCACGCGCGGCGCGACGCCGGCCGTGGCGATACCCAGCACGCGAGCGCGCGGCGTGAGGCCGAAGCGCTTCGCGGTGGCTTCGTTGGCGAGCAGCAGAGCCGCTGCGCCGTCGTTCACGCCCGATGCATTGCCCGCCGTGACCGTGCCGTCCGGACGCACGACGCCCTTCAGCTTGGCGAGCGTTTCGAGGCTGGTTTCACGCGGATGCTCGTCCTGCAGCACCGTAACCGGATCGCCCTTCTTCTGCGCAATCGTCACGCCGACGATTTCCTGCGCGAGCGTGCCGTCGCGTTGCGCGCGAGCCGCTTTCTGCTGGCTGCGCAGTGCGAACGCGTCCTGATCGGCGCGGCTGATGTTGTAGTCGGTGGCGACGTTTTCGCCGGTTTCCGGCATCGAGTCGACGCCGTAGAGCTTTTTCATCAACGGGTTGACGAAGCGCCAGCCGATCGTCGTGTCGTAAATCTCGGCCTGGCGCGAAAACGCGCTGCCTGCCTTGGGCATCACGAACGGCGCACGGCTCATGCTTTCGACACCGCCCGCCACCATCAACGCGGCTTCGCCCGATTTGATCGCGCGCGCCGCGATGCCGACTGCGTCCATGCCCGAACCGCACAGGCGGTTGACCGTCGAGCCCGGCACGTCTAGCGGCAAGCCCGCCAGCAGCAGCGACATGCGCGCGACGTTGCGGTTGTCGTCACCGGCCTGGTTCGCGCAGCCGTAGATCAC
The DNA here is from genome assembly GCF_050435665.1 of Paraburkholderia sp. GAS333. Taxonomy (NCBI): domain Bacteria; kingdom Pseudomonadati; phylum Pseudomonadota; class Betaproteobacteria; order Burkholderiales; family Burkholderiaceae; genus Paraburkholderia; species Paraburkholderia sp. GAS333. The sequence goes on from NZ_JBNDKS010000005.1 coordinate 193,531, forward strand.
GTCGTCGATCGCGCTCCAGTCGACGTCCTTGTTGCGCTCCATCAGCGCCTTGAGCGGCACGGCGCCCAGATCGTCGGCACGCACCGACGACAGCGAACCCGCATAGCGGCCAATGGGGGTGCGAATCGCGTCGCACAGGAATGCTTCGGTCATGTGATGTCTCCAGTTGATGTGCTGCGTGCGCTGCGCCGTGGCCGGTGAATCGGTAGTCACGCGATGACGCGGGCTGGATGCGCGGTGGCATCGGGCCGGCCACGCCCACGGACAGGTGGCGGCACGGCAGCCTTCACGTCGGATCAGCTTAGCGCAGGATGGTAAACCTTGGGCTCGAGATTCAGGCCATTTGTTCTTTACGCGAACGTACGGTCATATATCGAACAATGAGCCTCGATAATAGGCGCGTGCGCGAAACCATGTCAAGCGTGGACCGGTTGGCATTAGGGAATACGTGCAGACGGCGGGGGCGGGTTCTGAGTGGTCGCGCGGGGATCTGGCGCAGAGTGGCCGATGCCGTCGTGGCGTTGCGGGAAAGGCTTGCGGAGAAGTTTCATGTTCCGCAAGCCCGGCCTCTCACCGAACCTGGATCCCTTCGTCAGCGATATAGCTGCGGATCACGTCAGCGAAACTCCGCTCGCCGCTCAGGCCCAGCCGCTCGGCGCGCGACGTATCCCACCGTCCCGGCCAGCTGCCGACGATCTTCTCCACGCGCGTATCAGGCTCCCACACGATCCGGTTCGCGACCTCGTCGCCCGCCACTTCGCGCAGCGCCGCGACCATGTCGTCGACGCTCACCGAAATCCCCGGCAGGTTCAGCACGCGCTGCTGACCGAGCGCCGCCGCATCGAGTTCGAGCCCTGCGATCAGGCTTGCGATCGCCTGGCGCGGCGACAGCAGCCACAGCCGCGTCGATCCCGCCACCGGACACACCGCCGCCTCGCCATTCAGCGGCTCGCGGATAATCCCGCTCGCAAACGACGACGCCGCCGCATTCGGCCGCCCCGGACGCACGCTGATGGTCGGCAAGCGCAGCACGCGGCCGTCGACAAAACCGCGTCGCGTGTAATCGTTGAGCAGCAATTCCGCGATCGCCTTCTGCGCGCCATACGACGATTGCGGATTCAGCGCCGTATCGTTTTGCACGACATCCGGCAGATCGCCGCCATAAACCGCGACCGAACTCGTGAACACCACGCGCGGCCGATGCCCGCGTTGCCGGCACGTTTCGAGCAGCAGGCGCGACGCGTCGAGATTGATGCGCATGCCGAGATCGAAATCCGCTTCCGCCTGGCCGCTCACGATCGCCGCGAGATGGAAGATCGCTTCGGTGTTCCCGTCGATTGCGTGTTCCAGCACGCTGCGTTCGGCGATATCGCCCACTTCGCTTCGCACGCGGCTGTCGCCGGAATCGGCGGCATGAACCACGTCGAGCAGAAGCAGTTCGGTAATCGCTTGCGGCTTGCCTTGCGCGTCGTTCAGCGAACCGCGCGCGAGCAGTTCACGGGCGAGGCGCTGACCGAGAAAACCCGCGCCGCCGGTAATCAGAACTTTCATGATTGGCTTTCCATCGAGATCGTGAATCAGGTGAATTCGCAGTTCATTGCCCGGCGTTCTTCAGATACGGCTTCAGCCAGCCAAGCCCCGCCGACGTTTCACCACGCGGCCGGTATTCGCAACCGATGTAGCCGTCGTAACCCAGCGAGTCGATCAATTCCAGCAGATACGGGTAGTTCAATTCGCCGGTGTCGGGTTCGTGCCGCTCGGGCACGCCCGCGATCTGAATGTGGCCGATGCCGGCCATATCGCGTTTGAGTTTCACCGCGAGATCGCCTTCGACGATCTGGCAGTGATAGCAATCGAATTGCACCTTCAGATTCGGTGCGCCGACTTCCGCGCAAATCGCGTGGGCATCGTCCTGACGATTCAGGAAGTAGCCGGGCATGTCGCGCGTATTGATCGGCTCGATCACGACCATGATGTTCTCGGCTTGCGCAGCCTTCGCGGCATACGCGAGATTTTTCACGTACACGTCGCGATGCTCCACTCGCGAGTGACCCGCGCCGATCAGACCAGCCATCACATGCAACTTGCGATTGCCGAGCACGCGCACGTAATCGAGCGCGGTGGCGATGCTGCGCTGAAACTCGTCTTCGCGGCCCGGCAGCGCGGCTATTCCGCGTTCGCCGCCTGCCCAGTCGCCGGGCGGCGCATTGAACAGCGCCTGCGTCAGATGATTGGCATCGAGCCGCGCCTTGATTTCGCTGGCCGGAAAATCGTAGGGAAACAGGTATTCGACCGCTTCGAAACCGTCTTTCGCGGCGGCGGCGAAACGGTCGAGGAAAGCGTGCTCGGTGTACATCATCGTCAGATTGGCGGCAAAACGGGGCATGGCGACAACTCCCAGGTAACAGTTTGATTCAGCGCCGAGGATCGAGCCGTCGATGCTCGTTTCTGGCGCGTGTCGAATATTCAGGCGGCCTCAACTACAAGACCGCGCGACCGCATGAATCACGCGAACCCACGCGTGGCCCATGCGGGAATTTCCCGTAGCGTGCGCTACCAGCGCGCGCCGAACACCGCACGCAACTCTTCGAGCGCGGCTTCATCGAGCGGCGCGGGCCGCGGATTCGTCATCAGCCACAAGCGCGCGGTCTCCTCCAGTTCTTCGAGCGCGTACGACGCCTGCGCGACGGAACGCTCCCACACCACCGGCCCCAGACGGTCGAGCAGAACCGCGCGGACCGAACCGGCCAGCGCGGCGATCTCGGCAGCCACTTGCGGATCGCCGGGACGGCGGTAGCGAATCAGCGGTACGTGTCCCACTTTCATCACGTAGTACGGCGTGAGCGGCGGCAGCACATCCGTTTCGCTCCAGACGCCCGCGAGCGTCAGCGCGACCAGATGGGTCGAATGCGTATGGACGACGCCGCGTGCGTCGCCGTTACGCGCATAGATGCCGCGATGCAGCGCCAGCGTTTTCGACGGCTTCGCGCCCGACACGGCGTTGCCGCTCAGATCGACTTTGGCGATCCCGGCGGGATCGAGCCGGCCGAGACAGGCATCGGTCGGCGTGATCAGCCAGCCGTCGTCGAGCCGCGCGCTGATGTTGCCGGCGGTGCCCACCGTATAGCCGCGCTGATACAGACTCGCGCCGCTCACGCAGATTTCCTCGCGCACGCGCGCTTCGTTCGTCGTGTGAAGTGCGGGCGACGCGGTCATTGCGCGGCCCCGTCCAGATGACGCAGCGCCTTGTCGAAGAAATCGGTCGAGCCGAAATTGCCGGACTTCAGCGCGAGCGCCAGAGGGTCGGCGCCGGTGGTCGCCGTGGCCGGCACGCCCGGGTCGATCTGCGCGCCGATGCGCAGCGTGCGCACGTCGAGCGCCTGCACGACCGCGCCCGAGGTCTCGCCGCCCGCCACCACGAACTTGCGCACGCCGCGCTCGCGCAGAGCGCGCGCAATCGACGCCAATGTCGATTCCACCAGATGCCCCGCTTCGTTGACGCCGAGTTCGCGCTGCACCGCCTTGACTTCGTCAGGCGTGGCGGTCGCGTAGATCAGCACGGCTTCGCGCCGGTCGAGATACGGCTGGGCGAAGTCGAGCGCCTGCGCGACGACGTCTTCACCGCGCGCCGCCGCCAGCGGATCGATGCGAAACGCCGGGCGCGTTTCACGCCACGCCGCGACCTGTGCGTTGGTCGCTTTCGACGCGCTCCCGGCAAGAACCACCGACAAACCATCGATACGCGGCAACTGCGCGGCATCGGCCTGCTCGTTCAACCATCCCGCGCGACGGAAATTCGCGGGCAAGCCCAACGCGATGCCGGAGCCGCCCGTGATCAGCGTGAGGTCGGCGCAGGCTTCGCCTAGCACGTGCAGATCGGCGTCGGACACCGCGTCGGCAATCGCCATGCGCGCGCCGTTTTCGCGGAGCGCGTCGAATGCCGCACGCACGCCCGGCACACCCTTGGCCACCGTGTCGTAACGCACGAGACCCACTTTCGATTGCGTCTGACGCTGCAGCACGCGCACGAGATTCGCGTCGCGCATCGGCGTGAGCGGGTGGTTTTCCATGCCCGATTCATTGAGCAGCGTATCGCCGACAAACAGATGGCCCCGGAAAATCGTGCGGCCGTTTTCAGGAAACGCGGGGCAGGCAATCGTGAAACCCGCGCCATCGGAAGACAGCGCGTCGAGCAGCGCATCGGTCACCTGACCGATGTTGCCAGCGTCGGTCGAATCGAAGGTCGAGCAGTATTTGAAAAAGAACTGGCGGCAGCCTTGCGCACGCAACCAGTCGAGCGCGGCGAGCGATTGCGCGATGGCGTCGGCGGCGGGAATCGTGCGCGACTTCAGCGCGACCACCAGCGCATCGGCTTCGAGCGCTTCATTCGACGCGGGTACGCCGATGGTTTGAACCGTGCGCATGCCGCCGCGTACCAGCATGTTGGCGAGATCGGTCGCGCCGGTGAAATCGTCGGCGATGCAGCCGAGCAACGCGCGTTTCGTCGTGGACGTCATGACATCAGCCCCGCTTACTTCGCGGCCGGCACGTCGATGCCGGGGAAAATCTTGATGACCGCCGAATCGTCTTCGCCACCATGACCGGCCGTGGACGCCATCATGAACATCTGATGCGCGGCCGCCGACAACGGCAGCGGGAATTTCGAGCGGCGCGCGGTATCGAGCACGAGCCCCAGGTCCTTGACGAAAATATCGACCGCCGACAGCGGCGTGTAATCGCCATTGAGAATGTGCGGCACACGGTTCTCGAACATCCACGAATTGCCCGCGCTGTTCGTGATCACCTCGTACAGCGCCTTCGGATCGACGCCCTCGCGCAAACCGAGCGCCATCGCCTCGGCGGCGACCGCGATATGCACGCCCGCCAGCAACTGATTGATGATCTTCACTTTCGATCCCGCGCCATGCGCAGTGCCGAGCCGGTAGACCTTGCCCGCCATCGCGATCAGCACGTCCTGGCAGGCGGCATAGGCTTGCGCGGGGCCCGAGGTCATCATCGTCATCTCACCGGATGCGGCGCGCGCTGCGCCGCCGGAAAGCGGCGCATCGAGCATCTGCAGACCCGCCGCTTCGATCCGCTTGCCGATATCTATCGCGAATTCGGGAGGCACTGTCGCGCTTGCGATCACCACACTGCCTTTTTTCATCGCCGCGACCGCGCCCTGCTCGCCGAACAGTACGGCCTCGGTCTGCTCGGCATTCACGACGACCGTGACGACCACCTCGCATTGGGCGCCGAGCTCCGCGGGCGTCGCACAACCGACACCGCCCTCGGCGACAAACGCCTGCAACACCTCCTGGCGCAAATCGCACGCATGCACCCGAAAACCCGCGCGCCGCAATGAGCGCGCGACACCCAGACCCATTGCACCTAGACCGATGACTCCGACATTTCTGGACATGCGTGACCTCTGTCAATTGCGTGATGTGTTCGCACCCGATGAGCGCGAGCGCTCATGGGACCTGACCGCTTCCAGCTTCTTGTCCGTTACTTCAGCCGCTAGCAGATGCCCGCTTCCGCGAGCCGGCGCGCGGCGTTGTACATATGCGTCTGCGCCGCGTTGCGCGCCGCTACCGGATCGCCCGCGCGAATTGCCGCGGCGATCGCCGCGTGCTCGTCGCGCACCTGACGCGAAAAGTCCTCGCGCAACGATTCGTTGCGGCGCGTGACGACCGTGCCGGCCTCCAGATACTGATTCAGGAAAGTGAGCGTTTTGAGGAAATACGGATTGCCGGTCGCCGCCGCAATCGCGCGATGAAACGCGACGTCTTGCGCGACACCGTCGCTGCCGTCGGCCACCGCTTCGTCGATGTGCGCGAGCGCGGCGTCGATCGACGCGATATCGGCGGCGCTGCGGCACAGCGCAGCCTCGGATGCGACTTCAGCTTCGATCGCCCGGCGCAGCGCGAGAATCTGCACAACCGAGCCGGGCTCGACTGCTTCCGCGTAATCGATCCGCAGCGGCCGGACCGCGCCGTGCCCCGCGATGAACACGCCGCTACCCTGGCGCGGTTCGACCACGCCCTCGTTCTTCAGCCGCGAAATCGCCTCGCGGATCACCGTGCGACTCACGCCGAACTGCTGCGCCAGCACAGCCTCGGTCGGCAGCTTGCCGCCGCGCTCGAAGGTGCCTTTGTCGATTTGCGTGAGCAGCTGCTGCGCGACCGTGTCGCTCAACGCCCGCGCAGGAATCTTGTCGAACATCGAAGCCTCGACTCGTCATGTTATCGGGTCATCATACAAATTTGAGATGAACTCGGCATCCGCGCAAACCCTGGGATTTTTACGCGATCACACGTCAAGTTGGCGAAACAGAAGGCTTAAGCTATCGTCACGCCTTTGCGCAGCAGCGCGTCGGGCAACCGGCGCGGCCGTCGTGCGCGCTTTCTTCGAACGCATCTTTCAAGGCCCATGAGCAAAGCCCTGCCGCCGTCTACCGTCGTTCCCGTCAGCGCCGAACCGGCCCCGGACAAGCCGGGCGACTCGTATGTGCAGTCGTTCGCGCGCGGCCTCGCGGTCATCCGCGCGTTCGACGCCACGCGCCCCGAACAGACGCTCACCGACGTCGCCGCCGCCACCGGTCTCACGCGCGCGGGCGCACGCCGCATCCTGCTGACCTTGCAGACGCTCGGCTACGTGGAAGCCGAAGGCCGCCTGTTCCGCCTCACGCCGAAAATTCTCGACCTCGGTTTCGCCTATCTGACGTCGATGCCATTCTGGAATCTGGCCGAGCCGGTCATGGAAGGTTTGTCGGCGGAGGTTCACGAGAGCTGTTCGGCGGCCGTGCTGGATCGCACCGAGATCGTTTACGTGCTGCGTGTGCCGACCCACAAGATCATGACGATCAACCTGTCGATCGGCAGCCGCTTGCCCGCTTATTGCACGTCGATGGGCCGCGTGCTGCTGTCCGCACTCGACGACGAAACGCTCGAAGCCACGTTGAATTCGGCGCCGCTTTACGCGCACACGCCGCGCACGGTGACCGACAAGGACGAGTTGAAGAAACTGATCGCGCAGGTGCGGACCCAGGGCTGGGCTATCGTCGATCAGGAACTCGAAGGTGGTTTGATTTCGCTGTCCGCGCCGATCCGCAATCGCCAGGGGCGTGTGATCGCGGCGATGAACATCAGCGGAAATGCGCAGCGCAATTCGGCGAAGCAGATGGTGAAGGCGTTTCTGGAGCCGCTGCAAAAGGCCGCGCAAACCGTCTCGGATATGGTCGCGCGACGCGGTTGAAAATGATCGGCGGGCGCGCTGGCGCCCGCTATCGGCATTGCAGCGCGCACGTCGCAATGCCGGTTCACTGAGCCAGATAGCGCTCCACCAGCCGCGTCCAGAACGCGGCGCCGACCGGCAGATTACGGTCGTTGAAATCGTAGTGCGGGTTGTGCACCATGCAGCCGTCCTCGCCCGCGCCGTTGCCGATCCGCAGAAACGTACCCGGCCGCTTTTGCAGCATGAACGCAAAGTCTTCGCTGCCCATGAGGATGTCGGTGTGCGCGACCACCTTGTCGTCACCGACCAGTTCGCGCGCCACCTGAATCGCGAAATCGGTTTCCGCATCGGAATTCACGACGACGGGATAGCCTTCGATGTACTCGACGATCGCCTTGCCGCCATAACTCGCAGCCTGCGATTCCGCGAGTTCGGTGATGCGCTTCTTCAATAGCGCGCGGACTTCGGGGCTGAACGACCGCACGCTCAGTTCCAGTTTCGCGCTGCTCGAAATCACATTGTTCGCGGTGCCAGCGTGCATCGAGCCGACTGTGACCACGGCAGGTTGAGACGGATCGACATTGCGCGCGACGACGGTCTGCAACGCCATCACCATGCTTGCCGCCACCACGACCGGATCGACTGTCAGATGCGGACGCGCCGCGTGTCCGCCGACACCTTCGATCGTGATGATCGCCTTGTCGCCCGCCGACATGAACGGCCCCTTGCGAAACAGCAACGTGCCGGGCTCTTCACCGGGATGGTTGTGAACGCCGAATACCGCGTCGCACGGAAAGCGCTCGAACAGGCCGTCGGCGATCATTTTCTGCGCGCCGCTATCGATACCGCTCTCTTCCGCCGGCTGGAAATACAGATGCACGGTGCCCGAGAAATGGCGCGTGGCCGCGAGGCGTTGCGCAGCGCCGAGCAGCATGGTCGTGTGACCGTCGTGACCGCACGCGTGCATTTTGCCGTGCGTGCCGCTCGCGTACGGCAGGCCGGTTTGCTCGATGATCGGCAACGCGTCCATGTCGGCGCGAATCCCGATGCTGCGCTTGCCATCGCCCGCTTTCAATGTCCCGACCACGCCAGTCTGACCGACCCCACGCGTGACCTGCCAGCCCCATTGCTCGAGCTTCTCCGCGACCAGCGCGCCGGTCTGCACTTCCTCGTACGCGAGTTCAGGATGATGGTGAATGTGATGGCGAATTTCGCGCAGACTTTGTGCGGCGGGTTCCAGGTCGGACACTTCGGTCAGGCGGACGGCGTCGTTCATCTTGATTGCTCCGTGAAAGCATGCCGCTGACGACAGCGGCAAACAGCCCTGCGCTGCGGATCATCTGCCGTAGGGTTCCCGCTTGGGGAACGCGGCATGAGCCGGTGCGCAGACAGTGAAATGCGTATTGTGGCAAAGACTGAATCGCGCGGCGACTGTTTCGAACGGCTTACGGATATGAACGAACCCGGAGCGCGTTCAACGCCACGCCATTTTTGCGGCATTGTGCGCGAACCGCTGTTTAGCTATGCTGGTCCCAACCAACTCCGGGAGCGGACACATGGAAGTGAGCACAGAAGCGCTTGTTGACATGCTGCGAGAAGTTGAAGCCGAAGACCCGATCGATTACGCGGACCTTCCATTCGGCGAGCAGGAGCTGCGGCGGCTGGTCATGACCTCACTCGTCGAGCGCCATCACCAGGTTGAAGCGGGCAACATGTCGGTGTCCGAGATTCATGCGTTGTATCTGCTGAGCACCGCCAAGCTCGTTCTGGAAAACACGGTGCTTCATGCGCGCCTGCTTTTACTTCAGGGCCAACGCGTCGATGTGCAGGCGCTGCTCGCGCCGTTCACCCTCAAAGGGAAATCGTAGACTGGTTTGCGAGTGGTCAGAGTCGCCAATGACGGGCGAGTTATCGTGCGCGTCGGCGTATTGGCTGGAATCAATCCGAACCATTCGCGTGCCTGCGATTTTCGTGAACCGCAAATGCGCCGATGCCAGCAAACCTCGGGTCTGCTGGCATCGGACTGCGTAGGTTACGCTTACGCTGGTTTTCGCTTATGCGGCCACTTCGGCTGACGCTACCGGTGCTGCGGGCACGTCGGAACTTGCGGCAACAACAGCGACCGGTTCTGCCTTTTTAGCGACGACCTTCTTCACTGCCTTGGGCTTTGCTGGCGACACCGCGGCTTTCTTCGCTACAACCTTCTCGTCAGCAACGGGCGATTTCACAACCACGGGTTCCTTGACCGCGCTTACTTTCTTGACCGCTGGCGCTTTCGTCGCTGCTGCTTTCGTCACCGGCGCTTTCGTCACTGCTGCTTTCGTCACTGCTGCTTTCGTCACTGCTGCTTTGGTAACAACTGCCTTCGGCTTATTCGTCTTCGCAACCGCGGCCTTGGTAACAACTGCCTTCGGCTCATTGGTCTTCGCAACCGCGGCCTTGGTAACCGCTGCCTTCGGCTTATTCGTCTTTGCGACCACTGCCTTGGTAACAACTGCCTTCGGCGTGTTCGTCTTCGCGACCGGAGCAACGGCTTGCGCCGCGTCGATCAAAAACTTGTTGCGGTCTTTCGCGCCCGCAATCCACAACGGCGCACGACCACGACCGCTCCACGTCGCGCCCGATTTCGGATCGCGGTAGCGGGGAGCCTGGTCAGCTTTTTGCTGACCTTTGGGAGCCGTCGCTGCGCCAGCGGTCGACGCTTTTTTCACAGCCGAAGCCGAAGCGTTGCCCTTAGCTTTCACATTCGCCTTCACCTTGTCGGCAGCCGAATTCGAAACGGCCACCGCGCTTGCGCCGCTGCCAATCAGAAACTTGCTTCGATCTTTTGCACTGGCAATCCAGGCCGGCGCGCGTCCGCGACCCGTCCACGTTGCACCGGTCTTCGGATCCTGATATTTGGCCGCCACTTTGACGCCGGATTTCTTCGATGCTTTCGCCGCATCCGCAGCTTTACCGCCGACGGTTTTCGCCGCGCGCTTCGTCTTTGCGTCGGCTTCGATGTCTTTCGTCGTCAGTCCATGCTGAAGCATGAGACCTCGAATCTTGTCCACGATGGCCTGTGCGTTCTTTGCGGCCAATGCCTCGGCTTGCGCCTTGAGCTTGTCCATCTTTGCCTGAATTTGTTCCAGTGTTGCCATATTGACTCCCCGTTTAAATGGTATTGCGGTGCGCACTATGCCACGGGCATAAAATTAACGCTATGAGTGCATAGACGAGGGAAGGTTACGAAGTAAAACCCCTGTTGAATCGGCGGCAACATAATGCGCCCGCAACAATAGTTCCCGATGTATGCGGCAGCTAAAAAAACTCCGCGAGAAGTGGGTGGCCTGGCTGGTGAAAATTCGTTTGCTTACGGCAATAGGCAGGTCAACTTCAGAAATCCGTTTTGAGATTCCTTCGGCCCAAACCGCGGATGTTTCGCGCGTTCCGTGTACCGCGACCCGACGTTGCGCGGCACGAATAGCGCATCGCCGAACTGCGACCGAATCTCGCAGATAAAAAATTCCAACGCGGCTCCGGCGTCACAATTTTTCCCGCTGCACACGCGGAGAGCGTGTAAAACCTGTCGGTACGAGCTTGCTTTTTTTGCCTGCGTGCGCAGGCAAAAACATTCCCCGGATTCCGGTAACCCGACAGAAAGCGGGCCGCCAGCTTTTTTAGCCTTGCTTTTCACACGGCCGCACAGCATATCGGTTCATCATGATGCTGCGAAAGATCATGCCGTTGCCCTGCAGCACACGAAGTCATCCCGACTTGCAGTAAAGTGTCCACTTTCGCGTGGTGATCCGCGTTGGCCACGTTGAAAAAAGCAGTGTCGAATTACGTCCACATTGAATCGTCCTCCGTAGCCCATATGTATTGGGTTTGCTTAACCGCAGCCGGCAAGCCGAAAGACATGATGAAACCTGAATTTAGCGAGCGCGAAAGTGCGCGACCCGACCTGCTGTGTTTCCTCGTCGCCGTCGCAGCGGCGTCGTACGCGTTGACCAACGACTGGCGGGTAGACCATGTGGTTCAGTGCTGTCGTCAGTGGCTGGAGAAAAACCGGCTGCAGATGGACTGGCTGGACCGGGTTCGCATCGGTCAACTCGCGCTGAAAATCGCGAGCAAGGATTTGCTGGAGGCCGGTGTCGCGGTGCGGTTGTCGAGCGTGAACCTGCTCTTCACCAACGAGATGGAACTCAATGAAGCAAGCACCATGGTTCAGCGAATGATGGCGCTCTGTCACGACGCGCTTTAATCGTGCAGGCGAAAGACGCGGGGCGCCCCTCGCCGTAAAAAAATATCCTGTCAGGTCGAAGCAAACACGACTGCTGCGACTTCTTCCAGATGCGTGAAGCTGCGGAAAAACCGGTACGTTTTACCTTCGATTTCAATCCGGTTGATGCCCGCGTCCGTCACGTTGAGAATCTCGTTAGCAAGCGATGCGGCAATCGTTCCGCGCCGCTTCAACTCCTCGCGCGGCCCCGCCGGATCACCGACATAAAGCGTGGCGATATCGTTCGAATGACGCATCACGATCAGGCTCGCGCCGGCATCGAGCGATAACTCGAGATACTCGGCCAGAACCTGTAGCGCTTCCAATTGCGGCCCCTGCCGGCTGATACTCGCCCCGGATGCGTTTGTCATGTCTTTCTCCGTCGCGTGAATGAGTTGCTGTCAGAGAGTCTATCTGACAGCAATGTACGAACTATAAGCGGCTTAATATAAAAAACAGAAGCACGTTTTTACGTCCGTCCATCTGAATTTTTAAGGCTGACTTCAGAGCCCATTTGCCCGGCAATTTCGAAATACGCTTAACGGTATCCGGGTGCGCGTGCTTGCGCTTTACGAACCCGGCATCAACGCACTTTGCGAGCGGATTTTCGGATGCGTTCCGACCCGCGACACTGGCACGGTTTTCGCCGAATGACCGTCAACCGTGCTGGAGAATTTCAATCCCCCTCCCCCGTCATCGTCCTTTGATGAAGTCCGCGTACTTGCGAAGGCGTGCTTTGAAAATGCCCCACACAAGGTCTAGTGTTCAGAAGTGGGGCACACGAAACCCAGCGAAAACAGCAAGTCGACATCGCCGTTTCCAGCATCGAGGTTTGCCCGACAAACAATAGTATTTTCACGCCGCGATTCTTCGGCGAGCTTCACTTAACGATCTTCAACAACAATTCAAGTGAGGTTTTCGTGAGACATATTCTGATGCTGACGATAGGTCTGGTGAGCGCCGTATCCGCCATTTCAGGCCGCGCCGCTGACATTACCGGTGCCGGCAGCACTTTCGCCGCGCCTATCTACACCCGCTGGGCCAGCGCGTATCAGGGAGCCGGAGGCGGCAAGGTCAATTATCGCGGCGTCGGCTCAACCGACGGTCTCAGACAGATAGTCGCAAGCCAGGTGGATTTCGCCGGCTCCGACGCGCCGCTCAGCGACGCAGAACTCGTGAAAGACGGCCTGTTCCAGTTTCCGACGGTGATCGGCGGCGTCGTGCCGGTCGTCAATCTTCCCGGTATCAAATCGGGCGAGGTGACGTTGACGGGCCAGGTGCTCGGCGACATCTTTCTCGGCAAAATAATTTACTGGGACGATCCCGCGATCGTTGCGATCAACCCCGGAATGAAAATGCCCGATACGCCGATTGCCGTAGTCCGGCGTCTCGACGGTTCCGGCACGACGCTAATCTGGACGCACTTTCTGTCGCAGGTCAACCCGGAATGGAAAAGCAGGATCGGAGAAGGCACGACCGTACGCTGGCCCCGTGGTATAGGCGGCAAAGGCAACGAAGGCGTGGCGACCTTCGTGCAGATCCTGCCGGGCGCAATCGGCTACGTTGCATGGGACTTCACGAAGCAGAACCGCATGTCGTATGTCGCGATGAAAAATGCAGCCGGTGTCGTGGTTAAACCGGGCCCGGAGACATTCAAAGCAGCAGCAGCCAGCGCCGACTGGTCCCATTCACTCGTACCGATTCTGACGAATGAGCCTGGCAAGAACGCGTGGCCGGTTGTCGGCGCAACGTTTGTGCTGCTTCGAAACGCGTCCGCACTACCAGAGCGCAGCGGCGAAACGCTGAAGTTCTTCGATTGGGCGCTCACCAATGGTCAACAGGCTGCCGAAAACCTCGACTACATTCCGCTTCCCGCCGCCGTGACGGACGAGGTCCGTACGCAATTACGGGCGAGGATTAAAAATCTGTCCAGCAAGTCGATTACCACGCAATAGCACATCAAAAGGAAGCGAATAGGAAATCGAAATCCCGCGTTTGACTCGCGATCTTCCGTTCGAGAAAAAAATGTAAGGAACTTTACACCTTAATCATTGACGTACGACATCTGCTTAGGTAAGTTCCATGCCTCAAAAAATTAAACAGAGCGGAGTCAATGGTCGAAGATTATGAAACAGCCAAGGGAATCGAAATTGAACTCAATGGCACCGTGTTTCGAGGTCGATATCGCGTGATGAACGGTACGGTTATCGTCTACTTCGACAATGAAATAAAGTTTGCGAGTCATGACATGAACCGGCCGGACGTTGTGGCCCGATGGCTACTCACCGATCTCGCACGCCGTGTCGAGTCGAACGGCGTTCAGTCGAAAAAGCGCCGGGCAACAGGCGGTGTATTGCCATAAAAAAGGTTTGACGACGCATTAAAAGTTGGCTCGCAGCATGTCGTGCGCAGCGATTTTCCGCAGTCGCTGCTGCTCCTCCAGATATTTAATCGCTTTCTTCGACGCATGCGATTCGCCCAGTTGGAACGCATATTCGCGAAGCAAAGTTTCGCCCGTTACCAGATCGTTCAAATCGCCAAGTTGCTGTTGAACTTGCGCGAGCCGTTCAATCGTCGCCAGATAATGACCGTCGAGCACCGGCGCTAAAAATTCAAGTGAATATCGCAATCGCTTTCCAGCAATGCGTATTTCATGAAGATCGGCATAGTCCGCGTTCGGGTTGGAAGCAACGCGTTTGATGCGCTTCTTTAACATCACCTCTGCCCGCCCGGCGCGCGTCGTCGCGAACTCATCGAGGCGCATGGGCGTAGTCTGAGCCTCGATCTGATTTCGCGCGACCCGCACCGCGTGCTCGACAATCCGTTCGACACCGGCGTTGCCGATGATCCGGTTGCTGAATGCGAGCGCGCTGCTTCGATGCTGGTCGACGCGCGCGATCAACGCTTCGAAAGAATCGCCCGACGGCGCTGCCGATAGCAATTCGCGCAACACGTCCCAGTCTCGTGTTTTCCCGGCAGCCGCTGCCAGCGACTTGAATTCGCCGCGATGAGACCTGGCGTCCTGCTTGTCGAGCAAGGGCTGAAACACCCACCACAGCGTTCGCAGTCGACGCAATGCAACACGCAGCTTGTGCAGGACTTCGGGTTCCGAGTTTGAGTTGAGTTCGCGAACTCTCTTGAGTGCTTCGCCAGTCGCCGCAGAAGAAAGAATATTGAAAGCGTCGCCAATCGATGTAGCCGGCGCAATACAGCCCTCTGCCCGGCCCACGCGAGGCGGCTGCGAAGTCTTCTGATCGTCAGCGGGATGGGGACGCGAAGTCATGTCACCTTCTTCCATCGCGAACTGGGAGCGCAATAACAGAAGGCATATTAAAGCAACCAGAATAAATTCAGGCTCGACTCACTGGGTGCTAAACCGAGAAAGTCCAAAGGGATGCTCGATTTACAGGCGAAATCTGCGGAAAAGCCTCGTTTCAGGGCGCGACGCCACACGAATGTCACATTAGCCAACCACCATCTTCCCTAGTTCGATATTCCCCCGACAAGCCTCGTGACGACGACGGAATAATACGAATTCAGCAGGCGCACCAATCATGGAAGAGACAAAGTGAAACAGCGAGCGACCGTCGTTTGTCAGCTTGGCGCGAGAATTCTGCTGGTGAGCAAGGAAGGCTCGCGATGGTCGTTGCCGGGCGGCAAAGCGTCCAGTGGCGAAAGCTTGCAAGGCGCGGCATCGCGCGAGTTGATGGAAGAAACCGGCCTGCTCGCGTTAGACATGCGATATCTATTTAACTTCGCTGGCGTTCGCACGTGTCATCACGTTTTCGTTGCGAATATCCACGAAGATCAAACGCCGGTTCCAGACAACGAAATTACACACTGCCGTTGGGTCAAGGTAGCGGACGTCCGTCACTACGCAACCAGTACCTGTACGCGGGGAATTGTCGAGATCCTGTCGTTGAGCGCCCTGCAGGAGCCTCGAACGGCAAGTCGTTATCAGCGGACGCAGGCTTTCGTTCGCAACCTACGGGCCGCTCACAAGGACTCGATTTTCTGCGGATAGCAGCGTCCGCAGCACGCAAGCACATCCAGATCCACAACGCCGGAGCGCAACTGCCAGAACCGGCACCGGCCCATTCTCGAAGCAAGGCTTCAGCCGTTACGCTTCTCGCAGCATTTCCCCAGCACAGAAACGACACGTTATATTTTTCGTGATCGTCATCTCCGTACTATTCTTTTTGATTAGCGCCGGTTTTGAAAAGCGAGTCTTGTACTTTTATGACAAGACAATGACAGACATTAGTGCCCGCTTCCTGAAGAAAGCTGCGCTGCAATGTTCATTCGTCCCGCTTTCGACACCACGCCAATCTCAACCTGTTTTCGAGTAGACGCGAGATGCCTGATAAAACGCCACCGCCCGCGCGAACACCGGAAGCCATCGACCAGGACTTTGCCGATCTGATGGCGTCGAAAATGCCAACGGATGCCGCGCGCGACAAATTCGAAAGGCTCTGGGACGAGGCCAACGCCATCGCGGCGCAAACCGTTCACACGGTAGAGGGGCAGCGGTACATCTCGCTATTGAAGCGGATGCACCAGACGTTTGAAGGCCGCTATCCTGTTGATGGAGCAATCAACGGCCATGCAAAGCGGTACTCGTAAAATTCGGCGAGCGCCCGGAACAAACTCACTTATTCGCAGCGAAGCGCCGCCCATGACGGCGGCACCCGCACTCCGCCAAGTCAGGATTTAGCAGGACGCCCAGTCTTGACCTGCTCCACCGCCGACACCGCCGCCAGCAATCGCTTCGGCGAAGCCGCTTCGAGCATCAGCAGACCCGCGCGCAACAGTTCGCTCTTCTTAACCGACACGCCCGCTTCCTCGCACTTAAGCTTGAGCGCTGCGATTTTTTCGTAATCGGATTTCGGCATCGTGAAACTGTCGCGGACAACCTTGTCCTTCTTCGCGCGTTTCGCTTTGACAACCGGACTGGATTTAACCGCCTTTCTGATCGTCGGGCCGGCCTCGACTTTTTTCGCGGCTTTCTTGACGGTTGCCGATTTTTTCACGGTTGCCGATTTTTTGGGCGATTCCACAACCGGGGCGCTCGCTACGACTTCCTTCTTTTCAGCGGGGACGTTCTCAGCCGCTTTCGGGAAATGGAAAGTTTTCTTTGTCGGTTTTTTAATGGTCGGTTCGGTCATTGTCAGCTTCTGTTTATCATCGATATAAACAGTATATACAGTTTTTGTCCTGCTTCGAAGTGGCGCGGTACTGAACTACCGCTTCGGGCTTTGAAAACCCGCGTCGCTATTTCATTTCGTGACCCGGCGCGTCGCTCTGGAACGGCACGCGCTGCCACAACACGAACGGCTCACCAGGCGATGGTTCGACGAACAGCGCGGCATGATCGACAGTCAGCGGTCCCAGCGCCGGTGTTTGCGCTTGCCACCACGCAACCAGCGCCGTGCGTTCGCCAGCATCCGCGAGCGAGTTGGAAAGCGTCATGTGAAAACGGAATTCGTCGAACACATACGGATAGCCCCACTCGATCAGCAATTCACGTTGACGCTCGCTGAGCGGCGCGGCGAGACGTCGCGCAAGATCGGCCGCCGACGGTTTCGCGCGCAATGCATCGAGCGCTTGCAACGCACTAGTCGCCACCGCGCGAACGCTTGCTTCACCACACTGATCCACCGGGCGCAACGCGACGAATTCGCCTAACGTGGCCGCCTCCACCGGCAACGCGAACGGGCGTTGCGTCGCCGCCCATTCCCGCGTCGCGGCCAGCACGTCGTGCTGCGTCACGCCATCAGCCAGCCGGAACGGCGCGACGAGCGTGCCATGCCATCCATATCGACGCGGTGCTTCGGTCAATTCCATCAACGGACGTTGCAAACCCGCCGGTTGCGGCGGCACGCATGCCATGCCGCTTTGCGCATCGCGACCGAGCCACGTCGAACCGGCACGCCACCATGCCGACTCATGCGACGGCGCGTAATACACGGCGAAACGCGCGCCGTCACTCCACGTCACGTCGCTCATCGGGCGTGCTCCACGAGAGTAGTTCGCGCGTTGCGGTTCGATATCATGGTGCGGTTATTCCTACGTTCGATTCATCACGATGACGTGCATTGTAGTGCGCGCGTGTCGCGATGAAAGTTTGAAACGGCACTAGAATGACGCATTAAATCGAGTGGCACACCATGCCATTCTCCAGAATAAAACCCGGCGGGCGCACTCAAACCCGGCTGACTACGGAGCCCATTCGATGCTGATCAGGAACGCCCGCATCGTGACGCGAGACGAGGTTTTCACCGGCGTGCTTCGCGTCGAAGACGGCGTGATTCGCGATGTAGAACGCGGTACGACTGCCGCGCACGAAGCGGAAGATTGGGACGGCGATTATCTGTTGCCCGGTCTGATCGAACTGCATACGGACAACCTCGAAAAACACCTTGCGCCGCGCCCCGGCGTGCAATGGAATACCGATGCCGCGTTCGTGATCCACGATGCGCAGGTAGCGGCCGCCGGCATCACCACCGTATTCGACGCGCTCGCGATCGGTTCGCGCGCGAATGCCGGATTGCGTGGCCGTGATCTGCAAATGCAATGCGCCGCTTCGCTGAACCGGCTGTCCGCGCGCAAGCTGCTGCGTGCCGAACACTTCCTGCATCTGCGCTGTGAAATCGCCTCCGCCGACGTGGTCGACATGTTCGATGCGCTGTGCACGCATCCGCTGCTGCGCCTTGCTTCGGTGATGGACCACACGCCCGGTCAGCGTCAATGGCACGACCGCGAACAATGGCGCCGCTTCCAGGAGCGCCACGGCAAGCTGAGTGACGAACACGTCGAGAGCGCGCTGGCCGAGTTGTCGATCGAGCAGGAACGTTACGCCGACGCGCATCGCAGCGAGATCGTCGCGCGCTGCAAGCGGCTTGGCATTCCGCTGGCGAGCCACGACGACACGCTGATCGAGCACGTCGAACAGGCCCGCGCGGAAGGTGTGGTGCTGGCCGAATTCCCGACCACCCGCATTGCCGCCGAGGCCGCGCACGCGCACGGCATTTCGACGATCATGGGCGCGCCGAATATCGTGCGCGGCGGCTCGCATGCAGGCAACGTGTCGGCGCTCGAACTGGCGAAAGCCGGCCTGCTCGATATCCTCTCGTCCGATTACGTGCCGTCGAGTTTGATGACCGCCGTCTTCGAGCTGGTCGACAAGGCCGGCTGGAGCCTGCCGCACGCGCTGGCTACCGTCTCTGCCGAACCGGCTCGGACGGCCGGGCTGGATGATCGCGGCGCGATCGAAGCGGGTTTGCGCGCCGACTTCGTGCGAGTGACCATGCTCGATTCACTGCCGGTTCCGCGCGCGACGTATCGCAGCGGAGCGCGAATCGTCTGACGCGTTTTTCTTGCCGGTTAGCTGGCGAGTCCCGCGCGCGGTCGATGCATCAGGCCGTCGGTTCGGCCTCGCGACCCTGGGTCACGTCCTCGCTGGCATGCGCTCGCGCGGCAAGCTCCATCTGTTCGCGCAAACGCGCTTCGAGTACGTCCTGATAGCGCAGATATCCGCAGCGTCCACCTGATTTCGCCGCGTACATCGCTGCGTCGGCATTGAGCAGCAGCTCCTCGGCCGTGCCGCTGTCGTCGGGGAACTGGCTGATGCCGATGCTCGCGCCCACCGTCATGCGGTGACCGTCCATCACCAGCGGTTCGTTCAACGTGTTCATGATGCGCGATGCAATGCTGGGCACGGCCTGCGCGACGCGCGGCCCTTCGATCAGCACGATGAACTCGTCGCCGCCGAGCCGCGCCACGACATCGTCGGTAAAGAGCCCCTGCTTGAGCCGCCGCGCGACCGCCGACAACACCTTGTCGCCGATCGAGTGACCGAACTGGTCGTTGATCTGCTTGAAACGGTCCAGGTCGACGAACAGCACGGCCAGCCCTTCCTCGCGCCGCGACGCCTGCTCGATTGCACTTTCGAGCTTCTGCATGAACAGCATGCGGTTCGGCAAACCGGTGAGCGTGTCGTGCGTGGCGAGGTGCACGAGTTCTCGCTGCTTGTTGTGCAGCACATCCATCTGCCCTTTGATCTCGCGCCGCAGACGATCGAAACAGCGCGCCAGCACGCCGATTTCGTCGGTGCGTTTGAGCGGCAGCGTATGCATCGCGTGCTCGGCGAACAGATGGGTCGCGGCGTGCGCAAGAATATGCAGCGGCTTGGTCACCGCGCGCGCGGCCACGATCGCCAGCAACACCGAGAGGCAGCTGAAAATCAGCACCATGCGGATAATTCTCTCGCCCAGCACATGCGCCCCCGACAACACGTCTTCCAGCGGCTTCGCGATGCCGAGCACGATAAAGCGGTTGCCCTCGGAACCGCCAAACGGCCGGCGCACGAACGCGAGAACCTGGCCGGCCGCCTGCTGCGGCCCCGACAGCCCATTGACCAGCACCTCGCTTTGCGACTGATCGAACAGCGGCTTCGTCACGGAGAAACTGTCCTGCATCAGCACCCGCCGGCCACGGTCGAAGCCGAAGGTTTTCGACGGGTCGGGATGAACCAGGAAGTCGCCCCATTCGTTGGCGAGATAGACCTGGTAGTCGCTCGGCAAATCGCTCTGCAAGCGCTTGAGCATACCGGCCAGATCGATGTCGATCACGACCACGCCCACCACCGTGCCGTTCGCGTCGGCCACCGGCGTGCCGAGCCGCAGCGTCGGCTTGCCCTCGGCGCCGTGCGCGCCGTATTCGTGATTGACCGAAATCGGCGACGTATAAACACGGCCGGGCGAAAACGCCAGCGTGTCGAACACGTACGCGAACTGGCCTTTTTCCTGCAGATCGTTGCCTTGCACCCGCACGAGGCCGTCCGCGTCGCGGTCGAAACGGATCAGCTCGAGCCCGTAATGCTGCCTGGTGATCAACCTGATCTGCAGATATTCCGGGTGATGCACCATGAAGCTCGCATACACCTGCGCGAGCCGCTCGCGGCCGGTGTTTTCTCCGACGCCGTCGTCGGTCTCGGCAACACTCGCCGACGACGGCATGGTCGCGAGCACCAGCGCATCCGCACCGACGTCGTCGATCGAGATGGAGAAGCGCTGCCCCAGCAATTCCGTCGAGGTCAGCAGGCTATGTTCGGCTTCGTTCACCAGCATCGTGCGATTGGCACGGTACGCGTAGTAGCCGGTCGCGCCCGACGCGATCACGCCGATGCACGCAAGCAGCACCGATAGCTTGAAGGTCAGGCCTGGCCGGATCATCAGAAACGCTCCGAGCGATCGCCGGAGACGATGCGGGCCCACAGGTCCTCACGCCGCTGGATATTTTCCACCGGGCCGATCCACACGATGTGCCCACTGCCGCTGCTGTCGACCGGTGCGGTCAGCGTGTTGGCGAGGCCTTGCCGTTGCGTGAGCAACGCGTTCACCTGCGGATCGAGCATGTAATTGATCCACGCGAGCGCGAGCGGCTGGTCGGTGGCCGCGCGCGTCATCGACCAGCAATCGAGCCAGGCGAGCACGCCTTCGTCGGGAATCACATAACCGACATCCGCGCCCGCGCGGCGCAGCAATTCGACCTGCTGCGTGCCGTAGTTGCCGAACATCAGCGCGACCTTGTGCTGGATGAAGAACGCGGTCGCTTCTTCCGGCAACGTGTAATAGGTCAACAGATTGCGGCGCAGATCGACGAGCTTGTGGGCAATCGCGCGGATTTGCGCGTCGTCGAGTTGAAACGGATGCGGATAACCGAGCGCCAGCGCCGTGAACGAGAAATTGTGCTGCGCGCTGTTGAAGTCGAGCACCTTGCCGCGGTATTGCGGGTTCCACAATTCGCGCATGGAGTGCGGCGCAACGGCAATCTGCCGGCGATCGTAGATCAGGCCCATCGACGAATAGGTGAACGGGATCGCGTAAACGTTACCGTCCGACGTGAGCCCTTCGATCGACGAACGCGCCTGGAAGCGCGGCAACTGGTTCTTCGTGTTCGGCAGGCTGCCCAGATCGAGCGGGGCAAGCAGACCGGCCTGCGTATAACGGCGGATTTCTGCGGTGTTGGCCGCGAGCACGTCGAAGCCCGGCTCGTCTTTAGCGTGCATCTGGGCCCACAGCGCTTCGTCGGAATCGACCAGCGTCACCTCCACCCTGGCGTGGTAGCGCTCTTCGAACGTCTTTACCACGTCGGCGTCGGCATAACCGGGCCATGCAAGAACCCGCAAGACTTTCCCATCCGCCCTCGCCGGCAGCGACATGCCGGCACCGATGCAGAAAACCACGCAGATCAGAAGCGACAGGAATCGCGTGCATACACGGCGCTGCTGTAAATGCGCGCATGCGAAAGCGGAAGCGGCCGTGAACTGCCGCTGAAAGGACTGTTTAGAACAGCGCATTTCATCCGCCATCAACATCATGTACATGTACGACACCATTTCGAAGGCCGTTTGAACGAGCACAAACACGCGGCGTTTATGCGCGAATGAAGTACTCGATGACTTTCTTCATACTGATATGCCCGCGACGCTGAAAGGGGTCACTGGCCCAAGGAGCATCGATGATAGCGCCAAAGCAATAATTTTTTGCCGATTATCCGGTCGGCATCGGCAAATAATCCACGGCTTGTTGCGCACCAATGCGCGACAAATCCGTCCATCCACTTTTAACGACAATTTATGCGGAATCTTTAGTTTTACCGCTTCGCGATTTAAACGCCGGGCGCGCGCGAAAGCAGAATCAGTTGCTTTAATGGCTGACAAATCTGAAAGGAACTGCAGGTGTCACAAATGGCACCGTGGATAATCCCGCCGCGATTACCGGACGCGACCTACGGCATCTAATACGGCATCTAAAGAAGCGTGCTGCCATTGCCGATAACGATGGCTTGCCCCGCCGCCGCTTCGCCCGATCCGTTTCGCGCGCGCGATGACGGGCGTCGACGAGCCGGACAAGAAATCAAACGATGCGCCTGAGAAAAACCGAGTGGATGGGAGTGGCCGTCGTGGCCGGATCGATAGCCTGCTTCGGCAGCTGGCTTCAGGGAGAAATGAGCCGCGCGGCGCTGGCGCGACTTCAGCGCGACACGCCGGACTCGCACAGCTACTGCGCGGGCATGTCCGTGCAGGACACGCAGACGATGGACAAAGGCGAGATGTGGTGCGGCACGATCGATGCCGCGCACGCGAATTCGCCGGCCACACTCGGCGCGCAATAAGCGCAACGAGCGCCAAAACCCCACGCGAGCGCGCTGGCCGATCGGCATAAAAACCACTCTAGAGGCGATCCTCGCACGCCATCCGGTGTTTCACTAGCTACCCAATATTTTTGACCTGATAAGCTTGCCCCGCGCTGCAGGCCTCCCCGGCCTGCGGCATAACCCAAGCCCGGTCGTGAGACACGCCGGGCGTCCCGCAGCGGCACGACCGGACGCGGGAGTATTTGAACTACACCGAGGAGTTAAAGAGTGAAAAAACTGCTAGCGGCTTTGACGGTTGCTCTGCTTGCCACCGTCTCGATTGGCGCACACGCTAAAGATTGGTCGACGATCCGTTTTGGCGTTGACGCCAGCTACCCCCCGTTTGAGTCGAAGGGCTCGGACGGCAAGCTCGTTGGCTTCGATATCGACCTCGGCAATGAAATCTGCAAGCGCGTGGGTGCGAAGTGCGTGTGGGTCGAAAACGACTTCGACGGGATGATCCCGGCGCTGAAGGCGAAGAAGTTCGACGGCGTGCTGTCGTCCATGTCGATGACGCCGCAACGCGCCGAACAGGTCGCGTTCTCGTCGAAGCTGTTCAACACGCCGACGCGCCTCGTCGCGAAGTCGGGTTCGGGCATCCTGCCGACGGCTGACTCGCTGAAGGGCAAGTCGGTTGGCGTCGAACAGGGCACGATCCAGGAAACCTACGCGAAAACGTACTGGGAGCCGAAGGGCGTGAAGGTCGTGCCGTATCAGAACCAGGATCAGGTCTATGCCGACCTGCTGTCGGGTCGTCTGGACGCGGCGCTGCAAGACGCGGTGCAAGCTGAAATCGGCTTCCTGAAGACGCCGCGCGGCGCAGGCTTCGCGTTTGCGGGCAAGGATCTCGACGATCCGAAGACGCTCGGCAACGGCGCAGGCATCGGCATGCGCAAGGAAGATACCGATCTGAAGGCGAAGGTCGACAAGGCGATCGCCGAAATCATCAAGGACGGTACGTACAAGAAGCTCGAGAAGAAGTATTTCGACTTCGACGTGTACGGCGGCTAAGCCCGTCACGCGCGTCTGACGACGCGCGTATCGGCTGGCACGACGGGCCCCGCTTTTGCGGGGCCCGTTTCGTTTGTGCCGCCGCATAAAGCCACGCAACGCGTCATATCGGCTAAGATCGTGCGATCGCGGCGGCCCGGACTGCGCCGCCCGCAGCCTGTAAAACACGGCCGCAAGGCACTTGAAGACGCCGCCCAGGCGGCCCCCAGAGACGCTGGCTTTTCCACTGAAATCAACGACATAGCGCGGCACGCTCCATCTGGCCGCGGATCTGACAACCATGCAAACCCAAACTCATCCGCTGATTGCCCCGACGCTCGGCACCGCCCGCAACCTGACGAGTTTTCATTACGGTTCCGGCGGCGGCCAGAAGATCTATATCCAGTCGTCGCTGCATGCCGACGAGTTGCCCGGCATGCTGGTGTCGTTTGAGCTGCGCCGCAAGCTGGCCGCGCTGGAAGCCGCGGGCAAGGTACGCGGCGAAGTCGTGATCGTGCCGGTGGCAAACCCCATCGGCCTGAACCAGCA
Organism: Paraburkholderia sp. GAS333; assembly: GCF_050435665.1. Classification (NCBI taxonomy): domain Bacteria; kingdom Pseudomonadati; phylum Pseudomonadota; class Betaproteobacteria; order Burkholderiales; family Burkholderiaceae; genus Paraburkholderia; species Paraburkholderia sp. GAS333. Next base: position 217,766 of record NZ_JBNDKS010000005.1, read on the forward strand.
CTTTCTCGGCCACCTGACGGGGCGCTTCGAAACCCTCACCGCGCAGAATTTCAACCGCAATTTCCACGATCTGTCGGCGCTGGTGCAGCCGGTGATCGAATCTCGCCTGACCGGCGACATCGACGCAAACCGTGCGGCGATCCGCACGGCCATGCGCGAGGCGCTCGACGCGCAAACGCCGCACACCGAACTCGACTCGCAGCGTCTCGCGCTGCAAAAGCTGTCCTACGACGCCGATGTCGTGCTCGATCTGCATTGCGATTGGGAAGCCGCGATGCACCTGTACACGAATCCCGACCTGTGGCCGGAAGTCGAGCCGCTCGCCTGTTATCTGGGCGCCAAGGCATCGCTGCTCGCGCTCAACTCGGTGGGCAATCCGTTCGACGAGATTCACAGCTTCTGCTGGTCGGATCTGCGTGGCCGTTACGGCGACCGCTTCCCGATCCCGAACGGCTCGATCTCGGTGACGATCGAACTGCGCGGCCAGCGCGAAGTGTCGTATGAACTCGCTGAAAAAGACGCGCAGGCGATCATCGAATACCTGACCTCGCGCGGCGTGATCGAAGGCACGGCTGCCCCGCTGCCCCCGCTCGAATTCGCCGCCACGCCGCTGGCCGGCACCGAACCGCTGGTCGCTCCGGTCAGCGGCGTGCTGGTGTACCGCTGCGAAGTCGGCACCTGGATCGACGCCGATCAGCCAATCGCCGATATCGTCGACCCGTTGACGGATCGCGTCGTCACCATCAGGAACACGGTGGCCGGCGTGCTGTATGCGCGACATCTGACGCGCTTCGCGACGGCCGGACTCGAATTCGCGCGCATTGCCGGCGCGACGGCATTCCGCAGCGGATCGCTACTGAGCAATTGATACTGCGGCTGGAAGCGGGAAAACCCGTCATCGAGCGGGCTTTCCGTGAGGTTGCGAGTTAGCCCGTCCACCTCGCTTCAGCAACCTAGGCAAATCGCCCGCTAGCATCGCGGGCGATTTGCGTTTATACGCCGGCTTTTCGTCAGACTCCCCATGAAGCAGCACGCCGCGAGCGGATTCAATTGGCGTGCGCAAACGTTTTCGTCAAAGAAAATTCAGCAATAACGGCTGCATTCCGGAAGATTTCTCAAAAATACACATTCGCGACGGGCACCCTCATTTGCCGGTTTCAACACCGGAAAACCGTTTGTTTTTTTCACCCGGCTATATCCACGATTCGAACAAAGCTTATACGCAGATGGCCTTGCGCGATTTCAGCTTGCAAAGCTATGTAAGTGTCGCGTCAATGCCACAGATTCAAAAAATAACAGAAGGTGTCACATACGTTTCTCTGCGTTCCCTTAAATTTCGCCCATCGCTCGATCCGACCACAGAGCTCGACGCCGCGATCGCTTAATTTTTAATTGGAGAAAGTCTTGAACAAGAAAGTACTGACCGCCGCTACGCTGGCCATCTTCGCATCCGCAGCACACGCACAAAGCAGCGTCTCGCTGTACGGCATTATCGATGCCGGTATCAGCTACGTGAACAACTCGAAGAACGCCGCCGGTGGTAGCGACCGTCTCTTCAAGTACGACGACGGCGTTGCACAAGGCAGCCGTTGGGGCCTGCGTGGCACGGAAGACCTGGGTGGCGGCCTGAAGGCGCTGTTCGTGTTGGAAAACGGCTTCAGCAGCGGCACGGGCGCAGCTGGCCAGGGCGGCGCACTGTTCGGCCGTCAGGCATACGTTGGTCTGTCGCAAAACAACGTCGGCTCGCTGACGTTCGGTCGCCAGTACTCGTTCTCGACCGACTATCTGGGCGGCAACTACTCGACCGGTGGCAACACGGTTGCGGGTAACTACGCTTTCCACATCAACGACGTGGACCAACTGACGTCGAGCCGTATCAACAACTCGGTCAAGTTCAGCAGCGCGAACTTCTCGGGCCTGACGTTCGGCGCGTTGTACGGCTTCTCGAATCAGGCTGGCGCATTCGCAGGTGCGAATTCGACGACCTCGGGCACGACGACGACCGCTGGTTCGTCGCGCGCTTACAGCTTCGGCGTGAACTACGCAAACGGCCCGTTCGCCGTCGGCGCAGCGTACACGGACATCTCGTACCCGGCACAATCGTCGCCGGCGTTCTCGACGGCGCTGGCTAACGTGACCACCGGCACGGTCCGCGATCTGCGCACGTTCGGTGTTGGCGGCCGTTACACGATCGCTGCTGCTACGCTGTGGGCGTTGTACACGAACACGCGCTTCGAGCCGATCACGGGTGGTTCGACGACGTTCTCCGCGTACGAAGCAGGCGCGAAGTACGCGTTCACGCCGGCACTGACGACGGGCGCAGGCTACACGTACATGCACCTGAGCGGCGCGAATACGGGTCACTGGAACCAGGTCGACCTGAGCGTCGACTACGCACTGAGCAAGCGTACGGACGTCTACGCACTGGGTATCTACCAACTCGCTTCGGGTAACAACAAGGGCACGGATCTGCAAGCTCAGATCGGTTCGAGCACGAGCTACTTCAGCACGTCGGGTACGGGTTCGGACAACCAGCTCGCATTCCGCGTCGGTATCCGTCACAAGTTCTAAGCGCGTCTTTCGCGGCGGGAGCCTTCGGGTTTCCTGCTGTGACGAGATTCGAAAAAACGCCCTACGGGGCGTTTTTCTTTTTGTGGTTACCAGCAGGAACTCAAATGACGTTAGCCGTGGCAGCGCGCGTTCTCCCTACCTCATCTACACCGTCAGAAATCGCATGATCTTCTCCGCGTCTACGTCCTCGCGACGGTCGGCATGTACAAACCGGCCCTTCTCGATGATCAGAAAGCGATCGGCGATATCCAGCGTGAACGACAGTACCTGCTCCGACACAACCAGCGCAAAACCACGCTCGCGTTTCAGCCGGTTCAACGTCCGCGCGATTTCCTTGATGATCGACGGCTGAATACCTTCTGTGGGTTCATCCAGAATCAGCACGCTCGGATCGGACACCAGCGCCCGGGCAATTGCCAGTTGCTGCTGCTGACCACCTGAGAGATTACCGCCGCGCCGCTTGCGCATTTCCCGTAGTACCGGAAAGGCTTCGAAAATGTACTCGGGAATCACCGGTTTTCTAACGTGATCCATTCCGCTCAGAATGTTCTCTTCCACACTGATATTCGGAAAGATCATGCGCCCCTGCGGAACGTAACCGAAACCCGCCGCCACCCGCTGATAACTCTTCGCGCCGGCAAGATCCTTTCCTTCGAGTTCAATGCGCCCGCTGCGCGATGGAATCATCCCGATCAGCGACTTCAGCAAGGTCGTCTTGCCCATCCCATTGCGGCCCATCACCGCCAGCGTCTCTCCTGCCGCGAGATTGAAACTCAGGTCATGCAGCACATGACTCTCGCCATAGAAGACATTCAGATTTTCGACATTCAGCATGGTCAGTGCCCCAGATAAACTTCAATGACGCGCGGATCGCTTTGCACCTTGCTCATCGACCCTTCAACAAGCTTCTTGCCTTGGTGCAGCACCGTCACCTTATGCGCGATCGCCTTGACGAACTCCATGTCATGCTCGATCACCACCACCGAGCGCCCTTGCGCAATACGTTTCAGCAATTCGCCGGTCAGTTCGCGTTCTTTCGCGCTCATGCCGGCCACGGGTTCGTCCAGCAACAGCAGGTCCGGCTCCTGCATCAGCAACATGCCGATTTCAAGCCATTGCTTCTGACCATGCGACAGCAGCCCCGCGCGACGCTTCAATTGATCGCCGAGGAAAATCTCCTCTGCTGTCTGATCGATACGATCCCGCAATCGCGCATCGCGCCGGAAAAACAGACTGCCGAATACATCGCGCTTGTGCGGATAGGAGATCTCCAGATTCTCTTCAACGGTGAGTTCCTCGTAGACCATCGGGTTCTGAAACTTGCGCCCGACACCGGCTCTCGTGATCTGATATTCGAGCATCCGTTCAAGGTTGAGCCCCTTGAACGAGATCGTGCCGGCTGTCGGTTTGGTTTTGCCGCAAATCATGTCCAGCAGCGTAGTCTTGCCCGCCCCGTTCGGTCCGATTACGACGTGCAGTTCGTTGGTTTCGACGTAGAAGTTCAAGTCGTCGACCGCTTTGAAACCGTCGAAACTCACCGTCAGGTTTTCTACCGAAAGAATCATCTGACTCATTGCGCGCTCCCTTTTTCTTCCGGCGACGATTGCAGCAGACCCGCGAGCCCCTTCGGCAGGAACATCGGCACGAAGATAAACAGTGCGCCGATCAGGTACACCCAGAAGCCGACAAAATGCTCTGACAGGTAGCTCTTCGCGACGCCCACCACGAGTGCGCCGTACACCGCGCCGATCGGCGACAGACGCCCGCCGACGGCCGCATAAATCACCATTTCGATCGACGGCACGATGCCGCACAACGAGGGCGATGCGAATCCCACCTGCATCGTGAACAGCGCACCGCCAATCGCCGAGAACAATGCGGCCACGGCAAAAATAAAGCCCTTGAACAGCGCCGGGTCGTAGCCGGAAAAGCGGATACGATCTTCACGATCGCGAATTGCGACCAGTACCTTGCCGAGCCGGCTGCGCACGATAAATCCGCTCACCAGAACCGCCAGTAACAGCAGCACTGCGCCAACGTAGTACATCACGTAGACGGCGGTATTGCTCTGAACGCTATAGCCCATAAACGTCGGCAAATTGGTAATGCCGTTGATACCGCCCGTGTAACCCTGCTGCCCAATGATCACAATCGACATGATCGACGCGAGCGCCAGCGTGACGATCGAGAAGTACACGCCACCCACACGCTTGCGGAAATTGGCATAGGCGAGAACGAACGCAACCAGCGCCGGCAGGATCAGGATCGCGGGTATCACAAACCAGATATGCGTGAACGGCTGCCACCAGGTGGGTAATGTCGTGATGCTGTTCCACGTCATGAAGTCGGGCACAGGTGGGCCGTCGCCGCCGAATACGGCAGCGGCTGGATCTGCCGCGCTCGCTTCGAGCTTCATGTACATCGCCATCATGTAGCTGCCGAGCCCGAAGAAAATGCCTTGCCCAAGGCTCAGAATGCCGCCGTAACCCCAGGTCAACACCAGACCCACCGCACAGAAAGCGAAGCTCAGATACTTGGCGTAAAGACCGAGCCGGAATACACCGCACAGTAACGGAATGGCGACAAGCAGCAGCGCCGCGAGCAGCACGAAGCTGTAACGTCCAGAGAGTGCGATCAGGTTCGCGCCGGTCGCCGCAAACGGCGACGACGCACGCGGGAGCGAAGCAGAAGAAGCGTTTTTCATGAATTCACCGTCTCATCTTTAGAGCGAACAGACCATTCGGGCGGAAATACAGCGCGACGATCACCAGCATCAGAATCGCTGCCTTGGCCATCGAGCCACTCAGGAACAACTCGAATAGCGACTGCATCTGTCCAATCGAAAAGGCCGACAGGAAAGTACCGAGCAAACTTTCGACGCCACCGAACACGACGACGATGAACGTGTCGACAATGTATTGCTGCCCTGTCACGGGTCCCGTCGATGCAAGCAAGGTCAACGCACTACCGGCGATCCCCGCGAGTCCGCAACCGAGCGCAAATGTCACGGCATCCACCCGCGCGACGTTGATGCCCGCCGCGCCCGCCATCGGACGGTTTTGCATCACGCAGCGAATACGCAAGCCCCATCGGCTGCGAAACAGGAATAGATAGACGGCAATCGCAACCACCGCGGTCAGTCCGATGATGAACAGTCGGCTCAGCGGAATGGCCGTATTGGCCGTCGCACTCCATGCGCCCTGCAGCCAGCTCACCGTCGGCACGCTGACGTCCACCGGTCCGAAAATTTGCCGGAATAGCTGCTGCATCACGAGCGAAAGACCCCATGTCGCAAGCATCGTGTCGAGCGGCCGTTTGTACAGATGCCGGATCATCACGCGCTCCAGCAGCAGACCCACCGCGAAGGTGGTAACGAACGCCACCGCTATGCCGACGATGAAATACGCGCCCATCACCGAAGGCGCGAAACGCTGGAACACCTGCGACGACAGATACGTCATGTACGCACCGAGCGCCATCAACTCGCCGTGCGCCATGTTGATCACGCCCATCAGGCCGAACACGATCGACAGACCCAGCGCCATCAGCGCCAGCACGGTGAACAGAGAGAGGCCGTTGAAAATCTGCGGAAGAAAGGTATCGAGTGTCATTTGCAAAAACGCGAGAATGGGCGTGGACGTGCTGCATCCACGCCAGGTGGCAAAGACGCGACAGCCGCTTAAAGCTTCGGAAACGGATTCGGTTCGAGCAATGGCGACTCGTACAGAATGTCGACCTGGCCATCCGGGCGGAACGCGCCGATTCGTGCGTGTTTCCACAGGTGATGATTAGTCGCGTGAAATTTGACGTGCCCTTCCGGTGCATCCCATTCAAGACCCGACGACGCCGCCACGACTTTTTCCACCTGCAATCCACCCGCCTTTTCTGCTGCCAGCTTCCATAAATGGACCGACGTATAGCTCGCTTCCATCGTGTCGCCGACCACGCGGTCCGCGCCATAACGCTTCTTGAATGCGGAAACAAAGGTCTTGTTGGCGGGCGTGTCGATACTCTGGAAGTAACCCATGCAGCTCATCACGCCGACAAGGTTCTCCTTGCCGATGCCGTACGCTTCTTCTTCGCTGACAGCGAGCGCCATGATTGCCTGGTTCTTGCCGGTGATGCCCGCGGAGTTCAACTGCTTGAACAGCGCCACATTCGAGCCGCCGACAATCGTCGACAGGATCACATCCGGTTTCGCTGCCTTGATCTTGTTGATCACCGACGAGAACTCGACTGCGCCCAGTGGGAAATAATCTTCACCGACCACCGTGCCGCCTGCCTTCGCGACCACCGGGTGCGCGATACGGTTGATCGTGCGCGGCCACACGTAGTCGGAACCGATCAGGAAGAACTTCTTGCCCTTGTTCTTCGCGAGCCAGTTGATCGCGGGAATCACCGACTGTGTCGCCTCCTGTCCGGTGTACATGATGTTCTTCGACATCTCCAGCCCCTCGTAATAACAAGGGTAGTAAAGCAGCCCGTTATAGCGCTCCATCACCGGCAATACGGCCTTACGCGACGCCGATGTATGGCAGCCGAAGATCACCGAAACCTTGTCGCTCTCGAGCAGCTTCTGAGCTTTCTCGGCAAAGGTCGGCCAGTCGCTCGCGCCGTCTTCGACGATCGGTTGCAAAGGACGGCCGAGCACGCCGCCGCTTGCATTGAGTTCGTCGATCGCCATCTTCTCGGCATCGACGATATGCGCTTCTGCAATCGCGAGCGTGCCAGTCAGCGAGTGCAGAATCCCGACCTTGATCGGTTCGGCGGCCATCGCCGAACGGCTTCCAAACGTAGCGGCTGCGGGCAGCGCCGTTGCGGCGGCAGCGGCCAGAGCATTCTTGATAAACGTGCGACGATTTGCTTTCATTGCGCTCTTTCAAAAGTTGAAGACAAAAAAAAGCCCGAAGCCAGCTAACGCTGGACTTCGGGCTTTGGCGGCCGGTGCACCACCGGACGCCTTTGTCCGGTAACGCGGTATTCGGTATGACGAGGGGACTGTGTCCCGTGGTCGATTATCTTAATGCAACGACTGTGCCAGCAACGGCGAAAAACAAAACTCTTCCGGATACGTGCTGACGTACGGTATTTTCTTAGCGTCACGCACTATGCGTATATTCACGTTTGCACTTATCCTTGCACACGTGCAGTGCGATTGCGCTACACATCAGTGCAACTGCACTATGCGTGCACTGATGTGCACAACGTAATTCCGGCTCTTCTGTTCAGACAATCGACATGACCCAATCCAACCGGGACCCGATCAAGGTCGGCGTTCTCTTCTCTGCAAGCGGTGTCACCGCTCCCATCGAATCGTCGCAGCAACGCGCCACCATCTTCGCAACCGAAGAGATCAACGCAGCGGGCGGCATCGACGGCCGCGAATTGCAGTTGATTCTGTGCGATACCGAGTCACGCCCCGCGCGTTACGCGGAACTGATGAACGAAATGATCGCCGGCGCGCAGACCCGCGTGATCGTCGGCTGCTATATGTCGAGTACACGCAAGGCCGTGTTGCCGATCCTCGAACGGCACAACGCGCTGCTGCTCTACCCCACGCTGTATGAGGGCTTCGAGTGCAGCCGCAACGTGATCTACACCGGTGCGGCGCCGAATCAGAACAGCCTGCCGCTAGCGGGCTATATGTTGAAACATCACGGCAAACGCGTGTTCATGGTCGGCTCGGATTACATCTACCCGTACGAGGCCAATCGCGTCATGAGCGACCTGATCTTCGAAAACGGCGGTGAGAAGCTCGAAGAAATCTACCTGCCGCTGAACGCCGACTATCCGAGCTATCAGGAAGTCGTGAAGAAGATTGTCGCGGCCGAACCGGACTTCATTTATTCCACGGTGGTCGGCATGGGCATGGCGCATCTCTATCGCGCCTACGCCGAAGCCGGCCTCGATCCGTGCAAATGCCCGATTGCAACGTTGTCCACGACAGAGACCGAATTCACGGCGATGGGGGCCGACCTCGGCGAAGGACATATCACGTCGGCCCCGTATTTCCAGTCGGTCGACACCGCGGTCAATCGGGATGTGATCACGCGCTTCAAACGCCGGTTCGGTGACGAGGTCGTGACCGATATGTGCTGGGAAGCAGCCTATTTTCAGATGCATCTGCTCGCGGACGCCATGCGGCGCACCGGCAACGCCGATCCCGATGCGTTGCTTCACACGCTTCCTGGCATGGAACTCGACGCGCCACAAGGGCGCGTACGGATCGACGAGCAGAACCATCATACGTATCTGCGCCCGCGCATCGGCAGGCTCAACCGGCATGGACAGTTCGACATCATCCACGAAGCGCCCAACTGGGTTCGCGCCGACCCGTTCGTCATTTCGTATAGCCTCGACGAAGCCGACGCCACGCAAGCGAATACGGAAGAGGCCAGCGAATGAAGGCCCCTTACACCGCACGCACGCCGGAAATTCTTCGCGACATCAGGTCGCTCAAGGTCGCCGTCATTCATCCCGACGACGAAGACCGCGAAGAGCTGCTCGCGCAACTGAACCGTATCGGCTGCAGCATCCAGACCTTCTGGCCGCGCGCCGATGACTTGCCCGACGACATCGACCTGGTGTTTCTCGCCGTGCGTCCCGAGTCACTTGCGGTCGAACTGACGTGGCGCGAACGCAAAGGTGCGCCTCCTGTAATACCGGTTGTGACCTACGAAAACCCGATCATCATCGAAGCTGTGATGCTGTTGCAGGCGCATTGCGTGATTCCGTCGCCCGTGCGCTCGTTCGGCGTGCTGACCGCGATTGCAGTGACTACATTCCAGCATCGCAGCCGTCAGCAGATGGAGCGGCGCCTCAAACGGACCGACGAAAAAACCAGCGAGCGGCGCCATATCCAGCGCGCTACAGCGATTCTGAGCGAGACCAACGCGATCTCCGAAGAGAAGGCGTATGAACTGCTGCGCGCAAAATCGATGGCCGAGCGCACGCCCATCGAACAGGTCGCGAACTCGATCATCAAGGCGAGCAGTCTGCTAAAGCTTTGAAACCGCGCGGCGCCGGGCACTGATTCGGCCAGGGCGTCGCGCGGTTGTTACCGCATTGTTACCGCATTCCTCCCGCTTTCTCCGACGACACCGCATTGCCGCTCACAATAGATTTCGCAAACGCTTCGATCGGCATTCGTGCGGCCTGCGCCCGCGTCCTGATCTCGTTGTGTGCTTGCGACTCATCCAATCCGGACGCCATCAGAATGACCTTTGCACGCGCCACCGCCTGATCTCCCAACGCGCGGCGCTTGTACCGGTGACTGTCTTTCAGGGTCTGCTGATACTGCTTCCACAGCGTGCGCGCTATCGCCAGATTGGCGAGCAATCCGAACGCACGCAACGGACGCTCGATCACCGCGAAGAACCGCGATTCCAGCACGATCTGTAGAATCGCCGGGTTTTCATAATTGACGATGGCGATCATCGTGGGCCCCGCGTCCTTGACCGATTGCAGCAGCTTGCGCACCGCCGGGAGCGCTTCGTCGTGAATCGACAGGAATACGACATCCACAGCGGGCGGCAGCGTATCGGGAATCGGCCAGACGCTATTGACGCGACAGCCGATTCGCCGCAAATGAGTGATCAGGAACTGCCCCTCGGAATCCTCCGGATTCACGGTAAGCACATTCAGACCTCGTAGATCGCGCAGAAATGCCGACATGACGCCTCTCTCAGTGCACCACGACGGACGCATTCAGCAGCGCCGCCTGTGGCTGTAAATCGATCATGAAAGGGTCGGGCCTTACGCAGCGGCCCGGGTCGAATACGACGTCGATCGTGCCGCGTGCGTTGACACGTCCGACCTTCGGCCATAGATAGGTGTGGTTGTTTTCCCGCTCGACGCGGACCGTGCCCTGAGGCGCGTCGAAATCGATACTGTAGAGCGCGTCAAGCAGCGGCTCGATGCGGTCGCTGTGCGACAGTTCGAGCGCCTTCGCGAATAGATGCACCTGAAAATAGGCCGCTTCCGCGTTACTCGTTACCGGCATGCCGACACCTCCCGCACGAGCCATCGCGGCAAGAAAATCCGCATTCCGTTCGGTAGACAAGGTGCTGAAATAAGGCGCTGCAACGATATGCCCTTCGGCCGAACCCGGCTGCATCTGGGCAATTTCGGCTTCGTTAGTCGAGAGACTGCCTATTGGCATCGTGGCCGGATCGAAGCCATGGCGGCGATATGCGTCGTAGAACAAAGCCGTTCCATCGCCGACCAGACTCGAATAGATCACGTCCGGTTGCGCGGCGTCGATCGCGGCCAGTGCGCTTTCAATATCGGCCTGCTCGACTGCTAGCGGCAGATATCGTTCTCCGGCAACGCAGCCGCCAGCCAGCCTGAACAACTCACCCACCACACGGTTCGACTCATAAGGAAACACGTAATTCGAGCCGATCAGATACACCCGCTTTCCGTAGTGCGTGGCGAGATAGTTCACCAGTTGCACTGAATTCTGATTGGGCGCGGCGCCCGTATAAATGCAGTGCTGCGAGTATTCGAAGCCTTCGTACAGGGTCGGATAAAACAGAAGCGCCTCGCGCGCCTCGACCACAGGCAGCACCGCCTTGCGTGCGCTAGACATCTTGCAGCCGAAGATAATCCTGACACCGTCCTCGTCGCACAACCGGCGCGCGTAGTCGCGAAACAGCGTGGGCCTGGCCCGCGGATCGTACGCAATGGCCTGAATCTGACGCCCATGAACACCGCCGCGACGGTTGATTTCGTCGATTGCGAGCAGCGTCGCCGCACGCTGCGTTTTCTCCACGGCAGCGGTTACACCCGTCTCCGAGAACAGAACGCCGACCTTCCATACCGAGTTGCTCATCAAAAAATCCTGACGGATTGAAGCCTTGTATGCCCGCGAGACGGCGAAAAAAAAGCCCCGTCCCACACCTGAGTGCGGGACGGGGCTTCGTTGCCCTTGGCGTTGAACGACACGCCGTAACTAGGTGATGCGGCCTCATCGAGAAGCGGCATCGCGCTATTTTTATAGCATTACGACGCTCGCATCGTCAATCGAATCAAAATTACGCCGGGCATGTCGGGACCCTATTCGCCCTTCACACCGACGTCAACGCAGGTGCCTTGCGATGTTGCGTCGCCTGCTCGTACGCGTAGGCCATCGCGATCAGTGCGGCCTCGTCCCACTGACGCCCGACGAAAATGATGCCGAACGGCGAGCCCGATGCGTAGTACCCGGCCGGCACCGTGACACCCGGCAAACCCGCGATGTTGATTTCACCCACCGTGGTTTCCTGGATCGTCTCCTTCCCGTGAAGCGGCGGCAGTTCGCAGCGCATTTGCGGAAACGCGAGTGCATCAATCTGCTGGCCGTCCATCACCGCGTTGAAAATCCGCAGATAACTCGCCTTCAATGCGATGAAGCCGGAGATATCCGGCGGCGCCGTCGGATTGGCGAGTGCAGCGACGAATTCCGGCAACGTGTGCATGAAATTCAACACGCCTCCCGGACCAAACGCGTTTTGCGATGCAGTGGCTTTAGCGAAGTCGTCGAAGGTCTTCAGCGCAGCATCCGGACCCAGTCGTTGCAGATATTGATGCACGTCGTAAGGAATCGACTCGAGACCGCGCGCGTCGAAATTGGGCAGCGGCAAGGTCGGCTCGCGCAAGGCCGCGAAGTCCGATCCCGCGAACGGATCGTCGACGAGAATCGCGCCCGCCGCTTCCAGTTCCTGCTTCGCGCGTTCGTACAGTTGCGCCGCTTCTTCCGACAACGGCTGCGTGCGCCAACCCGCGCCATAAAGACCGATGCGCTTGCCCTTCAACGAATCGACACTTAGCGCGGCCGTATAGCCCCCTTCCGGCTGATGTCCGACCGATGCCAGGGTCTTGGGGTCTTCAGACGAATAGCCGGCCAGCACGTCGAGGCACAGCGCCGCGTCGCGCACCGTGCGCGCGATCGGGCCGACCACGTCGCGATTGCCGGACAGCGGCACCACGCCCGCGTTGGGGACGAGTCCGATGGTCGGCTTGATCCCCACCAGGTCCTGCGATGACGCCGGGTTCTGGATCGAGCCACCCGTTTCCTCGGCGAGCCCCAATACCGCCATTGCCGCTGCGACGGCCGCCGCCGTGCCCGCGCTGCTCGCGCCCGGCACGCGGTCAGGAATCACGACGTTCAACGTGGGACCGGCCCAACTGTCGTTTGCATGCGTGCCGGAATGGCTTAGAACAGGCACGTTGGTCTTGCCGAGCATGATCGCTCCGGCCGCGCGCATGCGGGCCACGACGGGTGCGTCGGTGGCTGGCATCAGGTCGACGCCACCGGTTTTGCTGTAGAGCTGCGACCAGCCCGCCGTGGTCGGAAAGCCGACCATGTCCATCGGATCCTTGATGACGACCGGCACGGCCGCAAGAGGCCCCAGCACCTCGCCAGCTGCGCGTCGCCGGTCGATCTCGCGTGCATCGTCGAGAGCGGCCTCGTTCAGGAAAATGATCGCGTTGTATTTCGCGTTATAAGTCTCGATCTGTTCGAAGCAGGCTCGCGCAAGCGACTCCGCGGTAAAACGCCCAGCCGCGAAGCCTTCCTGCACCAATTGCACGGTGAGCGTCGACAGATCGATGTCGGCTTTGTGATTCGTGCCAGGCTGTATCGTTGAAACGTCATGTGTCATGTTCAAGTCCGATAGGGAACGTCGGTTCAACGTCGATCGCGAGCCGGCCGCGCAGGTGGCGGCCGACTGAACAGTCGACGCGACTGGAAAATTGAGGATCGTTTCAGGCGCGATGCGCGCGAAAACACGTCACCGCAACGCGAGCTTGCAGCCGCGAAGTGAAAGGACACTGCCTGAAGGGAATCTGACGCCGTTGTCAGGGTGGATGGAGGCGAGGGAACCGCATGCCTCGATCACAAAGGAAACTTTACTGTGTTCCCCGTACCGGCGGTGGCCTGAGAGGAGACCGCGCGGTGCGTTGAATATTGCATGGCAAAATGCGCGCGTCAAGTGGACGGCGCTGCCTGCTGGATAAAAGAGAACTATGAGATCGTTCAAAAAATGCTACGCACTACCGACTTGCCAATCGAAAAATTCGCGAGCAGATATGGAATATGGGAAAGCAATCGACCCGGTCGCGTGTTCGCATGACCGCGATCATGGGCAGCGCGAAAATCCAGTCATAGAATCCGTGGCATTCAACTTGGGCCACGCGATACCCGCGCGCAATGTGACAAGGAATTACAGCGTCGAAAACCCATCGCTTCAGCCGGCCAATGTCTGGTACGCTGCGCGCTTTGCTAACGTTAGTATTCGACTCGATGGAAACCCCTTTCAATGATCGCGGCGTGTCGGTCACACGTAACGCACTCTCGTCGGCCGGACAGGTCTTTCCGCTGCGCGACATCGTCGGCGTGCAGGTCGTCACCGTGCCGAAAAACAAACTGCTGCCGCGCCTTATTTCGCTGATCGGCCTGGTCGGCGCTGTAGTCGGCGGGATATTCCGCTCGCCGGTCGGCATCGTGTGCGGCGTCATGCTGACCGTTGTCGGCTGGCTCACGTGGGCGACGCAGGACATCACGCATCGTCTGATCGTGCAGACGGCCACCGGCGAACGTGAGGCGCTCATGAGCACCGATCGCGAGTTTGTCGAACGGGTCAGCGCGGCCGTCAATGAAGCGAAGGCCGCAGCCGCGGCTGCGAAAACCTGAGCCGCCGCGCGCTCGATCCGCTTTTACGCGCACATCGGCCAGGCGATTGCGTCCGTCGATCGCCGCCCTGCGACGGCGGCCAACAAACCGTCGTTGCACGTTGACACATCTTTGCAATCTCACTCGAGCGGCCCTGTAGAGTCGCCGCTCCTGTCATCGCGTGTCCCTTCCCCGCGGGCTTTCGCAAGCGCCCGGCTTCTCCGCTACGCTGCGGCCATCCACATGGCGATCGCCGCAGGCACCGTCCGGCACCCGGCTTACCGCCAACGATGCCGCGCCCGGTCAGGGACCCGCCCTTTTGCGAAGCGTGATCCATGTCCCTGCCTTCTCTCGATGCCGCCCGCCGGTATGTTCGTCTTCGTTTGCCAGCCTTCCTGTCGATCAATCGGCGTCGCGCCAGTGCGGCCATGCTGCTCGCCTCTGTCGCGCTGACCGGCTGCGGCACCACCTTTCCGCCGCCCACGCCGCCCGCCGTCAATGCCACGCTAATCAACGGCGGACGTGACGGCCTGCTGATTCCGCTGCACGTCGAGCGCGCCGACGAGGATCACGCGCGCCTCGGCCTGCCGGTCCAGCTCGACGGCACGCCGCGCTATGTCGCATTGGACACCGGCACGCAAGGCGTGCGTGTGCTGCGCTCGGCGCTGCCGGGGTCGAGCTATCCAGGCGCCGGTGGCGTCACGTCGCACGCGCTCGCGAACGGCTCCGAGGTGGTGGGGTCGCTGGTCACCGTGCCGTTCAGCGTGGCCGCCACGAAAGCCGCGCCGGTCGTCGTGCAGGCTGTCGATACCGTGCGCTGCCAGTCCGGCGCGCGTGGTTGCGTCGCCATCGACGGCTATACCGGCGAATTCGGCTGGGCGTTTTCCGGTATCGCGGGCGTCGGTGCCGACCTACCCGGCGAGAATTGCTGCACACAACCGTTGCGCGCGCTGCCGGGCAGCATCGGTCAACGGTACCTCGTGCGCGCGAACGTCGCGAAGCCGTTTCTGCTGCTGAATCCGTCGGACGCGCTCACGAAGGGCTACACGATGGTGCCGATGGCGGCGTCGAAAAATGGCGCGTCGCAATGGCCCACCGGCTGCGTACGGGTCGGCGACAAGATGACCTTCTGCGCGCCGCTGGTGTTCGCGACCGGCACCTCCGGGATGATCCGCATCGAAATGGACAAGGCTCCGACCTGGACTGGCGACGACGAGATCGGCAAGGTTCTCAACCGGGGCAACTATGAGACGGCGATCGGCGTGGGGTCGTGGACGCACCGCTACGAGAAGGCCCAGGTGACGATCGTCAAGGCGAAGCCGGATACGAACCGCATCGTGGTGGGCTTGATGGCGATGCAGAACATTGACGTGCTGTTCGATTTTTCGCGCGGTCAGTTGGGGTTGTATGCGGCGAAGGAGAGCGAGAGCTTTGCGCCCTGAGCGGCGTCGCCGAGTCAATCCGGCCGATCAACACGCATGAACGTAAGCAACTGTTAATGAAGCCCTGCAAAAGCTCGCGTAGGTAATTTGCCGTCACATGCGCGACCGAACGAATCGCGCGTGCAATTTCTCCAATGCTAAAGCCTGCAAAGGGAGGAAATCATGATCAGACTATTGATAGCAACGTTATGTGCAGTGGGTCTCGCCGGTTGTGTCGTCGCGCCGCCTTACGCTTACGCCCCGGCTCCGGCCTATGGCTACGCGCCGGGCTACTATGCCGCGCCTAGCATTAGCGTGGGCGTCGGGGGCGGTTATTACGGCGGACATGGCAGGTGGTAAAGCCGAAACGCGAGCCGGATAGATAGGCTCACGCTGCAATCTGCAAGGCTTCATCAAAAAGGCCGTGCGCATTGGAATTGCGCACGGCCTTTTCCGTTTCTTCGCTAAAGAATCGTCATTCCATATTCAGCGGATTCACGTGCCAGATGTTTCGCGCATATTCGCCGATCGTACGGTCCGAAGAAAACTGCCCCATGCCGGCGACGTTCTCGATCGCGCTCTCAGTCCACGCGCGCTTGTCGACGAAACGCGCGTCCACTTCGTCCTGCGCTTTCGCGAATGCCGCGAAGTCGGCGAGCACCATGTAGTGATCGCCCCAATCGACCAGCGTGTGGAAGATGTCCGAGAAGCGCAGCGGGTCGTCCGGTGAGAAAAAGCCTGTGCGAATCTGGTCGAGCGCCATGCGCAGTTCCGCGTTGTCCTCGTAGATTTGCCGTGGCCGGTAACCGGTCGCGCGCAACGAATCCACTTCATCAGCGGTATGGCCGAAGATGAAAATGTTCTCGCGGCCTACCGCATCGCAGATCTCGATGTTCGCGCCGTCCATCGTGCCGATCGTCAGCGCACCGTTGAGCGCGAGCTTCATGTTGCCGGTGCCAGATGCCTCCGTGCCGGCCATCGAAATCTGCTCGGACAGATCGGCGGCCGGAATGATCAACTCGGCAACGCTCACGCCGTAGTTCGGCACGAACACCACCTTCAACCGGTCGCCGACCAGCGGATCGTGATTGACCTTCTGACTGACATCGCCGATCAGTTTGATGATCGTCTTCGCCATCCGGTACGCGGACGCCGCTTTGCCCGCGAACAGCACGACACGCGGCACCCAGTCGCGCTCGGGGTTCTCGCGAATCTGGTTGTATCGCACGATCACATGCAGCAGGTTGAGCAGTTGCCGCTTGTATTCGTGAATACGTTTGACCTGCAAATCGAACAGCGCTTCCGGATCGAAATGCAGCTTCGTGTGATGCGCGAGCCGATGCACAAGCCGCAATTTGCTCTGCCGCTTGGCCTCGCGGAACGCGTCGATAAAACCGCTATCGGTGCGCAGATTTCGCAGTTGCTCCAGCTCGAACAGATTGCTGCGCCAATGTTTGCCGATCTGCTGATCGATCAGCGACGACAACGACGGACTCGCCTGTGCAAGCCAGCGACGCGGCGTAATGCCATTGGTCACATTCGTGAAGCGGTCGGGATAGACGCGCGCGAAGTCGGCAAAGATATCGCGTGTCATCAGTTGCGAATGCAGCTTCGACACGCCGTTCACCTTGTGACTCGCGACGATCGCCAGATACGCCATTCGCACGCGCCGCTGCCCGTATTCGTCGACGAGAGAAATGCGGCGGATCATCTCGCCGTCGTGCCCCGACTGCTCGCTCACGTGCTTCAAAAACTGCGCATTGATCTCGAAGATAATCTCGAGATGGCGCGGCAGCAAACGTGCAAGCATCTCGACGTCCCACGTTTCGAGCGCTTCGGGCATCAACGTGTGATTCGTGTACGAGAAGATCTGCGTGACGTGTTTCCACGCCTTGTCCCAAGGCAGATGATGTATGTCCACCAGCAAACGCATCAACTCGGGAATCGCAAGCACGGGGTGCGTATCGTTCAGATGCACCGCGACCTTTTCGCTAAAACGCCCGAATGTACTGTGCGTGCGTTGATATCGGCGAATCAGATCCTGCATCGTCGCCGAGACGAAAAAGTACTCCTGACGCAAACGCAATTCGCGGCCGGCCGGTGTCGAGTCGTCCGGATACAGCAGACGCGACACGTTCTCCGACATGTTCTTCGTATCGACCGCATTCCGATAATCGCCGCGATTGAACGCGCCGAGATCGAGTTCTTCGGTCGCACGCGCGGACCACAAACGCAGCGTGTTGGTCGCGTCGGTCGCGTAGCCTGGAATGACCGTATCGTAAGCGGTCGCGTTCACGTGCTGGGTGTCGATCCACTCGACGTGTTCGCCACGCTGCACCGTGCGGCCGCCGAAGTGCACCATGTACTTGATCTCGGAGCGCGGAAATTCCCACGGATTGCCCGCGCGCAACCAGTAATCCGGCGCCTCGACCTGCTCGCCGTTGACGATCTCCTGACGGAACATCCCATACTCGTAGCGAATCCCGTAGCCGAAACCGGGGATGCCGAGCGTCGCCATCGAATCGAGAAAACAGGCCGCGAGACGGCCGAGGCCGCCGTTGCCGAGCGCGGCGTCGGGCTCGATATCGGTCAGCGTGTCCATATCCACACCGAGACTCGCGAGCGCTTCCTTCATCTGATCGTGAATGCCGAGCGCGAGCAACGCATTCGTAAAGGTTCTGCCGATCAGGAATTCCATCGACAGGTAATAGACGCGTTTGACGTCCTGTTCGTATTGCAGGCGCGTGGTTTTCATCCAGCGCGCAACCAGCCGGTCGCGCACAGCAAGCGCCGCCGCGTGCAGCCAGTCATGCGGATGCGCGGTGACGGCGTCCTTGCCGACGCCGTACATCATGCGATTGGAAATTGAGCGCCGTAGCGCGTCGACGGTACTGTTGAGCTGGTCGAATTCCAGATCGACGGCTGTCATCGAAGCCTCCGGGAAAGAACGACGCGACATACGCGAACCGCACAGGTGACGGACGGGAGGCGCGTGCCGGTCAGGCGGGTTAACAAACAGAGTAGGACATTTTACGGCTGCCGGACACCGGCCGGTGCGAGCGCTTGCTCACGCACATGCCATGCCCGGCGACACGCGCCGCTGCGCCGGTTTTGCGCACACGGGCGGTGCAAATCGCGTCGGGACAGCACTGCGCGCGTGCATCGGCTCGCACAAATCAGGCAAACGATTGCGCATCCGTGAAGGTTTTTGCGAGCCTGGCAACGTCATTATTTTTTCGCTACATGTCGAGGTCATGTCGCGTGCATGAACAAGTGGATCGCTACGAGTCGTGGTCAAATCACCTCCTTCATCTGCTGAACGGTTGTGCTGGAAACGCGTGTGACAAGGTGAGAGCAGATCAGTTTCGTAGATGCTTCCCGCACCTGACAGTTAGTTGCGTAAATTGAGATTCAAACGGGCACGCATACGAACAGCTTTCTGAGCGAGCGCCGCGCAGCAGACTTGGCGCGTCTCTGTAACAATCGCTACATTCGCCGCGCGCATGGCCTCCCTTGTTGTAAGGGCCTGCGCATTTCATCTCACGCAAACCCTGCCGCTTATCACACCCGCGCCGCGTCTCTCGCAGACACGTCGCGCTATACGGCATGCATAACCCGACGAGTCTCGCGTTGTCCGATAAACCCAGCGCCACGATCGAATCAACACTTCCCGCGGACGGCCCCATGTCCGCCGCCAATCGACGCGCAATGACGGCGATCATGCTCGCCGTCGCCCTCGCGACGCTCGACACGGCAATCGCCAACACCGCCCTGCCCACCATCGCCGCCGATCTGCACGCGGCGCCCGCTGCCTCGGTGTGGATCATCAACGCGTACCAGCTTGCGTTGGTCGCCACGTTGCTGCCGCTCGCGGCGCTGGGCGATATCGTCGGGCATCGGCGGATTTACATCGGCGGCATTGCGCTGTTCACGGTGGCGTCGCTTGCGTGCTCGCTGGCTTCGACGCTGCCGTTGCTCGCCGCCGCCCGCATCCTGCAAGGTCTTGGCGCGAGCGCGATCATGAGCGTGAATACCGCGCTGATCCGCTATCTCTATCCGCCGCACCGGCTCGGACGCGGCCTCGGGGTGAATGCGCTGATCGTCGGCGTGTCGTTCGCGGTCGGGCCGACGGTGGCATCGCTGATCCTGTCGTTCGCGACCTGGCCGTGGCTCTTTGCCGTGAACGTGCCGCTCGGCGTGATCGCGCTGACCTTCGCGTGGCCGGCGCTGCCGCAGACCACGCGCGGCAAGCACGCTTTCGATCCGGTCGCCGCGCTGCTGAACGTGATCACCTTCTCCGCGCTGATTTTTGCGCTCGGCGAAGCGGCACAGCGGGCGTCGACGCAACTGGTGCTGAGCGCGGCGGCGATTGCCGTGGTGTTCGGCTACCTGATGATTCGCCGCGAAAGCGGCCACCCCGCGCCGATGCTGCCGGTCGATCTGTTCAAGCGGCCGGTGTTCGCGTTGTCGGCTTTGACAGCCGTGTGTTCGTTCGCCGCGCAAGGTCTCGCGTTCGTGTCGCTGCCGTTCTATTTCGAAGATGTGCTGCATCGGAGCCAGGTCGAAACCGGCTTCCTGATGACGCCGTGGCCCGTGGTGGTAGCGCTGGCCGCGCCGCTCGCGGGCAATCTGTCGGATCGCTATCCGCCTGGCTTGCTGGGCGCGATCGGACTGGCGGTGTTGTCGGCGGGGATGGCGTCGCTGGCGTTGTTGCCCGCGCATCCGCATGTGCTCGACATCGGAATACGGATGGCCGTTTGCGGCGCGGGCTTCGGCTTTTTCCAGTCGCCGAATCTGAAGGCGCTGATGGCCAGCGCGCCGCCGGAACGCAGCGGCGGCGCCAGCGGGATCGTCGCGACCGCGCGGCTGCTCGGGCAGACCACGGGCGCGGCGCTGGTCGCGTTGAGCTTTGGGATCGCGGGCCGCCATGGTCCGACGCTCGCGCTCGGCGCGGGCGCGTTCTTCGCCGGAGCGGCAAGCCTGGCGAGCGGATTGCGACTGTTCGCGCCGTCGCATCGCGCGGGCGGTCATGTGAAGGCGTCGGCGAAATAAAAAACGGGCGCGCTGCCAACACAGCGCGCCCGTTTTGCTTTTTGCTCTTATCTCTGAGAATCGCCAGGTCTAAACCCGGCAATCCACCGCCGATCTATGCGCGGCAAAATAACCCTTCACGGCGGCAATAAACGTATCGATATCGGCACGCGACACGTCTTTATGCGTAACGAATCGCGACGCGTACAGCATCTGCGTGAGAATGCCCCGCTCGTTCAACCACGCTTCGAGCGGCGCGCAATGCTGCTGCGGGAATTGCGCGAACACCATGTTGGTGGCGACGGACTGCACCTTGACCTGATCGATCGATTCCAGACCCGCAGCCAGATGCGCGGCGTTCGCGTGGTCGTCGGCGAGGCGCTCGACGTTGTGATCCAGCGCGTACAGGCAAGCTGCCGCGAGCACCCCGGCCTGGCGCATGCCGCCGCCCAGCACCTTGCGCCAGCGATGAGCGACATCGATCAACGCGTGGCTGCCGACCAGCACCGAGCCGACCGGCGCACCCAATCCCTTCGAGAAGCAGATCGACACGGAGTCGAACGGCTCGCACAACGCCGCAACCGGCTTGCCCGACGCGACCGCCGCGTTGTACACGCGCGCGCCGTCCAGGTGAGCGGACAGCCCGCGTTGACGCGCCAGTTGAACCGCTTCGGCGACATACCCCGCCGGCAGGACCTTTCCGCCGATGGTGTTTTCCAGCGCCAGCAACCGCGTGCGCGCGAAGTGGTTGTCGATCGGTTTGATGGCGGCGGCGATTTTCTCCAGCGGGATCGAACCGTCGGCGGCGTTTTCGAGCGGCTGCGGCTGGATGCTGCCCAGCACCGCCGCGCCGCCGCCTTCGTATTTGTACGTGTGCGCGAGCTGGCCGACGATGTATTCGTCGCCGCGCGCGCAATGCGCCATCAACGCCGCGAGATTGCTTTGCGTGCCGCTCGGGAAGAACAGGCCGGCTTCCTTGCCCGCGCGTTCGGCGACCGTGGCTTGCAGACGCAGCACTGTGGAGTCGTCGCCCCAGACGTCGTCGCCGACTTCGGCGGCCGACATGGCGGCAAGCATCGGTTGGGTCGGACGGGTTACGGTGTCGCTGCGCAAATCGATCATTTGAGTCCCTGTGCGTCTGTGGATGGCTGCCTGCTTCAGCCGGCGCACGCGCTACGCGATGTTTCGAATGTTTCGACGCAGTGGTACGGCAGCGGCTGGTGAGCCGCTCATTGTGCTTTTTGACCGCGCATTTGTCATTGGTGCAACGCAGCAGGGCTTATTCCGGAGACGAGCGAGTTCGCCGCCTTGCGCAGCTTTACCCGCTCGCTGTCGATCATTTCCGTTCGTTTTTCGCGTTGCGCGCCGCGTCGATCAACCCGTCCAGCCACTCCTGATGACCGTTGATCATCGGATTCGGCCGCGCCTTCGCGAGATCCCCGGCAGGCTTACCCTTCTGCGTTTCCTGCGTGAGGATGCGCACGCGCCCACCCGCCAGGTCTTCGATCAGCCACGCGTGATGAACGTCGAGACGCGTCTCGTTTTCGCCCGTCCAGCCGTGCCACGCAACGCGTCCGGGCTGGCCGGCCGCTGGCGCCACATATTCCGTAACCTGCGCTTCGACCGGAAAACCGAACGTGCTGAAGTAAAAGCGTGCGCCGTCTTCGAGAATCGGGCCTTTGTCGTTGTGGAAACGGATATCCGCGGAATTTGCGTAGTAAGTCGGCCACAACGGCGCGTTCGCGAGGAACGGCCACACGTCGGTGGCGCTCAGGCCCGCCACGATCATTTCGTTCGACGCGAAGTTGTCGGTCGTGCCAGGCAGATAGCCTTCCGGCCAGAAGATTTCGTTCATTGCGAGGTACATCCTTGTGTTCGGTGATCGGATAAACCTCATGATCGGTGTCGCGCTGAAATAAATCCAATCGATTATTATTATTTCTGTCATCCACAGAAATGATTACAGAATGATCGACCTGAATCTGCTGAAAGCGCTCGATGCGCTGCTGGACGAGCGCAACGTCACGCGCGCTGCGCAGCGTCTATCGCTGACGCAGCCTGCGGTCAGCGCGATGCTGACGCGTTTGCGCGAAAGTTTCGGCGACCCGCTGTTCGTGCGCACGCAGCGCGGCATCACGCCGACGGCGCGCGCACTGGAACTCGCGGGCCCGCTCAAGCAGATTCTCGCGGATGTCGAAACGATGCTGCAGCCGCCGTCGTTCGATCCCGCAGTCGCCGAGATGACGTTGACGATCGCCGCCACCGACTACGCGCTGCAAGCCGTGGTGGTGCCGTTTCTCAGCGAACTTCGCCGTCACGCGCCCGGCATCCGCGCGGTCGTGCTGCCGGTTCAGCACGAACGGCTGGCCGGGCAGCTTCAGCGCGGCGGTATCGACCTCGCGCTGATCACGCCCGATACAACGCCGCCGGACCTGCACGCGCGGCGTCTGTTCGACGAACGGTATGTATGCGTGATGCGTGACGATCACCCGGACGCGGCGGTCGATGCGCTTTCACTCGACCGCTTTTGCGCGCTCGATCACGCGCTGGTCTCGTACCAGGGCGGCAGCCTGAGCGGCGTGACCGACGAAGCGCTCGCGAAAATCGGCTGCGCTCGGCGCGTGACCGTGTCGGTCACGAGCTTTCTGGTACTGCCGGAAATTTTGCGTTCGAGCGATCTGATCGCAGTGGTGCCACGACGGCTTGCCCTGCACGCCGACGGTCTGGCGATCTTCGAGCCGCCGGTCGAGATTCCGGGCTTCACCAAGACCGCCGCGTGGCACGAGCGCACGCATCACGCGCCCGGGCACAAATGGGCGCGCGCGCTGCTGGTTCAAACGTGCGCGTGTTGAGCGGACGCGCGCCGCTTTGCTATCACGACCAGTGAACAGGCCTTCAGTGCCGCGCTTTTTCGATTGCGCTGCTCGCCAGTTCGCGCGCGAGATCCGCGTATAGCTCGGCCCATTTGCCCAGCAAGCTGGGTTCATCGGTCAGGAAGAGCGGATGCTGGACCCACGCGCTGACATCCGTTCCCTTCCAGGCCATCTCGAAGATGCGCATGTCCTCATCCTCGCTGATGCCGATATCGACCAGCTCGCGGAACGCCGCCAGGTTCGACAGGCCGACGTTATGCGAGTCGATTCCGTAGATGGCGGCGAGTGCGCCGGTCGCACGCGTTCGTGCATCGTCGCGGCTGTCGGCAATCAGGAATACGATGCTTTCGCCGTGAGCCGCGTTGAATACGGCCCGATACAACGAGGTCTTGCAGCGCTGGCTAAGTTGCGTGCCCATGGTCGCAGTGGCTCCTGAGAACTCTTCGTCGTTCGATGCAATTGCGCGAGGCGCGCTCTTTTGCTTCCTGGGTAATTCGGAGAGTTTCGCTGATGGCGGCCTGAGTATCCGCGCTTCGAATTCGCGCCGGCGGCGGCGGGAGCGATAGGCGTCGCTGCCCCAGTAGAGATAGACGCCGCACACGGCGAGGCAGGCAAGCGCGAGAATTCCAACGCCCCCGAGTACAGCCAGATCGGCATGCACCATTTCAGGCCCCCTTTAGTCCTCTAGAGTCGCGCTTGCCTTTTTTGCCTTGTCTGCCACCCGTTCCGCAAGATAGGGAAAAGCCAGACTGCCGAACTCAGCTTCAAGCTCGGTTTTAAGCTCAGTCAACGGGACGCTCCAATCCCGTTGACGGCCACGCGGTTGAATATGCCGTTAATGCGCTTTCTGGTCAGCCCGGCTTTTGCACGTTAGCGAACGTTTTTGCTCGACCGGAACTGGCGGCTTGCCGTGAATCAGAACCTGACCGCCCCGCTCGACATTGCTTGTCAGCCTCACGCGCGATCCGATGAAAAGCGGCGGCAAAGCGGTCGGTTTTCATCGTCGGCGAGGCCATGTTTTGTAGGGCTAAGGACGATGTTGCGAGTATCGGACGGGAGTCGTGATTGATCAACAGAGCACACCTCTCTATTGACCAATTCGTTCTGCTATAGGACGCTATTCGATTCAACGCCCAATATCGTCAGAAAAAGTACCCGGTTGGCATGGGTTAAATGCCATTGCGCCGGGTCCAGTCGATACGCTCCTGAATTTCCGCAGGGCTTGTCCGACGGATGTCGCAGCAGTTCATACGTTCGTTCCAGAACGGAATATCGCGGGCCTGCCGCTCCAGCGTCACGGTGACGATTGCCGCGCGATCGCTCGGCTCCAGACCTTATGCATCCGCGAGAATCTTGAGTTGCGCAGCCTCAAATCCGGCGGGCTCCTCGCGCCGGATTTGCCGACATGCCATGTCGAGGCCAGATAGCCGACGTCCTCCAGCATTGTGCAGGTGCGGCGAAATCGAAGTCGATGAAGGCCGCTGGCCGGCCGTGCTGGAACATCATGTTGTTCGGGCCAGGATCATCGTGAAACATCACCTGATGCGCATCCGTGAGGTCGCTTCCCCTGAGCAGCATGGCGGCGGCGATCTGCCCGCTGGCGAAACGCTGGAATTTCGCAGGCACCCATCCGGAGATATAGCCGAGCACGTCGCGACCGAGATAGCGCGGCTCACCTGCGTAACCGACGCTCTCCAGATGCAGCAAAAGCCGGTGCTCAAATGGCGACGACGCGTTGATACGGCCTGCGTACCGTGTCGCCCACGCGAACCACCCCAACGGCATGGCGTCCACCGCTTAGCGGGATTTCATCGCGTGAAGCGCTGGGTTTGTTTGTCATGGTCTTTATCCATACTGATCCATCGATGTCGCGCATCTTGAATGGATGCATAAAGACGTAACACAGACTCAATGACGACGACTACCGTCAACTGATTTATTCCAGCAGAGTTTTCATTGCGTAGTTCGCAATTTGCGGTGAATTTACTTAAGCGCTCTCTGCGAAATGGTAACAGTTACCACACACAAAAAAGACGACATTACAATAGCCTTCCATTAACTGGATCGGAGGACATGTTCAATGGTTCTATTCCACCGTGGCGCAGCGATTCAGGCGTCGACTATCAGGTATGGCAATACATTCGTAGCTCGCGCGTGCATTGTGAAAGAAGACGGCGACTCCACTTCATTGGGCGATCTTGGTCAGTTTGCGAGCCAAAGCTGCGCGTTTGAGTTCGCGGTGCGTTGTGCGAGAGCATTTGTGGAAGGTCTGCCGATTCCCCGCTCCCCGTTCGGCAAATGGTCGAATCCGGATCCGGCCGCAGCGAGTTAAAGCGAGCGTATTCAGGAAGATATCGACGAATAGCGCCAATAACCGTTGCTATCGCATTTGCGGATTGCCAATGGAATTGGGATCGGAATCGGGTACTAATTCGCCAATGAATCTTTATTGACACCCAAGCTACTTGCGTCGCCGAAAACTATTGGAAATTGAAATCAACGTGACGCCGTCAGCTTTACCCACGACATGCGCGCGGTAATCAGTCAGCATTGCCCGGACACTGGCGCTGTCAGCGCCACCCGGACAGCCGATTAACGTCGCCGTATGGTCGAGGTAATCGGCTGTTGCGGACGATTCGCCGAGTCGGCGGCATGCATCTCCTTCCTTTGGGTAGCCGTTTCCGATCGGCGCGAGCGATGCGGGCCAGCTGAAAAGATCCGAAGAAGTCGCGGCTGCGCTCACCGGCTTGCTGTGCAGACTCAACACAACGAATGTGAGCGCACCGAACATAACGGCCGCGCGGAATGATCGGGCAGTGCTAACCATCGGGTTTTCCCTCTGCGTCGGTATCCGCGCGTCGCGTCGGGATCGGCCGGTTGAGGCCGACATGCGAAGCGGCAGCGCAGGCTGCGTTCACGCGTGACATCAGCCGGTATGCGTACCCGCGCCGACGCGGTTCCGCTGCCGCGACCTTCGCCGCCGTGCGCGAACTATGCTGACGGCGATCAGCACAACGACCAGCAACGTTATTTCAATCAGTGCGGGGATTTGAATCGGATCGTGGTACATGATGGACCTCCGCCGGACGCTCCGTTCATATTAGGTCACGGGCGCGGTCGCGACGGCAGTTCGTCACTTGCAGGTTTGGAACGGGTTGCCTGAGAGGCGCGAGCAGCCCGTTGATGCTCAAAGTCCCGATGCGCCAATCCGACAACTAGCCATTGAAATAATGGCAGCAGGGAATCGGAAAAACCGCATTCCCTGCCTCCTCTGCGCCAAGCGACACAGCGCCTGGCTATCCGCAATAAATACCCCTCAGGACCGGGCAAAAGACCCGCTCACTCACCCGACTTCGGCAACCACGCAAGCGGATCGACCGGCTGTCCATTCTGACGGACTTCGAACTGGATGCCCGCCGTGCCATGACTGTCCACCCCGACCTGGCCGATGGTCTGCCCCTGCGCAACGGCATCGCCTTCCTTCACCAGCAGCGCGCTGTTCTGCCCGTAGGCGGTAATCAGCGAGTCGTCATGTTTGATGATGATCAGCGGACCATACGCCTCGATACCCGAACCCGCGTAGACCACGCGTCCGGTGGCGGCTGCCTTGACCGGATCGCCAGGGCGACCGCCGATTACCACTCCGTTCGAACGGCCCGGCGCGAAAGTTTTCAGAATCGGACCGCGTAACGGCCACTGCAACACGCCCTGCTGCGGCCCCGTTGATGCAACCGGCGCGGCGGGCGCAGCGGGCGCGCCCGGCGACACGGCAACCGGCGGCGTCACGACGCTGCCGGAGGTCATCGGCGGAGACACGCGCAACACCTGGCCCGGACTGACCGGCGAATTGGCCGTGAGACCGTTCCACGCTGCGATTTCCTGAGGGTTTCGGCCATACGCCGATGCGATGCCGCCAATCGTGTCGCCCGGATTGACGCGGTAGAAACCGGCGGGAACTGGAACCGTGCTGAGCGTGGTCGGGCTGGTCGGCGCGCTGCTGTAGAACGGCGTGCTTTCCCACGGCATGCTCGTGCAGCCCCCGAATAACACGGCCAGCGCGGCTGTTGTCAGCAATCGGGTCCCCGTCAATCGCCATTGTCTTGTCATGTGATTTTCCTCGACACTTATTTCAATCGGATTCAATCGATGCCCAAGCATTTGTCGTGCCGCCAGGCTTGACGCTGCCTGAACGCTGACCTGTACGCTTATTCGTACGGTATGGCAGGCGGCGGTAACCCGCCCGCCATTATGCCGCCCTCCGCGCCGCCAGCGGTCACGGCTCGCGCGTGCACAGGCGTCGTCAGACGCTGCCCTGCGACTCCACCACCAGAACACGCGCCGATCGGATGAGCGACGTGCTCGGTGCCGACCGACGCGTAGAACACGTCGCCGGTTTCCAGAATCGCGGACTGCTCGACTCCATCCTGCCGATAGCGCATCTCGACGCGGCCATCGAGCACCGCAAACACTTCCTCGCCGTCGTTGACGTGCCACTTGTACGGCTGATCGGTCCAATGCAGGCGCGTGGTGATGCCGCCCATGTTGGCGATATCGAGCGCGCCCCATGGATGCGTAGCGGTAAAACTCCTGCTGCGGATGATCTTCATGGCGGTGGGCAATTGAAATGACAAAGCCGTCGCGCCGGTTTTCGCCGCCTGCGAGAAGCTCGCTGACTTGCGCGACCTGTGTTCCGGCTGGCCCTTATTATAGGTCGCTCGGGCCGCCAGCCCCGCGCTGCAACCCTTTCCACCAAATTCGTCTGAATATTGCAACCTGAGAGGGCTCGCCTATACTCGTTCAACCTGCTCGTTATGCACCCACGACAACATCTGAATCCTGCGAGGAGTTGGGGATGAACAAAGCCACCTTTCTGGCCGTGCAACTCAACGTCGACGATATCGCGGCGTCGCCCGGTCTGGTCGAATTGCTGAACACCCACCTCGTTTTCGCCGCCGACGTCGCCGAAGCCGCCGACGCGCTGGTGCAGCTGGCCAGCATCGCGGGGTTGTCGAGCGGGGTCGAGGCGAGCGTCGAGATTCCTGCCGTGGCGATCGAGCGGCTGCGCGAGGCGCTGGACAATCTGAGCGGCTACGACGAATCGTGGCTGCTCGCGCTGGAACCGAGCCGAGCGCTGTTCGACGAAATCGGCCGACGCCATCGCACCTTGCATTAGCGCGCGAAGAAATCCGCGCCGTAAACGACAAAACGCCATCCGATCAAGCCGGACGGCGTTTTTTATTGCCTGCTGCGTGGCCGGACCGAGGGTCCGGCTAGCTACAAACCTGCCTACAGAAACTTAGTTGCCGAAATAAACCGAGTTACGGTCAGTGCTGCTGACCGAGCGGCCCGATTGCGACGTGCCGACGGCCGGAGCGCCATAGCCGCTGTTCGCAGCCTGAGCGTTACCGTTTTGCGCATCGACGCGAGCTTGCGCAGCCAGCAGATTGCTCGGGTAATCGGTGTGATCGCCGATCGGGTTGTAGCCGGCCTTTTCGAGCTGGACCAGTTGAGCGCGGACTTCGGCGCGCGTGAGCGGCTGGTTCGTCGATTGTGCGAACGATGCGACAGGAGCAACCAGGGCGGCAGCGACAACAACTGCAGAGATCAGGGTCTTCATGATGTAAACCTCCATAACTTGTTTTGTAGTGCGCTGGGGTTGTTACTCCCGAAGCGCTTAAGAACAAGTCTAGAAGGGTTGACATCTAGGGGAAACACTTAAAACGACGAAACTCTATTTCGATTTTCGAAACAATAGCGAAGCTAAATCGCATCAATTACGTTTGACTAATACTTTCAGCAACAATACAACGCAGATATTTCAAGCGGTGGCGCAACCCGGCGCGCCTTATTCTGGCTGCGCGCCGGGTTGCGATTCAAACTCGTTTAGCTCCAGTTTGCGTGGAAGCTACCCGGCTTGTCGGTACGTTCGAACGTGTGCGCGCCGAAGAAATCGCGTTGCGCCTGCACCAGGTTTGCCGGCAGACGTTCCGAGCGATAAGCGTCGAAATACGCAACCGCCGACGCAAACGCCGGCACCGGCACGCCTGCATTGATCGCGGCCACCACGACTTCACGCAGCGCAGCCTGGTAGTTCTTCGCGATGTCGCGGAAGTACGGATCGAGCAGCAGATTCGCGATCGCCTTGTCCTTCGTGTAGGCGTCCGTGATCTTTTGCAGGAAGCGGGCGCGGATAATACAGCCGGCGCGGAAAATCTTCGCGATCGTGCCGAAATCCAGGTCCCACTTGTACTCTTCCGACGCTGCGCGCAGTTGCGCGAAGCCCTGTGCGTACGAAATCACCTTGCTGAAGTACAGCGCACGGCGCACCGACTCGATGAACGCATCGCGCTCGACGCCCAGCGGCTTGGCCTGCGGCCCTTCGAGCACCTTGCTCGCGGCCACGCGCTGATCCTTCAGCGACGACAGCACGCGTGCGAACACGGCTTCGGTGATCAGCGGCAGCGGCGCGCCGAGGTCGAGCGCGTTCTGGCTGGTCCACTTGCCGGTGCCCTTCTGTGCCGCGCGATCGAGGATCACGTCGACCAGATCCTTGCCGGTTTCGTCGTCTTTCTTGCTGAAAATCTTCGACGTGATTTCGATCAGGTAGCTGTCGAGTTCGCCTTCGTTCCACTCGGTGTAGACCTTGCCGAGTTCTTCGTTCGACAGACCCACTACCTGCTTGAGCACCGCATAGCTTTCGGCGATCAGCTGCATGTCGCCGTACTCGATGCCGTTGTGCACCATCTTCACGAAGTGGCCCGCGCCGTCCGGTCCCATGTATGCGACGCACGGCTCGCCGTCCGGCGCCTTCGCGGCGATTTCGGTAAGGATCGGGGCGACCAGGTCGTACGCTTCGCGCTGGCCGCCGGGCATGATCGACGGGCCTTTCAGCGCGCCTTCCTCGCCGCCCGACACGCCCGTGCCGATGAAATGCAGACCGGCCTTCGCCAGTTCCTGATTGCGGCGGATGGTGTCGGTGAAATGCGTATTGCCGCCGTCGATCAGAATGTCACCCTTGTCGAGCAGCGGCTTGAGCGAGTTGATGGTGGCGTCGGTGCCTTCGCCTGCCTTGACCATCAGCAGAATGCGGCGCGGCTTTTCCAGCGACTCCACGAATTCTTCCAGCGTGAAAGCCGGCACCAGTTTCCTGTCCGGATATTCGGCGATGAGTTCGTCGGTTTTCTCGCGGCTACGGTTGTACACCGACACCGCGTGGCCGCGGCTCTCGATGTTGAGTGCCAGATTGCGGCCCATCACCGCTAGCCCCACCACGCCGATTGCCTGTTTGCCCATGTTGAATTCTCCAGAGTCCAAAAAAATGTCGAGACGCCGCGCCGCAAGCTTCGTTGGCGCAACGTCGAGGGTGAAAGAATAAAAGAAATGCGAGCTTGCCGCTCGCTGACCGGCAACGGGCGGTGCTGCGTACTGCGTTCATTGTGTGTCTACTGCGCGTCTACTCTGTGCTGCGAGACCGGAAGCACCTGACGAGGCGCGTCGTGCGCGGCGACCCCGCGCGACACCCGTCGGACATGCCGGCCTACCCATGCGGCAAAAAACTCATTAGATACAAGGTGATGCAACTCGCGCATGCACTGCGCGCAACCCGCGTTCACGTTGCAGCTACCGAATCCACGCTTCTCAGACCTGCGTGGCCCCCGGTCGTTTCCTGAACACCAGACTGAAATTATTGGCCGGCATCGCGATCGGTTCATCGCAGACCAACCCAAGCGATGCACCCAACGTCACCACAGTTTCCATATCTCGCACGCCCCAGGCCGGATCGCGGCTGCGCAACTGTTGATCGAATGCTTCGTTGCTCGGCGAAGTATGCGCGCCGCCGCGTTTGTATGGGCCGTAAAGGTACAGTACACCGCCGTCGGCCAGACGGCGGCTCGCGCCCGCGAACAATGCCTGCGTCGCGCTCCACGGTGAGATGTGGATCATGTTGATGCAGACCACGGCATCGAGCGAATCCACGCCCCAGTCCGGCTGATGAACGTCGAGCGCCAGCGGCGCGCGCACGTTCGGCAAGCCGTCGTGCGCGATCCACGCGGCGATCGACGCACGCGCGTCGGCATCGGCGTCGCTCGGTTGCCAGTCGAGGCCGGGCAGCGCGGCGGCGAAACACATCGCGTGCTGGCCGGTGCCGCTGGCGATTTCGAGCACGCGGCCGGTGGCGGGCAGCGCTTCGCGAAGCACCGCGAGGATCGGCTCGCGGTTGCGTTCAGCGGAAGGCGAACGTTGCCGCAGCGCCGGATGGGATTCAGTCATGGTCGGTCTTTATGTCAGTACAGGGCCGTGCGTACGCGTTCCGCGAGTTCGCGGTCGTAGGTCGCGGCATCGAAATGCGCGCCGTTGATGTGCCGGTGAATCTCACTCGCGCTCGGCAGCCGCGACCGCTCGAGATGCCGCGACGGATCCCACAGCTTCGAGCGAACCAGTGCTTTCGAGCAGTGAAAGTACACGGAATCGACGTCGATCAGCAGCACAGTGCGCGGCAGTTTACCTTCGACGGCGAAACTGTCCAGCCATTCAGGCTCATTCGTAATCCGGCCACGGCCGTTCACCCGCAAACTTTCGCCAATTCCGGGGATGATGAACAGCAGCGCGAGCCGTGGTTCGACGATGATATTGCGCAGACTGTCGAGCCGGTTGTTGCCGGGGCGATCCGGCAACGCGAGCGTCCGTCTGTCGACCACGCGGACGAAACCGGGCGCATCGCCACGCGGCGAACAGTCGAGACCGTCCGGGCCTGCGGTGGCGAGCACCGCAAACGGCGCAACGTCGATGAACGCGCGATAGTCGTCGTTGACGTAGTCGATCTCTTTCGCCAGCGCGCGTTCGTGCGGCTGATCGTAGAGGGCTTCGAGCTGTTCGATCGTCGTCAACATCGGCGCTCCTTCGGGTGTTGTCTGAATGCGGAAACATGACATTGCGCTCAGGCGCACTCGCAGCGCTATACCGCTGCGGCTCGAATGAGGCGGATATGTCGGCTACGGTTGATGCACACCATCGCGCGCGGGCCGGTCAATCCAGCGCCAGGCGGCCGGCCAGCGCGGTCAGCGTGTCCGCGCACGGCGCCGTGATCTTCAGCGACAGCAGCGGATCGGCGCGCGTACGTCCCAGATTGATCGCGACGACCGGCTTGCCCTGCTTCTGCGCCCACACGCAAAAACGGTAGCCGGAATAGACCATCAGCGACGAGCCGACCACCAGCATCGCATCCGCCGATTCGAGCGCATGCGACGCCGCGTCGACCCGTTCCTTCGGCACGCTTTCGCCGAAAAACACCACCGACGGCTTCAGCAGGCCGTTGCAATTCGGGCAGCGGGGAATGCGGAACCCGCCGAGGTCGTGCCATTCGAGATGGGCGTCGCCGTCGGCGGCGGTTTCGGCGGTGACGTTCAGCAGCGCGGGATTGTCCGCTTCCAGCGTCTGCTGGATCGACGCGCGCGCATGCTGCATCCCACAGTCCAGGCACGTGACGCCGTTGATGCCGCCATGCAGTTCGATCACCTCGCGGCTACCCGCGCGTTGATGCAGACCGTCGACGTTCTGCGTCACCAGCGTCGGCACATGACCGGCGGTTTCGAGCCGGGCCAACGCGGTATGCGCGGCATTGGGCTGCGCCTGCGCGACGACCGGCCAGCCGACCATGCTGCGCGCCCAGTAGCGCTGACGCATCGTCTGCGTGCCGAGAAACTCCTGCAACGTGATAGGCGGCGAGCGCTTCCATGCGCCGTTGTCGTCGCGATAACCGGGAATGCCGGAGTCGGTGCTGATGCCCGCGCCGGTCAGCACGAACAGGCGCGGATAGCGCTGCACGAAGCTGTGCAGATCGTCGAGCGTGTGCGATTCGATCAGCGGTTCGCTAAGCGGTGCAACGGGCGCGGGGGCAAGGTCGGTCATGACGGGCACGGTGGATGGCGGCAGCCTGAACGGAAGCGCGTTATTGACGCGCACGCGGAGAACGCGCGGGCGGCAGGCTCTCGCACACTCATAGCTCCTGCCGCTTTTTCCATTCGGCGAGAGCGGCCCGATAGCGTTCGAGCGCGTCGTCGTAGAGATCGAAAACACACGGACTGCAGCCGCTATGACAACAGTCTTCAAGCTCGGGCGGCACGGGCGGCTGCGGTTGCGGGTCGTCGACAGATATGGCTTGGGGCACGGCGAAAACGCGTTCCGTAAAGGCGGGAAGCGCCCAGTATAAGTTGATCCCGGGCGGGGCGCTCTGGGTCCGTTCGAGCGCTTCGGCCGCTCACCGAGCCGCACCGCACCGCACCGCACCACCGCCTCAGCTTCGCGCTGGTCAGCCCCGCCCGACAAACGGCATCTTGGTCGCCATGATCGTCATGAACTGCACGTTCGCCGACAACGGCAACTCCGCCATATGCAACACGGCGTCGGCAACGTGCTGCACGTCCATCAGCGGCTCGATCGCGATTTCGCCGTTGGCTTGCGGCACGCCGCGCGCCATCCGCGCGGCCATTTCCGTTTCCGCATTGCCGATGTCGATCTGTCCGCACACGATTTCGTACTTGCGGCCGTCGAGCGATACCGATTTGGTGAGGCCGGTAATCGCGTGTTTGGTCGCCGTATAGGCGATGCTGTTCGGGCGCGGCGCGTGCGCCGAAATCGAGCCGTTGTTGATGATCCGGCCGCCTCGCGGACTCTGCGTTTTCATCAGGCCGAACGCCTCGCGCGTGCACAGGAACACGCCGGTGAGATTGGTGTCGACCACCGAGCGCCATTCGTCGATGGAGAGTTCGTCGATATCGACCGGTGAATTGCCCCGGCCCGCGTTGTTGAACAGCACGTCGAGCCGGCCGCGTCGTTCGCGGATCGTGTTGAACAGCGCCGCGACGCTGTCGGCGTCGGTCACGTCGCACGCGACGGCCAGCGCGTCGCCACCAAGGTGCTGCGCCTCGTCGACCACCGCGTCGAGCGGCGCCTGGCGACGCCCGGCCAGCACGACGCTGTAACCGTGTTCCAGCATCTTCAACGCGCACGCGCGGCCAATCCCGCTGCCCGCGCCCGTTACCAGTGCCACCTTCTTGATTCCTGTTGCCGTCACAACGTATCTCCGTGGTTTTGCGTGAATGGCTGCGCGCGATCCTGACGAGCCTTCCGAATCTTTCGGCTCGCGGTTCGCGCCTCACCGTTGACCCAGCACATTACAACAGCGGGTCGTCCATCACAAATGTCGCGGATGGCCGTTGCGGGCCACGCATCTTTCAATGCGCTTTCGTTTCACCCCGCTTCATGAGCCGGGAGGCATGCACGATGTTTTCGCGCTCGGCTAGACGCGGAAATCCGCCGCCATGTCATCGTCCGTACGCGCCGGCAACTCACCGCTGCGGCATGCTTTGAGGAACACGTCGTAGTCGCGCTCGACCTGATCCGCGTAGGCCGTCGCATAGCCCGTCAGCGACTCGGCAAACTGGTCGCCCCGGCCGATATACGCGCTGACTTCGATCGCCTGGCCGCTCGCCTTCGCATGCGCGCGCGCCATGATCCAACCGCACAGTCGCGCATAACCGTCGAGCAGATCGTTGTCGAACAGCTCGATATTCGCCGACAGTTTCATGTCGCGCAGTTGCCGGAAATAGAACTGCCGCCCGAGCGGCCCCGTGGCCCAGCCGAGAAAAATATCGCTGGCCGCCTGCAACATGCGCTGCCCCTGCACGACGCGCTCACCCTCGTGTTTGACGCCCGTCGATGGAAAAAACTGCCCGATCACCGAAGGCCGCGCTTCCTTCATTTGCAGAAACAGCGGCTTGTTCATGTGATCGACCAGCAGCACCACCATGCAACGCGTGCCCACGCTACCCACGCCCACCACCTTGAACACCATATCCTGCACGGTGAAATGATCGAGCAGTTCGCGGCGGTCATGCGACATCGTCTTCAGATACTCGCCCCACATGCGTTCGAGCATCTTGCGCGAGTTGCCGACCTTGAACGGCTCGGCTTCTTCCTGCGTGAATAGCGTGTTCGTGCCGAGCACATGAAACAGCGCGGGCGGCGCATCGCGGATCGTCCAGTGATCGCCGTCGTGCACGGCCATTTTTTCGAGCAGGTTTTCGTGGGTCCGGCTCGCGGCTTTTTCCATGCCGCGCCGCACGGTGCGCCGGCGTTCGGGTGTCAGCGCCGTTTCCGCCATCCGGTCGAACGTAATGCGGTCGTACCAGAGTTCGAGCGCTCCGCATTGCGCGTACTGCGCCATCCGGTCGCGATATTCGCCGACTGCCGTCATCACCAGACTGTCAGCGGTGCCCCGGCTCAGGCGCATATGACGTGCGGCCACCACGAGGCTCGCGGTAAGACGCTTCAGATCCCATTCGAATGGCCCGATCGACACTTCGTCGAAGTCATTCAGATCGAAGATGAGTTGCCGTTCGGGTGTGGCGAAACCACCGAAGTTCATCAGATGGCCGTCGCCGCAAATGGGCATGGTCAGGCCGGTGTGGTGAACCTTGCTGAGATCGTGAGCCTGCAGGATCGCGGTGCCGCGAAAAAACGTGAAAGGCGAAGCGGCCATGCGCCCGTAGCGCAACGGCACTAGATTCTCGATGCGGCCTTCGCTGCTTTGCCTGAGAAGCTCGATCGGATTGCGGTCCAGTTCGCCGACCGCGCGATGACTGGACCGTTTCGAATGCTCGCGGGCTGCGCGGCCACGCGCTTCGCGTTCGGCGATGGTGCTGGCTTTCATGCTCTCTCCGTTTCAGGCAAGTCTTGACTGGCGATTCCAGCGACTGCTTCTACTGGCGCGACAAAAGCGAAAACATCTGAACAGTACCTGCGAAACGCGATCATAACGGCTCGGCAGACGATCGGTAAAAGTGTTGCGGCCCTGACTGCTGTCCGGCCGCCGCCTCTCGCCCACCGATCAATCGGATTGCTAAACGGACAAAATTACCGGATCACGATCGGTCAAAACTAACTATTCGGTGAATTTTTCTTTTTTCCCGTCGCCCTGCACTTCAGCCGCGGCGATTCCAGCCGTTACCCATGTATAGAAAACTTTAAGACGCATGAAAAAGGCCCCGGAATAGGGCCTGTTCTGATTGAACCCGCGTCGCGCAAGGTCAGGGAGAGTGTATGTTTGTCGCAATCGGCTGGGTCGTGGTTATCGCTTCTGTCATCGGCAGTTTTGTCGGCGTGGGTGGGCATCTGCCGGCACTCATTCAGCCGTTTGAATTGCTGTGTATTTTCGGCGCGGCAATTGGGGCGTTCGTCGTGAGCAATCCGACTTCCACGCTGAAGAAAACCCTCAAGGCAATTCCTTCCTGTTTCAAGGGCGGCGGCTACACGAAAGAAAAGTATCTCGAACTGATCGCGCTGCTTTATGAACTGCTTCAGAAGGCGCGCAAGGAAGGGATGATGTCGCTCGAAGCGGATGTGGGCGCGCCCGAAGAAAGCGTGATTTTCCAGAAGTACTCGCACGTGCTGCACGATCATCATCTGCTCGATTTCATCGTCGACTATTTGCGGATGATGTCCGGCGGCAACGTGAACGTGCTCGAAGTGCAGGATCTGATGGACGAGGAACTGGCAACGCATCACGCGGAGTCGTCGGTCGCGGCCAACGCGATCCAGAAAATGGCCGACGGCCTGCCCGCTTTCGGCATCGTCGCTGCCGTGATGGGCGTGGTTCATACGATGGGTTCGGTCGGCGCTCCGCCCGCCGTGCTCGGCGAAATGATCGCCGGGGCGCTGGTCGGCACCTTCCTCGGCATTCTGCTTGCGTATGGTTTTATCGGCCCCGTCGCGGATCTTCTGACTGCCAAGGGCCGCGCTGAAGCCAAGCCGTTTCAGTGCGTGAAGGCAGTATTGCTCGCGTCGCTGTCGGGTTACGCGCCGCCGATCGCCGTCGAATTCGGCCGCAAGGTGCTGTTCACCGCTGACCGTCCGAGCTTCCAGGAACTCGACGACGCCGTGCGCGCCACCAAGATGCCGAAGTCGGCCTGATCACGGATACGGGAGCAGCACGATGAGCGAAAGAAGATCGCGCGGGTCGGATCAAGCCGACACCGCGCCTGCGCCGGTGATCGTGCGCCGCTCGAAAAAGGGCGGCGACCATGGCGCACATCACGGCGGCGCATGGAAAATCGCGTACGCCGACTTCGTCACCGCAATGATGGCGTTCTTCCTGCTGATGTGGCTGCTCGGCTCCACGTC
Source organism: Paraburkholderia sp. GAS333 (assembly GCF_050435665.1). Classification (NCBI taxonomy): domain Bacteria; kingdom Pseudomonadati; phylum Pseudomonadota; class Betaproteobacteria; order Burkholderiales; family Burkholderiaceae; genus Paraburkholderia; species Paraburkholderia sp. GAS333. The sequence continues at coordinate 255,496 of NZ_JBNDKS010000005.1, forward strand.
GAAGTACGAGAAGCAGGGCATCGAAGACTACTTCAACACGCCTTTGTCGAGCCTGCTCGGCGGCAATGAGGGCACGGCCGCCGCGCGGCCCAGCGTGGTACAGGGCGGCGGGCGCGACATCTCCGACTCGCGGCCCGGGGTCGGCAAGAAGAGTCAGACCGAGCCGACGCCGCCCGCTCGTGCCCCTGACGCTGCCGCGCCAACCGTGTCCCCAGCGGACACCGCCCGTCTGGAGCAATTGAAGGCGAAGCTCTCAACGCTGATCGAACAGACTCCCGCACTGAAGGCGTTCAAGGATCAGATCCGCATTTCGATCACCAATGAAGGCTTGCGTATCGAGATCGTCGACTCGCAGAACCGCCCGATGTTCGCTTCGGGCAGCTCGAAACTGCAACCGTACGCGGTGACGATCCTCACGCAGATCGGCGCGGCGCTGAATGATGTCGACAACCGCATTTCGATTGCCGGTCATACCGACGCGGTGCCGTACACCGCCGGCCCTGACGGCTATTCGAACTGGGAGTTGTCGTCGGAACGCGCAAACGCTGCGCGCCGCGCGCTGGTGGAAGGCGGCATGCACGATGAAAAACTGCTTCAGGTACGCGGACTGGCGGACGTTTTACCACTCGACAAGAACGTGGTCGATCAGCCGGTGAATCGGCGGATCAGCATTCTGATTCTGAATAAGGCTGCAGAACAGGCGTTTTTCCACGACGGCGGACGGACCACGATCGACGAAGCGTCGCCCGCGAGTGCGGCGATTCCCGCCGTAGTCGAACATTTGCAGCCGGTGACCGGTTCGCACGGCACGCCGTAACGCGACTTCGCATGCCTGCATGACAGCAGGCAACACAGCGGGCGATTTTTTCACACGCACTGCAAAACGCGGGACGTGTGGTTAGAATCGTTCGCATGCACCCTACCCCGCCCCAGCAACGGGAGCCTGAGCTTCCGTTGCATACGCCCAGTGTGTCGTCGGTGACGTTGGCGTCCGTCATCGCCGTCATTGCATGGGTCGCGCTCGTTGCACAAGCCAATCTCACGATCGACCGCACCCTCGCGCGCGGGCTGACCGTGTTCGACGGACTGGCGCGCATGAGCAGTTACCTCACCAATCTGACCGTGCTCGCCTGCGCCGTGTGCTTCGCCTGCGTGGCCTGGCGTGGACACAAGTCTCCTGTCGTGCGGTTCTTCCGGCAACCGACCGTCGTCACCGCAGTTGTCGTGTATATGGTTTTTGTCGGCATCGCGTATAACCTGCTGCTGCGCGGTTACTGGTCGCCCACGCCGCTCAGGCGCATACTCAACGAATCGCTGCACAGCGTTCTGCCGATGCTTTCCGCGCTTTACTGGGTGCTATTCGTGCCGCGTTTTCATTTGCGGTGGCGGCATTGTCTGCTGTGGCTCGTTTATCCGGTTGCGTATCTCGTCGTGACTTTCTGGCGAGGAAGTCTGTCGGATTTTTATCCGTACCCTTTCATCAATGTGGACACGCTCGGCGTCGAACATGTCCTCGTCAATGCCGCGCTGCTATTCGGCGGGTTTTTAATGCTGATGGCCGTGTTCATCGCAATCAACTTCCGGCGCAGACGCTAGCGTCGACGACGCGGGCGCAAAAATTAGCGCCCGCCTTAAAAGCCTGCTTCATCTTCCGTCACTCTTTTTCGCGGGCGCGCTTCTTGCGCGCTGTCTGGTGGACGTAAGCCGCCGCTGTCACGCGGGGCTTGCGCAACCCCTTGAGGCGAGCACGTTGCAATTGCGGAGCGCTCGCACGTAAATATGACATTGGGAGCAAATTCGATGGACATCAATTCAGCGGAAGGCGCAGTGAATGAAGTGGCAGGCAAGGTTCAGGGCGCAGTAGGCGATGTGCTGGGCGACACCGGCACACAGCTGGCCGGCAAGGCGCGCGAACTCAGCGGTAAAGCGCAACAGCTATGCGCAAGCACGACCAGTCTCGTACGTGAGACCACAGCGGAAAGTCCCTTTACCGCGATTGCGGTGGTCGCGCTTGCAGGGTTTGTCGCCGGGGCGCTGTGGTCACGTGGCGCGGGCGATCGCGATTATCGTCGCTGATTTTTTTGAAGCCCTGAATGGCGGGCGAATTGCTATTTGCTAGCGGTCGCCCGAGCTGATTTCCCAACGGGTACGCTTTTTTTGCGTACCCGCTTTTGTGCTGGCATCTTTTGAACTGCTTTTGCAGCAGGTTCTTGGCCAGTTTCCTTTTTCGTCTTCGTGCTCTTCTGCGCGGCCCTTTTCGGCTTCATATCCAGCTCGATCCACGTTGGCGCGTGATCGCTTGCATGCGGTTCGCCACGTACCCACCGGTCGACGCCCGCATCGCTCAAACGCGGCGCAAGGTCGGCGCTCAGCAAAAGATGATCGATACGCAAGCCCGAGTTCGTATCCCAGTGGCGGCGGAAATAATCCCAGAAGGTATAGACACGTTCGTCGCCGAAATGCGTGCGCAGCGCGTCGGTCCAACCTTGCGCGAGCAGCTTGCGATAACGCTCGCTGCTTTCGGGTTGTAGCAGCGCATCCTTCAACCATGAGCGCGGGTTATAGATGTCTTCGTCAGTGGGCACAACGTTGAAATCGCCCGCCAGCACCACAGGGTGTCCGCTTCTGAAAAGCTTCGCCGCATGCGCGATGAAATGATCGAACCACGCGAGTTTGTAATCGAACTTGGGACCGGGTTGCGGATTGCCATTCGGAAGATAGAGACACGCAATCAGCACGCCGCCAACCGCGGCTTCGAGATAACGGCTATGCGTATCCTCTTCAAAACTGGGCAAGCCGCGGCGGCTTTCTACCGGCGCGTCTCCCTTCGACAGAATCGCCACGCCGTTCCATGCGCTTTGCCCTTGCCAGACAGCGCCGTAGCCCGCAGCGCGCAATTGATCGGCGGGAAAGGCGCTGTCCACGGCTTTGAGTTCCTGCAGGCACACAATGTCCGGTGCTTCGCGCTCGAGCCATTGCAGCAGCGCAGGCAACCGCGAACGAATACCGTTGATATTGAAAGTCGCGATCCGCAGTTTCGCCACGATCTGTCCTCGTTGAGAGCGGCTTGCTTCGCTGCTTATTTCGCCGCTATCGCCATGTCGCACCATTCCATCGCCCAGGATCGCGCGCATGAAATGGCATCGGCTTCGTTCGGGAAGGAATCGATATCACCCGAATCATGCGACTGGAAGCGCTCGTTCTTTTGCGGCACCCGGGTGATTTTCGCTCTCGCGTAATAGACGCCATCGTCCGCGTGACGGGCGCGGCAATCGATATGAAAATGCCTGTAGTCGAACTGCATGAACGCTCCTTTTAACGGGCTTCATCAGGATAGCAACAGCATTGTCCGTACCTGAAAAATATGGGGTGATAAAGCCGTACGCACGCTAGTCAACCCCGCTTTCCCCCTCATTTGCAAAATACGGTGTTTCTAAAAACGTTGTTTCTGCAACGGCACTGAATTTGCTACTTATGTCACAGTGGAAGTCCCGAAATCTAACCGAAGTCATTTGAACGCGACGCTTCGGATATCGACGCATCGCCAGCCTGCATTGACCTTTCAGTGGAGTCAACAGAACGTCATGTCCAAGCATAACGAATGTCAGGATTCCGGCGACACAGCCGACACGCCTCAACAACCCGCGCAACCATCACAACTCTCACGCCGCCGCTTTCTTCAGTCCGCTGCCGCAGCGGCAACCGTTGGCGCGGCTCCGCATCTGCGAGCGCAAACGCAAGCGCCGACCCAGGCACCGCCCGCGCAAACTAATCCCGTAGTACCGCCGCGCCCTGTCACGCTGACTATCAACGGTCGCGCTCATACGCTGCAACTCGAACCGCGCGTCACGCTGCTCGACGCACTGCGGGAATATGCGGGGTTAATGGGCACGAAAAAAGGCTGCGACCGGGGACAATGCGGCGCATGCACGGTGCTCGCCGATGGCCGCCGCATCAACTCGTGTCTGACGCTCGCGGTGATGCACGAAGGCGAGAACCTCACCACCGTCGAAGGGCTCGCCGCGAATAACACGCTGAGCCCGATGCAACGCGCGTTTATCGAACACGATGCGTTCCAGTGCGGCTACTGTACGCCCGGGCAGTTGTGTTCCGCGACCGCCCTTCTGAACGAATTTCGCAACGGCACGGCAAGCACGGTAACCGCCGACGTACGCCATCGCCCGCCCCAACTTTCCGACGAAGAAATCCGCGAGCGGATGAGCGGCAACATCTGCCGCTGCGGCGCGTATGCGAACATTGTCGCCGCCGTGCGCGCGGTGCATGACGGCAGCAGCGAGAGCAGCGGCGCGGCCGTCACATTCGACCATCACCGTAACGCCTGACGGAGCGACCAGCATGGATGCGATCTCTTACGAACGCGCCGGCGATGTCGCCAGCGCAGTGCGGGCGGCGCAGCAGCCGGGCGCGGTGTTTATCGGCGGCGGCACGAACCTGCTCGATCTGATGAAAGGCGGCGTCGAGCGGCCCATGCGGCTCATCGACATCACGCATATCAGCGGACTCGATACGGTCTCCACGCTGCCCGACGGCGGCATCCGCATCGGCGCGCTGGTGCGTAACAGCGACGCCGCGAATCATGCATTGGTACGCGAGCAATATCCGCTGTTGTCGCAGGCGTTGCTCGCGGGCGCATCGTCGCAACTGCGCAATATGGCGACCGTGGGCGGCAATCTGCTGCAACGTACGCGCTGCGGCTACTTTTACGACACCGCTTTCACGCAGTGCAACAAGCGCGTGCCCGGCAGCGGTTGCGCGGCCCTCGGCGGCCACAATCGCACGCATGCGATCCTCGGCGCGAGTCCGCAATGCATCGCGGTGAATCCGTCGGATATGAGCGTGGCGCTAGCCGCGCTCGACGCGCTCGTCCGCGTGAACGGACCCACTGGCGAGCGGACTATTGCATTCGCCGACTTTCACCGCCTGCCCGCCGACCGGCCCGATGTCGACACCACGTTGCGGCCCGGCGAACTGATCACTGCCGTCGATCTTCCGCCGCCGCTGTTCAGCGCGAACTCGCACTATCTGAAAGTGCGTGACCGCGCCAGTTACGCATTCGCACTGGTGTCGGTCGCGGCTGCGTTGCAGATGGACGACGATCGCGTACGCACCGTGCGCATCGCGTTGGGCGGCGTCGCGCACAAACCGTGGCGCGCGAGCGCGGCGGAACAGATGCTCAACGGTCAGCCGCTCACGCAAACCACGCTGAAAAACGCCGCCGCCGCCGCGCTGAGCAACGCGCAACCGCAGCACGACAACCGCTTCAAGGTGCAGCTCGCGCAGCGCGCGATCGTACGCGCGGTCAATCAGGCCGCCGGCCGCACGGGAGGTGTCGCATGAATCTCATCGGTCAACCAGTCGACCGTATCGACGGTCTGCTCAAAGTGATCGGCGAAGCGCGTTACGCCGCCGAATTTCCCGAAGCGCGGCTCGCGCATGGGGTGCTCGTCACGAGCACGATTGCCAGCGGCACGATTGCGTCGATCGACGCGAGCCGCGCACAGGCCGTCCCCGGCGTGCTGCTCGTGATGACCTACCAGAACGCGCCGCGTCTGCCGAACGGCGGCAAGCCGCCGCTCGCGCCGCCCGCCGGTCGCCGTCTGTCGCTGTTGCAGGACAACCAGGTGCACTACAGCAACGAGCCGGTCGCGGTGGTCGTCGCCGACACGCTCGAACATGCAACCGACGCCGCGCGCCAGCTGCAGATCGTCTATCAGCAGAGTGCCGCGACGGTCGATTTCGCGCTGGCAAAGCCGAACGCGCACGCGCCCGTCAAACCGCAAGGACGTCAGACCGACACGCAGCGCGGCAGCTTCGAAGACGGCATGCAAAGCGGCCCGGTGCATGTCGATGCCACCTACACGACGCCGATCGAACATCACAACCCGATGGAGCCGCACGCGACGATGGCGATCTGGGACGGCCCGCAACTCACTCTCTACGATTCGACCCAGGGCGTCAGCAGCGCGGCGCTGGCGGTCGCGAAAACGCTCGGCGTTTCGCCCGGCGACGTGCGCGTGATTTCGCCGTTCGTCGGCGGCGGGTTTGGTTGCAAAGGCTCGTCGTGGTCGCACGTGTCGTTGTGCGCGATGGCGTCGAAACAAACCGGACGACCGGTGCGGCTCGTGCTCGAACGGCCGCAGATGTTCGGCCCGGTCGGTGCGCGGCCGCGCACCGAGCAGCATTTCGCGCTCGCCGCGCGGCACGACGGCACGCTGACCGCGATGCGTCACGACAGCGTTTCCAATACATCGGTCATCGAGGACTGGACGGAGACCTGCTGCATGGTCACGCGCATGCTGTATGCCGTGCCCAATCAGGTGACCACGCATCGCATCGTGCCGCTCAATCTCGGCACGCCGACCTTCATGCGCGCACCCGGCGAAACCACCGGCTCGTTCGCGCTGGAATCGGCGATGGACGAACTCGCCGTCGCGCTGAACATGGACCCTCTCGCGCTGCGCATCAAGAATTATGCGGATGCCGATCCGCAGGAAAACAAGCCGTTTTCGGGCAAATCGCTGCATGAGTGTTATCAGATCGGCGCGCAGAAATTCGGCTGGTCGCGGCGCACCAGTACGCCGCGTTCGATGCGCGAAGGCAACACGCTGATCGGGCTCGGCATGGCGACCGCGACCTATCCGGCCAATCGCAGCGAAGCCGCGGCGGTCGCGCGGATCTTGCCGGACGGCACCGCGATGGTGGCCTCGGGCACGCAGGACATCGGCACCGGCACGTACACGGTGATGACCCAGGTCGCCGCCGATGCGCTCGGTTTCGCGCCCGAAAACATCCACTTCGCGCTCGGCGATTCGACCTTGCCGCGCGCGCCGGTGTCGGGCGGATCGCAATCGGCGGCGAGCGTGTCGCCGGCCGTGCGCGACGCGGCGAGCCAGGCGCGCAGCCAGTTGATCGCGCTGGCGCTCGCGGATCAGGCGTCGCCCGTGTACGGCATTGCGCTCGACGACATCACCGTGGAAAACGGCTGGATCACGAGCCGCTCGCAACCCGCGAAGCGCGATCCGGCAGCGGCGATCATCGCGCGCTCGGGCGGCAAGCCGATCGAGGCGAACTCCACGGTCAAGCCCGGCGACGAAAAGCAGAAGTACTCGTTTCACTCGTTCGGCGCGGTGTTCGTCGAGGTGCATGTCGACGCCGATCTCGGGACGATACGCGTGCCGCGCGTGGTGGGCGTGTATGACGTGGGGCGCGTGCTCAATCTGAAAACGGCGCGCAGTCAGTTGATGGGCGGGATCGTGTGGGGCATCGGCGCGGCGCTGCAGGAAGAGACCACGGTGGATACGCGGTATGGGCGCTTCACCAACGCGAATCTCGCGGAATATCACGTGCCGGTGAATGCCGATATCGGCTCGCTGGACATCACGTTTATCGACCGGCCCGATCCGTATATCAACTCGCTTGGCGTACGGGGAATCGGCGAGATCGGGATTACCGGGGTGTCGGCGGCGATCGCGAATGCGGTGTATCACGCGACCGGCGTGAGGGTGCGGGATCTGCCGGTTACGCTCGACAAGGTGATGCGGGTGTAGTGGTCTCGATACGCCCGACACACATTCACGCGCTCCGCGCCCTGTCGTTCGTTTCACAGTGAAAAGGATTTTCGCCGACGCGACGTAACGCATTGCGCGGCGAAATCCTCCTGCCTGAAAACGCACTCAAAGCAGCCGCGATAAGACTTTATTCGCGCTTGCCTGTGACCGCGTTGCATCGCACAATCGACGTCACTCTCTCTACCGGTGCCCGCCCATGGCCTACGCTTCGCTCGCCACTGGCGTGTTGCTCGCCGCCGGCTTCGGATCGCGCTTCGATCCGGAAGGTCTGCATAACAAGCTGCTTGCACGTATGCCCGATGGCACGCCGGTCGCGCATGAATCCGCGCACCGTTTGCTGCGGGTCGTGACGCGCGTGCTAGCTGTGGTGCGGCCCGGTTCCGACGCCCTCGCGCGGCTGTTGAACGACGCCGGTTGCGACGTGGTGTTTGCGCACGACGCCGGACGCGGCATGGGCGCGAGCCTCGCGGCCGGGATCGAGGCCAGCGACGACGCCGACGGCTGGATCGTCGCACTGGCGGACATGCCGCGCATCGCCACCACCACCATTGAAACCGTGGCCCGCGCGCTCGACGACGGCGCGTCGCTCGCCGCGCCGTTCTATCTGGGACAGCGGGGTCATCCGGTCGGCTTCGGCATCGAGCACCGCGATGCCCTCCTCACGCTAGACGGAGACATCGGCGCGAAATCCTTACTGATGTCGCAATTCGTGACGAGGCTAGACGTCGACGACCCGGGCATTCTGCGCGACGTGGATACGCCCGAGGATCTGCGCAACGTTTAGCTGCGGGTTGATTCCGACGCGGCTTTAGGCGCATACTGTATATCCATACAGTATTTTGTCCGCTTTGCCTTGCGTGGTGGTGTTCTCACCGCGCGTGTCATCGCGTGTTCGCATGAAACGCATTTCGATCGAACCGTCCTTTGCCGCATGGCGCCACGCGGCGCGGGAACTGCTGCGTCAAGGAGTCGAACCGGCGTCGGTCGAGTGGCTCGAAGGTACAGAAGATTCAGCGTTTTCAGACAGCCCGCAGCCGGCGGCTGCGGTCCCAAACCCTCCGGCAATACCGCGTGATCTGCTCAACCGGCTAAAGGACGCTGCCTGTTTCCAGGCGCCTGATCGATGGCACTTGCTCTATCGCGTTCTCTGGCGCTGGGCACATGGCGAACGGCACGTCATCAGCCCGGAAGATCCCGACGGCGCGCTGCTGGCGCAACGCGTCCAGGCTGTCGAACCGGAAACCGACAAGCTGCGAAGTCTCACGCGGTTTCGCAGGCGTGATCCTTCAATGGGACCGCCGGAGTTCGTCGGCTGGCAGGAACCGCAGCACGATCTGCTGGAGCGCGCCGCAGATATATTCGCCGGACCCATGGGCGAATCCACGTGGATGCTGGCCACGCCACGCGGCGCAGTGTTCTGGAACGGCATGCTGCTGCGTATCGGCCAATCGTTGGTAGAAATAGAAGAACCCGCCGCAACCGCGCAGGCTCCGTCAGCTAGCGCGATGTGCGGCGAAGCAGTCACCAGCGAACCCACCGAGGCTCTCTGGCTCGCGTATTACGCCAGTGCCAGCGTCTTCGGAACCGTCCCGGCGACCGTGGCGTTGCGCTACTGGCGAATGCCGCCTGCCGGGCCGCCGCTGCCCGCGCCTCTGGCTCGTGCGCGCAGCCGTCTCGGTGCACAAAGCGCTGTCGTCACTGTGCCGCCGCCTCCGCCGGTCGAATACTCCGCGGTAACGCCGCCATTCCGCGATCCGGACGGTCCGCTCGCCACCTGCCGGCGTTGCGCGTTGTGGCGCAACGCGCAGCAGGCCGTCGCGGGCGTCGGGCCGTCGCACGCGACGATCATGGCGGTCGGCGAACAACCCGGTGAGCACGAGAATCGACACGGCAAGCCCTTTACGGGCGCGGCCGGACAACTGCTGGACGTCGTGCTGGAGCGCGCCGGTCTCGACCGCGACCGGCTGTATCTGACCTATGCGGTCAAACATTACAAGTGGGAGGCGCCCGATCAACAGCTTCGGCGGCAAGCCGGTCAGCAGCGGGTTCATCGCGCGCCCGAGCCTCGCGAGGTCGAGGCATGCCAGTTCTGGCTGGCGCAGGAGTTGTCGCAGGTCGCGCCGCGTGTGGTCGTCGCGCTTGGGGCGACCGCGCTGAAAACGCTCACTGGGCTTCATGTGAACCTGTCGGAATATTTGGGGCAGACCATCGCTCATGACGGGCGGCTGATCGTGCCGACCTGGCATCCGTCCTACGCGCTGAGAACGGCGGATGCCGGATTGCGGGAAGACATCGTCGAGGCGATTGTGATGGCGTTCCGGCGCGCGGCTGTGTTGGCGGCGGAGGGTGGATAGTCTGGTTTGTTGAGGCTGCGAGCGCGTGCGCATTCGGTTGGGTAAGGTGAGCCGATTCGGGAACGCTGGGCGTTTTATGGTGAGCTTCTGCGGGAGGCGATGAGTCGGTGCAAATAGCGAGCGACTCCATACCCCCATCCCAGGCACACCCCTTGCGACCCCACAACCGCTGCGCAAGCCGCCCCGATTCCGCCTAAGCTGATGTGACGCCGCTTTTTTCGCGCGCGCCGCTACAAACCCAAACAAGCCCACGCTTCAAAACGCAGCCAGGCAACCGCACACCCCAACCGCCCCGGTCCAATGAGCGAAACCAGCCCACGCCTTTTCATCGTCTCTCCCCATTTCGACGACGCCGTCTTCAGTTGCGGCGCCCTGCTCGCCGCTCACCCGGACACGGCCGTCTGCACTGTGTTCGCCGCGCCGCCCGAGCACGAAATGCACACGGAATGGGATGAAAAGTCGGGCTTCGCGAGTGCCTCCGAGGCGATCCACGAGCGAACGCTGGAGGACAACCGCGCGCTCGAGGTACTCGACGCGATCCCGCTGCGCATGCCGTTTCGCGACAGCCAGTATTCGGACTCGCCATCGATCAGCAAAATGGCCGCCGCGCTGGAGGAAACCATTTATCGCACGACCGCGAACACGCTGCTGATGCCGCTCGGTCTGTATCACGACGATCACGTGCGGGTTTTCGAAGCCTGCTGCGAAATTCTGCCGCGGCTGTCGCATCTGGCGTGGTTCGGTTATGAGGAGGCGATCCACCGGCGCACGCCCGGCGTCGTTCAGGCGCGTCTCGCGGACCTCGCGCAGCGCGGCGTGGTGGCAACGCCCGCGCATCCGAGCGCGGGCCATACGATCGACGTCCAGCGTCGCCTGCAACTCAAGCGCGAAGCGGTCAATGCGTACGCGAGCCAGTTGCGGGCATTCGGCGCAGGCAATTACGACGATATCTTCGCCACCGAACGCTACTGGCAATTGAGCGTTGGCCGTCGATCGAAAAAGTAACGAGGCGACGCGCGCCGCCAGCGTCTACGCTTGAGGAAAACCGATGGAATTGGCGCGCGGCCGGGCTTCATCGCCCGGCTGGATTCGCGCTTTCACTACGAGGTGAGGTCATGAGTTACGACATGCATACCAGTCCGATTCCCGATCCGAATGCCGATCCGAACCGCGACCCGGAAGCCGATCCACTGGTGCCGCCGTCGCCCGGTCATCATGTGGAGGAGCCGCAACGGCCCGATGGGCCGCCGGATAAAGACCCGGTGTGATTCCTGCGCGCGGTCGCCGGGCGGCATTGCAAGATATGCACACGGCGCGCGGGCCCTGGTCCTGAGAAAGCGGCGGCGAATGCAGTTGCGATCCGCCGCCTGGCTCCGGCCCGTGTCATACGGCATCCCGCCGTTACCGGGTTGCGTGACAAGGTTAAGTCACTTCGACTACACGCCGACGGCCAGCCTTACCGCCGCCGTCCACTGCATGGTCACGACTCAACCCCGCCCGCGCATCTCAGTGCCCAGGCGGCGTGTGGCCCTCACCGCATCAACTCGGAAAACCCCTGCAACAGCCGGTCGATATCGGCAGCATGAATATTGCCCATCGTCGAAATACGGAACAGTTCAGCCGACAAACCGCCCTGCCCGGCATAGATGACGAAGCCGCGCGCCTTCAACGCATCGTGCAGTTGCGGATACGCGATGCCCTCCGGCAACCGGTACGCACGCAACACCACCGACGACTGCTCCGGCGGCAACACGCTCGCCATTCCACGCTCGGCCAGGCCCGCGCGCGCCTGCTCGGCAAGCGCCGCATAACGCTGGTGACGTGCGCGCCAGCCGCCCTCGTCGGCGATTTCACGTAGCGCCTCGACCAGCGCGTAATACGCGTGAACCGACGGCGTGAACGGCGTATTGCGCTGATCCTGCAAACGCGCGAGACGCCCGAGGTCGAGGTAGTAAGTGCGGCTCGCCGCCTGCGCGAGTGCGGCACGCCGCACCAGCACGAACGACGCACCCGGCACGCCATGCAGACACTTGTTCGCGGTGGCCGCGACTGCGTCGAGACTGGTATCGGCGAAATCGATCGGCTCTGCACCGAAGCTGCTGACGCCGTCCACCAGCAATCGCAAGCCGCGCGCGCGGCACAACTCGCCGAGCGCGGCCAGATCGTTCAGGCGGCCTGTCGTGGTTTCGTGATGGATCACCGCGACGTGCGTGAACGCCTTGTCCGCGTCGAGTCGTTCGGCGATTTTCGCGAGATCGGGCGCCTGCATCCAGTCATGCTTCAGCGCTTCATGCGCGATGCCGTACTGCGTGGCGATCTGCGAAATACGCTCGCCGTACACGCCGTTTTCGACGACCAGCAGCTTGCCGTTGTGCGGCACCAGCGCCGCCGTCATGCTTTCGACCGCCGCCGTGCCCGAGCCGGTCATCAGCACGGCTTGCCATTCGGCGGCGTCGAGACCGTACAACTCGACCAGACGCGTGCGCGCCTCTTCCTGCAAGTCGAAGAACTCGCTTTCTCGATGGCACAAATCGGTCTGCAACAGGCTGTTTCGAACGCGTTCGGTCAGCGTCACCGGACCTGGGTTCAGCAGCAACATCAGTGCTCTCCTTGCTCTATGCCGCGCCGATGTGGCGCATCAAACGCGTCCTCACATCGGGCGGCGTGATGGTGGGACGCGGCAGGCCATCCGGCGTGCCGCGGCGAATCGCGAGGCGCGCGAAGCGCGGACCGTCGGCGAGCGGCGCGTCGAACAGTTCGTCGATCACGGCCGGGTCGTCGCTCTCCACCGCCGACGCATAACCGCACGCCGCAGCCACGCCCGCAAACGACACCTGCGACGACACCGTCGCCTGGCCGCCGGTCGAATCGTGCGCGCCGTTATCGAGCAGCACGTGCGTGAGATTGCCCGGACCGTAAGCGCCGAGCGTCGCGAACGCGCCCATGCGCATCAGCGCGGCGCCGTCGCCGTCGACCGCGACCACGTGCAGGTCGGGACGCGACATCGCGAGACCCAGCGCGAAGGGCGTCACACAGCCCATCGAGCCGACCATGTACAACTGGTTCGGACGGTCGTCGATCGCGTAGAGTTCGCGGCCGCAAAATCCGGTCGATGCGAGCACCACCGTCGAGTCGAGAGGCGTATGCGCGATCACCTTCTGCAGCGCGTCGTGGCGCGTGGCGAGTTCGCTCGCGGCGACATCGCGGAACTGCGCACGCGGCGCAATCGCAGCGCGGCGCGAGCTAACGCCGCTGTCCTTCAACTCGTACGGCGCGACGCTGCCCTTCTGCATCACCAGCGCATACGGGCGGCCGGTTTCGTCCATGTAGGCGGTGGCGCGATCCAGTGCCGGGCCGATGGCATCGGCTTCGGTCGGGAAGGTCTCCCACGGAATTTCCATCGTGTCGAGCATCGCGGGCGTGACGGGGCCCATCAGCGCGTGCTGCGGTTCGTCGGCGACACCGGGCTGGCCGCGCCACGTGACGATCAGCAATTGCGGCAGACGGAAGGTCCACGTGAGCGACGTGAGCGGACTCACCGCATTGCCGAGGCCGGAGTTCTGCATCATCGTGATGCCGCGCCGGCCGTTCTGCGCGCCCAGCGTGACGCCCGCGATCAACGCAACCGCATCGCCCTCATTAGCCGCCGACACGTAATGCAACGATTCGTCCTGCAGCACGTAATTGATAAACGGCGTCAGATACGAACACGGCACGCCCGCGTACCAGTCGAAGCCGCGCTCGCGCGCCGCCTCGACGAACTGTGCCGCCTCGATCATTGCGCGGCTCCGTTCTTCGCGCCCTTCGCCGCGTTGTCGCCGGTGGCGAACGGCGCTTGCGCGTGCGCGAAATCGCCGGCGCGACGGAAGTCTTCGAGGTCGTTCACACCGCGCCAGTGACCGTGCACGTATTGCACTTCGATCGACTCACCTGCTTCGATCAGCGCGTTCAGCAGCGCGGGCATGTCGAGCGACGCAAAGTCGGGACGCGCCTGCAACTGGCTCATCACCTTTTGCAAACGCTCGCGGCCTGCATCGCGCACGTTCAGCAGACCGACCCAGCGGCCATGCGGCGTTTGCGAAGCGATTGCCGCCGACGCATCCTGTCCGCTCGACACATGACGCAGCGTCACCTTGCTGCCGAACAGGCCGCGATCATCGGCTGTCGAGCACCATGCGAAATCGCGCACGCTGGCGTTTTCCGCGTCGGTCAGCGACGAGTCCACCACCACGCTGAACGCCGCTTCGCTTTCCACCAGATCGCGCAGGATGTAGCTGCGGAACAGCAGATCGCCGTACGAGATCACGGTGTCGCCCGCGAGTTTGTCGATGGCGCAAGCGAGCGAAGCGAGTTCGCCGGTTTGCGCATGCTGTTCGTTGACGACCAGCTTGATGCCCGCCGTTTCGATTGCATCGGCACGATAGCCGCCGACCACGGTGATGTCGTTGACGCCCTGCTTCTTGAACGAGTCGACCAGCCAGCGCAAGAGCGGCTTGCCGGCGATCGGCAGCATCACTTTCGGACGGTCTTCGGTCACGGCTTCGAGGCCCTTGCCGCGGCTCGCCGCGAGCACGACCGCTGCGCCAGCCGCGCGGCCGCTCGACAGATAGCGGTCTTCCGCTTCCGAGTATTCGTCGGCATCCTGCAGACGGAAAATTTCGTTGACCGCAGCAATGCTGTCCTCGACGTTGACCAGCGTTTCGCTCGAATGAATTTCCTTCGCGACCGCCTGCATTGCCGAGGTGGCCGAGCGGATCAGATGGTTCGCCCAGATCACCGTGCTGATGCCCGCTTCACGGAATACTTCGGTCGGCGTGCTGTAGTACTTGGTCGGCACGATCACGAGCGGACCGCGACCGGCCCATTCGCGCGCGAATTCGAGAATTTCGTCAGGACGCGACAGCTTGCTGTGAATCAGGATCGCGTCGGCGCCGGCTTGCCGGTACGCTTCCGCGCGACGCAGCGCTTCGTCCATGCCCCAGCCCGCGATCAGCGCTTCGACGCGCGCGACGATCGAGAAATTTTCATCCGACTGCGAGTCTTTACCGGCCTTGATCTTGCCGCAGAACTCGTCCATGTCGGCGAGCGGCTGCGCTTCGCCGTTGATGAAGCTGTTCGTTTTCGGGAACTGCTTGTCTTCGATACACACGCCGGCAATGCCGCGTTGTTCGAGCTTGCGCACGAGGCGGCGCACGTTGTTGAAGTTGCCGTAGCCGGTGTCGCCGTCGAGCAGGATCGGCAGATCGCTCGCGTCGGCCATGAATTCGAGCGTATCGACGACCTGGGTCCAGCTCGCTTCGTTGTTGTCGCGCACACCGTATTGCGCGGAAATCGCGAGACCCGAGCCCCAGATCGCCTTGAAGCCGGCTTCACGAACGATTCGCGCGGACAGGCCGTTATGGGCCTCCATGATGAATTCGAGTTCGTTGCTCAACAGCATCTGGCGCAAACGTGCGCTGCGGGAAGTGGCGATAAATGCGGGTTCGCGGGCGTTCATTTTTCTACTCCTGATAGCGGGCTTATCGATACTCTTTTTGCCCGGCTGGCGACTGGAAAATGGCGACTATAGCGGAATTTTTATTAATGCGTCTTTTTGATGACGACGATTTTCCGTCGTTGCGATTAAGTGGAGAAATGTGTCGTTTTTTGCGTTCTTCGCCATTTGCGGATAATTTTGGATTTAATTGGCGTTTTGTGGAATCGTGACGCAACTCATGACAGGCAAGGATCGGCGGCTCAGATGACTGCTGCCTCGGCATTTAAAGGCCGACGTGCATCCCGATTTTTAATCTCCGTACCTATTTAACGACAAACGAATTATTTACTGTCTCCCAATATCTGCCACTCACATATCCAACCAGCTGGGTCAATATAAAACTCCGCAATAGACAATCGGATAAACACCTCATAAAGCAAATTGGAAAATCGCGTTAAAGCGCGTGCAAGGTTCAATAGATCAGACAAATACGGCTTAAAAAACAGCGGGTTTCCCCTGCCTGCGGAATAAATCCGCGCGCGCCGTAAACACAGTTAGCTGGCAGCCAGCTATTACAAACAAATCCACTCTGACCGACCTCCTTGCGAAAGCCCTCCCCATTGCTATGACTCTGAACAAAAAACTCGCCTCGATGATCGCGGTCCTCTGGATTGGTCTGATCCTGATCGGCAGCTTCGGCGCATGGCAAAACCGCGCGTCGATGATCTCCGACCGACGCGCCCAGTTGATCTCGCTGATCGACCAGGCCAATCACATCGTCGGCCACTATTACGCGCTGGCCCAACAACACACGCTCCCCGAAGACGAAGCGAAAAAGCAGGCGCTAGACATGCTGGCGAGCATGCGCTACGGCAAGGACGGCTATATCTCCGTCAACGATTCGCAGCCCGTCATCCTGATGCACCCGATCAAGCCCGAACTGAACGGCAAGAACGTCGCGCAGTTCACCGACCCGCTCGGCAACCATCTGTTCGTCGACATGGTCAATCAGGGCAATCATGAGGGCGGCGGTTTCGTCGACTATCTGTGGGCGAAGCCCGGTAGCGAAAAGCCGGTGCCGAAGACCAGCTACTCGGCCCGCTTCGCGCCGTGGGAATGGTATCTCGTCACCGGCATGTACATGGACGACGTGCAAAGCGCGTTCTACGCGAACCTGTTGCGCTGGCTTGCGATCACGGTGGCGCTCGGCGCAGTCGCCACAGCCGTGATGCTGCTGGTGTTGCGCAGCATTCGCCGCTCGCTCGGCGGCGATCTCGAAGTGGCCGTCGAACATGCGCAACTGATGGCGCGCGGCGACCTCGCCACTCGCGTGCAGGTGTCTCCTAACGCCAATGGCAGCCTGCTCCACGCGCTTCAGACGATGCAGGCCGGGCTGGTCGAAACCGTCTCGCGCGTGCGGCTGGGGACGGAGAACATCAACGTCGGCGCCACGGAAATCGCCGCCGGCAATACCGACCTGTCGCAGCGCACCGAGGAACAAGCGGCCGCGCTGGTCGAAACCGCGTCGAGCATGGATCAGATGACGGTCAACGTGAAGCAGAACGCGGACAGCGCAATGCAGGCCGCGCACCTCGCCGGTCAGGCGGCGGACGTCGCGACGCGCGGCAGCCGCGTCGTCGACGACGTGGTGCGGACCATGGGCGAAATCACCAGCAGCTCGCGGCAGATCGGCGACATCATCGGTGTGATCGACGGCATTGCGTTCCAGACCAATATTCTGGCGCTCAACGCCGCCGTCGAAGCAGCCCGCGCGGGCGAACAGGGTCGCGGCTTCGCGGTGGTCGCCGCCGAAGTGCGCAGCCTCGCGCAGCGCTCGGCCACGGCCGCCAAGGAGATCAAGGCGCTGATCGAAACCTCGACGGATACCGTCGAAGCGGGCGCGTCGCTGGTCGCCAATGCCGGTTCGACGATGGGCGAAATCGTGCAGTCGGTGCGTCGCGTGAACGAGATTCTGGAGGAGATCAGCAACGCGTCGCGCGAGCAGAGCGCAGGCATCGAACAGGTGAATCGTGCAGTCGGCGAAATGGATCAGGTCACGCAGCAGAACGCCGCGCTGGTCGAGCAGGCCGCTGCTGCCGCCCACTCGCTGAAGGACCAGGTGGGCGTGCTGCGCGAGGCGATTTCGAGCTTTGCGCTCCCGGTTTGAGGAGGAGTTGAGCCAGCAAACGTAAGCGAAAAAAGAAGGCGCTCGACAGGCCGGGAGCGCCTCTTTAACACGCCGCGTCGGAGTCGACGCATTAATCGAACGAGAGAGCCGTGCGGATTTTATAAGTCCGCGCGGCTTTTTTATTGCGGGACGCGGCGCTGCCATGGCGAAGGCCATTGAACCGGCTACCTTTCGCGGCGCTCGCGTCAACATTACGTTTTCTTTACAATCGGGCCATTATCGTCAATCGAACTGTCCGTTTTCCGCGCCCATGATCCAGAACAAGAAATCGCAGTCGCAAGATCAGTACGCACCCGTGACGAAAAATCCGCTGCTGGCCGCGCGTTTGCCGCAATGGCGCTCGAGATTCGTGTTGCTGCTGGTATTCGCCGCGTTCGCGTCGCTGGCGGGACGCGCGTTCTGGATTCAGGTGGTTAATCAGGACTTCTATGTCGATCAGGGGCAAAAGCGCTACCAGCGCACGATCGAACTCGATGCAACGCGCGGCCGGATCGTCGACCGCAACGGCTCGATGCTCGCGGTCAGCCTCGCGACGTACGAAATCTGGGCCTCCCCCAAGCTGATCGACGAAACTGCCTTTGTACCGCTGGCCAGGCTGCTCGACTTGCCGCACGATGAATTGCGCCGTCGTCTGAACGGCAACAGGAGCTTCGTGCTGCTCAAGCGCCAGGTGGATGCCGACACGGCCGCGCGTCTGTCGAAAGAGGGCATTGCGGGCATCACGCAGATCGCCGATTCGAAGCGCTTTTACCCTGAAGGCGAATCGGCGGCGCACGTGGTCGGCTTCACGGATATCGAGGACAACGGCCAGGAAGGCGTCGAACTGGCGGCCAATGAGCAGTTGCTCGGCGTGCCGGGCCAGCGCGAGGTGATCCGCGACCGGCTCGGGCGGGTGGTGTCCGACATCGGGCCACGAGTGCCCGCGCAGAACGGCGACACCATCCACCTGACGATCGACCGGCGCATCCAGCAACTCGCGTACGCCCAGTTGAAGGACGCCGTCACGAAACATCATGCCGAAGCCGGCAGCGTCGTGGTGCTCGACGCGCGCAACGGCGAGATTCTCGCGCTCGCCAACTATCCGAGCTTCGATCCGAACCACCGCGCGGGGCTGACCGGGCGGCAACTGCGCAACCGGGCCGTGGTCGATACCTTCGAGCCTGGCTCGACGATCAAACCGGTGGTCGTCGCGCTCTCCATCGACGAAGGCAAGGTGCGGCCGCAAAGCATCATCGACACCGCGCCCGGCTGGTACAAGATCGGCCCGGCCGTGATCCACGACACGTCGAATCACGGCGCGATGACCGTCGCCGAGGCGGTGCAGAAGTCGAGCAATATCGCGCTCGCCAAACTCGCGCTGAACCTGCCCGCCGAGAAAATCTGGAACAAATATCAGGAATACGGACTCGGCGTGCGGCCCGAACTGACCTTTCCGGGGGTGGCGTCGGGCAAGGTGCGCCCGTACAAACGCTGGCGTCCGATCGAACAGGCGACGATGGCGTATGGCTACGGGCTGTCCACGTCTTTATTGCAGATCGCCCAGGTCTACACCGCTTATGCCGGCGACGGCACGATGCATCGCGTGAGTCTGTTGCGGCAGGACGCAGAGCGTGGCGCAGAAGGCACGGAGACCGCGTCGCCGTCGAACCGGCATCAGCGGGTGACCGGGCCGGCCACCGCGCGCTCGATCCGCGCGATGCTGGAGATGGCCACCGGCGTGGGTGGCACCGGGCGCGCGGCCAACGTGGAAGGCTACCGGACGGGTGGCAAGACCGGCACGGCGCGCAAGCAGGTCGGTGCGACGTACGCGAAAAACCGCTACCGCGCGCTGTTCGTCGGCATGGCGCCGATGAGCGACCCGCAGTTGATCGTCGCCGTGATGATCGACGACCCGGCCGGCAAGGCGTTCTACGGCGGCACGGTGGCCGGACCGGTATTCAGCAGCGTAACGGCCGGCGCGTTGCAGTTGCTCGGCGTACTGCCGGACGCGCCGGGGGTTTAGCAGGGGTTTAAATGCGTCGCGACCGCCAGGAAAGGCGGCGCGGCCGTCGGGCATAAGCGCCAATGCGCCGCCTAGTCTGTTCAGATCTATTAACAACTTTTGACTCAGCAACGCCCCACAAGCCTTGCTAGACTAAAAGTCGCACTGGATCGCCTGGCTGGCCGTCCGGCGCAACGTTTCGCATCGGTCGCCGAAGAGCGATCCATGCATCTCCCCCGCAAGAAAGCTAAGGAATCGCAATGACGAATCGAACTTTGACGACCGCCGCCGGCGCGCCGGTGGGCGACAACCAGAATTCCGAAACCGTCGGTCCGCGCGGTCCGATTACGCTGCAAGACTTCTGGCTGATCGAAAAACTCGCGCATTTCGACCGTGAAGTCATTCCCGAGCGCCGCGTTCACGCCAAAGGCTCCGGCGCATTCGGCACGCTCACCGTGACGCACGACATCACCCGTTACAGCAAGGCCAAGGTCTTCGAACCCGGCAAAGTCACGCCGCTGTTCCTGCGTTTTTCGACCGTTGCGGGCGAACGCGGCGCGGCCGACGCCGAGCGCGACGTGCGCGGCTTCTCGATCAAGTTCTATACGGAAGAAGGCAACTGGGATCTGGTCGGCAATAACACGCCGGTGTTCTTTATCCGCGATCCGCTGAAGTTTCCCGATTTCATTCACACGCAAAAGCGCGACCCGAAGAACAACCTGCGCGACGCGAACATGGTGTGGGACTTCTGGTCGCGCAATCCCGAATCGCTGCATCAGGTGACGATTCTGATGAGCGATCGCGGCATTCCGAAGAACTACCGTCAAATGCACGGCTTCGGCTCGCACACGTTCTCGCTGATCAATGCGCAAAACGAGCGTTTCTACGTGAAGTTCCACTTCAAGTCGAAACAGGGCGTCGAGAATTACACGAATGCCGAGGCGACCGCGTTGATCGGCCGCGATCGGGAAAGCGCGCAACGCGATCTGTTCGAACAGATCGAGAAGAAGAACTTCCCGCAATGGCGCTTCTGCATTCAGGTCATGACCGAAGCCGAAGCTTATTCGCGCAAGGAAAATCCGTTCGACATCACGAAAACGTGGTCGCACAAGGACTATCCGCTGATCGATGTCGGCGTGCTCGAACTGAACAAAAACCCCGAAAACTATTTCGCGGATGTCGAACAGGCCGCGTTCACGCCGGCCAATATCGTGCCGGGCATCGGCTTCTCGCCGGATCGTCTGCTGCAGGGCCGGCTCTTTTCGTATGGCGACACGCACCGCTATCGCCTCGGCATCAACCATCATCAGATTCCGGTCAATGCGCCGCGTGCGCCGAATGTGAACACCTATCATCGCGACGGCGGCATGCGCACGGACGGTAATCTCGGCGCCACGCCGAACTACGAGCCGAACCGCTTTGGCGCGTTTGCGCAGGACCCGTCGGTGAACGAGCCACCGCTGAAGGCGGAGGGCACGATCCAGCGCTACGATCATCGCGAGGACGACGACTATTTCAGCCATCCGCGTGCGTTGTTCAAGCTGTTTGATGCAGCGCAACGTGAGCGCTTCTTCTGCAACATCGCGGAAGCCATGGCGGGTGTGTCGAAAGAAATCATCGAACGGCAACTGGCATTGTTCGAAAAGATCGACCCGAGTTACGCGGAAGGCGTGAGGAAGGAACTGGGCAAGACGCCGCCGGTTTCGGAAACGGCGCTGCCGTAAGTGGGGTGTTAAGGCCGCGTTGTTAAGCGGCTTCAGGCGGCCCTGACGGGGTCTCTGCGGCTTCGAGGCGCGTTGCCGGTTGCATGTGGAACCGGCAACGTCAGGCTTTTAAGATTTTCGAACGCGGCCCGCTGCAGCTTCACCGCTCCGTCTGAGCGACCTGATCGCCGTCGGCTCTAACCAGCGCCTCGATCCGGTTACGGCCATTGCGTTTGGCCTGATACATCGCGCGGTCCGCCTCTTCCATGATCGCGCGACCCAGCGTGACAGCCTCCGCCGGCGCACCGTTGACCGTGCGCGCCGCGACCCCGATCGACACGGTCAACGCAATGCGCTCGCCGTGATCGTCCTGCAAATCCAGCCGCTCGACCGCCAGCCGCACGCGTTCGGCGACCGTGAGCGCGTCGGCCCGGTCGCCTTGCAGCAACGCAGCGAATTCCTCGCCGCCATATCGCGCGACGGTATCGCCGAGCCGCACCTGCTGGCGCACACACGCGGCGACGGCGGCCAACGCGCGGTCGCCGGTCTGATGGCCGTACGTATCGTTGATACGCTTGAAACAATCGATATCGATAAAAAGACAGCCCACCGGAACGCCATAACGAACTGCGCGCATCAGCTCCTCGCGCAGCCGCTCGTCGAAATAGCGGCGGTTGGCGAGGCCGGTCAGCGAGTCGGTCATGCCGAGCTGCTTGAGTCGCTCGCGATGCGCAACGTTGTCCAGACTGGCCGTGACGATGCTCGCGAAGCGCTCCAGAATGTCCGTCGCCATGCCTTCACCGAAACGCCCCCGGTCGTCGCTGCCGAGGCACAGATAGCCGCTGACGGTATCGCCCGCGGCAAGCGGCAGCAGAATCGCGCTGGCCGGCGCTGGCGCACTGCCGAAGAACGCGTGGCGAAACGTGTCATCCAGTTCATGCGGCCGCCCCAACCACGGTCGCCCCTCTTCGCACAGGCCTTGCGCGGCAAGGCCGCCCTCGCGCGAGGTCTTCAGACTGGCGTAATCGAGGTCGCGCAACGCAGAGGGGTCGAGCAGTTCGAGCAGCATCGGCGCGCGATCGTCGAGCCACAGCGTCACACGCGACAGGGAAAACTCCTCCGGCAAATGACGGAACAAGGTGTCGAGGAACGACGCGAAGTCCCGCGAGCCGATCAAGCGCAATTCGACATTCTGAAATCGGCGCAAGGTGCGCTCGTTGTGTTGCACCGTGTCGACGAGCGAGCGCAGGCGGTCGGAAAGCGGC
Organism: Paraburkholderia sp. GAS333; assembly: GCF_050435665.1. NCBI lineage: Bacteria > Pseudomonadati > Pseudomonadota > Betaproteobacteria > Burkholderiales > Burkholderiaceae > Paraburkholderia > Paraburkholderia sp. GAS333. The sequence continues at coordinate 278,052 of NZ_JBNDKS010000005.1, forward strand.
GTTTGAGCGAGATTCGTCACGTTATCAGCAAGGCGAGCCCGAAGGCGAAACGGGGTTTTGCAGCCCCAACCGCTGTAATAACGGCCAATCCGACTCAGTCTTGAGAAAAAATTCGCGGCGGGCGCGGGTTTATGCCTTTTAAGTTTCGCTTAATTCTTCCCTGCAACCATGCACGCACAACATCCCCTGTTGAGCCGCCAGAGCACCGGCGGCGCCTTTTCTCCGGAACATCGACGACACGCCGAACAACGGGCAAACGCCCGCGAAGAAGGAGTCAAACCATGGTTGAAGAGACGGTAGTCGAATACCTGCGCGCCATGCCCGGCAACGAATGGGCCCGCCAGATCAACTCATGCAAGGTCTCCGACCCACTGCAACCGCCGTGGGGACGCTCATACCGGCTCGTCGAATGGACCATGAAACATAATCCCGAATCGAGCCGCCGCGTGGTCCCCGCGGAGAGCACCGCGCTTGAGATCGCTCAGGCCGTCGTGTCGCATGTGCCGGGCCGCCGCTTCTGCCAGCATGGCGACGAATAGCAGCTTCCAGCAGTCAGCCGATCAGGTTTTTTCCTGTCAGTTGTGCGTTGCGATCGAATCGCAATAGTCGAGCGCATCGTCCAGACGATCATTGCCCCAGAACATTTCATCGCCGACAAAAAACGTCGGTGCGCCAAAAATACCCCTGGCCGCAGCGGCCGCCGTTTGTTCCCGCAGACACAGCTTGTTGGCGTCGCTCTGCGCATCGGCAATGATCTGCTGCGCGGGCAGGCCCAATTCTTCCAGCGCTTCAGTCACGACTTCAATTGAACCGATATCGCGGTCGTCGGCGAAATTGAGCTGCATGATCTTGCGGCACCACGCGCCAATCCATTGCTCCTCTGCGCCCAGCAACGCCACGCGCATGGCGAGCAGCGCGGCGCGCGGGAATGTACTCGGACGCGTTAGCGCAATGCCGTATTTGCGGCATTGCCGCTCCATATCTTTCCATACGTACGCGCCCTTCTCCTTCTGCAATACAAATGGAGAATTCTCGAAACCGAGGTCGCGAAAAACAGGGCCAAGCAGGAACGGACGCCAGCGAATATTCACGCCATGCGCCAGCGCTCGCGCTTCGATACGCATGACGCTGAGGTAGCTGTAGTTGCTGCCGAAATCGAACCAGAATTCGATGTCCGGCGCAGATTCGGGCGTTGTGGAAGAGGGAATGTCACGCATGGTCGGCTCGGAAATCGCGCGGACGTGTCGTTGCCCGCGCTGCATTTTGCAATGGTTGACAGTCGGGTGGAAGTGTTCTGCCTATGATGCCCCATTCCGCCCGCCACGATCGACGACCCAGCCATGACCTATCCGTACAACATGCTCATCGCCGCCTGCCTTTTTATCACCATCGTTTCTTCGACGATTTTGCTGGCGTTGTCTATCGCTCATTGATCCGGTGCTGCGCTTTAACCGAAAGCACCGGCGCGACACGGTCAGCGCGTTTGCGTCGCAACACGCAGCCCAAGCGAAATAAACAGCACACCGATAATCTTGTTCTGCCAGCGAGCCAGCCACGTCATCCGCTTGACGAGTTTGCCCAGCGGACGAATGGTCAACACGATCAGCGTCGTATAAAGCGCACTCATGCCAACGAAGATCAACCCAAGCGTGGTGAACTGAAAAAACGTCGATCCGTGTTCGGGCCGCACGAATTGCGGCAGGAACGCGAGAAAGAACAGCGCCGTCTTGGGATTCAGAACTTCTGCGGGAATGGCCTGAAAAAACGCCTTCGACGCCGATATCGATACCGGTGCAGAAGCAACCGCGGCCTGTCCGTCGTTCGACGGCTTTTCGCGCAACGCGCGGACGCCGAGATAAACGAGGTACGCGGCGCCGACAAATTTCACTGCGTTGAAAGCCAGTGCCGACGTCATCAACAGCGCCGACAGACCGATCGACGCAGCCAGCGTATGAATGAAATCGCCCGCCGCGATGCCGAGCCCCGTGAGAATGCCGGCTTTGCGTCCGCCATGCACGGTGCGAGTCAAAACAAGCAGCACGGCCGGCCCGGGAATCAGAAAGAGTCCGAGCACAACGGCTACGAAAGTCCCCAACGTGGCTAGATCAAGCATGTCGTCTCCTGTTTGACGCGCCAGCCCTGGTGGATGCGCGTGTTTAGCCGCCAATTGTAGACGAACACGTGAAGGCCGATCCGCCCGCCTCGTGCTCGCCCGAACGCCCGTGGGCAAACCCGCATTCTTTTCCGGGACTTCGGCCCGCGCCGCGATCCGTTACCATGGCGGCAAACGGACCGCACGAGGCCCGCACCTTTTATCTACCGAAGTTTTTGCCGTGCCCACCTATACCTTGCCCGCGGCGCTGAGCGCGGAACTCGACATTCGCAAGAGCCGTTTCATTGCGTACGCGATACCGGTTGCCGACCGCGACGCCGCGATGGCCGAATTGCGTCGCCTGCGCGAAGAACATGCTGCTGCGACTCACGTGTGCTGGGCACTGCTGGCAGGCGGCCAGTCCGGCATGTCAGACGACGGCGAGCCGTCCGGCACCGCCGGCAGGCCGATTCTCGAAGTGCTGCGGCATCACGATCTGGACGGCGTGCTGGCCGCCGTCGTGCGCTATTACGGCGGCGTGAAACTCGGCGCGGGCGGGCTGGTGCGCGCCTATACCGATGCAATCGCGTCCGCCTTGCTGGACGCACCGAGGATCGAGAGGATTGCTCAGGTTTCGCTGACCGTCGAAGTGAGCTACGCGGACGAAGCCAAAGTGCGCCGATGGATCGACGCCGAAGGATATGCACTCGCGGATAGCGCCTACGCAATGCTGGTGAAGATGACAATCCGTTTGCCGGTCAATGCGCTCGACGCCGCGCAGATCGCTTTGGTGGATATGACTCAGGGCAAGGCCGGCTTCCCCTGAGCGCTCACCTTTAAAGCGAGCCGGCATACGACTTTCACACACTGCGGTTATTGTCGTGAGATAACCTCTGCTGCGCGGATTTTCCCGGCAGAAGCGGCATTGAAAAATAGCCTGCATGATCAGCGAGCCAGCGGGAATTCACTCTGCGTAAGCGCCCCGAAACGGGCATGGGTCCACAGCGCTGTTACCATGCTGCTATCTGCCGGGATGAACTTCATTTGAAAGGCCAATTCCTCTGACCTCGATCGACGCTTTTTCCAGTACAGCACCTGAATCGCCGCAACAAAGCCGGTCTCTGGCGCGCACCGCGCGCGCGTCGTTGCGATCGACCGTGCTCAAGGGCTGCGGCACCGTTGCGTTGCCGTTGATGCTGTCCGCCTGCTCCTGGTCGTGGTTCGGCCTGAACAGCGCCCCGCGCGCGGCCGTGCATTCCACCGGATGGCTGAGCGTGGCTCCTGCCCACGACTTCGCCTATATGCCGGCCCTCAGCGGACAGGTGTCGCCGAATCGGATTGAAAATACGGCAATGACCGGCATCATCCTCAAGGACGATATTTGCGAGGTGGTGCGCGATAGCGTCGCGAACAGCCTGCAGGTTGCCGGGTTTCATCTGGGCGCGAGCAAACGGGTACTTAGCGGCAGCATCGAAATGTTCAAGGTGGACGACGCCCGGTCGCCGACCATCTGGACCTTGAAGATGCACTACGTGGTTACCGATGCTGCCACCCACAAGGTCGTGTACTCGACCACCCGAACGGTCCGGCAGAAGTCGCCGAAATTCACCAGCAGCACAATTGCCATTGAAGATACGGTCAGGCTGAGCGTCGATACGTTGATCGGCGATCCCGGCTTCGTTAAAGCGGTAAATTGAATTGAACGGTACTCGATAAGAGTATCGACGACACCGGCATTACACAGTCTCGCTACAATTCGGATTTGACCAGGTTATCGCGCCCGCTCCCCCACCGCGCGATTCGCTACAAATTCAGCTTACCGTGCAAGCCGTCATGTCCCTTACCGCCTGGCTGTTCTTCCTGCCCGCCTGCTTCGCGATCAATCTCGCGCCGGGGCCCAATAATCTGCTGTCGATCAATGTGGCCGCACGCCACGGTTTCATCACGGCCTGCATCGGCGGCACTGGAAGGCTGGTCGCATTTGCGATGATGCTTGTGCTTGCCGCCACCGGACTCGCTGTCGTCCTGCATGCATCCGCGTGGTTTTTTCTCGCGATCAAACTGGCCGGCGCGGGTTATCTGATCTGGCTTGCCATTCAACTCTGGCGCAGCGACGCGCCTGCTATCGACACGTCGCAGCCTCAGGATGCATCGCTTGCGCGCATTGCGCGGCAAGAGTTCCTCGTGGCTGCCGGCAATCCGAAGGCAATTCTCGTTTTCACCGCTTTTCTGCCGCAATTCGTGAATGTCACGCAGCCGGTACTTCCGCAATTCGCCGTACTGGGCGCAAGTTTTCTGGTGCTCGAATGGGTCGCCATTGCGCTTTATTCGTGGGCAGGAATGTATCTCGGGAAATGGTTAATGCGGGCAAAAGTACGGCGCTGGTTCAATCGATGCTGTGGGGGTTTTCTGGCCGCGATTGGGGTAAGTTTTTTGGCGGTTCGGAGGGGGTGATTGAGTTACAGACCCTGATTGTGGCAGGCCACGCATATCAACTACCTGACAACACTCGCGGATCGAATAGCTGATCCAATACTCTGGATAGCGAATCACCCATAAGCCATCCTTAATACATCCCCCGAGAAACTTTAACTATCTGTATTCGTCGCGCCCTCATATCCTCAGGCAGAGGCGCCGTTGCTGAACACGCATGGAATGATGCGGCGCGGCGAGAGACTTTTTACAGTCAAGGGAGCGGCATCATGAAGATCTGCATTTATGGCGCGGGAGCAATCGGCGGCTTGATGGGTGTGCAACTGGCACGCGCTGGCGCGGACGTGAGCTTTATTGCGCGCGGCGCGCATCTGGCCGCGATGCGCGAACACGGCGCACGTCTGATCATGGACGGCGAGACTTTCAGCGCCCCCGTGCGCTGCACGTCCGACCCGCGTGAGCTGGGCGTGCAGGACTTCGTGATCGTTACGTTGAAAGCGCACTCGCTACCCGGCGTGGTGGATGCAATGCAGCCTCTGCTCGGCAAACACACGGCGATCGTCACGGGCGTGAACGGCATTCCGTACTGGTACTTCTATCAGCATGGTGGGCGCTTTGCCGGCACGCGCCTCGCGAGTGTCGACCCGGACGGCAGTCAATGGACCAAACTCGGCCCTGAGCGAGCAATTGGTTGCGTGCTCTATCCCGCAGCGGAAATTGTCGAACCGGGCGTCATCAAACATGTGTACGGCAAGAAATTCCCGATTGGCGAGCCCGGTGGCGAGCGCACGCCGCGCATTCAGCAATTGCACGAGATCATGCAGTCGGCAGGTTTTGAAGCGCCGATCCGTGACAATATCCGCGACGAAATATGGCTTAAATTATGGGGTAATCTGTGTTTTAACCCGATCAGCGCGTTGACACATGCAACGCTCGACGTGCTCACCAGCGACCCCGGCACCCGCGCGGTATCACGCACGATGATGCTCGAAGCGAAGCGCATTGCAGATCAATTCGGCGTGCACTTTCGCGTCGACGTGGAAAAGCGCATCGATGGCGCGGGCGCGGTCGGCGCGCATAAAACGTCGACGCTGGTCGATCTGGAAAATCGCCGGCCGATGGAAATCGATCCGCTATTGACCGTGGTTCAGGAAATGGGCCGTCTCGTGTCCGAGCCTACGCCCACCATCGACGTGGTGCTGGCGCTGATCAAACTGCGCGAGCGAATGGCATTGCAAGGGGATTGAATAGACAAAAAGGATCGAACGCAAATCGCGTTCGATCCTTTTTTATGCCGTTAAATCGCGGGCTATTTATTGGTCAATTGCCAGCCACACCGCTTTCGGTTCAGTGAAGTTCTCAATGGCGACATCCCCGTGCTCGCGACCAAAGCCCGAATCGCCCGAACCGCCCCACGGTAACCGCACATCGGTGTAGCCGTACGTATTGATCCACACGGTCCCCGCCTTCAGGTCTCGCGCGACCCGATGTACTCGCCCGATATCCGCACTCCACACGCCGGCCGCGAGACTGTACAACGTGCCGTTGGCGATTCTGATCGCATCGGCTTCGTCTTCGAAACGAATCACACTGGCTACAGGTCCGAAAATCTCTTCTTGCGAAATACGCATTTCGTGCTCGACGTCCGCGAAAACAGTAGGTTCGACGAAGAAGCCGCGCTCGCCTACCCGCGCGCCGCCAGTCACGAGTCGCGCACCTTCGGCGCGGCCCGCGTCGACATAACCCAACACCGTTTTCATTTGTGCCGCGGAAATCAGCGGACCCATCGACGTTTCGCGCGCAGACGGATCACCGATCTTGATCGACCTCGCGCGTGCGGCCAGGCGCTCGACGACTTCGTCATACACATCGCGATGCGCGAGAATCCGCGAGCCTGCTGAACACACTTGCCCGGTGTTGAAGAAAATGCCCGATGCTGCTGCACGCACGGCGTTATCGAGATTCGCATCTGCGAAAATCAGGTTGGCGGATTTGCCACCCAACTCCAGCGTGACGCGTTTAAAGTTGCCGGCCGCACCCTGCAAAATGCCACGCCCGACCGACGGCGATCCGGTGAACGTCACCTTGTCGATGCCTGGATGCGCCACCATCGCATCCCCCACCACGCGCCCCTTGCCGGTGACGATATTCAACACCCCGGGAGGCACGCCCGCTTCGAGCGCCAGTTCGCCGATACGCAATGCAGTGAGCGGCGTAATTTCAGCGGGCTTGACGATCAGCGTGCAACCGCATGCAAGAGCGGGCGCGATCTTCCACATGCCGATCATCAACGGGAAATTCCACGGCACGATTGCGCCGATCACGCCCACCGGCTCACGCAACGTGTACGTCAATGCATCGGGGCGCGTCGGCACCACCTGGCCATTGATCTTGTCGCACCAGCCTGCGTAATATTCGAGCGTATCGATCGCGGCGGGAATGTCCTGACGCATCACGGCGGCAATCGGCTTACCGGCGTCGAGGCTTTCGAGCGCGGCAAGTTCGTCGAGATTGGCGCGCATCAAACCGGCAAGACGCATCAGGATGCGGCCACGTTCCGCCGCCCGCAACGCGTTCCACACTTTCAGCGCGGCACGCGCGGCGCGCACGGCGGCATCGACATCGGCGGCGCTGCCTTGCGCTACCAGCGCAATCGGCTCTTCGGTTGCCGGATTGATGTCGACGGAATATTCGCCGGTGCCGGGCGGCAGGCGCTTGCCGTCGATCAGCAGATCGTGATGCCTGAGGTCGGTATCAGTTTCCATCATGAAGCTCCGTGTGTGTGATGTTATGCGGCTGACTGCCGGCGTATCGATCGTGAACGGGTGCTGGCAACCGGAACGAAACTAGGGTTCGTGCAAGACGGTATGGTCTGACGTTGCAGCCTTCCAATTGAAATTCTGCGAAGCGAGAGGTGCCGTTAGCGGCGACGCGTCGCTGGCACTGGCACTGGCGGCAAATTGCGCCCATGCGGCAGCGGCGTTGGGACGCAGAGAACGATTCCGCCGCTGCACCAGCACTGTTGTCACCGTCGCCTCAGGAACGAGTAGACGCGTGACCAGCGACGCTGCGGGCAACGGCCAATGCCCGTCGATTGGCAAAACGCCGACGCCCATCCCCAGTTCGACCATGCGAGAAACAGCGGCAACGTGACCGAGTTCCTGCAACGTTCGTCGTTTCAATTGATTCGTGTTGAACGCTACTTCGAGCGCGGCGCGTATTCCTGCATCGCCGTTTAGCGTGATGAGCGTCCATTCATTCAACTCGCGCCATTCGACATGATCACGCTTCGCCAATGGATGCACGGCCGGTATAAGCGCATGCAGCGAAGTCGTGAAAAGCACCTGCGCGTGTAGCAAGTCGCCAGCGAGTGGCTCGGCAACGGACACTACGCCAAAGTCCACTTCGCCCTGCTCGACACTCGCGAGCACGCTACTTTGCGGTTGATCTTTAATCGACACGACCAGGTCTGGATAAGCGTCGGCACAACGGGCAAGAGACTGCGCGACCCAACCTGACGACAACACGGGATTACTCGCGACCACCACGACGCCGGTATGTCCGTCGTATGCTGCGCGTTCTTCGCGCAATGTCAGTTCTATTTCGTCCAGTAGCCTGCCGATTCTTCTTTCGAGACTTGCACCTGCATTCGTCAATTCGACCTGACGCGTAGTGCGATCGAAGAGTTTCAATTCGACGGCGTCTTCGAGTTCGCGCACGCACCGGCTCACTGCCGATTGCGTCAGATCGAATTCGCGCGCCGCACGAGTAAAACTTCGCTCACGCGCGACGGCGACGAATACCTTGAGTTGCTGCAATGAGACGTTCATGACGCGATGACCGAGGTCGCTACCGATATCGCTGTCGCGCGCGCGTGGCTCACGCCTATTCCCCCGTCTGCTCAGGCCAGTTGCTCAGCCGCGACGGACCATGCCCATTGCCTGCAACCGCCAGCACGCCCTGAGGTTCGTTATGCGACTCGATCCAGCGTGAACGCATCGGCGCAAGGACAAACTTAGCCGAAATGCCCGCAGCAATCGTGATCACTGCGGAAACGGTGAACACGAGACTCCATCCGCCCATGGCCGCGAGCACCGAAGCAATCGGCACGAGAAGCGCCGCCGTGCCTTTGGCGGTGTACAACGTTCCGGCATTGGCCGTTGCATATTTACTGCCGAATGTATCGGCGCAGATTGCCGGAAAGATCGAAAAGATCTCGCCCCAGAAAAGGAAGATCAGAGCGGCGAAGGTCATGAACGCGTAGGGATTGGTGCCGAACTGCATCATGCCGAGCAAGGCCAGACCTTCGCCGATAAAGATCACGAACATCGTGTTTTCGCGGCCAATCTTGTCGGAAATAAAACCGCACAACGGACGCGTCAAGCCGTTGAAGATATTGTCGATAGAAAGCGTGGCGGTAAGCAGCGGCAGGGTCATGCCGAAAAGCGACATCGGAATACGAGCAAGGCCCCAGTCTTTTGCAATCGGACCGATTTGCGCGGTGGCCATCAAACCGCCTGCTGCTACAGCGACAAACGACACATACATCACCCAGAACACGGGTGTTCTGATCATCTGTCCCGCAGTGAAGTCGACCTTCGTCACCGCGAAGCGGGTCTTGCGCACCGCCTGCTGACGCGGCGTCGGCCTGCGCAACGTCAGCGCGAGAATCAGAATGCTCACGCCCTGCAAGATGCCGAAGAAGAAGAACGCGTGCTCGTAGCCGGAGCGGGTAATCATGTTGGCAATGGGGATGACGGTAATCGCCGCGCCGGCGCCGAAGCCCGCAGCAGTCAGCCCTGCTGCGAGCCCGCGTCGATCGGGGAACCACTTGAGCGCATTGCCGACGCAGGTACCGTACACGCCACCCGCGCCGATGCCGCCGATCACGGCGGAAAGGTAGAGAACACCGAGCGTCGTCGCATACGAATTCATCACCCACGACAGACCCGCGCATACCGCACCCACGGCAACCACTGGGCGAGGTCCGAATTTGTCGACCAGCAAGCCTTCCAATGGCACGAGCCACGTCTCGGTGAGAATGAAGATCGTAAAGGCAAGTTGAATGGACGCTTCGCTCCAGTGATGCCGCGCGTTCATCGGTGTGACGAACAATGTCCACGCGTATTGCAGATTCGCCACCAGAGCCATGCACACCATGCCGATGACGAGTTGCCACCAACGATTACCCAAAAATAGCCGGGGCGTTTGCTGGGTGATATTGTCCATGAGCCTTGTCTCCACTATTTATTAGTGCAGCCGGTCAACGCTCCGGAGGAACTTCTCCGGAGGACACGCCGTGCTGTTGCGTCCCACCTTTTGGTTGTGACCCGAAAAGCCTTGCTCTTCGGGAAAATTTATTATTTGTCTCTCAGTTCTTTTCTATAAAAGCGATGTCGATCAATCATCGCTTTTTCGGAAGTTCTTTTATTCCGATCATTCAATTGCGTGTTCCAGAAGTACTGACAAGCCGTTCCTACTTCCGCACCGGATACACACGTTAACCCGGGTATCAAGGCGGCAATTCCGCTTCTTACAGTTACATGCTAGGGTCATTGCTGAATTACCAATAATTAAAGTTTGTTATTATGTCGATTCACATTTGCTTATACATCGGCCATGACGATGCGCAATGCGACTCTGCGGCAACTAAAGGTGTTCGAAACGGTGGCGCGCCATCTGAGTTTCTCGCGTGCCGCCGAAGAATTGCATCTGACGCAACCTGCGGTCTCCACTCAGGTTCGCCAACTCGAAGAACACGCGGGCCTGCCGTTGTTCGAACAACTCGGCAAAAAGATCTACCTCACGCCGGCCGGCACCGAAATGCTTCACTACAGCCGCGCGATCATTCAACAATTCCACGAAGTCGACGAGGCCATGAGTCAGCTCAAGGGCGTCTCGGGCGGCAAACTCAATGTGGCGGTAATTAGTGCGGGCGACTACTTTTTTCCGCGCCTGCTCGCCGAATTCACGCGCCGCTATGCCGGTGTCGTTCTCAACCTCGCAGTGCACAATCGGGAAGAACTGCTGCATCAGTTGTCGACGAATCAGACCGATCTCGCGGTCATGGTGCGCCCGCCACACGAAACCGACGCCACCAACGAACCGTTCGCGCCCCACCCTTACGTGATCGTGGCAGCGCCAACACATCCGCTTGCACACAAGCGCAACATCAGGATGAGCCAGCTCGCTAACGAAGCATTCATCGTGCGCGAACGCGGCTCCGACACGTGGAATTCGATGGAAGAAGGTTTTGCCGGGCGCCTCTCCAATCTGAAGATCGCGATGGAAATAAAGAGTACCGAAACGATCAAGCAGGCGGTGATTGCCGGCATGGGCATCGCGTTCCTGTCGGCCCATACCATCAGCCTCGAATTGCAACTGGGCCATCTGGTCGTGCTGGATGTCGAGAGCTTTCCCGTCATGCTCAACTGGTATGTCGTGCATAGAAAGAACAAACGTCTGCCGCCGGTTGCCGTAGCGTTCAAAAGCTTCCTGATGGAAGAAGGCGCGCATCTGATCGAGAAGATCACGCGTGTGAAGGAACTGAGCGTGTATAAGCAGTAGGCTATGGATAGCCAATAAAACTTTAACTATTACAAATTCATCGGTGCTTCTATCCTGCAAACGAGTTCTTCTACTCGTTAGCCGAGGAGGCCGATCATGAACCACACTCAGGTTGAATCCGACAGCAGTGCCCGCTCTGCCCGCGTTACTCAACGCCATCCCGACGACGCCCACTTGAGTGCTTATAACGCGGCGTTCAGCGATCTCGGTTTGCGTTTCCGCTGGGATCGTGACACGCTCGATCTCCTCAAGGAATTCAACGGAGAAGTGGCGCGTATTACGGCCTATATCGAGCGTTATCACAGTCATCTTCATCGTGCTTACGACGCCGACTTTCTCGCGCAAATGATCCTGCACAAGAAAGAGCAGTACTACAGCGAGTTCTCTCCTGCATAAAGATGAGTCTGGGGACGGGATCATGATCCCGTCTTCCGGCATGCGTGATCTCCGATAGGTATGCACGTTCATAGCCGGTGGCGTGTCGTCAATTGAGTCAACCGGTGGCGCACGCACGCTCCCGATCTGCCATTGCCGTTATGCCAGTCGCGACGATGTCGATATGCTGCCGTGCGCACACTGCCAGGCATTATTTCGCGCAACACCCATGCCGGTTCATCTCCGCCACGCCATTCGATGCGTGACAGTACCCCTGCCCTGCCGGTTGCAAGAGTTGCAAGCGCGTGCTCACCGGAGTACTCACGACTGGTCGTAATGTGTACACCGAGAGCGCATGCCAAGGCACCTGTTGCGAGTAATGCGGCGAGTCCGAACGGTTGCGCCTGCTCGGTCACGAATCCATAACCGAGCCAGGCGCATAAGAGGATCGCAATCAGATTGACGATGCCGTGCCCCGGATGTGCAACCGTTTTCAGTGGCAATGCGCCACGCAATTTGCAAAGCGCAATAGCGGATGAAGCGAAAACTAGTGCGCCGATAAATACCGCGCCATCGATTTCGGCGCGCTCCATATTGGCCCAAGCTGACGACGACAGATAAAGCGCGCAGCCGCCTGACATGAAAGCGAATCCCGCTGCGCTTCCGAGCATGGACGCGAGAAGCGCACGACGTGTGGATCCGTGATCGACTCTTCGCGGTACAACTGCCGCAAGCGCAACGATTACAGCAATCCCAATCGGCAAGGCCATTGCAGAGGCGAGCACGACACCGAGGCCGGATTCTGACAAAGAACACATCCACGCGGTACTGTCAGACGCTAGCGGCATGCCTTGTTCTCCGTATTGCGATGTGACGACGTTTGGCCATCCAACCATCCAACCATCCATCCCGTCAGACCGCCGCGACGCGCTCTGCCTTTTTAGCCGCCGTCGCGTTTGCTTCGATCAATGTATTGCTAAGCGTGCCGATTCCATCGACGGTAATAGACACCGTTGCACCTTCCTTGATCGAGCCGACTCCGATCGACGTGCCGCACGCAATCACGTCACCGGGTTCGAACGTGAGATCCTGCGAGATGAGACTGACCTGCTCGGCGGGCGAGAACACCATATCGGCGAAAGGATAGTTTTGCCGTTCGACGCCATCGAGCGATGTGACAAGATTCGCGCGCTGCCAGTCGAAACCGGACACGATAGCGGGCCCGATACAACAGAACGTATCGAAGCCTTTCGCGCGGCACCATTGCGGGAAATGCGGATTCTCGTTCAGCAGATCGGCGGCCGTCACATCATTGATCAGCGTGTAGCCGAAGATCGCATCGGCCGCTTCTTCAACGCTTGCATTGCGACAGCGTCGACCAATCACAATGCCGAGTTCGCCTTCATAGACGATCTTGCCCGCGTAACCAGGCGGCCGACGAATCGGCTCGCCCGTCCCTATCACCGAGCCGGCGGGTTTTAGCAAAAATAGCGGATGCGTGGGCACGGGTTTGTCGAGCTTCGCCGCCAGCGCGTGATAGTTGTTCCACAGCGCGACGATCTTGCCTGGCGCACACGGAGCGACTGGCGCCAGAGCGCGCGTCGACAACACCGCACCGGTCGGCACCGGCCGCTCGATACTTTCGTACTCGTGCAGATAACCACCTTCCACACGACCGAACACGATATCGCCATTGCCCGACATGAACCGCATCCACGTATCCATACATCGCTCCTTGAGCGCTTCGGCACGATCTGTTTCTTTGACAACGGACTCAGCGAGTGACGCGCTAGATCGCGCCGGCAGTGCGCAGCGCGCTGATCTGTTCGAGTGAGTAGCCGAGTTCGGCCATCACTTCGTCGGTATGTTCACCGAGTAGCGGCGAGCGTTTCACTTCAGTGGGGCTATCGGACAATTTGATCGGATTACCCACGGTCAGATACTTGCCACGCGTCGGGTGATCCACTTCGACAATCGTGCCTGTTTTACGCAGCGACGGTTCTTCTGCGATTTCTTTCATCGATAGAATCGGGCCGCACGGAATATCGTATTTGTTGAGAATCTGCATCGCCTCGAACTTGGTCTTGGTCATCGTCCAGCGTTCGATCTCGTCGAAGATATCCTTCAGATGCGGCAAGCGCGCAGCGGGCGTTGCATAGTCGGGGTCCGTCGCCCACTCTTCCTTGCCGATCACATTGCAGATCTTCGCCCACACCGGCGCCTGCGTGATGAAGTAGATATAAGCGTTCGGATCGGTCTCCCAGCCTTTGCACTTCAGAATCCAGCCAGGCTGACCGCCGCCCGATGCATTGCCCGAGCGCGGCACCGCTTCACCGAACTTCCCGTTCGGATATTGCGGATACTCTTTCATCGTGCCGGTGCGGTCGAGCCGCTGCTGATCGCGCAATTTCACGCGGCAGAGATTGAGCACGCCGTCCTGCATCGCAGCGAGTACGCGCTGTCCACGACCGGTATGCGTACGCTGATATAGCGCGGTAACAATGCCGAGCGCCAGATGCAAACCCGTGCCGCTGTCGCCGATCTGCGCGCCGGTCACGACGGGTGGCCCGTCGTCGAAACCGGTGGTCGATGCCGCGCCGCCCGCACATTGCGCGACGTTCTCATAGACCTTGCAGTCTTCATAAGGACCAGGGCCAAAGCCCTTTACCGATGCAACGATCATCCGCGGATTCAACTCCTGAATCCGCTCCCATGTGAACCCCATTCGATCCAGCGCGCCAGGTGCAAAGTTCTCCACCAGCACATCGCATTTCTGGATCAGTGCTTCGAGAACCTGCTTGCCTTCAGGATTTTTCGTATCGATCGTGACCGAGCGCTTATTGTGATTGAGCATCGTGAAGTACAGGCTGTCCACATCGGGAATATCGCGCAGTTGTTCACGCGTTATATCTCCCGCGCCCGCTCGCTCCACCTTGATCACATCGGCACCGAACCACGCCAGCAATTGCGTGCAGGTCGGCCCCGATTGAACGTGCGTGAAATCGAGAATGCGCACACCGTCGAGTGCTTTGCTCATGTCATGTCTCCTGAAGGCTGCCGCTTATTTGTACATGGTTTGATTTTTTGTTCCGGGAGCGTATTCGCGCGGATCGACCCAGATGTTGACCACCGCCGAACGTCCGGTGCGATGAATCGCTTCACGTGCACGCTGCAACGCGCCGGCGATCTGCGCGGGGTCGCGCACTTCTTCGCCGTGACCGCCGAGCATTTCAGCGAACTTGCTGAACGGCACATCACTCAATAAATTGCCGACGTTGCCGCGTTCGTCGCCGTACTTGGCAAGTTGGCCGTAGCGAATCTGGTTCATCGCCGAGTTGTTGCCGATGACCGCGAGGTACGGTGCGCCGAAGCGGTTCGCAGTTTCCATGTCGAACGCGGTCATGCCGAATGAGCCGTCGCCGTAGTAGCACAGCACTTCTTTTTGCGGATGTGCCAGCTTCGCCGCGAATGCGAAGCCGGTGCCGACGCCGAGCGAGCCGAGCGCGCCCGGGTCCATCCATTGACCCGGCCGGCGCGGGCGCACCGCTTGCGCGGAAATCGTCACGACGTCACCCCCATCGCCGATATACACGGTGTCGTCGGAGAGGAATTCGTTGAGTTCGTAAGCGACCCGGTATGGATGAATCGGTGTGCTATTCGATTTGAAAAGCGGCATCAGCTTTTCGGTTGCGGTGGCTTCCGCGTCCTGCAATTGCGCCATCCATTTGCGGCGTGCCTGACGTTTGTCATCCTTCAGACGCCCGCTCGCGGCTTGCAGCACCGCCGCCAGAATTGCACCGGGATCGCCGACCAGGCCGAAATCGATATCGCGATTCTTGCCGACCGTCCGGTAGTCCATGTCGATCTGCACGAGCGTCAACTCTTTGCTGATCCGCTTGCCGTAACCCATGCGGAAATCGAACGGCGTGCCGACGACGATCAGCACATCCGCATTTGCAAAAGCCTGCGAACGGGTGCGGTCGAAATGATGGGGATCGCCCGGCGGCAGCAGCCCACGGCTCGCGCCGTTGAAATAGCCGGGAATGTCGAGCCCGCGCAGCAACGCGATCGCCTCTTCATGACCGCGCGCGGTCCACACCTGCTGCCCGTACAGAATCGCGGGACGCTCCGAATTCACAAGGACGTCCGCCAGTTTTTCGATATCGCGCGGATCGCCGACCGATTTCGTCGACGCCCGATAGTGACCCGGCTGCGGCACCACGGCGCGCGTCAGGTCGACCTCGCGGTCGAGAACGTCGCGCGGAATTTCCAGGTACGACGGACCGGGCGCGCCGTTGAAGCACTCGCGCGCGGCCATCGAGATCATGTCCGCGACCCGCTCGGTGCTCGACACGCTGGCGGCGAACTTGGTGATCGGCGCCATGATGTCGACGTGCGGCAGGTCTTGCAGCGAGCCCATCTTGTGTTGCGTAAGCGCGCCCTGTCCGCCGATATGCAGGATCGGGCTTTCGGAACGGAACGCGGTGGCGATGCCCGTCACCGCATTCGTGCAGCCTGGGCCCGCAGTCGTGACGACGCAGCCGAGCTTGCCGGTTTGCCGCGCGTAGCCGTCGGCGGCGTGCGCGGCGACCTGTTCGTGCCGCACGTCGATGATGCGGATTCCTTCATCGACACAGCCGTCGTAGATATCGATGATGTGGCCGCCGCACAGCGTGAAGATCGTGTCGACGCCTTCGTTTTTCAGTGCTTTCGCCACCAGATGGCCGCCGGAGATGACGCCGGCGTTGCGCGTCTTCTGCTTGAGGGTGTCGTCGGCGGTGGTGGCGCTGTTTGTGGCTGAGGTCAACGATGAAACAACTGCAGACATAGTCGTCTCCTGTGTCGCTCCAAGTTAGCGCTTTAGCGCTTACTTGGAGCCCATGCAACGCTGTCGGTCCAAGTTAGCGCTTTAGCGCTTACTTGGAACCCATGCAAAGCTGTCGGTGGGAGTTAGCGCTTTAGCGCTTACTCCCACCCCATGCAAAGCTGTCGGCCCAAGTTAGCGCTTTAGGGCTTATTTGGAACCCATGCAAAGCTGTCGGTGTAGTGAGCGCCTTGGCGCTTACTCGGTCCCATGAAAGCTGTTGCTGCTCACTCGGTAGTGCAACGGCTGTCGATTCCGGCAACTTCATCTGACCCACGTAGATACATACCGTATGTGATATATCACATTCAAGCAAGGCCGAATTCACGTCGCATGACTGCTCCTGATTCGACAAAAAACCCTATCTGGCAAGGCTTTATGCCAAAAATTGAGCCAACTCAAACAACCCGACAAGGGAAACCACCCACTTCTTGCACGCACCCTGATCGCTGTTGATATATCACATACCTTATTTTTAAGACCGTCAAGAAAGGGTTTATCCCGAAGCCTCGTGCGGCACCGCGCCAAAGAAAGAACCAAAACAAAAAGGCCCGCTGTGTTTTCACACTGCGGGCCTCTCCAGATTTTGCTACTGCGCTTACGCGCTCACATCGGCATCCAACCTCAATCCAGAAAATCGCAATTCGCTTCGACAAACGCCGCGAGATCCAGCGAGTGCTGGCGCGTCAGACGCTCGGCGAGTTCCGTGTCCCGCTTTTCCAGCGCTTCGATAATCCGCAGATGATCGACGATCGAGCGCGACGCGCGATCGCTCTGCGAGATCGTCATGCGCCGAATCGCCCGCACGTGGATGAAGATGTTCTTGATCGTATCGAGGATGATCTGCGACTTCGACAACTCGACGATCGCCTGGTGGAACGCGATGTTGGCGTCCGAATATTCGGCAATATGCTCGGCCGGCGTCGCGTCGCGGAAATTGTCGAACATGTGCCGCAAACGGGCGATTTCCTCGTCGGTAGCGTGCAGCGTGGCGAGTCGCGCCGCCATGCTTTCGAGCGCCGCCCACATCTGGATCATCTCGACAATTTCACGCTTGCTTTTGCGCACGATGTAAATGCCGCGCCGCGGCACCATCCGCAAAAAACCTTCCTGTTCGAGCAAGGTCATCGCCTCGCGCACCGGCGTTCGGCTCACGCCGAGCGACTCGCTCAGCACGCGCTCGTCGAGCCGGATTTCTTCGCGGTTCTGGTAGATATCCGCATCGGCAATCGCCTGGCGGAGCATCGCATACGCCTGATCGCGCAAGCTCGCGCTCGCGCCGATGGGCTGCAACGACAAGGTCAGCGGAGTAGCCACTGCTTCAGTTTGAAGTTCTGACGACATTCATCGCCTCTGGTTGGACATGCGCGCAAACCGGCACTGCGGACATTGCGTGCGCTGCACCTGCCCCGCCAGCTTGCTCACCCAGGCCAATAAAACGGCCATGGTGCGACGCAAGTTGCGCGACCGATTGCGGAATCCAGTCGGTCAACAAAACGGTGGCGGCAGCGCCTAAACCCACGACAGCAACGGCGAACAGCGCAAGAGGCACAAACTCCATTTGCAACTCCAGACGATTAAGTGAGCGAACCACTCAATCATATGCTGCAACGCCGCATTTTTCAATATTCCGTATGTAGTATATCAACGAAAATGTTGTTTTCAGGATGCAGTCTCACGTTAGCACGGTGCGAGCACGACGGGTTCGCCGCTTCGAACAAAGCAAAGATGCTTGGTGTATACGCGCAAAACGCGCGCTATGCGCGCACTTCCGTGCGATGATCGCGCAATTTCATTCGAATGCGGATTGTGATATCCGCGTTGCGTCATTAATCTTCGGGACATCCGGCATGGATCGACTGCGGCCCCGGGCTTGGCCTTACGCCCGCCTGACTGCGCCGCCCGATCCCATCCTGCCGCCCAAGTTTCAAGGAGACCTGCGTCATGAGCACCACCATCCCGACGGCCACAATGGCCGATAACCGCGCCACACGCAGCCAGGCACGCAAAGCGGCACTCGGCAGCTTCGTCGGCGCCGTGGTCGACTGGTACGACTTCCTGCTGTACGGCATCGTCGCGGCGCTGGTCTTCAACGCCGAATTCTTCCCGAAGGTCAGCCCGGCCATGGGCACGCTGGCGGCGTTCGCCACCTTCGGCGTCGGCTTCCTGTTCCGCCCGCTCGGCGGCTTCGTGTTCGGCCACTATGGCGACCGCCTCGGCCGCAAACGCATGCTGGTATTGACCGTGATGATGATGGGCCTGTCCACGGCGGCAATCGGACTGTTGCCGGCCTTCTCCACCATCGGCTGGTGGGCGCCCGTTCTGCTCGTGACGTTGCGTGCGATCCAGGGCTTCGCCGTCGGCGGCGAATGGGGCGGCGCAGCGCTGATGGCGGTCGAAAGCGCGCCGGAGAAGAAGAAAGCGTTCTACAGCAGCGGCGTGCAGGTCGGCTACGGCGTGGGCCTCGTGCTGTCGACCGGGCTGGTGGCGATCATCAGCCGCTCGATGGATAACGAGTCGTTCCTCAGCTGGGGCTGGCGTCTGCCGTTCCTGTTCAGCGTCGTGCTCGTGCTGATCGCGCTGTGGATCCGCTCGAGCATGGAAGAGTCGAAGGAGTTCGTCGAAAAGGTCGGCAAAAAAGGCGAGCGCAGTGTCCGTCTGCCGATCGTCGAAGCGCTGTTGCGTCATCCGAAAGCGTTCCTGCTGATCATCGCGCTGCGTCTGGCCGAATTGTTCACGATGTATATCGTCACCGCATTCGCGCTTAACTACTCGACCGCGAACCTGCACATGCCGCGCGAGTTCTTCCTCACGATCGGCCTGCTGGTCGGCGCGTTGAGCTGCGTGACGATTCCCTGCTTTGCACTGCTCGCGGACCGCTTCGGCCGCCGCCGTGTGTACATCATCGGCGCGGTGATCGGCATGTTGAGCGCGGTGCCGTTCTTCCTCGCACTCGACGCGCGCTCGACAGTGTGGATCGTCGTCTTCGCGGTGATGCTCGCGAACGTCGCGCACGACATGGTGGTCAGCGTGCAACAGCCGATGTTCACCGAACTGTTCGGCACCGAGTATCGCTATAGCGGCGCGGGCGTGGGCTATCAGGTGGCGAGCGTGGTGGGCGGCGGTTTCACGCCGTTTATCGCGGTGGCGCTGGTCAGCTTTGCGGGCGGCTCGTGGCATCCGGTAGCAGCCTATCTCGCGATTGGCTGCGCGATCTCGGTAGCGGTCGCGGCAAAAATGAAAACGGGCCGCGGCACCGCCTGAATCTCGCGGAGCAACACGGCCGAACGGGCCGGCGAGTGGCGAAGAAGCCACCGCCGGCCCGTTTTGTTTTTGCGCTGCATTTTGCTTTGCCAAGGTCTGATTACCACTGAATTTCACATGTCATCGCGCACGACCCCTTACGGCATCCATTCGTCCGATTACAATCGCGCCTCCATCGGGTGAACGCCTTATGCTTTGCTATCTCATATTGCAAAGGCGAAGTTCACCCCATATCGTTCGACCAGGCGGGTTTCTTGGCGACATGAACCCGCTAAACATGAAAATTCATTTCATATTTTGACGATACGGGAATCAGCGGACTTTTCAGCGCGACGCCTCAAGCATCGCGTGTGAACGCCGATAACAAATACTTCGTCAACGGAGACAGACCATGAGCAGCATCACCGAGCCAGGCGGGGCGTCCGGCTCTACCCCTTTCTTTTCCAAGCAGGCCACCGTCGCGAAGCCGGGTTTTTCGCGCTGGATGGTGCCGCCCGCCGCCCTCGCCGTTCACCTGTGTATCGGCCAGGCCTACGCGTTCTCCGTGTTCAACGGTCCGCTGACCAAGGTGATTGGCATCACGCAATCCACCGCCGACGACTGGTCGCTGACCTCGCTCGGCTGGATCTTTTCGCTGGCGATCGTTTTCCTCGGTTTGTCGGCGGCTTTTGCGGGTAAATGGCTCGAACGTGTCGGCCCGCGCCGCACGATGTTCACCGCCGCGTGCTGCTTCGGCGGCGGCTTCCTGGTTGCCGCGCTCGGCGTGCAGTTGCATCAGATCGCACTGCTTTATCTCGGCTATGGCGTGATCGGCGGAATCGGGCTTGGGCTCGGTTATGTGTCGCCGGTTTCAACGCTGATCCGCTGGTTCCCGGATCGTCGCGGCATGGCGACCGGCATGGCGATCATGGGCTTCGGCGGCGGCGCGATGATTGCCGCACCGCTGTCGGTCGCGCTGATGAACCACTTCCGCAGCGCCACCAGCGTCGGCGTCGCGGAGACGTTCGTCGTGCTCGGCATCGCGTATTTCATCTCGATGTCGATCGGCGCACTCGCGATCCGCGTGCCGCCGGCGGACTGGAAGCCGGCCGGCTGGACGCCGCCCGCAACCAGCCAGAAGAAGATGATTTCGCGCAACCACGTTCATATCGACCAGGCACTGAAGACGCCGCAGTTCTATCTGATCTGGCTGGTGCTGTTCCTGAACGTGACGGCCGGCATCGGCATTCTCGGCCAGGCCTCGGTGATGATCCAGGAAAGCTTCAAGAACACGGTATCGGCGGCGGCTGCCGCAGGTTTCGTGGGCCTGCTGTCGCTGTTCAACATGGGCGGCCGTTTCGTGTGGGCGGCCGTTTCGTGTGGGCGTCGGCGTCGGACTGGATCGGCCGCAAGAACACTTACTTCATTTTCTTCGCGCTCGGCGCGGTGCTGTACTACCTGGTACCGGGCTTCGCGGCCTCCGGCCAGATCGCGCTGTTCGTGCTCGCGTACTGCGTGATCCTGACGATGTACGGCGGCGGTTTTGCCACGGTGCCCGCCTATCTCGCGGACATGTTCGGCACGGCATTCGTCGGCGGCATTCACGGGCGGCTGCTGACCGCGTGGGCCGCTGCGGGTGTCGCCGGTCCGGTGCTGGTGAACTACATTCGCGCATATGAAGTCGCGAACGGTGTCGCCAAAGCGGATGCGTACACGATGACCGTCCACATCATGGCGGCGCTGCTGGTGATCGGCTTTGTCTGCAATCTGCTGGTCAAGCGTGTGGACGAGAAGCACCACATGACTGACGAACAACTCGCCAAAGGCAACTAAGGAGATCCGCATGTCGACCCTTCACACTCCGCATCCGACCAGCAAGGCGAAGCTCGCGATCTTCTGGCTGTACGTGACACTTCCGCTCGCATGGGGCGTGGTCAACACGCTCATGCAGGCGATGAAGCTGTTCAAATAAGTTCGACCGCTTCGCCCGTCCGCTCGGGTAACGACAACCGGCAGCGAGTGCATATTGCAACGTTCTGTTGCGATGCTTCGCTGCCGGTTTTCGCTTTTACGCATGCGAGAAGTTATGCGCGTAAGGCCACGCTCCGGCCGTCACGCGTGTAAAACCTTGGTCTTCTGCTACCACTGGTACGCGGCGCCCGCACCGACCGTCGTCGTTGCCGCGCTGATACCCGCGCCGATTTTCACCTTCAGGCTAGGCGTGACACGCGCCGAGAAACCCACGGCCACTGCCTGATATCCCTTATAACCGGCTGTTGCGACACCGATCGCCAGGTTTTTGCTCGCGTCGACTTCTGGAACCATGGTCAGCGCGATAGCCGACGCCGTGCCCGAATAAGCATTGCGCGCAATCTTGTCCATGCCGCCCTGGAACTGCTGCATGTTGACGGCGTCGGTAGGCGCCTGCCCTGCACCGACATTGGTGATGCGACGCTCGTTGCCCGACGAGCCTACCGAGACCGTGCCGGTCTGGTCGGCCACCGAACCCTCGCCGATCGCCACCGAATTCGGTGCGGATGCCTGCGCGCCGCCGCCAATCGCCACCGAACTGTTGCCAATCGCCTGTGCCGCGTTACCGGCGCTGTTGACCGACATATAAGCGTCGCCAGTGCCCTGGAAGTTCTGCACGGACTGGCTGATATTGGTGATCTGCTGGTTGGTTTGCCAGAGTTGCGCGCCGGTCACCGCATCGCTACTGGTGGCCGACACTTCGCCGGCCTGCAGGTTGGTCAACGTGACCTTCGACGCGTCGGCCGAGGTGCCGCCGAGCGTGATCCTGTCGTGAGCGGCACTGTCGTACTGCACCGCGTTCGCGACCGATCCGTTGATGCTGCCGACCGTCGTCTGCAAACTCGCAATGTCATTGCTGTTTTGCGACGTGCGGGTGTCCAGATTCGTGATTGCGCTGCCGACGTTGTTCACCACCGTCCCGTCGACGCTATACGAAGGCGCGGTCACCGTGCCATCCGCCGCCACAGTCGAGCCGCCGCCGAGCGCCACCGCCGTGCTTGCCGCCTGCGCATAAAGTTGCGAACCGTTGACCGCGTCGCTACTCGCCGCGCTAACCGCGCCCTGCGCGACGCCGCTGACAACCCGCTTACCCGCTGTGCCGGCCATGTTGACGAGCGAGCCGTCCATCGTTGCACCGACGTTGATCGCGCGCGTCACCGGGTCTTGCGTGACCACGCCGATGCCGCCGTTCGCCATGTTCTGCTGCAGCGTGCTGAGTCCGCTGTCGAGCGAGCCGAGCGCGTCGCCGACCGTGCTTTGCGTGCCGCGCTGCACGTGATACGTGGGAGCGGTGAACGAGCCGTCCGCGTTGATCTGCGCGCCGCCGCCCAGCGCGGCCGCCACCGGTTTGAGCTGGCTCAGGTTGACTGCAGACGCATCTGTAGTGCCCGCCGCCACACCGGTCAACTCACGCGCACCTGAAGTGCCGCTGAAATCGACGCGCGCACCATCGGTATCTTTCGCCACGCTGAGATCGCGCGACGCCTCGTCTTGCTGGACCAGCCCGATTTCTCCTTTGGTGATCTGGTTCGTGATGTTCGTCACGTCCCCCTCGATCGCGGTGGTCCGCGTGTCGAGGTTGTTGATGGTCGATGTGTTGTCGGTCACGCGCTGGTCGAGATTCGTGATGCTCGACGTGTTGTCGGTCACGCGCTGATCGAGGTTCGTGATGCTCGACGTGTTGTCAGTCACGCGCTGATCGAGGTTCGTGATGTTGCTCGTGTTCTCCTCGACAACCTGGTTGGTCGCGAACAGTTGACCGCCGTTCACCGCATCCGAGCTATCCGCTGCGAGATTGGCGGCCCCCACGTTGGCGATCCTGACCGGCGTGCCCGCGTTGCCCAACGTCACCACGTCATGCGCGGTCGAATCGTACTGAACGGAATCGGTACTGGCCTGCACCCCGGCCGTGACCGCTGCCGCGAGCGCCGAGCCGACGTCGCTATAAGTCGCCGCGCCGATGGTGTAAGCCGGCGCGACCATCGCACCGTTCGTGTCGATCGACGCGCCGCCGCCCAGCGCATTCGCCACGCGGGAAAGCTGGCCGACGTTGGCCGCGTCGGTGGCCTGCGTGCCGTCCGCGACCGACACGATCTGCCTGCTTTGCGTCGCGTTGCCCACCGCGACCACGTTGGCGCGATCCGCGACTGACCCGCTGCCGAGCGCGACCGAATTGGCTGCACTGACCGAGGAGTTCGATCCCAGTGACAGCGAGTTCGTGGCTGCCTGCGCGACAAATACGTTATAGCCAATCGCTACCGACCCGGCCGAGGTCGCGCTGGCAAAGCCGCCAATCGACATGCTGTTGAGTGCGCTCGAGCGGGCGTTGTAGCCGATCGCCACCGAGTTGTCGGACAGCACGCCCACCGTCGTTCCCGCGCCGATGGCGGTCGAGTGGATGGACAACGCGCCCGCACCGGAACCGATCGCCGTGGACGCGTCGCTCCCCGCAGCGGAACCTGCGCCGACAGCCACCGCATTGATACCCGTCGCCGCAGCGGTTGGGCCGATCGCCATTGCATTCAGCGCACTCGACGCGCTGGTGCGGGTGCCCTGCACGACGTTTTCGCTGACGGAGATGTAGTCGGTCACGGAAGGAGCCGTGGCCGCGACCGCGGCAATTTGCGGTTGCGCCGCGACCTCCTGGGTGCTCGCGATTCCGCTCATGCTATTCGTCGCGGCCGTCGGACTGGTTGCATCCGCCGACGCGCTTTGCGCAAACGCCGTCAGCACCTGTTCGACGCTGGGACAGTCCTGCGCCTGCGGCGCGCAGGTTTCGGCGCGAGCGGGTTGAGCCAGCGTCAGCGCGCTCAACAAACCGGCACTGGCTGCCATCAGCGTCCGGCACGCCAATGCGGCTTTCAGTCCACTTCGCTTTGCAAAAGTCGGTACGGCTTCGGCAATACGGGGCGCTTTAATAAGCACATTCTTATAGCTCTTACTCAACATGTCCTCTCATCCTTTGCCTCAGCTTATTAACCAAGACATTTCTTATGACATCCTAATAAATTGGATTAAACCAATTAGAAATTAGGAGCGCATTACGCTTTCGTTTTATTGAAAAAAACGCAATGCCAAGTGTGCCGCGAAGCAGGTCGCATCGAGAATACGACTACTCCTAAAAAAGCTACGGAACAACTTGATCAGGATAAAAGACATAACACCACTCGGGCGAAATAGCTAAAATCAGCCGCTTTTCTTACCCAGAGTTGCATTAAACAAGCTGAAATTCGAATTAATCCCAGACTTCTAAAATGAGAAGCCAATCAACAAGAAACAACCGAAATTCACCTTAAAAATACATAGAATAATTAAGACGAAATACCGCGAGGCCTAAGCCAAGACGGCAAAAAACCCCAATCACTCTTAACCGGACCAGAGTTCTTCAAGACTCACCGGCTTGCAGACGCATCGGAAAAGTAATCTCGAAGACCGTCCCCTCGCCTTCCTGTGAATCGAAGCGGATCTCCCCTTCGAGCACCCGGCACAACTCCTTGACGATCGCGAGACCCAGACCGGCGCCGGGGATATCGTCATCGGTAGCGCGTTCGAACTCCTTGAATACACGCTCGCGGTCGGCCGCGCCGATCCCCACGCCGGTATCCGACACGCGCAGCCGCCAGCGATCGTTTTCCGTCGCGGTCATGGTCAGATCGACCTGCCCCGCGCGCGTATATTTCGCGGCGTTGGTCAGCAGGTTGAGCGCGACCTGTTTGAGCTTCAGCCGGTTCGAGACGACCTCGGTCAGCGCGATGTCGAACGAGGTCTGCAGGCGCAGCCCCTTCGCCTCGATGGCGGGCTCGCACGAAATCGCCAATTCGTCGAACAACTCGCGCAGTGCGAAACGTTCCAGCGCGAGCGGGCTGGTGTCGCCGAGTACGACTGAATATTCGACCAGTTCGTCCACCAGCGTTTTCATATCCGCGGCCTGGCGGTTTGCCAGTGCGAGCGCGGTCTCGGTTTTCGACGGCGCGCGGCTCATCAGTTGCAGCGCCATCGAAAACACATTGAGAAAGTTACGCAGATCGTGCACGACACTGCGCGTGATCTGCATCCGCGATTCGTGCAGTTCGCCGACCAGCCGCTGCTTGAGCGTCAGTTCGTGATTGACCCGCTCGAGCCGCCCGGTGTAGTCGTCGATCTTACGGTCGCGCTCGTTGACGACCTCGCGGATCGACGTCAGCGTGACGAAACTCACGGCCTCGTCGATGAAATGCCGCGCGCGCTCTTCGTGACGCCGCGTGAACGACGGCCGCGTTTCGCTGTATTCGACGATCGCGCCCGTCAGCATCTGCCGGAACAGGTCGAGTTCGCGCACCAGTTCGTCGATCCGGTAGCCCTGTTTCCAGCGCAATTTGCCGTGCAGCCGCGCGTCCCGTTCGATGGCGGTCTCGACATGATCGAGGTCCTGGTTTTCCAGCACGCTGCAAATCTCGTCGAGAATATTCGGGATGTGGTCGGCGAGTTGCTCGTAGGTGAGCCGATCGGATTCGGTCAGATCGGCATCGTGAAAGACGGCCTTCATCCAGCGTTCGGTCAAATCGACCTGGTGCTGCCGCAGATGTGCGGCGAAGGCGGCGAGCGGAGAGAGAGGCGAGTCCGGCATGTAGGAGACCTGGTGCCGCGTGGCGGCCGCAAAAATGAATGTTTCGCGCCTTGGCCGGCGCGCGGCAACGGCAGCAGCCACGCTCGGGAGACACTCGAAAGACACTCAGGAGGCGCGTCCCGCGCGCTTCACGGGCCGCTCCTGCGCCTCCAGTATGCGCGATTTACGGAACGGAAATTAACCAGGGTTAGGACGCGCTGTTGCGTGTCCGCTGCGGCTCTGCGTCAGATTTTTTCGAACAGCACTTCCTCCGCGCCTTCCCACAACACCTTGGTGCCGAGTTCGCGCAGCTTCTCGCGACCTTCGACGACGGTCAGGAAATGGTTGCCCGCCAGTTGCCCCATCTTGCTCGCAAAGCAGCAGGAGCCGTACGCGAGAATGATCTCGGTCTCGCTGTAGCCGCCCGGGTAAAACAGAATGTCGCCGACCGACGGATGGCTGGTGTGATTCTCGAAGCTGACCGCGACGCCGTCGTTTTCCAGCTTGAAATCGCCGAGCGGCACCCAGCAGCCCTCGCCGCTCCATCGCACGTGAATGATCTTCTGGCGGTACGGCAGCAGCTTCATGAACGCGGCGACGGTGTCGGGCGCGTCGGGATGGGTTTCGGCAATGAATTCGTGGCCGCAGCAGGTGATTCGGAGTCGGGTCATCGCAGAATTTTCAGGTGACGGGTTGAATGAGCTTGAATGGAACGGTCAGTCAAACGCGGCTTCGGCCAAGGCGGGTGGGCGTTATTCTGTCGCCCCGCGCAAGGGTCCAGCAGATACGGTTGCGTCGCAGCCGGTCAGGCCAGTTAGACCGGCCGCAACCGCGCCGTCGAAAGCTGTTGAACGTGCTGGTCAAACAAATTCATGCCAGGTCTAACCACTCGCCGCCACGAAAGTTCGTAGTTTGCAAGCCACGCAATGCGCAGCAAACTGCGAAACGCGCGTGATTTGCTTACGCAGACGAACCGGCTGCGATGCCCGTACCCTTGCGACCCGGCCGTTCTGTTCGCCGGGCGTTCATCCTGCAAGCGGGTAGCCGATCAGCCAGTGGAATCACGCCATCGTCACGCCCACACCGCGCGGAGAAGTGGCTGGTGCCCCCGAAACCCACCGCACTTGCAATCTGCAACACGGTCTGACGGTGGTCCGCAGCAGCCTCGCCGATTCTTCAAGCCGCAAACGCGTGACGAATTCGTGCGGCGCCTCGTTGGTCTCGCCGGTCTCAAGACGAAACAGGCGCGCGAAATGACACTGCTCAGTCCGGCCAGTTTTTCACGGCCAGCGCAAGAACCCGAAAATGATAGCAAGGAACCGGCTACCGTAAATTCCGGAAATCGCTAATCATTCTGCTTGTCGTCTTTCATGCGTTTCGAACCCCGGAGCTACCGTTTCATGGAACACGAATGCGATACGCTGCCGCATTGGCTGACCGGCCCGCCGCAAGGCGAAGCCGGGCACGCATCGGCAGCCTGTAACCCTGCGGTGTCCGCCCAACCGGCCTACCCGGCCGGCACGCGGCAACCGGGGGCGTCAGCCCACGCGGCTGAAGCATCGGGCACCCCGGAAACCGCGGCCCGCACCGCAGCGGGTGCGGGGGCGGCGCCCAAAGGCTTTCTCACGCTCTTCACCGAGGAGGAGATCGGCACGCCGTCGCCGGCTACACGGCGCAGTGCGCCGTTCATCAGTCCGCTTGGCCGGTTCAATAATGCGCAGGACCGCATCGACTTCGTGCGGCGGCGCATCAAACAGCTGGGTTTCGACTCGTTCAGCTATACGGCCACGCGCACGTCCGCGCATCACAAGACGATGTTCGTGCTCAGCAGCTACGAATCGCAGACCTGGCTCACGCGCTATTTCCGCGAGCGCTATTTCGAACTGGACCCGCGGGTGGCGCTGGCGTCGCCGACCGGCATGCCGTTGCTGTGGAATACCGCCGATTTGCGCGCCGACCTGCCGCGCGCGCAACTGCGCAGCGAACGGCTTGGCGGTTTGATCGACATGCTGGAGGCCACCGGCCGGAAAAGCGGGATTCTCACGCGAATGCCGCTGCCCGAGCCGGAACTGAGCGCGAGCCTGTGCTTCAACTCGGAGATCGGCAACCCGCGCTGGATGACCGAATCGATCGTCGCCGAAACGCTGATGTTCGCGCACACGATCCACGAATTCATCTGGACGCATGCGAAAAGCGCGATCGGCATCGCGCCCGCGCAGCAGCAGCCCGTTGCGTTGAGCGAGTTGCAGCATGCGGTGTTGAAGGGGGTCGTACAGGGTCAGCGTGACAAGGAAATTGCGTATTTCCTCGGACTGTCGCCGCATAACGTCGACTATCATCTGCGCCGGTTGCGGCAGTTGTTCAACGTGCGTAATCGCGTGCAGTTGATCAATGTCGCGCAGGCCTATGTGTCGTAGTTCGAAGCGTGGATGACGTGACGGCGAAAGCCGTCACGTCATCCGAAACGCAGCGCGTTGAGCGTATCGGGCAGACTCAGTTCGAAGGACATAAAAGCTGGCGGCCCCTTAGCAAAGGTCCCGGCCAGCTTCCCATGCCGCCTTCATGAATGCCGTCAGCTTTTCAAGCGATAACCCGTTCTGAAGATCCAGCCCACGACCAGCAGAAACACCGCGAGAAACAGCGCGGTCATCGCGAGGCTGATGCCGACGTTCACATCGGCGAGTCCGAAAAAGCTCCAGCGAAAGCCGCTGACGAGATAAACGATCGGATTGAA
Organism: Paraburkholderia sp. GAS333; assembly: GCF_050435665.1. NCBI lineage: Bacteria > Pseudomonadati > Pseudomonadota > Betaproteobacteria > Burkholderiales > Burkholderiaceae > Paraburkholderia > Paraburkholderia sp. GAS333. Next base: position 306,976 of record NZ_JBNDKS010000005.1, read on the forward strand.
CAGCGTCACGACGCGCCAGAAATCGGGAAGCATGTTGACCGAGTAGAAGCTTCCACCGAGAAAGGTCAACGGTGTAATGATCAGCAGCGGCACGAGTTGCAGCTTCTCGAAACTATCCGCCCATATGCCGATGATGAACCCGAGCAGGCTGAACGTCACCGCCGTGAGCACGAGAAACAGCATCATCCAGAACGGATGCTGGATTTGCAGCGGCACGAACAACCCCGCCGTAGCAAGAATGATCAGCCCGAGCAGGATCGATTTGGTGGCGGCCGCGCCCACGTAACTCACGACGATCTCCAGATACGAGACCGGCGCAGACAGCAACTCGTAAATCGTGCCCGTGAAGCGCGGAAAGTAGATGCCGAACGACGCATTCGAAATGCTCTGCGACAGCAGCGACAACATGATCAGCCCCGGCACGATGAACGAGCCGTAACTGATGCCGTCCACTTCCTTGATGCGCGAGCCGATTGCCGCGCCGAACACGACGAAATAGAGCGACGTCGAAATCACCGGCGCGATGATGCTCTGCATCAACGTGCGCCAGGTGCGCGCCATCTCGAACTTGTAGATCGCGCGGATTGCGTGAATATTCATTGACCACCCCGGAGCAGACTGACGAAGATATCTTCAAGCGAACTCTGCGTGGTATGCAGATCCTTGAAGCGGATGCCGGCGTCATCGAGCGCCTTCAGCAGCGCGATGATGTCGGTGCGGCCGCCCTCGCCTTCATACGTATAGATCAATTCGTTGCCGCCCTTCTCCAGACCCAGCGCATAACCGGCCAGCGACGGCGGCACCTGCGCGAGCGGGCTCTCGAGTTGCAGCGTCAACTGCTTCTTGCCGAGCTTGCGCATCAACTCGGTCTTTTCTTCGACCAGCATGATCTCGCCCGCACTGATCACGCCGATGCGGTCGGCCATCTGCTCCGCTTCGTCGATGTAGTGCGTGGTGAGGATGATCGTCACGCCGCTTTCGGCCAGCGAGCGCACCAGCTTCCACATATCGCGCCGCAATTCGACGTCGACGCCGGCGGTCGGTTCGTCGAGAAACAGCACGCGCGGTTCGTGCGACAGCGCCTTCGCGATCAGCACTCGCCGCTTCATGCCGCCCGACAGCGTGATGATCTTGCTGTCGCGCTTCTCCCACAGCGACAGGTCGCGCAAAACCTTCTCGATATACGCCGGATTCTTCGGCTTGCCGAATAGCCCACGGCTGAACGACACGGTCGCCCAGACGGTTTCGAACGAGTCGGTGGTCAGTTCCTGCGGCACGAGGCCGATCAGCGAGCGGGCGCCGCGATAGTCGGTGGCGATGTTGCGGCCGTCCACCGTCACGCTGCCTTCGCTCGCGTTGACGATGCCGCAGATGATGCTGATGAGGGTCGTTTTGCCCGCGCCGTTCGGCCCGAGCAACGCAAAGATTTCTCCGGGGTTGATCGCCAGATTGATATTTTTTAGCGCATGAAAACCGCTGGCATAGGTTTTCGACAGGTTCTTGACCGAGACGATTGGCTGCATGGAGTCGACGATGGCAGACACCGTTGTTGGGTTGAAAAAGCTGGGTTGGAAAAAGCGCTGCAATCGCGCGAGCGCACCCGCAATGTAATGGAAAGTGGCAAAGCGTGCAGCGCTCCGATCTGCGCGCCCCGGGTGAACCCTGTGACGTGCCCGCGGACTCCTTGCCTCCGGCCGGAACTCGCAGCTTGACGGCTGAGGCACACCGCTTGCGGCAGTCCATGCATGCGAGCGACAGACGCTCGCGTGAAATCAATCCAATCGATGGAGGTGGACCATGAAACACGTTACGAAAGCGGTTCTGGCGTCGGCACTCGTGATGGCGCTGTCGGGCGGTGCGTATGCACAAGCAGCCGGAGCAGGTGCCGGTGGCGGCGCAGGCGGCGGTGCTGGAGGGAGTGCTGGCGCTGGAGTGGGCGGCAATGGCGTAGGTGCGGGCGGCGGCACGACGGGCGGCGCAGGCGGGACCGCATCGCCCGGTGTCGGCCCGAACACGATGCGCTCGCCGAGTTCCTCGGGCTACGGCTCGCCGGGCGTGACCGGTACGGGCGGCGGCATGGGCACGGGCACTGGAGCCTCGCCGAATAGCCCGTCGATGAAGGGCTCCGGCGGCAACATGAGCAATGGCATGAACAACGGCACGGGCAATAACATGAACGGCAACACGGGCACGATGCAGAACGGACAGTGATCTCCGATTCGTCGTGTAGTGGAATTGAAGATCGGGAAGTTGCGGTTTGCAAGTTGATACGGGCGGCGCAGCCGGAAGTGGCGGCGCCGCCCTTTTTGTCGCGCTCTCAACTTTAGGGAGTCAATGCCGCCGCTGAACCACGTCGAATTTCCAACCGCTGCGCACATTTTTCAGGAAGACACGGCACTTCGTAGTGCGCTCGCAAAACCCACGGACTGTCTCACGGTTCCGCGCAAGTAAAGCTACCGGCAAGATTCACATTCCCCTTGCCCACATAGCGCGGAAACAGCGGATAACGGCACAACGGACGCGAGCGTCCATTGGTCGCTGCGGCGATATCGGTGGCCGTCAACGTTTCAGGCGCAACGCCGTGCGTCACCCAGTTATCGAGCGCGCCCAGCAGATCGACCGAAGGAATGAACACGCCGCCGCCGTGCTGAAAACCCGGCACCATATAAAGCCGCATGAATCCATTCACCTGATCCGCGCCGAAGCGATCCATCAGCGCCTCGTAGTAGCCGATGGTCTGATTCGGGCTGATGACTTCGTCGGCGAGACCTTGCAAGGTGATGAGCTTGCCGCCGCGCGCGATGTAGCGCGACAGGTCGGGATTCATCGCGCCGATCGTCTGCGACAGTGCGACCAGTTGCGCGCGATATTTACCCGGCCGTTGCGGATCGAATTTGAGCGAATCGAAACGTGCATCGCGCGTGACGAAGTAGCGGACATAACCGTCACCTTGCGCGAACAGATAGCCGTTATCGAAAAACGTCGGCACCGGCAAGCGCCCGGGTTGATGCGCGAGCCCCAGCATTCCCGTCAGATGCGTGCCCTGAAAAATGTTGTAGCCGCGATAGCCGCCGACATCCCACGCGAGTTTGTACGGCAGGCTCAGACCGTCGCGCATCACGAGCAAGGTCGCGAGTTGCGGGTCCGTGAGGCATTCATCGGCCGAGGCTGAACCAGCAGTGCAACGCAGCGATTCGATGATGTCCGCTTCCTGCTTGCGGCAAGCCTCGACATTGCTGACGATGCCATCCGCTGCGCCATCGAGCCGGTCGCACACCGCAAGCGTCCGCTGATAAACATGCTCCAGCAACGGCGGCGGAATGAAGCCGCCAGGTGTGCCGTATTCGGCGTTGCCGAGTTTCACGCCGAGCAGCCTCACACCCGAAAAATTCAGCGCTGGCGAGTTAGCGATCACGCCGTCGTAGTCGTCGGGATAGCGCTGCATTACGGTGTAGCCTTCGCGGCCGCCGGTCGAGCCACCGGCGAAGTACATCCGCTGCGGCGGCTTGCCGTACGCGCGCGCAATCAGTGCGAGCGCGACGTCGTGCGTTTTCTTCAGATGTGCGTAACCGAAATTCGTCACCGCCTCGTCGACCAGACCGAACACCGCGAGCGACGAATCGCCGACGTGCCCCGAGTCGTCGCCGAACGTCGCATAGCCTTGCGCGAGCGGCGCGCGGTTCGGTGAAAACGGCATCACACCCGTGCCGCTGACGACCACGCCGTTGTAACCCCCACCGCCAATCTGCAACGCGCGACCATTCCAGCGACGTGGCAGATTCAGATCGAAACGGATATCGGGCGTGGTTGCTTCGAGCGCCTTGATGCGGCCGGTTATGCGGCAATATTCGCCGCCCTGCTGGTTGCCCTGCGCGGTCGCGCCCACCATTGCTGCGGTTTCGATCTGCGCGCCCGCAGTCGGCAATCCGATGAGTTCAGCGGACACCACCGCGCCGGCCAGGTCGGCGCAATGCATGGCGAGCGGTGTATCGCCAGACGCGGCGAAAGCGGGCTCAGCGAGCAGACACGAAGCCGTGCCAATACCGATCGACACGACAACGGGAGCGAACCAGGCGAACGCGCGGGCCACCCGCGCATTGGCTGCCGAACGTGGACGGCGCCATCGCACCGTCATCCGGCACCCGCGCCGTTGTTGGCGGGCGCAGCCGCCTGCTGGCTTTTCCAGCCGCTCCAGCCGCGCGCGATCATCAGCACCGCGCCGATCGCGACCAGATCGCCGCCGAGTCCAACCAGCACGCCGCGAAAGCCATGAAACATGTGCGGCGTGGCGGTATCGACGATCAGCGAAACCAGCGTACCGGCGACGAAACAAACCAGCCCTGTGCGCCCGACCGTGACGACCGCAGGCAGCCGCTGCGCAAGCCACGCAATGCCACCCATACGCACCAACTGCGCGGCGAGCCAGGCAATGACGATGAAGTTGATCACGCGGTCCACGGAAAGGTTCTGTTTAAGCGTGCCGGGCAACGGTTGCGTCAGCACGAAAAGTTTGACGATTGCGAAGGTCAGCGCGGCGACGATTGCCGCACACGTCAGCCAGCGCGCGGCGCGGCTCGTGTGAAAACTTTCGCTGACAGGCTGCACGCGGCACAGTACGCCGAATACGAACATCAGCTGCCACGCAAACGGATTAAAAGCCCAGTCGGACATATCGTCAATGCTAAATAACGAGGCTAGCGGACGCGCCAGCGCCCAGATCGCCACGCTCAATGCGAGCGCCAGCACCGACGCGCGGCGCGCGAGCGGCACCACGAACGGCACGCAGAGCGCGAATATCACGTACATGGGCAACACGCTCGACAGATACGGTTGACGCCGCAACACGGCAATGTCGAATGCCTGACGCAGCGGCTGGCCGGCGAATGGCGGCCAGCCGCTCAACTCGACCATCGGCGGGTTCAGATGCAACAGCGCAAGGAGCGCGCCCGACACGAGCGTCAGCACGGCCGTCAACAGATACGCGCGATAGATTTCCCAGCAGCGTCGGACGAAGCGCATCTTCGCCGCGCTCTCGCCACGGCCCGCGAGCACCGCCGTATAAGCCGCTGCCGACGCATAGCCGCCGAGGAACACGAACACTTCCGCGGAATCGCACATCGCGTACGCGTGCAACATCAGATGCGATAGCGTGCTGCCCGGAATATGGTCGAGCACGATCACGATCAGCACGAGGCCGCGAAAGAAATCCACTTCGATCGAACGTCCCCCAGCGGGACTTCCTCCGGTGCGAGCGTGACGGATTGCCATTCGATTCTCACTGATTGACGCGCGTTTGCGCTCACGCTGTGAATAGCGGCGACGAGGCGACGAGACGTCGACAGGCCGCTACTGTTCGTAGGAACACCATGAGAATAAATTGTTCCCACCACGTTTGCGCACAATGCCCTCGCGCGCTGACAACCGGCCTTTGGTTGTGCGAGGTCGCATGGCAATCTGAAATTCAGTTGTCGGCGGGCGGTGATACTGAGTCGTCGCGTCTTCGGGTTTGCGGCAAGATTTGCGGCTTTAAATCGCGAAATGGGGATGCAACCGGTCATTAACGGCGAAAAGAATTTCTGAAAGTAACGCGCGATTTTTTTCGCTTTTTTTCATCGGACGATGCCTTCATGCTCGACCGCATGAGTTCGCGCGCATCGCGCGGCGCCCTATGCGGTGCTCCCCGAGGTGCACTTATTACGCGGCAGCCATTCGTGTGGACCGGACATGCTTGTCCGCTGAGCGTCATGACGACGCCGTCCATTCGCCACGGTCGACCTTACCGTTGCCGATGCGTACCGCTGTCACCCTTACCGCCCTGAACGGCAGCGCCACGCGCGCCACCTTCGCCGAGGAAGACGACCCATGAACAACAGGATTGCCGGCTTCGACGGATTGCGCGCCATCGCAGTCCTGATGGTATTTTTTCAGCACCGCCTGTTTGGCGACATCGGCGAGATCGGCCATCTCGGTGTCTGGATTTTCTTCGCGCTGAGCGGCTTTCTGATCATCGGCATTCTGTCCGGACAACGCGCGCGGATCGAAGCGGGCGGCAGTCAGTTCGGCGCGGAACTCAAGCGCTTCCTGTTTCGCCGGACCGTGCGCATTTTTCCGATTTACTACCTGATGCTGGTGGTGATGTGCGTGCTGATGGCGCTCGGATTCGCGAGTCCCGAACTCGCGAGCGGCATGCCGTTTCACTTCGCGTATCTGTCGAATATCTGGATCGGCTCCGTGTTGCATTCGTGGCCGGGACGCTACTCGCATTTGTGGAGTCTCGCGATCGAGGAACAGTTCTATCTCGTGGTCGCGCCGCTATTGCTGTTGCTCGCGACGCGGCGGCATCGCGCGGCATGCTGGGCGATCGTCGCGCTCGGCCTGTTTTCGTTACTGGCGATGCGTGCCGCGCATTGGCAGGAGATCACGATCTACACGCATCCGTTGACGAACTTCTGGCTGCTTGCGCTGGGAGGAATCGGCGGATTGATGGTCGCGGGAAAACATCAGCAGGCGCGAACGCGCTCGTGGCTCGGTCACGGCATCACGCTGTTTGTGGTGTGTCTTGCACTGGTCGCGCTGTGCGCCACCGAGCCGACGTGGAGTCAGGTGGACAACCCGTTGTTGTTCACAGCGATTAGCGGCGCGTACGGAGTCTGCATTGCCGCGCTCGTGGGTTCCATTGCGTGCTGCCGCAACGCGGTGGTGATCGGCTTTCTCGAAACGCGCTGGCTGGTAAGCTTTGGACGCATCAGCTACGGCTTCTATCTCTATCACAATCTGATACCCGACCTGACCCGCAACCGTCACGCGGAAGCGCTGTTCGGCGGCACGGTGCCGATGTGGGCGCATGCGGCGGGTATCGTCGCGTCGTTTGCGATCTCGCTGGCGATAGCGGTTCTGTCGTGGCGGCTGATCGAGGAACCCGTGCTGCGACTCAAGACGCGCTCGCGTGCACAGCCTGACGCCGCCCAACCAGTGACGATGCCAGCGCGCGGAACCTCGTCAGCCGCACGCGCCGAACGCAGACTGCGCGAAGACAGCACCGCTTCGGACGTGGTGTAGTCACGCGCGTATTCGCTGCACTTCCGGGTGTGCTTCGAGTTGCGCTGACATGCAGCCGCTTTGACGGCGCGGTATCATGCGGCCTCACCACAAGCCGGCTGTTTCCGGCCACGCGCAAAGCAGGACACACAACGCACGACGCGCAGGCACGGAACAGACCAACGATAAAAACAAGCCACGCGCGACGCCACCGCTCGATCCGCGCGCCTGGTTCGCGGACCTCAACGATGTCTCATTTCAATTTAGCCGACGGCATTCTCGGCGGCGCCCTGCACACGCTCGACCTCTACGCGTTGCTCGGCATCGTCGCTGCGCTTCTGCTCGGCGGGATGGTCAAGGGGATCGTCAGCATCGGCGTGCCGCTCGTCGCCATGCCGATCTTGAGCCAGTTTCTGCCGATCAAGGCAGCCGTGTTACTGCTGTCGATGCCGATCATCCTCGGCAATATTCCGCAGGCGCTGGAAGGCGGTGAGATGCTCCCCACCATCCGCCGGATTGCCGCGCCGCTGATCGGCACGATCGTCGGTAACCTGGTCGGCGTGATGGTGCTGATCTCGCTCGCACCGCATCGCGCTCAGGCGGCCGCCGGGGCGTTGCTGATGGTCGCGGCGCTGCTGTTGCTCGCGTCGCCACGGCTGACGTTGTCGCCGAAATGGGCGAAGCCTGCTGGGCTCATACTGGGATTCGGTGCGGCGCTAATGGAGAGCATCGCCTCCGTGCCCGGCCCTTTGCTGGCGATGTATCTGATCGCGACCGGCGCGACGGGCAAGGCGTTCACGAAGCAGATTGCGATCATTCTCGTGGTGTCGATCATTACGCTGGTCGCCGCGTTCAGCGGCGGTGCGCATGCGAGCTGGAGCGATCTGGCGATCTCGGCCTGCGCGAGCGTGCCGGTCATTGCAGGCATTCTGCTGGTGCGTCCGCTGCGGGATCGTCTGCCACCGGGTGCCTTCCGGGTTCTGGTTCTGGTGTTCGTGGCGATGGCCGCCGCGCAGATGATCTGGAAATCGGGGATTTTTCACGCGTAGGGGTGGTACGCGCTTTGCTGATCAATGACTTGTTCCATCAACTGGAGAGTCGTTGTGGCCAATATAGCCAATTCCCCGAAAGAGCCTGAACGTCAGGCTGAAGAGGACCCCGGCAGCCCGCCCACCGAAGTATCCAAGCCCATTGGCGACGCCATTCCCACGCCGGTCGAGCCCGGCCTGGATCAGCCGCTGCCGAAAAAAGGCGAAAACCCGCCACCTGCTGTAGATCCGGCTGGGGGTGCGTCCGATCCACTAGATGCACTCGGCGACACCGAAACGCCGCCAGGTGTTCCGTCACCTGGGGAATCGGATTTTGCGTAGGCTCGCGGGTTCCGATTCGCAGATTCGATTGCGGGCCACGCACGACTAAGCTCGCGAGGCCCGCTTAAATAAACTCACGCAGCTTCCGGCTCGTGGACGATCTTGAGCGTACTTTTGTGCTCCCTGATCAGGCGATACACCGTTTCTCCGGGCACGGTTTCCTGTTCGAGCAATTCGTCGGCAATTGCGCGCAAAACCGGCTCGTACGAATGCAATAGTCCGAAGCACAGTTCGTTCAATTCCTTCAGCAGAACATTGGCGTGTTCGATCGCACTTTTCATCTGCAAGCCCGCGTATTGCGAAGGCAATGCAGCAAGGCTGAACAGATCGCCGTCCTGGTTGAAACCGAATTTCGACACCATGTCGAGACTGATGCGCGACGCTTCCTGCAAGTCCGATGCAGCACCGCTCGATGCTTCCGAGAACGTCAGAATCTCCGCGTTACGTCCGCCGAGCAGGACCTGAATTTCGTTGCGAATTTCAGTTTCGCGGTACAGGTGCTTGTCTTGCGCTTTGGTGATGAGCGCCACGCCTAACGCGCCGCCTCGCGGAAGGATCGTCACTTCTTCGAGTACGCCTGTGCCCAGCAGCGCCGCGACCAGCCCATGCCCCGCCTCGTGCACCGCGATGCGCGTGCGTTCGTCTTCGCTGAGCGCACGCTCGGCGCCGCTCACGTCGCCGATGCGCGCAATCTTGATCGCTTCCATGAAATGCTTCGACGTGATCTCGGTGTCGCCCGCCTTGCGCGCGACGAGCCCCGCCTGATTCACCACCATCGCCACCGTTGCGGGCGACAAACCGGTAGTCAGACGGGCAAGCTGGTCGTAGTCGATATCCGCGGATTTCGATTTCAGCCTGTCCGCGTAGAAGCGGAAAATCTTCGCGCGGTCTTCGCGATCCGGCAAACGAACCTGCACCGTACGATCGAAACGGCCGGGACGGCGCAACGCTTCGTCGAGATTGTCCGGATGATTGGTCGCGGCCACGATGATGACGCCTTCGTTCGACGCGAAGCCATCCATTTCCGCGAGCAGTTGATTGATGATGCGGTTGCTCTCGGCTTCAACCGGACCGCCGCCCGTATCGGTGCGTTTCGCGAGCCCGTCGGCTTCGTCGATAAAGATTACCGTGGGCGCATTCTTGCGCGCCAGTTCGAACAGATGTTTGACCTTCTGGATACCGACGCCGTAATACTTCGCGCTGAAGTAGCTACCGGTGATCGAGATGAAGCTCGCGCCGCATTCGCCGGCCAGCGCCTGCGCCAGTCGCGTCTTGCCGACGCCGGGGCCGCCCACCATCAGGATGCCGCACGGTGCGCGCACACCCATCGACGTGAATTGCGTGGGATCGGACAGATAGCCGCGAATGTCTGCGAGCGCGGCCTTCGCCTCGCCTGCGCCGATTACGTCGTCGAAGCGCAGCGTGGGCGCTTCGCTCAGCAACGTCGCGCCGCCGCGCATTTCGCGCCGCATGAACCACACCATTCCGCCGATCAGCAACAGCGGCAACAACACACTGATCGCGTCGCGGAACTGGTCGAATGCCTGCACCCAGCGCGCGCCGCCGGTGCGGATATCGGCATCGGGAAGCCAGACGAGTTGATACGGCGCGGCTTCGCCCGACTTGGGTTCGCCGAGCAAAAGCGCATGCGAGAACGTCGCGTTGTGATCGGTGACGAAGTACTTCAGACCGTCGCGCCTCGACACCAGGATCGCGCTGGGACTCACGCCGATCGCCGTGACTTTTGCATCGTGAATATCGCGCAGCATCTCGGACGCGTCTTTCTCTTCATGCGTCCACGCGGCAGGGTCGTTACGCATCTGGCTTGCGACGCCGGTCAGCGCCGCCGCGTCCGGCTCGTTGCGATGCTGGGCATACCACAGCACCCCGGCAAGCAGCATGACGAGCACAACAGCAGCCACCGCCATGGCGATTTTCCGTACGCGTCTTTTCCCAAGCGAGTTATTTCCCGGCTTCATGAGTCACTTCCAAAAACGGGCTCAAGCGAACCCTGGTACTGGTCAAAACAGGTATGTGAGGACGGCGGGAAAATGGGCTTGCGATACATGGGTTCCGTCGAAGGAATCTAGGACAACCAAACATGCGTCCCTTTTAACCGTTTTCACCCGGCCCATTATGCTGGGTGAAAACGTATTCCAAATCGGGGAAAAGGCCTATTTCTTCCGTCTATCCAGCCATTTACGAGGCCGGAAATGTAGGGAGCGAGCGATGCGCTCAACACGCAATTTGCTGCTCAGGCGCACAGTTTATCAGCGCTAAATTGATCGCGTACTTCGCATAACTATTATTAACCGCGCCCTATTTAGAAGCGGAAAAAGTTACGGCAAAGATTTTTATCGCGCTGATAAAAGCGATGGACGCGGGCGCGTCCTCGTCGCCATAGAGAAAAGAAAACTCAAGCCGCGCGGGGCCGTCCCTTGCGTTTCGCCTCGACCGGCTGCACCACCGCCGCCACCGGCGCGACCCGCAGGCTGCGTTTGAAATAAGGCGAACTCAACGTGGCCGCGCCCATGTCCGACGCGGCTTCGAGCAACGCGGGCGCGAGTTCCTTGAGCCGCGCATCCGGCAGACGGCTGGTCGGCCCCGCGAGACTGACAATGCCGACCACCAGCCCCGTCACCGGATGCCGGATCACCGCCGCCATCGACGTCATGCCCGCTTCGTAAGTCTCGCTAGCGATCCCATAGCCGCGTTTGCGCGCGCCGTTCAGGTCCTGAAGAAACTGCTGGATCGTCTTCGGCGCCTTGGGACCGCGCGGCCCCGCCTTGCCGATGCCGCCCTGGCGCGACACCAGTTCGAGCGCTTCTTCGTCGCTCATCGTCGAGAGCCAGGCCTGGCCGCTCGCGGTGCAATGCAGCGGCGGCTGGCTGCCCATGTCCGGGTCGTAGCGCAAGCCCGACTTCGCGCCCTGCGCCTTGCCGACGAACGTGATGTGATCGTCCTCGACCACGCCGAGCCGCGCCAGTTCGCCCGACGCCGCCGCGAGCCGGTCGAGCACCGGCTGCGAAATATCGAGCACGCCGCCGGTGGACAGCCACATCAGCGCGAGCGACACCAGCTTGAGCGCCAGCACGTATTCGCCGTGCTCGTCCTGCCGCACGTAGCCTTCTTCGGCCAACTCCGCCAGCAGCCGGTGCGTGCCGCTGCGCGGAATGTTCAGCGTATCGGCGATGGCGGCCAGCTGCAGGCTGCCGCCCTGCCGCGCCAGCAGTTCAATGATGGACAGCGCCCGCTCGAGATTCCCCGCCATGATCCACTCTCAGTTCGATTTCAATCCCGAATGAGAACACGATTCCATATCGGAATTCAAGCACGCAGCGGATACGGCGCTTACACGGGTCAGTGCCCGACGCCTGCGCTCACCCGCAAAACCGGTCCGCGATGCCGGGCGCCCTTCAGCAGCACCGCCGCCGCGCCCACTGCCGCCGGGATCGCCAGCGACGTGAACACGTCGCCGAAACCCCAGTTCGCGTGCAGCATGCCCGCGCCGAGCATGGCCCCCGCGATCCCGCCGAAACGGCCGATACCGAGCATCCAGCTCGTGCCGGTGGCGCGCATCCGGGTCGGATACGAACCCGCGGCCAACGCGCAGAAGCCGGTATTCGAGCCGTTCATGCAATAGCCCATGCCGAACGCGAGTACGCAGATCGCCGCGAAACCGTGACCGGGCAGACCCATCCCCCACGCCAGCACGCCGCCGATGAACACCGTCGCGCCCAGCGCCCGATGCGGATTGAAGCGGTCCATCAGCCAGCCGATCGCGAGCGAGCCGATCGTGCCGCCCGCCTGGAACAACGCGCCGACCACGGCAGCCTCGCCGAGCGTGAAGCCCGCGCCGCGAATCAGCGTCGGCAGCCAGCTACCTAGCAGGTACACCGTCAACAGTCCGGCGAAGTAGCAGACCCACAACATCAACGTGCCGAACGCGTATTCGCGCGACAGGATCAGGCGGACCGGGCTGCGCTCGCGCTGCGGCGTTTCATGCGCGACGAAGCGCGTCGTGTGATCGGCCATGCCGGGTTCGAGACGGTTCATCACCGTGACGAGGCGTGCGCGGCGGCTCTCTTTCAGCGCCAGAAAACGCGCCGACTCGGGCAGCCACCTGATCATGAACGGCACGTAAAGAATGGGCAGTACGCCGCCGAGAACCAGCACCGAGTGCCAGCCGTGCGATGCGATCAGCCACGCGCTCACGAAGCCGCCGCTTGCCGCGCCGAGCGTGAAACCGCAGAACACGGTCGTCACCATCAGCGCGCGGCAGCGTTGCGGCGCGTATTCGGCCATCAGCGTCGCGGCATTCGGCATCGATGCGCCGAGACCGAGGCCGGTCAGAAAACGCAGCGCGGTCAGCTCGGTGATGTTGGCCGCGAACGCCGAGCCGAGACTCCAGATGCCGAAGAACAGCACCGCGCCGGTCATCACCGTTTTGCGGCCGAAGCGGTCCGCGAGCGGCCCTGCGCCCAGCGCGCCGAACGCGAGGCCGAGCAGGCCGCCGCTCATCACCGGCCCCAACGCGTCGCGCGGAATCGCCCATGCGTTCGACAACGCGGGCGCGATGAAACCGACCATCACGGTGTCGAGTCCATCGAGCGTGACAATGAACATGCACATCAGCAACACGAGAATCTGAAAGCGGCCGACGGGTTGTTCGTCGAGCAACTGCTGCACATCGATGGCGCGTGAAACGGGTGATAGGGATGCAACAGGCGTGTTCGGCCGCGCCGTCGTGATCGAAGGTTTCATGGTGTCTCCAGACCGTCTTCTCTAGCGGATGGGCGCGTCGTCCCCGTCGCATCTTTATCGTGCGTTGAGGGGGACCGGCGCGCGATATACGGCTTACGTCATCGCGTAAGTCCGTTCGAGTACGCCGAGCGTCGCGTCGCGCAGCTTGCGGGCGCGCTCGAGTGCGGGCGCGGTTTGCGCCCATTGCTGAGTGGGGACTTCGACGCTGACTGGCAAGTGATCCGGCAGCGCGCGCAGAATGCCCGTGAGATCGAGACCGCCCTCGCCGGGAATCATCCGTTCGCAACGGGCCTGAAACAGCAGCGTGTCGAGGTCGGTAGGACGCTCGGCCGGCGCGTCGCAAAACTGCACGTAGCCGAAGTACTCACGCGGCAACGCATGCAAGGTTTGCGTCGACGAACCCGCGCGGTCGAAATGCAGCGGATCGACGATCAGCCCCGTGTTAGCCCGCGCCGCCGCCTTCACGATGCGCGCGCCTTGCGTGATGTCCTTCACGTCCGTCCACGGCATCGGTTCGAGCGACGGCGACAGCCCGAGCGGCGCGGCGAGATCGCACAATTGCGCGAGCCGCTCGGCGGTGCGCGCTTCGTCGGGATCGTTGCCCGCCACCAGCACGTAGCGCGCGCCCAATTCGGCGGCGGTGTCGAGCATCGGCTTGCACGCGTTCACGTCGGTATCGGGCTTGAGTCGCAAGATCTCGACGTCGAGCACCTTGATGCCGGTGTCACGCAAACGCGCGAGCGTTTCGCGCTTCAACGGCGTCGCGCGGACGATCTCGTGGCGCACTTCATGATCGGTGGCGGGCACGAGGCGCAGTCCGACGAAGTCGTAGCCCGCCTGCGCCGCGCACTCCACCATCTGCGGCGGCGTGAGTTCGAGCACGGTCAACGCGGATAGGGAAAGCGCGCGCGAATGGTGCTGGGTCATGTTGTCTCCTGAGTTCTGGCCGTGGCTCGGCCAATGGCGTTCAGCGTTTAACGCAGCGGCGAGAAAGGCGCGGGCACGTAAATAGTCGACTCCATCGTCGTCAGATGCGCGGGGCCGCCCTTCGGCGGCCAGATGCCGTCTTTCACCGCTTCGGCGCGAATCCGCGAGCGTTCGTCGACGCTCGCATACGGCCAGATGTTCAGAAAACGCGGCACGGTGCCGTCGAGCGAATACATCGCGCCGACGAGCGGCGAGCGCTGCGTGCGCTCGGGCACCGCTTTCTCCCATGCGTCGATGGTGTGCTGGAGGCTCGCTAGCTTCGTGCCGTACACCCGCATCTCGTAGATGCCGCCGTGGACCGCCGGTTCGATCGGCGGAAGAAACGGGAACAGCGCATAGCTGTCGATCTTCACGTCGGTGACGAATTCGCCGCAGCCGAACGGATTGCCTTCGAGCAGCAGACGTTTGCGTTCGGCGATGAGCGCAGCTTCCGAATCGAATCCGCGTAATACCATCACCTGGCCCAGCGCGCCGATGTCGGAGTACCAGCAGCCGAGCAGCTTCGAGCCGGGTTGATTGCCGCTTGCCTTGATGCTTTCAAAAACCTGCGCGTTCGCGCCGATTTTCACGGTGAGCGTGACTGTGTCGTAGAGAGTCATTGCATGTGTCCTTGTGAATGAATGGTGGGATTCGTCGATTGGGTGGCCGCTGTGGGCGGCGTTGATTGATCCGCTTCGGCGTCTGCGTCGGCGAGGAAAAGGCCCGCGCGATAACCGAAGGTCATCGCCGGACCGAGCGTGATGCCGCCGCTCGGATAGCAACCGCCCATCATGCTGGCGGCGTCGTTGCCGACCGCGTAGAGACCGGGCATCGGCTGACCTGCGTCGTCGAGAACGCGAGCGTTGGCGTCCGTGGCAAGACCCGCGAACGTGCCGAGGCTGCCGGGCAGCAGCTTGACGGCATAGAACGGGCCGTTTTCAAGCGGCGCGAGGCAGGGGTTCGGGGTGTGCCGTGCGTCGCCCTGCACGCGGTTATACGGCGTCGAGCCTTTGTGAAATTGCGGATCGAAGCCGTCTTTCGCGTAGCTGTTGTACGCGGCCACCGTGCTTTCGAGTCCTTGCGGATCGATCCCGCATTGCGCGGCCAGATCGGCGAGGCTGCTCGCGCGTTTCAGATAACCCGACCGTCGATACGGGCCAGTGGGAAACGGAAACGGCTTCGAAAAACCGAGCCCGTAACGACGCTGGAAACGATGATCGCCAATCAGCCACGCGCAGACCTGTTCACCGGCGGGCGTCGTGCCGATCAACGCGTTGATGAAGTCGTGATACGACGACGCCTCGTTGACAAAGCGTTGCCCGGCACGCGTCACCGCAATCACACCAGGCTTCGCGCGCTCGATCAGATGTGGGAACGCGACGGCGGGTTGCCCGCTGCCTTGAGGCACGAGCGAAACCGGTGCCCACGCGGCGGGTGTTTCTAGCGACGCGTCGAAATGACCGCCGATCGATTCGCCGAGACGAATACCGTCGCCGGTATTGGTCGACGGCGCAGCGGACCAGTGCTCGCGACCCGACGGCGTATACGGGAAGGTCTGCGCGCGGCGCGCAAGATCGTGCGGATAGCCGCCGCACGCGAGCACGACGCCTCGCGTGGCCCGCACCTGATGCACGACGCCTTCGATCTCGACCGTTGCGCCAGTCACGCGGCCCGCTGCATCGCCCGGCTCGCGCAGCAATGCCACCGCCTTCGCATGGGTGCGCAGATCGACCCCGAGGTCGTGCGCCGATTTCAGCAGACGCGCCACCAGCGCATTCCCGTTCACCAGATACATCGAGCGGCCATGACGCAGCTTGTGACCCGCAAACGCAGCGAGCCGCCGCAACACGTGCCACGCGGAGCGCACCGAGCGCGTCGCGTTGAAAAAATGCGCGAGATCCTGACCTGAGCCGATCGCCATGCCTTTGATCGTCACGACGCCAAGCGGTGGGCGCAGCCGGTCGATCAGCGGCCCAAGTTCGCGACCATCGAACGGCATCGCGCAAACCGAACGGCCGCCGGTTGCAGCACCCGGCGTCGTATGAAAATCGGGAACACGATTGCCGTCGATAAAACGCATCGACGTGTGCCGCTCGAAATACTCCACCATTTCAGGACCGGATTCGAGCAACGCGTCGACCTTGTCTGCATCGAAATGCGCGCCGAGTTCGTTACGAAGATACGTTCGCGATGCTTCGGGTTCTTCGATAATTCCGGCGCGCGTGGCGAACGGGTTGCCGGGAATCCACATCCAGCCGCCCGACCATGCGCTCGTGCCGCCGAACACGTCGGCCTTCTCCGCCACTATCACGCGCAAACCGCGCGTCGCTGCCGTCACGGCCGTGGCGAGACCGGCCGCGCCAGAACCCAGCACCAGTACATCGCATTCGAGAATCGGTTCGCGCTTCATCGTCAGTTTGCTTCGTTCGCTGGATACGTTTGAATCAAGGGAAAAAGATCGGGCATAACTCATTTGTTGAATACTATTCCATTTTATAACGTGCATCCAAACCAGGTGACGCCCTGGTTTATCCGGTGATCTTTTCTTTTGCGCACTGCGGCGCTTCATCTCTGCGCGTGGATGAAGGCAGCGATGTTTGCGCGGCCTTCGCGCGCGCCGCCGCGTCACGTCCCGCGAGATAGGCAAACGCGAGCCCCGGCCCCAGCGTGATGCCGGGGCCCGGATACACGCCGCCCATCACCGATTGCATATCGTTGCCGCACGCGTAGAGGCCGCCAATCGGTCGATCGTCGCGATCCAGCACGCGAGCCGTGTCGTCGCTGACGAGCCCCGTGGCCGCGCCGATATCGCCCGGATAAAGCCGCACGGCGTAGAAAGGCGCTTGCCGGATCGGGCCCAGGCAGGGATTCGGCCCGTGCCAGTTCGCGTCGCCGTTGGCGCGCTGGTAGTCGGTGGTGCCGCGCTGAAAATCGGGATCGACCCCCGTCTTCGCGTATTCGCCGATGCGCGCAACGCTGTCGGCGAGTCCGGCGGGATCGATATCGAGCTTCGCCGCGAGTTCGGCAAGCGTGTCGGCGCGCACCAGATAGCCATCAGAGAGGAACGGCTGCAGGCCCTTGCCGCCGGGGCGCACCATGCCCAGCCCGTATTTGCGCAGGCCTTCCGCGTCCGTGACGAGATACGCGGGCACCGACGGCACCTTGCGGTTCGCTTCCTGCATCGCGATACCAAACAGGTGATACGAGGTGTTTTCGTTCAGAAAGCGCCGGCCTTCCTTGTTGACCACGACCATGCCAGGTTTGCCGCGATCCATCATGAAGTGAGGGAAAACGGCGGTCGTGCCGTCACTGCGTTTGCGCACCGAGACCGGCGCCCAGAACGCGTTGCTCAACGCGCCTTCGCCATAACGCGCACCGATTGCGAGCGCGAGATCGTGCGCACTGCCGGTGTGTCCCGGCGCTCCCGGGCACCAGCTCGAATCGACGCCCGGCAGCATCGCGCGACGCCGTTGCGGATGACGGTTGAAACCGCCGCTAGCGAGAATCACGCCACCTGTCACCGTGATTTGACGGCGCTGGCCGTTCTGAGCCAGCGTGATGCCGTCGATCTGACCATCGCGCCCGGTCCGCAACGACTCCAGTTTCGTACTCACCAGCACGGTGACATCGCGTGCGAGCAGCGAATGCAACAGACGGCCGATCAACGCATTCCCCATCACGAGACGCGTGCCGCGCGGCCAGCGGATGCGGTCGCTGCCATGACGCGCGAGCAGTTTCACCGCGTGACGCAGCGACCGGAACGACTTCGTCATGTTCAGCAGATGCCCGACATCGTCGCGATCGACCATCATGCCGCCCAGCACCGTGAACTCAGGGATCGGCGGGCGGATCAGCGAGAACGCGTTGCCGAGCTTGCGGCCGTCGAACGCGAGCGGTTCGAGTGCGCGGCCACGCAGCGTCGATCCTTCGAGTTCGGATAGATAGTCCGGATGAAACGGCCGCGCGCGGTACTTCACGTCCGAATTCGCCTCGATATGCACGACGGCCTGCGGCCCTGCTTTCAGGAACGCGCGGCGCAGCGCCTCGCTGCTGCGCTCGCCGACCGCGCGACGCAGAAAGGCTTCGGCATTCGCGCTGCTGTCATCGGGATTGATCGCCGGACCGTGTATCGAATCCGGTATCCATGTGGTGCCCGCCGAGTAGGCCGTCGTACCACCCACGTATTCCGTGCTCTCGACCAGCAGCACGCGCGCGCCGTCGATAGCCGCGAACAGCGCCGCCGACATCCCTGCCCCGCCCGCGCCGATCACCACGACGTCGAACGTTTCATCCTGCTTCAAACCGCTGAGTGTCTCCACCATGACGTGCTCCTTGCGTCCCTTTTTTGCGGGCGACGAATCAGGTGTTTTTTCCTGTTCATCGCATCAACTAGAATTTGCTTTGATATTGGAATACTATTCTGAAATAGCAAAAAAGCAAAGTATTCGAACATTGACGGAGACACAGCAATGCGCGTACTGGTAACAGGAGGAAGTGGTTTTCTGGCGGCGTGGATCATGCGGCGCCTGCTTGACAGAGGCCTGAGCGTGAGGGCTTTCGACTTGCGCGCGGGCTCGCCACTGCTGGAATCGCTCGCCCCGGAATGGGCTGCGGCGGTGCAATGGTCGACCGGCGATATCGCCCTCGCCAGCGACGTATCACGCGCAATGGACGGTTGCGACGCGGTCATTCATCTCGCGGGAATCCTGACCCCGGCCTGCGCGCTCGACCCGGTGCGCGGTGCGCAAATCAATCTGATCGGCACGCTCAATGTGTTCGAGGCAGCGCGCGCCGCCAATCTGGAAAACGTGCTGTACGCGAGCAGCGCGGGGGTGTTCGGCCCCGACGATGGCGCCGCGCCCTCTCCGCAGACCTTATACGGCGCGTTCAAGCTCGCGTGCGAAGGCGCGGCGCGCGCGTACTGGCACGATCACGGCATCGCCAGCACCGGTTTCCGGCCGCTGGTCGTGTATGGCGCGGGCCGCGAAACCGGATCGAGCGCCGGGCCGAGCCTCGCGTGCCGCGCTGCGGCACGCGGCGAGCCGTACGCGATTCCGTTCACCGGCTCGACCGGTCTCGTCTACGCGGACGACGTCGCCGCCGCTTACGAAGCTGCGCTATTCGCCGCGCCTCGCGGTGCACACGCATTCACGCTCGCGGGCGACATCGTCGAAGTCAATGAGGTGATCGCACGAATCGGTGCGATCGTGCCCGGTGCGCGAATCGACGCAAACGGTGCGCCGTTGCCCATTGCCACTTCGTTTCCTGCCGATCCGTTGCTCGCGCAATGGCTGCCTGATTTACCGCACACATCGCTCGAACAGGGATTGCGCGAAACCGTGGCGTTCTATCGCTAACCCGCTAAGCCGCTAGCCCGATCACCCAATCAGGCAGGACAGTCCGGTATCGTGCACGATACCTACAGGCTCCACTTTCAGGAGAAGTTGAACATGACGCAAACCGACGCAGTTTCTTTTTCCGCCTCGCTCGACGAGGGTCTGAGCGGCGCGACCCGCGTGTATTTCATCGTCGGCGATCCGATTGCGCAGGTGCGTTCGCCGTCCGGCGTGACGGCCGCTTTGCGCACGGCAGGCCGCGATGCGCTGGTGGTTCCCGCGCACGTCGCCCCCGCCGACCTGCCCGCGTTCTTCGCGGGCGTCACGCCGATGCGCAATGTCGACGGCATCATCATTACCGTGCCGCACAAGTTCAGCGCGGCGGAATATTGCGCGACGCTGTCGACCGAGGCGTCGTTCCTCGGCGCGGTCAACACGCTGCGCCGCACGGCAGACGGCCAGTGGCACGGCGGCATGTTCGACGGCACGGGTTTTGTCGCCGCGCTCGTCGATGCGGGCTGCGAATTGCGCGGTAAACGCGCGTTGTTAATTGGCGCGGGTGGCGCGGGATCGGCGATCGGACACGCGCTGGTTCAGAGCGGCGTAGGTTCGCTCGACGTGCGCGATAACGACGCCGACCGCACTGCTTCGCTGACCAACCGTCTGAACGCGCTCGGCCAGGGCGAAGCGCGCAGCGTGCCGGCGAGCGTGGCAGCGCACGAGTACGACGTCGTGGTGAACGCGTCGCCGCTCGGCATGCGCGCGGACGATCCGCTTCCTATCGATGTGTCGGGTTTGCAGCCAAGCACCTTCGTCGGCGATGTCGTGACGAAACCGCCGCTCACGCCGCTGATCGAAGCGGCTCGCGCGCGCGGCTGCCCGACTGTCACCGGTACGCAGATGTTCGGACGCGTGTGCGACCGGATGGTGACGTTCCTGCTCGAAGCGGGCCAGTAATTCCGGCGGCGTTGCGCTGCTACACTTGCGCGACGCCAACCAACGGACCCACGCTCGACCCCATGCTTCGATTCGAGAACCTCAGCAAGCGGTACAGCGACCGCGTTATTTTTCAGGGATTGCACTACGACGCGGCATCGGGCTGCGTCGCGTTGAACGACGAATCCGGCAGCGGCAAATCGACGTTGCTCGGCATTCTCGCGGGCGAGCTCGCAGCCGACTCGGGCGAAGTATGGCTCGGTGGACATTCGCTGCGCACCGAGCCGCTGGCCGCAAAATCTTCGCTGACGTATGTGCCGGAAGACTGCATGCCGTATTCGACGCAGACCGGTCGCGAGTATTTGAATCAGGTGGCGTTGGAGCGAAAAGTAGCGCTCGCTGCCGACACGCTCGATCTCGCGGATCGCTTCGGCCTCACGCCGCATCTCGACAAACGCTTCGAGCAAATGTCGTTCGGTACGCGCAAGAAGATATTTTTAACGGCGTCGGTGCTTGGCGAAACCCATGTACTGATCGCAGACGAACCCGCAGGTGGACTCGACGCGTCGGCTCGCGCGGTGCTGGCCGATCTGTTCAGAACGTTATCCCGTACACGTACCGTGTTTTTCACGAGCTACGACACGGCGTTCACCGAAGCTTGCGAGGCGGCGAGCATTCAATTCGCCGACCTCGCGAGAAAAGCCTAGACCGAAGTTGAGCAATCGATTTGCGGAAATAGAACCGGAAAGACCCGAACTATTTCCGCGCGAAAAGTCCGCTCAAACCGCCACACAAATCTTTCCGAAGTGCGCGCCCGACGCTTCATGCGTGAACGCATCGCCCAACTTCTCCAGAGCGAACGTACTGTCGATCACGGGTCGAATGCCCGTTACTTCGAGCGCGCGAATCATATCGAGCTGATCCTGGCGGCTGCCGACAATCAACCCTTGCAAACGCTGCTGACGCGCCATCAGCGCGGCGGTCGGCACCGGACCCGCGCGTCCGGTCAGCACGCCGATCAACGCGATATGGCCGCCGATCCGGCAGGCGGTAATCGACTGAGGCAAGGTGCCCGGACCACCCACTTCGATCACGTGATCGACACCGCGTCCGCCTGTCAATTGACGAACCTGTTTGCCCCATTCGGGGTTGTCGCGATAGTTGATCGTATGGTCCGCGCCCAGTTCGCGCAGCTTCGCGAGTTTGGCATCCGATGAAGACGTGGCGATCACCGACGCCCCCATCGCTTTCGCCAGCTGCAAGCCGAAAATCGACACACCGCCCGTGCCGAGCACGAGCACCGTGCTGCCCGCTTTCAGCTGACCGTCCACGATGAGCGCACGCCACGCGGTGAGTCCGGCCGTGGTGAGCGTGGCCGCTTCAGCGTGGCTGTAGCCGCGCGGAGCATGTGTGAAGTAATGGCCCGGCAGCACGACGACTTCGCGCGCGTAGCCGTCGACGCCATCGCCGGGCGTCGTGCTGAAATCGGCAACGGCGGGCGGCCCGTTTTCCCAGAACGGGAAAAAGCACGACACCACGTGATCGCCCGGTTTGAATCCGGTTACGCCTTCACCGACTGCTTCGACGACACCCGCGCCGTCGGCCATCGGAATGCGGCCCGCGTCGGCGGGCAGATTGCCGGTGACGACTCCGTAGTCGTGAAAATTCAGCGAGTTCGCGTGAATGCGCACGCGAATCTGACCCGCTGCGGGTTGACCGGGGTCCGCGATATCGACCACTTGCAGATTCGCCACGGTGGCGGGCGACCCGATTTTGACGGCTTTCATGGATTCGTTCCTCAGGTTGTTGCACAGACGCACGGCGGCAGGATTGAAGCTTGCCCTGCGAGCCGAAAAGCATACCGCAAGGCCGATTTACGCGTCGGCGGATGCTCAGGAGTGTTCGAGTGGGGGGGCGTTGATAGCCGCGACGAGGTGCATCGCCGCGATTCGCTGGGCGAAACAACGTGACCAATAGTTACGCCGTTTGCGAACGTGGCGCTTTTGGAAGCGCCCTGCATTTGCCTAATGCTTTTCAGCGCACGCGGCGAAAGAAGGTAAAACGAAGCGATTGTAAAGCCGCGGCCCGCACCTCACGCGCATCATTCACACGCGAACTGCAGGCCGCCTGCCTGCAACATTCACTTCACAGTCTGAACGACTTCAAAGCCTTCGAATTCCGGATGACCGAGATAATGCACGCGGTTATCGCCCGCGTTCCGGTGCGCGGCCCGGAAGGCTTCCGACTTTGTCCATGCATCGAACGACGCGTGATCGCGCCAGATCGTATGGCTCGAATACAGCACATGATCTTCCCGCTGCGGCCCCTTCAGCAGATGAAATTCGACGAAGCCCGGAACCTCTTTCAGATGGGTGTCGCGAGTCGTCCAAAGCTCCTCGAATGCGGTCTCGGAACCCGGGCTCACTTTGAAACGGTTCATGGCGATATACATACTGTCAGCCTCTTTGCGGTAGCAATACAGTTGGCAGGTTGCGGGCTCGCGCAAAATGATCGCACGCAGCTCGCGAAGCGAACGTCGATTATAGGCCTGCCTCAGCAGGTCTTTTTTGAAGCGTCCGCTGCGTCTGCTGAATCCGCCAGCCGTGTTGCCCGGTTGCAAAGAAGCCAATGCGCCGCGCGCGCTCAAGCGGCCTTTTCTTGCGCCGCCTTTTCGTTAGCGGCCTGTTCGAGCCAGATGCGGCTATCGGGAAACCAGAATGCGTCCTGACGTGGCGGCGAAACGAGTTTGATCGGCAAAGAAGGATTGAATATCTTCGACCACGCGGACAGATACGAAGGCGTCTTGATCAGAAATCCGCAACGCGATAACAGCAGACTCGACACCAGTGCTTCGCGACCTATCTCCAGCCCTGGATAGCCGCTGAAATGAACCGGCGTGTTCCCCCGCGCAAGCAGTTTCGCGGGCGCGATCCTGACGGGCTTGCGAAACGGCCATGCGGCGAAGTAGTCGAGGAATGCGGGTTCGTCGCTCGAAACAAAGACGTTGGCGAGATGCGGATTATCGGTGAGCGTCGCGTCCACCTGGCGGCAGAAATTGCTCCACGAAACCGGAATGGCTTCCAGCGCTTTATCGGTGCCTCTGAAATGCACGCCGAGCGTACGCGTATTGATGTCGAGTGCCGCACAGATCGCATCGACTTCCGCTTCGATGTGCGGAGCCAGCCGGTAGTGCGAAAAGAAAAGCTCACTCGCACTCCCGAGCCGCAGCCGCGCTTCGTAGCGCTGTCGAAATCCCAGTTGCACCAGGTCCCGGACCGTCGACGTCCTGATCTTCTGCGTCGCCTCCGCCGCCGACGATGTCATGACCGGTTCGAAGAAATGGGAGAACCAGTCGATCCTGCGTTCAGCATCGCCATAGAGACCGCCGCGCGCGCTGATGCAGGGCGTCAGCCGTTTTTCGTCGCAATGCATCAGGATGAACAGGACCATCTGCATCACGGAGAAGAAGCCGGAGTTCTCCTGAATCTCGATGGCAAACACACCGCGATTGAAGCGCTGCCGCGCGTGTAGCGAAAGCCGCAAAGGCGTCGCCACGGAATGCTTGAAACCCTCGCTGCGCCGGATCTGTCTGGCCCGGTCGACTACCTTTTTCAACATGCCGAACTCCTGATCAATTAGGTTTTGTTCGATAAGGCATGTGGCCCGTTACCGCAGAAAATTGAACGGACCCAGAATAGCAGTTCAGAACAGCACGTCGAGTAAGTTTGGCCTGCGTGGGTGAGCAAGCGCACATAGCACCGGTAAGGTTTTCCCCAGATTGTCAAATGGAATGGCGAGGCTCGCTCCATGTAGGCGCGGGTGCCGTAAACGTGAACGACCATATATCGCCGGTCTTCTGAAAGAAGGATCTATGGCGCTTTTCAATCCGCAGATTAATGCTTCGTCATCGGCGCCCCCGAGCCGTCACCCAGCAAATAACGTTGCTGCAACGCGATCGCCACGCGGCTCAGCACGTCGTTCCAGTCGCCGCGTTGCGGTTGCGTGAAAATGCGCACGCCCGGATACCACGGGCTGTCATCCCGTTGACGCAACCAGCGCCAGCAGCCCGCAAAACGATTGAGCAGCCACACAGGTTTGCCCATCGCGGCCGCCAGATGCGCGACCGATGTATCGACCGCGATCACCAGATCGAGATTGTCGATCAGCGCGGCGGTATCGGCGAAATCGGTGACTTCGTCCATCCAGTCGATCAGGCGCGTACTACTCGTTCCGGCGTCGGCTCGCCTGGTGTCGTCGTCGGTCTTTTGCAGGCTGATCCAGCGGACGCCGTGCGTCGCCAGCAACGGCGCGATCCGCGCGAACGTGAGGTTGCGCGCCATGTCGTCGGTCAAACCGGAATGGCCGCCGGCCCACACGATCCCGACGCGCGGCAAGCCCGCTTCGGGCAACGCGTCGAGCCGCGCGCGCCATGCCGCGCTGTGCTCCGCGTCCGCATGCAGATAGACCGACGCGGGGATCGTCTCGACGCGTGTGCTGAACGCCATCGGCAGAGACATTAACGGGCACTGATAATCCCAGTCGCTTACATCGGGATAGGCGTCGTCGAGCATGACGAGGCCGGGCCAGCGAGCGGACAGCGACTGTTCGTAAAGACGCCGCAAGGGTTGCCGGCAGATATAGCCGACCTGTGAAAAGCGTTCGAGCAACAGCGGCAGATAGCGGACGAATTGCAGGCTGTCGCCGAAGCCCTGCTCGGGAACGATCAGCAGACGTTTGCCGCTGCTTGCCGCTGCATCGTCTTCATTTGCACCGTCGATGCGCTCGCCGCGCCATTCGGGCAGCGGCAGCCGCGCGTTGCTCGCGATAGGCCGCCCCTCTGCATCGACGAAATTGGCTGCGCGGTCTTCGAAATACGGCCACGCCTCTTCGTAATGGCCCGCCGCCAGCAGAACCAGTCCGAGATTGGCCCGCGCGCCACGGTTGGACGGCTCGATGTCGATCACCTGCCTCAGATACCGCTCAGCTTCGCTCAACGACCCCAGGTCTTTGAGAACCACGCCCAGGTTCGCCAGCGCTCGCGGATGGTCCGGCTCAAGTTCGAGCAGCGTGAAGTAGACCCTGGCGGCCTCGTCGGGGCTGCCGTGTACTTGCAGCATCAGCGCCTGATAGTAAAGAAGCGCGGTCGATTCCGGCGCCAGTGCGAGCCCGCGTTGCGCCGTTTGCAATGCATCCGCGTACGCCCCCTGCCTGATCTGGATGACACATAACGTGCCGTAAAACGCAGCCTCGGCGTGCGTCGCGATGGCGCGCGTCACCCATTGCTGCGCCGGTTCCAATTCATTCGACGCGAGCGCCACCTGCGCTTGCGCATGCATCGCGCGTGCGTGAGCGGGGTCGTGCGCGAGCACCTGGTCGAGCCTCGCGCGCGCCACGTCGAAATGGCCCGCATGGCGTGCCTCTTCGGCTTCGGTGAACCAGATCGCAATAGCTTCGGGTGGCGGCGGAGGTTGGCTTGGCATGGTCGGCGAGTGGAGTTGCATTGAGCGGACTGCGCGAGGGCGCCGTAGACGGTGATATTGGATCGGCGCACGGCAATGAGGATGTGCGGCGGGTAACGCTCGCGGACCGACTTGTCGGCGGTTTGCGCGTTACCGGGCCGGATTATCGACATTGCATGAAAGGCCGTCTCCAGGAGCGCTCCGAAACGGCCTCGCAACGATCACGCGGAGAGCGCTTGACCTTACCGCCGTGGGAAGGTCCACGCTTGAGGCTGACACCTCTTCCTTGCTGGAGATAAACGATGGAATTCGCTATTCCCGACATGACCTGCGGCGGCTGCGCCAGGGCCATCACCCGCGCGGTCAACCAGCTCGACCCGGACGCGACGCTCGACATCGACGTGCCCGTCAAAACGGTCAGAATCACGTCGACGCTGCCGGCGCAACGGCTCGCCGAGACAATCGAAGCGGCCGGGTTTCATCCCTCGTTGAGAGCCTGAGCGCACCATGCCGGAACACGCATGAATCCGGCTAAACTTCCGCTTCCCGATAGCAGCGCCGCTCGACACAACCATTCAACCACGGACATCCACTATGAAAAACCTTCGCGCCTTTCACGCTCTCTGCCTGTTCAGCGGTCTTTCGCTTGCTGTAGCGACCCTACCCGCCCACGCCCAACAACCGGCCGCGATGCAGGGCATGGACATGTCCGGTGCGGCTCACGGCGGCGCTGACGGTTCGACGCAGGCGTTCAAGGCCGCCGACGACAAAATGATGCACGACATGACCGCGCCCGAGTACACCGGCGACGCCGACAAGGATTTCGTCGCGCACATGATCCCGCATCATCAGGGGGCGATCGAAATGGCGCAGACGGAATTGAAGTACGGCAAGGACCCGGAGTTGAAGCGCCTCGCGCGCAACATCATCAAGGCCCAGCACGATGAAATCGAGTTCATGCACCGCTGGCAGGCGAAACACGGCGCCAAGTGAGCGTCTTGAAGAACGGGTGACCGGCGACCAGGCGTCGAATCGATCCTGATAACGCCGCGTAACCTGAACGCGCGGCGTGACGCGACCGATGCCGCCGCAACGACATCCATCACCAGCGCGGCCGTTTGCGCAGTAGCGGTGTCATCGCGATCAAACCGATGACGGGTCCGGGCAGCAGGAGCCACGCGACCCGTGCATCGAGCGAATGGTAGGCGCTGGTCGACCACAGAATCGAACACGCCGACAGAAAGAAGCCGAAGCTGTTCTGCAAGGTCAGCGCGCCGCCGATCCTGTCAGCCGGACACGCCTTCACCGACAACGCCGAAAACTGCGGCGAATCCGCGATCACGCTGATCCCCCACACCAGCAGCAATGCGAGTTGCCCCGCCGTCCCGAGCGACGACGAAAGCGGATAGACCGCGCACAGGAATCCCGACACCGTCAACGCGAGCGCAGCGGTGCGCGCGCTTCCCACCGACAGGCTGAGCTTGCCGCCGAGCACGCAGCCCGCCGCGCCGACCGCGATGATCAGGAACGACCACATCGCCACCAAACCGGCGGATGCGGATGCGGAAACGTCGTGCGCGAACGCCCGCTGCACGAGAAGCGGCGTCAGGGTCCAGAACGCGTAAAGCTCCCACATGTGCCCGAAGTAGCCGAGGGCCGCCGCGCGAAACTCGCTGATCCGCAGCACTTCGCCGATCCCCGCGGATAACCCCGCCCGACGCTTGCCCGAGCGACGCGCATGCGGCCCTTCGCCAAGCGCCAGCACCAACGCCGCGCCGATCACCGCCAGCCCCGACGACGCCAGCACCACCGCCTGCCACGGCACACCGGGGAACAACGCGCGTATCGCATGCACCGACGCCGTACCGAGCGTCAGCATCGCGACCAGCAACGCGAGCGTTTGCGCGGCGCGGCGCGGGTCCCACGTGACCAGCAGCTTCATCCCGAGCGGATAGATGCCCGCGAGCGCGACGCCCACGCCAAAGCGGAACACGATAGCCGAAGCCAGCCCGCTGCTGCACAGCGCGAACAACGCGTTCAGCAGCGCCCCGGCCACGCCGCAGACCGCAAACACCTTGCTCGCCGACATCCGGTCCGCGAGTCCGGTCGTCGCCGAAATCAGCGTGCCGACGATAAAGCCGGCCTGCACCGCATTCGTCAGCCAGCCGATGCCGGTCGCGTTCAATTGCCAGACGGCCTGCAAGTCGCGCATCGCGCCATTCGCGCTGAACCACAGCGAGGTTCCCAGCAACTGGGCCAGCGCAATCACGAGCACGGCGCGACGGGCGTGTGCCGTCTGCGCTGCGTTATCCGCCGGGTCCGGCCTGTCCTGCATCCTGCCTCCTCTGTACCGCCTGTCGTCCTCTCATCGTCCGCACGGCGCGTCGTATATGGCGTCGCCAACGTGCCGCCGGTTGCCGCGCGAACGCGGCTTATCCGCGCGACTATAGGTTCTCGCGGACGGCCAGTCCACTCCCCGCTCGTCGCCACAGTCACGGCGATGTCACAGCCGCGCGACAGAATCATGGCCCATTTACGCTGCTCACCGGCGGCGCCCTGCTCCACGCTGCAAACCACGCAGCGCTCTCACGCCACGGCTGTGTCCTTTCAGGCCCGCTCACGCCGCGCATGCTGGCGGCGACGCCCTGCTGGCCCGGATGCGTTGTGCGCACCCGTAAGAAGAATTTCAACTACACGCTACGACCAACGCATGCAAAAGAAACAGATCATCCTGGCCATGCTCGGCGCACTGGCCGCTTTCGAGCAGGGCCACGTCTGGGCCAAGTCCGTCTCCAACGCGAGCTTCGAGGTGAGCAGCGGCACGACCACCAGCACCGCGCAGAGCCTCGGCGCGGGGGGCACGACCGGCACCGTCGACGCAACCGGCACCCTCGCGGTATCGGGCAGCACGGTGGCGATTACCGTGACCGGCGACGCCACCATCACCAACAACGGCACCATCACGCAAACCGGCACGGGCCGCGCGATCCGCGACAACACGGGCGGCCTGACGCTGACGGTCACCAACAACGCGGGCGCGACGATCCAGACCGCCGACGCCGACGTGATCCAGATGAACGAGCCGAACAGCAACATCACGTTCTATAACGCGGGCACGCTGACTTCGCTGAACGCATCGGCGGGCGGTTCGCAGGCGATCGACTTCAACGCCATCACCACCGGCACCAACATTCTGATCAACACGGCGACCGGTCTGATCCAGGCCAACGAGGCGGACGCCGTGCGTCCCGGCGTGAACGGCTACGTGTACAACGACGGCACGATCCGCTCGACCAACAACCCCGGCAGCACCGACGGCAGCGACGGTATCGACGCGCAAAGCAACAGCGGCATCACGATCGTCAACGCGACGACCGGCACGGCGACCACGCCGGGGACGGGTCTGATCGAAGGCGCGCGGCACGGCATCACGGGCGGCAATACCGACGTGACCACCGACGGCACCTTCACGATGAGCGTCACCAACAATCAGGGCGGCACGATCCAGGGTGACAACGGCTCGGGCATCAACATCGACGGTTTCAACGGCAACGAAGTGGTGACCATCGTCAACCACGGCACGATCACCGGCAACGGCGTCACCGCCGACGGCGACGGCGTGGACGTGGACGGCCTCGTCAACCTGACCAACACCGGCACGATCAAATCGCTGCACGCCTACGACGACACCAGCGAAGGCGTGACTGTCGGCGGCGGCACGATCGTCAACTCGGGCACGATCGAAGGCATCAACTCGGCGACCAATGCCGACGGCACGGCCAACACGGGGACGGGCCGCGGCATCACGCTGGCCGGTCTCGACAAGGACCCGACCACCGGCGACGCGATCCCCGTGCAAGGCATTTACGGCGACACGACCGTCACCAACAGCGGCCTGATCAAGGGCGACAGCGACTCGGGCATTGCCGTGACCGGCGCGGCGACCGCGTACTCGCTGACCATCACCAACCTGGCGGGCGGCGTGATCGAAGGCGGCGGCGCGACGGCAGCGGCGATCAGCACCGGCGCGCAAAACTCGACCGTGATCGACTACGGCACCATCACCGCCGACAGCAGCGGCCGCGCGGTCGATCTCGGCAGCGGCAACAGCACGCTGGAGATTCTCGGCGGCGCGGCCGTAATCAACGGCAGCATCTCGGGCGGCACCGGCACCAGCACGCTGACGATCATCCCCGGCGCGGGCAACAGCTTCACCTATCACGACTCGATCTCGAACTTCGCGAGCGTGTCGATCGGCGCGGGCACCGTCACGCTGTACGGCGCGAGCACCTATGTCGGCACGACCACGCTGAGCGGCGGCACGCTGGTGCTCGGCAACAGCAGCGCGATCGGCAGCGGCCAGCTCGACACGGCCGGGTCCGGCTCGGCGGTGGTGTATCTGAACGGCGTGGCGCTGGCGAACACGGTGAGCCTCGGCGGCGACACGACGCTCGAAGTGAACGGCACGGATACTGCGGCGCAAAACGGCGCGATCGGGCAGTCGGGCGGCAGCTACGGCATCGACAAAACCGGCACGGGCACGCTCGTGCTGAACGGCGCGAACACCTACACCGGCACGACCACGGTGCAGGCGGGCACGCTCCAGCTCGGCAGCAGCGCGTCAAGCACGGCCTCGCTGACCAGCGACGTGGACGTGGCATCGGGCGCGACGCTGTCCGGCTACGGCACGATCGACGGCGACGTGGACAACCAGGGCACGGTATCGCCGGGTAGCGGCGGCGGCAATCTCAGCATCACCGGCAATTACACGCAAAGCGCGGCCGCGACGTTGAGCGTCGGGGTCGGCAGCAATGCCGTCGCGACCGGCAACCTGAGCACCGACAGCGGCTACGGCCACCTTGTCGTCGGCGGCAGCGCGACGCTCGCGGCGGGTTCGTCAGTCGCGCTGGTGAATACCGGCTCGTATGGATTCGCGGCGGGCCAGCGCTTCGTCGTGATCGACGCGTCGGCGAGCGGCACGAACTACAACGAGAGCACGCTCGACTACTCGGCGCTCGGCTATAGCGGCCTGCTGTTCGGCACCGCCGTCGAGGTGGATGGCCGCAGCGATCTGGTGGTCAGCCTCGCGGGCCAGCCGGCCAGCTCGCTCGCGACGACGTCGAATGCCAACGCGTCGCTCGCGGGTCTCGCGAAATACACCGGCATCAGCGCGCAATTGCTGAACCTGTACAACGCGGCGACCGCACTGAGCCTCGGCTCGAGCGCGGCGGCCACCAAAGCGGGCGTGCAACTCAGCCCGGCCGCGCAGATGTCGCTGGGCCGCGCCGCCGCGGCGCCGACGCTCGACGCGCTGAACATCGTCAGCGGTCACGCCGACAGCCTGCGCCTCGCGCAGGCCGACAGCGCGACCGGCATCGCCACCGGCGATGCACCGCCCGCCTGGGGCGTGTGGGGCCAGGCGTTCGGCGGCCACGCGGGCCAGGGCGAGATGGACGGCGTGGACGGCTACAGCGCGAACTACGGCGGCCTGCTGCTCGGCGTCGACCGGTCGATCACCGACAACTGGCGCGCGGGCGGCGTGTTCAGCTATTCGAATACCGCCGTCAACAACACCGACAACAGCGCGGGCGATTCGACCCGCGTCAACGCGTACGGCCTGATCGGCTATGCGAGCTACAGCGGCAATCCGTGGTACGTGAACCTCGCGGCGGGCGCGGTGCTGCAACGCTACGACTCGACCCGCGTGGTCGATTTCACCGGCTTCTCGGGCGAAGCGAACGGCCAGTTCAACGGACAGCAATATGTGGCGAGCGCAGAGTTCGGCTATCCGCTCGCGGTCGGCAGCGGCATCACGCTGACGCCACTGGCGAGCCTGTCGTACAGCTATCTGCATCAGGGCTCGTACACGGAAAGCGGCGGCAACGGCGCGGCATTGGCCCTCGATTCCGCGCATACCACGTCCGTGCGCAGCAACGCGGGCCTGAAGCTGGAGAAGGGCTTCTCAAGCCGTTACGGCGACATCGTGCCGTATCTGCAGGCGCAATGGACCCACGAGTACGACCACTCGCGACTGGTGACGGGCGCAAGTTTCGCCGCCGATCCGACCGGCGGGAGCGCGTTCACGACGGTCGGCGCGACGCCGATTGCCGATTTCGCGGATATCCAGTTGGGCGTGACCTTGCTGCGCGCGAACAATCTGAGCCTGACCGCCCGCTATGAAGTGCAGGCGGGTTCGCACTTCCTCTCGCAGACCGGTTCGTTGAAACTGCGTCAGATGTTCTAGGCGGTACGCGTTCACGCTGTTCGAAGGGTTGGTGCGATGCGATTGACGCGATTGGTGTGGCGCGGGTGGCTTGTTCGGCTTGTGCAATTTGTACGGCTTGTACCGCTTGTGCGGCTTGTGCGGCCTCTGCAACTTGCACGGCCCGTGCAGTTTGCGCAGCTTCGTTGTCGGGCCGCGTCGGTTTTGCAAACCGGCGCGGCCAGGCTTCGCGCCTCGATGACGATGACGGCTCATGCACGTCACCGTGCACGTCACCGCTCCTCACTATCGCGGCTGGGCAGCTTTCTCGTCGCGCTGCTGCTCACCGGTTGCGCGCTGCCCGATCGCAACGAACGCGCCAATGCACTGGCCGCCAATGCTGGTCTTCAGCGTGAACAGATTCACACCCGCCCTTTCGAGCTGACCGCGTTCACGCGTATCGCACGCGTCGACCGGCCGCTCACCGTCTATATCGAAGGCGACGGACTCGCGTGGATTTCCCGCAGCGAGCCGTCACTCGATCCTACGCCGCGCGCGCAGAGGCTCGCTAACGGTCAGCGCATGAGCATGATGCGAATCGAACACGCGCCTGATCACCGGAACCCGTAGACCAGCACTTTCTTCCCTTCCAGACTCACCTGCACACCCTCCCAGCAGCCGGACACGCCGGACGTCTCGCAGACCGTTCCATCAGCCGCATTGGCAGCGCCAGGCACATATTCGGTGGCGATGATCGCCTGGACATCGCTCGCATCGCCGTCGACGACCATCTGCAGATCCAGCTCCACACCGTTGTCGTACTTGATCGTCATGTTGCCGGTGCAATCGGAATTCACCTTGTAGCTGCCGTTCTGTGCCGGATTGAAACTCACCTGCCCGCCTTTAGGCGTTCCGTTGACATTGCCGAAGTCGGTTCGCGCGATATGGCCGTTGCCGTCGAAGTTGACCAGCGCGACATCGTCGAGCGGCACGGGCGTGGTGAACGGATGCAGCAGTTTGTTCGCATCGAGCAGACCGAGAACCTCCCCTTTCGCGCTGAACCCATACGGGCCTCTTAGCGTCTGGTTCGAACAGAGACCTGCGGCCGACGCTGTTCCGCCAAAAGCCAGCAGTGCAACAGCGGTTGCCGAAAGAACACTCAAACGATGGCTATTCATGATCATCTCCTTATCGGTGGCCGGATGGCGTAATCGTTATAGACCGTGCTGGCGGCAACGTCGGACGCGGTTCCCGGCGCGCGTGACGCGAGAAAACGCGGGCAATCCGCGCGGGCATTACGGTCGCCATGCCGATGCACGCGCCAACACCCTTCGCGGCGACGCGACAGTTAACGATTTCTTCAGACTGAATCAATAGAGAGGTTGAGTGACTGCGCGCACTATCGGACTCCAGCGGGTGCGTTTGCCCGCTGCTGTTATTTCAACCCGGGTAGGAAAGGAGTGAACAAAATGAAAGCTCTACGACTTGCGGCGATCTGCGCAGTTGCTGCATTGACTGGCAGCGCCTGGGCGCAAAACGCGCCAGCCCCGACGACGGACACCCTGTCGGACACCTCGGCCGCGCCACCCTCGGCGGACGTCGGTGGAGTGGGAAATGCAATGGGTTCGGGCGCTGGCATTCCGGCGACGAGCCGACAGCAGGTCTATCAGGATCTGATCCATTCGGAGCAATCCGGCGAGCAGGCGCGTTTGATGCATGACCTGTATCACGGCAACTGAACACTGCGCGACGCAACCAGGCGGCACCACGGAACACCTCGTGCGTCAAAGGCCAATCCGCTTCTCGACACTGCGAAAACGTCCCATCGACCTGAACCGTCTGAACCAGGGATTGGTCCTCAGTTCGCACATGCGCGGCGAACGTTCAGCCAGCGACGCTTCGAGCCAGCGAAACATCGGCTCGGGCTGCGCGAGCCGCGCATAGAGTTCGGCGAACAGAAACGGCGAGATATAGCGCTCCGCCGCGCGCGCCGTCAGATCGCGCAAATACCACTGCAACACGTCGCGATAACCGCCTGCGTCCCACGCTTCACGGATCTTTTCCGCGCGCGCGAATGCGTTGCTGCAGAACAGGGCTTCGACGGTGGCCTCGACGGCGTCGTCATAGAGACCGCGAATCTCGAACGCGGTCGCCACCAGTTGATGCACCAGCGGTGAATGCGCGCGCCGTTCGTGTAGGCAGTATTCGGCGATCGCTTCGTCGTACTGGCCCGATTGGACCAGACCGAACACACGCGAGCCTTCGAAGCCGATCGGATCGGCCCGCTCGGCCCGTTCGAATTGCGCGCGGCCTTCGGCATCGCGGCCTTGCACCAGCAAAAGGCGTGCATAAAGGCGGCTGGTTTCCGCATGCGACGGGTTGATCCGCAACGCTTCGAGAAACTCGGCCTCGGCAGATCGCCAGTCCCAGTCGTAGAAATAGTGCACGCCCGCCAGCGCCTGATGCGCTTCGGGCAAATTCGCGTCGAGTTGCAACGCGTGCAGCGCAGCTTCGCGCGCTCGCGGATAGCCGTCTTTCGGCGCATAGAAACCGTGCGCCGCCGTCGAACCGAACACGTTCGACAAGCCGACATAACCCAGCGCATAAGTCGGATCACGCTCCACCGCGCTTTCGAAATAAGCCAGCGCGCGCACGAAATCCTCGTCACTCAACGCGTGATGCGCGGCGAAGCCCGCATCGAAATGCACGCGACGGGTCCAGTAAAAACGGCCGCGCAACCAGTCGTCGTGCGCGGCGGGATTGATCGGCGAGCGCCGGCTCAGCGGATGCAATCCCGGCGTGGTCAGTGCGGCCATCACGTCTCGCGCGAATGCGGACCGCACTTCCCGGCAAATGTCGAAATGAGCTTGCGACACAGGTTCGTACGCGGCGCTCCATACCTGCACCTGATCCATGCAGCGCACGAGTTGAGTGAGAATCCGCATCTGCGCTCCGTCGATGGCGACCGAACCTTCCAGAATGTAATCGAGCGACAGGTGGCGGCCGATATCGGCGATACCGTGCGTGATGGTCCGGTACTGAGCCGCGGTGGTTCGCGCGATCACGAGCACATGGGCCGGGTCCACCGCACCGATGGCCGCCGATACTTCGTCGGCGAGCGCATCGCAAAACGGGTCGAGCGCGCGGTTGGTCGTGTGATTCGAGAACGGCAGCACCAGCATTCGCAACGCGTCGCCAGGCAGCGACACCACCTCTTCGCCCGCCGACGGCGTGACATTCAGCCGATACCCTTTGCCTTTGACCGTGACCAGATACTCCGGCTGATCCGGCGACTCGCCCAACGCGACGCGAATCTTGCGGATCGCCGTGTTGATGCCGTTATCCGTTTCACGAAACGCGCTGCCGCCCCATAGCGAACGCGCAATGTCGGCGCGCGTCACCAGTTGTTCGTGACGCAGCGCCATCATGATGAGCAGTTCCATCGGCTGCCGCTCAAGCGGAATCTGCACGCCGCCGCGCCGCAATTCATAGCGCTCGACATCGAGTTCGATATCGGCGATCCGGAAGATCGAACGCGTATTCATTCGGAGCCAGCCGACAGCGACGCGCCCCTCCGTGTGCGTGCGATTTGCGATGAAGCGTCACGATTCATTCCGAACGAGGCGGTGAACGCGAACATCGCGCACGCGACAATCGGCAGTGCAGGCGCGATCGAGGAGCGCAGATGAGCCGACAGCAGGCTCGCGACGAGCGGCGCGATGCCCATCGGAATCGCGAGGCCCAGATTGATTGCCATCGCGAGACCGCTGAACCGCACATCGACGGAAAACATTTCGGCGATTGCACACGCATAAGTGCCGTTCACGAACGACGCGACGACAGCCGCCGCCGAAAACAGCAGCGTGAGACTCGCGACATGTGCATGAACGGCGAGATAGAAAAGCGGCGCGAACACCATCCACATGACAGTGCCCGCGCGAAACACATAGCGTCGCGGGATGCAGTCGCCGAGACGGGCGGTTGCAAGGATGCCGAAAGAAATCAGCAGCACATAGAACAATTGCGCGCGGGCAATCGACGCCGAATCGTAATGCAATGCCTGCAACCACGCAGGCAAATGCGCGACCAGCAGTCCGCCCGACACGCCGACGAGAGACGCCGCCGCGACACCGCGCACCGTCGGCGCGAGTTGCGCGGAGAACAGCACGCGCAAAGGCTCGTTGCTGTGCGCGCGAAATTCGCGGATGTACTCATCGGTTTCGGTCAGATTGCGGCGCAGAAAGAAACTGGCGAGACCAAACACGCCGCCTGCGAGAAAGCCGATGCGCCAGCCGTACATGTCGATCTGCGCGGGTGTGAGCAGCATATGAAGCAGCAGATTGCCGCCTGACGCAAGCAGCAACGCGATATTCACCGCAAAAAACACCACCCCACATAAGAGCCCGCGTCGCGCATGGGCTGTTTCGACCGCGTAAATCACTGCGCCGGGCAACTCTCCGCCGAGACAAAACCCCTGTGCGATCCGCAGCAGAATCAACAGGACAGGCGCCGCGATTCCAAGCACCGCGTAAGGTGGAATGACACCGATCAGCAGCGTGGAAATACCCGCGATCATCGCCGATGCAGCGAATACGAGGCGGCGGCCGTAAAGATCGCCGAGCCGTCCGAGCAGCATGCCGCCCGTGAGCCTCGCCACCTGGCCCGTCGCGAGTACGAGAAACGACAGCGTCGCCGGTGCAATACCCGTGGATGCAGAGAAGAAGGCCCGGCCGATGTTCTGCGCGAAAAAACCGTAAATGACGAAGTCGAAGACTTCGAGCGCGCCGCCCGTGCTGGCGATCGCGATCATCCAGCGTTGGTGGGCGCTCATGCGCCCGTTGTACGAAGCGGTTGATTCGTGAGCCATGCCGAACCCCGATCGCAAATAACCAGGCCGCGCCGGATAACTGGGCGCCACCGGCTATCGTGCGCGCCACGCCTGTCCGCTGCCGGACAATTTATCTACAGAATAGGTCGGGAGATTCGCAGGGCACAGGTTTTTGTGCCTGTTTGATGGGCGATTTCGCACGCTCGCCGTGGAGCGCGTAAAGAAAAATTCGATGCGCCAAATCACTACACGGCAATTGCGAATGATCGCGCGAATGATCAGGATAACCAATTTCAGATCGCGCACAACCATGGTGCTTCTGGTCGTCTGCGCACGGGATGTTATCGAGCGTCCTGTTTCATCTGCGTGCCGTGAATGACCCCAAAAAAAACGCCCGCCTGCGGGAATCGCAGGCGGGCGGTTTCGCGACTTCATTGCATCACATCGCGCTTTACTGCGTCGTGGTTCCTGCCGTCTGCGCAACCGCAGGCGCGCTATAAAGCGGCGCATCCGGCGCACGTTCCTTGTCGCCGGAATGTTCGATCCAGCCGCCGCCGAGGTATTGATACAGATCGACGAGGTTGGTCAACCGCGACAACGAAGCGGTAATCAACGACTGTTGCGCGGAATACAGATCGGTTTGCGCGGTCAGCACCGTCAGATAATTGTCGACGCCGTTGCGGTACCGCAGATCCGACAAGTCATAGCGGCGCTGCTGCGACTGCGCATAAGCCTGCAAATCCGCGATCTGCCGGTCGTACGTACCGCGTGCCGCGAGACCGTCGGCCACTTCACGGAACGCCGTCTGGATCGCTTTTTCATACTGCGCGATCGCCACGTTCTTTTCGAGGTGCGCGAGATCGAGGTTCGCCTTGTTCGCGCCGCCGCTGAAAATCGGCACCGTGATCGTCGGGCCGAAATTCCACGCAGCCTGGCCGGGCTTGAACAGCGTGCCCAGACTCAGGCTCGCGGCACCTGCGCTACCAGTCAGCGAGATGCTCGGGAAAAACGCCGCGCGCGCCGCGCCGATGTTCGCGTTATAGCCCTTCAGCGTCGCTTCCGCTTCCATAATGTCGGGGCGGCGTGCGAGCAGATCCGACGTCAGCCCCGCCGGAATATCGGCGAGCAGGTTCTGGTCGGACAGCGGCAAGCCGGCGGGCAGATCGGCCGGCAGCGGTTCGCCGACCAGCAGCACCAGCGCATTTTCGGCCTGCGCGCGCGAGCGCTGCTGGCTTTCGTAGTTGGCTTGCGCCTGCTGCATCGTGCCGGCCGCTTCACGCAGATCGAGTTCCGAGCCCGTGCCGTTGTCGAATTCAAGCTTGGTCAGCTTGTACGAATTCGTCGCGACGTCGAGCGTCGATTTCGTCACCTTCAACATGTCGTCGTAGGCGACCATCGTCAGATACTGATCGGCGACGCTCGACACCAGCGCGATTTCGGCGGCCTTGCGCGCCTGCGCGGTCGACAGATACGTCTGCATCGCCTGCTCGGACAGGCTGCGTACCTTGCCGAACAGATCCAGTTCCCACGACGCGCTGCCTTCGGCCACGTACTCGCTGGAGGTCGTCGCGTAACCCACGTACGACAGGTTTGCCGGCGTGCGGGTGCGCGTGCCGGTGCCGGACGCAGATAATGTCGGCAGCAGGTTCGCGCGTTCGACGCGGTACTGGTCGCGCGCTTCGGCCACCTGAAGCACCGAGACGCGCAAATCGCGGTTGTTATGCAGCGCGAGCTGGATGATGCTCTTCAGACGCGGGTCGTTGAAGAAATCGCTCCAGCCGATATCGGCGGCCGCGCGCCCCTGCGCGCTGCGCCCGTTAGCGCCCTGCGCCGACGACGACGCGTCCGGCTGCGTGTCGTACACGCCGCCTTTCGGGAAGCTGCTGGACACCGGCGCGTCCGGCCGGTGATACGTCGGAGCCAGCGTGCAGCCGCCCGCCAATGCCGCGACTGCGAGCACGATCAGTGCGTGTTTCTGCATGTCAATGTCCTTCGTGCTTCGCGTCGTCGAGCTTCGGCGCGTCGTCACTGGAGAATTTGGAACGGATCACGACGTAGAACATCGGGATCATGAAAATCGCGAAGAAGGTCGCCGTCAGCATCCCGCCGATCACGCCGGTGCCGATTGCGTGCTGGCTCGCGGAGCCCGCGCCGTTGCTGATCGCAAGCGGGAACACGCCGAGAATGAACGCGAGCGATGTCATCAGAATCGGGCGCAGTCGCAGACGCGCTGCTTCGATGGCCGCTGCAACCGGCGACATCCCCTGCTCCATCTGCAATTCGCGGGCGAATTCGACGATCAGAATCGCGTTTTTCGCGGACAACCCGACGGTGGTCAGCAAGCCGACCTGGAAGAACACGTCGTTCTCCAGACCGCGCAACGTGACCGCGAGCAGTGCGCCGATCACGCCGAGCGGCACCACCATGATCACCGCGAACGGGATCGACCAGCTTTCATACAGCGCAGCCAGACACAGGAACACGACGAGGATCGAGATGCCGTACAGAATCGGCGCCTGCGAGCCCGACTGACGCTCCTGGAACGACAACCCGGTCCAGTCGTAGCCGATACCTGCGGGCAACTTCGCGGCGAGCTTCTGCATCTCGTCCATCGCCTGGCCGGTACTCTTGCCGCCGCCTGCCGCGCCCTGAATTTCCACTGCCGAAATACCGTTGTAGCGTTCGAGCTTCGGCGAACCGTAAGTCCATTCACCCGACGCGACCGCCGAGAACGGCACCATCGAACCGGAGCTACCGCGCACGTACCACTTGCTGACGTCTTCCGGGTTCATGCGGAATTTCGCGTCGCCCTGCATGTAGACCTTCTTGATCCGGCCGTCCGTATCGAGGAAGTTGTTCACGTATGCGGAAGCCCACGCAATCGAGAACGTCTGGTCGATATCGGCGACGGACACACCGAGTGCTTCCGCTTTTTCGCGGTCGATGTTCACCTTGAACTGCGGCGTGTCGCTCAGACCGTTAGGACGCACCAGCGCGAGCGACGGATCTTTGGCCGCCATGCCGAGCAACTGGTTACGCGCGTTCATCAGCGCTTCGTGGCCGAGACCCGCGTTATCGGTGAGTTCGAAGTCGAAGCCCGAAGCCGTGCCCAACTCGGGAATCGACGGCGGATTCACCGCGATCACCGTCGCGTCCTTATACGACCCGTAATGCGCGAACGTTCTGCCGACCAGCGCCTGCACCTTCTGATCCGCGCGCTGACGTTGCGAGTAATCCTTCAGGCGCACGAACACGAGACCCGAGTTCTGACCACGCCCTGCGAAGCTGAAGCCGTTTACCGTGAACACGGAATCGACAACATCTTTCTCCTTGCTGAGCATGTAGTCGGAGATGTTCTTCAGCGTCTTTGCCGTGGTTTCCTGCGTCGATCCCGGCGGTGTCTGCACGATCACGAACATCAGGCCCTGGTCTTCGTCAGGCAGGAACGACTTCGGCAGCTTCACAAACAGCACGCCGACCGCTGCGATCACCGCGAGATAAATGATCAGCCAGCGGCCCGAACGTTTGATCACGTGTTGCACGCCGCCGTGATACTTGTCGCGGCTCGAATCGAACGTACGGTTGAACCAGCCGAAAAAGCCCTTCTTTTCTTCGTGATGGCCTTGCGGGATCGGCTTGAGAATCGTCGCGCACAACGCCGGCGTCAACACCAGTGCGCACAGCACGGACAACACCATCGCCGCGACGATCGTCAGCGAGAACTGGCGGTAAATGGCGCCGACCGAGCCGCCCGAGAATGCCACCGGCACGAACACCGCCGACAGCACCAGCGCCACGCCAACCAGCGCGCCGGTAATCTGGCCCATCGCTTTACGCGTGGCTTCGCGAGGCGATAAGCCTTCTTCCGCCATCACCCGCTCGACGTTTTCCACCACCACGATCGCGTCGTCCACCAGCAGACCGATGGCCAGCACGAGCCCGAACATCGACAGCGTGTTGATCGAGAAGCCCGCCACGTTCATGATCGCGAACGTGCCCAGCAGCACCACCGGCACGGCGATCGTCGGGATCAACGTAGCGCGCAGGTTCTGCAGGAACAGGTACATCACCAGGAACACCAGCACGATGCCTTCGAGCAGCGTCTTCACGACTTCTTCAATCGACTGCTTGACGAACGGCGTGGTGTCGTACGGGTAATTCACCTTCAGACCGTGCGGGAAATTCTTCGACAGCTCGGCAAGCTTCGCGCGGACCGCGGCTGCGGTTTGCAACGCGTTCGCGCCGGTAGCGAGCTGAATACCGAAGCCTGCGGTCGGCTGACCGTTGAACTTGGTGTCGAAGTTGTAGTTTTCACCGCCGAGGTCAACGTGACCGACGTCGCGAATCCGCACCTGCGAGCCGTCCTGATTCACCTTCAGCAAGACGTTGCCGAACTGCTCGGGCGTCTGCAACAACGTCGCCTGCGTGATCGTGGCCTGCAACACCTGGCCCGGCACCGACGGCGTGCCGCCGAGCGAGCCGCCCGCGATCTGCACGTTCTGGTTGGTCAACGCCGTTTCGACATCCACCGGCGTGAGGCTGTACTTGTTGAGCTTGTCTGCATCGAGCCACACGCGCATGGCGAACTGCGTGCCGAACAGCTGCACCGTACCCACGCCGTCAACCCGGCTCACCGGATCTTCGATGTGCGACGCGACGTAGTTCGCGAGGTCGTAGCGGTCCATGCTGCCGTCCGTCGAAACGAACGCCATCACCATCAGGAAGCTGCTGCTCGACTTCGTGACCTTGGTGCCCTGCTGCTGCACGGCTTCAGGCAGCAACGGCGTGGCGAGTTGCAGCTTGTTCTGCACCTGCACCTGCGCGATGTCGGGATTCGTGCCCGCCGCGAACGTCAGCGTGATGGTGGCGGTACCCGAGTCGTCCGAGGTGGACGACAGATACAGCAAGTGGTCGAGACCGCTCATCTGCTGCTCGATCACCTGCGTGACGGTGTTTTCCACCGTTTTCGCCGATGCGCCCGGATAGGTGGCGCTGATCTGCACCGAAGGCGGCGCGATGGTCGGATACTGCGCGACCGGCAGATTGAAAATCGACGCGACACCCGCGAGCATCAGGATGATCGCGATCACCCATGCAAAGATCGGTCGATCAATAAAAAATTTTGCCATCAGACGCTCCGCTTATTGCGCGGCGGATGCGGGCGTGGCCGGCATCTGCGCGTCGACAGTCTTCACGGTCATGCCCGGCGTCACCTTCGCGGTGCCCTGCACGATCACGCGATCGCCTTCCTTCACGCCGCTCTCGACGATCCAGTTCGAACCGTCGGTGCCCGACGTGACCAGTTGACGCAATTCGACCTTGTTATTCGCGTCGACCACGAGCGCGGTCGGATTGCCCTTCTGATCGTGCGTCACGCCAATCTGCGGAACCACGATGGCGTTTTCGTTGACGCCTTCCTGAATCTCCGCGCGCACGAACATGCCGGGCAGCAGGATGTTTTTCGGATTCGGGAAGGTCGCGCGAACCGTCACGGAGCCGGTCGTCTGATCGACCGTCACGTCGGAGAATTTGAGCGTGCCGGGCAGGTCGTACGCGCGGCCGTCTTCGAGAATCAGCTTGATCTTCGCCGCATCCGGGCCGGTGGTTTTCAGACGCCCTTCCTGCATATCGCGGCGCAATTTCAGTCCGACGAGACTCGACTGCGTCAGGTCGACATAGACGGGATCGAGTTGCTGCACGGTCGAAAGCACAGTAGCCGAACTCGTCTGCACATAAGCGCCCACCGTCACCGCCGATTTGCCGATCTGTCCGGTGATCGGCGACGTGATGTCCGTATAGCCGAGGTTGATCTGCGCGGTTTCGACCGCAGCCTTGCCGGCGGCGACGTCCGCAGCATCCGAGCCTTCGGCGGCGACCGCGTTGTCGTAGTCCTGCTTGCTGACCGCGTTGGCCGCGACCAGCACCTTGTAGCGCTGCGTTTGCGCATGCGCGGACACCAGCGTGGCCTGCGCCTTCGCGAGCGTGGCCTTCGCGCTATCCAGCGAGGCGATGTACGGAGCCGGATCGATCTGATAGAGATGCTGTCCTGCTTTCACCTGGCTGCCTTCCACGAATTCCCGCTTCAGCACGATGCCGTCCACGCGCGCGATGATCTGCGCAACGAGGAACGCGCTGACCCGGCCGGGCAATTCGACGACCACCGGAACCGGCGTGGGTTTAGCGACAACGATGCCTACTTCGGGAACCTGCGCAGCGGGTGCCGCGGGCTTCTCGCCGCAGGCGGCGACAAACGACACGGCGGCCAGCGCCGCGACAAGACGAATGGAAAACGGATGCAGGGGATTGAGCATGGACGACCTGAAAAGAGTTGGACAGGAGCCGCCGCGCACGCGAAATGAACAAGCAAAAGCACGCACGGACGCGTCAGGGGACCGACAATAGTGGAGATCGCGCGAGGCTGGGTTACTGCTGCAAACCGTCAGTAAGATTCATTAATGAAACAGCCAGGACCGCTCAATTAAGATGCAACGGTGTTTAAACCGGCAGCAGTGTCCAGGTGCTTTTGCGCACCGGGATTCGCTGGAAAGGCGAAGTGAAGGATGAGACGGACCAGGCAGCAGGCGCTCGATACGCGCGCCAGAATCATCGACGCGGCAGAGCGCGCGTTCTTTTTGCGCGGCGCGACGCGCACGTCGCTGGACGACATAGCAAAGGAAGCCGGCGTGACGCGCGGCGCGGTGTACGGCCACTTCAAGAACAAGGAGGCCGTGTTTCACGCGATGTTCGAGTGTTCCGATTTGCCGCTCGACCCGTTCGCGATTGCGCCGTGCAATAGCGACGACGATCCGCTGAGTCAGTTAAGAGCCGATCTTCATCGGCGTCTGCGCGACGCATTGCAGGTCAC
Source organism: Paraburkholderia sp. GAS333 (assembly GCF_050435665.1). Taxonomy (NCBI): domain Bacteria; kingdom Pseudomonadati; phylum Pseudomonadota; class Betaproteobacteria; order Burkholderiales; family Burkholderiaceae; genus Paraburkholderia; species Paraburkholderia sp. GAS333. The sequence continues at coordinate 350,740 of NZ_JBNDKS010000005.1, forward strand.
GCACGCGCGGCGTCTCTACAGCATTGCGTTTACCAAATGTGAAAGCGCACCGGAGACGCTGCAGTTCTGCGAGCGCATTCATATGGCCGGCGTGCGGGCCGAGACGCAGATCGAAGCGGCGTTGAATTGCGCGGTGCGTCGTGGTCAACTGCGTGACGATCTCGATACGAAGCAGGCGGCAGCGTTCATTCACGCAGCGCTGAGCGGCTATTTTCGCAAGCGGTTGATGATGCCGTGCGCGAGTACCGACTCGGAGATCGAGCAGATCGTGGAGATTGCGTTGCGTTGTATCGATTGTGTGTCGATTGGCAATGCAGGGCGTAATTAACTGTAAACCAGGCTAATACGCTGTTACCGGTTTGATGACTGTCGGGAGAGGGTTATCGTCGAGCCTGGCTACTTCTGGATCCGCCAGGCTGCGACAATATGGCGCATGTCGATGCGCTTCAGGCTGCGGCGTGCACGCGATCGTAGAACTCGTCGATCTCGGCGACTGCGCGATGCTCGAGCGTATGAATTGCCATGAGCGGATCGATTTTCAGCTTGGGGATGGTGAGTTCGTCACCGGCGGGCGCGCCTTCTGCGCTGTTGCCGTCAATGCGCTCGATGCTCGAGCGGCACACCCACTGCACGCCCTGTTCGTCTGCTGCTACGTCTACGTTGACCCGAAAACCACGATGCTCTAATGCCACATTTCCTCCGGCATACTGCTTGATTGAAAGTACTCGACTGCTGGTGCGGCGAGAAAGGTGCCAAGCGTAGCACGGAGGAAAAATTCGTTCAGTGGCGCGGGCAGCGCGAAGGGTTTTTGTAATTTAGCGGGATTTCGCTTTGTAATGTGAGGGAATCCTCACCCCGGCACCCGCACCCATCCCTCCATCAAAACGCGCGCGCTCCGGCTCATGATCGCCTTGGTGACGGTCCATTCGCCGCCTTCCTGCCGAGCCTCCGCGCCCACGCGCAACGTCCCCGACGGATGCCCGAATCGCACGGCCTCCCGCTCGCCGCCGCCAGCCGCGAGATTCACCAGCGTCCCTGAAATCGCAGCGGCCGTGCCGATTGCAACCGCTGCCGTACCCATCATCGCGTGATGCAGTTTGCCCATCGACATCGCTCGTACCAGCAAATCGATATCGCCTGCCGCCACCTGCTTGCCGCTCGACGCCACATAGTCAGCGGGCCGCGCGACGAACGCGACCTTCGGCGTGTGCTGCCGTGTCGCGATTTCGTTCAGATCCTTGATCAGGCCCATTCGCAACGCACCATGTGCGCGAATCGTTTCGAACATCGCGAGCGCTTTTTCGTCGCTATTGATCGCGTCCTGCAACTCGGTGCCTGTGTAGCCGAGCGCGTGCGCCTCCACGAAAATGGTGGGGATGCCCGCGTTGATCATCGTCGCCTTCAACGTACCGACGCCCGGCACGTCGAGATCGTCGACCACATTGCCAGTCGGGAACATCGAGCCGCCCGCGCCTTCTTCTTCCGCGGCCGGGTCCATGAATTCGAGTTGCACTTCGGCAGCGGGAAACGTGACGCCGTCCAGTTCGAAGTCGCCGGTTTCCTGCACGGCGCCGTCGGTCATCGGCACGTGTCCGATAATCGTCTTGCCGATGTTGGCCTGCCAGATGCGCACAGTCGCAACGCCGTCGCGCGGAATACGGCTCGCGTCGACCAGCCCCGCGCTAATCGCAAACGGCCCCACCGCAGCGGAAAGATTGCCGCAGTTGCCGCTCCAGTCGACAAAAGCTTTATCGATCGATACCTGCCCGAACAGGTAGTCCACATCGTGATCGGGCCTGCTGCTTTTGGCGATGATCACCGTCTTGCTGGTGCTCGACGTCGCGCCGCCCATGCCGTCGATCTGCTTGCCATACGGATCGGGGCTGCCAATCACGCGCATCAGTAGCGCGTCGCGCGCGGCGCCCGGCACCTGCGCGGCTTCGGGCAAATCCTGCAAGCGGAAGAACACGCCTTTGCTGGTGCCGCCACGCATGTAGGTGGCCGGAATTTTGATCTGTGGTCGATGGGCCATGACAATCGCATCCTGATGAGATAAGCGGGCGGCAGGCGCTTAAGCGCATATCGCCCTGTCTTGCGTTACGTAATTACGTTGGTCGCCGAACGGCATGCAGCCATTCAGGCCGCCGCCTTCGACGACTCGAGAAAGTCCTGCGCAAAGCGTTGCAACACGCCGCCGGCTTCGTAAATAGACACCTCTTCCGCGGTGTCGAGGCGACACGTCACCGGCACGTCCACACGCTCACCGCTCTTTCGATGAATCACCAGCGTCAGGTCCGCGCGCGGCGTGCGCTCGCCGATCACATCGAAAGTTTCGGTGCCGTCGATGCCGAGTGTCAGCCGGTTCACGCCCGCCTTGAATTCCAGCGGCAACACGCCCATGCCGACCAGGTTCGTGCGGTGAATCCGTTCGAAGCCTTCCGCCACAATCGCTTCCGCACCGGCAAGACGCACGCCCTTGGCCGCCCAGTCGCGCGACGACCCCTGGCCATAATCGGCCCCGGCAATCACGATCAGTGGCTGCTTGCGTTCCATGTAGGTTTCGATCGCTTCCCACATCCGCGTGATCGTGCCTTCGGGTTCGATGCGCGCCAATGACCCGGCCTTCACCTTGCCGTCTTCGAGCACCATCTCGTTCTTCAACGTGGGGTTCGCAAAAGTCGCGCGTTGCGCGGTCAAATGATCGCCACGGTGAGTCGCGTACGAATTGAAATCCTCTTCAGGCAAGCCCATTTTCGCGAGGTATTCGCCTGAAGCACTGTCAGGCAGAATCGCGTTCGACGGCGACAGGTGATCGGTCGTGATGTTGTCGCCGAGCACGGCAAGCGGACGCATGCCCTTCAATGTGCGCTCGCCTGCAAGCGCACCTTCCCAATACGGGGGACGTCGAATGTACGTGCTCATTTCGCGCCAGTCGTAAAGCGGATTGGCCTTCTCACCGGTATCGACGGAAACGGCAAACATCGGTTCGTACACTTTACGGAATTGCTCGGGCTTCACGCTCGCCGCGACGACTGCATCGATCTCTTCATCGGTCGGCCAGATGTCTTTCAACGTCACCGCATGACCGTCGGCGTCGATACCGAGTACGTCTTTCTCGATGTCGAAACGGATCGTGCCTGCAATCGCATACGCGACCACTAGCGGCGGCGATGCGAGAAAAGCCTGCTTCGCATACGGATGAATACGTCCGTCGAAATTGCGATTGCCGGACAGCACGGCAGTCGCATACAGATCGCGCTCGATCACCTCTTTCTGGATGACCGGGTCCAGCGCGCCGGACATTCCGTTACACGACGTACACGCATAAGCGACCACGCCGAAGCCGAGCTTCTCCAGTTCGGGCAGCAAGCCGGCTTCTTCCAGATACAACGTCACCGCTTTCGATCCCGGCGCGAGCGAAGTTTTGGCCCACGGTTTGCGGGTCAATCCGCGCCGGTTCGCGTTACGCGCGATCAAACCCGCCGCGATCATGTTGCGGGGATTGTTGGTATTCGTGCAGCTCGTAATCGCCGCGATGATCACCGCGCCATCGGGCATCAGGCCAGGCTCGTTCTCGACCTTGCCGCTAATCCCGCGCGCCGCCAGATCCGCAACCGGCAAGCGTCGATGCGGATTCGACGGACCAGCCAGCGTACGCACCACGCTCGACAGATCGAAGCTCAGCACGCGCTCATATTCGGCGCGCTTCAACGTATCGGCCCACAAGCCGGTTTCCTTCGCGTACGTCTCGACCAGTTTCACGAGTTCATCGTCGCGACCCGTGAGCTTGAGGTACTTGATGGTCTGTTCGTCGATATAAAACATCGCGGCCGTCGCGCCGAATTCGGGCGCCATGTTCGCGATCGTCGCGCGGTCGCCGAGCGTCAGTTTGCTCGTGCCTTCGCCATAGAATTCGAGGTACGCGCCGACTACTTTTTCTTTACGCAGGAATTCGGTCAGCGACAGCACGACGTCGGTTGCGGTAATACCTTCACCGGGCTTGCCGGTGAGTTCCACGCCGACGATATCCGGCAGCCGCATATACGACGCGCGACCGAGCATCACGCTCTCGGCTTCAAGTCCGCCGACACCGATCGCGATTACGCCGAGCGCGTCGACCATCGGCGTATGCGAGTCGGTACCGACCAGCGTGTCGGGAAACGCCACGCCGTCTTTCACCTGCACGACCGGACTCATCCGTTCGAGATTGATCTGATGCAGGATGCCGTTGCCCGGCGGAATCACGTCGACATTCCTGAACGAGCGCTTTGTCCAGTTGATGAAATCGAAACGGTCTTCGTTGCGGCGATCTTCGATTGCGCGGTTCTTGTCGAATGCATCGGGATCGAAACCGCCGCACTCGACCGCGAGCGAATGGTCAACCACGAGTTGCGTCGGCACGACCGGATTCACCATCGCAGGGTCGCCGCCTTGCGCAGCGATCGCATCGCGCAAACCGGCGAGATCGACCAGCGCGGTCTGCCCGAGAATGTCATGACACACCACGCGCGCCGGAAACCACGGAAAATCCAGTTCGCGCTTGCGTTCGATAATTTGCGTGAGCGACGCAGTCAGCGTGGCGGGATCGCAGCGGCGCACGAGATTCTCGGCCAGCACGCGCGACGTGTACGGCAATGTGTCGTAAGCGCCGGGCTGGATTGCATCGACCGCAGCACGCGTATCGAAGAAGTCCAGCGAGGTGCCGGGAAGGCGTTTGCGGTTTGCAGTATTCATGGCGTAGTGAAAACAGTATTGATCCGGGGACGATGGCGGCGGCCATTCGCAATCCGCCGAGCCTTTTTTCCAGCGGGATTGCGCTGGTGGATCAGTCGGACAGTCTGGGTAGTTTATCGCTGGTTGACGCGTAGCCGGTTGAGCGTTTCGCTGCTCAGGCGGCGGCTTGGCGATCACATCCGTTTCCGCAAAAAACAGCCCTGGCCCGGGGTATTGACGAGCCAAGGCCTAACTTCGTTGCATCGCCGTTTCCGGACATGCAATCGAGGAGAAACGCCGCGCGATTAAACGCGTTTGGCAAGCGGCACGTACTTCAAATTCTCAGGTCCGGTGTAGTTCGCGCTGGGTCGGATGATCTTGTTGTCGACCCGCTGCTCGATGATGTGCGCGCTCCACCCGGCCGTGCGCGCGATCACGAAAATCGGTGTGAACATCGCCGTCGGCACGCCCATCATGTGATACGACACCGCGCTGAACCAGTCGAGATTCGGGAACATTTTCTTCGCGTCCCACATCACCGATTCGAGCCGCTCGGCGATGCTGAACAGCTTCGTGTTGCCCGCCTCTTTCGACAGCTTCTTCGCCACGTCCTTGATGACCACGTTGCGCGGATCGGAGATCGTGTACACCGGATGGCCGAAGCCGATCACCACTTCCTTGTTCTCGACGCGCCTGCGGATATCGGCTTCCGCTTCGTCGGGCGTCTGATAGCGCGACTGGATCTCGAACGCGACTTCGTTGGCGCCGCCGTGCTTCGGGCCGCGCAATGCGCCGATGGCACCGGTGATCGCCGAGTAAATGTCGGACCCCGTGCCTGCAATCACGCGCCCCGTGAAGGTCGACGCGTTGAATTCATGCTCTGCATACAGGTTCAACGACACATGCATCGCATCGACCCAAGCCTTCGACGGCTCGACGCCATGCAACAGATGCAGGAAATGGCCGCCGATCGAATCGTCGTCGGTTTCGACCTCGATGCGCTTGCCGTTGTGCGAGTAGTGATACCAGTACAGCAGCATCGAACCGAGCGACGCCATCAGCTTGTCGGCGATATCGCGCGCGCCCGGCAGATTGTGGTCGTCCTTCTCCGGCAGCACGGTGCCGAGCACCGACACGCCGGTGCGCATCACGTCCATCGGATGCGCGGCGGCGGGAATCCATTCGAGCGCGGCCTTGACGTTGGCGGGCAGGCCGCGCATGCCTTTGAGTCTGGTTTTATACGCCTGAAGCTCGGCCTGCGTCGGTAGCTTTTCGTGGACCAGCAGATACGCGATTTCTTCGAATTCGCACGCGCTCGCGATGTCGAGAATGTCGTAGCCGCGATAGTGCAGATCGTTGCCGGTCTTGCCGACCGTGCACAGCGCGGTGTTGCCCGCCGTCACGCCGGACAGGGCGACGGATTTTTTGGGCTTGAACGCGCCCGCGGCCGGCGTGCTGTTGTCTGCTTCGCTCATGTGCATGTCTCCAGATTTGTGGGGGTAGCGTTAGCTCTGGAACCTTTAAATGCAAAGAATGGGCCAGCCTCGCCCACGCGCGCTAAGTGCCTGATTTCATGAAAGACGGCCTGACGGCACCGCCCGCGCGCGATTTCACAAATGGAATTTCGATTTCAAATTTGAAATGGACGCGCGCATAATGATGAACCCTTCCAAGCCTCTCGCGAGCCGCCCGCCTTGAGCACAACTCCGTTCGAATCCGCCCAGCGCCCGCGCATCTGGGCGTTGAGCATCAGCCGTCTGCGCGATCTGTTTTTCGACATCGCGGGCGAGTACGTCGAACGCGCGGATCTGCGCATCGTGTCGCACGCTTTCGAAGACGCGGTGCGCGAGATCGAAGGCGCGGGCGCGGGTCGTCCCGATGTCGTGATCGCGGGCGGCTCGAACGGCGCCTATCTGAAAACGCGTGTGTCGGTGCCCGTCGTGCGGATCAACCCGACCGGCTTCGACGTGATGCATGCGCTCGCCCGCGCGCGGCGTGATGGCGCGAAGGTCGCGCTGGTCACGCACGGCAATGCGCCCGACGAAGTACAGCGCTTCACTTCCGCGTATGCGCTCGATGTCACGTTCGCGTCGTACCAGTCGGCTCAGGACGCGGAGAGCGTCGTGCTCGATCTGCGCGATCGCGGGGTCGACGTGGTGGTCGGCCCTGGACTCGTCACCGATCTCGCAGCCAACGCGGGCATGGGCGCGGTGTTTCTCTATTCGCGCGCGTCGGTGCGCACCGCGTTCGACACGGCGCTCGAAGTCGCGCAGGCCACGCACCGCGAGTCGGTGCGTCGGCAGCGGCTCGACAATCTGCTGCAACATCTGCGCGACGGCGTCGTCGCACTCGACGCGCAAGGCCGCGTCGAAGCGATGAATCAGCGCCTCGCCAGCGTGCTCGGCATCGACGCGACGAACGCCGTGGGCCGCGCGCTGCTCGATCTCGCGCCCGATCTCGCCGGCAGTCTGCCGGACGCGGACGGCGACACGTTCTGCACGGTACGTGGCGCGAGCTACGTCGTGCATCGCGGACCGCTCGCCACCAGCGGCGCAGCGGCCGGAACCGTGCTGACGTTTCAGGAATCGCGCGCTGTCGAACGGCTCGATCGCACGTTGCGTTCGCGGCAACGCGTGCAGCAGTTCAGCGCGCGTTACCGGCTCGGCGATATCGTCGGCGCATCGGAATCGATCGAACGAGTGCGGACTCTCGTGCAACGCTACGCGAGGTCCGACGCTACCGTGCTGATTCTCGGCGAGAGCGGAACCGGCAAGGAAATGGTCGCGCAGAGCATGCATCAGTTGAGCGCGCGGCGCGACTTCGCGTTTGTCGCGATCAATTGCGGCGCGTTTCCCGAAGCATTGCTGGAAAGCGAATTATTCGGCTATGAAGAAGGCGCATTCACCGGCGCGCGCAAAGGCGGCAAGGCGGGACTGATCGAAGTCGCGCATCGCGGCACGCTGTTTCTCGACGAAATCGGCGAAATGCCGTTGTCGTTGCAAAGCAGACTGTTGCGCGTGCTACAGGAACGTGAGGTGGTGCGGCTCGGCTCGACGGAGCCGATGCGCGTGGATATTCGCGTCGTCGCGGCGACGCATCGCGCGTTGACCGAAGGCATCGCGGCGGGCAGTTTTCGGGCCGATCTCTATTACCGGCTCAATATTCTCAGCATCGCGTTGCCGCCGCTGCGCGAACGTCCTTCCGACCTGCTGCCGCTCGCCGTCGACTTGCTGCTGCAAGCCGCGACGCGCGAGCCGAGGCTCGCGGCGCGCCTGCCCGATGCAGCCGCCGCCGAACGCGTGCTCGCGACGCTTGCCGCGCCGTTGCGGCGTTATACGTGGCCGGGCAATGTGCGCGAGTTGCAGAACGTGATCGAACGGATTGCGGTCGAACTCGCCGATGCGGATACGTTGCCCGCAGGCGAAGCGGTTTTCACGCGCGACATGCTACGCACCGTCGCGCCCGAAATAATCGAACAGCAGGCGCGCACGAAACAGACTCCGCTGACGTTGCGCGAAAGCAGCCGTCACGTGGAGGCCGATCAGATTCGCGCTGCGCTCGGAGCGTGAAGGCGATCGCGATGCGGTGTGCAAGGCACTGGGTATCAGCAAAACGACGTTGTGGCGCAAGCTGAATGCGGGACGCGGCGAATAAAGGCCGCGTTGCCATCGGCCGCCGGGTGTCTCTCCCGGCGAGAGAAAGTGATGGCACTCCTACGGAAAAGCTTGTTGTGATTTTTCCGATGGCTTATTGAAACTTTCCGAATACCCGCCGGCTCGAAAAAGCCGGCTCCTTTCCTGCCCATCTCCCTCCCCTCCAGCCCCACGCACACGGCATGTGCGGCCGTCTGTCCATGCCCGCCGTCCACGTATTTTTTCATTCGATGTGCATACGCAACACGCTCGGGTATTCCCGCATTGGCCCTTCATTGTCAGATTGCTTACAGTTCGATCGTTCGCTTTACGAATCTCGGTTCTAGATACGAACATTTTCAAATAAATAATTTATCGAAGTCCCGGTCGCCCGACTTCTCGCAGATCGAATTTGGAGAACGCAGCATGAAGCACACCATCACCATGACCCGGATCGCGTTCGCAGTTGCAGCATTCGCCAGCGCTCCCGTTTTCGCGCAAAGCAACGTCACGCTGTACGGTATCGTCGATAACGGCATCGGCTACCAGAGCAGCCAGGCGCCGACGCTCGGCGCGACTTCGGGCGGCCGGTCGAACACGAAGATGGTGCAAGGGGTATGGGCGGGCAGCCGCTTCGGCCTGAAGGGTTCGGAAGATCTCGGCGGCGGCACCAAGGCCATTTTCCAGCTGGAGTCGGGCTTCAATTCGGCGACCGGCGGCGCCCAGTTCACCAACGCGCTGTTCGGCCGTCAGGCGTGGATCGGCGTGACGAACAACAGCTACGGTACGTTCCAGGCAGGCCGCCAGTACACCGCGTACTACACGATGCTGTCGCCATATAGCCCGACCACGTGGCTCACCGGTTTCTACGGCGCGCATCCGGGCGACCTCGACGCGCTCGATACGATCTACCGCGCGAGCAACTCGCTGGTCTATACGTCGCCGAAATGGTACGGCTTCACGTTCAGCGGTTCGTATTCGCTCGGCGGCGTGCCCGGCAGCTTCAACAGCGGCTCGACGTGGAGCGGCGCGGCGCAGTACATCAACGGTCCGGTCGGGATTGCGGTCGGCATCATGCGAATCAACAATTCGACGCCAGGCGGCGGCGACTGGGGCACGGCGTCGACGGCGGGCAACAACGGCCAGCAGGTCGGCGTGTCGGCGGTGACGAACGGTTACCGGACGGCGCAGGCGCAACAGCGCTTCGCGGTCACGGGCGGTTATAACTTCGGCAACGGCTGGGATATCTCGGGCGCGTATTCGAACGTGCAGTACATTCCGGGTGTCGGCTCGAGCTTCCACGATACGGCGATCTTCAACACGGGCGGGCTCGTGCTGCACTGGAAGCCGTCGGTCGTGTGGGATTTCGCAACCGGCTACAGCTACACTCGTGCGACGCGCGCCAACGGCATCACGAGTTCCGCGCAGTACCAGCAGGTCAATCTGTCCGAGTATTATTCACTGTCCAAGCGTACCGGCCTTTATGCGTTGCAGGCATTCCAGCGCACCAACGGCAATACGCTCGGCAACGCAGGCGCAGGACATGTCATCAGCGCCACGGCAACGATCGGCGACGGCTTCCAGAGCGCGCCGTCCTCGTCGCGCAGCCAGTTTGCCGCGGGCGTAGGCATCGTGCACCGCTTCTAAAACGGCGTACGATCTATAAGAAAGAAAAGGCTCGTATTGACGGGCCTTTTCGCAATCAGGAGACCCGATATGAACCGCAGCAACGCTGTGAACGTTCAAACCTTCATCAACGAACATCCGTTTTCGCCGTTCCAGTGGCTGATCTTTTTCATGTGCTTCATCATCGTCCTGCTGGACGGTTTTGACACCGCCGCGATCGGCTTCATTGCGCCTTCGCTGATCTCCGAATGGGGCATCGCCCGACCGGCGCTCGCGCCGGTGCTGAGCGCCGCGTTGTTCGGCCTCGCTTGCGGCGCGCTCGGTTCGGGGCCGCTATCCGACCGGCTCGGCCGACGCTCGATGCTGCTCGGCTCCGTGCTGCTGTTCGGCGTAGCGTGCTTCGGCTCGGCGTTCTCGACCAGCATCGAGGAACTGACCGTCTTGCGCTTCATCACCGGCGTCGGCCTGGGCGCGGCGATGCCGAACGCTGTCACGATGATGGGCGAATACTGTCCGGACGGTCGTCGCGCGACCGTGATCAACCTGATGTTCTGCGGCTTTCCGCTAGGCGCGGCGTTCGGCGGCTTCCTGGCCGCGTGGATGATTCCGCATTTCGGCTGGCGCAGCGTGCTGATGCTGGGCGGCATCGCCCCGCTTCTGCTGATGATCCTGCTGCTCACCAAACTGCCCGAGTCGGTGCGCTACATGGTGGCGAACAACAAGCCGGTGGAGCGGATTCGCGCGGCGCTCGCGCGCATTTCCGGCGATGCCGTGCAAGCCGGCGTCTTCACGATGACCGAGACCGCGCCGCAAACCGGCGGCAAGGGTCTGGGCGTGGTGCTGTCGCGCTCGTACATCGTCGGCTCGGTGATGCTGTGGGTGGCCTACTTCATGGGCCTCGTGATCTTCTATGCGTCGATCAACTGGATGCCGATCCTGCTGAAGGACGCCGGTCTCACGCCCGCGCGCGCGACGCTGATTTCGGCGCTGTTCCCGCTCGGCGGCGTTGGCGCGGTGCTGTGCGGCGTGCTGATGGATCGATTCAACGCTAACCGCATCATCGCTGCGTGCTATGCGCTGACTGCGGTGAGCGTGTACTTCATCGGCCAGGCGGTCGGCAATGTGGGCGCGCTGGTGTTTATCGTGTTCGTCGCCGGGGTGTTGATGAACACCGCGCAATCGTCGATGCCCGCACTCGCCGCCGCGTTCTATCCGACGCAGGGTCGCGGCACCGGCGTCGCGTGGATGCTCGGTATCGGGCGTTTTGGCGGCATTGCCGGTTCGTTTCTGGTGGCTGAACTGACGCGCCGTCACTTCACGTTTGGCGGGATTTTCGCGATGGTCGCGGTGGCGGGATTGATTGCGTGCGTGGCGTTGCTGATCAAGCAGGCTGCACGGCCGCATGTGGCGACGGGGAATGCCGCGAAGACGGAGTCGTTCGGGCATTGAAGTGGGAAGGGGTCGGCGCTGTGCCGATGCCTTCCCGATAGCTCGTCGATCAGATGCCATCAGGCCGCCTGCCCAGGCGGCCTTTTCTTTGCGACACGGGGCCGCAGGCGTTATCGGAACGCCCCATGCAGCGCCACGCCGCGGCGCCTCCAATCCCCGAAAAAGAACGCGCACCGCCACTTCCCGGTAAACTACGCGGCTATTTACCGTTTCGGCCACCGCAGTCGTCAGTCGCTCCCGGCCGCACCGTCGCTCATCTAAATACAGGATTCGTAATGAAACGCGTAGTCGTATCCGCGCTGCTGGCGGTGTGCCTCGCGCAACCGGCCGCTCAGGCCGTGGCGCAGACAGTCAGCGATCAATGTTTTGCGCTCGGCGATATCGCCGGGCAGGTTGCGTCGTGGCGCGCGCACAAGAAGACCAAGGCGCAGGCGCTCAATCAGGCGGCCAAGTACTACCAGGACAGCGCCGACCGTCAGGCGGTCAACGCGATCATCGAGAAAATTTATGCGCCCGACGCGCCGCACATGACGCCCGATCAGGCGAGCATGGCGGTGTCGGCGGAGTGTGCCAATCAGCAAAAAGGTCAAAAGGCCGCGCAGTAATGTGCGGCCCAGGCGAGCTGCGCGCGGCGGAGAATTTTTTCTCTGCCGCCGCGCTTGCCGGCGGCTAATCAGCGCTTGCGGAACGCGTCGATCGACGTCAGCGCATTACCCTTGAAGTCGAACACGGTGTTGTTGTCCCACTGATCTCCAGCACCGACTTTCCAGCCGACGTTCGGCGTCGGAATCCACTCCGGCTCCCACCAGAACACGCCCTTGCCGTGACCATCGGGAATCGCCTTCACGATATCCGTCACCGCGCCGAGGAATTGCGCCTGGCCTGCCGGCGTCTGCGGGAAAGTCGAGGTTCCGACATTGGTCATTGCGTTGGGCTCGGAATCGCCATCGCTGGTGGTCCACGGATACGCGGTTTCCACCACCATCACGTCCTTGTCGTAGCGCGTCGCTAGATCGTTCGCATTGTTCTGCAGATCGCTCAGCGAACCCTGCCACTGCGGATAGTACGACAGGCCAATCACGTCGAACGTCACGCCTCGTTGCGTTGCCGCGTCGAACCACCAGCGGCTCTTCGCGTTGTCGCCGCCGCTGTCGATATGCAACATGACCTTGGTGCGCTCGTCGACCGACTTCACGGCGTCATGCCCCGCTTTCAGCAATTGCGCGAGGTTGTCGAGTTGATCGTACTTGCCGAGCGGCCACAACATGCCGCCGGTAATCTCATTGCCGATCTGCACCCACTCCGGACGAACGCCGTCGTGTGCCAGCATCTTCAGCACATTCGACGTGTACTCGTACAACAGCGCACAGGTTTCCACGATGTCCTTGCCGGCCCACGCATGCGGCGGATACTGCTTGCCCGGATCGGCCCACCAGTCGCTGTAGTGGAAATCGATCAGTACGCGCAGTCCGAGCGCGGCAGCACGACGCGCCAGAACACGCACATGTTCTGCATTGTTATAACCGGCTGCAGGACTCTGGTCTGCGGGAAAAAAGTTCGGATTGCCAGGATCATTCCAGACCTTGATTCGAATCGAATCGACACCGTGGTCTTTCAAAAGCCGCAGACAGTCTTGCCGTACGCCGTGCTCGTAAAATTTAGCACCGTTCGCTTCCAGTTCGAGCAGCGTCGACACGTCCGCACCCATTGCAAAGCGGCTGCCATGTAGCGGTTTCGCAGACGGCTCGCGCTCCGCCGCCGACACAGCGGCAGGCGTCCCCACCGTCGCGCCGACGCCTGCCGCCGCTGCTGTCGAAGCCAGCCATCCCAGCATTTCTCTTCGGTTCATCCGTCATCCTCCATCTATTGAATGGCAGCTCTCTCAGGGCTGCCTGGTCCGGGTTGAAGCGTCTGAATCTGAATGCCAATCTTCCAGCAACACCTTCTTACGACGTGATTCCGTTCAGGCGTCTTTCCATACGCAAACATCGCCGGTATTCAGTCCGGCTTGTCCGAGTACGAAGACGGCATTTGCGGGTACGGGCGCCTGCACCTGTTGTGCGCCAAAGTTGAACGCAAATGTCAGATCGCCGCGACGGCGGATGCGCAAACCATCGGCGAGCAATTGCGTTTCGAGGCCCGCATCGCGAGCGGCCTGCCCCAGCACCGTGCGATGCAACTCATGCGACAGCCACGCCGCCAGATATCGAACCTTGCCGTGCGTGAGAATGGCGGGCCATTCGTCGCCGAACTGCGCGACGACTCGGGTCGCGCCGTTGGCCCGGACATGCTCGCGCCAGTAGATTGCCGTGCCGTTCGCGCCGCCGACCGACAACGCAGGCGTCAGCGACGGCCGCAGCGATTCGACTTCGAGCACCTGCATCGGCAGAACGCGCTGCAGTGCGCCCGGCGGCAAGTTGCCGGGAATCGCAAAGGCTTCCGTTTTGGAGCCGCTGCGCGGGCCGAAAACCCATTGCGCGTCGCTGCGCTCGATCTGCGCAACGAGTGTGTCGTCGATCACCGCAAGGCTCGGCACAACGATCAGGCGATACCCGGAAAGATCGGCGCGGCTCGATACGATATCGACATCGAGGCCCAGTTCGCGCAGCGATTCGTAGTAGTCGAACACCAGCGTCTGATAATCGAACGTCTTGCCATGACGCTGAATCTCGAACATCCATTGCGTTTCGTAATCGAACAGAATCGCGACAGCTGCACGCACGGGCGCACCGAGTGTGGACAAAGCTGCGGAATTCGCAATCTCGCGCGCCGCCTGCTGCACTTCCAGTCCGCCCGGCGACAACTCGTTGTTCGGCAGATTAAGCCCCGAATGCATCTGCTCCTGCGCATACGGGCACTGACGCCAGCGGAAATACGACACCAGTTCCGCGCCGTGCGCGAACGCCTCGTACGCCCACAAACGCACCATGCCCTTCGCGGGAACCGGATTCCACGGCGCCCAGTTGACCGGACCCGCCTGCTGCTCCATCACCCAGAAACGGCCGCCGCCAATGGCGCGATAACGGTCGTGATCGAATGCGGAAACATCGGGATGCGCGGTGCGTGCATATCGCGCTTTCTGTTCTTCAGGCAATGCGATCGATTCAGTGCGAGCGATCGGATAGCTGTCCCAGGTCGCGACGTCGATCGCATTGTCTTTCGCGAAATCGTAATGATCGAAGGTCGTGAAAAAGCCCATGAAGTTATGCAGCAAATCCGCATTCGGCGCGTGAGCTCGCAATACATCGATCTGCTCGCGATGAAAACTCGATACCTCATCGGACATGAAGCGGCGGAAGTCGAGCAGGTGAATCGGATTCGCGTCGGTCGGCGTGAGGTTCGGCAAACCAATCGATTCGAACGACGGGTACTCCATGCTCCAGAACACATTGCCCCAGACGTCATTCAACGACGCGATGGTTTCATAGCGCTGCTTGAGCCACTTCTGGAAACGTTCGAGTGCGGCCGGCGAGTAACTCGGCACGGTTTCATGGCAACCGAGTTCATTATCGGTTTGCCATGCGACGATAGACGGATGCTGTCCGTAACGCGCGGCCATCACGTCGACGATACGCAGACATTCGCGCCTATACGTCTCGCTCGAAATGTCGTAATGACGGCGCGAGCCGAAATTCCAGCGCGTTCCGTCGGCACGTACCGGCAACACGTCCGGATGCGCGTCGATCAGCCACCTCGGCGGCGACGCGGTCGGCGTGCCGAGCACGAGCTTCAGCCCCGCGCTCGCGAGCGTTTCGACGGCTTCGTCGAGCCATTGCCATTCATATTCGCCGGCGCGCGGCTCCATGCGGCTCCACGCGAATTCAGCGATACGTACATGCGTAATGCCGAGTTCGACCATACGCTTTGCGTCGTCGGCCCACATGTCGCGCGGCCATTGTTCCGGGTAATAACACACACCAAGTTGCATGAGAGAAGTCTCGTTGTTAGTTGACGTCGAGCGGGCGCTCAGCCTTTGCTCGCACCAAAAGTCAGGCCGGCGACGAAATGCCGTTGCATCGCGAAGAACATCAGCACGGAAGGTAATGCGGCGAGAACCGAACCGGCGGCGACCAGATTCCACGCGGTCGTCCATTGCCCTTTGAGCGCGGCGACGCCTACGGTGATCGGCGCGGCGTCGTCGCCCTGCGTGAGACACAGTGCCCAGAAATAGTCGTTCCACACGAACGTGAACACCAGAATGCCAAGCGCGGCGAGGGCCGGACGGATCAGCGGCAATACGATGCGCCAGTAAACCATCCACTCGCTCGCGCCTTCCACGCGCGCCGCCTCGATCATCTCGAACGGCAACTGCTTGATGAAGTTACGCAGAAACAGCGTGCAGAAGCCGGTCTGGAACGACACGTGGAAAATCACCAGTGCCCACACGCTGTTGAAGAGTCCCACTTTCAGCGCCATGTCGCGCACGGGAATCATCAGGATCTGGATGGGCACAAAATTACCGGCGACGAATGCGAATAACACCGCTGTATTGCCGGGAAATTTGTAGGTCGCTAACGCAAAGCCCGCCATCGACGCCAGCACGATTGCGCCGATCACCGAAGGCACCGTAATCAGCACGCTATTCGTGAAGTAATGCAGCATCGGCGTTTGCGTGAGTGCGGTGCCGTAGTTTTCGATCAGCGCAAAATGCTTCGGCCAGCCCCAGTAATCGCCTTGCGACAACTCGTCGGAAGAACGGATCGACGTCACGAGAACGGCGAGCATCGGCAATAGCCAGATCAGCAGAGCAATCGGCAACGACACTTTATAAAGCGCGCGATTGAGCGGTTTCCAGCGTTCAACGGGAAGCGGATACATGACACATCACTCCTGAAAATCAGCGCTCTTCGCGCAGCATGCGGCGAAGATGGAACACGATGTAGACGAGCATGATGGCGAACAGCACGACGGCAATTGCGGCCGAATAACCTTCGCGGTAGTACTTGATCGCCTGGTCGTACATGTAATAGGCGAGCACAGTAGAACTGTCGAAAGGACCGCCGCCGCTCATCACCGCAATCAGGTCGAAACTGCGCAATGCGCCGATCACGGTCAGCACGACGGCCATGAAAGTCGCGGGGCGCAACTGCGGCAGAATCACGTGCCACAAGAGACGCAAACCTTTCGCGCCTTCCATGCGCGCCGCCTCGACGACTTCAGGATTGATACCCGTCAGCCCCGTCAGATACAGCACCATGCAGAACGGCGTTTGCGGCCAGAGTGCAGCGAAAATAATCCCGAATGTCACTGTATGGGGATCGCCAAGTACCGGAATGCCATGGCCGACGATCAATCGCAGAAGACCGAATCCAGGGTCGTAGAACCAGCTGAACACCAACCCGACCACCACGCCCGAGAGCACAAAAGGTGCGAAAAAAAGCGACTTCACGACGCGCATTCCACGGACATGCTGATTCAGATATAGCGCGAACATCAAACCAAGCGGTGGCGCCAGCAGGAATAGCGCAAGCCAGATCAGGTTGTTCTTCAACGCCGTATAAAACGTATCCGAATGAAATAGCTCAATGTAATTGCCGAGACCAATAAAGGTCTTTGGCGTCATTCCGTCCCAGTTAAAGAAACTGAGCGAGATACTGCTGATAATCGGATAAACCACGCACAGGCAAAACAATGCACAGCCCGGCAACAGAAAGAAAAACGCGGCACGGTGCTGATGACGGCGCGTCGTAGAGGCGTGACGGCGCCGGGCCGCGGGTAGGCGGCTCGCTGCGGAATGAGACATGGATCGAGCCTCGTCGGAAATCTAAGGCGAGCGCCGGCCATGCTTCGTGGCCGGCGCTTCGGGATTACTTCTGATAGATGCGCTTGCGCGTTGCTTCGAGGTGGGCGAGCACCGTGTCGAGTTGCGACGGATCGCTATAGAACTGCTGCATCGCCTTCATGCCCTCGTCGGCCATTTCCTTCTGCATGTCGCGGTCGTAGAACTGCGCAATGCCGCCCTTCGTATTCGCGAGCGTCTGAAAGCCGACCTTCGAGATTGCATCTTCAGGTTCAGCCGACTGACTGTTCGACGGCAGTTGACCCCAGCCCTTCGCGAGTTCCGCGTTGATCTTCGGCTGTTCCATGAAGGCCAGCAACTTGCGCGCGTCGGCCTTGTTCTTTGCCTTCGCCGGAACCAGCAGCACGTTGACAGGGCCGTCTTCGGCCATCGGCACGTTCGCGTCGATTACCGGGAATCGGAAGAAGCCGGTTTGCGCCTTGATCGACGGTGGAATGCTTGCCGAGAAGAACGTGCCCATCAGCATCATCGACGCCTTGCCGTTCACGAGGAACGGTGCGATCGAATCGAGATCGTACGACAGCGCGTTGTCGATAAAGTAGTGATCGTCGATCAACGTCTTCCACGTGGTGTAGACCTTCTTCACGCGCGGATCGGTGTACGGAATTTCACCGGCCATCAATTGCTGATGGAACGCATTGCCGTTAATACGCAGGTTCAGATAGTCGAACCACGCGGCGAGCGTCCAGCTATCGCGCGCGGCCACGGCAATCGGTGCAACACCGATTGCCTTCAGCTTTTTGTTCGCTTCGAGAAACTCATCCCACGTTTTCGGCTCGCTCTTGATGCCGGCCTTCTCGAACAGATCCTTGCGATAGAAGAAGCCATACGCGTCGTAGCCGAGCGGCGCCGCGTACTGTTTGCCCTTATACGTCGATGCTTCCTTCACCGACGCATACTGTTGCGACCAGCCGTTCTTGCTCCAGTCCGGCGACAGATCTTCGAGCAGGCCGCGCTGCGCGTAATACGCCATGCGTTCGCCGTCGTGCCACGACACCACATCAGGCGGATCGGTGGCGAGCCAGCCGCCCATCTGCACCTTGTACGCTTCCTCGGTGATGTACGTCACTTTCAGATCGATGTCGGGATTGGCTTTCTTGAACTGGTCGAACGCGTCCTGCCATGTCGAGCGCTGATTACCGCGCGCCGATACGTTGACGGTGAGCGTGGCGGCGTCGGCATCGGCCGACACGCTGGCGAAGGTGCCGGCGACCAGTGCGGCGGCAACCGACAACTGGGCAAAACGGCGAAGGCGAAGAGCAATCATCTTGTGTCTCCTTGACTACCTTGTTGACTGACAGCGAGCGTTTGCGCACGGCTGCCAGCGAAGTAACCCGCTCTGTGGCGGAATTCAACCTGCTGAACCCGTCGATGCAAAGTTCAGCACCCTACCCGACCGTTCACGCGGCCACGCGTTCAGGCTCGAACGCACTGCGCCGCAGAGCGATCCCGTCCGCGTCGAACAGATGACACGCGGAAGGCGGAACGTGAATGCGAATGCGCTCACCCGATCCGATAGGCGTATCGCCGATGGCCTTGGCGATCAGCGTGCCGGTGGCATGATCCGCGTGAATGTAGCTGTGCTCGCCGAGTCGCTCGGACAACACCGTCGCGCACTGAACAAACTGTTCGTCGCCGTCGAGCCGCAAGTGCTCCGGCCGCACGCCGAGCGTAACTTTCTGGCCGCGTTGAAGACGCTGGCCGTCGACGTTGGCAACCAGTTTCTCGCCGCTTTGCGGCAACGTCACGGTGACGCTGCCGGTTGCAATCGAATCAACCGTTGCGTCGATGAAATTCATCCGCGGCGAGCCGATAAAACCCGCCACGAAGCGCGACTTCGGGTGGTGATACAACTCGAGCGGCGCACCGGTCTGCGCGATGCTGCCGTAACGCTCAGCATCGGCGCCTGCATGCAGCAACACGATGCGGTCGGCGAGCGTCATTGCTTCGACCTGATCGTGTGTCACGTAGACCACGCTCGCATCCGCAAAACGCTGGTGCAGGCGCGCGATTTCGACGCGGGTCTGGCCACGCAGCGCAGCGTCGAGATTCGACAACGGTTCGTCGAACAGGAACACGCCCGGCTCGCGCACAATCGCGCGGCCAATCGCAACACGTTGCCGCTGACCGCCTGACAATGCTTTCGGATAGCGATCCAGCAAGCTGTCCAGTTGCAGGATGCGTGCAGCTTCGCGCACCTTGCGATCGATCACGTCCTTCGGCTGCTTCGCGAGCTTCAGGCCAAACGCCATGTTGTCGAACACGGTCATATGCGGGAACAGCGCGTAGCTCTGGAACACCATTGCCACGCCGCGCTGTGCCGAAGGCACATCGTTCACCAGCTTTCCGCCGATATGCAGTTCGCCTTCGCTCAGGTCTTCCAGACCGGCGATCATCCGTAACAGGGTCGACTTGCCGCAACCCGACGGGCCGAGAAATACACAGAACTCGTGCTGCGCGATCTCGAGATTGACGCGCCGGATCACCGGCGGATGATCGCCGTATGACTTCTGCACGTCCGTCAAACGAATTGTCGCCATGCTGCCTCCGTAGGATTTAACCGCTTAAATTTTACAAAAAAATAAGCAGCCAGGCCTTGTGCGGTCGGCATTTAATCGCTTAAATTCGAGTTTGAGGGAAAAAGTCATGGCGGGTGTCTCCTGGATGTTTTTCAGAAACTTATCAACGTCGGCGCACGCTTGCAACATTTGAATCACTTTCCCTAAATATGGGATAACTCGAAAATGGTCACGCTGTCTGAAGTCGCGAAACGCGCGCACGTCACTGCCGCCACCGTCTCGAACGTGCTGCGCAATCGCGAGAAAGTGCGCCCGGAAACGGCCGAGCGCGTGCTGAAAGCAATCGACGAATTGGGTTACCGGCCCAATCTGAATGCACGCGCATTGGCCGAGGGTCGCTCGTCGACGCTTGCGTTGATGTTGTCGAATATCTCGAACCCGTTCTATCCGGAATTCGTGCTAGCCGCTGAACGCGCCGCGCGTAAAACGGGCCATTTCCTGATGGTCTGCAATACCGACGACGACGCCGAGATCGGCCGCGCGTATCTGAACCAGATCGCGGGTACGCTGGCCGACGGCGTGCTGGTGATGAACACGGACATCGCGATCAACGATCTCTGCGCGTCGGCCACGCATAGCGCGCCGATTTTGCTGGCGATGTGGGAACACCCCGAATCGCCTCCGGCTCTGCCCTGCGTTGCCGTGGATTTCGCGTTGGCGGGCGAACTGGCCGCGCGGCATCTACTCGAACTCGGTCACCGTGAAATCGGCCTGTTGATCGGCGACGGTTGCGGCGGTTTGCAGGATGCGCGTTCAAACGGCTTTCGCGCGGCCATGCGCGCCGCCGGCATCGAAGCGGATGCCGCCGCGGTGCTGCAAATCCGCGACTCGATCGATGCGGGCTACGCCGCGTGCATGCAACTGATGGCGAACCGGCCGCACCTGAGCGCGATTTTCGCGACCAACGACCTGCTCGCGATCGGCGCCGTGCAGGCATTGATCACGCTGGGCCGCAGAGTACCGGACGACGTGTCGGTGATTGGCATTACCGATATTCAACTCGCGCATCAGGTTCACCCGGCGTTGACGACCGTCGCGATCCAGACAGCGGCAATCGCGGAGTTGTCGATTGACTGCCTGATCCGGTTGATCCAGACACCTGAGCAATCGCCGTCGATGGTGATCGGTCCACCGCCGGAACTGGTGGTCCGGGCATCAACGGGGCCCTGCAGGAAGGGTTATTTGTGATCGGCGCACGCCGCAGCAGCACACCGATCGAACACTATTGCCTGCGCAATTGTGCCTCGTGCGCTTTCACGAAATCAGCCATGCTGTTGAAGCGAAAGTCGATCTTCGGCTGCGAGCCGGGGTCCATCGTCGCACCGAAACCCTCTTTCGCGTGCCGTCGATAAATCCAGCACGAAGCCAGTCCGAATTCGTTCGCGGGCTTGTGATCGTGAAACAGGCTCTCGGCGGTGTGAAGAATCTTGTCCTCATGAAGGCCGCGTTCCGCCAGCTTCTCCAGCATGTATTCGAAATTGCGCGGTGACGGCTTGTAGGAACCGACATCTTCCGCCGTGATGATCGCGTCGAATTCAACCTGCAATTTTTCGTTGCTAAACGCAAAGCTCTCGTTATCGACATTCGACAGAATGACGAGCTTGTAATGCTGCTTCAGATAACGCAGCGCGTCCGCTGAATCGTCGAATGCGGGCCAGTTGCGAATGGACTGGCCGTATGCAACGCATTCGGCCAGTGTGTACGGCGTCTGCCATTCTTCAGCAAGACGCTTGTACACGACAGGCAGCAACTCCTGATAACGCCGGTGCGGCGTGTACTTCTGTTGCGACGACTCGTGCCGCGCATGCGCCTCAAGTACCTGGTCGCGCGTGAGCGGCGATTCGACACGCTCGAGAAGCGGCCGCAATCCTTCGAAGATACCGGTCTCCCAGTCGATCAAGGTGCCGTAGCAATCAAAGGTAAGCGTGTCGAAGTCAGTCAGTTGCATGCCTGTTTCTCGCGGTTGTTCAACCCATTCGATCCATCGCCATCTTCGTCACGATGTCGAAAGCCTTCTGTGTCGCGCCGACGTCGGCCTTCCCCTGCCCATGTATGTCGAATGCGGTGCCATGCGCCGGTGTCGCGATCGGCACAGGCAAGCCACCATGTACCGTGACGCCGCGCCAGAAACCCATCAGCTTCATCGCGATCTGGCCTTGATCGTGATACATCGTCACCACGCCGTCAAATGCCTTCTGGTCGCGAGCGCGAACGAAGATCGTGTCGGCGGGAAACGGTCCTTGTGCATCGTAGCCGAGTTCGCGCGCAGCTTCGACGGCAGGCGCAATCACGTCGATTTCCTCACGTCCGAAAGCGCCGTTGTCGCCATTGTGCGGATTAAGCCCACACACTGCGATACGGGGAGCCGCATTGCCCGCGCGTTTCAGGCCGTCGTGAATCAGCCGCACTGCACCGACTATCCGCTCTACCGACAATTTCTCGCTGACATCCTTGAGCGCCATATGCGACGTGACGCGCGAGGTCCACAACTCATCAAGCACGTTGAATTCGCAGAAGCTGCCCGAGTAGTCGAGTTGCCGCGCGAACCATTCCATTTCGTCGCCGGTTTCCATGCCGGCCATATGCAGCGAGGTCTTGTTGACCGGCGCGAACAGCATCCCTTGCGTGACGTTCTTCTGCGTCAGCGCGAGTGCTTTTCTGAATGCGTCGAGACTGTAACGTCCGCCGCGTTCGGTCGATGTCGCGCGTTCGAAAGGCTCGTCGTCGGTCAGACGAAAATCGATTAGCGAGGGTACGCCTGTTTGCTGAAATGCTGCTTCGGCGTTATTTACTACCTGATATTCGAAGCGTTGATCCGCGATCTTCATGCCGGTTTCAAGCTCACGCCGGTCGCCGATGATAAGAAGCTCGGCGCGCGCCCGGTTCGCCGGTTTCGACAACAAACGTGCGATCAGTTCCGGGCCGATGCCGGCGGGATCGCCGAGAAGAACTGCAATACGTGGATTCATATTGATGATCCTGTTCG
The DNA here is from genome assembly GCF_050435665.1 of Paraburkholderia sp. GAS333. NCBI lineage: Bacteria > Pseudomonadati > Pseudomonadota > Betaproteobacteria > Burkholderiales > Burkholderiaceae > Paraburkholderia > Paraburkholderia sp. GAS333. Next base: position 373,525 of record NZ_JBNDKS010000005.1, read on the forward strand.
TGTAGCGCAACGTCTTATTCGACGATGTTGAAATCGGCGAGATGCTTGTCGCTCAATGTAATGCCGAGGCCCGGCGTGTCGTCCGACAATTGCAGGAAACCTTTCTCGGGACGCGGCTCGCCGTCGAAGATGTAGTAGAACAATTCGTTGCCGACTTCCACATCGAACACCGGGAAGAACTCCGACATCGGGCTCGCAGTACTCGCCATGGTCAGATGATAGTTATGCATCTGACCCGCGTGCGGGATCACCGGCACCGACCAGGCTTCGGCCATCGCATTGATCTTGCGCGCGGCCGTAATGCCGCCGACGCGGTTCGTGTCGTACTGGATCACGTCGATCGCGCGACGCTCGAGCAGATCCTTGAAACCGTAACTCGTGAATTCATGCTCGCCGCCGGAGATCGGCATGATGTTCAGCTTCTTCAGTTCCTGGTAGCCTTCCACGTCGTCGCCAATCACCGGCTCTTCGATCCAGCGCGGGTTGAATTCGGCGAGGCGGGGCAGCATGCGTCGCGCGTATTCGAGCGTCCAGCCCATATAGCATTCGAGCATGATGTCGACTTCGTCGCCGACCAGTTCGCGCAACAGGCGTACCTGTTCGATGTTTTTTGCCATTCCCTTCGGGCCGTCTTTCGGACCGTAGCCGAAGCGCATTTTCATCGCGGTGAAACCGTCTTCCAGATAACCCTGAGCCTCGCCGAGAAATGCATCGCGGTCGTCGTTGTTATAGAGCTTCGACGCATAGCACCAGATCTTCTCTTTGGTGCGGCCGCCCAGCAGTTTGAACACCGGCTTCTTCACGGCCTTGCCCATGATGTCCCACAGCGCGATATCCACGGCCGAAATCGCCGCCATGCCGATTCCTTTACGTCCCCACGCAAGCGTGCGCCGATACATCTTCTGCCAGATGTACTCGTTATCGAACGGGTCTTCACCAATTGCAATCGGCGCGAGGTACTCGTCGATGATCTGCTTGGCGATGCGCGGCGCAAGCGCGCAATTACCAATGCCAACCGTGCCGTCGTCACATTCGATTTCCACCACCAGCCAGCCGTGGAAACGGAACGACCCCATCGCATCGCCGCGCTCGTAAAGAATATCTACCGCATTTGTGCAGAAATGCGCTTGCGGTGGCACGACCTTACCCTTCCATTCAAAGACGCGCGTGCGGATATGCTTGATTTTCATATCGTTGATTCCTCGAAAAAATTTAGTGACCCGGGCGTTCGCCGAGCGGTACAGGGCGATGGGAAATGGCTGCGGATGAATCTGGCGTCATCCGGAAAGTAAGCAGGAGTAAGGCGCCAATCAGGCCGACTGCCGAGAGCGACAGCATGCCGGCCTGGGTGGAACCGGCAAGGTGTTCGGCCAGCCCCTTCAGATTGGGTGCGACGAAACCACCGAGATTGCCGATCGAGTTGATCAGCGCGATACCGCCTGCGGCCGCCGCGCCGCCGAGATAACCGGTCGGCAGCGTCCAGAAGAGCGGCTGTACGGCGACAAAGCCGATTCCGGCGACGCAGAATGCCGCAATCGCGAGCGTGACCGACGACGTGAGCGCACTTGCACCGATACCCACCGCCGCGAGTGCGAGCATGGCCGCGGCCCATGTCCGGTGATGACCGTAGCGGTCGGCCGTGCGAGTGACCACGAACGTGCCGACGATTGCCACGATCCACGGAATAGCGGTCAGCAAGCCGACTTTTGTGCCGACATGTCCGCCCGTGAGTCCTGCAATGCGAGTCGGCAGATAAAACACCACGCCGTACACGCTCATCTGAACCGCGAAATAGATCAGGCCGCAGAACAGCACACGTGAGTCGCGCAATGCGCCGATAACTGAAGCCGGACCATGCGCCAACTTATGTTCGTCTTCCTTCTGCAATGCGCCATCGAGCGCCTGACGTTGCGCTTCATCGAGCCACGATGCTTTCGACGGACGGTCCGTCAGATAGAAGTACGCGATGACGCCAACCACCGACGCCGCGAGACCTTCGACAACAAACAACCACTGCCACGGATGCATACCGAATGGGTTACCCGTATCGAGCAGAATGCCCGACACCGGGCTGCCAAGCAGCATGGCAAGTGGGAAGCCGAAATAGAACATGCCCAGGGCCTGCGAGCGGATCTTCGACGGAAACCAGTTCGACAGAAAGAGAATGATGCCGGGGAAGAAGCCCGCTTCGGCAATGCCGAGTAGCGTGCGCAGAATGTAGAAGCTCGATGCGTCGTGAACCAGCGCGGTACACGCGGAAACAATGCCCCACGTGACCATGATCCGGCTCATCCACACACGTGCGCCAAATCGGTACATGAGAAGATTGCTCGGCACTTCAAATACCGCGTAACCCACAAAGAAGATGCCGGCGCCGAATGCGAAAGCCGCGTCGCTCAAACCGGTATCGGCCTGAAGCACGTTCTTCGCGAAGCCCACATTGGCGCGATCGATGAAAGCCAGCAAGTACATCAGGATCAGAAACGGCAGCAGTCTCGTGCGCGCTTTGGCAATCGCGCTGTCGAGCGCCGGACCGGCAATCGTCGTCATACATTTGTCTCCTGGATTTTTTTAATCGGCCCGCGTCTCGGTGTTATCCGCGAGTCGTTCCATAGGCGTTAGTGTGAGAGACTATCCAATAACTGACCACTGAATAAATCGAATCAGCTGATTCACTGGAGTTATCGCTCACATGATCGCGCCCGCCTCCACCATACGCAAACGTCTGCGTCTTCGCCATCTGCAATTGATGGTCGCGTTGTCGGAAACCGAATCGTTGCGCCGGGCCGCCGACGAAATGGCGATGACCCAGCCTGCGGCTACAAAAGCCTTACAGGAACTGGAGGACACGATCGGCGTATCGCTATTCGTGCGGCACGCGCGCGGCATGGAACCGACCATCTTCGGCGAAGCGGTCATGCGCTATGCACGCGTGGTGTTCGAAGATCTCGACGAATTGCGCGAGGAACTGGCCGGCATCGAAGCCGGTGATATCGGCAAGGTACGGATTGGCGCGGTGATGGCGCCATCACCGGAATTGCTGACGCAGACCATCGTCAAATTGAAGGAGGCGCATCCTCGTTTGCAGATGTCCGTCACGATCGACACCAGCGACGTGCTCGTGCAATCGTTGCAGCAGGACCAGCTGGATATCGTGATCGGCCGCATCCCGGATAGCTTTCCTGCGCTCGATCTCAGTTTCGAAACCCTGGCTGAAGAGGCATTGTCGATCGTGGTACGCCCCGACCATCCGATGGCACACGCTGCGGTGCGCCCCAAACTCGCCGAACTCGCACGCTACCCGTGGATCATTCAGCCGCATCCGAGCCCGATGCGGCAAGTGATCGATCAGACCTTCCGCGAGTCGCGTGTCGCGCCGCCCGTCAGCACGGTCGAAACGTCGTCGATCCTCACCACGTTGTCGCTACTGCGCGACTCGGACATGCTCGCGGTATTGCCGAGTTCGGTCGCGCAGTATTACGTCGAGTTGAACGCGATTGCAGCGGTCGCCACGCCGCTGCGCGGGCGGCTTGCACCCTACGGGCTGATTCTGCGCAAGAACCGCCGTATCACGCCTGCCACGCAACTGGTCATCGACTCGATACGCGCGGCGTGAGGCCCGCTTCGGTGGCCGGAGTGATGATCGAATCAAGCGGAATATCCGGCCGCATGAAGAACGTCGCGACGATACCCACCGCCAGCAAACCGAGCGAGCCGGCAAACGGGAGCGTCCAGCTACCCGTGTGATCGACGACGAGACCGAACACAATCGGCGTAAAAATCCCCGCGACTGCCGAGCCTGCATTGACCAGGCCGCTTGCTACGCCAACGTGCATCGGCGTGATGTCCATCGGCACGGCCCAGATCGGCCCGATCGTCATTTCGAGGAAGAAGAACGACAGGCTCATGCACGCCGCCATCACCGGCAACGATTTCACCACCATCACCGGTGCGAGGAAGATCAATGCGCCGAGAAAGGCCGTGATGATCACGTTGCGCCGCGCGGCGACCACATTGTGCGTGCGCTTCAGCACACGGTCACTGATTACTCCGCCCGCTGTATTGCCAATCACGCCGGATAGAAACACACCGGCCGAGAACATCGCCGAGCTTTTCAGATCGAGACCGCGACCGTGCATGAAGAACGTGGGCAACCAGGTGAAGAACAACCAGCCGGTCCAGCCGTAGCAGAAGTACACGAGCATGGTCGGGCCAATGCGTTTGAGCAAACGCAGCCACGGCGTCGGCTCACGCGTTTTTTCGACGACCACCTTGGCCGCAGGCGGCAATTCCAGTTCCTCCTGCGCCGTCATATGACGATGCTTGCGCGGGTTGTCGGTGAAATACCACGCGTAGACCACGACCCACACAAACGTCAATGCCCCGACTGCGAGAAACGATGCACGCCATGACGAATACGCGACGAGCAACGCCACGAACGGTGGCGTAATTGCGTTGCCAAGGCGCGAGAATGAATGCGTCAGCCCTTGTACGAAGCCGCGTTTGCTGGACGGAAACCAGTTGGTCAGCGCTCTGGCCTGGGCTGGCAACGCCGCGCCTTCGCCGACACCGAGCAGCATGCGCGCGCAGAACAGCGACACGATGCCGCCCGCCAGACCGGTGGCGACCGTTGCGACGATCCAGATGCTCGCGCAGGTAATCAACGTTACCTTTGCACCGAAACGGTCGCTAACCCATCCGCCGATAACCTGACAGATTGTGTAGGTGTACGCGAATGCCGCGAAAACGAGGCCGACGTGTGTATTGCTGAGATGCAGATCGTCGCGGATCAAACCCGCAGCCGCCGACAGATTGACGCGGTCGAGATACATGATGAACGACATCGCGCACATGATCGCGAGAATCGCCCTGCTGACCTTGGGTCGATGGAACATTGTCTCCTCCGGTTTTGCCTCGGCACTCACGTCAGAACGCGAGGCTCGGGCTTACCTGATTCCTTTAGCCGCGCTGTATGCAGAGATTGCAGACGCGGCGCTCAGTTTTTTACCGGACCATTATCTGAACCTCAGCGATAATTGACCAATGAATTCTTTCGATACTGCGATTACCCGGGGTTATCGCTAAGGGGGCGTCTGCGACGACTGACGAGAAATCCCTGATTCCGCGCAACGACGCGTCCAGGCTATATCATTAGCCACAATGACCGAACAGGACGCGCGGCACGTCATCGACAGTGCACGGGCCTCTTCCATCGGGACCGGATAAGAAACATTTGACTATGGGGCACATGGCGCAATATCTGAATGCTGCAACCTTCCTCGACCTCGCACGCGCCGCGCAACTGCGCGCGCCCGAGCCCTGTTCGTGTACCCGAACACCACTGGACGGCTGGCAATCGCAGCCGTTGTCGCTCGACGAAACTCAACTCGAGGAAATTGGCACGTTATTGCCGGAAGACAATCCTGAGCCGACATACAGCGAGTACTTGCCGGACAAAACGACTTATTGGGCAGAGAACGCCCCTATAGCGCCGCGGTACTTTCCGTATAACCGCTGCGGCGTCTGGCAATGCACGACTTGCCGACGTCTTTATCTGCGCTATGTCGAAGGCGGTGGGTACTTTGTCGATCGCCGGATTCGCGCGGTCAAGGCGGAGTTGATTGAAGATGTGCCTTTGTCAGAGTGACGCATGTGTTTATTGACCGATTGCCGGAAATGTCATTCCGGCAATCGATCGTTGATGTATTCAAAGCACTCGATTCACTCAATCAAGCCGCTCGGAAAAGCGGTGCACCCCACGGGGCACCGATCGTGCCGCCATCGACAACAATCTCCGCAGCGGTAATTCCTGAAGCGTCACCCGAAGCAAGAAACAGCACCGCTGCCGCCACTTCTTCCGGCGCGGCAAGACGTTGCATTGGAACACGTGGCGCCAGAGCCTGCTCTGTTCCATCAAGGGTGGCACCTTCTCTTGCACCACGCGTCCAGATCGGCGTACGCGTGCCGCCAGGAATCACTGTATTCACGCGAATACCGCGCTGCACGAGTTCGGAGGCAAACACCTTCGCCATGCCCGTAATTCCCGCCTTCGTGGCGGAATAGGCAGCCGAGCCTGGCGCGCCGAGTTCGCGCATCACGGAGCCGTTCAGAACGATTGCTCCGCCCGCGCTCATCAACGGAAGCGCGGCCTGGACCGTCAGAAACACGGCCGTCAGATTGGTGCGGAGAATTGCCTCGAATGCCGCCGCCGACGTGCCGCCGAGCGGCGTCGGCCCAGAAATGCCCGCGTTGGCGAACACGATGTCGAGCGAACCGAACTCGCTCCTGATTCGTTCGAACAGCGAGTTGATTTGCGCCTCGTCATCGAGATTGGCCTGCACGCCTAGCGCGTTTTCACCTAGCTCAGCCACCGCCTGGTCCAGCTTGGCGCCGTCACGGCCGGTGACCACCACTCGCGCGCCTTCGGCAATCAACAGCTTCGCCGTGACGAAACCGATTCCGCTATTCCCGCCCGTAACCAACGCTGTCTTTCCTGTGAAACGCATCATCTTTCTCCTTCGTTGCAGCGCCCGCGCAGTCGCTAATGGTGCCGCGAGCGGAATGCATGAAACGGTTAAGCGGCACCGCGCCGCTAGAGATGGGTAAAAAATGCCATCCACATCGTCATTCTGCATGTTGATCGTCATGCACATTTTTAGTATTATGATCATCATGCAGAATGTCAAGAGACGGTGAACGGGAAATGGGCTATTCACAGGCACAAAAAGCGGAAAGCAGGCAGCGCGTTCTGGAAACGGCGGCACGGCAAATTCGCGAGAATGGGATCGAAGCGTTGGGTGTAGCGGACTGCATGCGCAGCGCAGGGCTCACGCATGGCGCGTTCTACGGGCACTTCGATTCGCGTGACGCGCTGATTGTCGAGGCGCTCGAATATGCAGTCGCGCAAAGCAGGAAACGTATCGCAGCGCTCGGTAGCACGGGCGGCCTTAAGGCAAAGGAACCATTGCGGGCCATCGCCGAATCGTTTCTCAGCGAACGTCATATCAAGAATCCCGGCACAGGCTGCGCTTTGTGCGCACTGGCCGGAGAAGCACGGCATGCGTCGCCGGAAGTGCGGGAGCGGCTGACCGCCTATGTGCATTCACTGGCGTCGCAAATAGCGCAACTCCTGGCAGGCCATAGCGAAAGTGCAGCGTTGGGCATTGTCGCGACAATCGTCGGTGCGGTAACGCTGGCGCGCGCCGTGGACGACAAGGAACTCGCCAGGTCGATTCTTTCTGCGTCACTGGATCTGATCGTGGCCCAGGGCGGCACCGCGCCATAAGCCAGGGAAATGCAGCAACGTTACTTAAACGTCGCCACTGTCACCGCTCAATCGCCGCGCCAGTTCGCGGCCACGGCCTGTTAGCTTGAGTGTCGAAATATCGCCGTCGTCACGCCGGGAAATCTCGACCAGGTCGTAGCGGCTCAATGCGAGCACTTCAGGGTCGAGTTCTTCGAGACAACGTTCAGCGTCGCGCAGACGTAGAAGTGTTGCAAGTTCGTGATGAGTCAACATCGGCCACCTCGTTAATCGAAAGAGGACAATGTCAATATCGTAGAGGGATAGTCCGACATTCAGGCTACGGTTCTGTTGCGCAAAATTACCGCGTTACAACCGCGGCAAAATGACCGGCCATGTGTAGCGGCACGCAATCATTACTTGCCGCGCGCAACCGACACCAGCCCTCTCACACGTCGCGCGATATTAACCAGCACGCCCCCTGACGAAGCCGCAGTCGACTGCCGGTGCGGCATCTGCTGGAGGTCTTTCCAGTCTTCGTCGAGCGCGCGTGCGTGACCTGATGCTGTGAACGGCCACTCGACCACTACCGCCCGCAACAGAGGCGCGCGAGGACCCTTCTCGGCCCGGTCGATATGCGCATTGATCGCCAACGCCTCCTGCTCGGCCGATTCACGGGAATCGGTAGCAATGAAGTCGTTCACTCCTTCAATATGGACGCACCATAGTCGCTCATTCACGTCCTGTCTCCGTAAGGGTTCTGAATAGATGCCAGACCCGCGTTTCCTGCGCGCCTGATCGGCACGCCGCCTTTCAAATGGGCGACAACCGGTAACGCCTTTCTTTCTCGCAGACGCTCAGGAGACAACTTTCAGCCGCTCCCAATTCAGGCCGGAAAAACACGGACCCTGCGTGGCTTCGCTGAACTTCACATCGTTGTGTTCGCCGTTCCACTCCATCACCTGAACCTTCTCGTCGGCATCAACGGCTATATCCCAACCAACACAACGCACAAAAGGGATCTTCCTGTGCAGACCGAGCACGGTCGCAACACATTGTTCGAAGACCGGAATTCGCACGCCGGAAAAGCTGACGCCGGAATCCGGATGTACTTCCGTCGGACCCCAGTCGCTCATATAACCTTCCCGGCAAAGCTCACCATTCGCGAGATTGACCGGTACACAAATCTCGTGATCGGTCTGGACGTGCGTATCCTGCGCCCTACCAAGACGAAGAAAACAGGCTCGAATGGAAATACCGCCGAGATCGTCCACCACGGTCGTGAAGCGCAACGTGGCCACGGACTTTGAAGCAAAGGTATTAAACAGACTGTGCTGAATAATGAATTTCTGAATGACGCCATTACCCAGCGATTTGACAATCTCGTGATCGAAATTATTTCTGTCGAAGAAGAACACGCCACTGCCGCGCCTTGATCCGTCCAGCTTGAATACCACTCTGTCTACTTCCCGGAACACCACACTTTTCACTTCCTGCTCGGGAATCACCACGCTTTGCCCCGTGAAAAACAGGCCATTGGCGAAATAGGCTACGTCGGGAAACTCGCCGCCGTCGAATATTAGCCGCGCGATAGGCTTTAAATGGGAAATCTTGCCGTACCCTCCTTGCAGTTGCGGCACGACGACGCTCCCGTAAAAGTTATCCGGAATCCAGCCTTCCTTGAAGGTGCCGCTGAACGCGGCATACACCCGAAGCCAGGGCCCGTAGACGCCGTCGCCGAATACTTCGCGCGCGTATTCATCGGCCAGTTTGAGGTTGGCCGGGTCCGCCCTGCCGTACTGTTTCTCGATCAGTTGCAAGGCCCTCCTGGCCTGTGCCCCATGATCCTGGTGGAACCTGTACTGCGCCACCTTCTTCAACGACTGCCGCACTGCACTGTCAACGTCTAATAACATCGTGTCTCGCTTAGCCGGACTATGGCTATCTTTGCTCTGGTCGACTTCCTGTACCGTATTACTGGGACCTCGATCTAAGCATCAGTACGCGTTAGGATGATGAAGCCCCTTGAATACAGTCGCGAAAATGATCTTTACGTCCAGTCTGAACGACCAGTTCCGTAAATAGTACAAATCGTGCGCCACCCGGCCTTCCATCTTTTCGATGCGATCGGTCTCGCCGCGAAAGCCGTTGATCTGCGCCCATCCGGTAATGCCGGGCTTGATGCGATAACGATGAATATAGCCGGACACAATGTTCTGATAAAGGTCGTCGTGTTCGAGCGCATGAGGGCGCGGTCCTACTACCGACATATCGCCGCGTAGCACATTGAAGAACTGCGGCAATTCATCAAGACTCGTACGGCGCAGGAATCCCCCCACTCGCGTAATGCGAGGATCGCCACGGGTAGCCTGTTCGAGTACGCCCTGCTTTTGCTGGTGCAGCCGCATGGTGCGGAACTTGTAGATTTTGAACACGCGCCCATCGGCACCTTTACGGCGCTGCCTGAAGAACACCGGGCCAGGCGAGCTGAGTTTCACGGCGATCGCACAGGCCAGCAATATCGGCGATATGGCGACGATCGCAACCGCTGCAAACAGGCGGTCGAACATCTCTTTCTGAACCATTGCATTAGGCGGCAATGGCGAAGCCGCCAGATTGATTGCCGGCACACCCAGCAGATCCGTAATACTGCCCTCGAAAAGCGCCAGAGTGCGAACGTCGGGCATGAAACGGATATTGATCAGATCATTACGAAACTCGTCGACTAACTTGAGTATGGTTCGTTCTTCAGTAAGCGGTAATGCGAGCCACACTTCTCCTATGCCCTGTTCCCTGACGTACTTCACAAACGCGGCGTGCTCGTCGAACATCCGCACCGGCGCTGTAGTTGCAGCGGGAATGCTGGGACGAACGTTATAGAGTGCATTGGCGCGAAAGCCGGCGGCCGGCGACATCTCCATTTTTCTAATGATTTCATCGCAATGATCTCCGCATGCCGCAACCGCAACCTGTTGCAGGTTCAAACCGGCATTGCGCACCCGGCCTAGCAGAATGTGCGTAACCAGCCGCCCCGCCATCATCGCAGCGCCCGACATGCCGGTCCAATACGCGAACCATAAGCGTGAAACGAAATCGATCCGGTGCAATGAGAACATCAACGCCATTGCACAGGCCTGCACCACCAGCCAGCCAAGTGCGACATGTCCGCAAAGAGCGCGTTTCGAGCGGCCGCGCCATGACTCGTACACGCCCAATGCTGGAAAAACCGCCAGCGAGAGCGCCGCTGAAAACGCCACGAACGCAAGATAGAAACTTCGCTGCGAGCCGCCGTCGAAGCGGATCTGCGAGGCAATGAATGCACCCGTCAGTATCATCGCCACGTCGAACAATCTCGCCATCAGACCCGTGATCAATCGCATTGCAGCCCCCTAAGAGCACGCCCCGTTCAACACAACTGACTTAGCCGCACCGGCCGTACTTGTCGTCGAATCTCACGATATCGTCCTCGCCAAGATAGGTCCCCGACTGCACCTCGATAATCTGAAGTGGTACACGTCCCGGGTTTTCCAGACGATGACGTATGCCGAGCGGAATATAAGTCGACTCGTTCTCGCCTAGTAGAAACTGCTCCTCTCCCCGCGTGACGAGCGCCGTTCCGCTCACGACGACCCAGTGCTCCGCGCGGTGATGGTGCATTTGCAGTGACAGGCGCGCGCCTGGCATCACGACGATCCGCTTGACCTGAAACCGGTCGCCGTGATCGATCGAATCGTAAAAACCCCACGGGCGACGGACCTTTCTGTGCGCATCGGCCTCGGGAGACTTCTCCCGCTTGATGCGCGTCACCAGTCCCTTGATGTCCTGCACGTGTGAGCGGTCCGCGACCAGCACGGCGTCGTCGGTCTCGATCACGATCAGGTTGTCCGTGCCTACACAGGCGAGCAACCGGCCGCCCTGCGAGCGCGCATAAGTCGCCGTGGCACCTTCGAACAACACACGTCCATTCGACGCATTACCGAATTCGTCCTTCTCCATGGCTTGCCACACTGCGTCCCACGAGCCGAGGTCCGACCAGCCCGCTTCGAGCGGCACGACAATCCCGCTGAATGGCGAATCTGCTTTGCCGAGGTGCTCCATGACCGCGTAGTCGATCGAGTCCGATGGCGAGCGCAGAAATTCATTGGCATCGGGAATAATGCATTCGTCTGCTTTTTTTGCACCTCGATAGGCTGCGACGCAAGCGGCGTGTATATCGGGCTGGAAACGCTCGATAACAGCCAGCCACACCGACGACCGAACCACGAACATCCCGCTATTCCACCAGTAATTACCGGATTCGACATACTGTGCGGCGAGTTCCGCTGCCGGCTTCTCGACGAACCGTTCAATACGACGTGCGCCGTCCTGCAATTCGCTGCCTAGACGGATGTACCCGAATCCCGTATCCGCGCGATCGGGCGGAACACCGAGCGTCGCAATCGATCCCGCTTGCGCGTGGCGCGCGGCGATCTCGATGGCCTGATGAAGCGCATCGAGATTGGCAATGGCATGGTCCGCAGGCATCGTGACCAGAATGGCATCCTGTCCGTCAGCGCATGCGGCCAGTGCAGCGAGTGTGAGCGCCGGTGCGGTATCACGGCGGGCCGGTTCGACCACGATCCGCGCATTCACGCCAATTTCTCGCGCCTGTTCGTAAGTCGCGAAGTAATGCTCTGCGCCGCACACGATGACCGGGTCCGCCGCGATGTCCCACGAACTGCTGAAACCCGCCATGCGTCCCATGGTGGCTTGCAATAAGGTCTTATCGCCCACCACATCGATCAGCTGCTTTGGAAACTGCTCGCGCGATACGGGCCACAGGCGGGTTCCAGAGCCGCCGGCGAGAATCACCTGCACGAGCGGTGGATAATCGGCAAAGGCCTGTTCGATAGCGTCGATATCTGTTTCGCCTGCAACTGCGTTCACCTTGCGCATTTAAAGCTCCTTTACGTTCGAGATCATTCTTAGACGACCATCGCGACGTCAACGCATTAAGCGTTGCGACGCGACTCGCGTCCAGCTTGTCTCATGTGATTTTTTAAAAAGGACGCCTTCGACAGGCGGACAAGGCAAGCCGTGTGGTTTGCGGCGGCACTGCGAGCTAACGTTTGGCCGCTAAACCGGCTGTGCCGGAAAGCATGGATACCGTTGTGGCCCGATCGCAGTAGCATGGCATTCAGCGATAGACCTGTCGCCGCGTTGCCAGACAACTGGTGCCACGGGAGCAGTACCCGGTGAAATCATCTTAGTCAGATTACGTTGCACCACAGCATGGATGGCGCGAACAGTTGAGGTTTTGGCTCTGCTCGTGGAAGGTGTTTTTTTAAGCACTTCGATCAGCCAACATCAAGCTCACGTTTCTCCACGTTGAAAAGCGCGTGAGGTTGGAAATCAAATACGTCCCGTGGTACCGTTCATGAACGCTTCATGCGCACACTCGTTGATCCCGGCTTTACACACTTAGTTTCGAAGTCGTTCAATCAAACGCCGACATGGTCCACTGTCGGTTCATGCCGGCCTTTTGTTCCCGGCTCCATGTCGATACGATGTCATGAACAGGTCTTAAAAAACTGTTCGCCATTCGTATTTTCGGAGTTGCAATGGCTTACATATCGCTACTTGCATTATTCCTGACGGTTACCAATCTGGTCCCCGTAAGCGCGGTGGGATTTGTTCCGATCGTGCTGTGTTCGTGGCGCTTTTTCGGAAGAAGTTACCCCGCATTTATCACGCCTCTTACCGCGTTCACGTTGGTGGTCATTGTTTCCACGCTGCTTTACGATCCGCGTTCTTTTGCCGAATTCGATTTCTACCGACGCGATGGCAATTTTTTTATTTCCTATGCGCCTATTTTTGCCGGATGTCTGTACGTACACCGCTGGGACCTGAATAAAGTTCTACGCACGTTTTTCCTGTTCGCGGTCATCGTCAACCTGCCGCTCTACGCTTACTACATCGTTGAAAATGGCTTACTGAGCATTTTTACGCACCCCGGAGACAGCTTCGGCAGCTACTTCATCGCGCGCAATGCTGCCGGCGGCTTCTTCGCGATGTTGTTCTGCCTGGGTATCGCGTGCTACCTGCAAAAACGCAGCAAGCTGATTCTCGGCATGATCGTGGCTTGCGGGCTGATGCTTTTTTCCACCTACAGCAGAGGCTCGCTACTCGGCGCGCTGGTGACCCTGCCTTACCTTTATTTCGGGCGTAAGAGCTGGATGCTGGCGACGCTGATAGCAGCCATCATCGCGGGCTCGATTGCGATGGCGATTTACCATACCAATTCAACCGTCGACTACATGGGCTATACCTTCTCGATCCACAATCAGGACGAAAAAGTCGCCAATCTGAACATCCGCTACGAATGGTTGTGGCCGAGGGCGCTCGCATATTTCGAGCAGAGTCCGATCGTAGGCCTTGGATTCGGCTCATTCGACGATCATATCGGCAACGTAACGTCGTATTTCCATCTATTTGGCGTGCCGTCCGACGTGGTCATCGAACACAGCGACTCCCACGCCCATAACTCCTACCTGAACATCCTTGCAGAACTCGGCGTGGTCGGGCTCGCCTTGATGTTGAGCTTCTTCTGGAAACTGATCGACTGGAGCAGGCACGGAGCAGCAGCATCCGCGCTAATGGGCGGCGGACAGAACTTCGCCGCTTTCAGGTTTGTCGAGATCTCTTCCGTGTGCCTGCTGGTGATGGCCGCAACCGAACACCGTCTGGTCTCGCCGTCTAATGTACTGATTCTTTCGCTTGTCATTTCCCTGTTGCTCGCGTCGCGCGCGGTCGTTCCCGTTGTGTTCGAGCGGCCACAATCCAAAGCCGTCGATCGAGTAATGTCCTGATTTGGAAATCGGCGCGATCGCGCCGGTTCATCGCAGAAAAGCTTCTGCATTCGCGCGCGCGATGGCGGCGGTCAATGAAAAAAACGGGGAAATTCCATGTGGACCGTATTTACCAACATCGGCGACGGCGCCGTGACTTTACCCGTGGCCGCTCTATGCGTTGGCTGGATTGCATTCGTCGATGTTCGCCTGGCGCTCAGGCTAACCGGAGTACTTGCTGTTGGCGTCGCCATCGTGGGCGCGACCAAAATTGTCTACGCGGGCTGGGGTGTCTCCCTCCCGGCATTTGATTTTCGCGTCATTAGCGGACACGCCATGCTGTCGACTTCCGTCTGGATGGTGGCCATTACCCTCCAGTTGAAATGGTGGCGTCTGCCGCCAGTTCCAGGCGTTATTGCCGGTATGGTTATTGGAGCCTTTACCGGAATTTCCCGTCTTCTGAATCACTCACATTCGCTGCCCGAAGTCATTGTCGGCTGGCTTCTTGGCGTCCTCGTTGCGGCGTACTTTTTACGGGCCGCTGTCAATGTCGACTTTGAACGTTTCAAGCCGCTCTGGTCCACTCTCAGTTTGCTATTGGTCTCAACGCTTGCCTATGGTCATCAGGCGCCATTTCAGTATCTGATCGAAACGCGTTCGCCGGAAATCCGCAATCACGCTCCGTCCGTCGTTGCCCTCCTGAGCCGGATTCGCTATCGCGTGTTGTCTCATGACGCGACGTCCGCGAAATGATGTTCGTCGACTGGCAAAGCCTCCCTGGCCGGATAAGGAAGAAACTGTTCGACGCACGCGTAAGGCACTCGTGAATCGATAAAATTGACCAAGGCAGTCTTGAAGTTTTCGGATGAAAAACGCTCCGCGTTTTTTCGGCATTGCCGCGCGTCGAACAGATGCGAACTGTGTTCGAACCGGCTCACCGCATCCAGCAAAGACTCGGGAGTCTGTTCGCCAAAGAAGACGCCAGTAGGCCGATCGAGCGGTAAGCCAATCACCGACTCAAGTGCGCCGCCTCTGCCGAACGCAATAACCGGTGTTCCACACGCCTGAGCTTCGACCACTGAGATCCCAAAGTCCTCTTCAGCCGCAAATATAAAGGCACGGGCGCGCTGCAGATAGTCGACCAGAACATCGGACGGCTGGTGTCCCAGAATCGTCACGTTGTCGCCGGCCACTGCTTTGATCTTCTTCATCTCGGGACCGTCGCCGATCACGACAAGGCGACGCTCAGGCGTCTGCGAAAAGGCACGAACGATCAGATCGATACGCTTGTAAGGCACCATGCGCGACGCCGTCACGTAGAAGTCTTCTTTCTGCGCGCGCATCGTCATGTTCGCCAGATCGACAGGCGGATAAATAACCGTTGCGTCACGCTGATAAGCCTTCTTGATACGCCGCGCGATGAACTGCGAATTTGCGAGTAGATGATCGACGCCGTTAGCAGAACGCGAATCCCATCCTCGAATGTAATGAAGCAGCACGCGCGCCATCACCGACTTTATTCCGCGACTCAGATTCGATTCCCGCAGATATTGATGCTGCAGGTCCCACGCGTACCGGATCGGCGAATGAACGTAGCTGACATGGACCTGGTTCGGCCCGGTCAACACGCCTTTCGCCACTGCATGCGAGCTGGAGATAACCAGGTCATAGCCGGACAGGTCGACCTGCTCGATAGCAATCGGCATCAGTGGCAGGTAGGCACGATAGCGTCGGCGGGCAAATGGCATCCGCTGAATGAACGATGTGTTGACAGTCTTTCCTTTGACACAGTCGCGGTCCTCCAGAAAATCGACAATCGAGAAGATGTCCGCTTTCGGGAAGCACTCGATGATATTTTTCAACACTTTCTCTGCACCACCCGAGACCACCAGCCAATCGTGAACAATAGCGACTTTCACTTCGACCTCCTGTGAGATTACAACCGGGATCCTGCACGTCCAGCACTCTGATTCATTCGTCTTTTGCAGCACCCGCCTGAGGCCGCACGCCGCATGCAACCCGAAACATTCCTAATGCCCGCTCGGCTCCTGGCACGAGTCCCACGAGTTGGAGACGGATCATCGTGCCCATCAGAATGACGGCCAATGTCGCCTCGCCCACTACCCGAGCAGACGCCATGCCCGTGGCGCCATATCTAGGCGCGAGAAATAGCGCCGCAGCCAGATTCACCAGTCCCGAGGTGACACCTGCTATAGCGAGCAGGCGATCCTTCCTCCTCGGTACAAAAACATAGAACGCAACGAACTCGTTAAACGCCGCGAGTGGAAACATCCACGCAAAGATCTGCAATACGCGGGCACTCGGCTCAAATGCCGGGCCCAGAATCAGAGGCAGTACAAACGGCGACAATGTCAGCGCGCCGCACAGAACCAGAAGTCCGTACCCCATCAACAACGTGGCGCCCCGACGCGTCGTTGCGTGTGCGCCCTCCTTGTCTCCCTGTGCAAGCTGCCTCGATATGGTGGGAATGAACACCTGCGAAGCGGGGCCCATCAACGCCAGTCCTATCGTCGCAAATCGTTCCGCGGCACCGAAGTAGCCCACCTGAGCAGGCGTCGATAACAACGTAAGTAAATAAGTCGACGACGCAGTAAGTACAACGGAGCCGGACGAGTAGCAGAACAGCATCGTCGAGTTTCTTACCAGAGGAACAACACCGTCGAACTTCAGGCGCGGCATCCCTAGCTGCCATGTCGTCAAACCGTACGAAATGATCGACGACGCAATACCTGCCACCAGCAGACTCGCGAGAACCCATACTGCGTCGTTGGGTCCTCGTACCAGATTAAGCACAAGCACCAGGCTCAACGCGAATCCGAACACCTCGATCATGATGGGGGTTCGAAAGTGTTGACGCCCCTGAAACAGCCAGCCGAGATTCATCGCGGAAACGATCCCCAGCAGGGTCGCCAGCAAACCGATCACGGGCCGCTCCGACAACGTTGGCGACAACATCGTGGCCGCGACACCAATGCACGCACCCATCACGCCCAGCAAAAGGCGGGCACTGACATGCAACGAGTAGATCGAGTTGCACTCTGCCGCCGATTGCGCTTTCGACACCTCGCGCATTCCAACAAAAGTAAATCCGTAACTAACCAGCATCCATATCACGTTCATCAGCGACATTGACGCCAGCACCCGACCGTATTCCGCCACCCCCAGAATTCTTCCGTAAAACGGCACCACGATGATGAGATAGACGTACCTCATCAAATAACCGCCGTAGACAAACGCAATTACGTTAGCGTTCGCTCGTCTATCCATACAGTCCTCCTGACGCGCGTTCTGGACTTCAGCGCCCAGCCACGCGACGGCGGGCAAGCGGGTTAGAGATATAACGCACCACAAAGTCGGAAAGTGGCGAGTAAGGGACGAGACATAAACCTGAGAGCACCAGCGTGCCCATTTTCTTCTTGAGGCTCCAGAAAGGATTGGCGACGATCGTATGAAGATAACTGCCGGAATCCCGCCACATCCAGCGCCATCGCGAAGCAAACGGTGCCTGATAGACATGCGAACAGAATGTAGCCTTCTCATGCGAGAAGTCGTAGAACTTTGGCGGAAGCTCTATCTGAAGACGCGCTCTGGCGAGATTCCGCAATATCGCCCAACGCATGCCGAAAGCCTTTGGCGCCTTCGTGAGCTGCTCCGAATTGGCGAACGACACGGTCGCGCCGCCAGCGTTGTGCACCCGATAGCTTCCCAGCGATTTTGAAATAGTCGCGACCGGGCCTGATAGCGCCGCACCGTAAATCGCGTAAAAATCAGCGCCGTATCGATTGATTCCTTCTTCCGGAACAGGAAAAATCGCCCTGAGAGCACTCACGCGATATGCGTTGCCCGACGCAGGCGGTGACGGATAAAGCCAGCCACCTTTCAGCAGCTTTCCGCAATCGGCAGGCGGCTCGGTATTAGGCACATAGGCGCCGGTTGGTGCGCCCGCACCGTCCATTACGTCGAGGCGGAATTGCACCTTTGCCCACGGACCGGTAGAGAAGCGGCTCATGACTTCGGAGACGACGCTCGGATAAAGGATATCGTCAGAGTCGAGAAAAATCGCGAATTCCGTGTCGAGTATTTCGATCGCCTGGTTGTAAGCGGAGACCTGTCCGCCGTTTTCCTTGTAGATAGCAGAGACGCGTGTTCCGTATTGTTCGATGATCGCCCGCGAGCCATCGGTGGACCCATCGTCGACGATCAACACATGCGTTGCCGGATAGTCCTGTGCAAGCGCCGAATCGATGGCGGCGGCAAGATAGTGCTCGTAGTTGTAATTGCAGATCACAACGGTCGCGTGGTTCATGGTATCTCGACACTATCTAAAGTTAGGCCACCCGGAATCCGGCAGCCGTGAAACTGACAACACCTCGGCCGGCATGACACTTTGCGCGAAGTGAACTTCCCTTCGCGAACACACCCCGCTACGCGCGAGGCCGGATGACGATATACGCGAGATGTTTCGGCGGATTGTTGCCTGCACCGTTCACCTCGTCTGGCACCTTGAATCGGACCTTCAGCATTGCGTCGTCCCATGTAAGCGCGACGTCATCGTGCGGGCTGACTACGCCCGTCAACGCGTCGACGAACTGAATCTGCGCGGTGCGTGAACGCGGCGGCTTGAGCCCAGATACCGTGACGCTCTGCCAGCCTGAACTCGCACTTACCTGCATCACCACGTCATTGCCGGAAAACAGCGCGCTTCCCGCCGCGCCGGAATCAAATTGCAATGGCTTCGACAAGCTTGCCAGCGATCCACCGGCCGTCTGACGAAGCACGATCAGGCTTTTCCCCGACACGTTGTAAGTTCGCGTGGGCGGTCCGCGATGTGTGAGGCGGAAAGGCTCATAGCCGTCCCAGTGATAAATCATCGAAAGGTACTTGTCGGGATCATCCCAATTCCTGTCGAGCGCCCACACAGCAAAATCGAAAAAATAGCGGGGCAGGTAGTGCGGATCCTTCATGTACTCATCGCCGATTTCCGTCTGCCAGATTCCACGCGCCGGACCGTTCCTTACGTATTGCTGATACAGCGAATCCAGGTCAGAAACATGGAGGTAGTGCGTATCGATGTAATCGACCCAATCCAGCATTCGCTCTTTCGACGCCGGACTTCTGTATTCCAGCCATTGCTGGAATGTGGAGAGCCCACCCTGGTCCGGCCACCCGCCATACACCACGTAAGCGTGATACTTGCGGATAATCTTCGCCGCCGGAATGTGAACCTTCTCCACATAGTCCTGCATTGCACGTTCGTAAGGCTTAGACCGCATCTGGTCCTTATTGAAGTCCGGACCGTGCCAGAAAGTGGCTTGCGGCAATCCGCCGGACAACTTGCCCGCCGCCTCGTTCCAGATCTGGAAATAGCGCAGGTTAAAAGGCGCAGCGGAATATTTGCGGACTACCGCTTCGACATAGTTCTGCCAGGCTTCGACATCCAACGGCGCAGAATTGGAATCGCCTGGCACGGTCGCATTCCATTTCGGCGTATATCCGAGAATCAGTAGCGAGCCGATTCCATTCCGGTCGTTCTGAATCAAAACAGTCGGCAGATCTCCGTCGAAAGCCGACCCCGTTCTGTCGATACGCATTGCTTCTTCCGGCCCCTCCGGTTGCCCTGGACCGACCGAACCACGTCCCCAGCTAATGCCCATCGCGCGCCACATCTGAAAATCGCTGGCCGAGCCCGCCCATCCATTCGTACCGATCAGATCGGTAATTCTGCGAGCGCCCGCATCCAGCGAGTTCGCTTTAGGCGTCAATGCAAATGCGCCATTTCCCTTTACTAAAGGAATCGCGGCTCCCGTTAGCGCCGCCAGTACTCGCAATGCCCGACGCCTGCCGACGCTACTCGTGCCCTTGACCATTCGGTTGCGTACCGGCATGCGCTAGCTCACCGACGCTCTGGGTGCCAGTTCCGGCAGCCGGTCTCCTGCACGGCCGTACAGAACTTCCAGCACTTTTTGCGCCGAGTGTTCCCAGCGAAACTCACGCGCGTGCGCTACACCTTTCGTCCGGTAATGCTGCCGCATTTCAGCGTCGCTCATCATTAGCGACAGCTTTTCGGCGATGTCGTCTGCCGAGGATGCGTCGCAATACATCGCGGCATCTCCGCACGCTTCGGGTATCGAGGTCCGCGATGACGCGATCACCGGGCACCCGCAATACATCGCTTCGAGAGGCGGCAAGCCGAACCCTTCATATAGGGACGGAAACACGAGGCAAGCCGCGTTTTCGTAAAGCGACTTCAGCTCTCCATCTGATACGAAACCGGCCCACAGCACCTGCCCGGCACGTGCGGACTGTTTCGTTTCTTCACTGTTGAAGATGCGTGAGTTCTTACCGCCCACAATGACGAATTTGACTTCTGAAAGATGCTCCAGTTTGTCGATAGCTTCGAGAACGCGCTGCAAGTTCTTGCGCGGATCGAGGCTACCGACAATTACGCAGTAAGCGTCTTTCACAAGTCCCAGTCGACCGATGACTGCGGAGTCCGACACCACCCGGTCCAGATGATCGGCGCCGGGATTCACTACCGTCACGCGCGATTCATCGACTTTCAGGTGATGACAGATACGCATCTTCGAATAGCCCGACACCGTCAGGATGACTGGTTGCATTCTCGGCAATACCCAGAAACAGATTCGATACCACAGCCGGAATTTCCTTGAGAACCCGAACGGGACATCGTAGACCGCCATGTCATGCACCATCACGATCTGTCCGCGCTTAAAAAGCGGATTGGTATTGCACAGATTGAGCAGCGTCTTTCCTCTCGCTGCGATCGGGAGAGTAATCTGCTCCCAAAGCGTTCCTCGAAGCCACCGAAGGCGTCGCTGCCGCTTGAGAGATGACCCGGGTTCGCGAACATTCTCCGGCACTAAAACTTCCAGGTCGTCTCCCGGCAATGCTCGCATCTGCATGGCCCGGGTCAGTTCATACGCCACCCTCTGGACGCCAGTAACAGGTTGCGAAGTGAACTTTCCATTAATAGCAAAAGACATCTGGTTCTCCGTTTAACGACACCGCAAAACGTTGAAATGCAACTTGGTCGACCGACGAAATCAATGCGTTGTTTCTACATCTCCATAGTCGCTGTCGTAGTTGGTCGCGTAGCCGTAATTGCGTGTACTGCGTCGCAGGGGAATACCGTTGAAGACCGCGCCCGCAATGCGTCCCTCGGCACGCTCCATTTTCTTGACCGTGTCGGCGATTTCCTGCTCGCTTTGCATTCCCGAGCGCAGCACAAGCAGCGATGCACCGGCTTCGCTCGCGATGATCGATGCGTCGGTGACTGCGAGAAATGGAGGCGTATCGATAATCACCATATCGAACTGGCTGCCGAGCCGCTCCAGAACCTCTTTAAAACGAGGCTTCATCAACAGTGCGGCGGGATTTTCCGGACGCACCCCACACGAGAGGAAGGTCAAGCCCTCAACACTCGTGGATCGCAGTGCACTCCGCAAAGCCATGCGCTCCGACAGTACTTCGGAAAGGCCGCCGCGATTGCTATCGCCGAATAGCGATGCAAGATGACCGCGGCGCATATCGGCGTCGATCAGCACGACCTTGGAACCGATCTCCGCGTGCAGAATCGCGAGATTGGCTGCAACAAAGCTCTTTCCTGCTGAGGGTGTCGGGCCGATAACCATCAGAATGTTATTGCGGGCATGGGCGAGATCGCGAGTCACGGCCGTGCGCACGCCTCGCAATCCTTCCACGGACGTATCGTGCGGAAAGCGTGCGGCAAGCACTCTGCTGCTGTCGCCGTTCAGCGAGGCCGCGGCGCGGGTTGCGCCGGTTGCACTGGCGCTACTGCGCATCTCGACATCAGGCGCAGTGCGCTGGAACGGAAGAGAGCTTCGTCCTCCGAGCCCGGGCAGCGACTTTCGCGATGAGTTAGCAAAACTACGATCAAGCGATAACTGCTGCTGACTGAACAGGATCTCGCCAAAGACGGGCACGCTCATCCGGCGCTCTACATATCTCGGATCCGTCACGCCGGTCATCACATGGCGCCGCATGAAGACCAGCACAACGCCGGAGACAAGACCCAGTAGTAGCCCGCCGCCCAGCACAATTGCGGGCTGAGGTTTGACCGGACGGTGGGGACGGATCGCCTCGTCGACAATGTGCGCACCGCCCGTGGTACTGGCGCGCCGAACCTGTAACTGTTCCGCTTTCTGAACCATCCCGAGGTAAATGGTCTCCGCAACTTTCTGAGCGCGAATAAGGTCGACGCTTTCGCGTTCGGACGACGGCATTCCGCTAAAACGGCCATTGAATTGCGCCTTGGCGTTTTTCAATTGCGAAAGTTGAGTATCGACGCTTTGCACCCAGCGGCTATCCGGCTGATAGCGCTCGAGGAGTTGCGTACGTTGCAATTGCAAGGTCGCTATCTGCTTGTCGAGATCCATTCCGCCCTGAAGATATGCTTGCGCTTCGCTCGTCGGCTGCATCGATTGCGAGTTCGAACGGAAATGCTTGAGCGCGTCTTCTGCTTTCCGCAGATCCGCAAGCAAACGGGGGAGTTCTCCATTGATGAATGCGAGCGTGGTGGTGTCATTGGCCTGACGGCTGGCCACGGCGGATGCAAGGTATTGCTGCCCCAATGCATTGGCAACTTCAGCAGCCTTGTCGGGGCTCCTGTCCGCGTATTCGATCTGAAGCAGTCCCGAATCCTTGACCTTGTCGCTCACCTTGACCAGATCGGCAAAGCGTTTAACCGCGTCGAGTTCATTCCAGCGAATCACTTCGAATTTCGTGCCCGGCCGTGCGTCGAGCTGCTTCACGAGCAGGGAGACGCCGTTGTCAGTGACTGGAGTACCCACCACGCCCTTAACCAGAACCTGATTCGAAGGGCCGAGCAATTCAAATTCATTGCCGGCAAGCGCAATCAAAGTGAGCTTCTCTTCTTCGAGATCGATCGGGACATCCAGCGAGCCAATCTGCACGCGCTCACCGCCCCATGCAAAGGAACTCAGACCGAGCCACGGAGCCGCCGGTTCTCCAGGCGTCGAGAATTTCTCGGCAATATCACCCAGAATTGGAATCTTGTGCGGTGTCACCGACACGTCGAAGCGGTATTTATCAATTACCGGGTCAAGCACCGAACGACTTTTCATCACAGCCATTTCGGTCACGGGCGCCGGTGCGGGAGGCGGCATCGCTTCCTGGCTCTGCAATGCCAGACCTAGCGCATTGGGCTCCGGGGGATCCACACGCACAAGTACGTCAGCCGAATAAATTGGCGTTGCAATAAGCAGGTAGGCCACCGCCAGCGTCAGAACGATCACCGTAGTGACCACGATCTCCCAGATGTGATCGCGCATCAGGGAGAGCATCCCGCGCGCGCTGAGTTGGCCGCGCTCATTGTTGTCGGCGGGAGAGAGCGAATTCAGAGGGTAGTAATCCACCGGTTTGATCCTTCCATGTTCGATGGGCAGAGTAATGAATCGATACTGCTCTGCTGCACCACCAGTTCGCGATCTGGAACCGCCGCCGGCCGGCGTTGGCTTGATTGGCCGGCAGCACCTCGGAGTTACGTGCTGGGTCAGTAAGGTCGGAGAACCGTGTTCAGAACTTCATGAACAACGGATGACAGTACGGCGCTTGTTACTGGTCTAGCTGGCAATGCTGATCGCTACAGCAGGCCGCTTGAAGCTAGCGGCATTGCCGCGCTGAACGGGCGCCCATTCTCGTGCTCCAATGCCAATGGAACCTGAAGAACCGCCTATCCAATAGCTTCATAAGCCTTTCATATTGGTACTACGAAATATGATTGCGAATTAGTTTCCAGAACTTTCAATACTTGATGTTTCTACGAAAAAACTCATGGTCATAGCGGGAGAAGGTAAAGGCGCATTCCTCCACCGGGATCAACCTGGTCGACCATTTGCCTGATTGCCATGGCACAAGTTCTCGAGCGGGAATTGCTAACGCCCAGTCGGCAAGCCGCCATCGTGCCCTCCCAGACACACGCCCTGCAAAGTCATTTGTTATATGCGAACACTAGACGGTCGCGCCTCGTCCCATAAGAAGCTGGCGAAACACGACGAACGCAAGACCGATAGAACCAGACGATCAACACTCTGAGTGACAGGTACAACTCCAAATGTCACGCAAGAGTCCGGACACGGTATCCAGCGGCCCCGTAGAAAGGTAATTGGCATGACCTTGCCACAGCAAGGTGACGGCGCGTTAAAGCAAATTACTCATCTCAAACATTTGAAAAATCGCTCAATGCGGACTAACGATTTTTCTTTCCATGTTGCGGTGAAGCATAGCCCGCAAAAAAACGGCCGAATCATAGCGGGCATAAATTCGGGTGTTATTGGCCGATTAGGTTGATTTCGTTACAAATGCAGCGGCAACAGAAAGCATTGTTGCTATCTGCAATTAATGTAACAGAGTTATACAAGGCGGGTCTGGCGCTGTAACAGAACGTTAGTGACAGTTCAAAAGAAAAAACGCGTGTTTAGAACGCGATTTTCCGCTACAGCCCTTACCACGCGGAGCAGCCAGCCATATGGCTCATAGCCTTTCTAGTTGCCGGCTTGCACATTAGCTACGGAAAAAGTTTCTGGTGGAAATAGATATTAGGACGACCTTTAGCAAATTGCGAGGTAAGTATTTCCCCGATCATGACTATTACGCCAAACACCCATGAATACCGGCCAAGTTCGTCTTGAAAATTTCGATGCGCTAATCTCGCTACGTGAGTGACTCGTTTGTTTGATAACGAGAACGATGATCTCGACCGATTTTTTTACGTCGTTCGGCAAAGAGCATCTGAATGGGCTACGCGCTATGAGACACATTGGTCTTCTGGTTTTTCAGGACTGTTCCATGGTGACTACGGGAGCTATTGGAGATGCATTTCGGCTGGCCAACGAGTTCGAAAAAGCCGAAGGCGAAGAACCTCCTTATCGCTTCTCGGTGCTCTCGGATGGAGGCGGACTGGTGACCAGTTCTTCCAGCATTTCCATCTGGACGCAGACACTTGAGCGCTACAACCTGGCAGATTTTCATGCATTCTTTGTCGCGTGCCGCGATGCCGCCGAAGCGATGGAATCCAATGACCGATTTCTCTCGTGGATCTCACGCCAAGGGTCGAT
Source organism: Paraburkholderia sp. GAS333 (assembly GCF_050435665.1). NCBI lineage: Bacteria > Pseudomonadati > Pseudomonadota > Betaproteobacteria > Burkholderiales > Burkholderiaceae > Paraburkholderia > Paraburkholderia sp. GAS333. The sequence continues at coordinate 398,733 of NZ_JBNDKS010000005.1, forward strand.
TGCATCGTTCGGGATTCAGCAAGGTGCGAATCTCGCGGTTGTTTGCAGGAATCCATTGCAATCGACAGTACCGATCTTCCTGTTCGATGACGGTAGCGACGCCATGCGCACCACTCCAAGCGTAACGCCAACCGATCTGGCTCTTTCCCAGATCGAGCGGGATCTCAGTTCAGACACGGCCAGGAAGATTGCCCGTCTTCTGCACCCCACTTACAACGAGCAGAGCAAGAACGAACACGACGACGCGAACATTACGACGACAACGGAGAAGATTCGCGAGTCGGCGCGGTGGATCAAGGACAACTACAGCAAAGCCATTTCAGTGGCCAAAGCGGCTGAATCGGCGGCAATGAGCAAGCGCAATTTTCAGCGTCGCTTTAAATGCGAATTCGGCATGACCCCGCTCGAGTATCTGTTGCGCACTCGCTTCGAGGTCGTCTGCACGATGTTGAAGAATACTGATCTACCTGTCGACAAGATTGCCCGGCGTTGTGGAATGGGTGACGGCAACCGTTTGGGCCGACTGTTCAAGGAGCGGTATGGCATGTCGCCCACGCAATTTCGCGCGCAACAGCACTTCGAATCCGAGGAGCGGTGGCTAACGCCTGAAGACGGCTGGCATTCGGCGACTGAGATGTTGAAGGAAACTCCTTGAGCCCGCTCTTCCGAACAGCCGCGTAGCGCCTTCAATTAATGGATTGAGAGATGACGCCCCCCCCTTCCGTCCAGCTCGAAGAAGAAGCCGCCGCATCTGTTTTGCTGCGCAAGGAACTCGAGTTGCATGAGGACAAAGTACTCGCCGAAACCGGCCAGTCACTAGCAGCGCTATATCAGTCTCCGGCGCAGTCGGGCTCCGTGATCAGAAGGATCAAGGAGGCGGCGAAGTCAATGCTGCCGGACTCGCTGTTTCTGAGCCTGCTTCATCATAAGTGTATCGGGCGGTACCCCAACCTCGTGCGCCCTGTCACCTTTAACGAAAAGATTCTGCAGCGTAGCCTCAGACCCGATCCTCGCTATATCGGCCTGACTGACAAGCTAACGGTTCGGCAATACATCGCGAGCAAGATTGGCGAGGAACATCTCATTCCGCTAGTCGCGGCGCCCGACGCATTTACCCGTGAGGTCTTCGACGCGCTGCCGGACGCCTTTGTGATGAAGGCCAATCATGGCAGCAGCTTCGTCGAGGTGGTCAAAAATAAATCTGCCACATCTTTCGAAAAGCTTCAGCTTCTTGCCGACAAGTGGCTGTCGACCGCGTTTTACAGCATTGCAAGGGAAAGGCACTACCGCCAGATCAAACCACGCATCTTCTTCGAACAATTGCTTCTGGACGAAAGCGGCAAGATACCTGCGGATTTCAAGCTGCATTGCTTTGGCGGTCGGCCGGGACGACCCATCATCTACATCCTGGTGATATCGGACAGATTCGGGAACGACACTCATGGCGACGTGTACGACGTCGACTGGAATCATCTCGACATCGCTATTGGCTATTACAAGCGCAGTGCAAAACCGGCACCTCGTCCTCCGCATCTTCAGACTGTGCTCGACACCGCCGTCAAGCTATGTGAAGACTTCGACTACGTTCGCGTTGACCTATATGCGCCGGATAACCGGGTCTACTTCGGCGAGCTAACATTCACGCCCGGTGCCGGCGTATTGCCATTCACTCCCGACAAGACCGACTACGAGTGGGGAAAGCTGCTTGCCTGAAAGATGAAGGGTGGAAAGCCACCGGCTCGAAAAGCGAAAAGCGGGTGATGGAGATACGAAAGTACCTCCATCACCCGCTCGGACTTGCCGCGAGATAAGCCATTGTAGCGGCTCAACACGCGGTGCCTGTTCCTTCACATCCTTCGCATAAGAACAGGCACCGACAACCGCGTGTTAGTTATCCGCGTGACCTGACGTGAAGCTCGTGAACGCACTGTACGACGGATTGATCGCGGACCCGTTGACCATAATGCCGTAGGTGTCGTCACCGCTATCGAGCACGTAGTACATCACCGACTGAATGTTGTGCGACTTTCTGTTCTGATAGAACTCGCCCAGTTGCGTGGTGATGTAATTTGCGCGATACGCCTCGGTTTGCTCCGGACCCGTGTTCCACTCCGTAATGATGAACGGCACGTTGTAGCGGGCCTTACAGTACGTCGGCAGATCGAAACCGGGGCCTGCACCGTCGGTCCCGATATTGAAGATGTCACCGTACACTTCGTAGTTGTGCCACGTCGTGATGTCCCAACGCACCGTGGGATAACCGCCACTGCCGTCAGGTTGCATACCGTCCCACAGTGCATCGGCCGCACCGATATCTGCGACGCAGAAGTTGATACCGCACTTCGCGTTGGACTGCGCCGACTTCACACCGTCGATCATGCCGCGCATCACACCACGCATGACAGGCCAGTTCGAATTGTTGAAGTCAGCGGCGTTCGTCCCTGCGTTGGTCGAATCGATAATGATGCCGTTCTGACGCGTCAACTCGTTACCGCATTCGTAGATCGTCACGCCATACGGCTTCAGCGCGTTAGCAACCGTTGAACCGGCCGTATAACCACGGCTGTACGCAGCCGACTCATTGGCGAACAGCGTGCTTCCGGACGAGTACACGCCTTGATTAACGAGAACCACCAGCGTGAGTCCGGCCGACTGGAATGCCTCCGCCAGTTTGACGACCGCATTCAACGACGTCGAGTCGTCAGTACATCCAACGCGATAGCTCGTGCAACCCATCGACTTCAGAATGGAAACGAGTTGCGTCGGCGTATAGGTGTAGTCGTAGTGGCCGTTGATACCGTAGAACATGCCTGCGGTTTGCGTGGGGGTAATGCGCGGATCGTTACACGCCAGCCACTGCGCAGCGACACCCGCATTGACGTAAAACTGGCCGCCCGTACCGCAATGCCAGATCTTGCCGCCGTACCAGAGCACCAGCGTCACGTTATAGGTATTGCCAACGGTCGCGCCGTTCCGGTAGATCACGCCACTGACGAGAGTCCAGATCGCATTGGACTTGTCGATGATGTACGGCGAAGCCGGCAGCGTCGTGCCGTCTGCCGAAGTACCGCCGAGGCGCGGGTCGTTGCACGACGACCAGCCAGAGCCGCCCCATGCATAGAACTGGCCGCCAGTGCCTTCGTGATAAATGGTGGTGCCGTAGTACAGAATGAGCGAAACGTTGTAGGTGTCTTCGGCTTTCGAGCCGTTTTGATAGACCGAGCCGCCCGACAGCGTCCACACGTTGCCCGAACTGTCGGTCACCGAAGCTGCCGGCGGGACCGTCGTGCCGCTCGCCGATGCGGTGCTCGATTTGGCGGTTGCCTTACTGTCAGCCGATCCACTACTGCCGCTATTGTCTCCCGAGCCTCCGCCACCGCAAGCGCTCAAAAGATAACTTCCACCCAGTGCCGTGAGGGCACCAATAAATTGACGTCGTTTTACCATGGCAAATAGTTTCCACTGTCGAGAAAATTCTCGATAAAAAGTCCAAAGATTATTTTTGGAGGTTCAAGTGATTCAATGCGCAAGGACAAACCGATTTGAATTCGTAGCCCAGAGAAAATTAAAATCTTTTAGCGCATTACAGACATCGTTTTAGATGTTCTATTGAAACTTCCGGGCTTGAAGCCCTTTAAACGTGATAATCCAGCAAACGGATATCAGCGATCGCCAGGGGCGAGCCGATGCGCGTCACGTTACTTGAACGTACGATGGGAGACGACCTGACTGCGACACCCGTTGCTGTTTAAAGCATATGTTTACAAAACGAAGTCGCCTGTTAAGCAAACGTTTGCCCAAAGGGACGGACCTTCTGACCCTCTCAGCAAAATATTCCTTCCACCGCAGCGACCGGGGTAAATCGTACCCGGATTGACCGCTTAATCACAGAATAAATAGCACTTTTCGGCCAATAGTATAAATCTAATAATTTCCTGCATCGCAAAAATTCTGGTTTTCTCGTGTTGATCAGAGGATTGGATGTACACGATCTTTGCGACTTCGACCCTATACGTAAAACGTGCTTGAAAGCCGTGTTTAAAGCAGTCGCCTTCGTGAGGTGCATCATGCACCGCAAGAGAGCATAACCATTAACAACTCGTTACGTAAATAATAGAAAGAATATGCGTGGCTTTCACGAAGATGACGTGAGATGCCAATGCAAATCGGCCCGAAATTTCGTTTGCTCCAGTGATGGGTTTCTGGTTTCGGCATTTCATATAGCCTTCGAGGCTGTGGGTGAATGACCTTATCCCGCGGAAATGGATTTACCCCATCGCTATCGCTGGAATTAAATTAGAATAATCGCGAAGTATTGATCGGGGATAGAAATTCCAGCGTATTTAAATCAACCGAAAGCGATTGGATAAGCCGATCTGGACGAGTCCGGCAACTACTACGCGAACTCGACGATGACTTTGACAGTGAGGATGGAGCGCGCGCTTTTACAAACGTCGGTGTCGCAAAAGCCGCTTTCAGGTACTTTCGTTGAATAACAAAACGTCATTTCCCAACGTCGAAAGATTTTGCATGTGGTCGACGTGTCATTCGAGCAGGACAAGCGATGGGTCGAATCGACTCGACGCACACCAACACGGCTTTCACCAGGTCGACGCACGATTGCCGCTCAGCGACTCAATCGAACGTCAGCGACTCACACAGCGCACGTATTTCTTCGCGTACAAACTCCGGCACGTCTTGCGACGTAACCGGGCTTTTTCCATTCTGCAATCTACCGATGACGTCTTCCAACGCAACGGAGGTCTTTATGAATTCGTCTGATGAAACAGCGTCATGCATCGCCAGGATAGTGCGCTCCTCTTGCGTCGCCTCGAGGGACCAGCACGCGGCGAGAACTTTATAGCCTAGCCGTTGTACGGCATCGACTGCCGGCTTCATCCGATTCGCGATAGCCCGGTGACTCATCAGGCCACCCGCCTCCTCTTCGTACCACTCCACCAGCCCCAGAATACGGTGCTGAAGATCGCGACGATCCTGCTGTGCAGCGGCGGTCGTCACGCTGCTCGTTGCAATGTGCCGGACCACCGCCTGAACGGCAATCAACGTGAGAACAATCTGTTGACGTATCGACAAAAACGAATCACGCGGCCGGAAGAGTACATAAACAAGCAGCCCGATGCCGCAACCAATGGCAGTATCGAGTCCACGCGCCAGGAGAAGTGTGCCGGGCTCGGCCACGCTGTGACCGCCCGACGCAATCAGTAATGCGATTGACGTGACGAACACGACGGCAAATGCGTAATTGCGCGCGACCAGCATCTCGACGCAAAACTGGAGGCTCATCATGGTTAGCACGAGCCATGCACCGGCTGGATGAATCGCGAGTATGGCACCTGCCACCCCTAGCCCGACCAGCGTGCCGATGGTCCGCTCGACGCCCCGTCGCAAGGTGCGTTGCCACGCCAATCCCTGATGCAAAACGAGCACGGCGGCGGCCATTGCCCAATAGGCGCGCTCCAGACCAAACGCCGCGCCAATTGTGCCGGCCACCGCCACCGCAACGCCTACACGCAGCGTGACCGCCGACGCAGCGGAATTCCATTCAAGCGATTCGACGATTAATTCGGACGAGCTGAGACGTCCCAAAGGAAAATCAGATTGCCGCGAGGGACTGCGATTATCAGCGGATGATTCCGCCTGTTGCCCAATTTCAGAAGCCCGCGTCGCCAGAACGTGCCTGTCTATTCCAGACGATTTGCCAGCATTGACGCATGCGGCAAAAAGCAGATGCAGTTCGCGATTGAGAGCCAGCAAGTGCAACAGTGCCGTATCGGGATGAACATGAAGCGGCTGATAAGTCACGAGCGCGGCCCATGCATCATGAAGTGATAGAGCGGCGTCGTGGCGAGCCTGATCCTCTTCTCCTGTGCCAACCATTTCTGCGAAATGTTCAACCGCGCGCGATGCCGCCACGACCGCCTGCCGCTCGGGACCGCGAGGCCAAAAAATTCCGGCCGCCATGTGCACGATCCACGACACTGCGCCCCCCGCCAGAACCAGCGCGCCAACCTCGTAGAACGCCATATCAGCGACGGGGATACTCGTGCCCGCGGCACAGGCCAACGCGAACATATAAGCGCCCGGCTGGCCGATTCTGATCGCATGGCAGATAAACGTCGCGAGCATTGCAATCACGACAAGCAGAGGAATAGCCAGTCCCGGCAGATGCTGCACGCTTACGCCAAGGCTCACGGCCACTGCAAACGAGAGTGCAATGCCGGCGAGTACCCGCGCGCGATTGCGATAAGGACGATCGGACGCATAAAGCGACGTGAACGCACCGAGCGTCGCCATCAATCCTGCCGATAAGTGCCCGGACAGCCACCCGGTCGCTACCAGCAATCCGATGCTGATTGCAGCGCGGCAAGCGACGGGCCAACGCGGTCCGGATTTGCGGAGATGGAAGAACTCGGCGATCACTCACTCAACCTTATTGGAGCGGCGAATCAGAACGGTATCGGTCCGAGCCTCTTTAATGAACCAGGCAGCTTGCCGTGAAATGCGGACCGCGCTTTACAAAACCCGCTGCTTTATTTGCGACGCAGATCATCTGGAAGCACTAATGCGGCAAGCCATGTAATGCCATCATACCGGCTCCATACCATTTGCCAATTTGGCGTCGTCGGCTTCGCGTGAAGTCAGAAACGATAGAAACTCTTGCGCGGCACCACGTTGCTTTGTCGCCGGGCAGATCGAGGCTGCAAAAATAGTGGTGACCTGAGTCGAGGGCGGCATTGCACCGACCACCTCGATACCGGGCAAGTGGATTAGTTCGCTGAGCTGCTGAAAGCCGAGCGCCACATCGCCGCGCGCGACCAGCGCACCGACAGGAACGCCGGCCGGCGCCTGCACGATACGCGACGCGATACTTTCCGCGATACCCCAACGCTCGAACAGACGCGTCAGATGCGTGCCGCTCGGCCCCGTCGAATAGCCGATGCTGCGCACGTTCAGAACAGCCTCACGGAGCGCCGCCTCTGTACTGATGTCCGGATGCCGCTCGCCAGCCGCCACCGCAATGGCAACGCCCGAGCGTGCGAGACCGACCTTGCTGGAGGGGTCGACATGGCCGGTCGCAGCCAGACGGTCGAGTGCATCCGAAGCGAGCACGACAATATCGAATGCTTCGCCATCCTGAACTCGGCGCGCAGCGTCGACACCGCCTACCGACTCGATGATCACCCGCTGCCCCGACTTGCGCTCGTAAGCTGCCGCAAGTTCGGCCAGTACCTGGCGCGTGGCCATCGACGAAATGCCGGTGATCGGTTTGCGCCCAGCTTGACCGCTGACCATATCGATCACCCTGTTCAATCCTTGTAGCGCAAGCCGGCCTTTTCCAACGGTCCGCGCATGTTGTACATATCCAGACCCAGTATGCCGCTCGCCAACTTTGCACGCTTCTCGCCTTCGAACGCTTCGCGCGCGGCCGCTTTCTCAAGGACGGCAGCGGCGATTGCCGACGGCACGATCACAACGCCGTCGTCGTCCGCGACCACTACATCGCCCGGCGTGACCAGCGCACCGGCGCAAACCACTGGGATATTCACCGAGCCGAGTGTCGCCTTGACCGTACCCTTCGAGGAAATCGCCTTGCTCCAGACCGGGAAATTCATTTCGGTCAGCACGCTCACGTCGCGAACGCCTGCATCGATAACCAGCGCATGTGCGCCCCGCGCCTTGAAACTGGTTGCCAGCAAGTCACCGAAATATCCGTCGGTGCAGTCCGCTGTCACGCCTGCAATCACGATGTCGCCCGGTTGAATCTGCTCGGCTGCGACATGCATCATCCAGTTGTCGCCGGGTTGCAGCAGCACCGTGACCGCCGTGCCGCTGGCGCGCGCGCCGACATAGATTGGACGCATATACGGCTTCAGCAGACCCACTCGCCCCATGGCTTCGTGGACAGTCGCCGACCCGAGCGCACCGAGCTTCGCGGCAACGTCTTTATCCGCGCGCGGGATGTTGCGATATACCACTCCAAGTTCATACATGATCAATGTCCCTTCGATTTAAGCAGCGCATCGAGGCGAGGATAAACACGCCGCGCGTTTCCTTCATAAATCTTGTTCCGCTCTTCCACGTCGACATGCGCCGCTTCGATATAGCGCTTCGTATCGTCGAAATAGTGACCCGTTTCCGGATCGATGCCGCGCACTGCACCGATCATTTCGCTCGCAAACAGAATGTTGTCGACGGGGATCACGCGCGTCAGCAAATCGATACCCGGCTGATGGTAAACACAGGTGTCGAAGAAAATGTTGTTCAGCAGATGATCCTTCAGCAAAGGCTTTTTCAGTTCCTGTGCGAGTCCGCGGAAACGTCCCCAGTGATAAGGAACGGCGCCGCCGCCGTGCGGGATCACGAAACGCAACGTCGGGAAATCGCGGAACAGATCCGATGTCAGGCATTGCATGAACGCGGTGGTGTCAGCATTCAGATAGTGCGCGCCCGTGGTGTGGAAACACGCATTGCAACTCGTGCTCACGTGAACCATAGCCGGAATGTCGTACTCGACCATCTTCTCGTAGATCGGATACCAGTAGCGATCGGACAGCGGCGGGCTGGTCCAGTGACCACCCGACGGATCGGGGTTCAGATTGATCGCGACATTGCCGTACTGCTCGACGCATTTGACAAGTTCGGGGATACACGTGGCGGTATCGACACCGGGACTTTGCGGCAGCATCGCTGCCGGCACGAAGTTATCGGGGAAGAGTTGGCTGACCCGGAAGCAAAGCTCATTACAGATTGCGGCCCACGTAGCGGAGATCTGTGCGTCGCCAATGTGATGCGCCATGAAACTTGCACGCGGGCTGAAGATCGTCAGATCGAGGCCACGCTCACGCATGAGCCTCAACTGATTGCCTTCAATCGATTCGCGCAATTCGTCATCGCTAATCTGCAACTCGGACGCCTTCGGCATCTCGGACGGATTCTTGATACCCGCAATCTGGCGGTTGCGCCACATCTCCAGCGCTTTTGGCGCGGTGGTGTAATGGCCATGAATGTCGATGATCACCGTCTCTCCTCAGAAAATTGATCTAACCAGCGGCGCGCTGCGGCAAAGCCGCACGCGCCGCCTTGATTCAGTGTGCCGCGTTCGTACGAGGCGCTGCTTCGCCGGCGCTTACGCGCTGGCTCACCAGAATAGCAATGGCAGCGAGCGTGGCGGGAATAGCCAGCATGGCGAGAATACCGCCGAACTGCCAACCCAAACCCAGCAACGCGCCACCAATCGCGGAGCCAAAGATGCTGCCGAAACGCCCCATGCCAAGCATCCAGCTCACGCCCGTGGCACGCGCCACGGTCGGATAACGGCCAGGCGCATAAGCGTTCAAACCGGTTTGCGCACCGCTCATGCAGAAGCCTGCGGCAAACACCAGCATCGCGAGCGACGATGACATTGCGCCGATGTAGCCGAGCCCGAGCACACACAATGCACCGCCCAGATACGCCGCACTGATCACCGGAGCCGGGCGAGCCTTGTCCATGATCCAGCCCACCAGGACTGCGCCGACCGTGCCACCAATCTGGAACATTGCCGTCACGTTGGCGGCTGCGGTAACCGTCAGACCCGCATCCTTCATCAGCGTCGGCAACCAGCCGGTCAACAGATAGATCACCAGCAGGCCCATGAAATACGTGACCCACAGCGCGATAGTCATCGTGCTATAGCCCTGCGAGAAGAGCACGCCAATCGGCTTGCGCGTGGGCAGCGGCGGTTCATTCGAAACGAACACTTCGTCGCCGGCAAAACGCGCGCCGCACACGCGGCCCAGAACAGCGCCAATACGCTTTGACGTTGCGCCACGCACTGCGAGCAAACGGGCCGACTCAGGCAGCAACCAGATTTGCAGCGGAATCAGAACCAGTGGCAGCGTGCCGCCGAAAATCAGCACCGAGCGCCAGCCGTGTACCGGAATCAGCCAGCCTGCAGCAAAGCCGATCAATGCCGAACCCAGGTTGAAACCCGTGAACATGATGGTGATCAGCAATGCGCGCTTGCGCTGTGGTGCGTACTCCGACAGCAGCGTCGTCGAGTTCGGCATGGCAGCGCCGAGTCCGATTCCGGTCAGCAGACGCAGCAGCGCCATAGCGGCCGGTGTTTGCGTGAACGCTGTCGCAATCGTGAAAACGCCAAACAGAAACACCGAAGTAATCAGCACCCATTTGCGGCCGATACGATCCGACGCAGGGCCCGCAGTCAGCGCGCCGATCACGAGACCGATCGGCGCGGCACTCATCACCAGACCGAATGCGGGGCGCGAAATCGCCCAGTCGTGAATGATGGACGGCGCGACAAAGCCCATGATCGCGACGTCCATGCCGTCGGCGGTCACAACCAGAAAACACAGCGCTACCAGTAGCCACTGATACGCCGAGATAGGCCGCTCGTCGATGAACGCCTTGATATCGATTCTCTTACCGCTCGTTGTTCCACTCGTCATCAGATTTCTCCTGTCCCCTTCATTGGTTTTGTAGCGCGGCCAAAGCCGGCATTTGCCTTACGATCAGTGCAAGAGCAGGTGCCGTCCCCCTCGGCCGGAGCCTCAGGCTGGATACTTTCATCGCCCCCGTTGCCGGTCGTGTCGATGGTGCGTCGCCTACCTTCCTCATGTAACTGACGCCGAAGGTATCCGTTCGACCACTGCTTCCAAAAGTGCGGGTTAACCAGATGCGTGGACGAAGTATCCGCTTTTTCACTGTTCCGCATAGCACCGCCGAAACCAGCGAAACCCCTTCCGAAAGGCTGTCAAATAAGGTTGAAGGCCGCCTCGTCGGCCCTCCAAAGCAGCCTCGGCGACTGCCCGACGAATTACACCTCGATAAACAAATCAGATGACGCACGAACGAAGTCGCATAGAACGGGTAAGCGAGCCCGAGTTTTTGTCCAGACTCGCAAAGACAGGCACGTGCGGGCGGAACGAAACGCGGCACTGCGTTGGCTAATAGCGGTGACTTCTGGCGCGCGACAGCACGCAACGCGTGGGTCGCCGAGCCCAACGAATTTGAATCTCTTTCAATCTCTTTCTCCATCTAAAAAAATTATTGCGTGTTGTAGCGGGGACCATTGCGGAAATGCGCAATCCGCCTCGGTCGATAAAGCGAAAGCCCCTGCACTGCGGGACTTCGAGCAACAGCGATTGAAACGTAATGTTTCTGCAAGCAAGTTATGACCGCTTCTCAAGCCGCACGACTCTGGTTAACCCCGGATTTCGTCGCCGTCATGGCGCGGCTAACGTCGCGTCAAAACTCAGCCATCGCGCTCACTAGCCATATGATTCGGCCGGCTTTGCCACCCCGGCCTTCTATGGATACGTGGAGGCTGCGCGTTGTTCGCTGTATCTACTGAGAGAGCACAAGAATGAGCGGAGACAAAAGCACTTACTTCACGCATGAAGACGACGATCGGTCTCGCGCTGACGCACTCCCAATACCTGTACGCAACATACGGTAAAAACTAACTGGCCTTACCTCTTCCAGAAAGTCACAAATAAAACAATTAGCTATGTTGATTAACATTGCGGGCGCACAACACATAACACAGCGCGCCTTGCGCAAGAGTGCCGTTCTATTTAGTGCCCAAGTATTAAAAAAAGGAGATGTGAATCGATGAAAACAAACACCAGATACGCAATGCATTGCGAGTACGTCATATGTTCTGAATGTACGCGCGCGGTTCTGATGCTCGATACAAAAGACACGTCAGGGAGACAAGCATGAGAGCTTTGCATCCTCGCCAGTTATTCACCCAGGCCCGTGCGCGCACAGTGTCGATATTGACCCTGGTCACCGTCTGCGTCGGCGCCACGATTGTTGCGGCGTGCGGCGGTAGCGTCAGCAGCAGTGGTGGTGCCAGTACCACTACTACTGCGGCGTTATCGGTTGTCACTCCGGTTGTCGACTGTTCGAAGCTGGCCGCGATCGACATTACCGACATCGGTGGCGCAGGCAGCTCGATCACTTCCGCGACCGTCACCGCTGCCACCGTCAACGGCGCGACAGTCAACTTCTGTACGGTGAAAGGCACGCTTGCTCCGTCGAACACGTTCGAAGTCGCGTTACCCGTCAGTACCTACACGCAACGCTTTGCAGCGTTGGGTTGCGGCGGCCTGTGCGGAAATCTGAGTGACCCGACCCAGCAAAGCTCGTTCAGTTTCAGCTACACCTGCCCGCTGGTACAACACGGCGGTTTCGTGACGGCAGCGACCGATATGGGCCACTCGGGTCAGAGTTCAAGCTGGACCACCGACCCGCAAAAGCAGGCTGACTTCGCTTATCGCGGCCAGCACATCACGACGCTTGCGGCGAAGAAACTGATCAAGGCCTATTACGGCCAGGTTCAGAAGTACTCGTACTTCATCGGCTGCTCTGACGGTGGCCGCGAAGCGTTGATGGCCGCACAGCGCTATCCGGCAGACTACAACGGTATCGTCGCGGGCGCTCCGGCTGCTCACTTCCAGATCCAGAACTCGCTGTATCACGGCTGGAGCGTGGAATCGAACAGCACCACCGGCAACAGCACCGGCAATGCCGTGCTCTACGCAGACAAGGCGCTCGTGTTGCACAAGGCAGTCGTCGCTGCGTGCGGTGGCCAAACCGGCGTACCTGACGGCCTGCTGACCGATCCGCGCACGTGTAACTTCAACCCGGCATCGATCCAGTGCGCGAACGGCGCGACCAGCACCAGCAATTGCCTGACCGCAGCGGAAGTCGCAACCGCCAGCAAGATTTACGGCGGACCGGTCGATGCTACGACGGGTGAACGCATGCTCGCAGGTTCGCCGCAACTGGGCTCGGAAGCGAACTGGGTTGGCGTCGAAGTGCCGACGACGAATTCGACGGACGCACCGGTGCCGGTCACGGGTCTGTTCAGCTATTCGATCGTAACGGGCGCCTATAACCTGATCTTCACAGGTTCACCGAGCATGCCGAATGTCGACACGTTCGGCTATCAGGATGCAAGTTTCTACCCGACGTTCCTGGCTGCAAATCACCCGCTCAACGACGCAACCAACCCCGATCTTTCCGCCTTCCAGAAGGCAGGCGGCAAGCTGATCCTGTGGCACGGCTGGGCCGACCAGCATATCTCGCCGCTGTTCACGATCAACTATTTCGAGGCGATGCAGAACACGATGGGCGAGTCGAACGTGAGCCAGTTCGCGCGGATGTACCTCGTGCCCGGCGTCGGCCACTGTGGCGGCGGCGAAGGCTTCCCGAACATCGACCTGGTGACACAGGTGACGGGCTGGGTCGAGCAAGGCACGGCACCGAACGCGGTGATGACGTATCAGACCGATTCGTCGAATGCCGTGACGGCGTCGCGCCCGGTGTATCCGTATCCGGCAGTGGCGAAGTTCACCGGCACCGGCGACTGGCACAACGGCGCCAACTATGTTCAGGGCGACCCGCTGTACAACGCATCGGCACCGGCTTGGGCAGGCTCAAGCTTCTACACCGCATATACGGCAAAGACACAAGGTGTCGCAGCGCCGTAAGCCAGTTGTCGAAGCTGATTAAAAGCCGGCTCTCGGGAGCCGGCTTTCTCCGAGCGAAATTGCCTTGATGGCGGCAATTTCGCTTTTCCATTTGCAGAGGTAAATGCGCCGTTATCAGCTCTCTTCCTTCCCTGCGCCATCCCAATCGAGTTTCCCTGCCGACTTTCCCGCCACCGAGTACAACGCACCTGGCGCATTTCTCGTGCGCTGGAACTCTTCGAGCGTTTCCCCGCGCATCGCTGCATAGATATGAAGATTCGATACGCCGACCACTGCACCCAATTTTTCGAGCATGAAGAAGATGACGCCATAGTGCAACAACGCGCGCCAGTCGCGCCGGCGAATCAGATCGCGCTCTTCGGCGGATAATCCCGCTGCCTCGAAACTGGCTTCCGGGTCGCGAACGAATGCCTCCCGATGAGCCGGCTCCACCATACTGTGCAGGTAGTTGTTGATGCGGAATGCCCTGACCGCAACTTCAATCGAAAAGGGATAGGTACCCGCCAGTTTCTCCGCGTCGGTCAATTGAACCGCCATACGCTGCCGATGGCGTTCAATGATCGAAGGCTTCGTTTGGCCCGCTTCGCCTTCGTAGATCGCAGTCGCAATGCCCGCCATGGACGGCAGGTAATAGCTGCGATGTTTGCAAACCACGTTGGCCGACAGCGCACCGCGCATGGTCAGCCACATGACGACTTCCGCACCTTCATAGCCGCCGAGTTCCGCGTATTCGGCGAGCGTCATGCCGGCGAGCTGCTCGGGATCATTTTCAAAGAGATCCAGAAAGCGCTGATCCCATTCCGTATTGTTAAAGCCCGCGCGCTCTCCGTGCACCTGATGCGAAAGGCCGCCTGTGGCGAGGATCGCCACCTTCAGATCTTCCGGATAACTTTCAATAGCGCGCCTGAGTGCCTGACCTAACTTATAAAAGCGACGCGCGCTGGGCATGGGCAATTGAAGTACCCCCATTTGCAGCGGCACCAGCTTCACCGGCCATTCACGCTCATGCGGGCACAACATGGACAGCGGAGAAAAGCAGCCGTGATCGAGTGCCTTGTTCTGAAAGAACGACATGTCGAACTCGTCGGTCATCAGCGAGTTGCCAATGTGGGCGGCCAGTGCCGGATGTCCCTTGATCGGCGGAAGATCACGCGCGCCGCCGCCCTCGTCGGCAACCGGCCACTCCGGTCCGACACCCAGCGCAAAGGCCGAGTAGTGATCGAAAAAAAACGACGTGACGTGATCGTTATAGATAGCGACGATGACGTCAGGACGTTTTTCGTCAAGCCATTCGGCGAGTGGCGCGAAGTTTTCGAAGATGGGGGCCCAGACAGGATCGTCGCGCTTGTTCTTGTCGAAAGCGAACCCGATGGTGGGTGTATGCGAGGCGGCAATGCCGCCGATGATGCGTGCCATACCGTACTCCCTTGAAAACGCGTTGAACCGGTGCTGTTATCGCGTGGCACCGGTTGATCGAGGCGAGCGTCGACACCATGACGTTAAAGCGCAACGGCTCCGCAGTCGGTGAGGATTGGCGAATCTTGCCATAAGCGAACGACACTGGAATTGATCCAGCGCCATGTTCGCGCCAGCAGGCCAATGCGATGAATTCTCCTACGTTTTTTCGGCATCCGGCGTATGCGATAAAGCATCCGCGTGATGCCTATCGTCGCGAGTCGACAGTATTGTTTATTCGTTCGACGACAACGCTGTGGCGCGAACCCAACGCTCTTTCAAACCACGTTGCGAAGTAGCCCGAAGAGCTTTCTCTTTTATTTATCGGGCTTTCGGTTGTCGAGTCCTCATTCTTACAAATCTTCGGCGCGTCGCATGGGTCAATCGGGTTCGTCACCAAAGTACTCACAACAAAAATAGCTTATTTTTCAACGCACTATCGCGTCACCCCCAAAAAAGCCGACAACTGAAGCGATCGCAGTAGTTCGCGTAAACCCCGGAATTTCTGGTGATATTGCGAATGACATCGACCGATTTTCCGACGGTTTTAGCCACTTCCTTACGGTCATCGCGCCGACTATATTGAACCCCGTTCAGCGTCGCTGCTGCACCGCACGAGAAACAAAATACCCGGAGACGATCGATACACACGTTCGGTAAAGCGCAAATTACGGTGGTATCGACGCACTCATCGCGTTGACCACGTAACTCACCGCAGCAGCAGATTTCCGCCGGTGTGGGCCGTGTGCCTCTGGAGGGAGGCCGTGATCCGGTTAAACGACGTCAGCGCGTGCAACGACCGCCAGAAAAATATTAATCATTTACAAACTGAATCAGTTGGAATTACTAAATAAAAGAAGGAGATCATTTCGATGAAAAAGACACAAATTGCACTCGCAGTTCTCGCAGGTACTTTTATCGCTACGGCGGCGCATGCTCAAGGCAGCGTCACTCTCTTTGGCATGATCGACACAGGCATCACGTATGTGAGCAATCAGTCCGGCAAGAGCAACGTCAAGATGGACGACGGCGTGAACGGCCCGAATCTGTGGGGCATGAGAGGTTCGGAAGATCTGGGCGGAGGCACCAAAGCGATCTTCGAACTCGTGAATCAGTTTCAGGTCAACAACGGGCAATTCATGCCCAACTCGAGTCTGTTCAGCCGCACGTCGCTGGTGGGCCTCGTCAATGACCGCCTTGGCAAGTTCACCATGGGCAACCAGTATGACTTCATGACAGACTCGTTGTATTTCGGCGGGAATGACCCGGCTGAAATTTCAGGCCACTTTTACGATTTCCGCGCAGGTCCGTTCCAGAAGCTCGATCTGCCGTCGAATGCAACCGGTGCATTCGACTGGGACCGCATGGCCGGTGAGCGTATCGCCAGCTCGGTTAAATACGTCACGCCGATTTTCGATGGATTCAGCGCGGGCGCGATGTACGGCTTCGGCGGCGTAGCAGGCTCGATTGGGGCGGGCAACTCGACAAGCTTCGCCCTCAACTACGCGGCGGCCTCTTTCGGCGCCAACGCTGCCTACACGAATATCAAGTACTACACCGCCGGATCGCCGCAAGTCAGCGTGCGCAATTGGGGCGTCGGCGCGCACTACAAGTTTGGCGCGTGGTACACCAACGCATTGTTTACCACTGTCCATAACTCCGCGAACGGCGGCTCGGTGTATCAGGGTTCGGCAGGCGCGCACTATAACTTCACGCCGGCACTCAGCGCGGGTGCATCGTATATGTACATGAAAGGCAACTCGGTCGTCGACAACAACCATGCTCATCAGGTCGCGGGTATTGTCGATTACGCGTTGTCGAAGCGTACAAGCGTCTATGTACTCGGCCTGTATCAGCGTGCAAGCTCAGGCGGCCTCGCGCAGATCAACGGCATGAACAGCTCGGACGGCGCGTCCAGCGGCACCACCCAGGCCATTGCGCGCGTGGGCCTGCATACGCGTTTCTAATCCGCAGATGCAGGCGACGAATGGGGCTCACTCACCGGCCTCGTTCGTCGCATTCGATATTCAGAAAACAATGGTTGGGAACGGGTCCACTGCTACTCAGAACCCGCGATCCCGACCTGACAGGAGAAGAATCATGAAGCGAATCAGGATGCACCTGCTTACGGTGCTGGCTATTGCTGCGTCGTTGTCGGTCGGAACATCGTCGGTATTCGCACAGGCATCTTCTGTGCCGGCGACGGGCGCGGCAGCATCTACGCCCACGTCGAAAAGCGCGGCTAAAGCGCAACGCAAAGCCGCGCGCAAAGAAGCCCGCGCGAAGAAAAATGCCGAACTCAAGAAACTTGAAGACGCTGGCGTCAATCCGGCCACACGAGACGACGAAAACTACTCGAAAGATCTTCAGAATGCAGAGAAAAAGACAGGTGCCGCTCACGGCGCAAGTCAGTGAGAATTTGGCGGCGAGGCATTGTCTCACCTGACACGCGCCGCTCAATCTTTCTTTCTGGGCGCAAGGGTAGAACGGGCTTTCGAATCTGCCTGAAAAAAAACGATAGTTACAGCTTGTGTTGCGCGCCGGATGTCAGAATCTAATTCTCTATCGGCGCGCACCCTCTTCCGCCAGGGCACCGCAAGCATTTTTCCGCACGGGCATCAGCTCTCTTCGATCTGAATGCCCTGCTCGCATCTACCGCCTGATTTCAGGCCGTTGTGCTGATAAAAATCCCGCTCACGTTAGACGTACCGTTTTGCAAACTACTCGCAAGCGTGGTTAGAAACGTTTGCAGATTCGCGGTCGAACTGGCGGACGACGGATCACCCGGCGATCCCAGCGCCGTCAGGAGATTCTGAAAATTATCCGACAGCGACCCGTCATCCGACGACGTATCTGTTGTATTTGCATCCGCCGACGTATTGTCCGAATCCGCACTCGACGCAGAGGACGACGTCAGCGACTGCGCGAGACTCTGGAGTGCCGACGCCAGATCACCACCGTAGCCTTGCGCAATTAGCGGCGGAGGGGGCGGCTCAAGCATGGTGTCATCGGAGGCCACCTCGGCATCATCTGTGCCATCAGTGCTATCCGCGTCATCCGTATCGTCCACGTCGTCGGTGGAGTCTGTATCAGGGCTTGCGTCCACGCCGTCTATCGTCTCGGAGATACTGATCGAAACCGTGCCGTCGGTAGCGGACGACGCCGATCCCGGACCCGCTGCCTGAAACAACCCGCCAAGGAACTGCTGAAGCGCCGCGTTGATCCCACTAGCGGAAGTCGAAGAAGTGGCCGACGTCGAGTCAATTGACAAGGAGTCAGGAGTCGAGGCCGTCGACGATGTGCTGCCGGAAGACACGCCAATCTGCGCGAGTGCGGCCGCGATTGCAGCGGCCAGCGGATTGGTGGCCGACGCACTGTCAGTCGACGACGAGTCGGAGTCGTCTGCCGGTGAATAGGTCTTCGCATTGCTCGACCACCATGCCGGCGTGCTGCCAGTGCTTCCCGATAAAGCGGAAATGGACATCAATGTACCCCGTAAGATTAGCGAGACCTCCCGCAGAGAGGTCGATCCAGTTTGTGGAAACGTTAGTCGCTATTACGGCCGAATTAGCTTAAATCTAAGAGCACATTCAGTGAGACTGGCTTACCGATTCTTTTCGCGGATTCGATCTGAGAGAAAATAATTGGTAAGGTATTTGGCTAAACTAATATGTTCTCGCCATCCGCCACTTCGGAACCACATGTTCCCCTACCCGCGAATCAATATTCGTCGGCGCACCGGGGTCAGGAACATCGACACCCGGCCGTGCTTTAGCAAAGAAAATCGGTGTTCTGTTCGGCCACATGACACATGTGGCCCGCGGTTCAATCTGCCGCCCCGGAAAGAATCTGCTGGATGCCCTGTACGAAGGCTTCAACCGGCTGACCGCCGGTCATCAGATGGCGGCGATTGAATATGATGGACGGCACTGACTGAATACCCATCGCATGGTTGTTCCGCTCTTCCGCGCGAACTTCGGCGGCGTACTCCCCACTTTGCAGGACCTCGCGCGCCCGCACAGCATCGAGTCCGACTGATTGCGCCGCCTCGATCAGCACTTCATGGTCGCTCGGATCGCGGCCCTCGGCATGATATGCGCGAAGCAGAGTCATTTTGAGTGGCAACTGCGCACCTTCGAGACCGGCCCAATGAATCAGGCGGTGCGCATCGAAAGTGTTATACACGCGTGTACGTGGGCCGAATTCAAAACCGACGCTTGCACCTCGCTCACGGATCATCGCCTGAGTTTCGGCGATCTGTTCGGGAGTGCGTCCATATTTCTTGCCGAGATAATCGACGATATCCTCGCCGCCCGATTCCATGTCCGGATTCAATTCGAAAGGATGCACGACGACATTTGCATCCACCGTGTCGCTCAGGCGGGACAGGGCGAGTTGAAGTGACGAGAGTCCAATAGCGCACCAAGGGCACGCGATATCGGAGACAAAATCGATGGTGAGCGACTGTTTCATGGCTTTCAGACCTGGTTTAACCTGTTGCGCCACGAGCGTGGCAGGAGAGACGGCTGCCTGCCAGCGTAGCCTGGATTGCCGGGTCTTGCAGCGCACAGCGGACGCAGGCGCTTACGGCTCGCAGATAGACAAATCCACAAGGCAAAAACCGTTTCATCATGAAACTGTTACCGAAAAATTCCGAGACATATCATAACTATTTTATGTATGCCATCCACTTCCGCTCATTCATTTACGCTGAACGCTAGATAATACATTTAGTGAACGCTACACTAAGTGTCATTCACGCTAATGCACGGAATTGCTGCGCAGCATCGCGGTCATTGATGAACGGGTTTTACAATTGAGCTGATTCACCTCCTATGCTTTTGGCGCATACATATACAAACCATTGAATTTAAAGGGATTAAAAAAGCATGGTGACGCCTATCCTTTGATTGACATGCAATAGACGATTACGAAATGCCTGCTGAATTTATCGCTCGCATTACCAATCCATTGTGCATATTCAGCATTTGCCACGACATAAATAGCGCAGCCGATCAGGATCAATATCCAAGCAGGCCTGAAGGCGTAACGTAACGGCTGAGTCGGACTTCGCAAAACGCGGTCCAAACGCATTACCTGCGTTTTTCAAGTCGATCGCGTAAACGGGGAGCGAATTTGGCAGCAAAAGCGCTCCGGAAATTCCTGGTAGTTTCCTGATTTCATCTAGATGAGCACAACCAGAATACCGCCGTGGGGCATTCGTAAGCTGGGAGCGATCCGTCCGCTACTCGCGAGGGCATTTGTTCCTGCCGCGCGCAATCTGCAATACATGAGTCGCAGAATGCGTCCGCTCGCGATCATTGCGATCATCGGCTTCCCGCTTTATTACTATGTCTGGCACGATCTCTTTCCGCAGACTTACGAGAACCTGCCGCTGCGGTTGATCGGCTCCGCGCTGTTCGTCCCCATTCTGTTCTCCGGGCGCTGGCCGGAACGCGCAAAGCGATTCTTGCCCTATTACTGGTACGCAACGATCTTCTATTCGCTGCCGTTCTTCTTCACGTTCATGCTGTTGAAGAACAATGGCTCCACGGTATGGATCGAAAGTGCATTGATCGCTGCCTTCGTGCTGGCGGTGCTGCTCGACTGGCTGATGCTGATGCTCAATTTCATCATTGGCGTCGGCGTGGCACTTCTCGTGTATTGCCTCACCACTGACCCGATCGTTTTCGGCGCGACCTATCCGATCCACCTTGCGATTTTCTCGTTCGCGGTCGCCATCGGTGTCGTGGCGAACTACGATATGGATCGCGTCAGGATCGAACAGGAACGCGCCATGCTCGCCACGGCAAGCAGCATTGCTCACGAATTGCGTACTCCGCTTCTCGCGATCCGTGCCGGTGCTTCCGGGCTTGGCCGCCATCTTCCTTCGCTGCTCGAAGCCTATTCGATCGCCCAGCAGAGCCAACTGGAAGTTCCGCGCGTTCGCCTGGTACATCTCCAGTCAATGGACGGCGTGCTATCGCGCATCGAACAGGAAGCGATTCACTCGAATGCGATTATCGACATGTTGCTCGCAAATGCACGCTTTACGAGCGGCTTTTCACACGGCGCCGTCAGTTGCTCGATTGCGCAGTCGGTCAGAAACTCACTCGAGCGCTATCCATTCCGCGAAGGCGAGCGCCAGAAAGTACTCACCGATCTCGCCACTGACTTCAGCTTCCATGGCTCCGAGATGCTGATGGTCCACGTTCTGTTCAATCTTCTGAAAAACGCATTGCGCGGCATGGCGAGCGTGGAAAGCGCGCTGATCTCGATCCGGCTCGTAAGCGGCCCGCGAAACAATCAGCTGCTGTTTCGCGACACCGGAGCGGGAATCGCGCCGAATGTTCTTCCGCACATTTTCACGCGCTTTTATACCTCGCCGACCGGTGTCGATGATGCGTCGATCGGCACGGGCATCGGCCTTGCCTTCTGTCGCGACGTAATGCGCGCGATGGGTGGCTCGATCGAATGCAAATCGGTCGAAGGAATGTTTACCGAGTTCACTTTGACGTATCCCCGGCCATGACGAAGCACGCAATCAAGCCTTTCTATTTTCCGACGACAGTGACCTTCGTCGACGACAGTTCGACCTTTCTGTCGAACCTGTGTCTTCAGCTTGACCCAGGGCTCGCGTTCCGTCTTTTCAGTTCGCCTGCCGACGCGCTCGAGTTCGTGAATAACCGTCCTCATGCCGGTCTCTCCGACGAACCGATTTTCGCGCCGTTTCGCGACCGCACCGACGAAGACGTCGCCCAGCAGGTTATTGCGCTGAGCGTCAAAACGGTGCGCCAGCAGGTTCTCAACGCTCACCGGTTCCGCGCAATGTCGGTGGTGGTCATCGATTACGACATGCCTGGCATGAACGGCCTCGAGTTCTGCCGCCGCATGACGGACCCGGCTGTGCGCAAGATCATGTTGACCGGCAAAGCCGACGAGCATATCGCCGTGCAGAGCTTCAATGAAGGCATTATTCATCGCTTCATTCGCAAGCAGGATGCGTCGGCGGTGCCGGCGCTGAACCGCGCTGTGCAAGATTTGCAGAAGGCCTATTTCGACGACGTGTGCCAGTCGATACTCGATACTCTCGCTGTGTCGGAATACGCGTTTCTGCGCGATGAAACGCTCTCCGCGCGGGTGAGTGCACTCTCTTCTTCTCTGGGTATTGTCGAACACTATCTGTCGTACTGCCCCAGCGGACTGCTGATGCTCGACAGCGCAGGCAACTCATATCTGCTAATCGTGCATACGGAAGAAACGTTGCGGGGTTTGCGCGAGATCGCCGTCGAACAGGGCGCACCGGCGGGCTTTCTGGACGCGCTGGACAGTCGGCACAGTCTGCCGTACTTCTGGCAATCCGATGGACACTATCCGGCCGGCTGCATCGCATGGCAGGACTATATGCACACGGCAACGCAATTGAACGGCAAGCAGAGTTATGTTTATGCAGTCATTCCGAATCCACCAGGACTGGATCTGGATCGTGTGATCAGCTACGACAACTACCTCGAAAGACTTGACCGCGATATGTAAAAGACGAGGAGTCCGCGAATCCGCACTCCTCGTCCAGCTGCTACCGCACTATCGGTTTATAAAGCCATCAGGCCGTTACCGCACTTCTCTCGCTGACAAACTCGCGCTTGCGTCTGCGTGACGACAACTCGTCGCCGAGACGGCGTGTAGACGGCCACTTGTCGAGTTCGACCTCACTGCGAATGTCGCGGCACACACTTGCCACTCTTTCGAGTTCGGCATCGCTCAAACCTGCATGGATAGACAGCCGGATCAGCGAGCGATTCCGTGGTGTCGCCGGTGCGCAGAACACCGAGCCGAAAATGCCGCGCGACTGCAACGCATCGCGTAACACGATGGTGCGTTGCTCCGTACCTGCTTCAAGCGCGATGATCTGGCTCTGACTCCCATTCAGGTTGTACCCCAACTCCGTCAGCCGCTGCCTCAACCATGCGGCACTCGACGCAAGCCTCGCGCGCCGCTGCTCTGAGCGCTCGATTACCGAAAGCGTCGCGTCGAGTCCGCTGATTTCGTGCGGCAGCAAAGTCGAACTAAAAATGGCGGGGTTCGATTCGCATTTGAAGTACTCCTGGAATTCGACAGGGCATGTGACGAAACCAGCCCGCCCGGCGAATGCCTTCGCAAGACTCGCGGTACGGAATGCGACGCGCGACTCGAGCCCGAGTTCGACCACCAGTCCCGCTCCATGCGGACCATGAGTGCCGAGGGAATGCGATTCGTCGACAACGAACACGCAATCGTGCAAATCACACACATCCGCCAGTTCGGCAAGCGGGCAAACACTGCCAGTCGTGCTATACACCGAATCGACCAGTACCACGCCCTGTCCATATCGCAGGATTTGCTGTTCGAGGTGGAGTGCATCGTTATGCCGGAAAGCGACGGGCACCGCGCCTGCGCTGCGGACACCTTCCCACAACGAAGCGTGCGCCATCATGTCGACATAGACCGGCGTTTGCTCCGATGCAATGGACTGGATCAAACCGGTATTGGCCGCATAGCCCGACTGACACAACACGCCCGATTCCGCGTGCATGAAGGTCGCCAACCGGTTCTCGAATTGCAGTTGAGGACAGTCGCCGTGGAGGAATACCGCTGACATCAATAACCCGTTACCGCTCTGGAGCAGCGTTCTGGCGACGCTGGCAATAATGTCCGGGTGCCGGGCAATGGCGAGGTAGTCGTTGCTCGACAAATGCAACGCATCAGCTCCCGGAACGAGGCCATGCATGATATGCCCGCCATTCCAGGTCTCCTGCACGCGTTCGCGGTAATACTTTTCGACACGCGAAGTGACGAAACCCGGCAACGCTGGCCGGGAGTGGTCCGGAGTCGACCGGTTGAAAGCATTCTTCATTTTCAGCTCCTTATGGTTAGCTACCCGTAGCGGACAGCGGGTCCATAGTGAGCCTGTCATTTATGACGCGTAAGCAAAGTCTTCGAGGTTATGCTTTATAAAGCACGATCTGTTTGAAAAAAGACTCTAATAGCTACGTTGTGGCGATTGACGACGAGTTCCTTACACAAAGATTCGACGCATTGTCGAATGCGAAATGAATAACAACGCTAATTGAACGGTTTTCTCCGCGCGTTTGAAAACCGTTCCGAAGTACCAATAGCTTGCAAGTAAAAAGTACTGACCGTTATGCGTTGATGAGTCGCTCGATGACTCGACGCGCGCGATTAGGACCCACGTCTACATGAATATCGAGCCGCGAGCGGGTCGGAAAATTGAGTTGATTCCGGTACTGCACTTCGATGATGGCTTTGTCTTCATCGAATGTGGCCGCCGTTTGCTCCACAACTGTTTGCGCGGCGTTCTCGCGGTCTGGATGCGGATTGGTCGCGACGCTCCAGAAGTAGTGAGTGGTAGTGTCGGTTTCGGGCGTGATTCCATGGAACCCGCGCATATGAAAGCCGGCACGATCAGGGTTATCGAAATGCCCTGAACCTACGTCCATTGCCCCTGTCCAGATGCGTACGTGAGTCACGTGAAATTCGATCTCCTGCCATCGGTCGACACGGCCCTCGAAAGGCCACGCAGCGGTGTAAGTGGGCGGCGGTTCGGAATCCGGCATCAACCGGACGAGACGCACCACGTCGCCTTCGCCACTCACTTTCGTCTCCGCATTCATATGAACGCGCGCATTACCACCAATAGTCTTCAGATGCACATACCCGAGATGGCTCAGATCCATCAGGTTATCGTGAATCAACTGGTAAGGCGCGTCGTAGTGATAGCCGCCCCCGCCAACTGCAAAGTCCGGGTGGCCGTGAATGGGATAGGACGGCGGCGCTTTAGTCGGCAAATCGTCCGGCGTCGCGCCGATCCACACCCAGATGATCTTGTCCTGCTCCTTGACCGGATAAGAGGTCACCTTCGCTTTCGACGGAATGCGCTCCTGTCCGGGTATTTCAATGCATGTACCCGCGCAATTGAACAGCAGGCCGTGGTAACCGCATCGCAGGCCGCCTTCTTCGACTTTTCCGCAAGACAGCGGCAACTCCTTATGACAGCATCTGTCTTCCAGCGCACCGACTTCTCCTGACGGCAACCGGAAGAACACAATTGGGCGGTTCAGAATCTTTCGTGAAAGCGGTGCGTCTTTCAGGTCCCACGTAAAACCCGCTACCCACCATTGGTTCATAAGAAAGGAGTGCGCTGGGGAAGCGGGAATAGCGTCAGTGCTTTGCATATTCATATCGCCATCAGAAAAGTATTCGTTCGTCGGATAAACGAGTGCCTCGACCTGCTTTCAAAGCCGGCCTCGCGTCGTTACAGATCGAGGACGAGTAACGGAGATCTGGCGCGTGAGCAGCACGGCAGGAACTGATCGTTGGCCGCCTGTTCTTCGGGCGTCAAATAGGAGTCGAGGTGATCGGGTTCCCCTGATAGAACCCGAGTAAGACACGTACCGCACACACCCTGCTCGCACGACGTCATCACCTCGATCCCATTCGCCGCCAGAGCCTGAATAACCGTGCATTCCGACGGCACTTCGATCGTGGCGCCGCTACTGGCAATGCGCACATGAAAACTACCGCTCGCTGCGCTCTGGTCGACAGATGCGCCAAAGAACTCATAATGCAGGCGGTTTTCCGGCCAACCGAGTGCGCGAGCAGTATCGAGTACAGCGTTCATGAATCCGCGAGGACCGCAGACATAAAGATGCGTACCGGCCTGTGCAGTTTTCAGCACCTGATCGATGTCCAACATCGATCCGCTATCGTCGTAATGAAACTGGACCGATGCCGAAAATTTGCTCTGCGCGATGTGCTCGGCGAAGGCGGTTCGCTCTCTGGATCGCGTGCAGTAGTGCATGTCGAAAGACTCACCCGATGCCGCGAGACGTTCCGCCATACAAAGGATCGGCGTTACGCCAATTCCGCCGGCCAGCAGCAGATGATGAGCCGCCTCACGCGCCAGAGCAAAGTGATTGCGTGGTGTGCTGATCTGGAGCCGGTCACCTTCGTGAAGTAAATCGTGCGCCGCTTTCGATCCTCCCCGACCCCGTTCGTCGCGAAGTACCGCGATAACGTAACGGTGCGTTTCCGTCGGGTCATTGCACAACGAGTACTGGCGCACCAATCCGCCAGGAAGATGCACGTCGACGTGCGAGCCCGCAGCGAAAGACGGCAATGAGCGGCCGTCTTCTCCGGCCAGTTCGAAACTCGCAATATCGAGTGCTTCACTGCATTTGCGAGTGACGACTACATTCAAAATAGAATCCTTCACGTTGCCGCCCGCACTGGAATAACGCGTGAAACGGGGGACTGCGGCGCACTTTCGCTTTCTTCTTTATTAACTTGCTCGAGTTCGAGCAAGCGGTCGATCACTCGCCGCGACATCACGCCACCGGCATCGATATTCAATTTGAGCAATTTGCGGTGCGGCCACTTCAACAGGTTCTGCTGCTGGCGTTCCAGCATCTCCAGATCTTCGCTGAAAATCTTGCCCTGTCCTTCGCGGATGCTGGCCGTCAGCGCCGCATCATCGGGACGAAAGTTACGCGCCATGCCCCAGAAGTACCAGATCGAGGTTTCGGTCTCCGGCGTAATGAAATCCACTACGATTGAAGAAGCTTTCCTGTTAGCCGGTGCGTGATAACCGCCATGACCCGCGTGCGCGACACCGACTTCGATCAGCACGTGACTCGGCGGCGAGAAGTGGCAGATCTGCCAACGGTCGACGGGAACATCGTCCGCAAGGCCATTGCCTCGCAACGCCATTTTCCAGAACGACGGCGCGGCAACATTTTCCATAAAGCGGCTCGTCGTGACAGTATCGCCTTCGCTCGTGGTTTTCGGCGCGGCTTCGTCGATTTCCTTTTGCCCGATGCTGTCCGCGTGCACATAGGTCTCGTGCGTGAGGTCCATCAGGTTGTCGATCATCAGCCGATAGTCGCAACGAATGTGATAAAGGCCGCCCCCGTATGCCCATTCCGCGCTTTCCGCCCACTCCAGATGATGCAATTTCGCCGCGTCGGCCTGAGTCGCATCGCCGGGCCACACCCAGATAAAACCGTAACGTTCGATAACCGGATAGTGGCGAATAGAAGGAAAACCATTGACGCGCTGGCCGGGCATACCGGTCACCTTGCCCTGGCATCCCATTTCGAGTCCGTGATAACCGCAAACGAGCGTGCCGTCACGCACGAAACCCAGCGACAGCGGTGCGCCCCGATGCGGGCAAAAGTCCTCCAATGCGACGGCGGCGCCATCCGCATTTCGATAGAACACCATTGCTTCTCCGCAGATCTGGCGACCTAACGGCTTGTCCGTGATTTCGTCGGGCATACACGCGACGTACCACGCGTTTTTGGGGAACATTTGAGTCTCACTCCTTATTTTTAGCGCGCGCAACGGCTTCAATCTGGTTGGCGTCGATAAGTCCACTGACGAGTCGCGATCACTCTTCATTCCGTATACTCATTGAGATTCAGTGTACTCAATATAACTTTGATGATTAAATGAAGGTTTTCCCTAACACCGACTTTCAATCAGCAAACGCGGCGATCGTGGACAATGCTCACGCTTGCAAAGTCCGGCACTGTCGCAAACATCGGCGACTTCCGATGCGTGCCAGTCAACAGCTTTTCTCTATTTCCATGGCCACATCACCAGACAACACCGCTTCGGCGATCAGCCTCGACCTCTACGATCAGCCTGGGCATCTGATCAGACGGGCACATCAAATTTCAGTGTCCATGTTTCATGAATTGCTGGGTCGCGAAGTGACGCCCGTCCAGTACTCGATACTGCGAATGCTTCACGAGTTGCCCGGACTGGATCAGGTCACTCTCGCGCAACGGGTCGGCCTCGATACGTCGACCACCGCCGACATCGCCGTGCGACTCGAAGCAAAGGGCTGGATTGTTCGCGAGGTTCTGCCGCGTCGCCAACGTCGTCTGCTGCTGACGCCGGAAGGCGAGAAGCTACTCATTCAGTTTATTCCCGCCGTCAATGCATTGAGTCACGGCCTGCTCGACGGAATGGGAGAAGAAGACGCGCAACAGCTATTGCGCCTATTGCGGAAATTCGTGCATTTGAATAACGATCAGAGCCGCGCGCCGCTGCGCAGCTCTACCGACGACGCAGCTTCAGATTAGCAACGTCGTTGAACATCTGGCGCGAAGCGAATCGTGGCGAGGCTTCGCCACGATCGCCATTCGCCTTTTAGTGGCGGCGGAGATTGGACAAGATCATATCGAGGTCGACTGCGCGCGCCATCGCTTCGTAACCCGCATCGCTCGGATGCAGGTGGTCGCCGCTATCGAATACCGCGCGCATATGGTCCGGGTTGGTCGGATCGCGTGTCACCTTGTCGAAGTCGATCACTCCGTCGAATGCATGGCTCGTTCTGATCCACTCATTCACCTTGAGCCGCTCCTGTTCGCCCGCCGGCGTGCCGTAGTCGGTGTGGTAGGTGCTATTCGATCCCATGAACGGCAAGAGCGTGCCGCCGTAAATGCGCACTCCGGCCGCGTGAACCTGCGCGATGACCTGCTGCATGGCCTGGATGATGTCTTCCGCCTTGGCCGACTTGTCGCCGATATCGTTGATGCCTTCGAGGAACACCACGGCGCGCAGGCCCGGTTGAGTCAGCACGTCGCGCGCCAGACGCTCGCTGGCCGGGACGCCGAACATCGCCTGATCGCGGTTCGTCAGCAACTCGTTACCGCTGATGCCCGCATTGGAAACCGACAGCGCCGCGCCTTTGCGCAGCGACATCCGGCGAGCCAGCGCGTCGGGAAAGCGGCGGTTTTTGCCGGTCGTCGACAGATAGCCGTCGGTGATCGAATCGCCAAACGTGACGAGCGTTCCTTTGACCGTGGGCGCTGCGTCGACATCGACGCCAGAGACGAACATCCAGCAACTCACCGGGCGCGTGAACGCAACCGTGTTGCCACTTCCGGTCTGGTTGCCTGCGGACAGATAGCTCGTTTGCGTCGCGAGGAAGTGCTGCGTGGCAGGCCCCGTGTTCGCCGGAAGATAAACGCTGACCGCAAGCGCGTCGAACGATTTCACCGGTAGATCGACCACGTCGCTGAGCGCTTCGCCACCTGCGGGAACCACCACTTCCTGTGCGCCGCTGAAATGCAGCACATGCGAATCGCCTTCGAGGCCGGGGCCATCGCCTGAAGAAGGGGCGACGGAGGCCGCGCCGACCCGCAACGGCACCGCTCCGCCCGCGTTTGAAATCCGCACGCGGAGTCGGTCGCCGCCCGTGCTGAGGTACACGATATTGCGGACTGTCTGATCCTGCACGCCGACGTCGGAAGGACAGGCTTTGGTGTCGAAAGTCGCGCCTTTAGTCGGACTTCCCTGCCAGCTATTGACCCAGTTGCCCCGTTGCGGACTTTCGGCCGCGTGGGCTCCTGCGAGCCCGATTAGCGCGGGCGCCATCAATGCGACACTCCATTTTGCGAGTGCGCTCGTACCGTGCTTATGTCGAATTACGTTACCGTGATGGCGATCAAAACGGGCTTCCCGTTCTGCATTTGTCTCGCGTCGTCTCATCTCTTTTCCTTTTTGTTCTGGAGCGGAAAAGTATCGACGGAAAAAGCGGACTATCGATTTATGAAATCGACCGACGCGAGTTCTGGTTTTGCGGAGTACGGTAAATGCGCGAGCTAGGTACTCGCCACCAACAGTTCTTCCGCATTGTTCGGCGGACGCAGACCATCGGATCTGTCTGCGAAATAAAGCGCGGCAAGATCGTTCGCCGACACATGCCGTGCGTCCTTAAAGCCGGCGTCGCGGGCTTGCGCGACGATGTCGGACGGCGTGTAGAACTGATAAAGGGCGTACCGCTGGCTCGCGCGCCCTTCTCCGCCATCAGGAGACCGGGACGAACCTCGGGATCCGCCAGTTCGAGCGGAAGCAGAAACGTCATCGCTAAAGTGGAACCAGTTGCGAAAGACGCCACTTGACGCAGCGTCGCCGCGTTTGCGTCTTTCGTCAGATACATGCTCACGCCGGTGGAAACCACGATAGCCGGTTTGCTGTCGTCGAAGCCGGCGTTCGAAAGCGCCTGCCGCCACGCTTCATTTCGTTCGAAATCGACCGGCACGAAATGTAGCCACTCCGGCACGCCGTAGCCGAGTTCAATCAGACGCTGACGCTTCCATGCCTGAGGACCGGGTTGATCGACCTCGAATACCTTGATGCGGGATGCGATCTCGGGCCGCCGTTGCGCGAAGCTGTCGAGCCCGGCACCGAGAATCACGTACTGCTCCACTCCACGGCCGGCCTGCTCCACGACCAGATCTTCGATGAAGCGGGCCCGCGCGACGATCGACGCACGAAACGGCCGTGTGAATTGCGGGTCCATGTCGCCGCGCTGACGCCAGTCGCCGCCTGGCGCGAGCAGCTTGAGGCCGATATCGTCGTCCAGCACGTGTGGCGGGGCATCGGCTTCGACATGCAGCGCACGCCACAGCGCGACTCGCGCTGCCGTGCTGTCCGGTGCTACTTGCTGTTGATCGCTCATGATAGTCAGTCCTGTCGGGTCGTATCGACCGAATGGGACCTAATAGTACTGCGAGTGCCGCATCGCCTTCTATAGAAAAGCATGCGGCACGATCAACGTTCACTCAATCAAACCGGCGCACTGCGCAAGCGTGCAACGTTATGCTCGCGCACCGAGAACCACAACACGATCAGACCCACCGCTGCCAGCGCGCTCGCCACCACGAACGCCGACGAATAACCCGCGCCGTACTGAATCATGAAGCCGGTAATGCTCGGCGAAAGAATACCCGCTAGATTCGCGAGCAGATGCACGAAGCCGCCCGTTGCGCCGATCCGCTCACGCGGCACGATGTCTTGCAACAGCGACCAGCACGCCTGCGGTGTCATGAACGCAAAGAGACTCGCCACCGCGATCAATGTGACGGCAGGTACGAGAGAACTCACTCGCGACACAAGCATCACGCAAATAGCTGCCACGCCAAGGCCCATGATGATGACCGTCTTGCGTGCAAACAGAACATTGCCGGTGCGCTTATACAGTCCGTCCGAAATCATGCCGCCGAATACAAAACCAAGCGTTGCACCCAGCCAGGGCAGGATACCGACCACACTCATGTGCTTGATATCCAGATGCTGGTAATCGGTGAAATAACTCGGCAGCCACGAAAGAAAGAAGTAGAGCACGTAGTTGAATGCGAAGAACGCCATCGCGACGCCAAGCACAGGCAACGAGAACAGGTAGTGAAAGACGCTGTGTCCGGTATTCGAAGAATCGGCATTGACCGTCGCCGTCAAATGACGGTCGGCCACGATCCACTCGGCTTCTTCCTTCGATACAGCCGGATGCTCGTCTGGCTGATCGCGGAAACAGCGCCACCAGAACGCCATCCACACAAAGCCGAGTACCGCTATCACCACGAACGAAATGCGCCAGCCGAATTGCAGCGCGACCAGTCCGACGATCGGCGCAGCGACCGCTGCACCGAGCGGTTGCCCGGCATTCGTCAGACCGACTGCGCGGCCTGCTTCGCGGCGGGGAAACCAGTTGGAAATAGACTTGTTGGTAGTGGTGCCCATCGGCCCTTCGGCAACGCCGAAGGCGACGCGCGCGACCATCAGCGTGCCGAAGCTGCCGGCGAATGCAGTCGCACCGCAGAACATCGACCAGAAACCCGCCGCGAGCATGAAAACTTTGCGCGGGCCAAATTTGTCCGCGGCCCAACCGCCGACGAAACAGAACACGCAATAGCCGATAAAGAAGCTGCTGAAGAGCAAACCCATCTGCGCGTCGTTGATCTGCAGATCAGCCTTGATGATCGGCGCGACCACCGACAATGCGGCGCGATCCAGGTAATTCAGCATGCCGGCGAAGAACAGCAGCGCGGCGATTACCCAGCGGTATTTCGATTTCACTCTTCTCTCCTCACGTGCCCCGAACAATGCGTGTCACCCGAATGCGCGGTTCGATGAAGCGGCGCAAGTGGACGGAGCATGGCCCGGTTCCGATGATCCGGCGTCGACGGTGAAATCTGGCTCTCACGAGCTGGATCTCATATGTCGTCGTACTTCCTCGTCAGTATAAGGATCAGCGTGGGCGCGAGAAAACTAGCATTTACCCGGGTCTTCCCTAATAAAAAGTGGATCAACGAACAGATAGACATACGATGACATATCACGATGGCGGTAAATTTTTCACTCCGCCACCGGCTTCCTTCGGCGTAATCGTGTACCGCAACATCCGTTCGCGCGACGCCGCGAGCAACCGCGTCATCGCGGCCGACGCCTCCTCCG
This sequence comes from Paraburkholderia sp. GAS333, assembly GCF_050435665.1. Classification (NCBI taxonomy): domain Bacteria; kingdom Pseudomonadati; phylum Pseudomonadota; class Betaproteobacteria; order Burkholderiales; family Burkholderiaceae; genus Paraburkholderia; species Paraburkholderia sp. GAS333. Next base: position 431,009 of record NZ_JBNDKS010000005.1, read on the forward strand.
GCTGTCGCGAAACGATCCGGCTGCGTACGTCGTCGTGCAAGGCGATATCTTCGCTGGGCTTCGCCGCCTGCCGGTAAAGCATCTCCGACGACACCCGCAACGCCGCCTTGATCGCGCTCCCGATGGTAATGAACATGCCGTTCTGCGACATCGTGATGATCGCCATATGAAACTCCAGCACCGCCTCGACCGAAGCCCGCACATCCGATTGCGCGGAAGGCGACGCATAAGCACTCGCCAGCTCACGATAACGACGATCGATTAACTGAAGATCTTCATCGCTGCCGTGACGTGCCGCGAGAAAACTCGCGCGCGGCTCGAAACAGATGCGCATTTCAAAGATGTCTTCGACGATCTTCGAATCGAATTGCGCATTGAGCCGCCACGCGAGTACATCGCGATCCAGCAGGTTCCAGTCGGAGAACGGCAGCACACGCGTGCCGATCTTGGGTGACACTTCAATCAGGCGCTTGCCGGTGAGTTGCTTGATCGCCTCACGAACCGTCGTGCGGCTCACCCGGTACTCGCTGCACAGCTCGCTTTCTACCGGAAGCAGATCGCCCGGTCCGAACTCGCCCGAGACGATCCTCATTCCGACGATCCGCGCAACCTGCGCAGTCATGGTGCCAACGACCGGCTCACGCTCAAACATCACCCCTCCTTCGTCGACATCCGTGCAATACGTCTGGCGTCTAGCTGCGCTTGGCCGACGTCGTGACGATCACGTTCCACGAACCCGGCTTGAGGCGCGCGGTGATCTTCTCGCCATCCACGACGACCTGCGTGTTGGTAGCGGGTGCCACCGTCATCGGCGCATCTGCCGTGTTCACCGCCTTCAGATTCGCGTGATGCAACTCGAGCGCGTGATCGAGTGTGCGGTCCGCGCCGAGTCCGCGCAACTCGATATTGAGTTCCATCTCGTCGGTCAGATGACGGTTCAGCGCGAAGATCGTTGTCGTGCCGGTTGCCCGATCATCGACAACGGATGCACACAGGTATGCGATTTCGGGGAAGGTCTCGGCTTCATAAGTCGGCGAATCGATCACCGGTTTCAGCACGCGGCCATGACCAAATTTCGAGGCTTGCGAGAACGGATAGAAAATCGTTTGCCGCCACGCAGCGCCGCCTGGCTCGGTCATGATCGGGCCGATCACGTTGACGAGTTGTGCGAGACACGCGGTTTTCACGCGGTCGGCGTTGTTCATCATCGTGATCAATGCACCGCCCACTACCAACGCATCTTCCGCGTTGTAGACCTCCTCGATCAGACGCGGCGCACTCGGCCAACCCGGCTTGCGCAGATCGTTGATCGAACGTGCCTTGTACCAGACGTTCCATTCATCGAACGACAGCATGATGCGTTTGGTCGAATGCTTGCGCGCCGCCACGCTATCGGCAACCGCCACAATCTCCTTGATGAACAGGTCCATCACGTCGATGTTGCCGAAGAACTCCGCGGTTGAATCGTGACGGTTTTCGAAGTACGTATGGAGCGAAATGAAATCGACCTGATCGAAGCAGTGGTCGAGCACGCGGTCTTCCCACATGCCGTACGTCGCCATTTCATGCGTCGACGAACCGCACGCGGCGAGTTGAATCGTCGGGTCCACTGCACGCATCAGCTTGGCGGTTTCGAGCGCGGTGCGGCCGTATTCGTCGGCGGTCTTGCGGCCGATTTGCCACGGGCCGTCCATCTCATTGCCGAGACACCAGAACTTGATGTCGTGCGGTTTCTCATAGCCATGCTCGTGACGCAAATCCGATAGCGCCGTGCCGCCCGGATGATTGCAGTACTCGACAAAATGGCGGGCTTCATCGGGGCCGCGAGTGCCGAGATTGACGCCGTACATCGGCTCAATATCGAGTTCGCGGCACCAGTCGATGAATTCGTTGGTGCCGAACTGGTTGCTCTCCACCGAATACCACGCGAGGTCGAGACGCTTCGGCCGCTTTTCTTTCGGGCCTACACCATCTTCCCAGTTGTAGCCGGACAGGAAATTGCCGCCAGGATAACGGACGATCGTCGGACCGAGTTCGCGCGTAAGTTCCATCACGTCCTTGCGAAAGCCGCGCTCGTCGGCATTCGGATGATCCGGCTCGTAAATACCGGTATAAACGCAGCGGCCCATATGTTCGACAAAGGTGCCGAAGACGCGCCGGTCAAGGTCCGCGACAACAAAATCCCGGTCGACGACAAGGCGTGAATTAATCATCGTGATAAGTCCTGTTGTGAGATCCGCCCACGCGTGTGGTCTATTGGCGACACGCGTGGGACATCGGTTTCCGAAAGGGTCGTGAGTAACGCGATTGCGTGCTTACCTGATTGCCTGCTTACCTGGACAGCAATTTGTTCACGCGGTCTTCCGCCTGTTGCTGGACATCCGCAATCGACTTTCCAGAGGTGAGCATGTTGCTCACTTCGTCGCCAACAATTTCCTGAATCGCAAACTGACGCGGCACGGTGTTCGGCAATGCATAGCCCGTCGACGAGATTTCCTTGATGGACGAACGATGCGGCAACGCATTAAACGCAGCGCTGTCGATCACCGACTGACGCGCAGGCAAGTGCCCGGTGCGGGCCCAGTCCGCATCGTGGTCGTAGAGGAACTTGAGGAACACCAGCGCAGCGTGGCGAGTCTTTTCATCCTTTGCGCCACCTTTGAGCATCACCCACGAATGGCCGTCGGCCCACACCGCTTTCTTCTGGAACAGATTCGGGAACGGCACCACTTCATAGCCGTTATTCGCAAGCGCGGAGCCAGGCTTGTTCGACAGATTGGTCAGGTCCTCGATCATCCACGTTCCGCAGATCAGCACGCCCGCCTTGCCGTTCATGAACGCCTGATTCGCAGCACCATAGTCGAGATTCGGCGTAATGTCGCCCGCCTTCATCAGGCTGTCGAGCAATTGCAGCGAGTTTGTCACCGGCTTGTTATGCAGATCGATCTTCGTGGGACCATTCGGAAACAGCGTGCCGTTCTGCTGATACACCATCGAGTAAAGCGAACGCGTTTGCGCTGCGCTTTCGTTCGCGATCGGCATCGTGATATATGGCAGACCGGTCTTCTCCTTGAACTGCTTAGCCTGCTTCAGCAGTTCGTCGGGCGTGGTCGGCAAAATCGGCTTGCCGCTCGCGTCGACCAGACCCGCTTTTTTGAACAGATTGATGTTGATGTGCCAGAGCCACGAATGCGTGTCGAAAGGCAGCGCGTAGGTCTTGTCGCCGAACGTCACGCCGCGATGCGCGTTGCCCGTAAAATCTTTGGTATCGACGCCAACCGATTTGAAGCCGTCGTCGAGCGGCTCGACCAGCTTGCGCTTTACATAGTCGCCGAGAACCGCTTCGTGCATGACTGAAATAGTGGGTACGTCATGGCTCAGAATGCGCGCGTCGATCTGCGTGTAGTACGGATTCCATTCGATGATCTGCGGCTTGACGACGATATCTTCCTTATTCGTCGCGTTGAACTGGTTGACCAGCGTCGTGATAATCCCGCATTCGCCCGCCGCCTTGCTGACATCGTTCACTTTGCCGTATTCAGCGTCGCAGGCGCCGAAGAAACGCGACAGCGTAATCTCGGTTTTAGCCTGAACCGGAGCGGCAAGGCCGGCGGCCAGTCCCAGCAAGGCGAGCGAAAGCGCACCGCGCACGAGCGATTTCTTCATGGGTTGTCTCCTATGTCGATCGGAGTTGGCGTGTCGGCGAGAGCAGGCGCTTCAGCGCTCACCCCGGTCTCATCGCGGTTAATCCGATTCCATTTACGATGGTTACCAGCCGCACGCTTTTCGTGAATATCGCGCGGCCGCAGGTCGGTCAAAGGCGTGACCGGTTCTTTTTATCAACGTGATAACGTATTAAAGCGAATTGCGACATCGGCAAGCCAACAACTCAGCGCACTGTGGTGCCAGCCACGGCGGCCACAATGTACTTCTGGAAAAACAGATACAACACGAAGATTGGTAGTCCGGCGAATACCGCCTGCGCCATCAGATAACCAATGCCTTCGGACTGCGCGAAGTTGCCCTGCGTCGATGCGAGTCCGATGGTCAGCGTGTACATTTCCGGCTTCGACGCCGACACGAGCGGCCACAGGTAGTCGTTCCACGCGCTCAGGAAAGTAAAGATCGCGAGCGTGGCTTGCGCCGGAATCGACAGCGGCAACACGATGCGCCAGAACACCTTGAAACGCGATGCATTGTCGAGCAATGCGGCCTCTTCGATATCGACGGGCACAGCCTTGAAGTACTGCGTCATCAGATACACACCGAATGGCGAGGCGAGCCGCGGCATGATCAGTGCGCCATACGTATTGTGCAAGTCGAGTGCCGCGAAGATGCTATGCAGCGGAATCACCAGCGCCTGCTCGGGAACCGCGAGCCCCGCGAGACAGATCACGTAGAGCACGTTCTTGCCGGGAAACGTGGTGCGCGCGAAACCGTAACCCGCGAGCGACGCGATAATCAGCGTGAGGAACGTTTGCCCCAACGCGACTATCGCGCTGTTGATCAACCAGCCGCCCACTGCCGACGTCCCAATGATGCTGGTGTAGTTCTCCAGCGTAAAAGGCGGTGAAAACAGCACGTCGGTGTGTTGCTGCAGGAAAGCATTCGGCTTGAACGACAGCGCGAACACCCACACGAGCGGTGCAATCCAGACCAGCGCGAGCAGCACGACGGCGCCAAGCATCAGGCGCTCGCCGAAGCGGCCTGCGAGCGAGCCACGCGTACCCTCCTGACGCGAAGGACCGGGAGCGGATTTGAGAGCAGCAGTACTCATACGGAATCCTTCCTGCGTACGATCCATGCCTGCACCGCAATGCCGATCAGCATCAGCAGAAACAGCACCTGGGCGGCGGCAGCCGAATAGCCGAACAACCATTGGCGGAAGCCGGATTCATAAATGAACTGGACGAGCGGTCGCGACGCGTTGTTCGGTCCACCATCGGTCAGCAATTGGGCCTGCCCGAACAACTGGAACTGGAACACCGCTTCGATTACCGCCACGAGTGCGAGCGTGCGGCGGATCGACGGCAACGTGATCGACGCGAAAGTGCGCCAGCGTGACGCGTTATCGAGCGCAGCGGCTTCGTAGAGTTCTTGCGGGATTTGCTGAAGTGCAGCAAGGAACAGCATCATCGGCAGGCCGACGATCCACCATACCGTGACGACGGCGATCATCGGCAACGCGGTGGATTCGTGAACCAGCGGCACGAACTCGGGAATACTCAGCGCGTGGCTGACATCGGCCAGCAGACCGTGACCAGGCATTAGCACGAGTTTCCAGACGAGCGTGACGATCGTCACCGACAACACCGACGAGCCGAAGAAAATCGCCCGCAGCGCCGCGCTGAAACGACCCGGCCGGTTGAGCACCAGCGCGAGCGCGAGACCCAATGCGACGAACATCGGCACGGTCAGGAAAACGAAGTAGAACGTATTGCGTACAGCGCCGCGGAAGATCGGATCGAATGCGAGGTCGACATAGTTCTTGATGCCGATAAACTCGGTTGTGCCACCGAGCAGATCGACGTTCTGCAAGCTTAGCCACCAACCGTACACCAGCGGCACCACCAGCAGCAGCACATAGACAATCACGAACGGCAAAACAAACAGTCCGTTCGACCACGACGCGAGGGGATAGTTGAAACGGCGTTGCCGCGCTTTCGGCAATCCGGCCGTCAGCGAGCGGTCAGCCGCCATGATGCGCCGTCCCGCTTTCGTCGAAAATGTGCAGATGCGCTGCGTCGATATTCAAACGGATCGGGTCGCCAGCCTGCAATTCATAGTCGCGCGGAATCTCGACGACGATCAGCGAGCAGCCGGGCACACTCACGTGTGCCAGCGAACGATCGCCGAGACGCTCGACAAATTCAGCGCGGCCCGTCAGCGGACCGTTGGCGTCGATCACCACGTGTTCAGCACGCACACCGAGCGTGAGTTGCCCTGACGGCAAGCTGCCGGTGGCGATGGTCGTCGGTATCACGACGTTATCGACAGGCAGGCGAACCAGCAGGCGGCCACCGTTCTCACCAGCGGGCTCCACGTCGATGAAGTTCATTGCCGGTGCGCCGATAAAGCCCGCGACGAAGCGCGTGGCCGGACGCCGGTAAATATCGAGCGGAGCGCCGATCTGTTCGATGCGTCCACGGTTCATCACGACGATTCGCGTGGCGAGCGTCATCGCTTCGATCTGGTCGTGCGTGACGAACACCATCGTCGAATTCAGGCGGCGATGAATGCGCGCCAGCTCGACCCGCGTACGGGTTCGCAGCGATGCATCGAGATTCGAAAGCGGCTCGTCGAACAGAAATGCTTCGGGTTCCTTGACGACAGCGCGGCCAATCGCAACGCGCTGCCGCTGACCGCCCGACAGTTGCGCAGGCCGGCGCCTGAGCAACGGATCGAGTTCGAGCATGCGGGCGGCTTCGGTAATGCGCCGCTCGATCTCGCTCGCGTCGACGCCCGAATTGCGCAAGCCGAACGCCATGTTGTCGTAGACCGTCATGTGCGGATAGAGCGCGTAGTGCTGGAACACCATCGCGACATCGCGCCTTGCGGGCGGCAGGTTAGTGACCTCGCGGCCGCCGATGCTGATCTGGCCTTCGCTGACGCCTTCGAGGCCGGCGATCATCCGCAGCAGCGTGGACTTGCCGCAACCCGACGGGCCTAAAAAGACGAGGAATTCGCCTTCGTGGATATTCAGGTCGAGACCCGTAATGACTTCAGTCTCGCCATACCTTTTTGTCACGCCGTTGAGCTGAATGCCCGTCACCGTGCCTCCTGGGAATTATGTCTCGGAACTGCCGTTATTCGCTGCTTTGGTATTATGAAAATATAATAATGTCGGTTAGCGCGAATCGTCCAATCCCTGTTTCGATATCAAGGTATTCAGATTTGGGTATGATTAGGGTTAACGCGCTTAAACACCTGTCACGATTGACTTTTTCTTGGCGCAAATTGACTGGATAGGTGATTTTCTGAACTATTAAATGCAAATGGCATCGCATTTAGCGATGCCATTCAGGTTAATTCCTCGGGCAATCCGTAAAATCCATTAAGGATTTTCGATAATACCGGATCGATTAGGCTAGTTAATTACACAATCTTTTTTCTATCGGCATCGACCCAAACCCGCATTTCGCCTTCTCCCCGATTTCCCCAGCAGAAGTATGGAATAAAAGTCAGCCGCTGTTTGCTGCTTGCGGCGGCTGGCTCGTCATAGCGATAGAGCGATGCGCCGGCGGATGCTTCTGCGTCGGCACGATAGCCATCGACTTCGATAACGCGTCGCCCCGCGAACCGTTCATCGACCGCCGCGCCGTCGAGCACTTCGAATTGCGCATCGGCAGGCACCTGTATCAGATGCAGATCGCCATTGTTATCTGCCTGCTCGACACAGTAGACAATCGGCCCGCGTTGCAGCGCGATCTTCCCCGTCGAATGCCGCAATCTGGGGTGACCGCTCACGCGTCGAACCTGCATGGGCAGCGTAAGTTCGATCACGTCGCCGGTAGCCCAGTCGCGCTCGATACGTGCATAGCCATCCACGGTCACGTCAGCGAGGCCCACCGTATTTCCGTTGACCCGCACTTCAGGATTCGCGCACCAATCCGGCAAACGAAGTGCAATCGCGCCTGTAAATCCACCGGCGTCTTCAAGCGTGAGTCGTACTTCGCCGTCCCATGGATACGCACCCGTCTGACGCAAGCGCACTTCCGTGGCGGCGGCTCTCAGCTTCGCGTCGCCGCCCACATACAGGTTCACATAAATGGAATCGCCATCGACGAGATAAACGTATTGTCCGAGCGACGAAAGCAATCGCGCGACATTCGGCGGACAACATGCACAGCCGAACCATCTCTGCCGCACCGGTTTCACATGTTCGTACTTATGATCGTGACGAATGCTCGTGGGATGTACTTCAAGCGGATTGACGTAGAAAAAAGATCTGCCGTCGAGCGCCATACCGGACAGTACGGTGTTATATAGCGCACGTTCGAGCACGTCCGCATAGCGCGCGTCGTGATCCGCCTCCAGCATCCTTTGCGCGAAAAACACCATGCCGACTGATGCGCACGTCTCGGTGTAGGCCGTATCGTTCGGCAGATCGTAGTCGCTCGTGAACGACTCGCCCCACACTTGCGCGCCGACAGCCCCTGTCACGTACATCTGGCGCTCGACCATATTTCGCCAGATACGCCGGCACGCGTCGAGTTTGGCTACATCGCCACTCAGTCTCGCGAGATGCGCCACCCCCGCATATAAATAGACGAGACGCACTGCGTGCCCGACCGCGACATCCTGATCTGCAATCGGACGATGTGCCTGACTGTATGCCTTATGCCACGTAATCCAGGCGCGGCCATGCACGTCCCAGTGCGATGTGCGCCCGCGCTTCTCGTATTCTTCGTCGTAATAGTGCGGACTCACGCCGCGCTGTTCGACGAAATAGCGCGCCAGTTCTATATGCTTCGGGTCGTTCGTTATTTCATAGAGACGCATCAGCGCGAGTTCAATCTCGGGATGGCCCGGGTAGCCCTTTAGCTTGCCCTCCTCCGGTCCGAGAACCGTGTCGATATGGTCGACAAAGCGGATAGCCACGTCGAGGAGCCTGCGCTTTCCAGTCGCCTGAAAATAAGCGACGGCCGCTTCGATCAGATGCCCGGCGCAATACAACTCGTGGCACTCGGCAAGATTCGTCCAGCGCTGACTGGGCGCCTTCAATGTGAAATACGTGTTGAGGTAGCCATCTTCCTGCTGCGCCCGCGCGACGATATCGATCAATTCATCCGCAGTACGCCCAAGGTCTGCGTCGCGACCGGAGACGAGCAGATAGGCGACCGCCTCAAGCCACTTCGTCACGTCGCTGTCCTGAAACACCATGCCGTGAAAGGATCCGTCTACTTCGCCTGCGGCTACCTTGTAGTTATGAACCGCGCCACTCGGCTCCGCATTTTCAATGCGATCGTTCAACGCATCCCATTGGTACGGAACCACGACTTCACGCACGAGGCGGCGATAGCCGTTCCAGAAAGAGTCGTCGATCGTGATGTCGTGAAGCGAAATGGGCTGAATGGTATGAGCTTTTTGATCCATGGTCTGTCGAAAGCTGAATAGAGTTGGACGAGAAAGTACTCGCTTAGCGAACGCCGTCGACAGCAACGCGGCGCTGTTTCAGGTCGGCGTGAATTTTTTCCAGCAACGGTTTGTCGATCCGGTAACGAAGCGCAACCGCGGCGAGCACGAGATGAAGAATGCCCGGAATGACCGTCGCAATAACCGTAATGCCGCCAATCGATGCGGGAGTCTGATTTGCAATACCGGCCTTGTAAGCCACAACTACAAGCACCGCGCTGATAATGCCCGCGCTGGCCGCCCACGCAAGTTTGATGAACAGCAGGTTGAACGCGAAGTTCATTCCCGACGAACGCACGCCCGTTTTCCAGTCACCGTAGTCGTCGGCGTAGGCCATCATCGCGAAGTGCAATGGCAACGTGAAGCCGAGTACCGTGCAATAGATCAGGATCAAACCGAGCCACAACGTCTGATAAGTTCCCGGCACCCAGTACAGCGCAACCGACAGCAAACCGAGGAACACATTGGTCAGCACATAAATGTGCGGCGTGTCGTAGTACTTGCTCAGCCGGTTGACGATCAACGTACCGAGAATCGCGGAAAACGTTGCGACGCCGAAGAACAGCGACGTGTAGGCGGCATCGCCATGCAGCACATACGTAATGAAGTACATGTACCCGCCGCCCTTCGTGTTGAAGATCGTAATCAGCAGAAACGACATCGCCAGCATGACGATCAACTGGTCGTTGCGTTTCATGCTTTGCAACTGGTCGCGAATGGTGAGACCGCCGGTGCCGCGCAGCGGCACGCGCTCACGCACCGTCGCGAAACAGCACAGCAACATCGCGACCGCCACGCCTGCCGCGACCATGACGGCGAGCCGGTAGCCGAGTGCCTGATCCGCGCCGCCAAGACGCTTGACCAGATACGGTACGCCGGTCGATACCAGAAAGCCGGTCACGCCGCACAGTGCGAAGCGATAGGTCTGCGACGACATCACTTCTTTGTGGTCCGTCGTCATCGTGTTGATCAGCGCGCAGTACGGCACGTTCACTGCCGTATAGCACGCTGAAAGCAGAAGGTAAGTGACGAACGCGTACACCACCTTGTATTCGTATGAGAGAGCTGGTGTTGTGAAAGTCAGCACCGTGACGACGCCGATTGGAATCGCACCCCACAGTTGCCATGGTCGGAAACGTCCCCATCGACTATGAGTACGATCGGCGAGTGCGCCCATGAATGGATCGGCCACTGCGTCGAATACGCGCAATACGATAAAAATCGTTCCGACGATGCCTGGCGCAAGCCCGAAGATGTCCGTATAGAAGAACGTCAGGAAGTTGCCGATCAACGCGGTGATGATCGTGCCACCCGCATCGCCGAGACCGTAGCCGGTCTTCTCTATTGCCGAGAGTGTCGTACCGGACCAGCCTGTCCGGTCGATGCTTCTATCCGTACCGCCTAACGCCGTGGTATCCGCCATTGTCGTCTCCATACCTGTTGTATGACCGGTAAATCCTGTCGAATCCGACGACTGCAAGACGGGTTGACGGATAGGTTTTCCGGCCGGAAATTTATGTGTTCATGCTACCGGCGCCGCTATCGGCGACAAGCGACAAAACAATACACAGGGAGACAATTCCGACTATTATCGGAAGCCGCATGCAAGTCATATTCATGCGGCAACAATCATTTCGCATTGGGGGAGCGGGCGTGCAAATCAAACTGGAAGTGGAAACAGGTTTGGCTATCAGAGCCCAGAATGGCGGCCTGTTCGTCGCGAAAAGCGAGAACTGGATTCACCCGGCGCGCACGCTGGAATCGTTCGAACTGATCTTCGTCAAGCAGGGTGTATTGCGTTTGCATGAAGAAGACGAGCAGTTCGAAGTGCAACCAGGAGAAGCGCTGATTCTCTGGCCGCATCGACGTCATGGCGGCATCATGCCGTCGCCGCGAAATCTGAAATTCTACTGGGTACATTTCACGCTGAATACGCAGCTGTTTTCTGCGAATGGCGATACATTGCAGATACGTCAGCATGTGAATATCGCGCGGCCGGATCAGATGACCTCACTGTTCCGTCAATTGCTCAACGATCAGGAACTGTTCGGCGCAAAGTCCGCGACATTGGGGCCGATTGTGATGCTGATTCTCTGTGAGGCCGCCCGCTCGGGCGTCGCTGCGGGAGACGAAGCCCGCACCACGTCCTCGCTTGCTGCAGGCGCGCAGATCGTCATTCAGACGAAGTTCTCGTCGCCCATCACCGCGTCGAGTATTGCTGCGGAACTGCGGTGCAATCCCGATTATTTAGGGCGCGTGTTTCGCAGCGTGTTCAACAAGACAATGACGGAGGCGCTGCATGAGCGCCGCACACGACACGCCGCCGCTTTACTCGCCGAGTCAGGTACGGGTGTCGATGAAATTGCGCGTTTGTCGGGATTCGCCGATACCGCTTATTTCCGGCGAATCTTCAAACGCTTGCAAGGAATGACGCCGGGCGCATGGCGTGCGCTCCATACGCGCACGCATATCAACCATAGTTAGCGGCGCGTGTCTGGTACGCGCAGCGCTGAACTCAAGACGAATGCAATGCCGGCCGCTAACCGGCCTGCGTTGTTCGCGTGAAGTAAAGAGAGCCCGGTCGAGTCAGCCATGTCACTGTCGGGCGACGGTTCCACGACTGACTCGGGTTGGCAGCGTGAATCAACGCTGTGCTGCGATGCTGCGAAACATCGTTGCGTCAGTGCGAATGGCGCGGCACAGCAGCACCACGACAACCCACCAGAAAGTCGAGGTCGCAACCTTCGTCGGCCTGCAAAACGTGGTCCACGTAAAGGCGTTGATAGCCACCACCCTCAGGCGGTTGCGGCGGCACGTGATTCACCATCCGCCGTTCGAGTTCTGCGTCGCTGATATCCAGATGCAGCGTGCCCGCGTCGCAATCGAGTTCGATCCAGTCGCCGTCCTGCACCGCTGCGAGCGGACCGCCCGCAGCCGCTTCCGGCGTCACGTGCAACACGACCGTGCCGTACGCGGTGCCGCTCATGCGCGCGTCGGAAATGCGCACCATGTCCTTCACGCCTTCACGCAGCAGCTTCGGCGGCAAACCCATGTTGCCGACTTCGGCCATGCCGGGATAACCCTTCGGCCCGCAGTTCTTCAACACGAGCACGGAGTTCGCATCGACGTCGAGTTCTTCGTCGACGATCTTTGCCTTGTAGTGCTCGAGGTTCTCAAACACCACCGCGCGCCCGCGATGCTTCAGCAATTCAGGCGTGGCCGCCGACGGCTTCAGCACCGCCCCACGCGGCGCGAGATTGCCGCGCAGCACGCGAATGCCGCCATCGGCGACGAGCGGATTGTCGAGTTGACGAATCACTTCGTCGTTCGTGTTCGGCGCTTCCTTCACGTTCTCCCACAACGATTTGCCGTTGACGGTCAGCGCGCCCGGGAACGGCAGCAGGTCCGCTTCGCCGAGACGGCGCAGAACCGCCGGCAAACCGCCCGCGTAATAGAACTCTTCCATCAGGAAGCGGCCCGACGGCATCAGGTCGACGATAGTCGGCGTGTCGCGGCCGATGCGCACCCAGTCTTCCAGTTCGAGGTCGACGCCCATGCGCCCGGCAATCGCCTTCAGATGAATCACCGCATTGGTCGAGCCGCCAATCGCGGCATTCGTGCGGATCGCGTTCATGAATGCTTCGCGCGTCAAAATCTTCGACAGCGTGAGCCCTTCGTGCGCCATCTCGACGATGCGGATGCCCGACATATGCGCGAGCACGTAGCGACGCGAATCGACCGCGGGAATCGCCGCGTTATGCGGCAGCGACGTGCCGAGCGCTTCGGCCATGCACGCCATCGTCGACGCGGTGCCCATCGTGTTGCAGGTGCCCGCCGAGCGCGACATGCCCGCTTCCGCCGACAGGAACTGATGCAGATTGATCTCGCCCGCCTTCAGCGATTCGTGCAGTTGCCACACCGCTGTACCGGAGCCGATGTTCTTGCCGTCGAGCTTGCCGTTCAGCATCGGGCCGCCGGTGACGACAATCGCGGGCACATCGCAACTCGCCGCGCCCATCAGCAATGCAGGGGTGGTCTTGTCGCAGCCGGTCAACAGCACGACCGCGTCGATCGGATTGCCGCGAATCGCTTCTTCCACGTCCATCGCCGCGAGATTGCGCGTGAGCATCGCGGTAGGACGCAGATTCGATTCGCCGTTGGAGAACACCGGAAACTCGACGGGGAATCCGCCCGCTTCATAAATACCGCGCTTCACGTGCTCGGCGAGCTTGCGAAAGTGCGCGTTACACGGCGTGAGTTCCGACCAGGTATTGCAGATCCCGATGACCGGGCGGCCATCGAATTCGTGATCGGGAATGCCTTGGTTCTTCATCCAGCTTCGATACATGAAGCCGTTCTTGTCGGCGGTACCGAACCATTCCGTCGATCGCAATTTCCGCTTTTTTTCCGACATGCCTATTTCCTTGATGCACGCGCCGGGTCAAAACACCGGCCAGTTTGACCGAACCGGCGCGGCGCGACCGGCGGTACGACGAGTAAGCGGATAGCGACAGCGCGTTCCGTGCGGCGGCAGGCTGTACAAGGCTCTGAAACGCGAATCACGGGGCTGTCTCTTATTTTCTGGGAATGCTGAAGTGTACGGAGCGGGTTGATATCTTTCCAATCAGATTTTTGGCGATATCGATACCAATTCTGGTATTTAGCTCCGCTTCAGGCCAGGCGGGGCTTGCGCGCCTGCAATGCCGTCCTCGCGGGCTCGCAAGAGCCATTCCCAACCCATTGCCTAACAATTCAGCAGTTACAGAAAAACACACAAATGTAGATAAGAATCATTCTCATTCCTTGACGCTTACCGACGCTTGCCCTATTCTGCGTATCAATCTTCCAGCCAGCGTAGCAACGCAAGCCAACACCCAACGCATCGAAAGCAGTCCGTAATATTGCGCGACTCGTTGCGCGACTCGCAACTCATTCCGTGTGTACAACTCAACCGTCCTGAATTTCTATGTTTTGCGCATAGATAGTTTGGATCACTAACGAGGAAACTATGAGCTGGGGCGACGAAAATACCGTGTATGACGTGGTGATGAATCACGAAGAGCAGTACTCGATCTGGCCGACCTACAAGAGTCTGCCCGCGGGCTGGCACACCGTCGGCAAGCAGGGCAGCAAAGCCGAATGCCTCGCGCATATCGACGAAGTGTGGGTGGACATGCGTCCGCTCAGCCTGCGTCAGGCGATGGACGCCCAGGCGCCACGCACCGCCGTTTCCCCTGCCGACATCACCGCGCAATAACACCCGTTCCATGCAGCCGATCACATTGTTTTGCCTGCCGTATGCAGGCGGGGCGGCGGCCGTCTATCGAAACTGGCCGCACGCAGCGCCGGACTGGCTGCACATCGCGCCGTTGTATCTGCCGGGGCGTGGCGTGCGTCACGATCAGGCATTGCTGCCGGAGTGGGCACCGCTAATCGACCGTCTCGCCGGCGATACAGAAGTTGCACTGCGTCAGCACTCTGGCCGTCCGTTCGCGCTGTTCGGGCATAGCCTCGGCGCGTTGCTGGCGCTCGAACTGGCGCATGCGTTGCGTGAACGACTCGGTATCGAACCACGCTGGCTCGGCGTATCCGGCTGCCCTGCGCCGTCGCATCACGAGGCTGAAATGGATTGGCTGACATGTCCCGAACAGGACGTGCTCGACGAGTTGACGGCGTTCGGCCAGACCGCGCCGGAATTGCTGGCAAACCGCGAATTCGTCGAACTGGTCGTGCCGATCGTGCGCAACGACTTTCATCTGTATGGCACGTGGCGTGCGCCGCGCGCCGGCACGCGGCGTCCGCTCGATTGCGCGCTGCATGCGTTCGGCGGCAGTCGCGACGACGTCACGCAAGACCCTGCCACGCTCGATGCGTGGCGAAGCGAAAGTCGCGGCCGCTTCTCACGCTCGACTTTCGACGGCGGCCATTTCTTTATCGACAGCCATCGCGGCGAAGTGATCGACAGTCTTGCTGTTTCATTGCGCCAAACGTTGTCGCAGCAGACACCCGCCGAGATGCAACCCATCGGCTGATGCGGCCGGGCTCGCGCGCACCGCGCCGGGCGTCCATTACTACATAACCTGCCCTATTCACTGGAGTCGCTTCCCATGAACCCGACCGCCTTACCTCCGTTGTTCGATTTCGCCGCGCAGTTACCGCAGCGCGAAAACTTCCGCTCGCTGCTGCGCGAATTCGCTGCGTGCGAGCCGTTTCGCAGCGCATCCGTCGACGAACTGGTGCTGGACGACGATTTCTACCGGCGTCCGCTGCGGCCCGAAGATTTCACCTTCCTGCAATATCAGAAGCCGGTGCGCGCGGACAACGTGAGCCGCCTGCCGTCGCTCGCGACCAACCGCACACTGCTGACGATCAACGAACTCGACATCTGCCGCGTGCCCGGTCTCGCGGCCGACCAGCAACAGCGGTTCAGCGCGTTTTACGCCGATAAACAGCGGATCATCGGCGCGCAGATTCGCCCTTACCTCGAAGCCTACGCATTCGATTATCTCGGCGACCAGGCGCAGCCCGGCGAATCGCGCGAAACGCTCAGCACGCGCCTGAGCACGACGATCGACGACGAACTGCAATTCTGGAACCTGCGTTTCGACAGATTGCTGGAGCGCGATTTTCTCGAAGAAGGTTTGCGCTTCATCGTGATTCAGCGTTGGGCGACGCTGCCGTCGCGCCGCACTGCACTCGCGCGCGCCGCCGGTTCCTGCTATTTCGACTGGCTCGATCCAGAGCTTCGCCCGAGCCTGTCGAGCAGGCTGCCGGACGACGCCACCTTCGCGCGCATCGCGGCGATGTGCGGCGTCACGCGTCAAACGCATTCGTACTGGCAGTTCTATCTGCCGACCACGCTCGCGCGCTGCAATCTGCTCTACGCGCTCGGCTCGCGGCCCGATCGTGCGTTCGCCCTCGCGGGCGCGGCGTTCGTCGCCGAGGCGGAGCATCTCGCGTTCGGCGGTGCGCTGCTCAAGGCCTGCGCGCACATCGCACCGGGCGCGGCCGCCGGTGCGAACATGAACGACTTGCGCGCGAATCTGCAAGCGCGTTTCGAACGCACCATCGACACCCTCGCCACCCAACACGGCGAAGCCGCGCTGCATCAATTCGCGCAAGGCGTGGCGGCGGCGCAATTGCTGGCCCAGCGCGCACGCTGGGATCTCGGCGAACAACTGGACTGGCTGTCGTCGATCGAAACGTACTGCGAGTACGCGCGCCGCATCTACGACAAGATCGAAATCGATTTCCCGGATATCGACCGCGATACGTTTATCGAACCGCATGAACTCTGCTCGACCACGCATGTGCATAACGAGCACCGGCTGGTCGTGATCGAAAGCGGCGACATGCTGTTCTGGGGCAACCTCGGCATGAAACTGCAGATGCATCCCGGCGACATGGTGCTGATCCCGGACGGCCGCCTGCACGGCTCCACCGTCGAATCCGATTCGTGCACGTATCACCAGCCGATCATCCCCGATGACTGGATCGCTGAACTCACCGCGCCGCCAGCCACGGCTGCCGCCGACGCCTCTCGCGCGAGCGCCGTCACGACCTGACGCGCGCCGCCCGCGCGTCACGGGTGCCGCCGCGTCGCGACGCACCCATTCACTCCATTGCCCGAGGCGCGGTCCTCGGGCTTCTGCCCTACCGGATCAACCGTCCGGCTCGCACACGACGAGCCGGCGTTAGCACACGCACATCTGGAGCATCTGATGCAGCCTGAAAAGGAATCTGTTAGCCCGAATCTGGACGGCGACGCGATCGACGTATCCGACTGGCAATCCCGCATCATTCTCGGCCGCCAGGTCGGCGCGAACACGTTCAATCGCCCGTTGCCCGACTGGCTGCCCGCATCGTACGAGCGCCTGCGCGCCGACGTGATGGACCCGGGCTATCCATGTTTCTTCGGCACCCAGGCCGAGAAGCGCGGCGAGATGTTCTATTCGTGGATCGACGGCAAGGACATCTCTTCGCTGCCGGACACGATGGCCAGCTTCGCGGAACTCGCGCAGTTGCCGCAATACGAGAAGAACAACATCGCGATTTTCTTCGAGCCGGACGAGGAGCCGTTGGCGCACGCCGCGTATCACGATGCGTTCTGGCAAACGCTGCAGTATCTGCACGACCGCGATCCCGATCCGAAGGTGGGACAGCAACTCGATCCCTCGCACCCGGACTGGGAGTTTTCTTTCGCGGGACTGGAAACGTTCGTGGTGTGCGCGTGCCCGTCGTTCGGTACGCGTCACAGCCGCAACCTCGGGCCCGGCATGGTGCTGCTGTTCCAGCCGCGCGCCGTGTTCGTCGACAAGGTGACGAACCGCGCGATCAGCACGCAGGCGCGCTCCGAAGTGCGGCGCCGGCTGAACATCTGGGATGAAGTGCCGCCGCACGCGGACCTCGGTTATTTCGGCGACGCGGAAAACCGCGAGTGGAAGCAGTACTTCCTGCCCGACGACGAGACGCCGAATTTCGGCGCGTGTCCGTTCCTGCGGCGCAATCCTGGCGCGATGAAGGAAGCGGTGGAAGCAGCGCAAGCCGCATCAGTTCCCAGAACACCGGTCACGTTGCTCGATGCGCTTGCCGTTCATCTCGCGCATCAACCCGACCAGATCGCGATTCGCTTCCTCGCCGATGGCGAACGCGACGAACGCACGCTCACCTATCGCGAACTCGACGCACGCGCGCGGCAACTCGCCGCCACGCTGCTCACGCAGGCATCGCCCGGCGATCGCGCGATGCTGTTGCTGCCGTCGGGCCTCGACTACGCGGTCGCGTTCCTCGGCTGTCTGCATGCGGGCATCGCCGCCGTGCCGGTGTATCCGCCGGAGCCGACCCAGCCGCAACAATTCGAGCGCCTGCTGGCGATTCTCGGCGACGCGCAGCCACGTTTGCTGCTGACCGATCTCGCCCACGCCGGCGCCGTGAATGCGCTCGCCACCGAGCACAGCGAGGGCGTCTACGAAACGGCCGTGCCGATCACGTTACCGGTCGACGCAACGACGACCGACGACGCGCCGGCCATCGCCCTGAATGCGCCCGTTTCAATCGACGGCTCGACCATCGCGTTCCTGCAATACACGTCCGGCTCGACCAGCACCGCGAAGGGCGTGATGGTCAGTCACGCGAACCTCGTCGCGAACGAACGCGCGATCAGTTCCGCGATGGCCTTCACGTCCGCCGACACGATGGTGAGCTGGCTGCCGCTGTTCCACGACATGGGTCTGATCGGCGGCCTGCTGGCGCCGTTGTTCGGTGGGTTCCCGCTCGTGCTGCTGTCGCCGCAGCACTTTCTCGAAGCGCCCGCTCGCTGGCTGAAAGCGATTGCCAACTATCGCGGCACCGTCAGCGGCGGCCCGAATTTCGCTTACCAGCTGTGCGCGGATCGAGTGCGCAGCGCGCAACTCGAAGGCATCAAGCTCGATAGCTGGCGCGTCGCGTTCTGCGGCGCGGAGCCGATTCGCGCGGAAACGCTGATGCAGTTCGCGGCGCAGTTCGGCATGCACGACTTCGACGCGAACGCGCTGTTCCCCTGCTACGGTCTCGCGGAAGCGACGCTGCTGGTCAGCGGCGCGGAGCCCGGCCACGGCATGAAGGTGCGCCATGTCGCGCCGCAAGCGCTCAGCGAGGGCGCGCTGAAGGCATCCGGTGACGGTGTGGCGCTGGTCAGTTGCGGCCGCGTGCCGGACGCGCACAGCGTGCTGATCGTAGACCCTGCTACGCAGGCTCAACTGGCCGATGAACAGATCGGTGAGATCTGGGTCAACGGGCCGAGCGTTGCCAACGGCTACTGGCGCAACGAGGAAGCCAGCGCCGAGACCTTCGTCACACGCGATACAGACAACGCAGGCGCGCAACACTGGCTGCGCACTGGCGATCTGGGTTGCGTCGTCGATGGCGAATTATTCGTCACCGGGCGCGTGAAGGACCTGATCATCGTTCGCGGACAAAACTACTATCCGCAGGATATCGAGGCGACGCTGACGCAGAAGGTCGACAAGGTTCGCAAAGGCCGGATCATCGCGTTCGCCGCGAATGAGCAAGGCGTCGAAGGAATCGGGATTGCCGCGGAGGTGTCGCGCGCGGTGGCGAAAACCGATCCGGCCGAGCTGTTCGCACAGATCAACCGCGCGGTCGCGCAAGCGCATGGCGAACCGGTCAGCGTGATTGTGCTGCTCGCTCCCGGCGATCTGCCGCGTACGTCGAGCGGCAAATTGCGCCGCAGCGCGTGCGCAACCGCATGGCGCGACGGTGCGCTGCCGACTGTCGCGGTTTATCGGCGGGCCTCGGATACCAGCGGCAACGCATTGGCAAGAGCGCCGTATCGCGCGCCGCGATCGGCGGTCGAACAGGCGCTGGTCGAACAATGGGAGGCCGTTTTCGACCACGCACCGTTAGGCATCGACGACGACTTTTTCGACCTGGGCGGCGACTCGCTAAAAGCCGCGCGACTGGCGGCGAGAGTCGGCGAAACGTTCAGCGTGACCATGCCGCCGCGCATCGTATTCGAAGCGCGCACCGTAGCATTGCAAGCTGAATGGGTGACCACCATGCAGCACGCCGGAAGGGCTGTGATTGCGCCGCTCGTTGCCGAGCCTGCTGCAACTTCATCCACACTCGCATCGGCGCAACGAGACGGCACGCCTCACCCGCTCTCGCCCGCCCAGGAAGCGTTGTATTTCGAGTGGAAGCTCGACCCCGCCAGCACCGCGTATCACGTGTCGGGGGCGTTGCGGGCCCGCGGCCCGCTCGATGTCGCGCGGCTTCACCAGGCACTCGCCGAAGTCTGCGCAAGCCATGACGCGCTGCGCGTGCGTTTCGACGAACGCGACGGCGTGCCCTATCAGCAGGCCATTGACGCACCGCGCTTCGACTGGCACGTCACCGACGTTTCATCGTTCGATGCCGCGAGCCGTGAAGCGCATCTGCAGGACCAACTGATCGCGATTGCGCACGCGCCGTTCGATCTCCACCACGGCGCGTTGCTACGCGCAACACTGGTGCGCGTAGCAGCGGACGAACACGTTTTGCAACTGACGATGCATCACATCGTCGCGGATGCCTGGTCGTTCGCGCTCATCATCGAATCGCTGTTCCAGCGCTATGAAAACCGCGTCGTATCCGGCGATGCACAACCCTGCGCTTATTTCACGTCCGTCGAACACGAACGCCGCGCGCTGAGCGCCGCACGGATCGACGAACAACTCGCATACTGGCGCGCGCAGCTCGGCAGCCAGCACACTGACATCATGCTGTCGGGCGCAAGGCGCGATGCGCCGCGCGACAGCGCTGGCGCACGCGTCACGCGACGCCTGCCCGCCGACCTCGTCGCGCGCATCGGCACGCTGGCGCGCAGCCACGGCCTCACGCTGCCGATGACGCTGATGGCCGCGTTCGCCGCCCTCCTTTACCGCTACGGCGGACAAACCGATATCCGCATCGGCGTGCCGTTGAACAACCGGCGCGATGCGTTGGCGGAACGTGCGATCGGCTACTTCGTCAACACGGTCGTGGTGCGGGTCGCGCTCACGGGTGCGTTGCCGTTCGCGTCGCTGTTGCGCAATACGCGCGACGCGCTGCTCGACGCGCAGGCCCATCAGGACGTGCCGTTTCATCGCGTGGTTGCGGCGTTGCAGCCGCAGCGCGACAACGGGCGCACGCCCCTATTTCAGGTTGCATTCAACTTCGATCAGGTGGACTGGAAGCAGGTACTGCGCTCCAGCACGCTGCAACTGCAGCGCGTCGAACATGGCGCCGAAGCGACGCCGTTCGATCTTGCGCTGAATCTCTCTCGCGATGACGACGGCGTTCAACTCGCGTTCGAGTACCCGGTCGAGTTATTCGATGGCGACACCGTCGAACAACTCGCCGACGCGTATCTCGCCATCGTTGCGCAGGCCGCTGAAGGCGCGGCGTCGAATGTGCGGGATTTTGTGTTGCAGCGTTCGGCCAGCGCGGCAGCCGTGTTGCAGATGCAGCCAAAGCGCGCGACGCAACAGGCCGCGCAAACTTCTCTCACCGCACAGTTCACGCGCACGGCGACCGCTCATCCCGACCGCATCGCACTCGAATGCGACGCGCAACAACTGAGCTACGGCGAGCTTGATCGCTGGTCCGACCGCATCGCACAGCGTTTATTGGACGCGGGTGTACGCGGCGACGAATGCATCGGACTATGCGTCGAACGCTCGCCGGGCATGATCGCCGCGCTGCTCGGCATCTGGAAGGCGGGTGCCGCATTCGTGCCGCTCGATCCGGTCTATCCGGCCGAACGTCTGCGCTACATGCTCGACGATGCGTGCGTGCGTGTCGTGGTCAGCGACACGGTCAACCTCGATTCGCTCGCCGACGTGTTCGACGCGCGCACGACGCTCGACATCCATCAAGCAACGGCCACCATCACACAAAGCCCGCAAAGCACGCAACGCCACGTCACAACGCCGCATCCCGACCAACTCGCGTACACGATCTACACGTCCGGCTCGACCGGTCTTCCGAAGGGTGTGGCGGTCAGCCACCGCGCGCTCGCGTTGCATCTCGCCGACTTCATCGACAACTACGCGATCACCGAACACGATTGCCAGTTGCAGTCGTCCACGATCAATTTCGACGTGGCGTTGCACGAAATGCTGCCCGCGTTGCTGATGGGCGGCCGCGTCGTCATGCGCGGCCCGCAGGCGTGGGACCTCGCGACACTCAGCCAGCGGCTGATCGATTCGCGCGTCACCTTCGCGCGGATGCCGACCGCCTACTGGCAGCAATGGCTGCAATCGCCGCCCGCGCGCACAAGCCTCGCCGCGCTGCGCCAGATCACGGTCGGCGGCGAGGCGCTGCCCGGCGACGCGCTCGCCCGCTGGAACAGCGGCCCGTTGCGCGCGATCCACGTCGACAATCTGTATGGCCCGACCGAAACCACGGTCGCCTGCCTGCATCGCCGGACCAGCGCCGACGATGCGCAACAGCCCATCGTGCAGATCGGCACGCCGTTCCCTTCGCGGACCGCGCAAGTGGTGGACGTCGACGGCAACGCGGTGCCGGTCGGCGGCATCGGCGAACTGTGCATTGGCGGAGATACGCTGGCGCGCGGCTATGTCGGACAGGCGGCGCTGACCGCCGAGCGATTCGTCCCCGACCCGGACGGCTCGCCCGGCGCGCGCTGCTATCGCAGTGGCGATCTGTGCCGCCGCCGCGCTGACGGCGGCTTCGACTTTCTGGGGCGGATAGACCGGCAGATCAAACTGCGCGGCTTCCGGATCGAACCGGGCGAGATCGAAGCGATGCTGCGGCAATGCGACGGCGTGCGCGACGCCGCCGTCGAAGCGCGCAACAAGGACGGGCATCTGCGTCTGGTCGGCTATGTGGCCGGTGCGGCGTCGCTCGATCTGCGGGCGCTGCGCGACACGCTCGAAGCGCGTCTGCCCTCCCATATGGTGCCCGCCGTGCTGATGCAACTCGACACGTTGCCGCTGATGCTGAACGGCAAGATCGACCGCGCCGCATTGCCGGAGCCGGTGGAATCGGCGGAAAACGCTGAAGCGTCTGTGCGCGAACCGCGTAATCGTCACGAAGCGGACCTGCTCGACATCTGGCGCGCGGTTTTGGGGACGCAGGCAATCGGCGTCGACGATAACTTTTTTGCTGTGGGCGGCGATTCGATTCTGAGTCTGCAAGTGGTGTCGCGAGCCGCACAGCGCGGCATGCATTTCACGCTGAAGCAGTTTTACGCGCAGCCGGTGATTTCGCGGCTTGCGCAGTTACCGTTCACGATTGCGGCTGGCGACGCCGATCAGGCAATGCCATCCGAACGGCACGAACCCTTGCCGCTCACGCCGATTCAGACGTGGTTCTTCGAGCGTTTTCCCGAGGGCGAATCGCATTGGAACCAGACCGTCGCGTTGCGTGTGCAAGGCGAATTCGATCCCGCTTTGCTCAGGCAGGCGCTGCATGCGGTCGTTGCCGCGCACGACGCGTTGCGTCTGAAGTTCGTCCGCTCGCCTGGCGGCTGGTGGCAACAGGTGCAGCCGCGTGAGTCGATGCCCTCCGCGACCACGTTTCTCGAGGTCGTCGACTTCGACGGAACAGCCGATTCGCCGCTGTGGCCCGAGCGTCTGGTGGCGATCGGCACGTCGTTGCAGCAGAGCCTTGATATCGAAACGGGCAAGCTGCTGAACGCGACTTATGTCCGCTTGCAAAACGAAGGGCGGTTGCTGCTGACCATCCATCACCTCGCGGTCGATGGCATGTCGTGGCGCGTTCTGCTCGAATCGTTCCAGCTTGCGTATGAGCAACTTGCGCAACAGCAGGCGGTTGAGTTGCCCGGCGGCTTGCCGTGGAGCGCATGGGTGCAACATCAGCAGGACGCGGCGGATGAGGCATCGCTCGAAGCAGAATTCGATGCGTGGCACGCGTTGCTCGCCGGATCGTACTCGCACGAAAACGCCGCGCACGCCGACCTTGAAGCCGCCCAGATCGTGCAAGGTTCGAGCACGGCAAAAGCATCGGCGCGCGATGAAAAGCCGACCGTCGGCACCAGCCAGACTCAGACGTTGAAGCTCTCAGCCGACCTGACCGGCAAGCTGCTGCGCGACGCGCCCGCCGCCGCACGCGCCACCACCGAAACACTGTTGCTTGCCGCGCTCACTTCATCGCTGAACCGATGGAGCGGAGCTCGCGGCGCATTGCTGTCGCTCGAAGGCCACGGGCGCGACGCGGAACGCGACCTCAACGGCACCGCCAATGGCGCACAGGCCGCGCTAGACACGAGCCGGACAGTCGGCTGGTTCACTACCCGCTATCCGGCATGGTTCGATCTGCGCGGCGGCGATCCACTGGTCGCGGCCACCCGCACGTTGCGCGCCATCCCGTTGCGCGGCGCTCACTGGCATCGCGTGCGCGAGCGGTTCGCGAACTCGCTGCCGGCCCCGCAAATCAGCTTCAACTATCTCGGCCGATTCGATCAGAGCCTGCCGCAAACCGGTTCGCTCGCCGGACGTCTTTCGTTCGCGCTCGACGACAATCTGGGCGCGGCCGTCGCCGCTCACACGCCGCTCGATTACGCGCTCGACATCAACGCGTGGATTTCCAACGGCCGGTTGACGGCCACGTTGCGCTACGACCCGGCGCACATCTCGTCCGGTGTCGCGGAGTCGCTTGCAAGCGATTTTGAAACGCAACTCGCCGCGCTCATCGACCGATGTATTTCAGGCGATATGCCGCTCGGCGCCAGCGATTTTCCGCTCGCGCAACTCGACCAGCCTGCGCTCGATGCGCTGAACCTGGAGCGCGCCAATGTTCAGGATCTGTACCCAGCAACGCCGTTGCAAAAAGGCCTGCTGTTCCATGCATTGATGGACGGCGGGCACGGCCTTTACGTCAACCAGCTTCGGCTCACGCTGGAGGGTCCGCTAGACCATGCTGCGCTGGCCGCGGCATGGCGCAACGCCGTCGCGCGTCACGACATCCTGCGCACGTCGTTCGTCGTGCCGCCAGCAGCCGATCCGTTGCAACTCGTGCAACGGCGCGTCGAGTTGCCGTTCGTCGAATACGACTGGTCCGCGCTCGAGCCCGCCGATTACGAGCGTGACCTGCAGGCCTGGTGCGATGCCGACCGTCGCCAGGGCTTCGACCCCGCGCGCGCACCGCTGTTGCGCATTGCGCTGTTCACGCGGGCCGACGGGCAGCACGATCTGGTCCGCACCATCCATCACGCGTTGCTCGACGGCTGGAGCAGCGCGCAACTGCTCGGTGAAATCGCCGACGACTATGTCGCGCGCGTCGCCGGAGAAACGCCGCCGCAACCGGAGGCGATCCCATATCGCCGCTATGTCGAGTGGCTGTCGGCGCAAACGCCGCCGCGCGACTGGTGGCTCGCCCAACTGGAGCGCCACCCGGAACCGGCGACCCTGTTGCAACACGAGGCGCGCGCCGCGCAGGAACATGGCGCCGCGCTGACCCACACCCAGCATCTCGGCGAACCGCTCGTGAACCGGCTGCGCGACGCCGCGCAACGGCATCGCGTGACGGTGAATACGCTCGTGCAGGCGGCGTGGGCGCTCGTATTGGCGCGACGCGGCAATCGCCGTCACGTCGCGTTCGGCACGACCGTCGCGGGTCGCCCTGCGCAACTCGACGGCGCGCAACGGATGGTCGGCCTCTTCATCAACAGCCTGCCCGCGTGGATCGAAGTGCCGGCCGCGCAACGCGTGTCGGCGTGGCTGTCGTCGGTACACGCCGCGCAGGGCGAGCGCCATCAGGCCGAACACACGTCGCTGGCCGATCTGCAACAGTGGAGCGGCAAGAGCGGCGACGCGCTGTTCGACAGCCTGCTCGTGTTCGAAAACTATCCCGTCGATGCCGCGTTGCGCGGCCGCTTCGGCCGCGTCGGCGTGAGCCATGTCGAGTCGGTCGAGCGCACGCACTATCCGCTGACCCTGCTGGTGTCGAACGACGCGCAAGGCCGTGTCGTCTGGCTCGCGGACGGCGCGCGCGTCGCGCAGCCGCTGCTGCTGCAACTCGCCGCCGCCTGGCGCGACGTGCTCGCCGCGTTGTGCGCCACCGATGCCGACGATCAGGCGGTCGGCAACCTGATGCCCCATCGCGACGCTGCAGCTGCCGAGGCGTCGCACGAAGTCTTGCGGCGCGTCGCCGGTCATCGCTTCGTGCCGATCGGCGCGCGCCTCGCTGCGCAGGCCGCGCGCAAACCGGCGGCGCATGCGCTCGGCTGCGAAGGCAAGACGCTCAGCTACGCCGCGCTCGATGCATGGTCGAACCGGATCGGACGCCGCCTCAAGGCGCTCGGCGCGCGCGCGGAACAACGCATCGGTCTGTGCGTCGAGCGTTCCGTCGAGATGGTCGCGGGGCTGTACGGCATCGCCAAAACCGGCGCGGCGTATGTGCCGCTCGACCCGCATCATCCGCCGCAACGGCTGCAACGCATTCTCGACGACGCCGGTGTCGATCTGATCGTCACCGACGACGCCAGCGCCGCCCGGCTTGCAGCCTGCTTCGCGGGCCGTACGCTGGTGCGCGTGAACGATGTGCACGGCGAAGCGGCGCACGGCTGGAGTCAGCCGATCGATCCGCAACAGGCCGCTTACGTGATCTACACGTCCGGCTCGACCGGCGAGCCGAAGGGCGTGTGCGTCACGCACGCGAGCCTCGACCGCCTGCTCGCGAGCGTCGCCGCGCGCATCGATTTCAGCGATACGGACGTGTGGCTCAGCGTGACGACGTTGTCGTTCGACATCGCCGGGCTGGAGTTGCACCTGCCGCTCACGCGCGGCGCACGAGTCGAACTGGCGTCGCGCGAAACGGTACTCGACGGCGCGCGTCTGCTGCGTCTGATCGGACAAAGCGGCGCCACCGTCATGCAGGCGACGCCCGCCGGTTGGCGCATGCTGCTCGACAGCGAAACGCGCGCGGGCGTCGCGTTGAGCGGTCCGTTGCAGGCGTTGTGCGGCGGCGAAGCATTGCCGGCCGATCTGGCCTCGGCGCTGCTCGAACGCGGTGTGACGCTGTCCAATATGTACGGCCCGACCGAAACGACGATCTGGTCGAGCATGGCCTCCGTCGCCGCCAATCAACCCGTCACGCTCGGCGTTGCGTTGCATGACACCACGTTGCGCGTACTCGATCAGGACGGCCTGCCGACAGCGGCGGGAGCGGTTGGCGAGTTGTGCATCGGCGGGGACAATCTGGCGCGCGGCTATCACGGACGCGCGTCGCTGACCGCGGCGAGCTTCGTGCCCGATCCGTTCGGCGCACCGGGTTCGCGGCTGTACCGCACGGGCGACCTGAGCCGCAAACGAGCCGACGGTGGCCTCGACTATCTCGGCCGTCTCGATCAGCAACTGAAGCTGCGCGGCCACCGGATCGAACCGGCGGAAATTGAAACGGCGTTGCGTGCATTGGACGGCGTGCGCGATGCGGCCGTGGTTCTGCGACACGACGATGGCGCGGCGAGACTCGTCGCCTATCTGGTCAGCGACACTGCACTGGACGATGGTCACGCGCCATGGCGCAGCGCATTGGCCGAGCGCTTGCCGGCCGCGCTGATTCCGTCCGCGTGGGTGGTGCTGGATGCGTTGCCGCTGACGTCGAGCGGCAAGATCGATCGACGCAACCTGCCCGCGCCCGCCGTGGATACCGCTGCGACTGCGATCGTCGCGCCGCGTAATGAACTCGAAGCGCAATTGCTCGCTATCTGGCGCACGCTGCTGCCCTCGGCAACGCTCGGCGTGACGACCGATTTCTTTGCGGCGGGTGGCGATTCGATCGTCAGTCTCAGGATGGTGGGTGCGGCGCTCGAAGCGGGTTTCGACCTCACGCCGAGACAGGTTTTTCAGAACCCGACCGTCGAGCAATTGGCGCGGGTGGCGCAACTCGCGGCACCGGAAGCGAAATCGCGCGCAACAGCAGCCACCGGCATCGCAATCGACGTCACATTGGCCGACTCGCTGCAACTGAGCGCCGCCGAACGCGCCGGATTGCAAGACCTGTGCGTCGCGACGCCGCTTCAGCAAGGGCTGCTGTCGCTGGCTCAGCGCTCGACTCGCGATCCGTACTATCTGCAACGCGTGTTCGAATTGAAGGGACCATTCTCGCCGGATGCGTTCGCTGCGGCATGGCGAGCGGTGGTCGCGCGACATCCGGCGCTGCGCACCGATTTCCGTTGGGACGGACTCGACACGCCGTTGCAACTGGTGCGCCAGCACGTCGAGATAGAAATACGGTCGCTCGACTGGAGTCATCTGACTGACGGCGAGGCTCGCGACGCGCTCGCGTCGCAATGGCGCGACGCGCAGTCGCAAGGTTTCGATTTCGCGGATGCCGCGCGTGCGCAGTTGCTGCTGATCGAACGCAATGCTGGATGCCGCTGGTTCGTGTGGCGCTTTCATCATGCGCAACTCGATGGCTGGAGTATCGGGCTGGTGTTACGCGACGTGTTGCAGGCGTATGACCGGGCTTTATCTGGGACCACGGCGGAGATCGACGTTACGGCGCCCCCCGCACCGGCATTTGCCCACTACGTACGTTGGCTCGAACAGAAAAGCGGTGCCGCAAACAACGACGACACGGCGCAGAAATGGCGCGACTTACTCACCGACTGGTCGCGTACACCGTTGCCGCTGGCGGCTGCTGAACATGCAACTTCGGCCTTGCCAGAACACGCACAAAACAGCGAACAGATTGAACACACGGTACGTCTGCCCCGCGCGCTGACCGCGCAAGCCGACCGCTTCGCCCGCGCTTGCGGCGTCACGTTGAACACGCTGCTTCAGGGCGCGTGGGCGTGGCTGCTGTCGCGTCACGCGAACCGGCGTGACGTATCGTTCGGCGTCACCGTATCGGGACGCGGCGACGGCTGGCCGAATGCCGGCGAGACCGTGGGCCTGTTCATCAACACGCTGCCGCTGACGGTCCAGTTGCCGCCTTCGGCAAGCGTTCGAACATGGCTCAATGCGCTGCAAACGCGCAATCTCGCGTTGCAGGAACTCGCGCAGACGCCGCTTGCGCAATTGCAACGCAAGATCACGGGTGCCGCGAACGAGCCGCTATTCGACAGCATTTTCGTGTTCGAAAACTATCCGCTCGATGCCGCGTTGCGTGCACCATTGGTGCAGGGTCTCGCGATCGAGCGACTTGCGACCGGTATCGAAGGACACTCGCATGACGGCCGCAATCACTTCCCGTTGAGCCTGATCGCGGTGCCGGGCGACGAGTTGATCCTGACGCTCGCCGCGCAATCGGCTCGCTTCGACAGCACCACCGTGCAGCGTCTGCTCGCGCAATTGCAGCAGACGCTCGGCGAGTTCATTGTCGATCCAGAACGCGCGCTGGGTGTGCTTCATGTGCGCGGCGAAGCGCATCCTGTCACGTCATTCGACAACGACGGGTTCGCGCCGTCCGCATGGAACGGCGGCATGCTAGCTCGCATTGCGCAACACGCATGCAGCCAGCCAACGGCAATTGCGTTGCACGACGAAAGCGGCACACTCGATTGGGCGACGCTGTGGCAGCGATCCGGCTCGTTGGCCGCTCGCCTGGCCGCGTCGGGCGTGCGGATCGAAACCGTGGTGGCTGTCGTGCTGCCGCGTCGCGCGGACCTGATCGTGGCAATGCTCGCGATCTGGCGCGCGGGCGGTGTCTATTTGCCGCTCGATCCGTTGGCACCCGCCGAACGCCTGCACTGGCAGATTCGCGATGCCCAGGCACGGTGTGTAATCGCAGATAAAGAAGCCGATCACGCATGGCGTCCCGACGATATTGCACTGGTCGAGCCGTCGGACATGTGGGAAACCGCGTCTGCATCCGCCGGACACGACGTGTCGGCCACCGCGCACGCCGACCTCGCCGCGTACCTGATCTACACGTCCGGTTCGACCGGCACGCCCAAAGGCGTGCTCGTCTCGCATCGCTCGCTCGCCGCTTACACCGAGGCGTTGCTCGCGCGTTTGCCCGGCGGCATCCGCAGCGCCGTCTATCTGTCGACACCGGCCGCCGATCTCGGTCACTCGACGCTGATGGCCGCGCTGTATTCGGGCTGGACCCTGCAGCTAATCGACGAACAACGCGCGTTCGACGCCGACCGCTACGCCGACTGGTGCCGCGCGAATCCCGCCGATCTGCTGAAAATCGCGCCGAGCCACCTCGAAGGTTTGCTCAACGCCGCAGACCCCGCTTCGGTGATTCCACGCAAGGCGTTGCTGCTCGGCGGCGAAACAAGCGCTGTTGCGCTGCTCGAACGCGTCGGCCAGTTGCATGCCGGTTGCGCAATCATCGGCCACTACGGACCGACCGAATCGACGGTCGGCGTGATGACCTCGGAGCGCGATGCCTCAGGACGTCTGCCGCTCGGCCATGCGCTCGATCACACGCGCGTTTATCTGCTCGACCCGGACGGTCATCCGGCGCTGGATGGCGCGCGCGGAGAGCTTCACGTCGGCGGCGTCGCGCTGGCGCGCGGCTATCGGGGGCAAGCGATGCTCACCGCCGATCGCTTCGCGCCCGATCCGTTTGTCGCGGGCGCGCGCGTTTATCGCACCGGCGACCAGGCGCGGCGACGCGACGACGGTCAACTCGAATTCCTCGGACGCGTCGACGATCAACTGAAAATCCGCGGCTATCGCGTCGAGCCCGCCGAAGTGGCAACGCAATTGCGCGCGCTGCCCGGCGTGCGGGATGCGGTGGTGATTGGCCGTGCGGACAAGCATCAGCGGATGCGTCTGCTCGGTTATGTCGTGGGGCAAGATCTCGATGCAACGCAATTGCGCGATGCGCTCGCCGCACGCCTGCCTGCTGCGCTCGTGCCCGCATCGATTGAAATACTCGATGTATTGCCGCTGACGCGCAATGGCAAGATCGACCGCGCCGCGCTGCCCGAGCCTCGGGAATTTGCGTGCGCCGATAGCGGCGTCGCGCCAGAAACCCCGCTGCAACATGCGCTGCTGGCCGTATGGCGCGACGTGTTGCGTCAACCGGCGCTCGGTATCGACGACAACTTCTTCGCGGCCGGCGGCGATTCGATCAACGCGTTCCAGGTCGTCGCACAGGCACGTCGCGCGGGGCTGGTGTTTTCGTCGCGCGATCTGTTTGCGCGGCCTAGTGTGCGGGCGCTTTGCGCCGTCGTGCAGACCGGCGCTGCAAATCAAAGCGATGGCAACGAATCCGCGACTGCCGCCGTGCAGCCGCTCGATGCGCAGGCGCTCGCCGCGCTCGGTTTCGATCCGCAGCGTGTTCAGGATGCGTATCCGGCGACGCCGATGCAGCAGGGGCTGCTGTTTCACAGCATCGCGCAGCAGAGCGGCGATGGCGGCATGTACATCACGCAGCGCAGACTGACGTTGACCGGCACACTCGATATCGAACGTCTGCGCGCGGTGTGGCAATACGCTGTCGAACGGCACGACATTTTGCGTACGCGTTTCGAATGGCGCGACGATGCAGCGTGGCAGGTCGTCGAACGACACGTCGAGTTGCCTTTCGGCGTGCACGAATCACGCGATGAAACGCTCGCCGCGTACGAAACGCGGTTTGTCACGTGGATGCGCGACGACCTCGCGCGCGGCTTCGATCCGGCTCGCGCGCCGCTGACGCGACTCGATCTGTTCGCGCGGCCCGATGGCGCGCACGACCTGGTCTGGACGACCCATCACGCGCTGCTCGATGGATGGAGCGCCGCGCGCCTGCTGGCGGAAACGGGCGACGCTTATCGGGCTGTCGATTCGGCCCGCACGGCGCAGCACTCCGCCACGCCGTATCGCGCCTACATCGAATGGCTCGCGGCACAAACCGATGCACGCGAGTGGTGGTGCGCAGCGGCGGCGGCTTGTGACGATCCGGCGTTGCTGACCACCTCGGTTGCCGCGCCGCGCGTGGCTGTCGATGGCGCTTATCGCACGGAATTCGCGCTGGACGCCGCGCTCGACGCGCGTCTGCATGCGGCTGCCGGCAGCTTCGGCGTCACGCTCAATACGCTGATGCAGAGCGCGTGGGCGTTGCTGCTCGCGCGGCTCGGCAATCGCGAACAGGTGGCGTTCGGCACGACCGTGTCCGGCCGTCCCGAATCGCTCGATGGTGCGGACGAGATGCTCGGGCTGTTCATCAACAGCTTGCCGGTCTGGGCGACGCTGCCGGGTGCCGAAGATGTGGGCGGCTGGCTGCGGCGGATGCAGGCGCAGTCGGCGGAGATGCGTCGTCATGAACACACGCCGCTTGCGCACTTGCAACGCTGGGTGGGACGCAGCGGCGACGCGCTGTTCGACAGCCTGTTCGTGTTCGAGAACTACCCGCTCGATGCCGCGCTGGATGCACTTTCTGTCTCCAGTGAGCCTGACGGGAGCGCCGGCTTGCGGGTCAGCGCGGTGCAGTCGGTGGGCCGCACGCACTATCCACTGACGTTGATGGTGGTGCCGCAACCGACGCTCACGCTCGAATGGGAATGGGACGGGTTGCGGCTCGATCGCCCGGAGGTCGAGCTGCTGTCGCGCGGGTATGTCGAGTTGCTTGAGCAGTTGGTGCAATGCGCTGACGGTGAGTCGCGTGAGTTGCGTGAGTTGCGGAGTTTGACGTTGAGTGCGCCGAAGCGTGAAGCGGTGCCGCTTGACGGGCATGCGTTTGTGCCGGTGGTGCAGCGGGTTATGCGAACGGCTGCTTTGCGGGCGAATGCGGATGCGGATGCGATTGCGGTTCGTGGCGAGGATGTATCACTGACTTATCGCGAACTGATGGCGTGGGCGTCGGCTATTGCTGAGCGTCTCGCGCACGATGGCGTTGAACCCGATAGCTGCGTCGCCGTGTGCGTCGCGCGCGGACCTTCGCTCCTCACGGCGATGCTCGGCGTGTGGATGGCCGGTGCCGCTTATCTGCCCGTCGATCCCGCTTATCCGGCTGACCGTATCGCCGCCATGCTCGACGATGCCGAAGTGCTGCATGTGCTTGCCGATACACACTCTTCAGAACATGCGTTTGCGGGGCGCAATGTGGTCGACGTTCGCGCGTTGCACGCCGAACTGGCGGCAGGGACGCATGAGCGCAACGGTCGGACGGAATTCCACGCGCCTCCCGCGCTTGCCACCATTCACCCGGACCAGCTTGCCTATGTCATCTACACATCAGGCTCGACGGGCAAGCCCAAAGGCGTCGGCGTTACGCATGGCGCACTCGACCGCCTCGTTGCCAGCATCGAGCTAAGCCCCGGCCTGCGCGACAACGACCTCTGGCTCAGCGAATCCGCGCCTGTGTTCGATATCTCGCTGCTCGAATTCTGTCTGCCGCTCGTGCGCGGCGTGCCACTTGAAATGGTCTCCTCGCAGACCGCGCGCGACGGCTTCGCACTGGCCGCGCGGCTCGAATCCAGCCAGGCCACCGTGTTCCAGGCCACGCCCAGCGGATGGCGCATGCTGCTCGAAGCGGGCTGGCGCGATGACCTGTCGGCGGCGCATCGTCCGTTGCTGGGGTTGAGTGGGGGGGAGCCGTTGCATCCCGACCTCGCCGCCGCGCTGATCGCGCGGGGCGTGTCGTTGTGGAACCTGTATGGCCCGACCGAAACCACGATCTATTCGGCGGGTGCGCAGGTGTTTGCCGATCAGCCGATTACGCACGGCGATCCGCTTCCTGAAACCGTGTTGCGCGTGATCGATCAGCACGGCCTTGCCGTGCCCGATGGCGGGCTCGGTGAACTGTGTATCGGCGGCAGCAATCTGGCGCGCGGGTATCTGCGTCGGCCGGGCTTGACGGCTGAGCGCTTCGTGCCCGATCCCGATGGCGCGCCGGGGGCGCGCCTGTACCGCACGGGCGACCTTTGCCGACTGAACAACGAAGGCCGTCCGCAACCTCTCGGCCGACTCGACCAGCAGATCAAACTGCGCGGCTTCCGCATCGAGCCGGGCGAAATCGAAGCCGCCCTATGCGCGTGCGAAGGCGTGAAGAACGCCGCCGTCGCCATCAAGGGCGAAGGTTCACGTCAGCGTCTGATCGGCTACGTGACCGGTACAGCACAGGGCGCTACGCTGCGCGCGCAACTGTCGCGCACGCTGCCCGCTCACATGCTGCCGTCGACCATCGTCACGCTCGATGCATTACCGCTGACACCCAGCGGCAAGCTCGACCGCCGCGCGCTTCCCGAACCGGCATGGGAAAACGACGACAACTCGCAGGCAGTCGCCCCGCGCTCGCCACGCGAAGCCGCGTTGCTGGACATCTGGCAAACCGTCCTCGGCCACCCTGTCCACAGCGTCGACGTCAACTTCTTCGAAGCGGGCGGCGATTCGATCAGCGGCGTGCGCGTGGCCGCGCGCATCAACCAGATGGTCCCGCGCAACGTGCCGCTCGCCGCGCTGTTCCAGCATCCGACGATCCGCACGCTCGCCGATTACCTCGACGCCGAAACCGCACGCGTCGACGCGATGCAGGCCGACGCCGCCACCCTAAGCCAGTTGCTGGCGGACCTTGAATAAAGCCATGGCCAACCGACCCGATTCCGACCCTGACGTTATGACTCAACCGAATCCGCAGATGCTCGCCCTCTCGCGCCGTTACGCAGCGCTGCCGCCCGAGCGGCGCGCGGAATTCCGGCAACGTGTGGCCGCCCAATCGATCGATCCGGCGACGTTGCCGGTCGTGCCGATTGCAGCAGCGGAAAACACCGCGCCGTTGTCGTTCGAACAGGAACAGCTGTGGTTCCTGTGGAAACTGCAACCGGACAACCCGGCGTATCACATGCCGGGCGCAATCGAACTCGACGGCGACCTCGACATCGCCGCGCTCGATCTCGCGTTGCGTCACGTCGCGCGGCAGCATCAAAGTCTCGTGACGCGTTTTGTCCAGCGCGGAGACGGCGAGCCGCGGCAGACCATCGACGGCACGCCGTGGCCGCAGTGTCGTGTGCACGATTTGCGTGACGCGCAAGGCCATGTGGAAAGCAGTGCGCTCGATGCCGCACTTCGCCAGGCTGTCACCGAGCCGTTCGATCTCGAAGCAGGTCCGCCGATGCGTACCGACCTGTTCCGCATCAGCGCGATGCGGCATGTGTTGCTGCTGACGCTGCATCACATCATCACCGACGGTCAGTCGATGACGGTGCTGATCCGTGCGCTCGCGCAGGCTTATCAGAACGCGTCGAACGGCACCCTCACGCACGACCCCGCGCCCGACGCGCTGCAATTCCGCGATTGCGCGACATGGCAGCGCGAATGGCTCGACGACACCGCGCTGCAAACGCACATCGACTATTGGCGCGCGCAACTCGGCACGCACACGCCGCCGTCGCCGCTGCCGTTCGACCGTCCCCGCGCGCATCGGCCGGATGCTGCGGGTGGCCGCATCACGCGTGAAATCGACACGTCTTTACTGACCAATCTGCAGACGCAGGCGCGCGCGCAAGGTGCAACGCTTTTCATGACGCTACTCGCGGCATTCGGCGCGCTGCTGTATCGCTATAGCAGCGAAACGGATCTGCGGATCGGTGTGCCGTCGAGCGGACGTGACGGCGTCGAAACCGAGAACCTGATCGGCTATTTCGTCAACACGCTGGTCGTACGCCAGCAATTGAACGGCAATCTCCCGTTCGACACGCTGCTCGCGCAGACCCGTCAGACCCTGCTCGACGCGCAGGCACATCGCGCGGTGCCATTCGCGCGTCTGGTACAGGCGCTGCAAGCTTCGCGCAACGACGACACCCCGCTGTTTCACGCGATGTTCAGCATGCAACGCAGCGATCGCGCGGCGTTGTTGTCGCTACCCGGCCTGAGCGTCACGACGCGCGAAATCGATTCCAGCGCGGCGCAATTCGATCTGTCGTTCAATCTGGTCGAACACGATCGTGGCGCGCGGTTGAACGTCGTCTACGCGTCCGGCCGATTCGACGCATCGACCATCGGGCGGCTCATCGCACACTATCTGCAATTGCTCGAACAGCTTTCAAGCGATACGTCACGCTGCATTGCCGATCTCACGCTGAGCGATGATGCACCGGCTCAAGTCGCGCAGCAAAAACCGGAAGCCCCGCGCGACGTATTGAGCCGGATCGCCGATCACGTTCGCGCGCGTCCCGACGCGCAAGCGGTCACCGGCGAAACAGGCGCGCTGAGTTATCGCGAACTCGACGACTGGTCGAACCGGATTGCGCGCCGACTCGCCGCGCAATCCGGCGCATCGGCAATGACTGATACGCGCATCGGCCTGTGCACGGGACGCTCGCTCGCGCTCGTCGCGGGCGCGCTCGGCATTCTGAAAGCGGGTGCTGCGTATGTGCCGCTCGATCCGCGATATCCGCTGGAACGTCTGCAAGACACACTGCTCGATTCGAGCGTGCGCTGCATCGTCGCCGATGCCGATGGCGTCGCGACGCTCGGCGAGTGGGCGGCCGCGCACAACGTCACGTTAATCGATGCGTCCAATCTGCAAACGCCCGGCAGCGACGATTCGCGGGACACGCCGCCATTGCAAACGCAGTTGCACCCCGAGCAACTCGCGTACGTGATCTACACGTCCGGCTCGACCGGCAAGCCGAAAGGCGTCGGCGTCACGCATGCAAATCTCGCACGTCTATTCGACAGCACCGCGTCGAAATTCAACTTCGGTTGCAACGATGTGTGGACCTTGTTCCACTCGCACGCATTCGATTTCTCCGTATGGGAACTGTTCGGCGCGCTGGTGCATGGCGGCCGTCTGGTCGTCGTGCCGTACTGGACGACGCGTGAACCCGCAGCGCTGCAACGTCTGCTACGCGAGCAACGCGTCACCGTGCTCAATCAGACGCCGTCCGCATTCAATGCATTGATGCAGGCCGACCTCCACGCGCTGGAGCCGTTCGGCGACGTGCGCGTCGTGGTGTTCGGCGGCGAGCGCCTGGAACCGGCGGCGCTGGCCGCATGGCACCGCATGCGCGGCGACAACGCGCCCGCGCTCGTCAATATGTACGGCATTACCGAAACGACCGTGCACGTCACGCGCCGCGTGCTGCACGACGACGACATTCACGGCACGGCGAACGCGTTGTCGAGCCCGATCGGCAGCGCGCTCGACGACCTGCAACTGCATCTGCTCGACGCCGATCTGAACCCCGTGCCGCGAGGTGCAAAGGGCGAACTGTATGTCGGCGGCGCGGGGCTGGCGCGTGGTTATCTGAATCGTCCGTCGCTGACGGCGGAGCGTTTCATTCCCGATCCGTTCGGCCAACCCGGCGCGCGTCTTTATCGATCGGGCGACATCGCGCGGCGTCTCGCGGATGGCGATCTCGCCTACCAGGGCCGCAACGATGCGCAAGTGAAATTGCGTGGCTTTCGCATCGAACCCGGTGAGGTGCGCGCGGCGCTGTTGAAGCATCCTGAGATTGCATCGGCTGAGGTGATTGCGCGCGAACATCCACAGCGTGGCACACAGTTGATCGCCTATCTGGTCGCGCGTCACGACCCGGCAACGCTGGCGCAAAGTGCGCGCGATTATGCCGCCGCGCATCTGCCCGCGCACCTGGTGCCGTCCGCGTTCGTCGTGCTCGACGCCCTGCCGTTGACGATCAACGGCAAGCTCGATCGTCACGCGCTGCCCGCCCCTGGCGACGAATCATTCGCCGCAGAACGCAACGAGAATGCCGCGCCGTTGTCGGCGGTCGGTCACAAGCTGGGTGAGCTT
Source organism: Paraburkholderia sp. GAS333 (assembly GCF_050435665.1). NCBI lineage: Bacteria > Pseudomonadati > Pseudomonadota > Betaproteobacteria > Burkholderiales > Burkholderiaceae > Paraburkholderia > Paraburkholderia sp. GAS333. The sequence continues at coordinate 468,281 of NZ_JBNDKS010000005.1, forward strand.
TGGCGTGAAGTGCTTGGCGTCGCGCATGTCGATTCAAACGACGATTTCTTCGCGCGTGGCGGCCATTCGTTGCTCGCGGTGCGTCTGGCCGCGCGAATCGAACAGAGCTTCGGCGTGCAATTGCCGCTGCGCGTGTTCTTCGATCATCCGCGACTCGGTGCGCTGGCCGCGCAGTTGGAAACGGCCGGTACGATTGCGCAGGAGCAGACGCGAACGCAGCGCGCGCCGCTCGAACGCCGTCCCGCTGAGCAAAATCGCGTGCCGCTTTCGCATGCCCAGGAGCGGCTCTGGTTCCTGTGGCAATACGATCCGCAAGACACGGCTTATAACATCACGTGCGCGGTCAATCTGCACGGAGCGCTCGATGTCGCCGCACTGCGCAGTGCGTTCGATGCTTTGTCGTTGCGGCATGAAGCGTTGCGTACGTCATTTGGCGAAGAGGATGGCGTCGGCTATCAGCAGATTCATGCGGAACCGCGTTGTGTGTGGAGCGCGCGCGATCTGCGTACCTGTACGCCTGAAACGCGCGAAAACGAAGTCATGTCGCTGCTGCGCGCTGCCGCTTCTTTGCCATTCGATCTCACTCGCGATCCGCTGTTGCGCGTCACGCTGATTCAGTCTGACGACGACCAGTATGTGCTGCATCTCACGCTGCATCACATCATCGGCGATGGCGAATCGGTCGATCTGCTGATCGGCGAACTGGTCGCGTTGTATCGAACGGCGCATGCACACGGCGATATCACGCGTGTGCTGCCCGAATTGCGCGTGCAATACGGCGATTACGCGCGCTGGCAGCGTCTGCATGCGGACGATGCAGTGCTCGACAAGCAGCTCGCGTATTGGCGCGGATTGCTCGGCGAAACCGATCCGGTTCTCGAATTGCCGCTCAAGCAGCCGCGTGCGGCACAGCGCCGGCGCAAGTTGGGACGCACGGTGCGCACGCTCGACGCCGCACGGATACGCGCGCTCCGCCAGGTTGCGGATGGTCAGCAAGCCAGCCTTTTTATCGTGATGCTGGCCGCTTTCGATGTGCTGTTGCAGCGCTATAGCGGACAGAACGAGATTCGCGTCGGCGTGCCGGTTACGGGTCGTACGCAGATCGAGACCGGCGCGATGATCGGCTGCTTCGTGAATACGCTCGTGATGAGCGCGGATCTCGGCGCGGCGGACACGTTCGCCGCGTTGATCGATCACGTCCGCCAGCGCGCGCTCGACGCGCATGCACACGCGGACCTGCCGTTCGCGCGGCTGGTGGAAGCGTTGCAGCCGAATCGCGAGCGGAATACAACGCCGTTGTTCCAGGTGATGATCAACTATCAGCAGGCGGCTGACGCTTCGACTCACACGCTGCCTGGCCTGCTGATCGAGCCGCTCGCCCAGCAGGCGGATGCAGTGCAGTTCGATCTGAAGCTCGATATTGCGGGCGCGGCGGATCACGCGCGCCTGCATTTCGATTTCGCGGACGACATTTTCGCGGCATCGACGATCGAACGGATGGCGGATCACTTCGTCGAGATTCTCGACTGGCTGGTGGCGGGGCCGGATTTGGCGCTGCGGAGTTTGACGTTGACGGCGCCGAAGCGTGATGCGGTGCCGCTTGACGGGTATGCGTTTGTGCCGGTGGTGCAGCGGGTTATGCAGACGGCGGCTTTGCGGGCGGATGCGGATGCGATTGCGGTTCGTGGCGAGGATATTTCGCTGACTTATCGCGAACTGATGGTGTGGGCGTCGGCAATCGCCGAACGTCTCGCGCGCGATGGCGTTGAACCCGATAGCTGCGTCGCCGTGTGCGTCGCGCGCGGGCCTTCGCTGCTCGCGGCGATGCTCGGCGCGTGGATGGCCGGTGCCGCTTATCTGCCCGTCGATCCCGCTTATCCGGCTGACCGTATCGCCGCCATGCTCGACGATGCCGAAGTGCTGCACGTGCTTGCCGATACACACTCTTCAGAACATGCATTCGCAGGGCGCAATGTGGTCGATGTTCGCGCGTTGCACGAAGAACTGGCGGCAGGGACGTATGAGAGCAACGATCGGACGGAATTCCACGCGCCTCCCGCACTCGCCACCATTCACCCGGACCAGCTTGCCTATGTCATCTACACATCGGGCTCGACGGGCAAGCCCAAAGGCGTTGGCGTCACGCATGGCGCGCTCGACCGCCTCGTTGCCAGCATCGAGCTAAACCCCGGCCTGCGCGACGACGACCTCTGGCTCAGCGAATCCGCGCCTGTCTTCGATATCTCGCTGCTCGAATTCTGTCTGCCGCTCGTGCGCGGCGTGCCGCTTGAAATGGTCTCCTCACAGACCGCGCGCGACGGCTTCGCACTGGCCGCGCGGCTCGAAGCCAGCCAGGCCACCGTATTCCAGGCTACGCCCAGCGGATGGCGCATGCTGCTCGAAGCGGGCTGGCGCGATGACCTGTCGGCGGCGCATCGTCCGTTGCTGGGGTTGAGTGGGGGTGAGCCGTTGCATCCCGACCTCGCCGCCGCGCTGATCGCGCGGGGCGTATCGTTGTGGAACCTGTATGGCCCGACCGAAACCACGATCTATTCGTCGGGTGCGCGGGTGTTTGCCGATCAGCCGATTACGCACGGCGATCCGCTTCCTGAAACCGTGTTGCGCGTGATCGACCAGCACGGCCTTGCCGTGCCCGATGGCGGCCTAGGTGAACTGTGTATCGGCGGCAGCAATCTGGCGCGCGGGTATCTGCGACGGGCCGGCTTGACGGCTGAGCGCTTCGTGCCCGATCCCGATGGCGCGCCGGGGGCGCGTCTGTACCGCACGGGTGACCTTTGCCGACTGAACAACGAAGGCCGTCCGCAACCGCTCGGCCGACTCGACCAGCAGATCAAACTGCGCGGCTTCCGCATCGAGCCGGGCGAGATCGAAGCCGCCCTTTGCGCGTGTGACGGCGTGAAGAACGCCGCCGTCGCCATCAAGGGCGAGGGTTCACGTCAGCGTCTGATCGGCTATGTCACCGGTACAGCACAAGGCGCTACGCTGCGCGCGCAACTGTCGCGCACGCTGCCCGCTCACATGCTGCCGTCGACCATCGTCACGCTCGACGCATTACCGCTGACACCCAGCGGCAAACTCGACCGCCGCGCGCTCCCTGAACCGGCATGGGAAAGCGACGACAACTCGCAGGCAGTCGCCCCGCGCTCGCCACGCGAAGCCGCGTTGCTGGACATCTGGCAAACCGTCCTCGGCCACCCTGTCCACAGCGTCGACGTCAACTTCTTCGAAGCGGGCGGCGATTCGATCCTCAGTCTGCAACTGATTTCGCGAGTGCGCAGCGCCGGTTGGCATCTGACGCCGAAGCAGGTTTTCGAGCATCCGACCGTCGCGCAGCAGGCGCAACTCATGACAGCACGCAGCAACGAATCGAACCGCGCTGTAGAGCGTCACGACGCGTTGCCGCTCACGCCAATCCAGGCGGCGTTTTTCGCGCGACGCCCGGATGGCGAATCGCACTGGAATCAGTCCGTGCTGCTCGACGCCGCCGAGTCACTCGATCTCGCCCGCCTCGCCGACGCGCTCAACGGTTTGGTCCGGCGACACGACGCATTGCGTCTGCGTTTCACACGCGGCGAAAACGGCTGGCAACAGCAGGTCGCGCCGCGCGAGAACGCAACGTTGTTGCGCCACATCGCCCTCGATTCCGTCGATTGGGACAACGCGCTGGCGCGAGAAGGCGCGGCGATCCAGCAAAGTCTTGATATCGAACATGGTCCGCTGGTGCGCGCCGGTTATTTCGAAGCGGGCCCGCGCCGCCGCCTGCTGATCGCGATTCATCACCTCGCGGTCGATGGCGTGTCATGGCGCGTCCTGCTCGACGATCTGCGTTCGCTCTACGCCGGTCAGCCGCTGTCCGCGCCCACGGCTCCGTGGAGCGCATGGGTCGCCGCGCAGGCGAGCGCCGCGTCACCCGACATCGCCGAACTCGATTACTGGCATCGCACACTGAGCGTCGGACAACCGGCGTTGCCCGCTGAACTGATGCACGGCCACCGCGGCTACGTAGACAGCACCGCGGACCGCAGCCTCGCCGCAAGCCGCACGATCAGCGTCGAACTCGATGCAGCCGCCACACGCGATCTGTTGCAGAACACGTCGCACGCCTATCGCACCCGCGCCGACGATCTACTGCTTGCCGCACTTGCGCACACGCTCGGCGCAGCGTCGCCGGGCGACACTGCGCCGATGTTGATCGATATCGAAGGACACGGCCGCAGCACGCCGATCGACACCATCGACCCGAGCCAAACAGTGGGCTGGTTCACGGTTCAATATCCGTTCGCACTGCCGCGCGCGCCGGCATCAACAGCGACCTTCGCCACCACGTTGATCGCAGTCAAGGAAGCGCTGCGTCGCGTGCCGGAACAAGGCTTCAATTTCGGCCGTCTGCGTGACGAACGCACGAGCGTCGCGAACGGCAACAACGAAGCAAAACACCCGCAACTCGCCGCCTGGCCGGGCGCGCAACTACGCTTCAACTATCTCGGACAATTCGACCAGGCGCTCGCCGACACGCACACCGCGAATCCAGCCGATAACGCACCCCGTCTGCGGTTTTCACACGAATTCGCCGGTGCGCCGCTCGCGGGCGGCGACACGATGGAGCATCTGCTCGATATCACCGCGCTGGTGGTCGACGGTGTGCTCGACTTGCACTGGCGCTTCAGCCCTGACGTGCTAAATCACACCGCCGTGCAACACCTCGCCGCGCAAACGGTGCAGGCGCTGCGCGAACTGATCGCGCATTGCGTCGATGCTTCGTCCGGCGCGACCGCCGCCGATTTCCCGCTCGCGCGCATCGACCAGAACACGCTGGACGCGATGCGCCTGCCGCTTCACGATATCGACGATATCTATCCCGCCACGCCGTTGCAGCAAGGGCTGCTGTTCCACAGTTTGCTGACGGCCGGCGCGGGCATGTATCTGAACCAGCTACGTCTGACGCTCGACGGCACGCTCGATCCGCGCGCCCTGCAGGCGGCATGGCAGGACACGCTCGACCTGCATCCGGTATTGCGCACGCACTTCGAACTCGGCCAGGAAAGCGGGCCGCTGCAAGTGGTACATCGCCAGGCGGTGTTGCCGTTCGCCGTGCACGACTGGCGCAACGCCGACGCTAAACCCGACGCCGATCAAGCCGCAAACGACAACTACGAAACCCGTCTCGCTCAATGGCTCGCAGCCGATCTGCGCACCGACTTCGACCCGAGTCGCGCGCCGTTGATGCGCGTCGCGCTGTTCGCGCGTCCCGACGGCGCGCACGATCTGGTCTGGACCAGCCATCACGCGTTGCTCGACGGCTGGAGCAGCGCGCAATTGCTGAATGCGCTGACCAGATCGTATCGGTCGCGTGTGCGGGGCGATGCTGCACCGGCGACGAGTGCGCCGACTGTCGCCTATCGCGACTATGTCCGCTGGCTCGCTCACGACGACGCCACGCGCAATCACGCTGACTGGTGGCGCGAGTTGTCGGCCGAGGCCGACGAAGCCGCGTTGCTCACGCCGAGTCTTGGCCGTCCGCTGCAATCCGAACCCGGTTCGCACGACTGGGCGACACGTCTGCCCGACGCGCTGCACGCGAATCTGCAACAAGCGGCGCAACGCGCGCAGGTCACGCTGAACACGCTGATGCAAGGCGCGTGGGCGATCCTGATCGCGCGTTACGGCGGACGCCGCCGCGCAGCGTTCGGCGTCACCGTGTCGGGACGTCCGGCCGATCTGCCGGGCGTCGAACGGATGATGGGGCTGTTCATCAACAGCGTGCCGTTGTGGGTCGACACGCGCGCCGACGCGCCCACCGCTGCGTGGCTGCGCGAACTGCACACGCTGAATCACGCGATGCGCGAACACGAACACACGCCGATCACGCGGATCCAGCAATGGACCGGCCGCAGCGGCGACAACCTGTTCGACACGCTGTTCGTGTTCGAAAACTACCCGCTCGACCGCGCGCTCGACGCGAGTGACAACGACCTGACGATTCGCGCGCTGCGCAGCGCCGACCGCACGCATTACCCGCTGACGCTCGCCGTGCTGCCGCGCGAACGGCTCGATCTGCAATGGGCGTGGGACGGCGAGCGCGTCGGGCGCGCGAGTGTCGAGCGGCTGGCGGCGGATTACGAGCGGGTGCTGACGCAACTGGCGTCGGCGGTGCTCGACGTTGGTCGTGATACGAATGATGCTGCACGTGTCGCGCGAATCGGCGATATCGCGCTATCGGGCGACACGTTCGACGCGTTCGACACGCAACCGCAACGCGTCTACGACTTCGATCCGGTGATGCCGCGTTTCAGCGCGCGTGCCGCGAGTCAGCCCGACGCCGTCGCGCTCGCTTGCCGCGGCGTCACGTTGAGCTATCGCGAACTCGATGACTGGAGCGCACGCATCGGCCGGCAACTCGACCGCGCGGGATTGCGCGGCGATCAGCGCGTCGGTGTCTGCGTGACGCGTGGCGTCGGTTTGCCCGCTGCGCTGTTCGGCATCTGGAAAGCGGGCGGTGCTTATGTGCCGCTCGACCCGGCTTATCCGCGCGAGCGTTTGAGCGGCATGCTCGACGATGCGGGCGTGCGCCATGTAGTCGCCGACGCCGCGTGCATCGAACAACTGGGCTCGCTGTTCGATGGCCGCGAGGTGATCTGCATCGACTCGGCCGCGTGTCTGGGCGACACCGCAGACAATCCGCCGCCCGCGCCAGGCTGGCACCGACCCGTCGCGCCCGATCAACTCGCGTACGTGATCTACACGTCGGGCTCGACCGGCAAGCCGAAGGGCGTCGCGCTCAGCCATCGCGCGCTGAGTCTGCATCTCGCCGACTTCCAGTCGGTCTACGCGATCGATGCAGGCGACGTGGTGCTGCAATCGTCGACGATCAATTTCGACGTCGCGTTGCACGAGTTGCTGCCCGCGTTGCTGCAAGGCGGCCGCGTCGAAATGCGCGGCCCCGATGCCTGGGATCTCGACTCGTTGAACGCGACGCTGGTCGACGCGGGCGTCACCTTCGCGCGGATTCCCACCTCGCTGTGGCAGCAGTGGCAACGCGCCGCGCCGCCCGCCGCGCAATTGCGCGCGTTGCGGCAGATCACCGTCGGCGGCGAAGCGCTGGCCGGCGATACGCTTGCCCGCTGGCTGGCCGGTCCGCTGGCGGCGATCCGCGTCGACAATCTGTATGGCCCGACGGAGACCGCCGTCGCCGCGCTCTATCACCGCACCAGTGCGAGCGACACGTCGCACGTGATCGTGCCGATCGGCCGTCCGTATCCGGGGCGCGGCGTCGCGTTGCTCGACGAAGACGGCTTGCGCGTGCCGCAAGGTGGTCTCGGCGAACTGTGCATCAGCGGCGACTGCCTGGCGCGCGGCTATCTCGGCCGTCCCGGCCTCACTGCCGCGCAGTTCGTCCCCGATCCGGACGGCACGCCCGGTGCGCGTCTGTACCGTACCGGCGACCTGTGCCGGATCGGCGCGGACGGCACGGTGCAATTCCTCGGCCGGATCGATCAGCAGATCAAGCTGCGCGGTCAGCGGATCGAACCCGGCGAAATCGAGGCGGCGCTGCGCAGTTGCGCAGGCGTCACACAAGCGCTGGTCGCGCTGCACGGCGAAGGTGAACATCAGCGGCTGATCGCCTATGTGGTCGGCGAGTTCGACACCGCAACGCTTCAGCAGACCCTGAGCACGCGCCTGCCCGATGCGTGGATGCCCGGCGCGTTCGTCAGGCTCGACCGTTTGCCGCTGATGCCCAACGGCAAGCTCGACCGTCGCGCATTGCCGCCACCCGAGCCGCTCACGGACGCACCCGCCGTTGCACCGCGCAACCCGGTCGAGCAAACCATCGCCGATATCTGGCAGGACGCGCTCGGCGTGCCGCAAGTGTTCGTCCACGACAACTTCTATGCGCTCGGGGGCCATTCGCTGCTGGCGGTGCAGATCGCCGCGCGACTGACCCGTGCGTTGCAGCGGCCGGTGCCGCTGGCCGCCGTGCTGGCGCAGGCCACCGTTGCAAAGCTCGCCGACTATCTGCGCGAGAGCGCCGAGGCGGGCGCGCAGACGCAGGCCACGCAAGCCGCGCAACGCGACACGATGAAACAACTGCTGGCCGAACTGGATTGAGAAACCTCATGCTTACCGACGTGAAAACAGCCGCGAATCTGGCTACAAATGCAGGCTTGAACTCCAGCGCGCCGCCCGACGCGAATCAGGAAAATCTGGAAATCGCGCATCGTTACGCGGCGTTGCCCGCCGACAAGCGCGCGCGCTTCAAAGCGCGCTTGCGCGAGCATGGCATCGACGGTTCGATCCTGCCAATCGTGCCGCTCGCGATCCGTCCGTCTCGTGCACCGTTGTCGCATGCGCAGGAGCGCTTGTGGTTCTTGTGGCGGCTCGATCCCGCGAGTCACGCGTACAACATTGCGCGTGCGTTGCGGATCGACGGCGCGCTCGATACGGCCGCGCTCGACACGGCGCTCGCCGCGCTGGTTGCGCGTCACGAAGTGCTGCGCACCGGTTTCGGCGAAGACCACGGCGTGCCGTTCCAGCAGGTTCGGGCAGACACGGGGCCACGCGCGGTGTATCGCGATCTGCGTCATGCCGTAGACGGCTTGAGCGCGGAAGACGCCGACGCGCAGTTGCGCGCGCAACTGCGGCAAACCGCCTCGCAGCCGTTCGATCTCGAACGCGATCCGCTATTGCGATTCGACGTACTGCGGCTCAGCGACGACACCTACGTCGTGCAGATCGTGATTCACCACATCATCTCGGATGCGTGGTCGATGGGCATGCTGATCCGCGATTTCGTGTCTTTCTACGGCGACGCGTTGCGCGGCCACGTCACCCGTTCGCCCGACTCGGCGTTGCAATTTAGCGATGTCGCGATGTGGCAGCGCGAATGGATCGACAGCGACACGCTCGCGCGACAACTGTCGTACTGGTCGACGCAACTCGCGGGCACGGCGCCGGTTCTGCCACTGCCCGCGGATCGCGCCAGGCCCGCCGTGCGCGACGGTGTCGGCGCACGTTTCGCGCTCGATCTCGATGCCGTTCTCGCGAGCCGTCTCAAGGCGCTTTCGCGCAGCAACGATGCCACGCTATTCATGACATTGCTGCACGCGTTCAATCTGCTGGTGCATCGCTATAGCGGCGAAACCGATCTATGGGTCGGCGTGCCGGTGGCCGGGCGTCAGCGTGTCGAGACGCATCCGGTGATGGGCTTTTTCGTCAACACGCTGGTGATCCGCAGCCAGATTTCTCCGTCCGCTACGCTGCAACAGCAATTGCGCATGTTGCGCGATACCGTGCTCGACGCGCAGGCTCACGAAGACCTGCCGTTCGCGCATCTGCTGGACAGTCTGCAAACCGGCCGCGATCTGTCGCACTCGCCGCTGTTTCAGGTGATGTTCAACCTCGACTACGCGGACCCGAACGCATGTATCGATCTGCCCGGCCTGACCGCGACGCCGGTGGACAGCGACGCGGGCACCGCACGCTTCGACCTCACGCTAAACGTGATCGAAGCGCCCGATAGTCTGCGCGCCATTTTCAGCTACGCGTGCGATATGTTCGACGCGGCAACGATCGAACGATTCGCGCGCGATTATCGTGCGGTGCTCGTGCAATTCGCCGACTCGCCGTCGCTAAAACCGGGCGACATCGTGCTATCCGGCGCGACGCTCGCGTCGCAGGCGGAGCGGCTGTACGCGTTCGAGCCGGTGGTGCCGCGCATCGTCGCGCGGGCGGCGGCGCAGCCCGACGCGCCCGCGCTTTATTGCGGCGACACGATGCTGACCTACGCCGCGCTCGACCGGCGCAGCAATCAGATTGCGCGCCGCCTCAAGCGTGCGGGCGTGGGCCGCGATACGCGCGTGGGCGTGTGCATGACACGTTCGGTCGGACTGCCGGTTGCGCTGCTCGCCGTGTGGAAGGCCGGTGGTGCCTACGTGCCGCTCGACCCGGATTATCCGGACGAGCGTCTGCGCGACATGCTCGACGACGCGGGCGTGGTGGCCGTGGTGGTCGACCGGGCGTGCAGCGAGCGGCTTGGCGATCTGTTCGGAGCCTGCCCGCAGATCGATATCGACGCTATCGACCAACACGCCGATGAAGATTCAAGCGGCTGGAACGAGCCCGTGCATCCGCGTCAGCTTGCGTATGTGCTCTACACGTCGGGATCGACCGGACGGCCGAAAGGCGTCGCGCTCGATCACGAAGCGCTGAGCCTGCACTTGCGCGATTTCGGCGACGCCTACCGGATCGGCGCGAACGACATCATGCTGCAATCGTCGACGATCAATTTCGATGTCGCGCTGCACGAGCTTCTGCCCGCGCTACTCGCAGGCGGCGCGGTGCGCATGCGCGGGCCGCAGGCCTGGACGCTCGACACACTGAACGCGACGCTGACCGGCGGCAAGGTCACGTTTGCGCGCATTCCGACCGCGCTGTGGCAGCAGTGGCAACGCAGCGCGCCGTCCGCCGATGCGTTGCGCGCGCTGCGCCAGATCACTGTCGGCGGTGAAGCGCTGCCGGGCGATGCGCTCGAACGCTGGCAACGCGGACCGCTGAAGCACATCGCGCTCGATAACCTCTACGGCCCAACGGAGACCGCAATCGCCGCGCTGCGCCACACCACCAGCGCCGACGATGCAACCCAGACCGTCGTGCCGATCGGCCGCCCGTATCCGGGTCGCGGCGCGGCCGTCTTCGACGCGTACGGCAACCAGATGCCGCACGGCGGCGCGGGCGAGCTTTGCATCACCGGCGCGTGCGTCGCGCGCGGCTACCTGGGCCGCGCGGCGCTGACCGCCGAGCGCTTTGTGCCGGACGAAGACGGCACGCCCGGCGCGCGCCTTTATCGCAGCGGCGACCTGTGCCGGGTCCGCGAAGACGGCGCGATCCAGTTTCTCGGACGACTCGATCAGCAGGTCAAGCTGCGCGGACAGCGCATCGAACTCGGCGAAATCGAAGCGGCGCTGCGCGATTGCGCGGATATCGACGAAGCGGCTGTCATGCTGCACACGCAGCGAGAACAGCAGCAACTGGTGGCCTACGTGGTCGGCGTCGCGCAGATCGACGCGTTGCGTGATGCGCTCGCGCAGCGTTTGCCCGCCTTCATGGTGCCGAACGCCTTCGTCACGCTCGAACGTTTGCCGACCATGCCCAACGGCAAGCTCGATCGCCGCGCGTTGCCCGCGCCCGCCCTCGCCGATGCCGCACCGGCCGAACGCATCGCGCCGCGCAACCGGCGCGAACAGGTGTTGCTCGATATCTGGCAGCAGGTGCTCGGCTGCGAAGTCGGCGGCGTAACCGTCAACTTCTTCGCGGCGGGCGGCGACTCGATCCTGAGCCTGCAACTGCTGGCGCGCGCGCGCGAAGCCGGGCTTCTGCTGACCCCGAAGCAGGTGTTCGAACATCCAAGCGTCGAGCAGATGGCGAAGGTAGCGCGCGACATCGACGGAACCGAGCAGGCCCAGGCCGCCGAATTGCACGACGCGCAACCGTTGACGCCGATCCAGGCGGCGTTCTTCGACAAGCATCCCGAAGGACTCGCGCACTGGAATCAGGCGGTGTTGCTGGAGGTGCGCGAGGCGCTCGATCCCGCCGCGCTCGAGCGCGCGTTGCAGCAGTGGGTCGCGCGGCACGATGCGCTGCGGCTGCGGTTCGAACGGAACACTGACGACGCGATGGCGAAAGGTTCGTCACGCTGGCGGCAACGCGTCGCACCGGTGGAAACGGCCAGCCTGCTGCAACACATCGAACTCGACCCGCAGACGTGGGAAAGCGAACTCGCCGCCGCGGGCACGGCGCTGCATCGCAGTCTCGATCTGCAGCAAGGTCCGCTGCTGCGCGCCGCGTATTTTGAAGCGGGCACGCAGCGGCGTCTGCTAATCGTGATTCATCACCTGGTCGTGGACGGGGTGTCGTGGCGCGTGCTGCTCGAAGAGCTTCAGGCGCTGTACGAGCGTCCCGATGCCGCGTTGCCCGCGATCACCACGCCGTGGAGCATCTGGGCGTCGCGTCAGCATGACTACGCGCAGCAGGCCGAGCGTCTGTGGGAACTGGCGTGGTGGCAGCAGATGCTGCACGGCGCGAGCGCCGCGTTGCCGCTCGAAGGCGACGGCGATCGACGTCTGTCGGCGAGCCGCGTGGTGACGGTGAAGCTGTCCGCCGATGCGACCCGGCGTCTGGTGCAACGCGGCGCGCGCGCGGACGACGCGCGTACCGAGGAACTGCTGCTGGCCGCGCTCGCCCAGACGCTCGGGCCCTGGGCGGGCAGTTCGCGTCTGCTGATCGATCTCGAAGGACACGGGCGTGAAGACCTGATTGACGGCGTCGATCTGAGCCGCACGGTCGGCTGGTTCACGACGCAATATCCGCTCGCTCTGGCTCATCATGCCGACCCGTCGCGCACACTCGACATGGTGCGCGACACGTTGCGCGCGGTGCCCGATCGCGGCTTCTCGTGGGGCGCGCTGAAATACGCGGGCGACGACGCGAGCCGCGCGGCGCTGGCCGCGTTGCCGGTCGCGTCGCTGCGCTTCAACTACCTCGGCCGATTCGATCAGGCGTTGCCGTCGGGCGGCCGCTTCGGTTTTGCAAACGAGCGATCCGGCCCGCAGGCCGACGAGCGCGACACGATGGATCACGCGCTCGATATCGGCGCATTGATTTCCGGCGAGCGGTTGAGCGTGCATTGGCGCTACAGCCCCGGGGTGTTGAGCGAAGCGGGCGTGGAGCGGCTGGCTTACCGGTTCGAGGAGCTGTTGCTGGGATTGATCGATGGCGAGGCGGCGGGTGCGGGGTTGCGCGAGGCGGCGGTCAGAGATGGTGTGCCGGTGTCCAGTGCGCAGGATTCCGTTGCAGCGAACTCAGCCGACACCGCCGACGAGAAAGACCGCGCAGTCTTCGCGCTGTGGATGCAACGAGTCCGCTTCGAAGTCACGCTCGGCGCTCTCGCGCGCTCACGTTTTGCACCTTCGGCATCCACTCAAACCGCGGAAACCCAACACGCCGCGCGCTTCGCGCCGCTGCCCGCCGGGGTCGTGCCGATGAACGATCTCCACGCGCCGCACGCGGTCTTCTGCATTCACGCGGGACACGGCCTCGTCGCCGAATACCGCTCGCTCGCCAAGGCGCTGAACGGTCGCGCGACGCTGTTCGGCTTGCAGGCGCCGTCGCTGAGCGACCGCAACTGGTACGCCGACGATTTCGATGCGATGGCGGCCGACTACGTCGCGCGCATTCGCGCCGTGCAACCGCATGGGCCGTATCGGCTGCTCGGCTGGTCGTTTGGCGGACGCGTGGTGATGGCGATGCTCGAGCAACTGGAACGCTGCGGCGAAGACGTCGCGCTGGCCGGTCTGATCGACGCGATGCCCGATCGCGAACTCGACGACGATGTTCAGGCCGAAGTCCGCGCGCTGCGCATCTGGATCGCGCAGCACGCGGCGCAAGGCGTGAACGCGACCGAGCGCGCGCTGTTCGACGATGCATGCGACGTGATTCTCGAACACGGCCGGATCGTCGACACGTTCCGCACGCCCAGACTGCGCACGCCGCTAACGTTGTGGTGGTCGACGGAATCGGTGGAGAGCGGCAAGCCGCGCGACTGGTCGGCGCGCACGGGCGCGAGCGAGAGCGTGCTGGCGGTCGTGCCGGCGGGACACACGAGCATCATGCATCACCCGATGCTGCTCGACAGTGTGCGGGGGCTGTTTGGATGAGGTGGATTGCGGTGAAGGGTCGGGGTTCTGCCCACGTGGCGGGATACCGGGATGAACCGCGCGCCCCAACCTCGCATTAACCCACCGCCGGCTCGCCAAACTGCTGACGGAACTGTTGCGGCGTGCTGCCGAACGCGCGCCTGAACATCACCGTGAAGGTGCGCACATCGGCATAACCGAGGTCTTGCGCGACGTCGCTTGCCGAATGACCGGTCGACAGTTTCGACATCGCCTCGGCGAGCCGCAGTTGCTCGCGCCACTGCCCGAAGCTCATGCCGGTCTCCTGGCGAAACAACCGCGCGACTGTGCGCGAACTGGCGCCGACGCGCTCGGCCCACAACTCCAGCGTGTCGTTGCTGTCCGGCTGCGCGATCAGGCTTTCGCAGATATTGCGCAGTCGCGAATTGGACGGCAGCGGCAGCCGCGACACCAGCGCGCCGTCCTCGGCGTCCTGAAGCAACCGCAGCACCAGCGGGACGATCAGCGCGGCACGGCTTTCACCCGCTTCGTCCGAACCCGCATCGAACAGGCCGACGATGCTCGCGCGCAGCAGATCGCCCACCGCGATCACCCGGCACTCCGGTTTCTGCGGCGCGAGCGCGTCCGGCTCGATGTACAGTGTGCGCATCGAAACTTGACCGATCATATGTAATTCATGCTCGATCTGCGATCCGATGAGCAAGGCGTTGCCGGGCGTGAGCATCCAGAGACCGAGCGGCGTGACGGCTCGCACGATGCCGCTGGTTGCATAAACGAGCTGCGCACGGTGGTGAACATGCGCGATTTCGTGGGTTCCGTCGGCGTAATCGATAGCTTGCGCAATGACCGGGCGGGTGGCGAAACGGTCGCCGAAAGTTTGCAGCTTGGGTTGGATCATGTCCGAATTAGCGCCCTAAAACCCAATCGATACATCTAACCAGCCAATTTTGTCCATTTTCACGATCATCTTGTCCTGACTAACGACAGGCTATCAGATTATAGTGACGCATGGCCGCATCTGTTGGTCATCCCATCTGTCGTACCCCACCCGATTTTCATGTAGTCCCATAGCCGCCAAGAGCTAGCCAAACCAGCAGTTTATAGTTTATTGCGAATCATTATCACTCTCATTAACAGTCTTTTTTGGGAAGTCAACATGAGTACCGGGGTGCGCGGATCGACCGCGCTTAGCTTGCTGTTCTGTCTGCTGAGCGGAAGCTCGGCGGTGTATGCACAAACATCGTCGGATGCACCGGCTGGCGGGACAGCCGATTCGCCCAGCCTGCCGACCGTCAAGGTGTCCAGCTCGCGCGACAATCCGCGAGTCGGTTCCGCCGACGGCATCGTGCCGGTGAGCGCCGCCACGGCGACCAAGACGGATACGCCGCTGATCGAAACGCCGCAGTCGGTTTCGGTGGTCACGCGCGACCAGATGACGATGCAAGGCGCGAACACCGTCGCGGAAGCGTTGCGCTACACCGCCGGCGTGGTCTCCGAGCAGTTGGGCAACTCGACGGCCGCCGCCCCCTATCTCTACAGCCGTGGCTTCGTTCTCGAGCAGTATCTGGACGGCTCGCGGATGCCGAGCAGCTCGGCCTTCGGCTACGGCGTGCCGAACTTCGACACGTACGGCCTCGAACGCGTCGACGTGATGAAGGGACCGTCGTCGGTGCTGTATGGCCAGGCGAACCCCGGCGGTATCGCGAACCTGGTCAGCAAGCGCCCGACCGACGAGCCGATCCACGAAATCTATGCGACCACCGGCAGCCATGACCACGCCGAATTCGGCTTCGACATGGGCGGCCCGCTGACCTCGGACGGCAAGCTGACGTACCGCCTGACCGGCATGGCGTCCGACGCCAAAACCCAGGTGAACGGCGTGAAGGAGTCGACTCTCTACATTGCGCCGGCCGTCACGTGGAAGCCGGACGAAAACACCACGCTGACCGTGCTCGCGAAATATCAGCGCGACCCGAACGTCGGCTACTTCAACTACGTGCCCGCGAGCGGCAGCGCGCTGTTCAATCCGAACGGCCAGATTTCGAGCCACACGAACGTCGGCGACCCGGATTACGATCACCACTCCCGCACGCAATATTCGGTTGGCTACGAGTTCGAACACCGCTTCGATCCGACGTGGACGGTCCGTCAGAACGTGCGCTACACGGTGGTCAGCGACGACCTCGCGAACGTGTTCCCGTACCCGAACGGTTTCATCTCGGGTTCGACGACCACGGTCAACCGGTACTCGTTCACGAACGAGGAAACCGCCAAGTTCTTCACCATCGACAACCAGGCCCAGGCGAAATTCAACACCGGCCCGCTGTCGCATACGGTGCTGTTCGGCTTCGACTTCCAGCGCGTGCTGTACAACGAAACGGTCGGTTCGAACTTCGTCCAGCCGAGCCTGAATCTGTTCGCGCCGGTCTATCTGCCGATCTCGGGCACGACCGTCACCTCCGACGACATGGACCGGATGTCGCAATTCGGCGCCTACGCGCAGGACCAGATCGCTTACGGCAAATGGCGCTTCCTGGTCGGCATGCGTGAAGACTGGGCGCGTTCGGAAGACAACAATCCGATTCAGGGCTACGACATCAATCAGTCGGATCGCGCGTTCACATGGCGGGCCGGTCTCGTCTATCTGTTCGACAACGGCATTGCGCCTTACGCGAGCTACTCGAAGTCGTTCACACCGCAGATCGGCGTGACTGCCAGCGGCACGCCGCTGCGTCCGACCACTGCGGATCAGTACGAAATCGGCGTGAAGTATCAGCCACCGGGCTTCAATAGCTTTGTCACGGCGGCCTTGTTCGACCTGAGGGAACGCAACGTGGCCAGCTCGGACCCGAATAACTCGGCCTACTCCGTGCAGGTCGGCCAGGTGCGCGCACGCGGCCTCGAACTCGAAGCTCATGCGGAACTGACCGACAACCTCGCGCTGATCGCGTCGTACACCTATCTGAGCAGCGTCTCGACGGAAAGCAACCTGACCGGCACCACCATCGACGGCTCGACGGTGTCGCTGCAAGGTCTGCAAACGTGGGGCATTCCGCGCAACGTCGCGTCGGCGTGGCTCGACTACACGCTGCATGCGGGCATCCTGCGCGGCCTGAGCTTTGGCGGCGGCGTGCGTTACGTCGGTGCGAGCTATGACCAGACGAACACGATCCACGTCGGCTCGCGCACGCTGCTCGATGCGGCTATCCGCTACGACACCGGCAAGCACTGGCTGTTCTCGGTGAACGGTACGAACCTGTTCAATCGCACCTACACAGCGTCCTGCCAGACTTATGGCATCTGCCACTTTGGCGACGGCGTCGAGGTTCTGGCGACGGCCCGCTACCGCTGGTAAGACTGACAGAGCAGTAAGCAATCAAGGATGAGCGCGTTGATCGACATGACCCAGCAGCAACTCGAACAGCCGGCGGCGAAGCAGGATCTTCATGACGAGGACGCTCGCGCGACGCCCGCCGCGTTGTATCAACTCGACGGTGCGTCGTTCGAGGCCGATGGCCGGGTTCTGTTGCAACCGCTCACCCTCACCTTGCACGCGGGCCGGATGATCGCGTTGATCGGCCACAACGGTTCGGGCAAGAGCACCTTGCTGAAGCTGATCGCGAATCAGCAGAAGCCGTCGCGCGGAACGATCCGCCTGAACGGCACCGATCTCGCCGACTGGCCGGCTCGCGATTTCGCGCGGCAGGTGGCTTATCTGCCGCAAAATCCGCCGACCGGCACGGGTATGACCGTGCGCGAACTCGTCGCGCTGGGGCGTTATCCGTGGCACGGTGCGCTCGGCCGTTTGCGCGCGACCGATCACGCGAAAATCGACGAGGCGCTGCAACTCACCGACACCGCGCGTTTCGAATCGCAACTGGTCGATCATCTGTCGGGCGGCGAGCGGCAACGGGTATGGCTCGCGATGCTGGTCGCACAAGGCGCGTCGTGCCTGCTACTCGACGAGCCGACTTCCGCACTCGATATCGCGCATCAGATCGACGTGCTGCGACTGCTGCGCCAACTCACCGATAGCCACGCGTTGACCGTGGTGATCGTGCTGCACGACATCAACCTCGCCACGCGTTTCTGCGACGAACTGATTGCATTGCACACCGGTCGTCTGTTGACGCGCGGCACGCCCGCCGACGTCATGCAGAGCGACGTGCTCGAATCGATTTACGGCATTCCGATGGACATCGTCATGCATCCGCATAGCGGTAGCCGGCTTGGCGTGGCGCGCTGACCATGCGCCGTCGCGAGTTTCTCCGTTCTGCCGCGTGGGCGCCGCTGCTGGCGCCATTGGCTGGCGCGTCACTACTCGGCACGCCGCTGCAAAGCGCGCGCGCCGCCGTCGGCCTTGCCGCGAGTCCGGCTGCTTCGTCCGCGACGAAGTCGCCAGGCGCCGCGCCGCGTCTCGTCGTGCTCGACTGGGGTCTGGTCGAAACCCTGCTGGCGATCGGCGTCACGCCGGTTGGCGTCAGCGAAATCGATGCTTATAACGAAAGCGTGGTCAGCCCGCTGGTGCCCGCGCACGTGCCCGATGTCGGGTTGCGTCTCGCGCCCAGCCTCGAACTTTTGCAACAGCTCGCGCCCGATCTGATCCTCATCAATTCGAGTCAGGAATCGCAGCGCGAGATGCTCGAACGCATTGCGCCGGTGCGCGCGTTCGCCGTCTATACCGATGCAGGCGCGCCGCTGCGTCACTCGCAGCAAGTCACGCTGCAACTCGCCGACCTGTGCGGCCGTCCCGCTGCCGGCCACGCGCTGATCGACGCGACCGACCGCGCGCTCGCGGCCAGCCGCGCGCAAATCGCGGCGCATCGCGCGCGCTGCCAACCGCCGGTCGCGCCGCGTCCGCTCTACCTGATCCGTTTTTTCGACGGCCGGCATATCGGTGTCTACGGTGCGCGCAGTCTGTTCCAGGATGTGATGGACGCGCTCGACGTGACCAACGCCTGGCACGGTCCCACCGATTATTGGGGCATCGGCGTCGCCGGACTCGAAAAGCTCGCGGCATCGCCGTCCGCCGATCTGTTCTATTTCGACCCGCTGCCCACCGGCGTCGCGCGCACGCTCGCGTCGAACCGCCTGTGGCATGCGTTGCCCGCGGTCGCCGAAGGCCGCGTCGGCACGCTGCCGCCGTTCTGGGGCTTCGGCATGCTGCCCTCGGCCGTGCGCTTCGCCGATGCATTGAGCGCCGCGCTGACGCAAGCGCCCTCGCAGAAAACTGCGTCGAACACCGTAGCGAACCTGCCGACACGCCGATGAACATCGCCCGACCCAGTCGCCCCATTCGCCCCACCCGCCCCGATGCACGGCGCTTCACGCTACGCGTGTGGCTGCCCGCAGCGATCGGCCTGCTCGCGCTCGGCGCAGCACTTGCGCTGAGCGTCGACAGTCTGTCGGCGATCCTGCCGCCGTCGCTGTGGTGGCATGCGCTGTGGTCGCCGGATACGAAAGACATCCAGCAAATCATCACGCACGATAGCTGGCTGCCACGTCTGGTCATCAGCTGGCTGTGCGGCGCGACGCTCGGGCTCGCCGGCACGATCTTCCAGCAGGTGCTGCGCAATCCGCTCGCCGAACCGATGACGCTCGGCGTATCGGCCGGCGCACAACTCGCGCTGACGGTCGCGACGCTGTGGGCGCCCGCGCTGCTCGGCGCCGATCAATGGATCGCGCTCGGCGGCGCGTTGATCACGGCGGCAATCGTGTTCGGCCTGTCGTGGCGCAGCGGACTCGCGCCGGTCACCGTCGCGGTCGCGGGACTCGTCGTCACGCTGTATTGCGGCTCGATCGGCGTCGCGCTGCAACTGTTCTACGCGCCGTATCTGCGCGGGCTGTTCATCTGGGGCGGCGGCTCGCTGGTCCAGCAGGACTGGAGCAACGTGACGATGCTCGCGTCGCGCCTCGCGATCGGCGGCGTGCTCGCGTTCGTGCTCCTGCGTCCGATGACGCTGTTCGGTCTCGACGACGTCAACGCGCGCAGCCTCGGCATGTCGTTGCGGCGCATGCGGCTCGCCGCCCTCGCGCTCGCGGTCGTGCTGAGCGCGGCGGTGGTCAGCGCAGTCGGCGTGATTGGCTTTGTCGGCCTGGCCGCGCCCGCGCTCGCGCAGATGGCGGGCGCGCGACGCCTGTCGCAGCGTCTGGTGATCGCACCGTTGTGCGGCGCGCTGATTCTGTGGCTCACCGATCAGGCCGTGCAGCAGCTATCCGGCGTGATGGGCGACCTGATTCCGACCGGCGCTGCCACCGCACTGTTCGGCGCTCCGCTGATGCTGATGCTGCTCGCGCGCATGCATCGCGCGACACGTTTGCCGGACGGCAACGACAACGCCGCGCGTCAGCATCCGGTCGCTGCGGCTTCGTTCCGGCGGCGCTTGATCAGCGTGGTGGTGATCACGCTCGTCGCGCTCGTGCTCGCGCTGGACTTCGGTCACGGCCCGGCTGGCTGGCACTTCAGCAGCCTCGACGAGTTCTCGCGCGTGGCGATCTGGCGCGCGCCGCGCGCCCTCGCCGCGCTGGCCGCCGGAGCGATGCTCGCGGTTGCCGGCACGCTGATGCAGCGCGTCACCGGCAATCCGCTGGCGAGTCCCGAGGTGCTCGGCGTCAGCGCGGGCGCGGCGCTCGGTCTGATCGCGATGGTGGTCGGTTTCGGCGATGCGGGACACACCGCGCGCATCGCGGCGAGCGCGGCCGGCGCACTGGCCGCGTTGCTCGCGATCCTCTGGTTCTCGCAGCGTTCGCGTTTCGCGCCGGATCGCGTGCTGCTCGCAGGCGTCGCCATCGGCGCGCTGTTTCAGGCCGTGGTCGCGGTTGCCATCGCGAGCGGCGGCGAACGCGCGACCACGTTGCTGCAATGGCTCGCCGGTTCGACCTACACGATCACGCCAACCGACGCGGCGCTCGCGCTCGTTCTGTGCGTCGGGTTGTGCGCGGCGACGCCGCTGTTCAACCGCTGGCTGCAAATTTTGCCGCTCGGCGAAGCGTCGGCGCGCGCGCTCGGCGTGTCCACGCGCGGCGCGCGCTTCGCGCTGCTTCTGCTAATTGCGTTGCTGACGGCGGCCGCCACGCTGGTGGTCGGTCCGTTGTCGTTTGTCGGTCTGACCGCGCCGCATTTCGCGCGGCTTCTCGGCGCGCGCCGGCCTTTGCAGCAGGTGCTGCTGGCCGCGCCGATCGGCGCGTTGACGATCGTCGTCGCCGACTGGCTCGGGCGTGCGCTGCTGATGCCGCGCGAACTGCCCGCCGGCCTCGTCGCGACGCTGATCGGCGCGCCTTATCTGATGTGGCTGCTCGGCCGACGCCGCTAAGCCGCCTCAGCGTCTTATCTGCTTTTAGAACTTTCGACACTCCAGGAGAACACGATGTTTGCGGAACTGCTCAGATTGCTCAAGCGACTCTGGCCGATCACCGTACTCGCCACCACGATGGGTGCCGCGAGCGGTATTGCCACCGCTGCGCTGCTGGCGGTCACGAATCGCGCCTTGCATGACGGCGCCGCCGCGCTGCCGACCCTGCTCTGGAGCTTCGCCGGACTCTGCGTGCTGGCGCTCGCGGGCGAAGTCATCTCGGACATCGGCAACAACCTCGTTGGCCAGCGCGTGATCGCGATGCTGCGCAAGAGCCTCTGCGAAAAGATCATGACTGCGCCGATCGGTCAGATCGAAGCATTCCGCACGCACAAGCTGATTACCGCGCTGAATCAGGATATCGACACCATCAGCACGTTTTCTTTCATCTTCTCGAGTCTCGCGATTGCGACGGCGACGATCGTCGGCTGTCTCGGTTACCTGTTCTTCCTGTCGCCGCTGATGCTGGTCGCCGCGCTCGTGGCGATCGCGCTTGGTTCCGCGGTGCAAACATTGGCCCGGCGCGTCGGCCTGCGCCGCTTCGGCGCTGCGCGTGAAGCGGAAGATCGCTTGCAGAAGCACTACCGCTCGATTACCGACGGCGCGAAGGAACTGCGCCTGAACGGTCAACGGCGCAACTTCGTCTACGAGCACGAACTGTCGGGCACCATCGAAGCGATTTTCACGCTGCGCGTGCGGGCCGCGAATATTTTCGTCAGCGCGAATGCGTTTGGCTCGCTGCTGTTCTTCGTGCTGGTCGGCTTGATGCTCACGTTCCAGACGTGGTCGCCGGAGACGGACCGGACCGTGATCACCGGCTTCGTGCTGGTGCTGCTGTACATGAAAGGCCCGATCCAGGAGATCGTCGGTTCATTGCCGGCGATTGGCCGCGCTCAGGTCGCGTTTCAACGTATCGCCGAATTGTCCGCGCGGTTTTCGACTCGCGAACCGTCGCTCATCGACACACGCGAACACCGCGCGGCAACGCCCCTCGCCGACGTGTTCGACACGATTGCGCTCGCCGACGCGCACTATCGCTTCGCGAAGCCGCAGGACGAACGCGATACGCCGGTTCAGGGCGCGGGCGGCTTCGAACTCGGTCCGGTAAGCCTAAAAATCGAACGTGGCGAGACGCTGTTTATCGTCGGCGAAAACGGCTGCGGCAAGACCACGCTGATCAAGCTGCTGCTCGGCCTGTATCAGCCGGATGCCGGGCAACTGCTGCTGAACGGCGAACCCGTGCGCGACGAACATCTCGACGATTACCGCCAGTTGTTCTCCGCCGTGTTCTCCGACTACTACCTGTTCGACACGCTGATTCCCGGCGAGGCCGAGCTGACCGCCGAGGCGCAGAAGTACCTCGAACGCCTGGAAATCGCGCACAAGGTGTCGATTCGCGACGGCGCGTTCACGACCACCGATCTGTCCACCGGTCAGCGCAAACGGCTCGCGCTCGTGCATGCGTATCTGGAGCGCCGTCCGGTGATGGTGCTCGACGAATGGGCTGCCGATCAGGACCCGACTTTCCGTCGTATCTTCTATACGGAAATCCTTCCCGACCTGAAACGCCAGGGCAAGACGCTGATCGTGATTTCGCACGACGACCGCTATTTCAGCGCGGCAGACCGCTATATCCGGCTCGAAGAAGGGCTCATCGTCGAAGAAGTCCGGCCGGTGCGCGTGCCGGTTGCCGCACCTGCTTCGCCGCTTGCAGCAAGCGCGTCGTGATGCGCGGCTAACCCCCGTACCAGTCATACACTTGATACCGCCAACCGTCAGTCAGTGAAGAACTTATGCCTTTGAATGTCTCCCTGCGCCGCTGCGGCTCTTTCAAACGTCTTGCGCGCGTGCTCGCCACCGTGCCCGCCGCCCTCGCCTTGCTGAGTTGCGCCGCGACGCCGGGCACCGGCACCGACGCGCTCGCGGGACCGTATCACGTCGATATCCGCCGCACGTCGCTCGGCATTCCGCATGTGAAGGCCGACGACTGGGGCAGCCTCGGTTACGGCTATGGCTACGTGCAGGCGCAGGACAATCTGTGCACGATGGCCGACGGCTTCGTCACCTATCGCGGCGAACGTTCGCGCTATTTCGGCCCGCAGGCGCGACCGACGTCCGAATCGACCTTCGGACAACCCGACAATCTCGACGCCGATTTCTTCTTCCGTTTCGTCGACGACGATGCTGCCGTCGCGCGCTATCGCGCGAGTCAGACCGACGAAATGCGCACGCTGATCGACGGTTTCGTGGCGGGCTACAACCGCTATGTCGGCGATCTCGCGCACGGCGAATTCCCGGCGGCGCACGCGGAATGCCGCGCTGCGCCGTGGGCCGGCAAGATCACCAGCGCCGACGTGTACCGGCGTCTTTACGCGGCCAACCTGGCCGGCGGCGAAGCGCGTTTTGCCGCCGCAATCGCGACGGCGCAGCCGCCGGTTGCCGGGGCTCAAGCGCCTCAGGCACCCCAAGCGCCCCATGCTTCGCGCAACGGTGACACCGGCGCGGCGCAACTCGCGTCGAACGCTCCGCTCGCGCATATTGGCGGCCATTCGGGCATCGGCAGTAACGGACTTGCGTTCGGCGCGGACGCGACCCGCGACGGCAGCACGCTGCTGCTCGGCAATCCGCACTGGTTCTGGAGCGGCCCGGACCGCTTCTATCAGGCGCAACTGACGATTCCCGGCAAGCTCAACGTCAGCGGCGTGTCGTTCCTCGGCGTCCCGCTGATCGTGATGGGCTTCAACGACAACATCGCGTGGACGCACACGGTCTCGACGGCCAAGCGCTTCGGCCTGTTCAAACTCACGCTGACGCCGGGTGCGCCGACCAGCTATCAGGTCGACGGCAAAACCGAAGCGATGACGCCGACCCGGGTCGACGTCGACGTGCGCGCCGCCGACGGTTCGCTGCATACCGTGTCGCGCACGCTGTATCGCTCGCGTTTCGGCCCGCTCGTCAACCTCGGCGCGATGTCGCCCGCGCTCGCGTGGAATGCGCAGCAGGCGTTCGCGCTGCGCGATATCAACGCGGATAACTTCCGCGTGTTCGAGAATTTCCTCGAATGGAACAAGGCGAGTTCGCTGGACGATTTCATCCGCATTCAAAAGAAAAATGCCGCCGTGCCGTGGGTGAATACGCTGGCGATCGGCCGCCACGATCCGCGCGTGTGGTACGCGGATATCGGCGCGGTGCCGGACGTGCCCGACGAACTGGCGCAGCGCTGCACGCCGCCGGTCGGCAAGGCGCTCGCACCGTCGATGCCCGGCGTGCCGGTTCTCGACGGCTCGCGCAGCGACTGCGACTGGCGCGATCAGCCCGGCACGGTGCAGCACCGCGCGTTGCCGGTCGCGCAGATGCCCAGCCTGTTGCGGCACGATTACGTCGGCAATTTCAACGGCAGCTTCTGGCTCGCCAATCCGGCTGCGCCGTTGACCGGCTTCGCGCAGGTGATCGGCGCGACGAACACGCCGCAATCGCTGCGCACGCGTCTCGGCCATAGCATCGCCACGCAATTGCAGAGCGATCCGGCTGGCGTCACTGCCGACTCGCTGGGTCGCGCGACTCTCGACAGCCGGTCGATGTCGGCGCTGCTGTTCAAGCAGCCGGCGCTGGATCGTGTCTGCGGTGTCGGCGATCAAACCGGGGCTAGCGCCGACGAACTGCGTCACGCGTGCACCGTGCTGGCCGCGTGGGACGACACAGCGAACGCCGACGCCGTGGGCGCGACGCTGTGGGACGAATGGTGGCGTCGTCTGCAGACGATTCCGGCAGCGCAGCTTTATGCCGTGCCGTTCGACCCCGCGAAACCGCTGGCGACGCCCGCAGGCATCGCCGCCGATCCCGCGAAGCTCGCCGCGACGTTGCATGATGCGATCGGCGCGTTGCAGAAGGCCGGCATCGCCATCGACGCACCGCGCAGCGCCGCGCTTTACGTGCAGCGCAACGGCGAACGCATTCCGCTGTACGGCGGCTGCGACGCGGGCGGCTACTTCACCGCGGCTTGCGCGGCGCATCCGTTCGACACGCGCGGCTACTCGATGAACGTGAACCCGAGCGGCGACACCTACCTGCAGATCGTGTCGTTCGCGGGCGACGAGGTGATCGCGAAGACCTTGCTCGCGTCGTCCGAATCGGACGACCCCGCATCGCCTCATTACGCCGACGCCACCCGCGAGTTCGCCGTGAAGCGCTGGCTGAAGATTCCGTTTTCCGAAGCGTCGATTGCACGCGACCCCGCGTTGAGCGTGCGCACCTTGAGTTCGTCGGACGCGCAAGCGCGATAACACCAAACTGGCATGGAGGACCTGATCGCATGTCCATTCAACTAGCCCAACAGTTCGATGTTCCGGCGCGCAGCGCCTATTACGACCGGCCGCGCGAAGTCGTGTTCGATCCGTGCGAAATCCGCTTTTCTCCGCACCGGATGACGCGCCAGTACCCGTCGTGGGTCGAGGCGCCGCGCCCCGGCGAGTTGCATTTGTGGCGCTTTCGAAGCGGCTGGCTGCCGGTGTCGATTCAGGAAGGTGACCTGTGGTTGTCGGAGGCCGAGCGCGAACGTGCGCGGCTGAATCCGAATTCCGCGCTGCGCAAGCGTTTTGTCGGCGGCCGGGTGGTGCTGCGGTGGATCGTCGCGAACCTGTTCAATACGACGCCGCACGAGGTGCAATTCATCGATGGCCCCGCCGATGGGACCAGCGTGCAACTCACGGCAGATGGTCATCCGGTGACGATCGACATCGCGTACGGCGGCATCTGGATCGTGATCGCGATTGCGTCGTCGGCGCTCGGTCTCGGCGTGACGATGCCAGCGCCCGGCGGTGAAAACGTGATCCCGGAAGTCCGGCGCACCAGCATCTGGCCGTCGGCCGAACCGGATTGTCACGAGGACCGCTTCCGCTACGCCGAGGAATCGGTGCAGGCCGCGCGCTTCAACAGTCTGTCGAACGCGCTGAAAAGGCCGTCTATCGAGGTCTCGCCTCAAGCGCTACGCGATAACGCGGTGGCGACCTTCGTCGATCTGCCGAGCACGGGACGCTGGCATATCGTCGACGTGCCGATGCCGGGCAAGATTCGCGCAGCCGTTTCGGTCGCGCAGCCGGTCACGCGGATTCAGGCGTTCGGCTGGCCGAAGAATTGAACGCCTGCGCGAAAGCCGTTCGCGTTAAACAACCGGTGTGACGAAAAGCAATCCTGGCGCGAGCCGGATTGCTTTTCTTTTTGGCGCTTCCGGTTTCTACGCGCATTCGTGATGCGGGCATGCCGCTTCACTGCGGAATCGCATGCAGGCACCTCCGCTAGCCAAGATTCCTTAGCGTCAGTCTCGCCTCCAGCCCGCCGCCCACGCGGTTATGCAGCGACAGCGTCGCGTCCATCGCCAGCGCGAGTTGCCGTGCGATGGCGAGGCCGAGGCCGGTGCCGCCCGTATTGCGATTACGCGATCCTTCGAGCCTGAAAAAAGGCTGAAACACCGTTTCCAGCGATTCGTCCGGTATGCCTGGACCGCGATCGAACACCGAGATTGTTGCTTGCCCGTCATGCACGGCCGCGACGTTGATCTCCGCCGCGCCGCTGAATTTCAGCGCGTTATCCACCAGATTGCCGACGATGCGGCGCAACGCCTGCGGACGCGTCATCAGCGGCATACCGAAGCGCCCTTGCAGCGATACGGCCTGATCCGCGTCGACGTAATCGCACACCAGGCTGTCGAACAGCGCGTCGGGATCGATGCGGCGCGGCAACTCCGTCGCGCCGTGCAGCGTGCGCGCGTACGTCACGCCTTCCTTGACCAGTGCTTCCATTTCCTGCAAATCCTGGCGCAGTTTCGCGCCTTCCGATTCGCCGTCCATCACGTCGACGCGCAGGCGCATGCGCGTGATCGGCGTTTGCAGATCGTGCGAAATCGCCGCGAGAATCTGCATGCGCTCGGTCATGTACGTCGCGATGCGGTCTTGCATTGCGTTGAACGCCCTGGCCGCGCGGGCCACTTCCGACGGCCCGTCTTCGGACAGGCGAACCGCTTTCAGATCGGGGCCGAGCGTATCCGCGGCCACCGCCAGGTCGTTCAGCGGACGCGTGGCGACCCGCACCGCCACCCAGCAGCACGCGACCAGCAGCACCAGTTGCAGGAACATCACCAGCAACAGCCAGCGCGACAGCGGCGCGCTCGACATGGGCCGCAGATCGATCGTCAACGGCGTGCCGTCGGACAATTTCAGATGCACCTGGAGCCGTTCGTTGTCCCCCGGCACCGCATTCACGGTCAGCGGATAGTTCGTGCCGATACCCTCGGAGATGGACTGGGCGACCCGCTCGGACAGATGCGCGTCGATCGGACCGCCGGTGATGCCCGGTCCGAGAATGAATTCGTAGCTGCGCCGCGCGAGACGCGGCAACCATTGCGCGCGCTGGTCGGGCGGCAGGTGGTCGAGCAGCGCGACCGAACTGGCCACCTCGCGCTCGATGTAACCCATCATCACATTGGTCATGGTCTGGTCGCGCTCGGTCATCGTGAGCCAGAACGACAGAGCCTGCGCCGACGCAAGACCAATGAACAGAATCACCGTCAACCTGGCGAACAGCGTGCGCGGCCAATGCAACCATGCGCGCAAACTCATTGAGCGTCTCCGATCGCGTTCACGGCGGCGGAAAACACATAGCCTTCGCTGCGCAGCGTCTTGATGTAACGCGGTTCACGCGCGACGTCGCGCAGGCGCTGACGCAGGCGGCTCACCATCAGATCGATCGAACGGTCGAACTGATCGGCCTGACGGCCCTGCGTCAGATTGAGCAACTGGTCGCGCGTCAGCACCCGCTGCGGATGATCGAGAAACACGCGCAGCAGCCGGTATTCGGCGCCGCTCAGCGCGACCATCGTGCCGTCCGAATCGAGCAGATGGCGCGCGGTGGTGTCGAGTTTCCAGTCGCCGAATTCGAGGATCTGCGCCGATTCCTGCACCTGCATGCCGGGCGGCAGCATGCGCGCGCGACGCAGCACCGCACGAATGCGCGCGAGCAGCTCGCGCACCGCGAACGGCTTGGGCAGATAGTCGTCGGCGCCCATTTCCAGACCGAGAATGCGGTCGGCTTCTTCGTTGCGCGCGGTCAGCATCAGCACCGGCACCGTGCGGAACTTGCTCGCCCGCAGTTCGCGGCACAGCACCAGACCGTCCTCACCCGGCATCATCAGATCGAGCACGATCAGGTCGGGCGCGCCGTGCTCCAGCACGGCGTGCATCTGCCGCCCGTTGGCGGCGAGCGACACGCGCATGCCGTTTTTCTCGAGGTAGCCGGCGATCAGCTCGCGAATGCCGCGATCGTCGTCGACGATCAGTACGTGGTCGGTCGTGTCCATCAATGCATCATCTCTTGTGACGTTTCACCTGCACCCGGCTCGCGTTGAGCAGCGAACAATTCACCGGATGCGCCATTTCCGCCGCCACCCCGCCCGCGACGAACGCGATGATTGCCAGTAGCCGCTTCATGCGTCCTCCAGGACGGACAGGCTGGCGCCATCGGCAACGGAAGCATCCAGCGTATACGGATCGATCCCTTCGAGGCAACCGATATTGACGCGCCACTGCAGCGGGTCCTTGCGCGTCTGATGAAACGGGTAAATGCCGCAGTGCCTGCAGAAATAGTGCTTCGCCACGCGCGTGTTGAACTGGTACAGCGTCAGGTCGCCCTCGCCTTGCAGGATCTTCAGCTGATTCGCGGGAAACAGCGGCGTCATCAGCGCGCCCTTGCGGCGGCACAGGCTGCAATTGCAGCGGCCGGCGGGCACCACCGGCGTATCGACTTCGAATCTGACCGCGCCGCAATGGCAGGACCCTTTCAGCAGAGTGGTGTTCATGAGATCTCCAATAACCGCAGCGACGTATGTGATGAATCGATGACTGCTTTATAGCGCGGTATGGCGAGGCGTATGTGTCCCAATGTATCTGCTCTGTCGTGGTACACAAAACATTGCACCGGCACGCCAAAGTTAAAACGGGCCACAGCGATGTTCTCTATCGCTGCAGCCCGTTTTCTATCGACTATCCGCTTGCCGGCAAAACGTTACGGCGCAAACCGCGTGAACACGTAGTCGCGATCTTTCACACGCGCGGCATGGCACGCAAAGCACGTTTGATGCTGCGCGAGGTCCGCAGG
This sequence comes from Paraburkholderia sp. GAS333, assembly GCF_050435665.1. Lineage (NCBI taxonomy): Bacteria > Pseudomonadati > Pseudomonadota > Betaproteobacteria > Burkholderiales > Burkholderiaceae > Paraburkholderia > Paraburkholderia sp. GAS333. The sequence goes on from NZ_JBNDKS010000005.1 coordinate 497,490, forward strand.
CTGCCCATTGACGAAGCGCCCGAAGCCCCACCCTCCCGTCGATGCATAACGGCGCGAGTCTTTCACCATGATCTGCACGGTGGTGGCCTGCCCTGGCACCGTTGCCGTTTCGAATTCCGGCGACTGCTTCCGCTTGTACGCGAGCTTGACCAGAATGGTCCCGTCCGGATACGGCAACGTCGAGTTCTCGATGGCCTTGATCGCGGCGGGGTTTCCTAGCACGACGCGCAACTCGTCGAGCGGCGCAGCTTCTTCGGCCGGGGCGATCATTTGCCACTTCCGGTAGCCGTCGGGAATCGTCACGCCATAGATCGGCGACGGCGGAGATTTCGCGGGTTCCGCCGATACGTGATCCGCCGCCACGCACAGCAACAGCGCAAGCTTCGCCATGTTCAGCACAGCGCGCGCGGTCCGGGTTTTCTGCATCGGCTCGTTCCTCTTTGTGGCTCGATTAACAAGCCGCATTACAGGCGCGCGACATCGATAATCGCGTCGGCAAATGCTTTCGGCGCTTCCTGCGGCAGATTGTGGCCAATCCCGCCGGTCAGATTCCGGTGCGCGTACGGACCGGTGAACTTCTTCGCGTAGGCAGCCGGGTCCGGGTGCGCGGCGCCGTTGGCGTCGCCTTCCATCGTGATGGTCGGCACGGCGATGGTCGGCCCTTTCGCGAGACGCGCTTCCAGTTCGTCGTACTTCGATTCGCCCTGCACCAGCCCCAGGCGCCAGCGGTAGTTGTGAATCACCACCGCCACGTGATCGGGGTTGTTGAACGCGGTGGCCGAACGCTCGTAGGTTGCGTCGTCGAAATTCCATTTCGGCGATGCGGTGTGCCAGATCAGCTTGTTGAAGTCGTGGCGGTTCGCGTCATAACCGGCGTAGCCGCGCTCCGTGGCGAAGTAGAACTGATACCACCAGGTCAGCTCCGCTTTCGGCGGCAACGGCGCCTTATTCGCTTCCTGGCTGCCGATCAGATAACCGCTCACCGACACCATCGCCTTGCAGCGCTCCGGCCACAGCGCGGCGATGATGTTCACCGTGCGCGCGCCCCAGTCGAAGCCGCCGAGCACCGCCTTGTCGATCTTCAGCGCGTCCATCAGCGCGATGATGTCGACCGCGACCACCGCCTGCTGACCGTTACGCGGCGTATCCGCCGACAGGAAACGCGTCGTGCCGTAGCCGCGCAGATACGGCACGATCACGCGATAGCCGGCCGCCACCAGCAGCGGCGCGACTTCCGCAAAGGCGTGGATGTCGTACGGCCAGCCGTGCAGCAGGATCACCACCGGCCCGTTCTGCGGACCCGCTTCCGCGTAGCCCATGCTGAGTGTGCCCGCATTGACCTGCCTCAGATTCGCGAACGATGCGGCAGCCGAACCCGTCGACGCACCGCCCGATTGCGCATGAGCGATTCCGCTCAGGCCGAGGTCCATCAGGCTGAGACTCGCAACCGCAGTGCCCAGCAGACGACGCCGCCGTGTATTGACTTGATCCAGATCCGACATGGCTGATTACCTTTAGGTTCGAAAGCTCTGAGAAGCCGCGTGCACTTGAGATATCGACGCCCGTTCAAGGCGGCGAGACGAGCCAGAGAGCAAATCCGTGCAGGCGGGAAAATAAATTGAAGCTCGCTAAACGGCCTGGAGATATTAGAGTCGCGCGACGTATCTGGCGTATGTCGGCGAAGCAGGCCAGCGCAACGTAATGTAACTACGTACAGTCCAGATACATTGCGATACAAAGCGCGGCGGCGGGCCGGTCTGGCTATCCACCTAACGGTCGCGGCGACCCGGTGGCCAGCCCGTTTTCGGCCCCGCCCTGACGACTCTGACAGGTACGCAAAAAGCCGTCTCGCCCGCAAAATCCGGCTACCCGTTCTGCATCTATTGCGGCTGCCAGGCCAATAAAAAATCCACCGAGGAACTATGGAACCTGTCGATTCGATCCGACCGGCTTCGCGTCATATCAATGTGCTCATCGTTGTCGATACAGATCAGATCATCGATACATACGGGCCGAATTGCGACCCGTGCTCGCCGATTGCATTGCGCTACGACCGTCCGGTCGCGATATGCACGGATGCGCAGAGCAAGGTCTATGGGCAGGGAACCAGCCAGCTCAAATTCCTCGCGCATGTGGGAGATGTGGTTTCGGTTTCGGGCGTATCGAGTTGCGGCAATGCGCACCATGCGGTGCTGCTCTACAGCTTGCTGCCGCCGGTCGACGGTCACGTTTTCGCTCCCGCGCAACCGGTGCTCAATGTCCTGAAGCGCGCGGTCGAACCCGACCCGGACTCGCCTCAATGCCACGGACTGCCGCCGCTCAGAAGACGGGCGAATTTCTCGAGGTTTTCATCGACGGCACAGGAGCGCGGCGTGGAGTCGCTAGCGTTTTCTTTCGCGCTGTACAGGCTCGAAGACGATGGCGGAAAGCAGATGATTTTCGGCTATTACCGGTGTCATTTCGTCGTCACCGTCATCTAGGCGTGCCTGTTTACTCTGCGAGGTGCGCGACGTGATGAATGGGGCGACATTGCCGGTAATTCATGAACCGGCTGTCATGGATCAATCGCACGGCGATCAATAAATGGGAGTTTCAGCATGACCGATAATGTTCTCGGCCCGAGAGTGCATGAGATCAATGTACTTGTCGTGATCGACACCGAGTATCTGAAAAGCACGTATCCCAACCCGAGCAAGGACCACAACAACCCGACCGCAATCGACCACGCGCGTCAATACATGTTGTGCACGGGCTCGCGCGGCATCGTGTCCGGCCAGGGATCAGGAGATCTGGAACTCAAGGCCAACCCCGGCGACAACATCACTTTCACCGGGGTGTCGATCTACAACAATTCCGACGACGCCGTGATCGTGTACGACCTGAAGCACTTTTGCGGCCAGCAGGTATTCACTCCGTTCTACGCCGATATGGTCGTGCGCACCGGCGCGGTTCAACCCAACGCCGATTCGCCCAACAGGAACGGTTTGCCGCCAGTGAAAAAACCGACCAACTTCGCCGTCTTCGATTCGAAAATCCGCACGAACGGCCGCGAGGGACTCGGCCTCGCATTCGGGCTTTACACGCTGGCCGCCAACGGACAGAACCAGGAACTGTACGGCTACTTCTGGTGGGACCCGACCATTACGATCACCGGCTGACGCGGCTGCAATGCTTCGTATCAGTCGCACGCATCGCAACCGGCCTGCCGGGTCCGGCAGGCCATCAACTCAAAGCGTGAGCCATCGGCAAATCGATACCGAGCGCCGACAATGTCTGGCTGTCGATATCGATCCAGCACGCCACGACCATTTTCCCGTCGATAGACTGCGCCGGTCCGGCACGATGCGCGTGTACGCCAATCCGCCGGAACAACCGTTCCATGCTGAGATACGTCACGCCGATCAATTGCCGCGCGCCCAACTGCGCGGCGCATCGGACGACCGAAGCGAGCATGGGCCGGAAGTCCCACGCATTGCCGCTCTCGCCGGAATCTTCTGCCCCGCGTTGACTCACCGCGAATCGTGAAAGCTCCCAGACATCGGGCGATTGCGGAGCCGAAGCACATTCGGCGATCAGAAACGGGAATATGTCCTTGAGCAGATAAGGCAGCGTAGTCGGCAACAGGCGCGCACATCCGCAGATCGAACCGCTCCCGTCGCGCGCCACGACATACACGGTATCGTCACGGTCGTACTGATCCCGCTCGAAACCGTCGTTTGCCAAAGGCAGACTCCAGCCTAACTGCTCGACGAATATCTGATGACGATACTGCGCCAACGCGTTACCCACGCTCTCGGGTAATCGTCCCTCGTCGTGAACGAAAGTCTGCATTCCGCACCCCCGTCAGTTTTTATCGAGCGCATTACAGCGCGGCAATAGCCGCCCGGTAACTGTCAGAGTTGACAGGTTGCCGAATGCCATCCCACTCGTCGGGAGAACCGCTCGGGCTCACCAATTGCGATTGCAAAGCGACGAACATTTGCATATAAATAGAGCAGGCTTTCGGAGTACATTCGCTCGCACTGCGACGGTCAGTGCCGGTGAACGGCAGAGAAGTCGAGCCGCTGATTCCCGCGCTTCAAAGGAACAGTGGCCGCTACGGTGTGCGGCCAGTCAAGTGCAGTCAGTCTGCGTCTGAGCGCCTGCACCGTGCTCACCATTCCAAGATCGGCACCCCGGCAATCCACGGCCATGAGATTGCTTCTTACGTCACCCCAGGCGATCTGGAATGCAAGCGACTTTTCATCGATATACCAGTCCCAGCTCAACGTTATCGTTGGGCCCGGCGTATCGCGTGACATATCGACGACGCCTTGCCATTCCGTATAGCCCGCGCCCAGCGTTTCAATTGCTTCGGCGCGCAGACTGGTGAGTACGGCCTGATCGAGGCCCGATGAGAGATGGGTCAGCGTCAGCCGGGACAGCATGAAGCCGGGAACGCGAACGTAGCCGTCGAACGAATAGAAGTACAACGGCGATATCGAGGTAGGTATCATCACGCGAGTGCCTTTTTTTGAGTATCAATAGTTTGCTTCGCTAAATAATTTCCATAAAAAACGGTGAGTTCGGGGGATGGAATGGAATCACGATTTCAGGATGCTTACCAGACATTTGCCGCTGCCAGCGACGAAAACGATCTTTTCGCGAAGACCGCTTCTTTCGCCAAAGATCTCGGTTTCGAATACTGCTGTTACGGGATTCGGATGCCTTTGCCGGTGTCCAATCCGGTCGTCAGAATCTTCGATACGTATCCGCCGGGCTGGATGGCGCATTACCGCGCAAACGACTTTCTCAACATCGATCCGATCGTACGAGCCGGTGAGCACAGCGCCAATCTGATCATCTGGCCCGGCCCCGCTCACGACGACGCGCCGCGACTCTGGTCCGACGCAAACGATTACGGCATCAAGTTCGGCGTGGCTCATTCGAGCTGGACCGCGCGCGGCGCGTTCGGACTTCTGAGCATGTCGCGTCACGCCGACGCGCTGACGAATACCGAACTTACGCATCTGCAATTTTCGGCCAACTGGCTGTCGCAACTTTGTCATATGCGCATGGGCCAGTTCCTTCAGAACAAACTCGCACCGGAATCGGGCGCCAGACTGACGGCCCGCGAGCGCGAGGTTCTACGCTGGACCGGCGAAGGCAAAACATCGTACGAGGTCGGCAAGATCCTCAACATCTCCGAGCGCACCGTCAATTTTCACGTGAATAACGTATTGGCAAAACTGGCCGCGACCAACAAGGTCCAGGCGGTGGTCAAAGCCATCGCCACTGGCATTATCTGATTGCGTTAAAGCGGCGCAGCGGGGGTATCGTCCTTTCAATCTTCTTCCAGTCGATCGCCCCTGACTAAAAATAGTGGATTAATCCCCTATTTGCCATCCCGATTCATAAAAGATAATCTGCAAGCGCTTCACTATTCTTCGCCACCGGTCATTCTCTTTACCCGGCGGCTTCGGCAACGGTGATCTAAGCTCGCGGGTGATCTATGCCTTCAAGAAAGTCCAGTGGCAACAGAACGATCGGTCCGTCGTACTCCTGTTTTTGTGACAAGGCGAAGGCTCAGTACGCGAACCGCCGCATCAGCGCCGATCTGTCGCGGCGGGGTTTCGTCGCCGGGATGGCGGCGTCGATGCTGAGTCTCGTGATACCCGGTCTCAGCGAAGCTCAAAGCGTCCCGCCGCCGGCCGCGCCGGCCAAACCGGTGATCTTCACCAACTTCCGGCTGTTCGACGGCAAATCCGCCGCCTTGCGCGACGGTCTGTACATGGTGATCGACGGCGACAGCATCGGCCAACTGAGGCAGGGGCAACCGCCGTCGACCGACAACAGCACGGTGATCGACTGCCGCGGCATGGTGATGATGCCCGGCCTGATCGACATGCACTGGCATTCGCTGCTCGCCGCGCTGCCCATCGCCACGATTCTCCAGGCCGACATGGCCTTTGTTCACCTCGCGGCGAGCGCCGAGGCCGAACGCACGCTGCTGCGCGGCTTCACCACCGTGCGCGACGCGGGCGGCCCGGTTTTCGCGCTGCAACAGGCGATCGACGCCGGCCTGATTTCGGGGCCGCGCATCTATCCGTCCGGCGCGATGATCACCACCACCGGCGGTCACGGCGACTTTCGCGCGCTGTCGGAATTCCCCCGCTCGGGCGGCCAGATCAGCGTCACGGAAAGGGAAGGCGCGACCGCTATCGCCGATTCGGAAGACGAGGTACGGATGCGCGTGCGCGAGCAGTTCGTGCAGCGCGCATCGCAGATCAAGATGGTGGGAAGCGGCGGCGTCTCCACGCCGCGCAGTCCGCTGGACATGCTGACGTTCACCGAACAGCAGTTGCGCGCCGGGGTCGAGACCGCCCGCGACTGGGGCACCTACGTGCTCGTGCACGCGTACACGCCCGAGGCGATTCAGCGTTCGCTGGCGGCGGGCGTGCAGTGCATCGAGCACGCTCATCTGATGGACGACAAAACCGCCGAGATGATGGCGAAAAACGGCACGTGGCTGAGCACCCAGCCGTTTGTCAGCGAAGAAGACGTCGCGCCGATCACCGGACCGGGCCGCGCCAGAATGGAGCAGGTGTTCGCCGGCACCGACAACATGTACCGGCTCGCCCGCAAGCACGGCATCAAGACGGCGTTCGGCACGGACCTGATTTTCTCCGCCGCGCTGGCCACGCGCCAGGGCGTCATGCTGAACCATCTCACGCGCTGGTACAGCACCGGCGAAGCGTTGCGGATGGCCACCAGCGCGAATGCGCAATTGCTCGCGCTGTCCGGTTTGCGTAATCCGTATCCGCGAAAACTGGGGGTGCTCGAAGAAGGCGCTTACGCGGATGTGTTGCTGGTCAACGGCAATCCGCTTGAAAATCTCGAACTGATTGCGAACCCGGATCAGAACCTGCGCGTCATCATGAAAGACGGCAAGGTTTATAAAAACACGCTACAGGTATAGCTGGAAACAGACCCGGCGGCGAGGCACTGCCCCGCCCGACGCCGGGTTCTAGAAACCCGCCTCCCGCTGCACGACTGCGATCAGCGCGCGAATCGCGCGTCCCGCGTAACTTTCCCTGCCTGCGCCCAACGTGACCGTTCCTTCGAGTTCGCGGTCCAGCGTGCGGCCGTTTTCGCAGTCGCCGATCCGCACCTGCCACGTCGCCTGCAACGGCACGATCTGATGCGTCCGCGGGTCCTGCTCGGCGGGAATGGGTCCGCCATACACGCTTGCCACCGACGGTTCGTCGAGCGTGCTCACGTTGACCTTGTCGACCGCCTGCACCTTGCAGGTGATCGGCCGCAGTTCGGTGAGCGACGCGATAAACACCGCGCGATCGCCGGTCGCGATGCGCGTCACCTCGTTTTCGTCGACGTATGCATCGCCCTTCACGCCCACCGGCCCCACTACGTCGAACAGATGCTCGCCGCGCGGCAGCCAGGTGCCTGGCGCGAGCGCGTCGCCGGGAACCTGCAACGTGCCCGCGAACGGCGCGCGGATCGTCAGTTGCGCGATTTCGGCCTGCAAACCGGCGACGGTCTGACGGGCCGCGTCCCAGCGCTTCGTCAACGCCACGCCCTGCTCCTTCAGCCGGTCGTCGAACGATTGCTGTTCGACCTGCCAGCGCAACATCGCCTCGTCGGCCTGCGCGCCTTTTAGCCGGGACGCCAGATCGGGCGACACCATCACGGCGAGCACGTCGCCCGCATGAACCTGCTGGCCGTCGCGAGCAGGCGCAGGCGCCGACGCGAGGTATCCCGCCGATACCGCGTACAGCCCCTGCGCCTGCTGCGGTCCCAGCACCGCAGGCGCGCGAACGCCCGCATGCCACGGCAGCACGACGATGCCGATCAGCAGCGCGGCGAGCCAGGCGGTGCGCCGGGTCTGTTTGCGCCAATGCAGTTCGACCCGGCGCTTCCAGCATTCCGATGCCTCGCGCACCACCGGCCGCGCGATAAACCAGCCGAATTCGACGAAGAACAACGCGATCCCCAATACCTTGAAAAATGCGTGATACACGACCAGCGCGATCGAGAAAAACACCACCAGCCGGTACAGCCACGTCGCAAACGAAAAGCCGATCAGAAAGCGCCGCCGCGTCGGCGCGAACGGTTCGGGTTGAGGATCGCCGAAGCCGAACAGCCATTCGCGCAGCCACCATCGTCCGAGTGCGAACGCGCGGTCGTGCAGGTTCGGCATGTCGAGCCAATCGGACAGCAGAAAGTAGCCGTCGAAGCGCATGAACGGACTGGCGTTGATCGCGAGGGTGCCGACCCAACTGGTGGTCGCGAGCAGGAACGCGCCGGCCTTCAGCGGACCGTCGGGCAGCAGGCTCCACGCGAGCGTCGCGAACGCGGCCAGCGCGATCTCGCTCAGCATGCCCGCCGCGCCGATCCGCAAACGCTGCGCGCGGCCGGGGACTTTCCACGCTTCGGTGGTGTCGGTGTAGAGCACCGGCAGCATCACGAGAAACGCAACGCCCATGGTCGGTACGCGGCAACCGTAGCGCTGCGCAGTGAACGCATGCCCGAATTCGTGCAGTACCTTCGCGCAACCGAGCGCGATGCCCACCGCGACAACGCCCTGCCAGTCCGCGTAGCCGTGGAACGTGTGCAGAAATTCGTCCCAGCGGCGCGACACGAGAAACAGGCCCGCCACCGCGCAACTGGCGACCACCGCCCAGAACGCGGGCCGGTATGCGAACGACGCAAAGCGCGCCGCGCGCCGCAGAAAAGCCATCGGATGCCACAGCGGAATGCGGATCATCAGATAGTGCTTGAGGAGCCACATCGCCTGACCCAGACGCCCGGCCTCGGCATGCGCGTTCAGATGCGCGGTGTCGGCCGCGCTTTGCGAGACCAGCAGATTCTGCTGACGCAGCATGCGCAGCAGCGCTTCGATATCGTCGAGCGAGACGGTCAGCGTGGTGTCTCGATTCACGCTCGCGACGATCGCCGCGGCGTCGTCGAGCGCCCAGCGCGACAGCAGTTCGAACGCGGGCCAGCCGAGCTGGAAGAAACGGTTCGCGGCGGGGTCGTGCAGCATCCACGTCGGCGCGCCTTCGGTGGACGGCGCGCCGGCGGTCAGCGTCAGTTCCTGACGGAGTTGGGGAAGTCGGGCCATGAAATACGTCCGTGGATTACCAGCCCAGCCACTGCCGCGCGAGCGTCAATGGACGGCGCAGCACGTAGTAGCACAGCGGCACCCAGTTGCCGTGAATCCGCGCGGTGCCCATCGCGCCGAGCGGCGGCCGCGCATTCGCCTGCGCATCGCTGAAAGTGGCCCGCACGCGATAGGCGAGCACGCCGTCGGGCGTCGGCTCGGCGCGATAGGCGACCGAATCGATCCGCGCGTCGTAAGTCGCGAGCGGCGAGCTTTTCGGATACAGCGTGATGATCTGGCCGGGCTTCACATCGACGTTATCGGCGACCGGCACATACGCGGTCAGTTCGACATGTGCGGGGTCGGCCAGCAGCAGCATCCGTTCGCCGACCGCGACCGACTTGCCGGTCAACTCGTTCGGATCGGCGAATACGGCGACGCCCGCGCGCGTCGCGCTGACGCTCACGCGCGCGAGTTGCGCGGCGGTGTAGTCGAGCTGCACGGCGCTCTGATCGAGCTTGCCTTTGCGCTCGGCCATGTCGAGGCGGGTGTGGTCGTCGGTGACGGCCAGCTGCGCCGTCTGCCGATACTCTTCCTGCGCCGTATCGAAGTCTTTTCGCGCGACCGCGTAGCGCGATTGCAGCGTGGTCGCGTCCAGACCGAGCAGCGGCGTGCCGCTTTTGACCGGCTGATTCGGCTGCACGTACAAACGGTCGATCACGCCATCGAGCGGCGCGCGCACCACGAACGGATCTTTCGGCGTGACTTCGGCGGGCGCGAGCACAGTCAGGCGCATGGGAATCACGCACAGCACGGCCAGCCCGATCAGCAGGCGGCGCTGCAGCTTGCCGGGGCGCAGCACCGCCCGCGCCCGTTCGAGCCACGACGGGCGCGGACCGAACGCCTCGAACGCATGCGCCCAGACCTGCGCGAGTTCCGCGAGCAACGCGTAGTCGGTGGGCGTCCACGCGGCATCGCGCGCGAACACGAGGCCGCCGAGCGGATGGCCGTGGCGATCGGTCAGCGGCAACCACAAACCGTGCGCGGGCCACCATGCGTCCCACTCGTCGGCGATGTGCGGCGCGTCCTCGCGCAGATCCGCCGCCGTGAACGCATGCGGCTGCGAGACCGGCGGCACGTCGATGCCCGCTGCGGTGCCGCGCGACAACGCGCGGCACAGTCCGCCGAGCCACTGCACGTAAGGCGCGTTCGGATCGCTTTGCGGCAGCCCGGAGACTGCCGCCACCGTGCCGGGCGCGGTGCCGCGCCACCAGGCCGCCTGCCGGTACGGAATCAGCGAGAGCGTCTCGTTGACCACCGTAAAGCCGAGGATCGCCTCGCTAGCCGCGCTGCGGGCACGCGACGCGAGCTGCCACAGCAACGCGAGTTGTTGTGCGTCGATGCGCACGTTGCTTTGCGCGGCGGCTTCTTCGGCGGCCGGGATATCGGAAGTGGGCGTCATGGCGCTTACCGCGTCGCGAAAGTGGCCCAGCCGCTCATGCCGGGCAGCAGTTCCGGCACGCTGCCGGTGAGGGCCGCGGTCACGTCGACGGTCTGCGTGACCGGATCGACACGCGCGCCGATGCGCGCCACTTTCGCCGGATAGGTCCTGCCCACTTCATCCACCTGCACGCTCAGCGCGTGACCGGGCTTCAGCCAGACTAGCCACTTCGACGGCACGATCATCTTCAGTTCGAGATGGCTCGTGTCGACGATCGTCAGCAGCGGCTTGCCCGCTTCCGCAAATTGCTGCGGCGCGGCCGAGCGCTTCGACACGCGGCCGTCGAACGGCGCGGCGATCACGCATTTGTGTACGGTCGCCTGCATGTAGGCGACTTCGGCGTTGCTTGCCTTGAGTTTCGCGGCCGCCTGCTGCACTTCGAGTTCGCCGACCGAATGCAGTTGCGCGAGGCGCTGGTCGACCTGCAGCAGATCGCTGGCCGCGCCCGCTTCGGCTTGCGACTTGTGCAACTGCGCCGCGTACAGCGAGCAATCGAGCGACACCAGCGTTTGACCCGCGCGAAACGAATCGCCGTCGCGGAACGGCAGCGTGGCGATTTTCGCGGCGATTTCGCTCGACAGATCGACCTGATCGCGCGACACCAGTTGAATGCGGATACGGCCTGCGTCGCCGGAAAGATCCGGCTGCGTGGCGGCTGCGACCGGCATCATGCCCGGCGCGGGGGAGGCAGCCGGTGCGGTGGGAGGAGCAGCAGGCGGCACGGCGAGCGCCGTCTGCATGGAGAACAACATCGCTGCCATTCCAACTACGCCTGCCAACTGCCTGACGACCTGATCTGCGAACTGCGACAACTTCATTGCGTCTTCACTCCGGTTGCTGAGTTCGTGGTGGCCGTGGCAGTGGTGGCCGTTGCGGCAGTGACTGCGACCGCACCGGCCGCGTCGGCAGCGGCAGGCGTGCTGTTGGGACGGCCCAACGCGTCCCAGCGCTGCTGTTCTTCGTCGATCGACTTTTGCAGCGACGCGAGGTCGTGTCCCTGCACCGTGTCGGGCACCGGGTCCAGACCGAGCGTGGCGAGCAACTGGCCGTACGCGTTTTCCAGCTCGCCGTAGCTCTGATACAGGCGCAACTCGGACATCATCGCGCCGGTTGCCGCGCGGATTTCATCGAGCTTGCCCTGCGCGTTTGCCTGCGTCGCGTTGTGCGTATGTTCGAGAATCTGCTGATCCACGTCGTTCATCTGCTTGAGCAGATCGAACTGGCGCTGCTTCGCGCCCAGTTCCGTCCGCGCGACGTGAACCTGCGTCAGCACCGCCATGCTCAGCGCGAGCCGCTGCGTCTTCGCCACTTCGAGCTGCGCGCTCGCCATGCCGCGAATGTTCTTCACGTTCAGCAGATTCAGCAGGTTCCAGCTCACGCTGATACCGGCCGCCCGCCACGCGTTGTAGACCAGGAAGCTGTTGCTGTCGTAATGCGTGCCGAGGCTGAACTCGATCCCCGGCAGCATCTTCGCCATTGCCTTATGCGTCTCGTTGACGCTGATCCGCTCGTTGTAGCTCGCTTCGACCAGTTCCGGGCGGCGCTCCAACGCGGTTTCTTCCATCTTCTCCATCGGCATGTCGAAGCTCGGCGCGGCGAAGTCCTGAGGCGGCGCGAGCGTGTAATCCTTGCCCGGCTCCAGGTTCATCAGCGCCGCGAGACGCGGTTTGGCTTCGTCGAGCTGATCGCGGATTTCTTCGAGCTGGCGCATCAGATCGAGCAGCGCGTGCTGATAGTTCAACGTCTCCATCGGCGCGCGCAGGTTCTCCTTTTGCGCCTGACGCGAATCGTTCAGCGCCTGGCGCGCCTGGTCGAGCAACGGCCCGATCCGGTCATGCAGACGCTGCGCGCCGGTGGCTTGCCAGTACGCTTCGCGCACCTGCTGCATCATCAGTTGCACGACCTTGCGGCGGCGCTGTTCGAGCACCAGCACATGGTCCGCCTGCTCTTTCGCCTCGTAGTAGCTGACGCCGAAGTCGAGCAGATTCCACGAGAACGAGAGATCGGCGGTGCGCTCGTTCTTGTCCGTCGAATACGACGGCGCGAGCGATTGCTCGTTGGTGAACACGTTGGTCGACGACGACGCGAGCGGATGATTGCGCGTCGTATAACCGGCTTGCGCGGTGAGCTTCGGCAGCAGGTCGAAATTCGACAGATCGAGTTGCTTCTGCGCCAGCGCCTCTTCCATCATCTTCAGCCGGTGGTCGAGGTTGTAGCGAATCGCGCGCGCCATCGCTTCGTCGAGCGTGATCGGACCCGACACCGCCTGCTGCTGCGCGAACATCGATGTGCGATCGGTTTGCGCCGTCTGCGTGCGTTCGGCGTCGGTGAAAGGGACCGGCTTGACGGCGCAGCCCGACAACCAGATCACGGCAAGCGACAGGGCCAGCAGCGCAGGACGCGGTGTACGCACCGCAGCGATCGAGATGTTCACTTCGGAGGCTCTCTTCTTCAAGGTTATGGGAGCGGGAAAAAATCGTGAGTTCATGCGACGCCCCGGCCAGCCGTCTCTGCAGCGGAAGGCAGCGTGGCAGCGTGAGCAACCGGGGGACGCGTGACATGCAGCGACGCGTGCGCGCGGGCGAACTGCTCGGCAAGCGAAGGCTTCGCGGGCGTGACGGCGGCATGCGGCGCGTGGGTGGCGGGCGTGGCCTTCACCGGCGCGCGCGTGGCGCCATGAACCGCACCGTGCGACGTGGAATCGCGAGTCGTGCCGAAATTGATGGCGACTTCACGGCGCGTCTGATGACCCGCCGCATCGCTCGCGATGATCGCGATGGCCAGCGCGCCCTGATTAGCCGGGACCTTGCCGCTCAACGTGCCGCGCACCGGGTCGTAGTGCAGCCAGCCAGGCAGCGGCCGGCCGTCCGCGAGACGCAGTTCGACATGCGCGTCCGTGCCGACCGGCAAGCCTTCAGCTCCGCCGAGCATGACCGGCAGCGACACCGAGAACGGCTGGTTCGGCGCGATGTCGAGGTGCAGCGCGAGGTTCGGCAGATCGAGCGCGAGCGGCGCGGCCTGCGGCGCAGAAACAGCCTGCAGATTCTCCACCGAGGTTTGCGACAGCGAGCCATAGCGATGTGCGGCGCCACCTGCGCCATTGCTCGCGCCGAGGTCGCCGAAGTTGTCGGCGGTGAAGGTCGACGTGTGGATCGCCGGGATCGAGCCGATGTCCGGCGTGTCGGCGAAGATGTCGAGCACGATCAGCGGATTCGAGATCGAGTCGCCGAGATTCATCGGGAACGCGACGATCGAATCGGGCGCATTCGCGAACGGCGACGGCGCGTTTACCGGCGTGGCGCTGCCGCTGCCGCTGCCGTTGTCGCTGCCGTTGCCGATAAACGGCGAACGCGGCGGCAACGTGGTCGGCGTGGCCGGATTCGGCGGAGCCCCGGTGGCCGACACGGTGGTCGGCGCGGCGGCGACGTTCACCGTACGCGTGACCACACCGCTCTCTTTGCCGTCGACGGCGATCGCGAAGCTGATCGTCCGGGTGCTGCTGGTGACTTCGGCGGCGGTGTCCGCGTAGGTCACTGCTGCGAGCGCGGCCTGCCATTGCGCGAGGGTCGCCGTGTTGCCCGCCGAGGTCAGCGTCAGCACGCCCGTGGCGGCGTCGTAGCTGCCGCTGATGTTGCCGGTCGCCGCGCTGCTGGTGAACGCGAGCACGTCGTGGCCCGGCTGGAAATTGCCGCTCACCGACACGAGCGCCGACGACGGATGCGCGCTCGCATCGGCATCGCTGATCGAGATGCCGCCGTCGATCGCGACCGGCGTTGCGCCCGCGCCGCTCGCCACGAAGGTCGGCGTGCCGCCGGTGCCGCCGACGATCGTCGGCGTTTGCGTGGTCGCGCTGAGGTCGATCGCTTTCGTGCTGACCGCGCTCGATTTGACGCCGTCGTTGACCGTGAAGCTGATCGTGCGTTGCGTGGTATCGGGTGTGACCGCCGTGTCGGTGTAGGTGACCGAGCGCAAGGCGGCCTGCCATTGCGCGAGCGTTGCTGTGTCGCCTGCGGAGGTCAGCGTCATGACGCCGGTTGTCGCGTCGTACGACGAGGTGATGTTGCCGAAACTCGTTGCGTTGTTGTTCGTGAACGCGAGTTGATCTTCGCCCGCGTGGAAGCCGCTCGTGATCGCCACCGTCGCTGAAGCCAGCGTCGTGTTGTCGAGGTCGGATACGGTGATACCCGTGTCGATCTCAACCGGCGTGCTGGCGGTGTTGTCGCCCGACGCGAAACTCGCGTCGCCGGTTGTGGTGGTGACGAGCGGCGTTTGATCGGTCGCCGTCACGTCGAGCGCTTTCGTGCTGACCGCGCTCGATTTGACGCCGTCGTCGACCGTGAAGCTGATCGTGCGTTGCGTCGTGTCGGGGACGACCGCTGTGTCGGTGTAGGTGACCGAGCGCAGTGCGGCTTGCCATTGTGCGATTGTTGCTGTGTCGCCTGCGGAGGTCAGCGTCATGACGCCGGTTGTCGCGTCGTACGACGAGGTGATGTTGCCGAAGCTGGTCGCGTTGTTGTTGGTGAACGCGAGTTGATCTTCGCCCGCGTGGAAGCCGCTCGTGATCGCCACCGTCGCCGAAGCCAGCGTCGTGTTGTCGAGGTCCGACACGGTGATGCCCGTGTCGATCGCCACCGGCGTGCTGGCGGTGTTGTCGCCCGAAACGAAACT
Organism: Paraburkholderia sp. GAS333; assembly: GCF_050435665.1. NCBI lineage: Bacteria > Pseudomonadati > Pseudomonadota > Betaproteobacteria > Burkholderiales > Burkholderiaceae > Paraburkholderia > Paraburkholderia sp. GAS333. Next base: position 512,759 of record NZ_JBNDKS010000005.1, read on the forward strand.
CGCATCGCCGGTCGTGGTCGTGAGGATCGGCGTCTGATCGGTGGCCGTCACATCGAGCGCTTTCGTGCTGACCGCGCTCGACTTGACGCCGTCGTTGACCGTGAAGCTGATCGTGCGCTGCGCGGTGTCGGGCGTGACGGCTGTGTCGGTGTAAGTGACCGAGCGCAAGGCGGCTTGCCATTGCGCAAGCGTGGCCGTGTCGCCCGCTGAGGTCAGCGTCATCACACCGGTTGTCGCGTCGTACGACGAGGTGATGTTGCCGAAGCTGGCCGCGTTGCCGTTAGTGAACGACAGAACATCCTCGCCCGCGTGGAAGCCGCCCGTGATCGCCACCGTCGCCGAAGCCAAGGTCGTGTTGTCGAGGTCGGATACCGTGATGCCCGTGTCGATCGCAACCGGCGTACTGGCTGTGTTGTCGCCCGATGCGAAGCTCGCGTCGCCGGTCGTGGTCGAGACGATCGGAGTCTGATCGGTGGCGGTCACATCGAGCGCCTGGGTGCTGACTGCGCTGGATTTGACGCCATCGTTGATAGTGAAGCTGATCGTGCGTTGCGTGGTATCAGGTGTGACGGCCGTGTCGGTGTACGTCACCGAACCCAATGCGTTTTGCCATTGCGCAAGCGTTGCCGTGGCGCCCGCCGACGTGAGCGTCATCACGCCGGTCGCTGCGTCATACGACGCGACGATGTTGCCGAAATTCGCTGCGTTGTAGTTCGTGAACGACAGCACATCCTCGCCCGCGTGGAAGCCGCCGCTGATCGCCACCGTCGCCGAAGCCATTGTCGTGTTGTCGAGATCCGACACGGTGATGCCCGTATCGATCGCAACCGGCGTGGACGCGCTGTTGTCGCCCGCGACGAACGACGTGTCGCCGCCCGATGTGGTCAGTATCGGCGTCTGATCCGTGTCCGCGATGGTGACGGTACTCGTCACCGTCGCGCTCGATTGCGTACCGTCGTCGACAGTGAAGCTTATCGTGCGGGTCGCGGTGTCGGGCGTGATGGCCGTGTCCGTGTAGGTCACCGAACGCAGCGCCGCCTGCCACTGCGCGAGCGTCGCCGTCCCACCCGACGAAGTCAGCGTCAATACCCCCGTCGCCGCGTCATAGCTGCTGGTGATGTTGCCGTCTGTCAATCCGTCGTTGACGAACATCAGCACGTCTTCGCCCGCATGAAAGTTGCCGGTGATCGACACTGTCGCCGACGCGAGCATCGCAGTCAAAGGATCGCTGACGGTGAGGCCGCTATCCACCGCGACGGGCGTGGACACCGTGTTGTCCCCGGCGACGAACGCCGCGCTGCTGCCCGACACGGAGACGATTGGCGCCGAACTGACCACGTCGATGTCGTACGAAACCGCTGCGCTGGTGCTGGTGCCGTCCGACACCGTGACCGACAGCGTGCGCGTGCCGAGGGCCGCGCCGGCCGAGGTCGAGAACTGCACGCCGTCGAGAATCGCCTGCATCTGCGCCAGCGTCCTCGGCCCACCGCTGACAATCAGCGTGCCCGTCGCGCCGTTGAACGAAACCGAGAGACCCGAGCCCATCGTCGCCGCGACGTAGTTCAAGGCCAGCAGATCGCCGTTATGGAAGCCGGACGTGAACTGGATGGTCGCCGTGGTCAGGGTCGTATTGTCGGCATCGCTCAGCGTGAGACCGCTGTCGATGTTCTGCGCCGATGCTCCCGAAATATAGTTCGCGCCGCTGGTCGATGCGCTGACGATCGGCGTCTGGTCGGTGGCGGTTACCGTGACGGTTTTCGTGCCGGCGGCGCTATCCTTGATGCCGTCGTCGACCGAGAAGCTGACGGTGCGCGTTGCGCTGTTCGGCGTGATGGCCGTGTCCGTGTAAGTCACCGCACGCAATGCCGCCTGCCATTGCGCGAGCGTCGCCGTCGCGCCAGCCGAACTCAGCGTCAACACCCCCGTCACGGCGTTATAGCTGCCGGTGATGTTGCCCTCTGTCACTCCATTGTTGACGAACATCAACACGTCTTCGCCCGCATGGAAATTGCCGGTGATCGACACCGTCGCCGATGCGAGCGTCGTGTTATCCAGATCCGACACCGTGATGCCGGAATCGACCGCCACCGGCGTCGAGGTGGTGTTGTCGCCAGCGACGAACGAGGTCGAGCCACCCGACGTGCTCAGCACCGGCGTCTGATCCGTATCCGCGACGGTGACCGTGCGAGTCACGGTCGCGCTCGTTTTTGTGCCGTCGTTGACGGTGAAGCTCACCGTGCGTGTCGCGCTGTTCGGCGTCACGGCCGTGTCCGTGTAAGTGACCGCCTGCAGCGCCGCCTGCCATTGCGCGAGCGTCGCCGTCGCGCCAGCCGAAGTCAGCGTCAATACCCCCGTGGTGGCGTTATAGCTGCCGGTGATGTTGCCCTCTGTCACTCCATTGTTGACGAACATCAACACGTCTTCGCCCGCATGGAAATTGCCGGTGATCGACACCGTCGCCGACGCGAGCGTCGTGTTGTCCAGATCCGACAACGTGACGCCGGAGTCGATCGCCACCGGCGTCGCCGGCGCATTGTCGCCCGCGACGAACGAGGCCGAGCCGCCCGACGTGCTCAGCACCGGCGTCTGATCCGTATCCGCAATGGTGACTGTACGCGTCACGGTCGCGCTCGTTGCCGTGCCGTCGTTGACCGAGAAGCTCACCGTGCGTGTCGCGCTGCTCGGCGTCACGGCCGTGTCCGTATAAGTGACCGCGCTCAACGCCGCCTGCCATTGCGCGAGCGTCGCCGTCGCGCCAGCCGAACTCAGCGTCAGCATGCCCGTCGCCGCGTTGTACGACGCGGTAATGTTGCCGAATGTCGAGGCGCTGACGTTCATGAACGACAGCAAGTCTTCACCCGCATGGAAGTTGCCGGTGATCGATACCGTCGCCGAAGCCAGCGTCGTGTTGTCCAGGTCCGAGACGGTGATGCCGGAATCCACCGCCACCGGCGTCGACAAAGCGTTGTCACCTGCCGCGAAAGCGCTCGATCCGCCCGAGGTGGTCAGGATCGGCGTCTGATCGGTATCCGTCACGCTCACCGTGCGGGTCGCGATCGGGCTGCTGTTGCTGCCGTCGTTGACGGTGAACGAGATCGTACGGGTCGCGCTGTTCGGCGTGACCGCTGTGTCGTCGAAGGTAATCGAGCGCAGCGCGGCCTGCCATTGCGCGAGCGTCGCGTGCGACACCGAGGTCAATGTCAGCACACCAGTGCCGCTGTTATACGAGCCGGTGATGTCGGCCATCGTCGCCGGGTTGTTGACGAACAGCAGCAGGTCCTCGCCTGCATGAAAGTTGCCGGTGATCTGCACCGTCGCCGACGCCAGCGTCGTGCTGCTGCCGTCCGCTACGGTCAGTCCGCTATCGATCGCGACCGGCGTCGACGCAACATTGTTGCCCGCGACAAACGCAGCCGAACCAGTGTCCGTGGTCACGACCGGCACTCCGATCACGGCGACGGTTTTGGTCGCAATTGCGCTGGTTTTGGTGCCGTCGTTGATCGAAAAACTGATGGTGCGCGCACCGCCAGGGCTGCTGACGCTGGACGAGAACCCGATTGAGTCGAGCGCCGCCTGCCATTGCGCGTCGGTGGCCGAGCCGGTCAGCGTCAGCGTATGGGTACTGCTGAGGTATGCCCCGCTGATGTTGCCGTACAGAGTCGCGTTGGCGGTGAAATTCAGTATGTCGCTGGTGCTGGCGTTGCCGATCGTCACCGTGGCGATGGCCTGATGGGTCGAGTCGCTGTCGGAGATGCTCAAGCCGCTGTCGATCGTGACGGAGGCTGCGCCCGCCACATAGCTGGTCGAGCCGCCAGTGGTGCTGACGATCGGCGTCTGATCGGTATCGACTACCGTGACGTTGCGCGTGGCGGTGCTGGTCACGCCCGCGACGTCGGTGATCGAGAAGTTGATCGTGCGGATGGTGGCATCCGGCGTGATCTGGGTATTGGTGAAAGTGACCGATTCGAGCGCGCTCTGCCATTGCGCGATCGTCGCAGAGCCGGTCAGCGTCAGCACGCCGTTGCTGTACGCCCCTGAGATGCCGTTCATGGCCGTGTACAGGAGTTCGTCGCCGGTTTTGAAGTTGCTGATCGTAATCGTGGCGGACTGCGCCGTGGCGGAGGTCGAGTCCGTCAGCGTAATACCCGCATCCACCGCGACCGGCGTCGAAGCCGTGTTGTCGCCAGCGGTGAAGGTGGCGTTGGTGGAGGTCGTCGTCAGCGACGGACCCACGTCGGCATAGACCAGGTGACCGAAGTCGGCGAGCAGATCTCCGCCGGAAATCGTGATGCTGTGGGCGTCCGCGAACGACGCATTCGTGGCCGACAGCGTCATCGTGACCGCCGTCATGATATTGTCCGTCTCGAGCGTCACGGCGTTAGCCGTATTGTTGTCCGCGACGATCGTGACGATACCTTGCGCGCCGGTATCGGATTCGATGTCCAGATCGATGCTCTGGAAATTGAACGGCGTATTACCCACGCGGGTGATGGTGACCGAGGCTAGCCCGAGTATCCCGTCCTGGTTGATCTGCAACGCGTTGCCGGCGCCGCCTTCATCCGTGAGCAGCCGCAGGTAATCATCCGTCGTGACAAACGTGTTGATGTTGATCGGGTTGCCGCTCGCATCCTTGAACGTGTAGATCAGGCCATCGAGCGTAAACGACGAGACGCCCCCGTTGACGTCACCCGTGGAGAAGCCCACCGCGTTCACACCGGTGTAGTTCTCGATCGTGGTGCCCAGCACGTGGTCGTAAGCCTGCTCGCTCGCCGCCGACAGCAGCACCGACGTATGCACGTCGCCGACCTGGTACTCGAGCGTCCAGTCGCCGCCCACCGCTGTCGAGCCGGTCAGATCGGTCGACGCCGCGACGTTCAGATGAGTGAGCGCGGCGACCTGCTGCACGAGCGCCTGACCGTCGGCCTGTTCGGCGACGTCGCAGCCATAAATCAGGAAGTCGCCGCCGGGCGCCATGGCCGCGCCGATGGCCGCGAGGTCGCCGCTATATTCCGCAATGTTGCTGCTATTGAGCCACGCGGCACCGGCTTGAATCTCGCCGTCGGAGCCGTGAGAAATCAGATGAATCGACTGAATGCCCTGATGCGTTTGCAGATACTGCGCGATCTGCGCGAAGCCGTCCGTGTCGGCATTCAGCACGACATACTGGGTGCCGGCCGGTAAGCCCGCGATCAGCGCCTGGTAGTCGGTGACACTCGGGTCGATGAACACGACGGCATGCGCGGCGGCTGCGGCGCTCGGATCGGTCACCGCAGCGGCGGCGGCGTCGGTCTGAACCGTTTTCTGCACGGCGACGTCGGTGCCGGTCTGGGTGGTCGACTGCGTGCCTGCAGCGTCGGACGAAGTCGACGGCTTGCTGTTGCGGGCCGCGCCGTCGCCGCCTGGTTTGGCATGCTGCACGTCATGTTCGGCGATCGTCTTCGGCGCGGCGTGCACGGTCGCATCGGTCGATGCGGCGGCGCCCGCATGCGTTTGCGCCTCGGCGCCATGGTGATGCGAAGCCACCACAGCAACCGACGCGTCGTAGACCACGCGCGGTTCGAGCGCCATCAGCAACGGCGCCGGTTTCACTGTGACACCGGAGGATTTGCCACGCATGCCGACGCGAGTGTCGCCCGCATTGCACGCGTTACGCGCGTCATCAAAACGTTTGAAAAGCTGCTGGATGATCTTCATGACACACGCTCCACCGGGCCGCCGTTGCGCCCTACTGTTGACCGGTTGTCCTAACCGGTTTCTACTGCGGCCGCCAGATCGTCGCCGGTTGGGGGGCGATGCGGCGGCCGGGACCACGACTACGCTTTCGTGCTGCTGCCTGCGGCATTGCTTCGCCGCTTACCGCCCGGATTACCCGCGCGTCGGGAAAACGCCCTGTAGCGCGATGCAGAAGTTCAGACCGACGTACGGATTACGCAGCGGCATCGGGAGGCCGGAGCCGGCCATCCCGACCGGCACCGTCGTCTGCGGAAACGGCACGGTGGCGTTGAACGGCGCGAGCGTCGTATTCGGCGTGGTCGTGTTGTAAAGATCGGAAGTGCGGCCGCCCGTGCTGACTTCGCCCAGCACAGTCGTGGGCCCCGGCGCCACCACGCCGCCCGTCGCCGCCGTCGAGGCCGGAACGGACACCGACGTCGTCAGTGACATCGGCGGAATCACGGCCGGGTGGGTATGCATCGGCAACTGCGCGCCCGTCATCGTGAAGCTTTCAGCACCGGCGAACTGACCCAGCTCGATCGACGACAGTCCCGCACCCGTGCCCGTGCCGACCGGCGAGCGGCCGGCGAGGTTCGGCAGGCCGAACGTCGCCACGCCGTTACCGCCGTAGACCGTGCCGAGCAGCGAGAACAGCGCCTGGTTTTGCGCCAGCGGCAACAGTTGGCCCTGGCACAATGCCCAGCCATAGGGCGCAAAACTGAACGCCACCATGCGGATTTCGCCCATATACGGATCGCTCATGTACAACTCCTGAAGAAACAGCCGTGAGAGAGGGGAACGAGGTTGTGACTGCCCGCCATCGGTCTCATGCGCGGCCTGGATCGATGGTCTCGGGAGACGCGGTTTCGCGCGGCTTCGCGCAATGAATCACGATGCACATCGTGCCGACGCCACTGGCGGCGGGACGCGTGGGCGTCGCGAGCAGATCCCAGGCGGCGCCGTTCGGCGCGCTGACGCGGTACGTGTCTTGAGGGAGCCGGACACCGGCCGGTAATTCGAAGTGGGCGGAATAGCAGAGGAAATCGTCGTCCATCGGCGTCCCGGCGGGCGCCGAGATCAACCGGGATTCAACGGTGCCCACGCTCGCGCTGGCGAACGTAAACGTGCGACCGACCGCCTCGGTCAATTCGGCGTGACTTGGTATGACTGACAACCCGCCCCCCGGCAGTTAGTCCAGATCGCTCGTAATGCCGGCGCATTAATCGCCGTGCCCCGTCGACTGAGTGTTTTTGGCCTTCAATACGCATATACGGCGCATGCCGTTAAAACTTGATGCTTTTTTGAGCACATTTTGGCGGGCTTGATTCACCCTGCCAAATTGCGTTTTCTATGGCCGCCCGCTCTTCCGGCACTTATAAACCGGCAATGTTCGCCGGTTCGCCGTCGAATGGTGCGGCCTTGCGGCACATTCTCTCGTATATGCCGTTTTTACCCGTTTCGATGAAACCCAGTCGCTGGTAAAGCGTTTTCACCGGATTGGCCGTCTCGACGTAAAGCGTTGCCGTCAATCCGTTTTTCGCCGCCTGCGTCACCATGGCCCGCATTATGTGTGAGCCGATTCCCGCGCCACGAAAAGCCGGTAACAATGCAATATCAATAATGCGTAATTCATCGGCGCCCGTATAGTGATAAAGCCGCCCAACCGCAACATCCGCCTTTGTCACAATGTCGAAACGCGCACCGGGATAGTGACGTCTGTAATAGCTGTCCTGCATGTCAAACTGACTGGAGAGCAATGCGAGAATCTCCGCTTCGCCCCAGCCAGAGCGGGAAAACTCCTCGGTCCGCGTGCTAATGAATACTTCCCGCAGAAACTCACGGTCTTCTGGCGTGGCGGGACGCAGGCGCAACAATTCGCACTCCATCGCCGAGTCGCGATTGAGCGAGTCAGCATATGCAATGTTCATGAAAATCTTACAGGTTATTGATTAGATAAATGTCGAGCCGATCGTAACGGGTTGGCTTTATCGACGCAATCACTAATTAAAGCTTTTGCGCGAGGGATTACCCTGGCGAATCGATAATTATTGAAGTCGAGGAGAGGAAAATACTCGAATGACGAAATAATGACCGAAAGCATATAGAAAGTTTTATCTTGATTGGGCACGTTGCGTGCACCACGAATCTTTTAAAAAAGCCGTTTCTTTTATGTAAAAACGCATATTTGCCGTGTCATGCACGATTAATACAACGTCCAATACGGCGCAATTAAAGAAGCACGACCGGTTTAATATGCTGAGTGACTGAACCAAAAACTCCGCACCTATAAATGCAAATCGAATACGAGTCCATCGGTAATGGCTAACTCGACAATTCCCCGTTTAGCCAGATGCTTCGTTCCGGGCGGGTCTGGCGTTTGCGAATGACATGGCCGCGTCTGTCGCGCACGGTCGGATAACCGGTGTGCGTTGATTGCTACAGTCTTCCGACAAATCGCCACTCAACAACAACGTCCATGCGCAATCTCGATTTCAGTTCCTGGCAAGCCCTGCTCTCCACACTCCTCGGCCTCGCTGTGATCACGCTGATCGGCGTCGGCGTCCGCCTGCTGTTGATGCAAACCGTGCAACAACGGCGCGAGCGCGAAAACCGGCAGATCAACGAACGGCTGCGCACGCTGATCGCCGCCTATAAAACGCTCGGCGGTTCGTTCACCGGCAACCTTGCCGTCGATCCCACTCATCTGCGCGACCTGCGGCGAGCGTCGATGGCGGTGCCCGCACCCGCGCAAGCCGCCCTCGATGCCGCCGCCGACACCGCCGCGCTGCATAGCGAGCCGTCGTCGGAGGCAAGCGATCCGGGAGGCTCGGACCGGTCGCGGCGCATCCGCGACGCCGTCGAAGCGGCCCTCGCGGATGTCATTCTCCTCGGCACCGAGGAGCAGGTGCGACTCGCCACGCAAGCCGCCGTCGAGATGACGCAGGGGCGAACGATTCATACGGCGGAGCTGGTGGTGTCGTTGCGAAATTTCATCCGCAAAGTGCTCGATCTCGATCCGGTTCCGCGTGGCATGCCGATTCCGGCTCAGGGTCCCGCGCGACCTTCCGGCGGCGCGAAAGGGAAAGACGGCGGGGGTGGAGGCGGCGAAGGTGGAAAAACGGGCGGCGGGGGTGGAGGCATGGGAGGTGGCGGTGGCGGTGGCGGTGGCGGTGGCGGTGGCGGTGGCGGTGGCATGGGAGGCGCAGGTTCGCTGGCGCACGGTTCCTCGCATCATCCGGACGACAACGACGTGTCCCAAGTCTGACGCACCTTCGCCGTGGCTACCGTCGCCTGACTCCATCGCGCACGCCTACCGCCCGTTGTTTTTGCGTCACGCTCCGACCGCTCCTAATCGATCCGGTATTTTTGTTTTCGTTGCGTCGCAGCATGGCAAATGTATAATCCGGGTTAATACCTAGGCAATTACCCGAGAGATACCACCATGAGCAGCGCCGTTGCCGCACTTCTGACCCAATCGAACTGGTTTGCACGTTTCCGCGCTCAATGCGCTCACGCGTGGCAATTGCACCTGCGTACCTGCGAAATGGTCGCCGAGTCGCGCCGCGATCTGTTCTGAGTATCGTCGCTGGCTGATCGGCGGTTGCGCAATGCAGCCGCCGTATTTGTTTTACCCTGCACCAACGCGTGAATCACCTGAAGGCTCTGCCCTTCACGGTTTCGACTCGCGCCGACAAACCCCTCTCGTCTTCGTTGCCCCATCGTTGAATCGCCGCGCTTTCACAGCATGCCGGGGCGAAACAGGTGTCGGCGGCTGATCGTTTTGCCGGATACCGTGAAGACGCCATCCCCGGTGTAGTGGATCGTTTCCGGGAAATCCGGCCGCATGGCTACCTGCGCGCTCACGACTTCGAAAACGAAGAAATTGTATTTGTCGATCAACGCATCGTCGTAAAGGCGGCACGCGAAATTGGCGTGACACTCGGCGATCAGCGGCGCACTCACACCGTCGGCGTCGAGCGCCGTCAGCCCGAATTCCGCGAATTTGTCGATCTCCGCCCCCGATGTATTGCCGATCTTCACGACGGTATCGGTCAGATGCGTGGTCGGCAGATTGATGACGCATTCGCGGCTTTGACGAATCATCTCGAAGCTATGGTTGCCTGCGGCGATCACACAGCCTACGAGCGACGGCGAAAACTCCATCACCAGATGCCAGCCCATCGTCATGATGTTGGTCCTGTCGCGCCAGCGGGACGACACGAGCACGATCGGGCCAGGTTCGAGATAGCGGCGTACGCGTTCGACGGGAAGGTTCTGTTTGGTCGAGGTCTGGGGCATGGTTGAAAGCTCACGTGATGGGCAATAAGAACGATTGGAACCCGCTTCGCATCAGCACCTCTCCATGCAACTCCCGGGCCCGCAACCTGATGCTGAACCACGTCCACGCAAGGCACACCGCTTGCTGAGAACTGCTGCGGCACTCAGCGCGGCCGCAACGTCGTTTTGCACGTTGCGTTGACGGGAGGATTTGCACCATGCACCGACTCGAAATCGGTATAGCGTCGCATCCAGAAACCAGATTGCATGATTCGCGCAACCGCCCGGCGCCCGATCTGCGTGGACAATTTCCCTGACCCCGCGACAGGCTCCCCGCCGTGGAATCCACTCGCGCGCTCGAGGCGCTCAACTTCTTCATGGCCGACGTCCAGGCGGGTCTCGGACCGTTCATTGGCGTATTCCTTCTATCTCGCGGATGGGCCGCCGACGCCATCGGCTCCGTCATGATGCTCGGCGGAATCGCGGGCATGATCGCGACGGCCCCGTCCGGCGCGCTGGTCGATGCCACCAGGCATAAGCGGGCCGTCGTCGTCGCAGCCGGGTTGATGACCACGTTCGCGTCGCTCGCGCTGTGGGTCTCGCACGGCTACTGGATGATCGCCGCGTCGCAGGTTGCGGGCGCGGTCACCGGCGCGGCGCTCGGTCCTGCGGTGGCCGGGATCACGCTGGGGATAATGCGTCAGCGAGGTTTCGACCGGCAGTTCGGCCGCAATCAGATGGCCAATCACGCCGGCAACGTCACGGGCGCGGCGCTTTCCGGCTGGCTCGGCTGGCGCTTCGGATTCGGCGCGGTGTTCGCGCTCGCCGCGCTTTTCGGCGCGCTGACCGTGCTCACGGTCCTGATGATCCCGGCCCGCGCGATCGACCACGACAGCGCTCGCGGACTCGCGCCGCCATCCGCTGACAATGCTGCAGACGCTCAACGACCCGGTGGCCTGCGCATCGTGCTCGGGAACCGGCCGTTGTTGCTGCTGGCCGCGTCGCTGGCGCTGTTCCATCTCGGCAACGCGGCGATGCTGCCGCTCTACGGCATGGCTGTCGTCACCGCTCATCAGGGCGACCCGAGCGCATTCACCGCCGAAACGATCGTGATTGCGCAACTGGTGATGATCGGCGCGGCGTGGCTGGCGCCCCGCCTGATTCAATGGCGCGGTTACTGGACGACGATCTTCATCACGTATCTGGCGATGCCGGTTCGCGGGATGGTCGCGGCTGCACTGATGAGCGCGTGGGGCGTATGGCCGGTGCAGATTCTCGACGGCATCGCGGCGGGACTGCAGAGCGTCGCCGTGCCGGCGCTGGTCGTGCGGCTGTTGCAGGGCACCGGCCGGGTGAACGTCGGCCTGGGTGCCGTGATGACGGTCACGGGGATCGGCGCGGCGCTCAGCCCCGCGTTGGGCGGCGTGCTGGCGCAGCGCTTCGGCTACGCGACCGCCTTCGTCGCACTCGGCGCGGTTTCGCTGGGATCGCTCGCACTGTGGCTGATTTTCAGCCGCTCGGTGAGGCACGCGTGCCGCGCCGAAACTCAAACGGCGGAGCCGTCGGCGACGCGCGAAGTCGCGCTGCGGCATCCCGACTGATCGCATGGCTGGTCTGTTTTTCGCTCGACGACACGCCGTCCGGCCCGCGCCAAAAGTACGGTTATGCGTAAATCGATCTTAACTTTCCGCGCGAAAGGCCGTTGTACTAGCTGAGCCAAGGGTCGGCATATTGAAAGCTTTCAGCGGAAGTCGACAGTCCGCAGGACGCATAATGTGCGCGGGAACTCCGGTCATCCGGCGGAAGCGTTTTCGCTTCGACGACAAAACTACAACAACAAAAGCGCTATCAATCAGGAGCATCATGACCCGCCGATTGCCGAGTGAGGATGAGACACAGTTTGCGCTCTGGACGTTTAACCGTGGTCACGGCCCGCGCGCCAACCGGCGCGTGCTCGTGGCACACAAGGACAGGGCAGTGGGCGAATCGATTTCGATGCTGCTTCGCCTGAAAGGACTAAAGGCCACGTTTGCCAACGACCGCGAGCGCATCGATCAGCTGATCCAGTCCGAGGTCCCGGCGGTGATCCTGCTGGACACACGGCTGGACGAAGGCCCCGGCTATGAATTGACGCGGCGGTTGCGCGCCGAAACGTCCTGCGACGATCTGCTGCTCGTTGCCATGAGCAATTTCGCTCCTAGCGAGCCGATCGAAGATCTCCGGCGCGCGGGTTTCGACGGTCACTTCAGACGCCCGTGCGAAACGTGGCGGGTGATCGACGTTCTTGTCACGTTCCTGGAATACAGTCATTTATCCGGTCGTTAGCTGAAGTGCGCCGTGCGGGTTAATGAGCGAACGTCTGGTTGCTCGCACCTTACCGACAGACCGGCTCATCGGCTGCCGGCGAAATTGACCGTCAATGGGACCGCGTTACGCTCTCCCGCCCCAAACTCCAGTTGCTTCCGGTCTCCGGGGACCCAACGCAACGCGGCATCGCCAGCGCGTTCTGGACGCGCGAAACTTAGTGCACAGCAATGAAAAGCGAACTCATCGAAGACCTCGTCACCGTTTCCACGGACCTCTCGCCGGACGCCATCTTCCTCGTGAATGAGCAGGGGCGGATCCGCCACGTCAGCGCTGCGTGCGAAGACATTTTCGGTTATCTGCCGGGCGATTTCGTCGATCAGTTCATCATCGATTTCGTCGTGCCGGCCGATCAGGACGCCACGCGCAAGGAAGCGAAAGAGGTGCTGGCCGGTCGCAAGCGGGTTGGTTTCGAGAATCGTTACCGGCACAAGAATGGCAGCGACGTCTACATCACATGGGCGGCCCGCTGGCTGGAGAACGAGCAATTGCGTGTGGGTGTCGCGCGCGACGTGACGGAACTGCGCCGGCGGGACCCCGTGCCTGCGGCGCTGCTGTCCATGCTTGCGCCGTACGAGCGCAAGGTTCTCGAACTGCTGCTGACCGAAGCGACTGAAAAGCAGATCGCGGAAAGACTCGGGTTGGCCGCCTCCACCACGCATTCCTATATCACCGGAATTTTTCGCAAATATGGCGTGCGGGGACGTGCCGGTTTGATGAGCCTGTGGCTCAAGCATTTCTCTAACGGGATTGCGCAGACAGGCAACAAATAGACACGTTAGCTGTCACGCGCGCGGTGCAAAACGGCGTCAGTGAGCGATAGACGGGCAGGAGGCTGAATGCTCCAGACGGGCAGACGCATTCAGACCTCCTTACGTGAGCCAACAAACTCGCCCACGCGCCTCTCAAACACGACTGCACCCGCTTCTCATGGAGCGGGCATTGTGGATGGCCTCACCGAAGTGAGGTCCACTGTTTTCGCATGCGATTGTCCGGCTCGTTTTTAGGTCTCTCAGGCGCTAGCTTCAATCGTTTTGGGCACAGTCAAGTCCGCATGCAGCGGCGGATGTTACGCGAAATGACATATCGGCCATACCCTGCTAATCAGAGGGGTGGTCGGCGGATTCAACGGGAAACGCGTGGCTCCTGCAACAAATGTCACGCGTTGCTCCGCCCTCGCCTGCATCACCCGTCGACCATTTGCCGGACTCTTGCCGCAAACGTTTCGAGAGCGAACGGCTTGGTCATGACCTGCATGCCGGGTTCGAGATGTCCGTTACTGATCACCGAATTCTCCGCATAGCCGGTGATGAAAAGCACTTTCAGATCAGGCCGCGTCTGCCGCGCGGCGTCCGCCATCTGACGTCCGTTCATTCCGCCCGGCAGGCCCACGTCGCTGACCAGCAGATCGACCCGGATATTCGACTGCAGCAGCTTCAGGCCGGCCACGCTGTCGGCTGCTTCGATCACCGTGTAGCCGAGTTCTTCCAGCACGTCGGTGATCAGCATGCGCACGCTCGGCTCATCGTCGACGACGACCACTGTCTCGCCCGCTTCGGTGCCCGGGACCGGCGACGCAAAATGATCCACGCCCTCGCCGCCGACATCGCCATAAAAACGCGGCAGGTAGATGCACACCGTCGTGCCCTGCCCGACTTCCGAATAGATCCGCACCTGGCCGCCGGACTGTTTGGCGAAACCGTAGATCATCGACAGCCCCAGGCCCGTGCCCATGCCGATCGGCTTGGTGGTGAAGAACGGATCGAACGCCTTGCCGATCACGTCGGCCGTCATGCCGGTTCCCGTATCCGTGACGCACAACGACAGATACTGGCCTTCGGGCATGTCGTGGCTGCGGGCCGCGCTGCCGTCGATCCACTTGTTGGCCGTTTCGATCGTGATGCGGCCGCCGTTGGGCATCGCGTCGCGGGCGTTGATGCACAGGTTCAGCAACGCGTTTTCAAGCTGTCCCGAGTCGACCAGAGCGGGCCACAGCCCGGCCACGCCGACCGCCTCGAGCCTGATTCCAGGCCCGACAGTACGTTGAATGAGATCGGTCATTCCGTTGACCAGCGCGTTGACATCGGTCGGCCGCGGGTCGAGGGTTTGTCGGCGGGAAAACGCGAGCAGCCGATGCGTCAACGCCGCCGCACGACGCACCGCGCCTTGCGCGGCCACGACGTATTTGTCGACCTCCGCAACGCGACCCTGGCTCAGCCGGATACTCAGCAATTGCAGCGAGCCCGACACGCCCGCGAGAAGATTGTTGAAGTCGTGCGCGAGCCCGCCGGTCAACTGGCCGACGGCTTCCATCTTCTGCGCCTGGCGCAATTGCTCTTCGGCGCGCATCAATTCGCCGGTGCGTTCGATCACGCGTTGCTCCAGCGTGTCGTTGAGCGCGCGCAGCGACGCGGCGGCGCGATCCCGCTCTTCTTCGACGACCCGGCGTTTTTCGACATCGAGCAGCACGCCCGGAAAACTCAGCGGCGTGCCGTCCGGCGCATGATCGACGCGACCGTTCGCTTCGATCCAGTAATAGCGCCCGTCCGCGCGACGCACGCGGTATTGATGCGCGTAGTTCCCGCCACGTTCGATCACCTCGCTGATCGCCGCCGTGAGGCCGTCGCGGTCGTCGGGGTGGACGTTCGCGATCACCTGCGCGAGGCTCAGGCCGTCGCGGCCTTGCGCGGGATCGAGGCCGAACACGTGCGCGAAGGCTTCGTCGACGGTAAAACGATCGTTCGGCAAGTCCCAGAACCAGGTGCCGATAATCGCCCCGGCCGCGAGCGCAAGCTGCACGCGCTGGCTGTTTTCGCGGGCGAGCGCTTCGCTCGTGCGCAGTGCTTCGTCCGCTTTTTTCCGCGCCGAAATATCGCGGAACAGCACCGATACCCGTCGCAGGTCCGGCGGCTCGACACGCGCCGCCGACACTTCGATGTGACGGCCGGCAGTCAGAAAATATCGCTCGAAACGCGCGGGTTCTCCAGTGCGCAGCACGCCGCCGTAAAGCTCGATCCAGCGATCCGCCTCGGTCGGATCGAGCTCCCGCAAGGTCTTGCCCACGATGTTCGAAATGCCGGTATGGCGCTCGTATCCGGGATTCGCTTCGACATGAACGTAGTCGCTGAGCGGACCATGCGGGCCGTCGAAAAATTCGATGATGCAAAAGCCGTCGTCGATCGCATTGAAGAGCGCGCGATAACGTGCCCGCTCGGCCTCCGCCGACTTCGCCACGCGGCGCAATTCGAGCGCGGCCATGGTTTGCCGCGCGAGAACGCGCAGCGCCTGCTCCTGCACGGCGTCGAGACTGCGCGTCTCATAGTCGAGCACGCAGAGTGTGCCGATCGGCAAGCCTTCATCCGTTTTCAGCAACGCACCGGCGTAAAAGCGCAGATGCGGCTCACCGGTGACGAGCGGATTGCCGTTGAAACGCGGGTCGGTGGTCGCGTCGGGCACATGGAGAAATTCTTCCTCCAGCAACGCCTTCGCACAAAACGAGCTTTCAAACGGCGTTTCGCGGACGCCGAGTCCGACCTCCGCCTTGAAAAATTGCCGTTGATCGCCGATGAAATTCACCACCGCGATGGGCGCGCGGCACAGCGCCGCCGCCAGGCTCGCGATTTCGTCGAAGGCTCGTTCTCGGGGGGTGTCCAGCACGTCAAATCCGGCGAGAGCGGACAGGCGGCGGCTTTCGAAATCCAGGGGCTTGTTCATCCGGCTGATTCTTGTTCATTGTTCGATCTGACGCCGCGCGGCGGCGGTTGTCAGTGCTGCGCTGAGGGCGCGGATAAAACATAACACAGGGTGCGCCTGCTGATTGTGCGGACGAAAACGGTTGATGAAATGGGCAGGCTTTTTCCTGATGATTGCCTTCTGCAAAAAGATTGAAAGCCTCGACCCGCGACAATCGCTGGAAGCAAAAATAATCCAGACATCGCTTGATTTCCATTTAGATGATGACTAACATCTAAATCACCGAATCGCGGAGCAGCACAGATCATGCGGAAATCAAGGGTCGAAACTACCGAGACACGCCGGCGTATCGTCGAAGTCGCCGCCGGGGAATTTCGGGCCAACGGCATTCATGCGACCGGCCTCGCCGATTTGATGGCCGCCGCCGGACTGTCGCACGGCGGCTTTTATCGCCATTTCGAGTCGAAAGACCAGCTCGTTGCCGAAGCCTGCGACGCGGGTCTGACTGGAATCATCGAAGCGCTGGAAGCCTCCGCCAACGGATGCAACGACGAGGACGGCTTCAGGGCCATCGTCGACGCCTACCTGTCCACCGGCCATCGCGATGCGCCGGAGCGCGGCTGCCCGTTTGCCGGCATGGGCAGCGAGTTGGCACGCGCCGACGACAATACTCGAGCGGTAGCGTCTCGAGGATTCGACGCGCTGGTCGACATGCTGGCGAGTCGCATCACCGACGAGGACGGCGCAGCGGATCGCTCACGCGCTACCTTTGCGTTGGCGGCAATGATCGGCGCGCTCACCCTGTCGCGCATCATTGCAGACCCCGTCACGTCCGCCTCTCTGCTGGACGACGTCAGGCAACACATCGAAGCGATGTAAACGGTATCGGCGATCAGATCTCGCCGTCTTTTTCACCCTGAATTGTGCATATACACACAATGAGCGGTTTGCAGCATTCGGTACGAGTGCGCCCATTCACGAGTTGGAGGATTCATCATGCAACAGCGTAAATTCCTGATCACCGGTGCCACGGGCAAGACCGGTGTTTATACGGTGAACTATCTTCTTGAAGCCGGTCACGCCGTGCGCGCGATGGTGCACAAGGAGGACGAACGCAGCGCAGCGCTGCGCGCCGCCGGTGCGGAAGTCGTGGTTGGCGATCTGCTCGATCACGACGACCTGATTCGTGCCGCGGCGGGAATGTCGGGCGCGTATCTGTGCTATCCGGTGCGGCCGGGGTTCATCCAGGGAACCGCTTATTTCGCGGATGCCGCGCACCGCGCGGGTCTTGATGTCGTCGTCGAGATGTCGCAGATTTCAGCGCGCGAAGATTCGAAAAGCCACGCGGCACGGGATCATTGGATCGCCGAACGCGTTCTCGACTGGTCAGGTGTGCCGACTGTTCACATCCGCCCCACGTTCTTCTCCGAATGGTTGATTTTTCCGTGGGTGCTCGACACCATCGTCAAGGAAAGCAAGATCACGCTGCCCTACGGCGCGGGACGCCACGCGCCGATTGCCGCGGAAGACCAGGCGCGTTTTATTGCCAACGTTCTCATGCAGCCGTCCGGGCACATCGGCAAGACTTATGAGCTTTGTGGTCCGCGCGAACTCGATCATCACGGTATCGCGGACGAAATCAGCGAGGTTATCGATCGCAAGATCGTCTACAGCCCGGCGACGCTCGACGAATACCGCGAACATCTGAAGAAGTACGGGCTGCCGGAATTCATGATCCAGCATTTCATTGAAGTCGCCATCGATTATCAAAACGGCGTATTTGCAGGCACCGACAGCGTGATCGAGAAGATCACCGGAAAGGCGCCGCAAACCGTCGGGGAATTCGTCCGCGCAAATCGCAGGCTTTTTCAGGCCTGATTCGATCATTCACTGTGTTGTATCCATTGAGGAGTTGCAAAATGAAGATCAGGAATTCCACCGTTTTCGTGACGGGAGCAAGCCGTGGCCTCGGACTGGCCTTTGCACGTGAGGCGCTCGCGCGCGGAGCCGCGAAAGTCTACGCAGGCGTGCGTCGCCCGGAGAACTTTAACGAGCCCGGCATCATTCCGGTTAAGCTCGATGTTACGGATTCCGAATCGGTCAAGGCGGCGGCGAAAATCGCGTCCGATGTGACTTTGCTCGTCAACAACGCAGGCATTGCTGAAGTCAGCGAGTCGCCGTTTGCGGACAACGTCGAAGAACAGGCCCGGCGTATTTTCGAAACCAACTATTACGGCGTGATGCGGACAACCAGCGCTTTCCAGCCCTCGCTTCCCAGCGATGGAAACGGCGGAGTGATCAACGTTCTCTCCGACGTCACCTGGCGAGTCGTTCCGATCCTGACGCCCTATTCGGCGTCGAAGGCGGCGGCATGGAGCTATACCAACAACGTCCGCGCTCATCTCAGGAATCGGAATATCGGCGTGGTCGGCGTGCACGTGGGCTTCGTCGATACCGACCTCACCCAAGGCTTCGATGTTCCGAAAGCCGATCCGCTCGACGTCGTCCGCCAGACTTACGACGCGCTCGAGGCAGGTGAAAGCGAAGTTCTGGCAGACGCCGGCAGTCGCGAGTTGAAGCAGACGCTCTCGTCTGCCCGCTCGGGTTATATCGCCCCCGAAGTGCTTGAAGCGTAGAAATATCGCGCGGTTGTCTGGCCGGTTTGCCATCGCGGATGGAACCGGCCCGCCCCGCTGAATTTTGTTCGGTTGCGCTACCGCGCTGGCCAGCGTCAGTTTTCTGACGATATGCGGTTGCATTCATCGATCCAGCAGGCTCCGGCAAAACACTGAACTGCGGCAGGTTTTGGCGGCACTTCAAAAAAATCCAGATTAGCACTAGACGACTGGTCTACTTTCAATTAAAGTCTCGCCATGGTTACCGCAAACACATCCGAACCGGTCGATATTCGAGAAAGCATCATTGCTGTCGGGCAACGAATCATCGGCGCCAAAGGCTTCTCAGCCGTAGGGTTGAACGAGATTCTGTCGGCCGCAGGCGTGCCGAAGGGGTCGTTCTACCATTACTTCGGTTCGAAAGACGCGTTCGGTGTGGAATTGCTCGAAAGCTACTTCGCCGAATACCTGGCCGATATGGACAGCACATTGGCCCAGCCTGATCTGACCGCCGCGCAACGCCTCATGAAATACTGGCAGATCTGGCAGGACACCCAGTCGTTTTTCGACTGCCAGGGCAAGTGCCTCGCCGTCAAGCTGGGCGCGGAAGTCGCGGACATTTCGGAAGCCATGCGTGCAGCGCTGAAGCGCGGTACGTCCGGCATCATCGAGCGACTGGCGCGCGCTATCGAGGCCGGCGTGGAAGACGGTTCACTTTCGGTCAGCGAAGACGCTTCCGTCGTCGCCCAGAGCCTGTATCAGCTTTGGCTGGGCGCCAGCATCATGGTCAAGATCGTGCGCAATCCGCAACCGTTCGAGACCGCCATGACGACAACGCGGCAAATGCTTCATCTCGTACCCTGACACGCAAGCAGTACGCGAGCAGGCAGCAAGCAGCACTTCTGACGAAGTGCTTTTTTTGGCAACTTTACTAGACGACTGGTCTACTTTTAGCTTGGACGTCAACTCAAGGAGAAACAGCATGAAAGTTCTGATGGTTCTGACTTCGCACGATCAATTGGGCAACACGGGCCGCAAGACGGGTTTCTGGCTCGAAGAACTCGCTGCTCCCTACTACACGTTCAAGGATGCGGGCGCGGATATCGTGCTGGCATCGCCGCAAGGCGGCCAGCCGCCGCTCGATCCGAAGAGCAACGAACCGGCCAATCAAACCGACCAGACCCGTCGCTTCGAGAACGATGCCGCCGCGACCGCGCAACTTGCGGCCACGGTGCGCCTGGACAGCGTCTCGCAGGCAGATTTCGACACGGTCTTCTATCCTGGCGGTCACGGCCCTCTGTGGGATCTCGCGGAAGACGCGCATTCCATCGCGCTGATTCAATCGTTCATCGGCGCGGGCAAGCCGGTGGCGCTGGTGTGCCATGCACCGGGCGTGCTGCGTCACGTCACTACGCCGGACGGCAAGCCGCTGGTGGAAGGCAAGCAGGTCACGGGCTTCACGAATTCCGAGGAAGCCGCGGTGGGTCTGACCGACATCGTGCCCTTCCTCGTCGAAGACGAACTCAAGGCCAAGGGCGGCATCTACTCGAAGACCGAAGACTGGGCGCCGTACGTCGTCACCGACGGTCTGCTGATTACCGGTCAGAACCCGGCTTCGTCGTCCTCGGCTGCTGCCACTTTGATGAAGCACCCCGCACTCGCCGGGCAATAACGCACTGTGGGCCTGGGCTGCCGGCGCGGAAAGCCGCGCCGGCAGCCGGACCGCACACGCATCGGGTAGCCGATCGCAGCTAGATGGCTCAGCGCACGCGCGCGAAAACCGTCCACCATTTCTTCTCGCCGGCAACTGCATCGAACAAACCGGCTGGCTCCAGGGAGCAGACTGAACATGCACCACCCTTATCTCTTCACACCGCTCCAACTCGGCCGGCACACGCTGCGAAACCGTATCGTGCTGCCGCCACTGACGCGCCAGAGAAGCGCGCAGCCCGGCGATGTCTCCACCGCACTCAGCGCGCTCTACTACCAGCAGCGCGCCGGCGCGGGCTTCATGGTCACCGAGGGCACGCAGATCGAGCCGCGTGGGCAAGGTTACGCGTGGACACCCGGCATCTATAGCGACGAGCAGATCGATGGCTGGCGCCACGTGACCGATGCGGTGCATGCCGAAGGTGGCGTGATCTTCGCGCAGCTATGGCATGTTGGCCGCGTGTCGCATACCGCGTTGCAGCCGGGTGGCGCAGCGCCGGTCGCGCCATCCGCGATTCAGGCGCAGAAGGTCAAGGCGTTCATCCAGACCGGGCCGGGCACCGGCACCCTGGTCGCCCCTTCCGTGCCGCGCGAACTGAGCGTTGCCGAGATCGCAGAACTCGTCGACCTCTATGCACAGGCAGCGAAAAATGCGCTGCGCGCGGGCTTCGACGGCGTCGAGATTCACGCGGCCAATGGATACCTGGTGAACCAGTTCATCTCGGCGCATGCGAACATGCGCTCTGACGAATACGGCGGCTCGCTGCAGAACCGCCTGCGTTTCCTGCGTGAAATCGTCGACGCGGTCAGCGAAGCGGTCGGCCCGGACCGGCTCGGGGTCCGTTTCACTCCGTTGTTCACCGGCACCGATCAGGACCGCGTGTATATCGGCCTGGTCGAAGACGATCCGCATGAAACTTATATCGAGGCGATCAAGGTACTCGAGGAAGCGGGTGCCGCCTATGTATCGATCGCGGAAGCAGACTGGGACAACGCTCCCGATCTGCCCGAATCATTTCGCCGCGAAGTGCGGCGCACGTTTAGCGGACGCATCATCTATGCGGGACGTTATACGGCGGAACGCGGCGCACGACTGATCGAAGCGGATCTCGCGGACCTGATCGCGTTCGGCCGCCCCTACATTGCCAATCCGGACTTGCCGGAGCGCATTGCCAACGGCTGGCCGCTCAATGCAGTGAATCCCGCCACCGTGTACGGCGGTGGAGCAGAAGGACTGACGGACTATCCCGTGTACGCAGAAGCAGAAACGGTTTCCAATCCATCCAGCGAGGTGTTGTCATGAGCAAAGGTATCGAGAACAAGGTCGTTTTGATCACGGGAGCCAGCACGGGCATCGGCGCAGAAGTGGCGCGCCACCTCGCGGCCCGTGGCGCAAAAGTGGCGGTCGCCGCGCGTCGCAAGGACAAGCTTGCCGAGGTCGTCGCCGGTATCGAGGCTGCGGGCGGCATCGCTAGCGCATACACGCTGGACGTCACGGACAAGAAGCAGATGGAGTCGGTTGCCGCGGCGGTGGTCGCCGATTTCGGCAGGATCGACGTGCTGATCAACAACGCCGGGCTGATGCCGATCCGGCCGATGTCCGAGGTCAATACCGATGAGTGGGACGCGATGATCGACGTCAACCTGAAGGGCACGCTGTACGGCATCGCCGCCGCGCTGCCACGCTTCATTGCGCAAGGGAGCGGCCACATCATCAATCTCAGCTCGGTTGCCGGCGTGAAGGTGTTCGCGCCGGGCGGCACGGTTTATTCGGGCACCAAGTTCGCGGTCAGGGCGATTTCGGAAGGGCTGCGGCAGGAGGTCGGCGAGAAGATTCGCGTGACGTCCATTGAGCCGGGCGCCGTGGACAGCGACCTCAAGTTCAGCACGTCCGGCACCGCGAAAGAGACCGTGCTCGACTTCTACCGGCAAGCCATTCCGGCGGCCTCGGTGGCGCGAGCCATCGCGTTTGCGATCGAGCAACCCGACGATGTGGACATCAACGAGATCGTGCTGCGTCCGACCAGTCAGGAATTCTGAAAGATCGGGCGGCTGGAATCGTGTGACCGGATCCAGTCGCCCCGCGTCGCCCTATCTCGTCCTGCCTGCCCTGTCTCGTCTCACGATTCTTTCAGCGGCCCGACATACTCGCGGTCGCCATGCTGCGATCCGCTAGCGCCAACCACAGGCATTGCACCCGGTGCCGCGTGGCGGCTGTATCGACCGCCCGCATCGCAATAACGCCTTCGTTTCCATCAGGCGATACTCGCCCCACCCAGCATCGAAATTCTCGCCGTGATAGCGTTCGGATTCACGGTTGAGCCAACTCGGCGCTATCTTCCTTTGCATCGGTCGTGATCTTCATGACTTCCGGCGATGCCCATTTTGTCGGCCAGCCCGTCGATTTTTTCGTTACCCAAGACCCTATGTCGAGAAGACCCTCTCCTGAACAAAGACGCGAGCTGGGCAAGTTTCTTTCCAGCCGCCGCGCCCGTTTGCAGCCCGCCGATTTCGGCCTGCCAGAAGGCGCTCGCCGCACCCCAGGCTTGCGGCGGGAGGAAGTCGCCGTGCTCGCGGGCGTCAGCGTCAGCTGGTACACGTGGCTCGAACAGGGACGCGACATTCAACCGTCCGCCGATGCGCTGCGCAGAATCGCAGGCGTGCTCAAGCTCGACACCGTGGAGTCGGCGCACCTGTTCGCGCTGTCGTCGCGCGAGCTTTCGCAGGTCGCGACCGGCAGCGGCGTCAGTGAAGGACTCGAACTGCTCGTCCGGTCGATCAACGTGCCCGCTTACGTGCGCAACACGCGGCTCGACATCCTCGCGTGGAACGACGCGATTGCCGACCTGTTCGTCGATTACGGATCGCTGGAGCCGCACGAGCGCAACACGCTGCGCCTGCTGTTTCTCTACAAGCCCTACCGCACGCGAATTCTCGATTGGGAACAGATGACACGGGGCATGATTTCCGCGTTTCGCGCCGCACGTGCGCAGGCGCAGGACAAAGCGCCGTTCGACAGCCTCGTCGACGAACTCACTGAGCTGAGCCCCGAGTTTCGTGCGTGGTGGCAGGACACCGACGTCAAAGGCTTCGACGAGGGCGACAAGCGGCTGCGCCACCCCGAGGGCGGCCACATCGAGTTCACCTACGTGGCGCTGACGCCCACGGGCCGGCCGGACCTGTCGCTCGTGACATATATTCCGCGAATGTCTGCCAGTGACTCCCACTCATAGGATCACAACACGCCTTCTTCACCCGGTTCGATTTGCCTAAAGTGACCCCAGTGCAGCAACTTTCCCACTGTCTTTCACGTCACCGAGGCAATCATGTCGAACCTGAACACTCCCTTCACCGTCGGCGCAACGTCGCGTAATCCTGCCACCGGCGAGCTGATCGCCCACTATCCGTTCCAGACCGCCGACGAAGTGGAACGCATGCTCGAGAACAACGCCGCAGCCTTCCGCCTGTGGCGCGCCACGCCGATGACGGAGCGCGTCGCGACTTACCGCCGCCTCGCCGCCGTGTTGCGCGAACGCTCCGAAGAACTGGCCTCGGTAATCACCGCCGAGATGGGCAAGACGCTCGCCGCCGCGCGTGCCGAAGTCGAAAAGTGCGCGGCCACGGTCGAATGGATCGCCGAGCACGGCCCCGCGTTCCTCGCCGATGAAGCCGCCCCCGTCGATGGCGATGACGAAGTTCACGTTTCCTACCTGCCGATCGGCTCGATCCTCGCGGTGATGCCGTGGAATTTCCCGCTGTGGCAGGTGATTCGCGCGTCGGGGCCGATCATGCTGTCGGGCAACGGATTCATCCTCAAGCACGCGACCAACGTGATGGGATCGGCGTATGCATTGCAGGACGTGTACGAAACCGCAGGCTTTCCGGCCGGCCTGTTCACGAACCTGAACGCGGACAACGAAACCGTGGCGCACGTGATCGAAGATCCCCGGGTCGCGGCGGTCACGCTGACGGGCAGCATGCGTGCAGGGTCGGCTGTGGCGGCGACGGCGGGCAAGGCGCTGAAGAAGACCCTGCTGGAACTCGGCGGCGCCGACGCGTTCATCGTGCTGGCCGACGCGAATGTCGACCTCGCCGTCAAGGCGGCCATCGAGGCGCGTTTCCAGAACGCGGGTCAGGTTTGCCTGGCGGCGAAGCGCTTCATCCTCGAACGACCGATTGCGGAAGAGTTCACGCGCAAGTTCGTCGCCGCTGCCGCGCAGATCAAGGCAGGCGATCCGCTCGATCCGGTCAGCACGATCGGACCGATGGCGCGTCCCGACTTGCGCGACGAACTGCACAACCAGGTGCAACGCACGATAAAGGCTGGCGCGACGCTGCTGCTCGGCGGCAACAAGGTCGAGGGTGTCGGCAACTATTACGAGCCGACCGTACTCGCCGATGTCGCCCCCGGCATGGCCGCGTTCGATGAAGAAACCTTCGGTCCGGTCGCGGCAATCACCGTTGCCGATAACGCCGAACACGCGATCGAACTCGCCAATACCAGCGACTACGGCCTCGGCGGCAGCCTCTGGACCAGCGACGTTGCGCGTGCCCAGCGAGTCGCACGCCGTCTCGAAACGGGCGGTGTGTTCATCAACGGATTCCCGGCTTCGAACCCGCGTATTCCGGTCGGCGGCGTGAAGAAGAGCGGCTACGGACGTGAGCTGTCGCATTTCGGTCTGCGCGAGTTCACCAATGCACAGGCCGTGTGGGCGAAGACGGTCGATTGATCTGCCGGTTTGCCTTTCAGGCAACGAACGTTAGCTGGCTTTCATAGCAGCTAACGCCGCGCATCACGTCGCGTCTGAATCGAATTCAAAATGAACAGCCTGCCCCGTCTTTCTGATGTTCGTCATCACGTCAGCACGACCGGGACAGCAAACACGACACGCCTCCCGCTCGCGACGTCAACCCAACGGGAACGCGGAGGTCATCATGAGCGCGAGGAATGTGGCTATTGGCCTGCTGGTCGTCGGCGCGGCCATGTTAAGTTCATCTGGCGAGGCGGCGTCCTGCAAAAAAGCGGGCACGTTCTGCGCGCAAAAAACGGCGGCGACAAAGCCCGCAATCGGCAAATCGCCGTCATCTTCGCAGCGCGGAAGCGGGATTGTGAAACTGAACAATCCCGTACAAGGACACCCGTCAAAGTCACAGCCGCAAATCGACCACGGGCGTGAACGCGACAGTATTTCTCCGCAGTTCCGTGGAGGCTAGCGAGTCCGCCGCTTCAGCGGACCTCGCGTCCTCGCCGGTTGACCCACGCTAATGTTGTCTCTCACACCCGAACCGGTTGCACCAATTAATCGGGAGCATCCGTCGCCAGCAGTGACAGAGAACCCTGGTCGTGCTGCATCAGAACAGAGCGGCTCGCGTCCATGAGCTTCCCTGCTTCAGTGGGCTTCGTCAGAAAATACCCTTGAACGTAGTCACAACTTGCATCGCGCAAGGTATGTAATTGCTGCTCGGTCTCGACACCTTCGGCGGTCACCTTCATCCCGAGTTCGTGCGACATCTGAATGATGCCTCGCACTATCGACGCCGTTGCCGCATCGCGACCGAGTTTCGCCGTGAACGAACGGTCTATCTTTACGATGTCCGGCGAAAAATCGGCCAGATAGCGCAGACTCGAATAGCCGGTTCCGAAATCGTCGATGGCAATGCGTACGCCCAGCCGCTTGAGCGCCATCAGCGTTTCCTGTGCAAGCGACGGGTTATCCATCAGCGCGCTTTCAGTGAGTTCGATTTCAAGGCAGCGTGGCGGCAGCTTATGCTTGCGCAATGCCTGGTCGACGACGGCGACGATGGTGTCGTCCCTGAGCTGACGCGCCGACACGTTCACCGACACGCAAAGCCCTGTTTTTCCCGCTGTCCGCCAGTTCGCCAGTTGCGCGAGGGCCGCATCCACCACCCATGCACCGACTTCGACGATGAACCCGCTTTCTTCCAGGATCGGGATGAAACTGCCGGGTCCCACCATGCCTCGCGTCGGATGATTCCACCGCATGAGCGCTTCAACGCCTTTCATCGCGAGCGAAGCCGGCTCGTGAATCCCCTGGAAATGCAGCACGAATTGCCCCGACGCCAGCGCCATGGGCAGACTGCGTTCGAGTTCGAAATCGCCGAGTACATCGCTGGATGCCTTGTCGGCGAAACGGAAACCGTTGCGGCCTCCCCGTTTGGCCTCATACATCGCGATGTCGGCGCTCGTGAGTAGCGTCTCGTGGTCCCGCCCGTGCTCGGGACACATGGATATGCCGATAGACGCCGTGACGAATGGCTCGCTGTGATCTCTCCTGACGTCGCTCGAAAACACGTCGAGCAGAGATTGCGCCAACGTCGCCAACACGTGCTTGTCGGTCTCATCGCTGATGATTACCGCGAACTCGTCTCCACCAAGGCGGGCCACACAGGCATCGGGAGGAAGGGCTTCCCGGATCGCTTCCGCGATGCCTTTCAACAGCCGGTCGGCAGCCGTATGGCCCAGCGTATCGTTGAGTACCTTGAACCGGTCCAGGTCGATAAACATGAGACCGAACGGGACGTTACGGCTGCAAAGCGACTTCATGCGCCGGACGACCGCGCTGCGGTTGGCCAGGCCCGTCAATCCGTCCGTGTGAGCTAAACGGTCGAGCGCTGCGAGGCGCTCCTGTTCCAGCGTAATGTCCTCGCTGACGCCAACGATGCGCACCACGTTCCCAGACTCGTCGCGCACCGGGTAGGCGGTGCTGCGAATCCAGCGCAGCGAACCATCGGCGCGCCGGATGCGATATTCGAAGCGACCCTCGGCCGATTCCGACACGATGCGGCGCATCTCGGCGCGCAAAGGCTCCGCGTCTTCAGGGACCACCAGTTCGAGCCATGCTGAAGGCTCTCTCGCAAGCACCTGCGGCGTAATGCCGAACACGCGCTCGACCCCTGCACTTACGTGATGAATACGCTCGAAATCCGAGCTATATGAATAGAACACGAGATGTACGTGTGATTCCATCTCGTGCATCAGCTCGTCGCGATCGCGTAGGGTCTTCAATAACTCACATTGCTGGGTGACGTCCTCGGAAGCGCAAAGAAGCGCGACCACTGCGCCGCTTTCTCCTGTCACCGGAGTGAGCGTGGAATTCCACCATTTGTTGTGCCCCTTCGTCGTGGCGCAGCTTCCGGTGAACGATGTGCTCGCGCCTTCAAGAGCGCCCGTCAATGCGTTTTCGGCTGCGGCACCGGCGTCTCCGGTCCAGAAACTCAGCCAGTCCGCGCCGGCGAGTTGCTCCGGAGATCTCGCTTCCATCAACTCAGCGCCGTACTCCGACACCCGGAGTATTTTTCCATCGGCAGAGAGCACCTTGAGACAGTCGCGATTCGAATTCAGAAGCCCACTTGCCAGCGCGGTGGCGGCGCATTGACGAGCGTGATCAGAGCGAAGCTTTTGACGAACCGCCGCGAAACCGGCCGCGCCTGCCGCAATGGACAGTGCGAACCGTAAGGTCATCACCGCTTCGCTGGTCGCGTAATGCACCAGAGCAGCTACGCCAAGCCCGGCCGCCATGGCAATCGACAGGGCGGCAATAGGCAAGGCCTTTCGCTGACCATATCTGGAAAGGAAATAGGAAAGGAACCGCTGGTTCCTGGCTGGTCGTACGCCGCCGTCGGTGTCCGGATCGCTCTCAGATCGATTCGGATTGAATTTTTTAGGGTGCCATATGGCCTTGAATCTCACGCTGCTCTCCGACTCCCTGTTGAGTGACCTCTCGACCGCTGTCTGTCACTACATCTTTGTTATTACGGTCTGGATTCACGAATCTTTAATGCGCGAAAACCCGACCATGGTCGGACGGCGAGCAGATATGAGGAATGAGTAGCGAGTGATGTAGCGGCGAAAACCGGTTCGGTTTTATGTGCCCAATACAAATCCGCATCGGGTCCAGAAACCCTACAGGCGTCCAATGCTCTCCAGCATTCCCGATTCTTACCGGGACGCTAACGATTGCGAATCGAGGCGCAACGAATAAAGTGAATACCGTTCCGTTGTTTGATGTTTCGCGTTGCGTGGAGCGCATGGCCGTTAAGTCTCCGTTGTAGAGTCGGCTCGATGAAGCAACGCGTTCCACCGTCCCCGCCGGTTTCAACACAAGTTGTGCACGATGTCGCGCATGTATACTTTGCGCTCTTCACTTTATTTGTCTGCTGTATGCACGACAGGTGCCAACAACGAAACACCTCACTCCCCAAACGCCATCGTCATGGAAATACTGCGTCAGTGCCGCGAATTCTTCGGACGAGCTGCCCGCGCTCTCGGGCTCGTCTGGGGCACGTCTCCCCTCTTTCTTATCGGCCTTCTGGCGGCAACCGTTATTGCCGGCGTCCTTCCGGCGGTCGCCGCGTTCATCGGTCAACGCATCGTCGATACCGTCGTGGTTGCGGCTCGTCACCCCGCAGACGGTTTGCATTGGTCAGTTGCACGATATCTTCTGCTCGAGGCCCTGGTTCTCATTGCGCTGGCCGCCTGCCAGCGGGCGCTGTCGTTGCTGCAAACTTTGCTGCGCGCGCGTCTTGGACAGAAGGTCAATCTGCTGATTCTGGAGAAGGCCCAAAAGCTGAGTCTGTTGCAGTTCGAGGACTCGGAGTTTTATGACCGCCTCGTACGAGTAAGGCGTGACGCATCATCGCGACCGCTGTCGCTGGTGATGAAGTCACTCGGGCTTATTCAGAACCTCATTTCCGTGACAACCTTTGCCGTACTGCTCGTGCGGTTTTCGCCGTGGGCGCTCGTGATTCTCGTCGTGGGAGCTATTCCAAGTTTTATTTCAGAAGCGCGTTTTTCCGGCAGTGCATTCCGTCTATTCGGAAAAAGGACGCCGGAAAGTCGCCAGCAGAACTACATCGAATCGCTCCTTTCGCATGAAGCGCACATCAAGGAAGTCAAGCTGTTCGGCTTTGCGCCGCTTCTTCTGCAACGCTATCGCGACACGTTTGAAAAGCTCTATGCAGAAGATCGCGCACTGACATTGCGACGTGACGGTTGGGGCTTTCTGCTGGGCGTGGTTGGCACAGTTGCGTTCTATGCGGCCTATGCGTGGATCGTGCTGGAGACCGTCAGCGGCACTATCTCTCTCGGCCAGATGACCATGTACCTTGTACTTTTCAAGCAGGGACAAAGCGCGGTGAGCAGCAGCCTGTCGTCGATAGGCGGACTTTACGAAGACGGCCTGTATCTGAGCGACCTTTTCGAGTATCTGGCGCAGCCTGAAACGACGAGTACGGGACACCTGACAACCGGCACGCAACCCGGGGACGGACTCCGTTTCGAACTCGTTTCATTTTCTTATCCCGGCGCGAGACGGCCTGCTTTATCCGATGTCAGCTTCCATCTGATGCACGGGCAAACGTTGGCGCTGGTAGGCGAGAACGGTTCGGGCAAGACTACGCTCATCAAACTTCTGACGCGTCTATACACCCCGTCATCGGGCCGCATCCTGCTTGATGGCTCGGACCTTCAGGAATGGGACGAGTACGCTCTACGACGCCGCATTGGCGTCATCTTCCAGGACTTTATCCGGTATCAGTTCAAGGCCGGCGAGAACCTCGGCGTGGGCGACATCGAAGCGTTTTCGGACAGGACACGCTGGACTGAAGCAGCGACAAAAGGGATGGCGGCTGCTTTCATCGAGCGGATGGAAAACGGCTATGAAACCCAGCTCGGACGATGGTTCGCGGGTGGCCAGGATCTATCGGGCGGGCAGTGGCAGAAGATTGCGTTATCGAGAGCCTATATGCGGCAGAACGCTGACATTCTTATTCTCGATGAGCCCACGGCCGCATTGGACCCCGAGGCTGAAGCAGGTGTATTCGAGCAGTTCCAGGCCCATGCAGGCTCGCGCATGTCGATCCTGATATCGCATCGATTTTCCAGTGTGCGAGGCGCAAACCACATCATCGTGCTGGACCAGGGGCGGATTCTCGAGCGCGGCAGTCATGAGCAATTGCTGCAACAAAATGGGCGCTACGCGCATCTTTTTGATTTGCAGGCACAAGGCTATAAGTAAGTCGGAGTCTGCGACGCGATGCTGCTGGAGCGGCGCAGATACTCCGCAATCGTGCGTGTAACCCCTTCACCGCTCCTGTTCACCAGCTTTGCGCTCAGCGACGGCGCGCAGTATCGCGGCGAATGCGACGGGGTCTTCGGCACAACTCGTGTGGCCCGTATCAAGAACATGCAATGTCGCTCCCGATATGGCGCCGGCCAGTTCTTCCGCATGCGCCAGAGTTCGGGCCACGTCGTGCTTCCCGTGCACGACGGCGACCGGGATGGCCGGCAATTGTCCCAGCAGCGGAAGCAGGTCGGTTTCCATCTGACTGCGGATTGCCGCCGCGACGGCGCTGCTTCGAATGCGACCGGGATATCCGAGTACCTCGTCAAGCAGTGCGCCCGACGGCGGCGTGTAAAAGCAACGTGCGGCAAACGCACGCCACATCGAATCTCCCCAATCCTCCTCGATGCGCCTGACGATGGCCGAAGCATCGCCATGGCCTTTCGTGTTTGCTCCACTATTAGCCAGAACAAGGCCGCTGATGCGCACATCCGGTCGCCGGCTCGCCGCAAGAGTCGCGATGACCGACAGCGGAGTGCCGAGAGAGTGTCCGACGAGGATAACGTTGCCTTCGCCGGCGATGGCGTCGACGATACGGTTTGCAATCGAATGCAGGTCGAACGGACCCTCGTCTTCCATCCACGCCAAAGCAAATGCATTGAGGCCAGCTTCCGAGGCAGTTCTCGCGTAGACGAGCGGACTGCACATTGCGCCGGGTAGACACACCAGTGTCGGTGAATCCGATCGACCTGTAGTTAAGGGGACAACGCGCATTCTGAAATTGGTGAGAGTTGAGACGGAGAACGGTAGCCAATTCTAAGTCGCCGCCGGCATTGCTGCACGGCGAACGTGACAAAACGCGCCAGCGGTGCCGCTCCCACACGCGTTATTGCTGTGCGTGCTTCGCCGCATCTTCGATCACCGCCGCAACTTCTTTCGGACGCGACTCATAAACCGAATGGCTCGCGCCCGCCAATACCGTGGTATGGCTATGCGCACGTTGGTAATAGAAGCGCTCGAGATCCGGGTTGATGATCTTGTCGTCCGCTGCCACGATGCCCCAACTCGGCTTGGTGGTCCAGGCCGCGACCGTCATCGGTGCGGAAAAGACTTTCGCCGCCGTGAGGATCTGTGAGCGGGCTTCGAATTGCGCCTGCTTCAGCGGCAGGTCGGCCGCAAAATCTTTCGGAAAATCCGCAGGATTCAGGTAGGTATAGCCGTCATCCGTTTTCTTGATGGCACCCGCCTGCTGCGACGTATAGCTGGGCATTTTCTTGCCCAGATCGCTCTCGTCTTCGCCGACCGCCGGCGCATGTGCCGCGACGTACACGAGACCTGCCACCTTCGGATCGACGCCTGCTTCCGTAATTACGGAGCCGCCGTAGCTGTGCGCCACGAGAATGGCGGGGCCGTCCTGCAGATCGATTGTGCGCTTTGCCGCGGCGACGTCATCGTCGAGCGAGGTCAGCGGCTCCTGCACCATCGTGACGTGATAGCCGTCTTTAGTGAGGATGTCGTAGACCGGCTTCCAGCCCGATCCGTCGACCCATGCGCCATGAACCAGAACAATATTTTTGATCGGCGTCGTGGCAGGTTGGACATCTTGCGCCATGACGTTCGTGGAGACGAACACTGAAGCCGACAAGGCGAGAACCGATGCTGCGAAGGGCAAAATTTTCATGATGAAACTCACTTGATAAGAATAGAGGTATGAGAGATAGCTGGCTTGATGTGCGATTCACTCGTCGATCAAGCCGCCTACTTCTGCGAATCGAATTGAATGGGATTCCGCGCATCGGCGTAACGCGCGCGGAATCCGCCATGCGTCACTTAGCTACCGAAGTAAAGGTTGCAGAAGCTAACCGGCCCAACGCAGTTCGAGGACATCGCCATATGCGCTGGCGCACCCGATGCAGAAGTACCGTTCTGTGCGACACCGCCAAAAGCTTGCGTGCTCAGCGGCTGATCGTTCTGTGCCGCGACCTTTGCTTCGGCCGCCTGGATATCAGCCGGATAGTCGACGTCGCCGCCGCGTGCCGGGTTGTACCCTGCGTGTTCGACACGAACCAGATCGGCCCGCACTTCTGCGCGCGTCAACGGAGCATTCGACTGGGCGAAACTGAGAACCGGAGCACCAAGGGTGACAACGGCGAGAGCGAGACCAGCAAGAATCTTCGACATGATTAAAACTCCATAAGTAAATTCAGGGTGCCAGGCCACACGAGCGGCTAGCGGTACGGGATGAAAACCAATCAGCAGATCACGACGATTCGTTATCGCCGAACACTGCTTTAATTTAATTGGATTCCTAACTTAACAACACTTCATTGTCGCGACTGGATGTGAGATCAATCTCGTTACTCTCGTATCCGGCAGCGGCTCAATATCTCTGCTTCTGTCTACATGAAGGCGAACACCGGACTTCGGTGTTTATTCCAGGCTCCATTCAAATTGCCCGAAAAGTTTTGTTCGCATCCCGGTCATGCCTGACTGAGCAGGACCGGCATCAATTTCTTGCGACAGGCAAATATTCGCCCGGTCGGGTCTGCGTCTCCAGCGGTTTGCGACCAATCGACTCCACGCGGCGTGAAATGCATCAGACCGGTCGCGAAATGCGCCGGGCTGCGTCGCCGCTCCATGCGGCACATCCTGCGAAATCCGGCTGTGCGCCTTTCAGAATGGCGAAACTGTGTTCTCTAGAGGCCTGGAGCGTCGAAAATGCTCTAGCACCCTTTGATGCGAGCCGCTCCCAAAAGGGAAAATAGGGAAAATAGGGAAAAAGAATCAAATCGGTCATGGCGACACTACGAGGTACGATGCACGCAGCCGGCGATGTTTACGGAGAACCCGCAGGGAGAGCCATTTCGTAATTGAATTGGAAGCTTTCTGTGATGGCGCGCGAGGAACCTGGGGACGCATACGGTTCGCACCTTCCCAGCGTCGATTCGCGAACATCGCCGCCATTTCGTCGCAATGCACTGGCGACCGGTCGCGCCCGCGCTGAAGATAGCGGCATGGCAGTTCACTTCGCCCTCACCCTGGATTCCGACCGACGATGCCGCCCATGCCTTCCATTCAGATACTCGCCCGACGGCTCTGGCGCCCTCTCAGAGTCACCGTATTGACGACCATCGGCTGCGCGTGGCTTTACAGCACGATCTACCGTGAGTCGTTCGCCAAAGATCTCGTCTATGCGCTGGTCGTCGTCTGCCTGACGCAGACGCTGATCGCCGCCGGTCGCCACGGCCTGGCGTTCTGGCTGCGCAGGCGTTATCCCGACAATCTCGATGCCCGGCGCAACTGGCCAGGCTGGGGCCTGATGGCGCCGTGGGTGATCGTCTCGGTGGTCATCGGCTACCTTGCGGGCGTGACGCTCGTCGACCTGCTGACCCAGACACCGCACACGCCGATCGTCATCGAACCGAATCTGCGCACACTGCTTCTGAGCGTGACGGTCGCCGTGGTGCCCGCAATCTGCATCACCTACTTTTTCTATGCGCGCAGCAGGATGGCGTCGATGGAAACGCGCACGCAGGCGGCGTTGCGCAGTGCCGCCGAGAATCAGCTCAAGCTGCTGGAGGCGCAACTCGAGCCGCACATGCTGTTCAACACGCTCGCGAATCTGCGCGTGCTGATCGGCAGCGACCCGTTGCGCGCGCAAGGCATGCTCGATCATCTGATCGCTTATCTGCGCGCCACGCTCGCGGCGTCGCGCTCGGGCTCGCACCCGCTGGCGTCGGAATTCGAACGCATTTCCGACTATCTCCAGTTGATGCAGATCCGCATGGGCAGCCGTCTGCATATTCAACTGGACCTGCCCGCAAGTCTCGCCGATGCCCCCCTGCCACCGCTACTGCTGCAGCCGCTGGTCGAAAACGCGATCAAGCACGGGCTCGAACCGAAAGTGCGCGGCGGCCGCGTGCATGTCGCCGCGACACGCGGTCCCGGCACGCTGACGCTAAGCGTGCGCGACACCGGCGTCGGCCTCGACGCACGGCCCGAACATGGCGCGCGCTTCGGCTTGCAGCAGGTTCGCGAGCGGCTCGCGACGCTGTACGGCGCGGCCGGCCACCTCGACCTTTCGCCCGCCGCCGACGACGAAGGCGGCACGCTCGTCACCGTCACCCTGCCCTATTCCCGATCTTCCACGCCATGAAAATCACCGCATTGATTGCCGAAGACGAACCGCTACTCGCAGCTAACCTGCAAGCCGAGTTACTGAAGTTGTGGCCTGAATTGCACATTGTCGCGAGCGTCGGCGATGGCGAAACCGCGGTCGAATCCGCGTTGGGCGTACAGCCCGACGTGATGTTCCTCGACATCCGGATGCCCGGCATGACGGGCCTCGAATGCGCTCAGGCGCTCGCCGAAGACTGGCCCGCGCATGGCAGGCATTTTCCGTTGATCGTGTTCGTGACCGCTTACGACGAGTACGCCCTTCAGGCCTTCGAACGGGCCGCGTTCGACTATGTTCTGAAACCGGTGCAACCCGAGCGGCTTGCAAAGACGTGCGCGCGGCTCAAGGCGCGTCTCGCGGACGACAACGCGCCGCCACCGGACGAGGCGTCGCTCGGCAAGGTGGTCGATCAGATGCGCGAACTGCTGGCTGCCGGACGCCGCGACACGACGCCCCCGCCGGTTATCAGCACGCCGTTACGCGTGATTCAGGCTAGCGCCGGCAACACGATCACGATGGTCCCGGTCGACGAGGTCTGCTACTTCGAAGCTGCCGACAAATATGTTCGGGTCGTCACGGCGAACCGTGAGCACCTGATACGAATGTCGTTGCGCGAGCTGCTACAACAACTCGATTCGCAACGCTTCTGGCAGATTCATCGCGGCACGATCGTGCGATGCGACGCTATCGATACCGCCGAGCGCGACGAGGCCGGAAAGCTCACGCTGACCCTGCGCGGCAATCCCGCGCGACTGGTCGTGAGCCGGGTGTACGCTGAACTGTTCAGGGGAATGTGACGCAGTGACGGTCGGCTTTGCTCAATCGACCGGTCGGTTCAGCACGATCGACTGCGCGTGCCGAACAAGCCATATTGACAATTTCCGTTCGCGCCTGGGAAGGGGTATGAGCAACCGCGCCTCGCGACTCCCATCCCAGGCAGCCGCACCTTTATTGGACCGACTTCTCCGCCGCCTGCTCGATCAGTTTCGCAACTTCGCGAGGATGCGACATGTACGCGACGTGGCTCGAATCGAGTTCGATGGTGGTGCTGCCGGCGCGTTTCGTCATGTACCGTTCGAGATCGGGATTGATTGCGCGATCGGCGGTCGCAACGACGGCCCAGCTCGGTTTGGTTCTCCATGCGGCTGTAGAAACCGGGGTGCCGAAGGATGCCGCAGCGGGCATGACCTGGGCCGTGGACATGAACGCGGCCTCGGCAGCCGGCAAATCGGCCGCGAAATCGGCATGGAAGTGTGCCGCGTCGAGATAGAGGAAGCCGTCGGCGGTCGCCTTGATCGCCGTGGACGCCGACGGGATCTTTTTGGCCAGATCCATCGGGCTTTCGCCTGAATCCGGCTGGAACGCAGCAACATAAACCAGTCCTGCGACCTTGGCATCGTTGCCCGCCTCCGTGATCACAGCGCCACCGTAACTATGACCCACGAGAATCGATGGCCCGTTCTGGGAATCGACGACGCGGGTGGTCGCCTTAACATCGTCGGCGAAAGATGTTTCGGGTTCCTGCACAACCGACACGTTGTAGCCGTCGTGCGTCAAAATTTTCGCGACTTTCTGCCATCCCGAGCCATCGGCGAAATAGCCGTGCACGAGAACGACGTTCTTCACAGGCGCTGCTACTGCTGCAGCAGAGCCGAACACGGCAGCGGAGAGGGCAAGTGCGGCGGCCACGCGGCCGAGTTTCGAAGCGGTTTTCATGGTTAATCTCCCGTTATTTCAGTTTGAGTGCGGCCACGGCGTGACCGCTGTCGTTTGCGTGTCAATCAAAGATGCGCTTTGAACCAGTCGGCTGCGGCGCGTGATGCGTTTTCGAACTCGCTCAGGTAGGGGTCGAAATGCCCTCCCTTGATCATGAGCAACTGCTTCGGCTGCAACGCGTTTTCGTAGGCTTGGAGCGCGAGGTCGGTCGCTGCCGTGTGATCGTGTTCAGCGACCACCATCAGCAACGGCGTCGGCGATACGCGCCGGATGAATTCCCCCGGCGAGTACATCCGGGCCCATCGGGTCGAACGCAGCGTGACGCGGTTTTCCCACACGCCTTCGGGTACGGGTTGCAGGTAAAAGCTCACGACGTCCGCTGCCTGATAGGTCGAAGGACGGCTCGCGTCTTCGCTTACGATCTGCTGGGTCGCCGGTGCTTCGCCGCGAAGTTGCGCACGTTCGTCCGCATCAAAGCGGGCCTCCAGGGCCGCAACGGCATCGGGCGTGATGCGCCGCAGACTCGCCGCATGGCCGTCGATCGTCGGCACCTGCGACACGATCGCTTTGAGCCGCCTGTCGGTGGCGCCGAGCACGATCGCGTGGCCACCGGCATAACTGGTTCCCCACAGTCCGATGCGTGCTTCGTCCACTTCGGGCCGGGTCTGCAAGTACGAAATCGCGCGACGCCAGTCGGTGATCTGCTGCCACGGGTTGATGTCCTGCCGCGGTTGGCCGCCGCTATCGCCGAATCCGCGGTGATCGTGCAACAGCACCACGAATCCTGCTTCGGCGAAGAACGTGGCCATCTTTTCGATGCCGTGATAGCGCGTGCCGCCGTAGCCGTGAGCCATGGTGATGGCGGGCAGCGGTGCACTACGCTGCTCCGGTACGAACAGCCATGCAGCCAGTTCGATACCACCCTCGACGGGGAAGCGAATGTCCTGTTTGCTAAATGTCATGATGTCCTCGTTCGATTCAGTCGTTAGTCAGTTGGCCCAGCAGGCGGGCGAGATCCATTTCGGCGTCGCGGGTCTGAAAGCCGCGCTTGATAGCGTCCTGAATCCGCTTCTGCACGCCCGGTTCACGAACGCCTTCGCCGAAGAGATCCGAGTCGCGGCGAAAGTCCTCGATCGGGGCGAGCGCGATTGCATTGACACGGCGCTTCACGGCGACGTGGCCGCTGCCCGGAAACTGTGCGATCCGATGAGCCAGCGACCGGACGAAGTCATCCAGCGCGGCCGCCGGCAACGCGCGGTTGATCCAGCCGTAGCGTTCGGCCAGCTCGGCGTTGTAGTCGTCGGCGCTCAACATGACTTCGAGAGCGCGCGAGCGGCCCATCAGTCGCACCAGGTGCTGCGCACCGCCGCCGCCGGGAACGACGCCGAAGGCGGCCTCCATCTGCGCGAAGATCGCCGTCTCTGTGGCCGCGAAACACATGTCGCATCCCATGACGAATTCGCTGCCGGCGCCGCGCACGCGGCCTTCGACCTGCGCAATGCTCACCAGGCGGCTTTCGCTGAGGTAGCGAAACAGCACCGCGATGGACGCCTCGCCGGTCAATTTCGCGGCTTCGTCCCGATAGGCCTTGATCTGCCCAACGTCGACGTGAGGGATGAAAAAGTCGGGGTCGGCACTTTTGAAGACGATCACGCGGATCGCCTCGTCGGCCTCTGCTTCGGAGACAAACGACACCAGATCGCGAACGAGTTCCGGTCCGAGAAGGTTCATGGGCGGGGCCATGATGGTTGCGAACAGCACGGCGCCTTCGCGCTGAACCGTGAGGGTTTTCATATCCATGGAACGCCTCTGCAGGAAAGTGAAAGGATTAGGCGCGGCGTCGATCGCCGCGCTCCGGGCCGTTCGAACAACATCAGCCCGGCTTGGGACAAAATTTATCCCCTTCCGAATTCGACGAATAGACGGTAAATTCGGGAGGCGTCCTTCCATAGGAGAGAGGCTTGGACCGACTTGAAGCAATGACCATCCTGCTGGCCGCCGTGGACCACGGCAGCCTTTCCGCGGCGAGCCGCCAACTGGGGATTCCGCTGGCGACCGTCAGCCGGCGCGTGGCCGAGCTGGAGGCGCATCTGAAAATCCGGCTGCTGCTACGCAGTAGCCGCGGGCTCGCGCTGACCGACGCGGGCCGCGCCTATGCAGATTCATGCCGTCGCATCATCGAAGACCTCGCCGATGTCGAGCGCACGGCCACGGGCGAATATCACGCGCCTCAGGGCGAACTGGTGATTGGCCTGCCGCTGGTGATGGGACGGATTCACGGGCTGCCGGTGATTGCGGAGTTTTTGCGCGCGTACCCGGACATCCGCGCGCGGGTTCAACTGACCGACAGGAATGTGAGCCTGCTCGACGAGCATGTCGACGTGACGCTGCGCACCGGCGAGTTGCCGGACAGCAGCATGATTGCGGTGCGAGTCGGACAGGTGCGCCAGGTGCTCTGCGCGAGCCCCGACTATCTGGCTGCCCGGGGCACCCCCGCCACGCCTGCTGACCTCGCGTCCCATCACTGCGTGGGATATGAGGGAGTGGCTATCGGCACGAAGTGGGACTTCCGCCGTGACGGCGCGTTGCACAGCATTGCGGTGGCCTGGCGGATGATGGTCAATTCCATCGAGGGCGCCGTCGTGGCTGCCGAACAAGGCGCCGGTATCGCGCGGGTGCTGTCGTACCAGATCGATCAGCAGGTGAAGACGGGCTCGCTGGTGACGCTGCTCGATGAATATGAACTGGGCACCTCGCCGGTGACCTTGATCTATCCAGGGCAACGTCAGGTGCCGCTCAAGTTGCGGGTCTTTCTGGACTTTGCGGCCCCGAGGTTGAAGGCGCGACTCGCCGGATAGCCGGTGCGGCCGGCAGTCGTGACGGCGGTTTTCCTCAGCGCCTGGGTCGCGAAAACAGGTTGACCAGATTCCCATCGGGATCGCGCAGCAACAGTGAACGATTACCCCACGGCATCAATGTCGGGACCATTGCGATGTTCGTCCCGAAGGCATTCATCCGTTCGAAAATTGCGTCGACGTCCTCCACCTCCAGCTCCAGAATCGCAGAGTGATTTGCGGCTGCGGTGGCAGCACCGGCATTGAAAAGCTCGACAAGACGCTCGGACGAGATCGCCAGCGTTGCGCCTTCGAATCGCAATTCGGCAAAGCCGTCGGCCGGACGTGCAGCCTCGATGCCGGAAAGCCTCTGATAGAACTCGATGAGCCTGTCGAGATCCCGCGTAACAATACGAACCGATGCAAACTTCATTTGAGCTCCTCGCCAGTAAAAAGAAGCTCAGTCTAATGATCGATACTGTCAGTTTCTGGCAGTATGGTGCGACTGGCTGCACCATTGAGGGCACGCCACTCACGAAGCAGGGTCGAGCGTCTTTTGGGGTAACGCTGTTCCAGCTGCTCGACATTCGAGATCCGGTCCGAACGGAAATTTCGAAAAGCCGCCCGATGCTCGCACCAGCACATCAGCACCCTGGCCTGGTCGAAATACACCAACGCAAAGGGCCAAACTACACGTTGCGTGTGGATACCGCTGCCGTCCACGTAACTAATATTCAGCTTTTGCTCTGCCCGGACTGCAGCACGTAGAAGGTCCGGCGAGACTGTGTGGACAGGTCTCTTCAACGGCGCGCCAACCAGCAGCGACGACTCCTCCAGCTCGCGACGCAGTTCAGCGGGCAGGACGGCGGCGATCTTCGCAAGCGTGCTCAGCGCACCGGCCGATAGCGTCCTGTCGCAGCGATCAGCCACCCAGCGCATACCGAGAACCAGAGCGTCGAGTTCTTCTGAGCGGAACATCATTGGCGGCAGCATGAAACCCGGTTTCATCACGTAGCCAATGCCCGGCTCCCCCTCGATCATTGCCCCTTGCGCCTGCAAACTGGCAATGTCCCGATACAGCGTGCGGATACTCACACCGAGTTCGTCGGCCAAAGCTTGACCGCTTACGGGACGGCGATAACGGCGTAGCACTTGCAGCAGATGAAGGAGACGTTCGGAGCGGGACATACGTGAATCCTGATATCGACACTGGATTGAATCGACGAGGTTGTCGGTTATTCCGATCCGGGTGAGGGGATGGTGGTTAGTCGGACATTGTATTGATGATTCGCTCGCTGCTGACGACGGCAGCCTGGCGCACACGGTGACGAGCGAGGTGCCTGAGGCGAAGATGTGTGAGGCTCACACTAGCGCCGTGACGGCATGTGATCGAACAATTCACATCGGTGTTTCGTTCAAGCCGCGTTACCGGAATGCTGCGGCTCGCAGCAGTAGCCCTTGATGTCCTGCATCGGCCCCAGGTGGTTTCGTTAGAATGTCTCCAATCCTTAATTGGATCCATAACCGGAGACAAACATGCCAGGCTTACTTCCCGATGTCGACCCCGATGGACTTCTCGAATATTCAGTCGTCTACACCGACCGATCAATCAATCACATGTCGCAGCGCTTCCAGGGCGTCATGCGCGATATTTCCGATTCGCTGAAAAAGGTCTACAACGCGAACTCGGCCATTGTCGTCCCCGGCAGCGGGACGTTCGGCATGGAAGCCGTCGCCCGGCAGTTCGCAACGAACAGGAAGTGTCTTGTGATCCGCAATGGCTGGTTCAGCTTTCGCTGGTCGCAGATTTTCGACATGGGCGACATTCCGTCTGAATCGATCGTGCTGAAAGCCCGCCCCGTCGAACCAGGGAGACAGGCCGCCTATGCACCGCCGCCGATCGAAGAGGTGGTCGCCGCGATCACGGAAACAAAACCGGATCTGGTCTTCGCGCCGCATGTCGAAACCGCATCGGGAATCATGCTCCCCGACGCCTATTTGCGCGCAGTGGCCGACGCCGTGCACGCCGTCGGCGGCATGTTTGTACTGGATTGCGTAGCCTCGGGCACGGTCTGGGTCGACATGCAAGCGAGCGGCGTTGACGTCCTGATCACCGCGCCGCAAAAGGGATGGAGTGCATCACCGTGCTGCGGGTTGGTCATGCTCAGCCCGCTTGCCCGCAAAAAAATCGACGATACCACCAGCACCAGTTTTGCCTGCGACCTTCGCAAGTGGCTGCAGATCATGGAAGCCTACGAGAACGGCGGCTTCGCCTACCATGCAACGATGCCAACGGACGGTCTCGCGACGTTGCGCGACGTCATCAAGGAAACCGAAGCATATGGCTTCGATAAAGTGAGAGCGGAGCAGCTTGAACTCGGCAAGCGGGTTCGCTCACTTCTCGCGGAACACGGCATCAGAAGCGTGGCGGCCGAAGGTTTCGAGGCACCGGGTGTCGTCGTCAGCTATACGGACGATGACGGAATTCGATCCGGCAAGAAGTTCGCCGAGGCCGGTTTGCAGATCGCGGCTGGCGTTCCGCTTCAGTGCGACGAGCCTGACGATTTCAGGACCTTCCGCATCGGGTTATTCGGCCTGGACAAACTGCATGACGTTGAAGGTGCGGTGGCCAGGCTCGCGAAAGCACTGGACAGTATCGTCTGAAGCGTTATTTCTGTTTGCGGAAGCGCGTGCCGCTTGTCATCGCGGAACCCGGCATCTGACGGACACGCTGTGCGCGGCGCGTCCTTCCAGCAGCGCCTTGCTGCATCGAAGGACTCGTCGTGATTAAACGAGCGATACGGCGTCCTGCTCGCCTTCTGCGTGCGAGCGCGCAAACGCCGGACTCAGCGTCGGCCAGCGCAGATAACTGCGGTCGAGCGCGGCAATGTCGCTGCAACCGAGCAAGCCCAACGCGCGATCGACCTCGGTTTGCAAAATCTGCAGCGCACGCGCCGCGCCGGGCTGGCCGCCAGCACTTAAACCGTAAGTCGTCGCCCGGCCGAGCAGCACCGCATCGGCACCTAACGCCACGGCCTTCAGGATGTCCGTGCCGCGTCGAAATCCGCCATCGAGCATCACACTGAGCCTGCCGCGCACCTGGTCGACGACGTCCGGCAGCACGTCCATCGCGGACACCGCGCCGTCCAGTTGCCGCCCGCCGTGGTTCGACAGCACGATCCCGTCGACGCCCGCCTCGACCGCCCGCACCGCATCCTGCGCGCCGAGCACGCCCTTGACGATCAACCGGTTCGGCCACAGATCGCGCAGCCAGCGGATGTCGTCCCACGACAGCGAGGGGTCCAGCTGCTGGCCCAACGTGATCGACGCGCCCTTCACGCTGTTCTGCCCCGGCGGCAACAGGTCGCCGAGATTCGCGAAGCGCGGCATTCCGCTGGGCCACAGCACGTTGCTCATCCAGCGCGGATGGCGCAGCACGTCGAATTTATTGCGCCAGTCGAGCATCAGCGGCTTGATGTAGTTGCGCAGATCCCATTCGCGCTTGCCGAACACCGCGCTGTCCGTCGTGACGACCAGTGCCTCGATACCCGCCGCCTGCGAGCGTTGCGCGAGTTTCGCGAGGAACTCGCGCGTGCGATACATGTAGACCTGCATCCACACGCGACCGCCCGCGCGGCGCACGACATCCTCCAGCGCGACCGTCGACACGTTGCTCAGCACGAACGGAACACCGGCCGCGGCCGCCGCGCTCGCGAGCTTCACATCGCCCTCGCGAAACATCAGTCCGCTGTAGCCGGTCGGGCCGATCATGAACGGCGACGCAATGCGCTGACCGAACAGCATCCGGCTCTGGTTACGATGTTCGACATTGACGAGCGTGCGCGGCAGGAACGCGATTTCATTGAATACGTTGCGATTGCGGCCCAGCGTCGCCTCGTCCTCCGCGCCGCCTTCGACGTACTCGAAACAGAAATTGGGCAGCCGCCTGCGCGCCATCGCGCGTAGATCGTCGATGCTGTGCGCGCGGTTCACGTCACGGCCGGAATAAAGGCGGCGTTTCAATGCAATTCTCCTGTTCTATCTGTCCGTTTATCACATGCCGTTCTCAGGTCACGACGCCGACCTGCCAGGGCACGAATTCGCTTTGTCCATAGCCATGCAGTTCGCTCTTCGAGCGCGTGCCGGACGCGCAGTCGAGCATCATGCGGAAGATCGCTTCGCCCAGTTCGTCGATGCTCGCGGTCCCGTCGACAACGCCGCCGCAGTTGAGGTCGATATCGTCCTCCTGACGTTCCCACAGCGCGGTGTTGGTCGCGAGCTTCAGCGACGGCGACGGCGCGCAACCGTAGGCGGAGCCTCGTCCTGTCGTGAAGCAGATCAGATTGGCGCCCGAAGCGACCTGACCGGTCGCGGACACCGGGTCGTAGCCCGGCGAGTCCATGAACACGAAGCCTTTGGCATTGATCGGCTGCGCGTATTCGTACACTTCGACGAGGTTCGTCGTGCCGCCCTTCGCCACCGCGCCGAGCGATTTTTCGAGGATCGTCGTCAAGCCGCCCGCCTTGTTGCCGGCCGACGGGTTGTTGTCGAGCGCGCCGCCGTTGCGCGTGCAATAGTCCTGCCACCACTGGATTCGTGCGAGCAGCTTGTCGCCGACGGCCTGGCTCGCCGCACGGCGCGTCAGCAAATGCTCGGCACCGTAGATTTCGGGCGTTTCCGAAAGAATCGCGGTGCCTCCGTGCCGCACCAGCCGGTCCACCGCAGCGCCGAGCGCGG
This sequence comes from Paraburkholderia sp. GAS333, assembly GCF_050435665.1. Taxonomy (NCBI): domain Bacteria; kingdom Pseudomonadati; phylum Pseudomonadota; class Betaproteobacteria; order Burkholderiales; family Burkholderiaceae; genus Paraburkholderia; species Paraburkholderia sp. GAS333. Next base: position 556,677 of record NZ_JBNDKS010000005.1, read on the forward strand.
GATTCGCGGAGATCCCCGAATAGCCGTCCGAGCCGCCGCACTGCAAGCCGACGCACAGATGCGACGCGGGCACCGGCTCGCGTTGGACGCGGTTTGCATCGGCGAGCATCTCTTTCACCATCTCGATGCCGCGGTCGATCGTCTTGCGGGTGCCGCCGCTGTCCTGAATCGTAAAACTGCGCAGTTTCAACTTGCTGCCGGCCGGGCCGGCAGCGTCGAGCACGCCGTCGATCTGGTTCGTCTCGCAACCGAGACCGACGAACAACACCGATGCAAAGTTCGGATGCACCGCGTAGCCCGCCAGCGTGCGACGCAACACGGCGATGCCCTCACCCAGCGTGTCGATCCCGCAGCCGAGCCCGTGAGTCAGTGCGACGACGCCGTCCACGTTCGGAAAGTCGGCCAGCGCTTCGGGACGCACGTCGCGCCTGAAGTGATCGGCAATTGCGCGCGCGACTGTCGCGGAGCAGTTCACACTGGTCAGGATGCCGATGTAATTACGCGTGGCTACACGCCCGTCATCGCGGCGAATGCCCATGAAATGCGCGGGCTCGTCGACGTAGTCGGTCGGATGGGTATCGACGCCAAACGCATGTTCCCGCGCAAACTCGGACATGCCGAGATTGTGAACGTGCACATGCTGCCCACGCGCGATCGCTTCGCGCGCAACGCCGATGATCTGGTTATAACGTTTGACCGCCTCGCCCTTCGCGATGTCGCGGGTCGCGACCTTGTGGCCGGGCGGAACGAGGCCGGTCACCACCAGTTGTTCCGCGTCGATACGCGTGCCCGGCATCAACTGCCGGGTCGCGATGATCACATCGTCGTTCGGATGCAGGCGAATCACCGTGGGCGCGCTGCCAGTTTGAGTCAACATGAAAAATGCCTCGAAGGTCGGAATGAGTGGCGATGCATCAGATCGCCGAGCCGGCGCGCGCCGGCACTTTGCCCGTATCGGGTGCGATCGGCAGCGGCTCGATGCGGCCCACGATCACGAGATAGCTGAACGCGCCGAGAAAGCAGAAGCCGCCGGCGACGACGAGCGGAATCGTGAACGAGCCTTTGCTCATCGCGACCATCACACCGGTGAAAGTCGTGATGACGATGCCGGCGAGGTTCGACGCAAAGTTCTGAATGCCGCCGATCGACGCGACATGGTCCGGCGTCGGTGCGACATCGGCCGGCAGCGACCAGATGCTGGCCGCAGCGAACGCGAGACTGCCGTAAGCGATGCCGAAGAAAGCGAGCATCAGGTAGATGTCCGACGTGAATGCCGACAATGTAATCACCGACGACAGCAGCATGCCGCCGACCATGCAGGTCTTGCGGGCAGCCGTCAGACTCCAGCCGCGCCGGAACAGTGCGTCCGATACATAGCCGCCGAGCCAGCCGCCCGGTATTGAAATCAGCGCCGGGATCATCCCGAGCGTGCCGAGCGATTTCAGCGAGAAGCCGCGCGTCTGCACGAGATAGCTCGGAAACCACGTGATGAAGAAATAGATCACGAAGTTCAGGCAAAAGAAGCCGAGCATCATGCCCCACAGTGTGCGGTGACGAAACAGCGAGCCCCATGTCACGCGATTGCGTTCTTCTTTCGCGCGCGACGCGGCTGCGGCGGCTGTCGCGCTATTCGGCTCGACGGGCTGCGGGTTCCGGTAAATCACGAACCAGCCGAGAATCCACACCAGGCCAAGCAGGCCGGTCACGACGAACGCCGCTTTCCAGCCGACCGAGCTGATGATCAGCGCGACGACCGGAATCGACAGGGCGGAGCCGACCCGCGAACCGCTATCGAAGATGCTGGTCGCAATCGCGCGCTCCTTGACGGGGAACCACTGACTCACGAGCTTCGTGCACGACGGATACGCGCCCGCCTCGCCGACGCCCAGCAGCAGCCGGCAGCCGAACATCCCGGCGACGCTGCTGGTCACCGCGGTCATCGCGGTGAACACGGACCACCAGCCGACCGCTAGCGGCAACGCGATACGCGCGCCGACGCGATCGACGAACCAGCCGAACGGCATCTGCATCAACGCGTAGGTCCAGAAAAAGCCGCTCAGGATGAAGCCCATTTCGGCTGGCCCGATGCCCAGCGCTTTTTCGATCTGCGGCGCGGCGACCGCAAGATTCGCACGATCGATGTAATTCACCGCGATAGCCAGAAAGCACAGAAAGATCACCACCCAACGCATCTTGCGCATCACTCGTCTCCTCCGTTTCCGGCATCTGTCGTATTGATGTATCGGTCCAGCCCGATGCCTGGCAGGCGGACTCCGTGGCACCGCTTCGTGTCAGCCGAGCGCCGCCTTGAGCCGCGGCTGCGCGATGGCCAGCCCCAGTTCTCGCGCCAGCTCGATCACCGGCCTGAAGCGCCGCTCTTTCTTCTGCTCATGATTGCGGGCGATATCGGCGAGTCGATGATCGAGGAACGGGTTTTCGAAGCGCTCGCGTACGTCGTCGAGATATGCGCGTGCTTCGTTGCCGTGGCCGAGCGCATCGAAGACCGGCAGTACCTCGTCGCGCCAAAGCGTTTCGAGACCGTCGCGCAGCACCGGATCGCGCATCGCATGCACTACGTTTTCGTCCGCCGCGCGGGCATCGGCCTGCCAGCGCTCGGCGAGCCAGGTGTGGCCGAGATTCAGCAGAAGCAGCTTCAGGCGCTCGTAGCGCGGCAGGTCGTCGGTGACGGTCATCGCTTCGTGCTCGCACGGCAACACCATGCCCGCGCGCCGCTCGATCGCCCACAACGCGTAAGGCTCGGCGTAAGCGCCAATCGGTTGAATCGGCTCGGACACTATGCGGTCCACCAGCGAATTCACCCAGATGCACGTGTGCTCGATATAGCTGACAAAAGCGGGACCGGTTCCCCAATCGCGCGCAAGTTGAGCCACGAGCGAGCGCAGCGTATCGCCGTTACGCGATACGAGTTCGCATGGCATCAATGTCAGCGGCGCGGCTCCGGCGTCGAAGCGTGCGTGCAGCAGCACCACGAGCTTCGCCGCGAAGCCGCGCGGCACCCGCGCTGCGTCTTGCAGCAACTCGGCGGTGTCGTCGGCGAAACACTCGTAGCCGCGGTCGCCGGTGTTCGAGATCACCGTGCGCGCGTGGCGCGCAAAGCGTTCGACGACCATCGGCCAGTCGGTGTCGGCGTTCAGCGCCTCGCTGATCGCATGACATTGCGTCGTCGTGTCGATCACCTCTTTGCGGCGCACGCCGCGAATCCGCACGTCGTAATGGCTCGACTCGCGCAGAGCCGCGATACGCGCGACGCTTTCCGGGTTGGCCGTGGTCTGCACGACCGTCACGTGCCCGAGTGCGCGGCCGGCCGCGAGCGCTTCGGAGACGAACAGGTCGGCGTGCGCCTGCAGAAAGCGGCTCGTGCCGAACTGGAGAATCGGGTTGCCCGTCGTCATCGCTCTTTTCTCCTCGCTCAGCACGCGACGAGCGCCTTGATGACGCCCGCATCCGGATCGAGAAGACGTGGGAATTCGGCCGGCAGATTGCCGAGTTCGAGTACGTGCGTGTTCAGCGCGGCGGTCGGGATCTTGCCCGCGCGCATCGCATCCAGCACGGTTTCGAAATCGGCGACCGTCGCGTTGCGACTCGCCAGCAAGGTCGTTTCGCGCTTGTGAAATTCGGGGTCGGCGAATGAAATGCGGTCACTGACGATCGAGATCAGGATGTACTTGCCGCCGTGCGCGACGAACTGCAGGCCGCGCTCCATCGCCTTGACGTTGCCCGTTGCGTCGAACACCGCGTCGAAAAACTCGTTGTTGGTCAGGCTTGCGAGTTGCGCCGCATCGGTTCCCGCGGCGGTGGTGTCGAGCAGCACCGTGTGATCCGCGTGCAACTCGTTCGCGCATACCGCGAGCCGGTCGGACCGGCCGTCGAGCACGCTGACCTCCGCGCCGCGCAGCTTCGCGAAGATGATCGCGGCCATCCCGATCGGCCCGGCGCCGACGACCAGCACGCGCTCACCGGACTGCACGTCCGCGCGGCGAACCGCGTGCGCGCCGATCGCGAGGAACTCGATCATCGCGGCCTCGTCGAGCGTGACGCCTGCGGCGCTGAAGACGAAGTCTTGCGGCACCGCCAGATATTCGGCCATCCCGCCGTCGGTATGGACGCCCAGCACGCGAATGTTCATGCAGCAGTTGCTCTTGCCCTTGCGGCAGGCAATGCAGTGCCCGCACGACAGATACGGCATCACATACACCTGGTCGCCCGCCTTCACGCGCGCTCCCTCCGGCGCGGCTTCAACGATGCCGGCCAGTTCATGGCCCATCACGCGCGGATAAGCGAGGTACGGCTGATTGCCTGTGAAGATGTGCAGATCGGTGCCGCAAACGCCGACCCGCTTGATGCGGATCAGCACGTCGTCGGGACCGGCGCTCGGCATCGCGCGCTCGGCAACGGCCAGCCGGCCGGGTTGTTCGCAAATGACGGTCTTCATCGATGGTGGTTGGGGACGTGGGGTGGAAGCGGTCGACGCGACGGACACAGCCGTGCGCCGCATTTGTCTGGCCTTACCATCTGGCCTTACCAGTTCGCCAAATTAAAATGCCAGTCGATATTGGTCAAGCCAATTTTAGGTATATTCGGGAAATCCCCGGGACGCGCGGAAGGCATCGACGGCTCGCTATTGCGCCGAGCCGCGCTGTTTGCGGGCGGCCTGCTTCGATCTACAATCGGCGCTCGCAACCATTGCGCCTGACCGCGCCATCTCGCCAGGAACGCTTGTGAACGACAAACCCGCGGACCCTCGCCGCCTGTATCTGCAGATCGCGGAAAAGCTGCGCGGTCTGATCGCGCAACCGGATTTCGCACCGAACGGCCGCTTGCCTTCGGAGCGCGCGCTCGCGGCGACGCTCGCGGTGTCGCGGCCGTCGGTCCGCGAGGCGCTGGTCGCGCTCGAACTGGAGGGGCTGGTTGAAATTCGCATGGGCTCCGGCGTCTACGTGTGCGCAACGCCGCAGACTCACGGCGAGGCATCGCTGTCGCACGCCGAACTCGGCGACAGCCTGCTCGACATCATGGGCGCGCGCTGCGTGATCGAAGGTTCGATCGCCGCGAGCGTCGCGCCTTTTTGCAAAGCGAAGGACCTGAAGCTACTGCGTGAGTTGTTCAACGAGATGCAGCGCGAAGTCGCCGCGGGGAAAATCCCGGTCGCTGCCGACCGCGCCTTCCATCTCGCGATCGCGCAGATGAGCGGCAACGAGGTGCTGGTGCGTACCGTCAGTACGCTTTTCGACGCGCGGCACAGTCCGCTGTCGGAAAAGCTGCGCGGACATTTCGAGAACGAGAGCACATGGGGCGCGGTCCCGGATGAGCATCTGGTGATCCTCGAAGCGCTCGAGGCGCATGACCCTATCCAGGCTCAGGCGAGCATGCAGCGCCATCTGAAGATGTCGCTGGAACGGGTCATCGCGGGCGGCCTGCGCAGCGCACAGCCGCGCTGACGATACGGCGGATGCACGCGAGTGCCGGGTGCCTGCGCGTCGTGAAGTCTTCGTCTTTCAGACGCGCGGAAGCTGCGCACGATTTATCTTCTGTGCACATCTGCTTGTCGATGTTCATCAATTGTCTTGACCCGCGCTGAACAGTCAATCGGTTGTCCTATGCTTGACACGTTGCCGTCGCACTCACGCACCGGTACTCGCCGCGTCTTCCGCGTCGCGTAGATCGGCCAGCGGCAACCTCATGCGCACGAGACGGACGATTTCCGGGAGTACGTCTGCACGCTCCGCAAGCTCGACAATTCGCGCGAGGATTTCACGCAAACTAGTCGTGTCGGCCAAGACTTCTGCGCGCAGATGGATGTCGAACGCATCAATCATGTGCTGTGCTCTCTGGACACCATTCGTCGATATCGCGACCTGCATTTGAGCGCACCGATCCGCGAGCGCTTGATAGCCGAACACAGCCAGCGCCCCCCGCAGCGAATGCAGTTCCGCCAGTACCCGTGCCGCTCCATCGGTATCGCGTGACGCCGCATGGAGCACCCCCAGCGACCTCTCGCACGAGCGCAGAAACGCCGCTCGCACGTGCTCCGGCACGTCCCGCCCGCCAAGGACGCCATCACGCGGACCTTCGGGACCCGCCGCTTCCGCCGCCATGCGCGGCACCCCGCTCACCTCCGACAGCGTCGTCAGCAGATCATCCAGTTGCAGCGGCTTGGTCACCACCCGCGTGATCCCCGCCGCCTCGCACCGCGTGCGCTCCTCCAGCGTCGCGCTCGCCGTCGCCGCCACGATCGGCATCTCCGGCCAGCGCGCCCGCGCCTCGCGCGCCAGTCCGTAGCCATCCAGCACCGGCATCGCCAGATCCGTCACCAGCACGTCGAAACGCTCCTGCGACAGACACGCCAGCGCTTCCTGCCCGTCCTGCGCCGACCGCACCTCGCAATCCAGCAGCTTCAACTGCTCCTCGAACAGCTGCCGGTTCACCTCGTTGTCTTCCGCCACCAGCACTTTCAACCGGCGCGACAACACCCCCTGCGCCTCATGGCCCACCTCCAGCGGCTCGGCCTGCAACGTGTAGCGCAGCGCCGCCTCCAGCCCCTTCAGCCCGTAGCCAGAGACCCTCACCACCCGGCCCGTCGCCACAGGTGTCGCCGGGCCTTCCGGACTGCAGTCGATCACCCACGACGACTCTTCCACCAGACGCGCCTCATCATCAGCATGCCAGGTATTGCGCTCGCCACACAGGATCAGCGTGTCCGCCTCCTCCAGCATCGCCTGATCGAGTTGCGCCGGATGCCGGTACGCCTGCACCTGCAGCCCCCAGCCCTCCAGCGCCGCCACCGCATACGCGTGCCATGCTGGTGATGCCGCCACGAACAGCACCCGTTCCCCCGCGAATTGCGCCCCGGGCGCGCCCGGCTCGCTTCCACAATCCCCCTGCGGCACCCGCACCGTAAAGACACTGCCCTCGCCTGGCTCACTGCGCACCGCGATCGTGCCGCCCATCGCCTCCGTCAGCCGCGCGCACAACGCCAGCCCCAGACCGGTCCCCCCAAAGCGCCGGCTGATCGTTGCGTCGGCCTGGCTGAACGCCTGGAACAGCAACGCCTGCTGTCCGGCAGACATCCCGATCCCGCTGTCTTCCACCTCGATCACCAGCTCGCTGCCCTCAGCGCCCTGAGCGCCCTGACCCGCCTGCACCGACAGCTGCACCGACAGCCGCAGCGTCACCTCGCCGCGCTCCGTAAACTTGATCGCATTCGACAGCAGATTGTTCATCACCTGGCCAAGCCGGGTCGGGTCGCCCTGCATCGGCTGCGTCGTCGACGTGCCGAACTCCCCCCACAGCCTCAACCCCTTCGCCCGCGCCACCGGCTCGAACATCCTCAGCACCCGCGCGGCCACCGCCTGCGCGTCGAACACGAGCCGCTCCAGCGTCATCTCCCCGGCCTCGATCTTCGAAAAATCCAGTACGTCGCTGACGATCGCAAGCAGACCATCCGACGAACTCCGGATGGTCTTGAGCCGGTCCTGCTGCAACGCATCAAGCGGCGTGTGCGACAGCAACTCCAGATTTCCCATTAGCGCGTTCATCGGCGTGCGGATCTCATGGCTCATCGCCGCCAGAAACGCCGATTTCGCCGCGTTAGCCTTGTCGGCCGCCCATTTCGCCTCCCGCCACTGCCGCTCCAGACGCCGTTCCGCGGTCACATCCGTGAATGCCGTCACCAGCACGTCATGGCCCTGATAGCGCGCCGGCACCACGCTTACCGAGAGGTCCACCGTCCCGCCTTCGCGCGTGGGCAGAGTCACTTCCTCCCGGGTCACGCCTTGCTCCGCGGATGCCCCGCTGCGCGGTCCGTAACGCCGGACCAGCTCCTCCGACAGGGTTCGGGCCGGCACGGCTATCTGTTCGGTCGCCTTGATCATCGCCGAACTGCGCAGCAGCGGTTCGCCGTTCTGCACCGCGATCAAACCCAGCCCGACCGGCGCGGTCTCCACCAGCGTACGACTCAGGTGCTCGCTCTCGAAGACCCGACGCGAGCGCTCAAGAACCGGACGGAATATGTGGCGATTGAAATAGATTAAAAGTGTCCATATCACCACGACTATCGTCATGATGATCAGCGCACTGATACCAATCTGCGCGCCAATTCCCGCGAAGACGTCGCGCCATGTGACTGCGTAGACCAGCACCCAGCCCGTATCGCCCAAACGATCAGAGATCGTGAATACGCCGTCGCGCCAGATTTCGCGCCGCGCCTTCTCGCTCGTCTGCTCAATGCCCAACGTCCGCATGCGTTCAATCAGTGCGGGATTCACCTTAGGCCCGGCTGTGCTCGCTACGACTTCCCCCGCGTCCGACACGACCATATAGGTACCGTCAAAACCACCTTCGCCCAGAGGCGAAGTCAGGATCTCCGGGCCATACTCCGTCACCAGCATCGCAAACGGCGCCCCGGCGTGAAACGCTGGCGCGGCGATACGGATCGCCATCGCCCCTGTCAGCGGACTGACGGCAGGCGGCATCCAGGACACCAATCGCGGTTGATCGAGTTGCCTGCCCGCATGAATCGCACTCAAAATATCGAGCCCGTCGCCCAAGGCCGCGAGCAGAAGCTCACGCTCGGCGGGCGTCCCAGGAGTCAACGCCTGTTGAGACGAAGGCAAAGTCAGAATTCCGGCGATATTGCGCTGCGCGCCATAGAAATAGCGGGTGGCCTGCCGTCCGCGCACCAGCGAATTTACTGCGCTGACACGCCCGAGTTGTGCGGCAAGCCCGAAATATTGACGCAACTCGTCGTTCGACGGTGAATTGTTAGGCATGCCGAACAGCAAGCGATGCTGTGGCGTATGGGAAAGTGTCAGCGGATACGTCAGTTCATATCCCTGCTTGCGATAGCGTTCTACGAGTCCGGGTGCAGCCCGCTCTCCCTCTAGCCACGTCTGTTCCGCGCCGACCAGCGCGGAGCGGAACAATTCTTCGCTAGCGTTGATTTCGTCCATGACCTGGGTTCGGCCGACGATGAAAGTCTGCCGCTCCAGAGCAAGGTACTCGCGCACCGTCGACAACGATGCAAGTGCAAACGCCAAAAGCATCATGAGCGTGGAGGCCACTCCGCCGCCGAACACAAGGAGTCTCTTGTAGCGGTGCAACTGACTCAAGACATCTTGTTGCGAGCTGGACAACATGGAGACACCAGGTTCATTTCCGTGAATTGGCAGCGCGCTAGATATGCCGCGGGCACGGCGCACTGGATAAAGCTCATTATCACGGCGAGAACGCGGCCTCACGCAAATAAGCGCTACGAATCGGACGCATACGACAAAAATTCAGCGGCTATCGGACCAGTCAAAAATTCAACCATTTCTTCGAAGTTGTGTCCTGGTTGGCGACCGTATTTTCAGTTGAGCCAGTTTCAGGTAAATTCAGGACACATCCAGCTCGCCGTCGCGCCCCGAGTCATCTAATTTTCGCGGAGGTTTGCATGAGCAAATTGAAAATTCGCCTCGTGCTCGCCGACGACCACCCCGCATTGATTTCAGGCATCAAGCATGATCTTTCCATAGTGCCTACGCTGGAAGTCATGGGCACAGCAGGGGACTCCGGTGAACTTGTCAAGCTGCTCAGGAGCGTTCCTTGTGATGTCCTCATTACCGATTACGCGATGCCCGGTGGCGAGTTTGGAGATGGCTTGACGCTTCTTTCCTATCTCAGGCGAACCTATCCGGCACTCAAAATCGTGGTCTTCACGACCATCGAGAACCCCGCTATCGCCCGCGAAATGTCGAAACTTGGGGTGCATTCGGTGTTGAGCAAAGCGCATGACACAAGCCACTTGATCTCCGCGATTCATGCGGTCTACGCGGGCGCCACGTACTTTCGTGCGGCATCGCGCGGAGCCGAAGACGCTGTTCCCGCAGCCCCGCTTTCAAGAAACGTTCGCGTACAAACCCTTAGCACACGTGAGACAGAAGTCATTCGACTTTTTGTGTCAGGGCTGTCAATAAATGAAATAGCCGAGCGACTGCATCGCACCAAACAGACAATCAGTGCCCAAAAGACTCGCGCCATGCGAAAACTCGGCATCGATCGGGACGCCGATCTATTTCGTTTTGCATTCGAAGTGGGACTCGGGGTAACAACCGATGGGTCGCAGCCGGAAGGCTGATTGGACTAGTCGTCACGTTTGTGCCTGCGCGGCTCGGTCGCGCTCGCGTGGCAATTTGATTCGCATCCGGATCTCGATGCCGCGCGACGAAGCTTTCCGAACCGGGCAGGTCGTCATGGAGTTTTCCCGCATGCGCAGCCAGCTTGCCCAGCATCAGGGACGAGCGGGTACACCTGGTAGTACCGTCGAATGAAAATGCTTCGCGTTCAGTTCCAGTGGTAACGCAAGCCGCTTGTCACAGTCAGGAAGGTCATGAAAATGGCCAAAAGCCGGCGCCGCAAATAATCGAAGCCCGCCCCTCGAACACGGATATTGTTCGAAAAAAGCCCGGTCGCCCGAAAGGCGCGCAACGGGTTGACGGCCAGAACGGAGGCATTGCACCAGCGCGCCTCTTCTAGCGAACAGACCTCGCCATCAAATCGTCGAGCAGCGCGACATAAGCGGCCACCAGTTGCCGGTTGTCCGGAAGATACCGCGCAATCTCCATGCGTTGCCGCTCGCGATACCACGACGCCTGCGCGTCGTGCGTGTCGATCACTTCAATCACGCGGCGCGCGCCATCTTGCGCGTCGTTGTCCGCGTAGTAGTAGCCGAGATCCGCGCAAAGATGCGCGTTGTGCACGAGAGCGTAACCCTGCCAGCACACCTCGAGATAGAAATAGTTGAGCGGGTTTTCCAGTTGATGCGAGATAACAATATCCGTGTTTTGCGCCAAAAAAAGCGGTGTTTCATGACGGCCCAAAAAAACCGCTTTATGCGCGCGCACGATATCGAGCTGGTTCATCAGCGCGACGAAGTCGAGGCTGTCACGCGCGATCTGATCGGCGTTGGTCACCTGCAGAATGGCGATGCTGTCCGGCCGCTGACGATATGCCAGCTCCGCGATGAGCGCCGGGTACAGGCAAAACTTCACGACGTTGATGTTCGGCTCCATCACGCTCAGGCGCTTTGCGCCTTCTCGCGGCCGGTACTCGCCTTCATCCGGCATGTCCTTGACGCGCTCATCGAGAAACATCGGACTCCAGACAAATGGCACAACCCGCCCCGTTATCCGGCGCAAGACCTCGAAGTACGAGCGGCTGATATTCGCGACCTGCGGAATGATCCAGATATCGTCATAGCGCTGGTTGACGAACAGATGCTCGCCCCACATCGGCTTGCGGAACAGCACCGACTCCATCGCATTAACATACTCGACGCCACAGCAATACGACACGAGCCGCACGCCACGCAGTTTGAGGTACGCAGTCTGCATCGGGTCAATCTGGCCGCCGAGTTCGATCAGTACGTCGATGGCGTCTTTGGCTGCATCGAAGGACAACGTCGGAAAGCGCGCCTGATCCCACGGCAACGCCGCCGTAATCGGCACCTGCGTCGTGTTGACCAGCACGACTCCAGCCACTTGCGGACAATGCCGCAAGGCTTCGGCGAGAAATGCGGCATTCTGTTTTATCCCATTGTTCCACAACGTTTCGGCCTCCTGATGGAGCCCTATTGTGATGCCGATGCGTAGTCCGTTCATGGTTAGCCGATCTGGATCATGGAGGTGGCCGCAAGCGGGCAGTGCGTCGCCAGTTGGGGAATCATTTGGGGCATTTGGGTGATCGTCTCCAGAGAATTCCGTCAGGTCCATCGGGACCGGAGGAGCCTGCGCAGGCAGGCATGGCTAGCCAGTTATCTCACCGGCGCCGAACTGCCCGCCGAAAACTTCACGTAGCGGCGAATCACCAGGCAGCTTGCCGGCGAATCGATAAGCGATACCGACGAGCCCGGCTGTTTCGCGTCGGTGTAGACCGTCATATGGGGCAGCAGTCGGGTCGACTGATAGCCGGCCAGTTCCTTTTTCGCGACCGCCGGACAGCCCATCGGCGCAACCGAAATACGTTCCGCCGATACCGAACAGGAACCGTCCGCCTCCGGCACGCCGGTTATCGACAGCGCGGCATTACCGGTCGGCAACCCCAGACCGATCAACGAGAAAACCACGCTGTTACCCGTTCGAGTGCGGTCCCAGTCGAACAGGACATCGTTTTGGCTCGCCCCCTGCACGCCGAGCGCGGAGAGCGCGGTCAGCGCCGGCAGACACTGCCTGACCCCGGCCGCCGTCGCAGCGAGCGCCAGCGAATTGCTTGAACCAGTCTGCGCCTGCGGAGCCAGCACGCCTTGCGCATAAGTGCTGGACGTCAGCAAAGCCAGGCCCGCTATAACCAGTTGGCACGCCATGCGTATTGATGTACGAAAGGGGTTCACCACGGCACTCGCGCCCAATGGTGATACGCCATCGATAAGGTGCGCGCTACCGGCAGCTTCGAAGTCGGCCAGTAAAACCCGCATGCGTTCAGGCGTTTTCATACAGCGCTGCAATCGCATCGGTGTAAATCCGCACATTGGCGTCGCTCTCGGGATCAAGTTTCGCGAGGAACGTCTGCGCGTTCTGCCTGTAAGCGTCGAAGTTTGCGTCGTGCGCAGCATACGCCTGTTGCAACGCGCGCCCCCCTTCCTCGCAATCGAATCCGTGGTAACGATATCCGCAGTTATCGATCAGGTGCGAGTTGTGGACAAGCGGATAGCCGCCGTACAGCGCTTCATAGTAGACATAGTTCTGCGCGTTTTCCCAATGATGGCTGACCACCACGTCGACGTCGGCGGCCACGACCCGGCAGAACGGAAAGCGCCCCTCGAACGAAGCCAGGCCATGCTTCACGATATCCAGCTTGCGGGCGAAGTCGTTGAAGCCCACGTGCTCCTTCATATGGAACGTGTTGTAAGCCCATACATGTTCGAGCATGTCGGGATTGGCGCGATGTGCGGCCTCGCAGGCAAGCAGCGGGATGAAACTCGTCTTCACCATACAGATGTTCGGCTCGAAGATGCCCGCGCGCCAGCGCCTGCGTCCGGGGCGATAGCCGAAGCTGACGCCATCCGGCAGACGCGCCGCTTCGCGCAACAACACGAGCGGACTCCACAAATGAGGCATCGTCCGTACCGGACAGCGGAATGTGCTCCGGAAATAGGGCACGCAGGTGTTTTCATACTCCGCCAGCGTCCATACCTCGTGATAGGGCGCACTCGTAATCAGCAGTCCGTGCGACTTGTCGAACACCATGCGCTCAATATCGATCACATAGTCATTGCCGACCCGCATCGACACGATCTTGCCGCCACGTTCGCGAAACGCCACCACCCACTCGCGTCCGAGTTGCGCGCTCATCTCGATCATCACGTCGAGCGTCGCGGCGGCTTCGTTCATGTCGATGAGCGGCACGGGGGAGTCGGCGAGAAAATTCTTCGCATCCGCGGGTTCGCCGTCACCACCGCCTGCCACCAGGAAAGTCGCCTCGACAAGCGGCGAGCGCATAAGCAGCATCACGAGAAAAATACAGTTCTGGTAGATGCCGTTTTCCCACACCGACTGCTCGCCCTTGCGAACATAAATCGACACGCCGACGCGCAATTTGCGGGGGCGGGACGCCACGTTTTTTTCGATGTTCATGGGCGACTCATAGCATGATCGGTAAAATTCGCGTCGCGGCACAAGTGCAACAACCTGGCGGCGTACGAGTCGAGATTGTGCTGGCCGAATGGATTGACGGCATCGAACACGCGGCGCGCGCGGGCGCGGTAATCGTCGAGATTGCTGTCGTGTTCGGCCGCCGCGCGGCGTAGTTGCGCCGCACCCTGCTGCGCGTCGAACTCGGGATAGTAGTAGCCCGCCTCCCCAAGCCACGGAGAATTGTGGATCAACGGGTAGTCGCCATAAAGCGCGTCCATATAACTGTAGTTCTGATTGTTCTGCCACTGATGCGACACCACTGCGTCCGCATACTGTGTCATGAAGCCGACAATATCGTGCCGTCCATGAAAGGTCGCCTTGTGCTCACGCACCAGATCGAGCGAGTTGGCGAAATGGAGCATGGTTGGATGATCTTTCACGTGTAACGTGTTGAGCACGTGGATGGCCGCTACCGTGGCGGGATCAGCCCGGTAAGCCTCATCGCAGACCAGCATCGGGATGATCGAGGTCTTTGCAACGGAAATGTTCGGCTCGAAAATCGCAATACGCAGGCCGGCCCGCTCGCCGGCATCACCTGCGACGCGGGGTATGTAACCGTATCGAACCCCCAGCACGCCGGCTACTTCCTGCACACGCTGCTCGATAAATTGCGGATGCCATAAATACGGAATCACATGCACCGGACAGCGATACATCACTCGCTGAAAACTAACGAAGTCCTGATACTCCGGCAGCAACCAGATTTCATCGAAACTGTCAGGACGAGCGCAAACGTTGGACCTGTTGAACAGGGCCGGCTCGGCAAGCCCGGCGAACGGCTGGCCGCAGCAGTAGTACACCACCTTCCTGCCGCGCGCACGCATCAGGTCGAGCCACTGGATGTCGAGCGCACCGCCCATTTCGACGATCACGTCGACTTCGTCGGTTGCGTCGGGAATCCTCATGATGCGCAGATTCCGCGAGCTCATGTCGACCTGTGACGGCATGGCAAGCTGGTCGCCGACGTCAATCAACGAGACAGACTGCACGAACGGCAACCGCTGAAATAGCTCGGCAAGAAAAATGACGTTCTGTCCCAGGCCGTTCTGCCAGATATTCTGGCCCTCGTGGGTCACAACGGAAATTCCGATACGCATGTTTGTTCACCAGATAAGCAAACGAACCCTCGCTTATCACGAGGGTTCGTTTGTGAGCCGCCCCTGACGGGCGGCCCTAGCACACCCCTGCTATGACGCGTGACGGCGTATCACCAAGAATAGCCCACACCAGCGTTGACCAGCACACGATTGGCACCGCTTGTGGCGCTGACGCCCAACTTGACGATCGTGTTCTGGGCGATTCTGGCACTGCCGCCAATCGCAAGTGCGGAATACCCTGCGTAGTTACCGACGCCGGCGCTGAGCTGGACCGTCTTGCCCGGCTCGACCTGCGGCAGCGCGGCCAGTGCACCGGCCATCGCGACACCCGAGTAGGCGTAGCGTGCAACGTTGTTCACGTTTTGCTGCAGACCCTGCAATTGTGAAACGTTCACCGCATCGGTCGGATTCACGCCCGGCGCAACGTTGGAGATAGTTCTCTCGTTGCCTGGCGAGCCGACCGAAACCGTGTTCGGATCGCTTGCAACAGAACCCGCTCCCAGCGCCACCGAGTTCGCGCCCGACACCACCGTATTAGCGCCCAACGCCGTTGAGTCCGCGGCGGACACGACTGCGTTGACGCCGATCGCCGTCGAGTTCGTCCCCGATGCCTGCGCGGCAGAGCCGATCGCGATTGTATTGGCGCCGCTTGCCTGCGAATTGCCGCCCATCGCAACCGATTCGCTGCCGGACGCTTTAGCTCCGCTGCCGGTCGAATTTGTCGAATCGAACGACGGCGACATCACGTTGTTCACGGGTGTCTGCAAGAATTGCTGGAACTGCTGGTCGATCGAACCCACCCTGGACTCGATCGCGAACAGTTGGCTGCCGTTGACCGCATCGGTACTGCTTGCCGTCACCGCCCCTGCGGCGACGTTGGTGAGCGTCACCGCGGCAGCGCCCGTGCCTCCGAACGTGACGCTCGTACGCGCGGCGTTGTCGTACTGCACGGCGTTGCTCGCCAGCGAAGCGACCGACTGCAACTGGCTGACGTTCACCGCATCAGTCGCCGCGACGCCTGCGGCGATGCCGGTGAGCAGGCGTGCGCCCGACGTGCCCGTGAAGTCGACCGTGTTGCCGCCGGTATTGGCACCGACCGTGATCGTGCCGTTGCCCGGTACTCCGCCGACTTGTTGCACAAGGCCGATCGAGCCGTTGGCGATTCCGCTCGCCAGTGCCGTCACGTTGCCGCTGGCGTTGGTCAGGCTAGTCGACAACGAGGCGACGTTGCTATCCGTCGTGTTCAGGCCAGTCGACAGCGACGCGACATTGTTGTTGGTCGTGCTCAGACCCGACTGCAGCGACGAGATGCCCGCCATGGTCGTGGTCGACAACGAGCTCAACTGACCAAAGTTCACCGCGTCGTACTGGTTTACGCCATTCGCGACGTTGGTCAGCGTGACTGGGTTCGACCCGGTACCTCCAAGCGTAATGCTGGTGCGGTCTGCATCGTCGTACATCAAGCCGTTGCTCGCGCCTGTCGATAGCGACGCCATAGTGCTACTGGTTGTGCTGAGCGTGGTCGACAGCGAGTTCAGGCTCGTTGACGTTATGGTGGACAGCGATGCGATGTTGCTGGCGGTCGTGTTGAGACCTGTTGACAGCGAGACCAGGCCCGTTGCGGTCGAGGTCGACAGCGATGCCACATTGCTGCTGGTCGTGCTCAGACCGGTCGACAGGGAACCCACTCCTGTGGACAGCGAGCTCAGGCCTGTTGCGGTCGAGGTCGACAGCGACGTGACATTGTTGTTCGTGTCGTCCAGACCCGTGGACAGCGACTCCACATTGCTGTTAGCCGTGCTCAGACCGGTCGACAGCGAACCCACTCCTGTGGACAGCGAGCTCAGGCCCGTCGCGGTCGAGGTCGACAGCGACGTGACATTGTTGTTCGTGTCATCGAGACCCGTGGACAGCGACTCCACATTGCTGTTAGCCGTGCTCAGGCCCGTCGACAGGGAACCTACTCCTGTGGACAGCGAACCCACTCCCGTAGACAGCGAACTCAGGCCCGTCGCGGTTGAAGTCGACAGCGACGTGACATTGTTGTTCGTGTCATCCAGACCCGTCGACAGCGACGCCACATTGCTGCTGGTCGTGCTCAGGCCGGTCGACAGTGAACCCACTCCTGTAGACAGCGAGCTCAGACCCGTTGCGGTCGAGGTCGACAGCGACGTGACATTGTTGTTGGTGTCATCCAGACCCGTCGACAGCGATACCACACTGCTGCTGGCCGTACTCAGGCCCGTCGACAGTGAGCCCACTCCTGTGGACAGCGAACTCAGGCCCGTTTCGGTCGAGGTCGACAGCGACGTGACATTGTTGTTCGTGTCGTCCAGACCCGTGGACAGCGACGCCACATTGCTGCTGGTCGTGCTCAGACCCGTCGACAGGGAACCCACTCCCGTGGACAGCGAGCTTAGGCCCGTGGCGGTCGAGGTCGACAGCGACTTGACGTTGTTGTTCGTGTCATCGAGACCCGTTGACAGCGACGCCACATTGCTGCTGGCCGTGCTCAGGCCCGTCGACAGCGAACCCACTCCTGTGGACAGCGAGCTCAGGCCCGTGGCGGTCGAAGTCGACAGCGACGTGACATTGTTGTTTGTGTCGTCCAGACCCGTGGACAGCGATGCCACATTGCTGCTGGCCATGCTCAGACCGGTTGACAGCGAACCCACTCCCGTGGACAGCGAGCTCAGGCTCGTGGCGGTCGAGGTCGACAGCGACGTGACGTTGTTGTTCGTGTCATCAAGACCCGTGGACAGCGACGCCACATTGCTGCTGGCCATGCTCAGACCGGTTGACAGCGAACCCACTCCCGTGGACAGCGACGCCACATTGCTGTTAGCCGTGCTCAGACCGGTCGACAGCGAACCCACTCCTGTGGACAGCGAACTCAGGCCCGTTGCGGTCGAGGTCGACAGCGACGTGACATTGTTGTTGGTGTCGTCCAGACCCGTCGACAGGGATGCCACATTGCTGCTGGTCGTGCTCAGGCCCGTCGACAGTGAACCCACTCCTGTGGACAGCGAACCCACTCCCGTAGACAGCGAACTCAGGCCCGTGGCGGTCGCAGTCGACAGCGACGTGACATTGTTGTTCGTGTCGTCCAGACCCGTGGACAGCGACGCCACATTGCTGCTGGTCGTGCTCAGACCCGTCGACAGTGAACCCACTCCCGTTGACAGCGAGCTCAGGCCCGTGGCGGTCGAAGTCGACAGCGACGCGACATTGTTGTTCGTGTCATCCAGCCCCGTCGACAGCGACGCCACATTGCTGTTAGCCGTGCTCAGGCCCGTCGACAGTGAACCCACTCCTGTGGACAGCGAGCTCAGACCCGTTTCGGTCGAGGTCGACAGCGACGTGACATTGTTGTTCGTGTCGTCCAGACCCGTCGACAGCGATGCCACATTGCTGTTAGCCGTGCTCAGACCGGTCGACAGCGAATCCACTCCTGTGGACAGCGAACTCAGACCCGTTGCGGTCGAAGTCGACAGCGACGTGACATTGTTGTTGGTGTCGTCCAGACCGGTCGACAGCGATGCAACGTTGCTGTTGGTCGTGTCAAGACCCGTCGACAGCGAGCCCAGCCCCGTCGAGGTTGTGGTCGACAGCGAGCTTAACTGACCGAAGTTCACCGCATCATATTGGCTTACGCCGTTGGCGACATTGGTCAGCGTAACTGGCTGTGACTCGGTACCTCCAAGCGTTATGCTCGTGCGGTCTGCATTGTCGTACATCACGCCGTTGCCAGCCCCTGGCGACAGTGACGCTAATGCGCTGCTCGTCGTGCTGAGAGTGGTCGACAGCGAAGCAACATTGCTATTGATCGTGTCGACGCCCGTCGACAGCGAGCTTAACTGACCGAAGTTCACCGCATCGTATTGGCTTACGCCGTTGGCGACGTTGGTCAGTGTAACGGGCTGTGACGTAGCACCTCCAAGCGTTATGCTCGTGCGGCCTGCATTGTCGTACATCACGCCGTTGCCAACCCCTGTCGACAGTGACGCTAAAGCGCTGCTCGTCGTGTTGAGAGTGGTCGACAGCGAAGCAACATTGCTATTGGTCGTGTCGACGCCCGTCGACAGCGAAGCGAGACCCGTCGAGGTCGTGGTCGACAGCAACGCAATACTGCTGTTGGTCGTGTTGAGACCCGTCGACAGCGAGCTGACGCCCGTCGACGCCGAAGTCGACAGGCTAGTCACGCTACTGTTGGTCGTGCTCAGCCCCGTCGAGAGGGAACTGACTCCCGTGGACAGGGAACTCAGGCCGGTCGACGTCGACGTCGACAAGCTGGTCACCTTGCTGTTGGCCGTGCTCAGACCCGTCGACAGTGAACCCACTCCCGTGGACAGCGAACTGACGCCCGTCGATGCCGACGTCGACAGCGAAGCTACATTGCTGTTGGCCGTGCTCAACCCCGTCGAAAGGGAGCTGACTCCCGCTACCCGTGAAGCCGCTTCCGACTGCAACTGGCTCACGTTCACCGCATCCGTCGGTGCCGCACCCGCCGCCACATTCGTCACACGGCGCTCCGCATTGGTCGAACCCACCGACACTTCACCATTGGCCGCCGACGCAGTACCCGAAAGCGTCGTCGAACCCGGGTTGTAACCCGCTGCTGCCAGGCTGGCCGTCGTCGTCGAACCAGCGCCCAGCGCGACCGAGTTCACCGCACTTGCATTGGCGCTCGCGCCAAGCGCGATTGCACCCAATGCGCCTGTCGAAGCGGAGTTACCGAACGCGATCTGGCCATTTGCGCCGTTGATGTTCGCCGTCGAAGCGTTCCGGCCAATGGCAACACTGTCACCACCGCCCGCGAATGCGCTTTCGCCCAACGCAAGATCGCCAGCATAGGTCGCCGTTGCGTTCTTGCCGATGGCAACGCTCGTCACCCCCGCGTTGTTTAATGCAGACGCGCCCGCGCCGATCGCGATCGACTGGCCGACCGCCTTTGCGTCGTCGGTGCCATCGTTCAGACCACCTGCCTGGAAGTAACGTGTTCCAGCATTATCCAGCGACTGCAGCTGGCTCACGTTCACCGCGTCGGTCGCGGCCGACCCCGCCGCCACGTTCGTCAGACGACGCTGCTGGCTCGACGATCCTACCGACACTTCGCCAGCCGCCGTGGTACCGCCGAGCGTCATCGAACCCGGGTTGTATGCACTGGCGCCAAGGTTGGCGGTCGTGACAGAGCCTGCGCCCAGCGCGACCGAGTTGGCCGCCGTCGCGCTCGCACCCGCACCGATCGCGCTGGCGTTGAGCGCGCTCGCCTGGGCGGCGCGGCCGAGCGCAACGGACTTACCCGCCGTCGCCGTCGCCGAGTCACCCAGCAC
>NZ_JBNDKS010000006.1:0-530718 GCF_050435665.1 Paraburkholderia sp. GAS333
GGCTTCGTCCGCTTGCGTATCGGTCTAACGCAATCGTGCTTCCCACAGGCCTTCACTAACCGGCTGTTCTGCACGTTTTTACACAGCCTCGGCCGGTAGCAGCCGTTCAGCATCACCTCATAGATCGCCAACAATCACCGGACGGATAAAGCACGGCTATTTTCTGGATTCATATGCCATGCGTACGGCCAGACCTGTCAGAACGGTTCCCATCAGCCAACGCTGTACCAATAGCCACACCGGGCGTCCGGACAGGAAGGTAGATATCGATCCGGCCGTCACGGCGATAAGAGCGTTCACGGCAAGGCTGATTGAAATCTGAACGGTGCCGAGCGCCAGTGATTGGGTGAGCACACTGCCATGCCCCGGCGTAATGAACTGAGGAAGCAGGGATAGATACATAACGGCTATTTTCGGATTCGCCAGGTTAGTGATGAATCCCATACTGAACAGCTTGCTCGGGGTATCTACCGGCAGATTGCGCACTGTGAACGCGGACCGCCCACCGGGCTTAACCGCTTGCCACGCAAGAAATAGAAGGTACAAAGCCCCGCCGAAACGAAGCGTGTCATAAGCGTAAGGTATCGCAAATACGAAAGCCGTAATCCCGAATGCTGCGCAGAGCATGTAAAACACAAAGCCCAGAGCAACGCCGCTTAACGAAATAAGGCCTGCGCGTCTACCTTGGCAAATTGAGCGGGAAATCAGATAGATCATGTTTGGTCCCGGCGTTAAAACCATTCCCAACGCTACGAGGCCGAACATGAGCAGATTTGCGAAATCAGGCATAACCCCTTCTCCAGAGATAGTAGGTAATGCCCAGGCGCGCGGCGGCGAATAACCTCACGCTCCCCGATAGGACTCTATCTGTATGCGCCAGTCACATGAGTGCGAAGATTATTGCATAGACAAAATACACAGAAAAGAAGGGACGGGTGACTGCAGTGTTTCGGCTTCCGTCCTGCGCCCTGACCGTTTAAGCGTCGTTCGCGGTCCACGGAGAATCCGGGCAGATATCGCACTGCACCCGAGACAGGCGGAGCCCTCTTCGGAACGTACGCTCTCTACCCCGAAACCGCCGATGCACGGCAGATCGCTCAAGAACGTTTGGAAGCGGAGTGCATTCCCATATGAAACGCTGAAGTGAGTCACTGTGTAGTTAGTCTTCTATCCGTTTCCACTTGTCTGGGGCCGTCAAGCGTAATTCAATTGCACTGGAATTGCGTCAATAATACTGATTAACTGAGTCGCGGACATATTTTCCGACTATCTTATGCAATACAATTTTCTTTCGAGATATTAATTAACGGCACTTGCGAACGGGGGCGTTTTGTATAAGCTGATGAAAGACATTCCGAATCTAATAATGCATTAACGAGAGACGATCAATCGAGGGTTCTGATATGTGCGTCACATGATCAGGCGTCAGCCCTGAGGGCATTGCGCGTAGGTAGCGCACGCAACCAAACATTCAGGTTCATGCAATTTTTTGCCTGTCGATTTTCGATTCGGCGGATATTGCTCGCCATTCTGAAATGGGCGGTGACTAACCCTATTAATGTGCGAATTGGCGTTGGGGGTGATCGTGAAAGGCGTCGTTGATTTTAATAGATTCAGTCTGCAAAAAACCGCGTTTGCTGCCAGCGCGTTTCTGGTATTCAGCATAGTTGGCATAGGCGAAGCGGACGCAACCTGTACTACGGCCGGCGCGATCGTCACCTGCACTGGCGCGGCCAATCCGCTCGCACCGAGCTTATCGAGTTCGATCAGCAATCAGACGGTCAACATCGGCTCGACCGGGACTCTCGGCGTTCTGCTTGGAGTCGGCGGAACTGCGCTGACGCTCACCGGCAGCAACGTGACGCTGAATAATGCGGGCGTCATCGATCCATCGTTGCTGGGCGTGGCGAGCCTGCTGTCGAGCGGCGCGTCGATTGGCAATTCGTCTGCGAACACGATCAACGTGACCAACAGCGGCACGATGAAAGGGACGACCGGCTTGCTGGGAGTCAATCTCGCCAATCTGACCGGCCTCGCACTCGCGGTGCAGAACGGCACGGGCGGCGTCACTACGATCACGAACAGCGGCACGATGGGGGTGGCGACGCTGCTTGGCCTGACGGTCGCACCGGGCGATATGGCGGCGATCGTCGCGTATGGCGGCGGCCAGATTGCCTTCACCAACAGCAGCACGGGTGTGATCAACGGGCGAGTTGCGTTCCAGGCGTCCGGCACTCCGGGGGCGGGCAATTCATTCGTCAATGCAGGCACGATTATCGGCAGCGTGTCGCTGGGCGCGGGGAGCACCAACTCGTTCACGGCCCGCACGGGCTCGTCGGTATCCGCGGGCGTTGGCGCGAGCGGCAATCTGCTCGGCATCGTGGGATTGTCGGTGGGATTCGCAGCGGCCGGCGTCGTCGACGGCGGCGCGGGCGGCAACAATACGCTGCATCTGCAACAGGCAAGCGGAGGCCCCGCAACGGGATCGCTAAGCAACCCGAACTACATCAACTTCCAGCATCTCGCGGTCGACAGCGGCACGTGGACATTGAGCGGCGCGTCCACCGCGAGCGATGCGACACTCGGCAGCGGCTCGGTGTCGATCATCGACAACGCGGCCGGTCTCGGCACCGGTCTGATCACGTCGAACGGCGGGGCGGTGCAGGCGGCGGTGGCGGGGCTCAACCTCGGCAACACACTCGCGTTCGGAACCGGCGGGCTGACCGTGCAGGGCGCCAATGCGACGACGCTATCGGGCGTGGCAAGCGGAACGGGCGGCTTGACGAAATCCGGTGCCGGCACTTTGACGCTCGGCGGTGCCAATACCTATTCAGGCGGGACGACGCTGAACGGCGGAGGGCTCGTCGCCGGCAACAGCAGCGCTCTCGGCACGGGCGCGCTCACCGTGACGGGTTCGGGCACGCTCGATACGAGCGCTGCAGGTCTGACACTGGCAAATCAGATCGCGCTCGGCGCTGGTAATGTGCTGACGCTGGGCGGCAGCAATGCGTTGACGCTCGGCGGTCCGATCAGCGGCGCGGGCGCGCTGACAAAAAACGGCGCAGCCACGGTCACCCTGACCGGCGTGAACAGCTTCACCGGTCCGGCGACAATCAACGCCGGCACGCTCGCGCTCGGCGGAGCAGGCACGCTGTCGCCCAGCAGCGCGGTGCTATTGAATGCAGCGGGAACGGTGCTCGACATCAGCGCGGCGTCGGCCAGCCAGACGCTTGCCGAACTCTCCGGCAGCGGCAATGTCGCGTTAGGTGCAAACACCCTCACGTTCGGCGATGCGAACAATCTGGCGTTGAGCGGCGTCATCGGCGGAACGGGGCGCATCGTCAAGCAGGGCAGCGGCACCCAAACGCTGAGCGGCGTGAACACCTACTCGGGCGGCACCACGATCAACGCGGGTACGCTCGCGCTGTCCGGCAATGGTGCGTTGGCGGGCAGCGGCGCGGTGAACCTGGCGGGTGCGGGCGCGCAGTTCGATATCGGCGCGGCGAGCGGCGCCAGGACCATTGGCGCACTGTCCGGCGTGACGGGCTCAGGCGTGACGCTCGGCGCGAATACGCTGACGTTCGGCGACGTGACGAACCTGGCGTTCGGCGGCGTGATCAACGGGACGGGCGGAGTCGTCAAACAGGGCAGCGGCAGCGAAACGCTCACTGCCGCCAACACCTATACCGGCGGCACGACGATCAATGCGGGCACGCTTGCGCTCGGCGCAGGCGGTTCTCTCGCGGCAGGCGGTTTCGTCAATCTGGCCGGCACGGGCAGCGGCTTCGACATCACGGGCGCGTCAGGGACGCAAACGATCGGCGGACTGAGCGGCGTGACGGGCAGTACGATCTCGCTCGGGGCCAACACGCTGACCTTCGGCGGCATGACCAGTCGTACGCTTGGCAGCGCGATCGCGGGCACGGGCGGTGTGGTCAAGCAGGGCAGTGGCACGGAGACGCTCACGGCTGCCAATACCTATACAGGCGGGACGACAGTCGGCGCGGGCACACTCGCACTCGGCGCGGGCGGCAGTCTCGCGGCGACAGGCGGCGTGACGCTCGCAGGCGCGGGGGCGGGCTTCGATATCGGCGCGTCCGGCGCGAGTCAGGCGATCGGCGCGCTGGCCGGTGTCGGCGGCACGATGGTGACGCTCGGCGGCAACACGCTGACGTTCGGCGATGCGACGAACCAGACGTTCGGCGGCGTGATCGGCGGCACGGGCGGTATCGTCAAACAGGGCAACGGCACTGAGACGCTGACGGCGGCCAGTACGTTCACCGGCGGCACGACCGTCAACGCGGGCACGCTGGCGCTGTCCGGCGCGGGCGCGCTGGCTACCGGGGGCAATTTGACACTGGCCAACGCCGGTAGCGATTTCGATATCAGCGGCGCGACGGGCGCCGGGGCCATCGGTACGTTGAACGGCGCCGCGGGTAGCCACGTGTCGCTGGGCGTGAATACGCTGACCTTCGGCAACGCGGCGAATGGCGCGTTCGGCGGCACGATCGACGGCACGGGTGGGATCGTCAAGCAGGGCGACGGCATTGAGACGCTGAGCGGCGCGAATACCTACACCGGTGGCACCACGATCAATGCCGGTACGCTCGCGCTGGGCGCGGGCGGCAGTCTCGCGGCGACAGGCGGCGTGACGCTCGCAGGCGCGGGGGCGGGCTTCGACATCGGCGCGTCCGGCGCGAGTCAGACGATCGGCGCGCTGGCCGGTGTCGGCGGCACGGCGGTGACGCTCGGCGGTAACACGCTGACGTTCGGCGATGCGACCAACCAGACCTTGGCCGGCGTGATCGGCGGCACGGGCGGTATCGTCAAGCAGGGTAGCGGCGTCGAAACGCTGAGCGGTGCGAACACGTATGGTGGCGGCACGGCGCTCGACGCAGGCGGCCTCACGCTGGGCAACAACACAGCGTTGGGGACGGGCGCGTTGTCGGTGAACGGCGCGGCGACGCTCGATAACAGCGCGGCGCTCACGCTCGCCAACAACGTCGGACTGAACGCGGGCCTCACAGTACTCGGCTCGAACAATCTCACGCTGGGCGGCGTGCTGTCAGGCAGCGGAGCGTTGACGAAGAACGGTGCGTCGACACTGACGCTAGGCGGTGTGAATACGTTCACCGGTCCTGTGACGGTCAACGCGGGCACGCTCGCACTCGCTGGCGCGGGCAATCTGTCGGGCTCGTCCGATATGAATCTGGCGAACGCAGGGTCAAGTCTCGACGTGAGCGCTGCGACGAATGCGCCGGTCATCGGCGCGTTGAACGGCGTGAGCGGCAGCAGCGTCGCGCTGGGCGCGAATACGCTGACGCTCGGCGACGCCAGCAACGGCGCGTTTGCGGGCACGATCGGCGGAACCGGCGGGCTGCTCAAGCAAGGCTCGGGAGTCGAAACCCTAAGCGGCACGAACACCTTCAGCGGCGGCACGACGATCGACGACGGCACCGTCGCACTCGGCGCGGGCGGCAGTCTCGCGGCCAGCGGCGCGATAACGCTAGGCGGCGCAACCTCGATCTTCGATATCGGCAATGCGGGGGCGAACCAGACGGTCGGCGCGCTATCTGGCGTGGCGGGCGGCAGTGTGTCGCTCGGTGCGAATTCGTTGACATTCGGCGATTCGACCGACCAGACGCTCGCCAGCACGGTTACGGGTACAGGCGGACTCGTCAAGCAAGGCAGCGGCACAGAAACGTTGAGCGCTGCGAACACCTACAGCGGCGGCACGACGCTGAACGCGGGTGGTCTCGTGACCGGCAACGACTCGGCGCTCGGCGCAGGCACGCTGACAGTGAACGGCGCGAGCACGCTCGACAGCAGTACCGCGACGACGCTCGCCAACAACGTGCTGCTCAATTCTGGGCTGACGGTGCTGGGCACCAACGACCTGACGCTCAACGGCGCGCTGTCGGGCACCGGCGGACTGACCAAGGACGGCTTGGCCACGCTAACGCTGAACGGCGCGAACACCTACACAGGCGGTACGCAGATCAACGCGGGCACGCTTGCGCTCGGCGCGAATGCAAGCCTTGCCGCGGGCGGAGCCGTGGACGTGGTGAGCGGCGCGACCTTCGACCTGTCGGCGGGTAACGGCCAGCAGGTCTTCGGCACGCTGACTGGCGGCGGAACGGTCGACCTCGGCTCGAACGTGCTGACCGTGGGCAGCGCCGCCGACGGAACGTACAGCGGCTCGATCGGCGGCACCGGCAGTCTCGTCAAAGTCGGTTCGGGTACCGAAACAATGACTGGCACCAACACCTACATCGGCGGCACGGCAATCGACGCGGGCACCCTCGCGCTCGGCGCGGGCGGCACGCTCGCCGCCACCGGCAGCGTGGCGCTCAACGGGATCGGCTCGGGCTTCGACATTAGCGCGTCCAGTGCGGATCAGACGATCGGCGCATTGTCTGGTGTCGGCGGCAGTGCGGTGACGCTCGGCGCGAACACGCTGACGTTCGGCGACGCGTCGGATCAGACCTTCGGCGGCACGATCGGCGGCACGGGCGGCATCATTAAGGCAGGCAGCGGCACTGAAACGCTCACCGGTGCGAACACGTACAGCGGGGGCACGACGATCGCCGACGGAACGCTCGCGATCGGCGCGAGCGGTAGTCTCGCGTCAAGCGGTGCGGTGACGCTGAGCGGCGCGAATTCGGTGTTCGACATCGGCAACGCGGGCGCGGCCCAGACGATCGGCGCGCTGTCGGGTGTCGGGGGGAGCACGATCACGTTGGGCGCGAATACGCTGACGTTCGGCGATGCGTCGGATCAGACGTTCGCGGGTGCAATCGGCGGCACGGGTGGCATCGTCAAGCTGGGTAGCGGCACTGAAACGCTTGGCGGCGCGAACACCTATACGGGCAGCACGACGATCGATGCAGGTACGCTCGCGCTGGCTGGTGCGGGGAATCTGTCGTCGGCGACCGATGTGACGCTGGCCAGCGCGGGCGCGGGCCTCGATGTCAGCGGCTCGAGCGGCGCGCCGACCATCGGCGCATTGAACGGCGTGAGCGGCACGACGGTCGCGCTGGGCGCCAACACGCTGACGCTCGGCGATACAAACAACGGCACGTTTGCGGGCACGATCGGAGGAACCGGCGGCCTGGTCAAGCAGGGTAGCGGTACCGAAACGCTGAGCGGTGCGAACACCTATTCCGGTGGAACGACGATCAATGCGGGTACGTTGGCGTTGTCGGGAAGCGGCAGCCTTGCATTGAATAGTGCAGTGAATCTGACCGGCGCGGGATCGACGTTGGACATCAGCGGTGCGTCGTCCGGGCAAACCGTAGGGGCACTCGGCGGCACGGCAGGTAGCACGGTATCGCTGGGCGCCAACTCGCTGAGCTTCGGCGATTCGACCGCTCAGACGCTCGCCAGCACCGTCACCGGAACGGGTGGGCTCGTCAAGCAAGGCAGCGGCACAGAAACGTTGAGCGCTGCGAACACCTACAGCGGCGGCACGACGCTCGACGCGGGCGGTCTGGTGATCGGCAACAACTCGGCGCTGGGCACGGGAACGTTGACAGTGAATGGAACCGGCACGCTCGACAGCAGTACCGCGACGACGCTCGCCAACAACGTGCTGCTCAATTCGGGGCTCACGGTGCTGGGCACCAACGACCTGACACTGAACGGCGTGCTGTCGGGCACCGGCGGACTGACCAAGGACGGCGCGGCCACGTTGACGCTGAACGGCGCGAATACGTACACGGGTGGCACAACGATCAATGCAGGCACGCTCTCGCTCGGCGCGAATGCGAGCCTGGCGGCGAGCGGCATCGTGGATGTCGTCGACGGCGCGACCTTCGATCTGTCGGCGGGCAACGGCCAGCAGATCTTCGGCACGTTGACCGGCGGCGGGACAGTCAATCTCGGCAGCAACGCGCTGACGCTCGGTGACGCGAACGACGGCACCTACAGTGGATCGATCGGTGGCACCGGCAGTTTGACCAAAGTCGGCGCGGGCACCGAGACGCTGACCGGCACCAACACCTTCACGGGCGGCACGACGATCGATGCAGGCACGCTTGCGCTTGGCGCAGGCGGCACGCTTGCACCGACAGGCAGTGTGATGCTCGGTGCTGCCGGTACGGGCTTCGACATCAGCGGGTCGGGCGCGGCTCAGACGATCGGCGCACTGTCTGGTGTCGGCGGCAGTGCGGTGACGCTCGGCGCGAACACGCTGACGTTCGGCGACGCGTCGGATCAGACCTTCGGCGGCACGATTGGGGGCACGGGCGGCATCGTCAAGGCAGGCAGCGGCACCGAAACGCTGACCGGCGCGAACACGTACACCGGCGGCACGACAATCGATGCTGGCACCCTCGCACTCGGCGCGGGCGGCAGCCTTGCATCGACGGGCGCAGTGAATATCGTGGGAGCGGGTTCGTTGTTCGACATCGGTGGTGCAACGGCAAGTCAGAGCGTCGGCGCACTGAGCGGCGTAGCAGGCAGCACGGTGTCGCTGGGTGTGAACTCGCTGACATTCGGCGATTCGACCGACCAGACACTTGCCAGCACCGTGAACGGAACAGGCAGCCTCGTCAAACAGGGCAGCGGCACTGAAACGCTCACCGGCGCGAACACCTACAGCGGCGGCACGACGCTGAATGACGGCGGTCTGGTCGTCGGCAACAACGCTGCGCTGGGCACGGGCACGCTGACAGTGAGCGGTACGAGTACCCTCGACAGCAGCACCGCCACGACGCTCGCCAACAACGTGCTGCTGAACTCAGGACTGACGGTGCTGGGCAGCAACGACCTGACACTGAACGGCGCGCTGTCCGGCACGGGCAGTCTGACGAAAGACGGCGCGGCCACACTCACGTTGAACGGCGCAAACACCTACACCGGCGGCACGCAGATCAACGAAGGCGTGCTTGCACTCGGCACCAGCGCGAGCCTGTTTGCGCCTGGCATCGCGAATATCGCCGATGGCGCGACCCTCGACCTGTCGGCGGGCAGCGGCACGCCCACGGTCGGCACGCTGACCGGCGGCGGCACCGTCAATCTCGGCGCGAACACGCTGACGCTCGGCGACGCCGACGACGGCACCTTCGCCGGTTCGATCGGCGGTACGGGTGGCGTGACGAAGGCCGGTACCGGCACCGAAATGCTCAGCGGCACGAACACGTACACGGGCGCGACCACGGTCGACTCGGGCACGCTCGCTTTGTCGGGTGCTGGGACGCTGTCGGCCGTAACCAATGTCAATCTCGTCAATCCAGGCACGGCGCTCGACGTGAGCGGCGCAAGCGGTACGCCGACCGTCGGTTCGCTGTCCGGCGTCGGCGGCACCAGCGTGACGCTCGGCGCGAACACGCTGACATTCGGCGGCGGTTCGGACGGCGCGTTCGGCGGCACGATCAATGGCACGGGTGGAATTATCAAGACCGGCGCCGGCTCCCAGACGCTGTCGTCGGCCAGCACCTACAGCGGCGGCACCACGCTCGCGGGCGGTGCGCTGATTGTCGGCAACGATGCTGCGCTTGGCAGCGGCGCGTTGAGCGTCGCTGCCCCAGCCACGCTCGATGCGAGCGCGCCGGTCAATCTCGCGAATCCGGTCGATCTGGACGCGACGGCGACGATCGGCGGCAGCGCCGACACCACGCTGTCCGGCGTTGTGTCCGGCTTGGGCGGCCTCGTCAAGGACGGCGCGGCAAACCTGACGCTCGCCGGCAACAACACGTTCTCCGGTGGCACCGTGGTGGACAGCGGCACGCTGACGCTCGCATCGGGCGGCGCGCTCGGCACCGGCGGTCTGACGATGAACGGCGGCCAGCTTACCCTCGGCTCGTCCGCAGCCGCCACGCCGCTGCAAGTGACGCTGCCATCGCTCGACGGAGCGCCGGGTTCGTCGATCGATCTGGGCGACTCCAGTCTGAGCGTGAACGGTGGCGGCACCTTCGCAGGCGCATTGACTGGCACCGGCTCGGTGACCAAAAGTGGCAGCGACACGCTGACCCTGAGCGGCACCAGCACCTACAACGGACCGACGACCGTATCGTCCGGCACGCTCGCGGTGACCGGCTCGACGGCCAGCTCGACGGTGACCGTGCAAAACGGGGCGACGCTGTCCGGTACCGGCACCGTGGGCGGTCTGATCGTGCAGAGCGGCGCGACGGCAGTCGGCGGGCAACCCGGTCAGGCTTTGAACGTCGCCGGCAATGCGCAGTTCGATCAGGGCTCGACGCTGGCCATTTCCGTGACGCCGCAGCAAAGCGGCTCGGTGACCACGACCGGCAGCACGACGCTGCTGGGCGGAACGGTGCAGGTCTCGGCGGGACAAGGGGTTTACACACCATCGACCGTCTATCCGATCGTCACGGCGGGCCAGGGCGTCAGCGGCACCTTCGCGGGCGCCACGTCGAATCTGCCGTTCCTGACCCCCACGCTCACCTACGACCCGGACCACGCGTATCTTCAGTTGACGCCGAACGGCGCAGCGCTAACGTCGGTCGCGACGACGCCGAACGAGACTGCAGTGAGCGCCTCGCTCGCCGGAATGTCGGCGGCCGCAGCGGGCAGCGGCAGCGCGACGCTGGTGCCGGCCCTGTTTTCGAGCGACGTGCGCACCGCGCGCGTCGCGTTCAACCAGCTCGACGGCGAACTGCATGCGAGCACGAAGAGCATGCTGCTGCTCGACAGCCGTTATGTCCGGGACGCCGTGACCGATCGTCTGCGGGAAGGGCTAGCGCCTTCGAGTGGTCCGCTCGCGTCGATGTCGGCGGGTTCCGCGCAGTGCGACGGCCGGATCGGACAGGGCGCGTTGCCGGCCGATACTGCGCACAGCGGTTCGCGCGATGCCTGTGTCGACCCACGGCGCTATCAGCCGGTGGTCTGGGCGCAGGCATACGGCTCCGACAGCAAGCTCGGAGGTGACAGCAACACGTCCGGGATCGATCGCAGCATGGCCGGCTTCATTGCGGGCGCAGACATGGCGCTCAACGACAGGTGGCGCATCGGCGTCGCGGGCGGCTTCGGACATAGCTCGCTCGACAATGATCTGGCCTCGTCGGCGGATGTGGACAGCTATCACATTGCGATGTACGGCGGTGCACAGTACGGGCCGATCGGCGTGAGACTCGGCGCAGCCTATACGTGGAACGACGTGGACATGAACCGTTACCCGTCCTTCACGGGTTTCGCCGATCACAATAGCTCCGACTACTCGGCGAAAGCCGCACAGGTGTTCGGCGAAGTCGGTTATGCGGTGCCGTTCAACCGTTTCGCACTCGAACCGTTTGCCGGCCTCGCGTACGTGAACCTGCACACCAGCGGCTTCAGCGAAACTGGCGGTGACAGCGCGCTGCGCAGCAACGGCGAGACCGACAACATCGGCTTCTCGACTTTAGGCCTGCGCGTTTCGACGCGTCTCGGCGAACTGCCGCTTGCCGCTTTCACCGGCCACGCGATGGCGGGCTGGCGGCACGCGTTCGGCAGTACGCAACCATCGTCGACGCTCGCGTTCATGACAGGCGGATCGTCGTTCAACGTGAGCGGCGTACCGATCGCACGCGATACCGCCGTGCTGGAACTGGGCGTCGACGCGAACATCGCGAAGAACGTCACGTTGGGGATTGCTTATAGCGGCCAGTACGGGGGAGGATCGCACGACAATGCTATCTCGGGACGTTTCGCGTGGAAGTTCTGAAGGGAGGGACGTGCGGATAGGCAGCAGAGTCCCGGATGTGCGTCAATCAGCAAAAAAACGGCGTGGCGACGCGCGAGGCGCACACCCCGTTTCACACGTTATGGCGAACGAGCGCGACTGATCGTTTTCCGCAGTTTCACCGCCTGGGTTTGTCGTGATCCGTCGCACGGTTTTTCGAGCAAGCTGTCTCCTCCATGTCTCCTCGACGTGGATTACGCCCGCCGCTGTGCGGGCTTTTTTTGCTGAATACGTTCGGGCTGCAACAAAGTCGCAAACCGCGCGATTTCTCGTGATGCAGTGTGCTCGACACATCTGTTGTGGGCTTCGGCGACGGTGCCGTGTCGAATCATGTCAAGCGCAAATCAGGTCCAGCGACGAACCGAGTTAACAGCAGGTTCTGGTATAGCAACAATCAGGGTAGAGCACCGACCAGACAGAAGAGGTTGTTCAACGGCGCGTCGAGATTCTTCGACAATCAGACCGTGTGATACATCCACGCCCCGCCTTCACGCTTCGCCGATCCGCCATTGCCCCGGCGGCAACGCACCGTTCACCGCAAAGTTGCCGACGATCCGGTCCTTGTACACGCGCGGGTTGTGCGACGTAATCGTTCTCGCGTTGCGCCAGTAGCGGTCGAGCCCCGCGGACCGCAACGTCGCCGACGCGCCTAGCGCATCGAAAACTTCGGCAGTGGCGTCGAGGATCAGTTGCGAAACGACCGTCTGTGCCTGCCATATTTCCAGTTCCGCTTCGATCGTCAGCGCCACGGCATTGCCGGTCGCGCCAGAATCCGCGTTGGCCGCCCGTTCGAGCGCGCGCGCGGCTTGCGCGACGATCGCACCCGCCGAATACGCGTGGGCACGCAGGCGGCCGATCACCTGCAGCACCTGCGGGTCGTCGGCAGGTCTTGCGGCCGGCGCGTGGCTATAGCTGCGCTTGCGCGCCGCGACTGCGGCGGCTGCATCGGTTGCCGCTGCGCGGCCGATGCCCGCGAGCGTAGCGAGATGCACTAACTGGTAATACGCCTCGGAGTAAGAGAACGGCGCGGCTTCGCTGACGATTTCAGCAGGGTCGACCGGCGTATCCGTAAACCGACTCGTGCCGCTCGCGGTGAGGCGTTGGCCCATCCCGTCCCAATCGTCGACGACCTCGACGCCGGGTGCATGCCGATCGATTGTCACCGCGACCGGCTCGCCTTGCGCACCGCTTGCGCCGACGTGAATCCAGTCTGCGAACAGCGAGCCGGTGGTGTAGAACTTCGCGCCATTCAGGCGCCAGCCGCCGGCTTCGCGAGTCAGCCGGGTCGAAAAGCGTTCCTGTCGCGCGTCGCCGGTCTCGGACCACGCCGCGCCGACGATGGCGCCTCCGGCGAGCCTCGGCAGCCACACGTCGCGCCGTTCGGGCGAGCTGGTGAGAATGTGCTCGACGTAGCCGAAGTGGGCACGCAATGCCTGAGTGAGGTTGGAATCCGCTTCCGACAACTTGATCAGGAAGTCGAAGAAATCCGCGAGGCCGATCCCGTGGCCGCCGTATTCCTTCGGGACGCGCAACGCGGTGAGTCCGGCGTTGCGGAGCCAGCCGATTTCCTCGTTGGGCAGCCGCCGTTCGAGTTCGCGCTCGACACTGCCGCTGCGAATCCGCCGCAATATCTCCAGAGCCGGGGCGGGCAACGCCGCCTGGGAAGCGTGAGTGGTTCCATGGCCCCACGCGTCGCCGATAACGAAGCCTGCGGGCGGAGCCGATCGATCGAAAGTCATGAGAGTGTGGCGTCCTGTTGTGTGGCGGGATGAGCCCATGGGCGCAGGCGTCGCGCCGGGTGAGAGTCGGGCAGGTGAGCGGCGCCGCGGAACAGCTTTTCGCGCAGTGTGCCGGGGGCGTACTCGCGTTGCATCAGTCCGCGCCGCTGCAGAACGGGAACGACGTGATCGACGAATTCGCTCCACCAGCCGAGCGTGGTGACCGGCACCACGTTGAAGCCGGCAACGCCCGCTGCGGCCCAGCGTTCCACTTCGTCGGCGATCTGCTCGGGTGTGCCTGCGAACTGCGCGGAGATCGTCTTGCGCAGCGCGTCCGCGAAGGTCACGACGCCGTCGGGCGCGGCGTCGATGAACGCGCGCACAGTGCCGCGCGTGCCGTTCTGCTGGCGCAGTTCGCTCAGCGGCGTGGCCGGGTCGATGTGTGTCAGGTCCACGCCGATGCTGCCGCTCCAGAACGCCGCGAGTGCTTCGAGGCTGAACGATTCGAGGATGTCCGCGCGACGCGCTTTCGCTTCTGCCTCTGTGCTGCCGATTACCGGCGAGAGCATCACGATCGCGCGAATGTCGTCGGCACGGCGACCGGCGGCTACCGCACGCTGTCTGAGATCGGCGATGTCGGCCGCCGCGGACTCAGGGGTACGCGAAGGCAGGAAAGTGACCTCTGCATGGCGGGCGGCGAAGTTGCGCCCGGCTTCCGACGCGCCAGCCTGGAACAGCACGGGAGTGCGCTGCGGCGAAGTCTGCACGAGATGCGGCCCGGCGACCCGATAACGTTCGCCGTGATGGTTGATCGCGTGCAGGCGCGACGGGTCCACCAGCACGCCGCTTTCGCGGTCGGCCACGAGTGCGCCGTCTTCCCAGCTGGCTTCCCACAGCTTGTAGACCACCTGCACATATTCCTCGCCCCACAGGTAGCGCTCGTCGTGCGGAGGCAGTTTGTCGAGTCCGTAATTGCGTGCCGTGTTGTCGAGATACGAGGTGACGATATTCCACGCCACACGTCCTTCGCTCAGATGATCGAGCGTCGAGAATTTGCGGGCGAAACTGAACGGATGCTCCTGAATTACCGAACTGGTGACCGCGAAGCCGATATTGCTCGTCGCAGCGGCGAGCGCCGAAACGAGCGCCGCCGGGTCGTGCGACGGAAACTGCATGCCGGTGCGCACCGCCTGTTGCCACTGTCCGCTGGAGGTCTCGTAAATACCCGCGACGTCGGCGAGAAACACCACGTCGAAGAAACCGCGCTCGGCGGTCTTCGCAAGCTCGATCCAGGGCCCGAGCTTGTGGAAGTCGAGTTGATGCTGTCCGAGCGGATGACGCCACAGCCCGTGACTATGGTGATTCGGCGTAACGTGCGCGAACGCGTTGTAGATCAGCGGACGTACCGCGCTGGAAGTAGGCTGGCTCATTTTCCGGTCGCCTCCGCGATCTGTTGTGCCGACCACGGCTTGACCGGCGTCTTCTGCCACGCGCTGTACGGCGCCGGATCGTCGACGACTTCATGGCCGCCCTCGACATGGCCGGCGAACGCCCAGATGTTCTCCTGGCGTGGCATGCCCTGCACCGGCGCGACGGCGGTGAAGTCGATCGGATGGAGAACGTCGGTCGTGAAATTACGTTCGTGCGCGACGTGCTCGCGGAAGCTGTCCACGGTCACTGTCGGCAGCTTGCGGGCGATCTGCGCGAAGGTCCACACGGCGAGCCAGTCGGTCGTGGTGGTGCCGTCGGTCGGGCCTTTCACTTCATGATTCGGGTCGTACTTCGCCAGTTGGCGCTCGTACTCGGACCACGTCGGGAAACGCTTCGCGTCCTCGCCTTTTTCCAGCGCGAGCGAGTTCGGAAACGGCGCCTTGCTGAGGGCGGCGATGGTCGCAT
Organism: Paraburkholderia sp. GAS333; assembly: GCF_050435665.1. Classification (NCBI taxonomy): domain Bacteria; kingdom Pseudomonadati; phylum Pseudomonadota; class Betaproteobacteria; order Burkholderiales; family Burkholderiaceae; genus Paraburkholderia; species Paraburkholderia sp. GAS333. The sequence continues at coordinate 15,295 of NZ_JBNDKS010000006.1, forward strand.
CTTCGATCACGTTGTTGCTGCTGACGAACGGAATCCTGATGCCCTGCTGTGCGGCTGCTTCGACCAGCAGCGTCTGCTGTTCAGGCGGATAAAGCATGCCGCCCCAGACGTCCGGGTGCAGTGCCTTGATCTTCGCGATGTACGGCGCGAAGTCGGTCGTCGAAGGCGGCACTTCCACAATCTGAACGTCGGTCACGCCTGCCTGCTCGTAGCCGAAGCGCGCGGTTTCCTGATAGGTCTTGTTGCCCAGCATCGACACATAGACGGCACGCTTCGCGCCAAAACGTTTCGCGCCAAGATAAGTGCCTTGCGCCGCGCCCGCGCCATTCAACGCGGTGATGAACGACAGCGGGTTGCGCACGTCGGAGGGATCGCTGCCCATCGGGAACCACGCGGCCATGTTCTTCGCGCGCAGGATCTTGTCGACACCGTTCGCGCTGCTGCCGCCGATCAGCGTGATCGCGCCTTCGTCGGCGAGGCGGCGCGCGCACGCGATGCTGGCGGCGGGTTGCCCCTTGGTATCGCAGATTTCAACGACCAGCTTGCGGCCGTTGATGCCGCCCTGGTCGTTGACCGCGCGCGCTGCAATCTGCGCAACGCGGCCCGGGTCGGTCACCGCGAACGGCGAGCCGCTCGCGGCGATGATGAAGCCGACCAGCACCGGCGGCTGGCTTTCGGCCGATGCGTTGAGTGCGCAGGCGAGGGTGGTGGCGGCAAGCACGCCGCCAAGCGAAAGAGACCGTAGAGTCATGGGCGAAGTCTGATGGGGACGATAAAAGTCATGAACAAGCGCACGGCGTCCAACGCAAAATGCGCGCAGGACACTCGACGCGGCATGGAAGACGGCTCACACATCGAGCGCGTGACCGAGATAGATGGCTTCGACTTCGTGTGCGCGCGCGAGCAGTTCGTCGCGGCGCAGATGCAGTTTCACCTCGCCATCGGCGACGATGGCCGCATGCGTCGCGATCCGCTCGGCGATGTGGATGTGCTGCTCGACCGCGAGCACCGCAATCCCTTCGTTGCGCGACTGGCTGACGACGGCATCGACCACGCGCCGCGCCATCGCCGGGCTCAGGCCGAACGTGAGTTCGTCGAGCAGCACGACGCGCGGCCTGCGCAGCAGTGCACGCGCGACCGCGACCATCTGCTGTTCGCCGCCGCTCAGCTGACCGGCGGCAACGCCAAGACGCGGCTCCAGTTCGGGAAAGATGTCGAGCAGAGCGGCAGGCGCCAGATCGCACAGGCGCAGGTTGTCGGCGACGCTCAGCGAGCCGAACAGACTGCGCCCCTTGATGACGAGACCCGTTCCGGCACGCGCGCGCTGATGCGCGGGGCCCGTGAGCGGCCGCCCGTCGAGCAGGATCTCGCCTTCGACATCGGCGATGAATCCGGCAATGGCCAGCAGCGTCGTCGATTTGCCCGCGCCGTTGCGGCCGAGCAGCGCGACGATCTCGCCGGCTTCGACGCTGAGTGAAATGTCGTTGAGAATCCGGCGGTGGCCGTAGCCGGCGCGCAGCCGGCGAAGTTCGAGTACGGGTTGTGTCATGCGACGGCCCTCGCCAGAAGCTGGCTCGACGATGCGTCGTCGGCCTCGAGTGGTTCGCCGAGATAAGCGCGTCGTACGGCGGGCAGACGCAGCACCTCGGATGGCGTGCCGCGAGCGATCACGCGTCCAGCCTCCATGACGATGGCTGCGTCGCAGGTTGCAAGGACCACGTCGATGTTGTGCTCGATCAGCAGAATGGCGATGCCGAGTTCGCGCGCCGCGTGGCGGATCACGTCGATCGCGTGTTGCCGCGCCTCCGGGCTCAGCGCCGCGGCGGGCTCGTCGAGACATAGCACGCGCGGACTCGCGGCCAGCGCGCGCGCCAGCGTGACGCGCGCCTGCCAGCCCAGCGACAGCGTGTCGACGGTTGCATCGAGGTGATGGGTGATGCCGGCTGAGGCGGCGGCTATATCTACTGAAGGCAGCGGCTTGCGCGGCGCGAGACCGAACGGAGCGAGAAGCCACGCGAGCCGATCCTTGCGCTCGGCGGCGGCCTGCAGATTTTCCCGCACGGAGAGGTCGTCGAACAGCAAATGGTCCTGGAAGGTACGCGTCAAACCGCGTGCGACGCGGCGCTCCGGCATGAAGGTGCTGACGTCCTCTCCGCCGATCAGGACGCGCCCCGCACGCGCCGGAACAAGGCCGGTGATCGCGTCGATCAGACTGCTTTTGCCCGCACCGTTCGCCCCCAGCACGCCGAGCACTTCGCCCGGCGCTACGCTGAAACTCACGCCGTCGACGACGACCGCCGAACCATACGCAACACGCAACCCGTCGACCTGCAGCGCGGCGCCCGCGCCCGCGCCTGCACCTGCGCCGCGCAGTGTGGACGGCGACGGCGCGCGGCCTGGCTCGACCGGTGCGGATTCGCGAACCGTTCCGGCAGCGCGCTGCGGCCACTGGATCAGGCGGTTGCCGATTCGTCGCAGGCCGGGAGGCAACCGTGCGCAGCCGCGCTGGATCTGGGCGACGACGCCGTCGGGCTCGGTGATCAGCACGAACACGAGGTTCAGCGACAGCACGAGGGCAACCCAGTCGTTGACCGGACCGCTGAACGACAGGATCTGCGGCAGCACGCCGCCAGGCGCGAAGATCGCTGCGAGCACGCCGCCCATGATGAATCCCGCGCCCGACAGCACGGCCATGCTGAGCACGGCGAGGCTGTCCGTGTATGCAAAGCCATCGCCGAAACGCTGACCACCGACCGTGCCGCTTTGCAGCGCAAGCAGTGCACCTGCCAGGCCCGCGAGTATCGTCGAGAACACGAACGCAGCAATCTTGGCCTGCGGCACCGATACGCCTGATGCCGCGGCGGCGCGCTCGTTCGACCGCATGGCGAGGATGCGGCGTCCTGCCCGGCTGCGGCGCAGGTTCGCTACAGCGAGGGCTGAGAGAAGGGTCACGCTCCATGCAAGCAATGCAAAGCGCTGAGGGTGCAACGCGTTGTCGAACGACACGCCGAACAGGTCGACGTGACTCGTGGTCCAGCCTTGCACGCCGTTCAGAAAGCGGTCGGTAGTGAAGCCCCATGTTTCGATGATCGCCGCGACCGCCAGCGTCGCAATGGTCAGCCCGATCCCGCGCAGCCGCGCACTGGGCACACCGATGATCGCGCCGGCGACACCCGCCGCGAGCGCCGAGCCCAACAGCGTGACGAGCAACGACGCACCGTTCTGGTTGATCCATCCGGCGAGCAGCATGGTCGCGCCGCTCAGGCCCAGTGGCAGCAGACTGACCTGGCCCGCGTAGCCGGTCGAGACCACCATCGACAATCCGACCAGTGCAAAGATGCCGGTCAGCGCGATCGTGTCCGACCAGTAATCCGGCAAGGCGAAGGTTGCTACGACGACCGTGGCGACGCCCGCTGCGAGACCAAACCAGCTGAGCCGGCCGGAGCCGACCCGGAACAGGCGCGGCGCGTCGATCGTGCCACGGCCAGGCAGATTGCGGCCGCTGACGATCAGCGCGATTAGCGTGACGATGTAGGGGATCGACTTTCCAAGACCCGGCTCGATGGAGAGCCCGATCGCCAGCGATTCGAGAATGCCCGCGACGAGCGCCACGACGAGCGCCACGACGAGCGCGACCCAGAAGCGCCGGAAGCCTGCGATCAGCGCGGCGCCGAGCGACGGAATCACGAGGCTGCTGAGCGCGTTCGGACTCAGCGCCGTGACGGGCGACAGCAGTATCCCGGCCAGCGCGGCGAGCAGTCCGCTGATGCCCCACGCGGCCGCGCCCCACGGATGCGGCGAAAATCCCAGCGCTTGCGCACCGAGCGGGCTGTCCTGCAAGGCGGTCGTCGCGTGACCGAAGCGTGTGCGCTCGAACAGCAGCGTCAGCAGGATGGTCAGTGCCATTGCGACTACAACGAGCACGGTCGACAGGTACTGGATGCGCGCGCCGAACAGCGTCGCGCCGCCGGATACCAGAAAGCTGGGCACACGCTCCTGCTGGTTGGTCCAGACGATCCGGACGGCGGCCTGCAGCGCTAGCAGAAGACCTAACGTGACCAGCGTCTTCATCGTCGTCGATGCACCGACTAGCCGCCTGCCGACGAATGCATAGAACGCGATGCTGATTGCGATGCCGGACAGCAGCCCGATTGCAAGCGCGATCCACAGCGGCACGCCCGCGTGCGCATAGAGCTTCCAGAACACGTAGGTGGCGGCCATGCCGATGCCGCCCTGCGCGAAGTTGACGACGCCCGTTCCGCGATAGACGGCGACGAGTCCCAGCGCGACCAGTGCATACGCTCCGCCTGTGCTCAGGCCGAGTAGCGCATATTCGAAAATCGACTGCATGTCAGGTCCTGTCGATCGGCGAACGCCTGCGCGCCGTCGTCATGATGATCACGAAAGAGGTGGGCACAGCGGTTTCTCCAGTGCTTTGTCGGAGGTGTCTGCGATTGCGCGGGTAACGATGTTTCTGCGTTATCCCGTGTGGCGCAATAGCGATTGAAAAGTCGATTATGTTCGGTGAATGCTTAATAGCTAAATGACTAATTGTTTGAAGCTAGTGGCCATTTCTCGCTTCCCATTGCGAAGAATCGGGGGTATTCGCGTGAGCGGTGGAGGGCGATCCGTTGGATCATTTCGCTTTGCTTATTGATGTTTTCGATATTGAAGTTTGTTTGAGTAGGCGTAGATCGGTTGCGCGAATTTGCTTCGCATTGCTTTTCTTTCGGGTTTGCCGATTGATCGGGAATCTATTGCCAGTAATCGCTATCCTTTGAAGCGGATCAGGGCGACTGGATGCAGCACGACGTGCTTGATCCTCGTATTCGATGATCAACGGACTACTGTCGTCGGTCACATAGATGAGCAGTGGTGCGCAGACAGATACATCGACGCTTTGAATGATGTGCAACCGCGTGCAACGATTGACGATATGGCTCGGTGCGGTGCGTAAAGTCGCGTCAAACTTGCGCGGCCGATACGGGTTCGACATGCCGGGGTTCATCCGGGGAAGGGCTCCGACTTCGGCGCGGTCGTGCACCCTCCACAAAAGTTTTTTGGTCGTTTAGCCTCCTCGCACCAAAGAATTGTCCCGAATAGTCCACGACCGGCGTGCAGGGTGCCCATGACAGTGATTGCGCAGCTTTCAGATATTCATGTTCGGCCGCGAGGGTTGCTCTATCAAGGTCTCGTCGACTCCAACGCGATGTTCGCGCGCGCCATCGGAACGCTCAACCGGTTGAAGCCCGTTCCGAATCTCGTCCTGATTACAGGTGATCTGACAGACGAGGGATCACCCGCAGAATATGAGGCGCTGCGTGAATTGCTCGCGCCGTTAATACATCCGTTTGCTGTAATGCCCGGTAATCACGATGACCGGGACCATTTGCGCGCCGCCTTTGCCGATCAGTTGTGGCTACCCGCTGAAGGCGAGCTTAACTTTGGCATCGATGTCGGCGCGGTGCGGATTCTCGCGCTCGACACGAGTGTCCCGGGACTCCACCACGGTGAACTTAGCCTCGCTTCGCTAAGCTGGCTTGAGCGGGAGCTTGCTGCAAACGTGCATAGGCCGGTCGTCGTTGCAATGCATCATCCGCCGTTCGTTACCGGCATACCGTATCTCGACGTGTACGGCCTGCGAGACGCTGACGCTTTCGTCGAACTCGTCTCCCGATACGACAACGTCGACCGTATCGTCGCAGGCCACGTTCACCGCTCGATGCAAACGCGCATCGGACCTGTGCCGGTATTGACCTGTCCCAGCACGACTACGCAGATCGCGTTGCGCGTCGAAGCGGATGCCGAGCCGGCTTCTTATCTTGAGCCGCCTGCTTTTATGTTGCATCGCTGGGGAGAACTGCGTGGTCCAGCGGTTTCTCACCTGTGTTATATCGGGCAGTTCGAAGGGCCGCTGCCTTTTGCCTAGCCAGATTTTCCGCCACCCGATCTCGCGGGTTCGACCAGTCTCAGCCGGTCGTCACAGTCGCGTGAATTGTCAAATTCTTCCGATGGCGCCAGCCGTTGGGAGACAACTTCCTGCGTCCTGGCCGATACCTAAAGAATTACAGCAGGATGCCGTTAGATCGAGCAGGAAGATTTCGGATCAACTATTATGTTGACCCGGCGAGACAGATGCATTTCGGCCAGCTTCCCCAAAAACGGTATCTGACTACCCGCAGTTAGCGTGGCAACACGTCTGCGGCGCGCGTCAGGTTACCGCCGATCAGAGGGATCGCTACTCAGTAAGTTTCACAGGATGGAATTACCGTGATTCGACATGTCCTTGCTGGGATGTTGCTGGTGATGAGCAGTCTGGGCACTGCCGTAGCGGCCAGCCCTGTTTGCTCACGCCCGTTCACGCTCGCGTTGCACGATCACGGGCTGCTGTATTCGGTTGATACGGATACCGGCATCGACAAGGATTTCGCCGACGAGTTGAGCCGGCGCAGCGGCTGCCAGATCAGAGTCAGTCTCATGTCGCGGGCCAGAATCTGGAAGCTGATTGAGTCCGGCGCACTCGACTTCAGTCTGTCGGGTATTTCCAATGACGAGCGCAACCAGTACGCGGACTTCGCCTGGTATTTCAGCAACAAATACTATTTGCTCGTCCGTAAAGATGCAGGCATCCGGCGCCTTGCCGATTTCGAGCACAACGACCAGTTTCGACTCGGCGTAATTCGCAGCTTCCGCTATAGCGAATCGGCAAACCGCCTCGTCGACTCGCTGTCGAATGAAAACCGGGTGAGCCAGGCGGGCGGTCTGGATCCGTTGTATCAGGCACTGATCCTCCGGCAGATACAGGGCATGATTATCGAGCCCTTCGACTACCCTGCGATCGACGACAAAAAGATCCGAGATGTGACCACCATCGTGGAGTTCGACGACCCCGCCGTGCCGCACGGCCTCATCATGTCGAAGAAAGCACTGTCGCCGGACGAGCGCGAGAAATGGCGAGCTCTGGTGAATCAAATGCGCGCGGACGGGACTGTCCTGCGAATTTTCGAGAAGTATTTCAAACCCGACCTCGCCACCTCGATGGTCAACTTCCAGGCACGCCAGTGAACTGGGCGCGCCTGGTGCTGTTGCCGCTCGTGGTCCTGTCCGCTGCGCTCAGCGTGACCTGGATGCTATGGGACCATGAACGGCAAGCCTCCCGCCACGAACTCCAGAACCAGTTCAATTTCTCGCTCGGCGACGCCGTCAGCCGGATCGAACAGCGTATGGGCACGTATGAACTTCTGCTGCGTGGCGTGCAGAGTTTCGTCGTCGCTGGCGGTGACGTAGACCGCGAGCGCTTTCGAGCCTATGTGGACACCCTCAATGTCGATGCGAACTTCTCCGGCATCCAGGCGATCGGGATCGTCGCGTGGGTGCCGGCGGCCCAGAAGACGGCCCACGTCGCCGCGATGCATCGTCAGGGACTGCTCGACTACGCGATCCAGTCGCAAGGCTCGCACGACAACTACGCACCGATCATCCAGCGTGAGCCATTTGTCGGCATCAATCGCGCTCCGCCGGGGTTCGACGCGTGGTCCGATCCGGTGCGGCGGCGTGCGCTGGAGCAGGCACGCGACTCCGGGATGGCAACCGTTTCAGGAAAGGTTCATCTATCGGTCGATGCCGGAACCAATGCGCACCCCGGCTTCATCATGTACCTGCCGCTCTACGCGCCGGGCCAGCCGCAGAATAGCGTCGAGCAGCGTCGCGCCCACCTGATCGGCTGGGTGTATGCGTCGTTCCGCATGCGCGACGTCATTGCGAGTCTGTATGGAGAGCAGCCGCCCGGACTCAGCATCGCTGTTTATGACGGCGTCACGCCTTCGGCCGCCGCACTGTTTCATCGAACGCCGGATGCCGCTGGCCTTCATCGCCCGTCGGACATATCGGCCAGCGAATACCTTGTCGTCGGCGGGCACAACTGGACGCTCTCGATGAGCGCGCAGGATGACTTTTACGCCCGCTTCGGCCGTAACGCGATGCTTCCGATCGCCGTTACCGGCACCGGCTTGAGTCTGCTCCTCGCGCTGCTCACCTGGCTGATGATGACCAGTCGCGGACGAACGTTACGGCTTGCGTCGGCGATGACGAAAGAGCTACGGGAGAACGAGGAGAAATTCCGCGCGATCGCCGACTGCACGGTCAACTGGGAAATCTGGTGGGGACGGGACGGCAAGCCGCGTTGGATCAATCCGGCGGTCAAGGACTACATCGGCTATACCGTCGACGAATGCATGAGCATGCGCGATTTCGCCGGAGCCGTGATCTACCCGGAGGATATTCCGCGCGTGGCGCCGGAATTCAGAAAGGCGCTGAAAGGCGGTCGTGGCGACGACCTGGAATTTCGCTGCATCCGCAAGGACGGCTCGCTGATGTGGCTGTCTGCGTCGTGGGTTCCCATTAGCGACTCCACGGGCGGTTTCATCGGTTTTCGCACGAGCGGGCGGGACATTACCGAACGCAAGCAGGCGGAGGCCGAACTTCGAATCGCCGCCGTTGCGTTCGATTCGATGGAGCCGATGATGATCACCGACGCCAGCGCCACGATTCTTCGCGTGAACTCGGCGTTCACCGAATGCACGGGCTACGCACCCGAGGAGATCGTCGGCCAGACACCTCGGGCGCTTCGATCCAACCGTCATGCAGCCGCATTCTTCGAGGAGATGTGGGACACGATTCGTCGTGTCGGCGGCTGGCAAGGGGAGATCTGGGGGCGCCGCAAAAATGGCGACGAATACCCGAAGTGGCTCACGATCTCTGCCGTGGTGAGCGATGACGGCGTCGTTAGCCACTATGTCGGCACACATCATGACATTACTCAACGCAAGATCGCGGAAGAGCGCATCAGGGAGTTAGCGTTTTTCGATGCCCTCACCCGATTGCCTAACCGGACACTCCTGCTGGACCGCCTGAAGCAGGCGATTGCCGGCAGCGCCCAGACTGGAGAATGCGGCGCGCTGCTGTTCATCGATCTGGATCGCTTCAAGACGTTGAACGACACGCTGGGCCACGACAAAGGCGACCTGCTGCTGAAGCACGTCGCACAACGTCTGGCCGCAAGTGTGCGAGATAGCGACACCGTCGCCAGAGTAGGAGGCGACGAGTTCGTGGTGGTGCTGAGGAATTTGCACCGAAACCGGCGGGAAGCGGCCGCCCAGACTGAAGCCCTGTGCGAAAAACTTCTCGCCACGCTCGGCACGCCATACCAGCTTGGCGACGTTCAATACCGCAGCGGCGCAAGTATTGGCGCGACCGTGTTCAACGGACATCGGACCTTGATCGATGAACTCCTGAAACAGGCCGATCTGGCGATGTACAAATCGAAGGAGCGAGGACGCAACGCGATGTGCTTCTTCGACCCGGAGATGCAAACCATCGTGGTAGAGCGGGCTTTGCTTGAAGCGGGATTGCGCGATGCGGTCGAAGGCAACCAGTTGCTGCTCCAGTATCAGGCGCAGGTGAACCACAACGACATAACCGGTGTGGAGGCACTCGTCAGCTGGCAGCATCCCCGGCGCGGGCTGATCTCGCCCAGTGACTTCATTCCCCTTGCCGAAGAGACGGGGCTGATTTTCGCGTTGGGAAACTGGGTTCTGGAAACGGCGTGCGCGCAGCTGGCGCAATGGGCAACGCGCGCTGACATGGAACACCTCACGATTGCGGTCAACGTCAGCGCCCAGCAGTTCCGCGAATCCGATTTCGTGGAAAAGGTGTTGACCATCATCGATCGAACCGGCGCGAGGCCTGACAGGTTGCAACTGGAGCTGACGGAAAGCGTGTTGGTGGACAACGTGCAGGACATCATCCGCAAGATGGAGGCTCTGAAAGAGAAGGGCATTGTGTTCGCGCTGGACGATTTCGGTATCGGATATTCGTCGCTTTCGTATCTGAAGCGCCTGCCGCTAGACCAGCTTAAGATCGACCGCTCGTTCGTACGCGATATTCTGGTTGATCCCAACGACGCGGTGATCGCCAGCGCTATCGTGGCGCTCGCGCGCAGTCTCGGTCTGGGGGTCATCGCGGAAGGGGTCGAGACGGAGGCGCAGCGTGACTTTCTCGCAGCGGCGGGTTGCCACGCCTATCAAGGTTACTTTTTCTCGCGCCCGCTCTCCATCGAGGACTTCGAAGCGATGTTCAGACAAACTCAATGTCCGTCGGTGGATAGCAGAATAAGCGCATGATGGCCGCCCCGAACGGTCCCGCCGCGTCTCGACAAGGCGATCGTCAGCGGGCTAACGCGAACGCTCGCGTGTCCGGAAACCTTGCGCATCCGACATTGGCGAGGCGCCGCGTCCGGTGAAAAAATGGGGCTTTCAAGGAGTGCGACGACCATGCCCTATCTGCAACTGGACGTAAACGACCACTATTCCGTGGAAGACAAGCGGCGCCTTGCGCTGAAGATGAGCGAAACCTACGCGCGGATGATGTCGGTCGACATCAGGCGTATCAGCGTCGCGATTCGGGAACTGGGGGAAGGCGGGGTCTGGCGGATTCCCGACGCCGGTGAGGAGCCCACCCCGGTCGCGGTCATGATGCTGGACATCAGAAAGGGCCGGGCGCCCGAACTGCGCATGGACGTCGCCAAAGCGTTGTGCGCGCACTGCATCGATATTCTTGGGCTGCGTGAAGACCGGCTCAACGTCGAATTTACCCAGCATTCCGGCGATGAGATGTATCACCCGGCGCTAGGCGGCTACAGCCCGGAATGGACGCCGGGCGAGCAGTAAGGACTGCGCTTACGACGCAAGGGGCGTGATACCGGACGCCCGCTGGATGGTTTGCGGCGGCTGACCGAATGCACGCAGGAACGCTTGACGCATCCGCTCGCGGTCGCCAAAGCCTGTCTCTCGCGCGACGATCTCGATCGGGTGACGCGTCGTCTCCATCATCAGACGCGCGGCTTCAACGCGAAGCCGCTCGACCGCCTTCGCGGGCGATTGCCCCGTTTCCTCACGAAATACGCGGCTGAACTGACGCGGACTGAGCCGAGCCGCTTCCGCCAGCCGCTCGACCGACAAATCGCTCGCCAGGTTTTCGCTCGCGTAGGTGAGTGCCATCTGAACGCGGTCCGAGCGGGCGCCCATCTCCAGCAGCGCCGAAAACTGCGACTGACCGCCTCCGCGACGCTGATACAGCACGAGCTTGCGCGCCACCATGCGCGACGTGTCCAGCCCAAAGTCGTTTTCGACGATCGCAAGCGCAAGATCGACGCCGGCGCTCATGCCCGCGGACGTCCAGATCTGCCCGTCCACGACGAAGATGCGGTCTTCTTCGACTTGTACGTCTGGATACTGCTTCTGGAAATCACGCGCATGGAACCAGTGTGTCGTGGCGCGTTTTCCTTCCAGCAAACCGGCCGCCGCGAGAACAAAAGCGCCGGTACAGATCGACGCAATTCGCCGTGAATGGTGCGGCGCTTCCCGAAGGTAATCCACCAGCGCAGTCGAAGGAAGGCGGCATTCGTTGTCGCCCGCGACGATGAGAGTGTCATAGCCCTCATCGGCAAGTGGTTCGCTATGAACCGAAAACCCTTGCGACGATGCGACCGGCCCACCGCGCTCGGACACGATGCTGAATTCGTAAGCCGCTTCGCCGCGCAGAAGATTGGCGTACTCGAAGACGCTCGCCACGGCGAGCGCGAGCGACTGGAAGTTGGGATAGACGACGAGTCCGACGGTATGCATGGATGCCTCGCGAATCATGGCTTGATTCGTTGAAGGTAGCACATAACAGACATCGACGTGGGCGAAAGAATGGCAGAAATCATTGCATATATGACATTGAGGTCGGACGCGATGGAGGTCAAAATTCGCTTCATGAACTGACGCCCTGTTGGTTCAGCCACCTACCCAAAGGACTCAAAATGACTTCCTCCACGCAAGGTTTCGCATTGATCACCGGCGCTTCGGCTGGCATTGGCGCCATCTACGCTGACCGTCTCGCGAGGCGGGGCTTCGACCTCATTCTCGTGGCACGTAACCAGTCCCGACTGAGCGCGCACGCAGAGCGCCTCGCGAAAGAGACCGGCCGCACGATCGAGACGATTGCCGCCGATCTCAACGACAAGGCGGCGCTCGCGAAAGTCGAGAGCGTGCTTCGCGAAGACCCGCGCATCACGATGCTGGTGAACAACGCAGGCGTCGGCTCGGTTGCGTCGGTTCTCGACGGCCAGGTCGACACGATGGAATCGATGATCACCCTGAACATCACGGCACTGACGCGTCTCACCTATGCGGCGGCGCCTGCGTTCGTCGCCAGAGGCTCGGGCACCATTATCAACATCAGTTCGGTGGTCGGCATTGCGGTCGAATTGCTGAATGGTGTGTACAGCGCGTCGAAATCGTACGTGCTGAGCTTCGGCCATGCGCTTCAGCGCGACCTCGCAGGCAAGGGCGTGCGTGTGCAGACCGTACTGCCCGCAGCGACAGCAACCGAGTTCTGGGACGTCGCCGGCTATGCGAAGCAGAAGGAAGCCGCGAGCACGATGACTGCCGACGATCTGGTCGATGCCGCGCTCGCAGGCCTCGATCAGGGCGAACTCGTGACTATCCCGACGCTGCACGACGGCGACGCCTGGACGAAATGGGAAACCGAGCGTCGTGCGCTGGCTCCCCGGTTCGCGAATGCCGAGGCCGCGCCGCGTTATACGTCGACTGCCGCGACCGCTCAGTAAGACCACCAACCTATTGCGAAACCAGCTATTTTTAACCTCCGTGACTGACGGTTGGCACGGCTCGTCAGCGAGAACGTGCCAACTTACTCGAGGCATCAAGCCGTCGTCTTGAACCGCAGTGCCCAGTCATGCGAGCAACGCTGGCAGTCTTTCGAACGTCTGGATCAACGCGTCCGCGCATAACGCCTGTGCGCCGCCCGCGCCCGCATAACCATATGCGACGACGCACACCGGCATGCCAGCGGCACGCGCAGCAGCAACATCGACAGGCGAATCGCCGATCAGCGTGCAATGGGCCACATCGATATTCAGCAGCCGGCACGCGTGCCACAAAGGTTCGGGCGACGGCTTCATGCTCGCGAGCGTATCGCCAGCGACGAGAACATCCAGGTAGTCGGCAAGACCTTTGCGCGTCAAAAGCGCGGCAGCGAGTGCCTGCGGTTTATTGGTCACGCAAGCGCTCCGGTAGCCGAGCCGCCGGAGTTGTTGCAAGCCGTTCATGACTCCGGGAAATACCTCGCCGAATTGCCCATTCGTGTTTGCGTAGTGCCGTTCGAACACCGGCAGCGCTACGCCAATTTCGCAGCGTCCGTTCAAGCCCGACGCCGACAGCGTACGACGTACCAGGTTCGTCACGCCGTTGCCGATGAAGCCGGTCACCCTATCGAGTGGCAGCGGCGCGGCGTCGAGTTCTTCGAGCATGCGATTGACGGCTGCGGCAATGTCCGGCGCGGTGTCGACCATCGTGCCGTCCAGATCGATCAGCAGCCCGCGACGACGCCCGCTCACCATGACGGACGCGCCGGGCTGCGCACCGGATTGCCCACGCTGAACGGCTGAGATCCTCCCGGCGTCGCAGCGTCGCGATGCCAACGGCGCAGTGTCGCCAGATCGAGCCAGCTTAACGCTTCGCCCCGCACGGTTCGATCGATCGGTGCGTGCGGATCGCCCAGGTGCGGCAGCACGGCTAGCGCGCCGTCGAACGGATCGGCAGCGGTATAGCGGGTCGGCGTGACGACAGTCGGAATGCCAGCCGCGCGCGCCGCGAGCAGGCCGTTGGCCGAATCTTCGAAGGCGACACAGGCTGAGGCCGGCAATTCGAGCTGGTCAAGCACATGGAAATAGACGTCGGGCGCAGGCTTTTTGGTGGCTGTGGTGCCTCCGTCGCTGATAGCTGCGAAGCGTGTGCGCCAGGCCGCGCCGAAATGGCTTTGCAGCAGCGCGTCGAGATTGGCCGGCGTCGTAGTGGTCGCGATGGCCACCCGCACGCCGTGCGCTCGCGCCTCGTCGATCAGACGCGCGATGCCCGGACGCAACGGCAAGCCGCCGTCGCGCACACGCCCGGCGTAATGCGCGGTCTTCAGCGCGTGAAGCGCCATGACGCATTCGCGTGCATTCGGTCCTTCGGCTTCTTCTCGCTCGATGGTGTGCCAGTAATGCAGCAGGCGCTCCTTGCCGCCGGCCACTTTCAGCAGACGCGCGTAAAGCGGCTCGTCCCAGAACCAGTCAAGCCGCGCCTCTGAAAAAGCCGCATTGAACGCGTCCCGATGAGCAGTTTCGGTATCGGCAAGCGTGCCGTCGACGTCGAAGATCAGAGCCTGCATGATCCACTCCTCGTGATGATTGCCGTTCTGACACGCATCACGATAGCGGAGCCTCTCGCGAGTTTAAATTCAGAGATTCTTTCGCGGTCGATAAGCACGGGTTTAAGTTGAACGCGGCGCCACGCTAGTGCCGCGGTTTCGGCATCGTGACGAAGGCCATCTTCGTCAATCCGCCCGCTTGCACGGCCGACATGACTTCGGCGACACGCTCGTAGGGCACCGTGCGATCGGCGCGCAGATGCAGTTCCGGTTGCGGCGTCGCACGCGCCGCTTCTGCGATGCGTGCGCGCAAACCGTCGTCAGTCACGCGCTGGCCATCCCACAGTACTGCGCCATGCACATCGACCGCGAGATCCACGTGCGCCGCCCGGCCCCCTTCCGGCTGACTGCCCGCACGCGGCAGGTCGATCCTGACCGCATGCTGCAATGCCGGAATCGTGACGAGAAAAATGATCAGCAGCACCAGCATGACGTCCACGAGCGGCGTCATGTTGATTTCGCTCATCAGGCCAGCGTCGTCATCGTCGGAGAAAGGCGCTATTGCCATCTGAGATCTCCGTCGCGATTCGTGCCGGTTCCGGGCTGCACGGCGTGCATGCGCGTGCCCGTCGTGCTCGAACGCAGTTGCGAACCGGTCACGAAATACGCGTGCAGTCCGTGTGCGAAACGCTTCAACCGCGTGACGATGGCGCGATTCGCGCGGTTCAGTCCGTTGTAGCCGAGCACGGCCGGAATCGCGACGAACAGGCCGAACGCGGTCATGATCAGCGATTCGCCGACCGGTCCCGCGACGTGTTCGATCGACGTTTGCCCGGTTTCGCCGATCACGATCAGCGCGTGATAAATGCCCCACACGGTCCCGAACAAGCCGACGAAAGGCGCCGTGCTGCCGATCGACGCGAGAACCGCCAGACCGCTTTGCAGCCGCGCGACGGTGTCGTCCAGCGTGTCCTGCAAACGCCGGGTGATCCAGTCGGACACGTCAATGCGATCCTGCAGATGCGGCTGCGCCTGGCGGTGATGCGTCGCCGCTTCGTGGCCCGCCAGCGCGAGCGACAGCAGCGGGTTGTCGTTCGCGTCCGGCTCTTGATTGCCGAGGCTATTCAGGCCGTCTTCGAAACGCTCGGCGTTCCAGAAGCGCGCGTCGTTTCGCATCGTCGCGCGCCGCAGTCGCAGCACCTGCCACAGCTTGACGATGATCACTGTCCACGACAGCACCGACATGATCATCAGCACGGCCAGAATGCAGCGCGTGACGACGTCGCCGGTTTGCCAGACATTTGCCAGTCCGTAATGTTGCATGGCTGTTTTCCTCTGTGCGGTGATCGGTTGTGCAGTCGTGTTCCGGTGTTGCATGCCGCTCCCGGACGCTCGTGTTCAATCGTCATTCAGTCGGTCAGTCCGAACACGAATGCCTGTGAATACGCGGCGCGAACCGGCACGCCGTTTTCGCTGTACGGCTCGCAGACGCCTTCATGAACGGCAGCGAGCGCGGCGTCGTCGAGTCGCGGATAGCCGCTGCTCTTCTGCAATTGCATGGTCTCGATCCGGCCATTGGTTCCCACGACGAAGCGCACGATCGCGGTGCCGTTCTCGCGGCGCCGTTTCGACGGGTCGGGATAATCGGGCGCGGGAATTCGGCAATCGATATGCGCGACGTTTCTCGGCGCCGACGATGTCGCGACGGCCCGTTCGGCGGCAGGCGAGGGCGGCGCTGCGGCGGCCGCGGAAGGACTTGCGGAAGCGACGGTGGTCGGCGCAGACGCCGCCGCTGACGTATCGGTGGCGGCGGCCGTGGTGGAAGGCGGATGGTCCGTCGGCGCGGAGCGCCCCGCGGCCGCAGCGATCGCTGTACTGCGAGATGCATGCGCGCGGGGAAGTGCCGGCATCTGCGTTGGCATGTGCGCGGGCATTTTCGGCACTGCGCGTGCAGGCACTGGAATCTGCGCCGCAGGCCTCGTCGCCGGCGCAACCGCCGCAACCGGCGCCGTCGATTCCGGTTCGGGACTCAGCAACATCGCGGTAATCGTCACCGGTTCGACCGGCCGTTCGATGACGTTGTCGTGCATCGACGTCGCCAGAAGCAGCAACAGCAGATGCGCGCCGATCACTGCGCCCAGCACGATCACGCCGCGGCGGTAACGCGGCGCGGGCATCGGATGTCTTGCGGGGTTCGCCATGACAGCTTGCAGCATCGTTCGCAACCAGTTGAAGATCCGTCGCACGGTTCGCGAAAACAGTTCGCGGCGGCGCGCCATCTCCGGGTTCATTGTCCTCCCGCGTCAGCGCTTTTAGAACCGGCGTCCGCCGCCGCGCGTCAATTCGGGAAATTCTCCCGCCCGTTGCGCGTTGTCAAACAAACGCCCGGTGGGATACCTTGAATGGATGACGCGAGCGATTCGCGGCGCAGCGATCTCACCACGGAGCAACATGATGCTGGAGACACGGATTTTCCCCCGACCATCCCGCCGTTCCATGGCGCTGGCCCTCGCGTGCATGCTCTCTGCGAGCGCTGCCGTGACCGCCCTCGCGGCCACGCCGCTCGCGTATGTGACGAGCGAAAAGGCCGGCGTCGGCGTGATCGACCTCGACCAGATGGCGCTTGCCAAAACAATCGCGGTGGGCGCAGACGGTCCACGCGGACTGAGCCTGAATGCGGACGGTTCGCGTCTGTTGCTCGCCAACAAGAACACGGGCGATCTGTCGGTGATCGACACGGCGACCGGTCAGGTCGTGAAGCGCGTGAAGATCGGCAAGAACCCGGAGTACGTGCGCGTTCACAACGGCTACGTCTACGTGACGTACGAACCGGGCGAGGAGGGCGGTCCACCCACAGCGAAGGCGGGCGCGAAAACGGACGGTAGGCCCGGCGGCAAGCCCGGCGCGGATGACGACGACAACAAGCTGCCCGCCGAGATCGCAATCGTCGATATGAAGACGTGGCGCGTGGTGCGCTCAGTGACGAGCGGGCACGAAACAGAAGGCATCGAATTTTCGCGCGATGGCCAGACGATGCTCGTCACCAACGAAGGCGACGATACGGTATCGGTCTACCACGCGCGCACGGGCGCACCGGTGAAAACGGTGAAGCTCGCGGCAGGCGGGCGTCCGCGCGGCATCCGGTTGTCGCCGGACGGCAAGTACTACGTCGTCACGCTCGAATCGCTCAGCAAGTTTGTCGTGATCGACGCGCACACGTTCGACGTGGTCAAGACCGTCGATACCAAACTGGGCCCTTACGGTGTCGCGTTCGGACCGAACGGCCAACGCCTTTTCGTGGCCGCGTCGCGTGACAAGGCGGTGCAGGTTTTCGACGGCCACAGCTTCGACCATCTCGCCGACGTGCCGGTCGGCCAGCGTTGCTGGCATTTCAGTTTCACGCCCGACGGCTCGAAACTGCTGGTCGCATGCGGGCGCTCCGATGCGGTCTACGTGCTCGACGCCAAAACCTATCAGCCGATCAAACAGATCGGCGACTTGCCGCTTGCGTGGGGCATCGTCACGTATCCGCACAGCGACGGCTCGATCGAGTCGCATTGAAGCCGGCAGCGGTCGCCTCGCGAGCGGCGATGGCGGCACGCGGGCCGACCGCGTGACCGGCCCCGCCGCCCGCTTGCCCCGCCGCCTATTTCCACGCGTAGCGCAGTCCCATCCAGAAGCCGCGCGGCGCACCCGGGCCGACGAACTGCTCGTTAACGGGATTCGTGCCGTCGAACGTATGGTTCGGCCCGGTGAAGTAGTTCGTCCCGAGCGCGCCAAAACTCGCGTAGCGTTTGTCGAGCAGGTTCGTCACCGACGCGAAGACCTGCAACTGCTTCGTCACCTGGTAGGTGGTGTCCATATCGATCAGCAGGTAGCCGGAGATCTTGCCGTTCACGTCCTCGTTGTTTTCGTCGCCTTGCGCGTAGACGCTGCCGCGCCACGTGAGGTTGGTGCCGAGGTTCCACTTCGACGTCGCGGCGTAGTCGAGACGCAGCTTCACGGTGGTCGCGGGAATGCCCGGAATGTGATCGCCGGACTTGACGGTAATGTTGCCGTTGGCGTCGGCGCTGGAATTGCTCGGACTGCTTTCGGTCCACGTGGAGCGGTAGGTCGCGTCGACGTAGCTATAGCTTGCCGTCACGCCGACTGGGCCGAGCTTGCTGTGGCCCGACAGCTCGAGCCCCTGGCGTAGCGTACGGCCGACATTCTGGAAGAAGCCTTGCGAACTGCCCGCGCCGTTGCTGCTGATGAACTCGATGTCGTTGTCGAGCGTCGTGTGATAGGCGGCCGCGCTCCATGTCGTCGACGCACCGATCTTGCCGCGCGCGCCGACTTCAAAGGTCTTCGAGATCACCGGTTCGAGCGACGGATCGGAGATGAAATCGTTGGGCAGCGAGCACGGCGCGGCCGGGTCGGCGCAGGCCAGCTCGATTGCAGTCGGCGAGCGCATGCCTTCGTTGTAGCTCGCGTACGCGGTCAGCGCCGGCGTCGGATTCCAGTTGATGCCGATGGCCGGGTTAAAGCGCGAGAACGTGTGGTGACCGTCCAATTCCGGCTGTAGACCGCTCTCGTCGCCGATCGTCGCATCTGCCCAGTTGTAGCGGCCCGCCACCGTGACCGACCAGTGCGGCGTCAGCGACAGCGTGTCCGACAGATAAAGCCCGTAGTTCGTGTTGTGCGTCTTCGCGTAAGTTTGCTGCTCGAAGTCGCCGATGCCGATCGTCGCGCGCGAATCGGTGAAGGCGGCATCTTGCGACGATTGCTGAAAGCGCGAATTGGCGGCGTCGACCGCCATGCCCGCGATGAACTGGTTCTGCATGCTGCCGAGTTTGCCGAGCAGCGTGAGTTGCAGGCTCGCGCCATAGCTGTCGGTCGACACGACGGACTTCTCGTTGGTCGCCTGCAACGTGTTGACGTTGCCGTCGTCGTCGATTGTGCCGTAATCGTCGTTCACGTTGCTGCTGATGTTGGTATTACGGAAATGCCGGTAGTAAGCGTTGCCGCTCAGCTCGACATGGTCATTGAAATAGTGGTCGCCCGACAGCGTCAGGTAGCCGACGGTGTTTTCGTTCTGGTCCGGGAACGTGTACGGCTGTTTGAAATTGTTGAGGAACGAACGCGGGATGGTCTGCGTGCCGTGCAGATCATTGTCCGCGCCGCCGGCCGACAGCGACAGCGTCGTATCCGCATCGGTATAGCGCAACTTGCCGAACGCCTGACGGATGCGGCTTTCGTTCTGCTCGGCCCAGCCATTGTCATTCGCGGCATTGGCGGTGAAGTAGTAATCGAGGTTCTGGTTGATCGTGCCGCCCTGTTCGATCTGCGCGCTCTTGCGTCCCCACGAACCAAGCGCGACCTCGGCCTCGCCGACCGGATTGTCCTTGCCGTTCTTCGTCGTGATCGACAACGCACCGCCCAGCGTGTTGAAGCCGTAAGTCGGATTCGAGCCTGGAATCAGCTGCATCGTGTCGATCGCCTGCTGCGGCAGCAGGTCCCAGTTCACGACGTCGCCGAAGGGCTCGTTCACGCGCACGCCGTCGACGAACACCGACAGCCCTTGCGGCGTGCCGAGCAGCGGCGACGCAGTGAAGCCGCGATACGTTAGGTTCATCTGATACGGATTGCCTTGCGCGTCGGCGACGTCGACACTCGGCAGATTGCGCGACATGTACTCGGTGAGCGTGCTGCGCCGTTGCTGAAGCAGATCTTCCGAGTTGACCGTCTGCACATTCGCCGGCACCTGTGTGAGCGGCGTGCCGATGCCGAGCAGCGGCGTCGTGCCGACCACGACGATCGGTGCAAGCGTCGTCACGGCGGCTCTGGTGGCACTGCCGCTTCCGGTTGCTGCGTCGGGCGCCGCTGTGGCCGCCGGCCCCGCCGACGACGCCGCAACCGGCGCATCAGTCTGCGCCCATGCAAGTGTGGACAGGCTCGCGAGCGCGCCGCCGAAACAGAGTGTGATGCCGGCGCGGCGTTGAATACGACGTCTGTGGCGAGCCTGTGATCGCATGTTCATCGTGTGTCTCCTGTCGCGTCGGGGCGCGTCGTGCGCCTGTCGCGCTGATCGCGCGTTCTGTCGGTATGCGTTAAAAGCTTCGCATAAGCAGTGCGCTGCACGCGCGGGAGCTTTTCCCGATCTGTCAGGGAGCGTCTCCCAAATCTTCCGCAAAAGTCCGCCGTGTGTGATCGCGCTGAGTAGAATGCAAACGTCACGTCAAGCGATCCGCTCATCCTCATGCGCAATCCGACCATGGCTTCGTCGATCTGGCGCGACCTCACGTGCGTCGTCGCGGTAACCGCGCTCGCGGCGGTCTGCGGCGCCGCGTTCGATCTCAGCGAACGCGCGTATCGCTTCACGCGCGGCATGGAGCGCTTTCAGCTCGACGAATTGCCGGGCACGCTGTTCGTACTGTCTATCGGACTCGCCTGGTTTGCGTGGCGCCGCTATCGCGAAGCGAGTCGCGAGGTGATCCGTCGCCGCGCGCTGGAGCAGGAGGCCGAACGGCTGCTCGCCGATAACCGGCGGCTCGCGAGCCAGGCGTTGCAAGCTCAGGAGATCGAACGCCGTCATCTCGCACGCGAGCTGCACGACGAACTCGGCCAGTATCTGAATGCGATCTCGCTCGACGCCGCGCGCATTCGCGATCTGTCGGATACATCGGGCGGCGTCGAACAACGCACGTCGGCGCACGAGCCTGAGATTCATCGCATCGCGCTCGGTCTGATCCAGAGCGCGAGCCACGTCTATCGGCAGATCGGCAACATGACCCGACGTCTGCGGCCGATCGGTCTCGACGAATTCGGTTTGCCGAGCGCGCTCGAACATTGCGTCGACGGCTGGCGCGAGCGCCTGCCCGACGCGTCGTTTTCGCTGGCGATCGAAGGGGATTACAGCGGCCTGAGCGATGCGCTGACCATCACGCTCTACCGGCTCGTGCAGGAGGGCTTGACGAACGTGTCGAAGTTCGCGAGCAGCTCACGTGTGGAAGTGTTCATGGTGCGCGCACCGCGCGAGTCGCACGATGGCGATGCGGCCGGCACGGCGCAGGACGAAATCGTCGTGACGATGGCCGACGACGGTCCCGGCACCGATCTGACCCAGCCGCGCGCAGGGCTCGGGCTGATCGGCATGCGTGAGCGCGTCGAGGCGCTCGGCGGCGAATTTCATATGGCAAGCGAGCCGCAACGCGGTTTTCTGTTCTGCGCGCGCGTGCCCGCTCACGCGGGACTGGCCGAACCGGTGAATTGAAGTCCGAGGCGGCTTGCCATCTGCGCGAGTTGCACACCATTGTCCGCGCCGAATTTCTGCCGGATCACCGACTGATGGTTGGCCACCGTCTTCTGGCTCAAACCCAGTTTTTCGGCGATGCTTGGCAGCGTGTAGCCCTGCACGAGCAGCCGCAGCACTTCGAATTCACGCGCCGACAATTGACGTCCCGGCGGCCCTTCGCTGAAGGCCGTGCGCATCGCTAGCGCCTGCGAGATGTCGGGGCTCAGATAGCCGGCACGCCGCGCGATCGAGCGTACGGCTTCGACGAGCACATCCGGCGCGCTCGCCTTCGTCACATAACCGAGTGCGCCAGCATCGAGGGCGCGGCGCACGAAGATCGATTCTTCGTGCACGCTGAAAATCAGCACGCGCGCGTCCGGTTCGCGTGCGAGCATGCGTCGCATCGCTTCAATCCCGCTCGCGCCCGGCAGCGACACGTCCATCACGACCACGTCGGGACGTAGCGCACAAAAGCGCTGATACGCCTGCGCGGCGTCGGCAGCTTCACCGCACACCCGCACGTCGGCATTCAGTTCGAGCAGACGCCGGTAGCCCTCGCGCACGACCGCGTGATCGTCGACGAGCAGCACGGAGATGGTTCCCGCAGTCATGATCAGCCTCCGTTGTCTCCGTGGATGTGACGCTCGCGGGCAGCCGATGCGAGCTTGCGCGAATTGGCGTCGTCGCGAAACAGGATCGGCTGCTCGCGCGGGGACGCCGTGGGTTCGGACATCGCGGACGCCGCCGCCCGTTGCACGACCCTGACCACGGTCTCGTGAAACGGCGACTTGTCGCACACGGGGTCGGCATTGGCCGCATCGCCGGTCAGCATGTACGCCTGGCAGCGGCAACCTCCCAGATCGCGATCTTTCTCGTCGCAACTGCAGCACGGCTCCTTGAGCCAGTGCAGCCCGCGAAAGCGGTTGAATGCGTCGCTGTCGTACCAGATCTCGCGCAACGGCGTGTCCTTTACGTTCGGCAGCGTCAACCCCGGGAGCCCGCGCGCCGCGTGACAGGGCAGTGCTGCGCCGTCGGGTGCGACGCCCAGAAACACCGCGCCCCAGCCATTCATGCAGCGCTTCGGGCGCGTCTCGAAGTAGTCGGGCACGACGAAGAAAATCTTGCATCGCTCACCCAGCGTGCGCCGGTAGCGTTCGACGACCGCTTCGGCTTCTTCGAGCTGCTCGCGCGTGGGCAGCAGTTGCGCTTCGTTCAGATGCGCCCAGCCGTAGTACTGCGTGTTCGCGAGTTCGAGGTATTCGGCGCCCATCGCGAGCGCCATCTCGATGATCTTGTCGACGTGCGGCAGGTTGTAGCGATGCAGTACGCAGTTGAGCACCATCGGAAAGCCGTGCCGTTTGATCGACGCGGCGACGCGCTGCTTCAGGTCGAACGTGCGCGTGCTGCTCAGGAAGTCGTTCAGTTGCCGCGTCGAATCCTGGAATGACAACTGGATATGGTCGAGTCCGGCCGCCTTCAGATCGTCGAGACGTTTGTCGGTCAGGCCGACGCCCGACGTGATCAGATTCGTGTAGAAGCCGAGCTTGTGCGCTTCGTCGACCAGCACCTCGACATCATCGCGCACGAGCGGCTCACCCCCTGAGAAGCCGAGTTGCACCGCACCGAGCGCGCGCGCGTCGCGCAGCACGTCGATCCATTGCGCGGTGCTCAGTTCGCGATGGTGATCGGTGTAGTCGAGCGGGTTGTAGCAGAACGCGCAGTGAAGCGGACAGCGGTAAGTCAGCTCCGCTAGCAGCCACAACGGCGGCGGCACGGCTGCGGGGTCGTCCGGATTCACACCGACGACAGGCCGCGCGGCGGGTTCGTGAACCGGATGCGCCAGATCGGTCATTGTGTTACTCCAGCCAGTGGCGCGCATGCGCGTCGGCGACGAAGGCGCGCACGTCTGCGCCGATTCCCGTGGTGTTGAAGGCCTGCTCCAGATCGGCGATCAGAGCGTCTATGTCGCGGGTGCCGTCACAGCGTTTGAGAATCTCCCCCGCGCTTTGATTCAGCTTCACCATACCCTCGGGGTACAGCAGCACATGCGCGTTCTGCGCAGGCTCCCATTGCAGACGGAAGGGCTTCGCAATCGTCAGCGGCAGTGCGGCGCCGGTGGCGTCACGGCCGCGGGCCGCGTCGTTTGTAGGAGCGTTTGTCGATTCGTTGGTCGGGTTCATTGCGGGAAGGCCTTTTCGATCGAATCCAGCATGGTCCACAGAATGTCGAGCTTGAACTGCAGGATTTCGAGCGCGCGTTCCTGCTGATCGCGTCGCGTGAAGTAGTCGAGCGTGACTTCGAGACCGTGCTGCACGTCGCGCTGCGCGAGCGAAATACGCGAGCGGAAATAGGCGAGGCCGCTGGCTTCGATCCACGGATAATGCTCGGGCCAGCTAGCGAGCCGGTCGCGATGAACCTGCGGCGCGAACATTTCCGTGAGCGACGAGCAGACCGATTCCTGCCACGGCGCGCGGCGCGCGAAATTCACGTAGGCGTCGACGGCGAAGCGCACGCCTGGTGTGACGTGTTCAAGCGACCAGAGTTCGTCGCGCGACAGACCCACCGCGTCCCCAAGACGCGCCCATGTTTCGATGCCGCCTTCCGCGCCGTCGTAGCCGTCGTGATCGAGAATGCGCAGCACCCAGCGGCGCCGCGTTTCGCGATCGGGGCAGTTCGACACAACCGCCGCGTCCTTCAGCGGAATATTGATCTGATAGTAGAAGCGGTTCGCGACCCAGCCGCGAATCTGTTCGCGCGAACAGCCGCCGCTGTTCATCTTCACGTTGAACGGGTGATGAATGTGATACGCGGTGCCTTTCGCGCGCAACTGTGCCTCGAATTCTTCGCGGCTCCACGGCGGCGCGTCCGCGCTGACGTGGTTCACCGGCCTCGTCCCAAAGGTATCTTTCGCGTTCATACCGTCTCCGTTTTTTATCGCGCGACTGCGCGCGCGTTGCCAGCCGTGTGTCCTCAACCGCGTTTCATCGCCTGCGTTTCATCACCTGCGTTTTTCATCACATCTCGCAGCGGTCTCAAAGTTCGAACATCATTCCGTCATGGGCGACCTCGATCCCGTGTTCCGCGAGCACGCGCCGCTCGGGGCCATCGTCGACGAGGATCGGATTCGTGTTGTTGATGTGAATCAGCACCTTGCGCACCGCGTCCTGATTGCCGACGCGTGTGCGATCCAGCGAGTCAAGCGCTTCGATCATGCCGCCCGCGCCCGTCTGCGGCAGATGGCCCATGTCGGCCGCGGTCTTTTTCGACAGGCCGAGGCGAATCATTTCGTCGCCGGTCCACAGCGTGCCGTCGACCAGCAGCAGATCGGCCTCGCGCATCGCGTCGAGCACATGGGCTTCGATTGCACCGAGTCCTGGCGCGTAGAACACGCGCTTGCCCGATTGCAGGTTCGTCAGCATGAGCCCGATGTTGTCGCCGCGCTCGGGCGCATAGCGGTGCGGCGAGTAGGGCGGTGCCTTGCTCGACAGCGGCAACGCATCGATGCGCACGCCCGACAACGCGTCGACGGCCAGCGGCGCGCCGTCTAGCGCGATGCGACGATGTTCGACGCCGCAGTAATGCGACAGGATCGGCGCGACGGGGAAGCCCGTGCGCAGGTCCTGCCAGACGGCGTCGGTTGCGTAGAGCGGCAGCGGCGTGTCGCGCTCGCGCAGCATCAGCAGCCCGGTGACGTGGTCGATCTGGGCATCTATCACCAGTACGGCGGCGATGCCGCTGTCGCGCGCGCGACGCGCGGGTTGCAACTCGGGGTTCGCGGCAATCTGCGCGAGCAGATCGGGCGACGCGTTAACGAGTAGCCAGTCCTCGCCGTTCGCGCTCACGGCAATCGACGATTGCGTGCGACGCGTCGCTTTCAGCGTGCCGCGCCGCACACCGTCGCAATTGCGGCAGTTGCAGTTCCATTGTGGAAAGCCGCCTCCCGCTGACGAACCGAGCACCTTGATCTTCATGCGGCGCGGCGCAGATTGCGCCCCTCGTGAGAAGTGGAAACGAACATCGCGACGACCTGCGCGACGCGTTCGTGCAGCGCGGGCTCGCTCGCCAGATGTCCCGCCTTCACCCATTCGATCTGCGCAGACGGCACGGCGCGCGCGAGCCGCCGCAGATTCGCAGGCGGACAGACGGGATCGCGCGAACCGTGCACGGCGGCGATCGGCACACCGGCCGCCGCTGCGTGGCGCGCGAGCCGCAACAGACGCGTTTCGCCGAGCCAGCAGCGATGGGCGAGGTAGTGGCTCTGAACCCGGTATTTGCCGGTCAGCGCGCGCGCGAATCGAGGCGACACTCGCGTGCGCGGCGAAACGGCACCACCTGTCGCGGCGCTCGCCAGCACGTCGATCTCATAGCCGCGCCACGCGAGCGCGAGCGCGCGTTGCCGCGCCGCATTCGCGCCGTTGCGGAGAAGCGTCGCGCAACGGCCGGCGCTTAATTGGGATGACTGATCACAGGCCGCCGCTGCTCGTAGCTTTCGCCATGCGTGCGGCGCGCGTCGACGTGAAGTGACGAAGAGGCAGCGAATTTCGCGCGTCGACGTGAGAAAAAGGCCGCGCAGAACGACGCCCGCAATCGACTGCGGACATTGCCCGGCATACGCGAGCGCGAGCGACGCGCCCCACGAACCGCCGAGCAGGCTCCAGCGCTCGAAGCCGAGCCGCGCGCGAATCGCTTCGAGATCGGCGATCAGATAATCGGTGCGGTTATGGCGCACGCTGCCATGCGGCGTCGACTCGCCGGTGCCGCGCTGATCGATCAGCACGACGCGAAAGCGGTTCAGATCGAAGAGCCGCAGCGCGCTTTTCTGACTGCCGCTGCCGGGGCCGCCGTGCAGCACGGCGACCGGCACGCCGTCGGCCGCACCCGCGAGCGCGTACCACACGCGATGCCCGTCGCGCGTGCGCAGGGTATGCGGTTCGAGCAATGACTCGGACAGCGCTTCGCGGCGACGCTTCGTCATGGCAGCATCCTCGCGACCAGATTGTCCCGGTCGATCCATTGATGCTTGAGCGCACCCGCCACATGCAGCACGATCAGCGCGATCAGCACATACGCCGCCACCTCGTGAATACCGAAAAAAAGTTCGCGCAAGTGCGGATCGTCCCAGCCCCATTTCGGCAGTGGGATGCCCCAGAAGCGCGTGCCGAAACGGTTGAACGACGAGCCGAGATAACCGGCGAGCGGCATCGCGATCATGGCGACGTATAAAAGACCCTGCGTAATGCGCGCGGCGGCGCGTTGCCACGCTCGCATCGGCGGAAGAGGTGGCCGGTTGAAGGCCGCGAGCGCCGCGATGCGCACAAGCACCAGCAGGAAAACCGTCAGTCCAAGCGATTTGTGCAGATTCAACAGTGTCGCTTTGACCGGCAAACCTTTCGGCAATCCGACCATGTAGAAGCCGAGCGCGAGCAGCGCGACGATGCCGGCCGCGATCAGCCAGTGCAGTGCGATCTGCACGCCGGAATAACGCTCGCGGCGCGCTCTGGCACCCATAGCCGGTGTCGCATTCGACGTATGCACTGTCGTCATGCCTGTCTCCTTCTTTGTCTTTCTGTGTTTTGTGATGCCTGCGCCGATCTTGCGTACGTCGCCGGTTCCGGTAGCTTCGGACGCGTCGACCGGTTCTACTGCACGGTGCCGGGTGCGCAAGCCGCGCGCATCGGACGCCGTCACCTCATGCCACGATCAGGATTTCTCCGCGGCCGTCCACCGCGAGATCGCCTGTCAAACGCAGCGGCAATGGTGCGGTACGCCAGTGTGAAAACGGTGCGATTTCATCGGCAAAACTGCGCACGAGCAATGACCAGAATACGTCGAATCCCTGGCCGCCGCCGCTGAACGTTGGCGGTAGATCGGCGGGGCGTTGCGCGAGCAGCAGCGTGCCGCGTCTCATTGCATAGGCATAATGCGGGCCTAGCCGACCGGCCACGCCGACGGTCCCGGCAACGAGCCGCGATACTGCAAATTCGCCCGCGTCGCCGCCGACCAGCACGAGGCCGCGCCGCATGCGGTCGGCGAGACGCGCACCCGCGTTGCCGCAGATCGTCAGCGTGCCGCCCGTCATCCCTTCCATGTCGCCGGGCAACGCGCCTGCGACGAAATCGCCGCTGTCGCCACGGATCGTCAGCCGTCCGCCGCGCATTTCGCAGCCGGTGAAGTGGCCGGCGTTGCCGTGAATCGTCAGCATGCCGGCTGTCATTCTGAAACCACAGTGGTCGCCCACGGGGCCGCTCACGTCGAGACGGCCACCGTCCATCTGCGCGCCGAGCCGGTCGAGCCACGGCCCCGCGCCGTCGATCACGAGCGCGGCGCCGTCGTCGGGGCCGTCTGTCGCTGCACGGGTCACGTGAAACACGTCGCCGATCGCGCATTGCTCGTTGCCGCCCGGCAACACCAGACGCTCGATGTCGGCCACGCTCATGCCCGCGAGCGTCGAAGGCCGCAGTGCACCGGCGTCGACGCGAAAGCCGGGTGCGCTCGTCACGCGCAACGTCGTCGTGCTCATGCCCGTCCCCTGTCGAGACCGGCCGCCAGTTCGTGCAGATGGAAGTGATAGGGCCCGAGTTTGCCGCCATAGTTGCCCGCCGAAATCCGCAGCACGCCGCGCGTGCCGCCGAGCGCCGTTGCGGCCTCGATGCCGGCGGTCATCGCGGCGCCCACGTCGGTGTCGGTCAGTCCGTCGATCACAATCTCCAGCACGCAGCCCACTTGCGCGGAGAGTTCGCTGCGTGCCGCGAGGCCGAGCAGGCTGGGACAGAACGCATCGTTCGTCGACGCGCTTGCTCCTGCATAACGCGAGCCGACCTTCGAACCCGACCGCACGATGCCGCCTGGAAACGGCATGACTACGTTCGGCAGCCGGCGCATCACGGCGACGGCGGCTTCGGCGGCGGCGAGCGCGGCATCGGTGTCGCGCGCGAGAAACAACAGGTTGCCGCCGCCGACTGCCTTGACGGTCGCCGCCGTGTCCTCGCAGACGAACTCGCCGTCCATCACCGGCACGCGCCAGTAACGCGTCGGGCCGATCATCTTCGAGATCTGCCAGCCGTCGCCGAAAAAACGCAGCCCGCTGCCGAGCGGCGCGCGGTCGGACAGCGGCGCGCGGCTTGTTGCCGGATCGATGCCGCCGAACACGGCGGTCGTCGGGCACGTCAGCACACATTGCCCGACGCGCCGTCCGATCTGCTTCGCCAGTTCCTTCGACGACACCGCGAATAGCAGCACGGCGACCCCCGGCCGGCCATCGGGCGTTTCGTCGTCGCCCAGCAGTCGCTCGACGCCGGCCTCGCAGCCGCAGCCGATCACCGACGTCGCGAAGCCCGTCAGCGAGTTTGCCGCGTTCATCGCCCAGCTTTGTGTGTGCGCGGTGATCACGAGCCGCGTCGCCTTCATCGGAAAAGCCTCGGCGAAGGTGGCGTCGATCGCGGTGCCGTTGATTTCGAGCGTGGGCGGAGCGTTCATCGTGGGCGGCGATCAGGCGAGACACGCGACCGGCAACAGACGGCCGCCGCGACAGCAATCGCAGACTTCGTCGTCGCTGATCGCCGCGTGGTCGAAGCGCGTGGCGAGTTTCGTCTCGCTGTACGCGCGCAGCGTCTTTTCGATGCTGCGGTCGAATTCGGGCGCGACGAAATGAATGCCGCCCGTCGGCGCGGCGACCAGCATGCCATCGCGCGCGACCAGTTCGCCGTCCTTGAACACATAAGCGGGCGACGTGAACATCCGCTCGCGATCGGCGTCGTCGCGGTAGACGGCGATGTCCGCCGCCGCGCCCGCGCCGAGGTGTCCGCGATCGCGCAGCCCGAGCAGCCGCGCCGGCCCCGCGCGCGTGATGATCGCGATGTCGTACAGCGAGAACTCGCGCTTGAGGTCCGGCAACGCGCTCGCCACCGGCGCGTCGGGATGGAGCTTCGCGAGTTGCTCATCGCGAAACGTCTTGTCCATCAGCAGGCGGATCAGATGCGGGTAGCTCGTGAACGGGCCGCCGTTCGGATGATCGGTGGTCATCGCGACGCGCCACGGGTCGTCGACGAGCAGGAAAATCTCCAGCCCGATGATCCATTGCAGCGCGTTCACATAGCTCTGTTCGCGATAGCGGAACGGCACCACGCCGCAACCCGCATCGCATTCGATGTCGCCCAGCACCCATTTGTGCGGCCGCGCGAGCGGTGTGTTGCGGAACTGCATCATCGTGTCACCCGATGCGGTGACGGTCTGTCCAAAAATGATCTGGCCGACATCGATCGACACGTTCGGCCGCGCGTTGACCGCTTCGGCAATACGCTGCGCGCCCGACGAAAACTTGTGCGGGCCTTCGACACCGTAGCTGTGAAACTGGATATGCGTGAGATGGATCGGCAGGCCGCCGGCGGCATCCATCGTCGCAATCGTCGAATCGATATTGCCGGGCACGCCGAGATTGCTCGCATGCACATGCAGCGGATGCGGCACACGCAATTCGGTGAGCGCACGCGTGAGCGTATGCAGCACGTCGCGCGGCGTGACGCCGTAGTGCGCATGGGCTTCGTCGACATCGAGCGAGCGCTGGTTGAACTTGAATGCCGAAATGCCGCCCGGATTCACCACTTTGACGCCGAGCGCCTTGCTCGCATGAATCGTCCAGCCGATGTAGTCGCGCAGCCGCGCGAAATCGTCGCGCGCGGCGAGCATCTGCAGGAACAGTTCGTCATTGCCAAGCATGACGTAGGCGCCGTGATCGATGATCGGCGTGTCGCCCATTTCCAGGTGCGTGTGGCGTGCGTTGGACGGCATCATCGCCGGTTCGAACGCGGCCGTGTAGCCCATTTCGGCGTAGCGGTAGCCGGTCGCGAGCGTGCCCGGCGTGCAGACGCCGCACGACGGCAGGCGCAAGTAACGGCCTGCGGCGTCCTGCGCGGATTCAGAGGCGGACTCACGCGCGGTATCGTCGCGATGATCCTCGGGCAGCAGCAGCCGCGACAGGTTGGTCTTGCCGCCGCCGATGTGCGAATGCATATCGATGCCGCCCGCCATCACAATCATGCCGGTGGCGTCGTATTCGCGATCGGCGGGCGCATGGGCAGGCAACTCGACGATACGTCCATCGCGAAACGCGATGTCGCGACGCTCGCCGTTCACGTTGTTGGCCGGGTCGTAGACGGTGCCCCCTTTTAGCCGGACGACGCTCATGGGCATTCCTGCGCAGCGCAAACGGCAGCGATTTGCTGGTTGACGAGCGTGGTCAGCCGTGAGGCGATCGACGCGACAGTTTGCAATGTCTCGTGCTGTCCTTCGCCGCGCGCGGCAACCAGCCGCATCACCACCGTACCGTCGACGCGAAACAGATGACCGCCGCTGTCGATGCCCGGCGTCGCCACCGGCACAAACACGGTATTTGCGCCGCGCGTTCGCGCGGCGTCGGCGAGAGCCGGATGGCCGAGCACGATCAGCGCAAGGCCGGGGTCGAGGGCCGCCGGCCACGGTTGCGGCGCGAAACTGGCGATCCATAGCAACGCGTCGGTTTCGCGGGCGGCCAGCAGCCTGTGCGTGCGATAGCGATACGGATCGTGATCGAGCGGCGCGCTGCCTGCAATCCGCGCAGGTTTCGACACGCGCGTGCGCAGCGGCATGCCGGAGAGCCAGGTCAGCGCCTGATTGACCGTCGACGCACCATCGTCGCCGCCGAGTGCGAGACAGGCTGCGCGTGTCGTGCGATTGATCGTCTTGACAATCCGGTTCAGCGCTTCGATCAGCAGCGCCTCGTGCGGGCCGGGCAACGCGGCGGGTTCGTAGACGAGCACTGTGTAGCGCGCGGCGGCAATGCGCGCGTGCAGCGTCTCAAGCGTCGCGGCCATCTGTCCGGCGACGGTGTCGCCGTCGCGATGCAGCGCATCGGCGGCGCGGCCTTCGGCGACGGCGGACCACATCGCGAGCACGTCGAATGGATCGGCTTGCGGCAGCAGCGACCCCGTGCGGCACTGTGCAAAACCCGCGCTTGCCGGATCGACGCCGCTGCCGACGAAGATCAGTTCGCGCTCGAATTCCGTGCCCGCCAATATCCGCGTGAAAAAGCGCGGATAGCGCTGCGACGGCTGGCATCCGAAGAACACCAGCAGGTCCGCGCGCGAGCGTATTTCGGAGAGCGTGGTGAAGAACGCACCGCGATCCTGCAGCGCGAGCGTCGCCGCGCCCAACGCGTCGCCATGCAGATGATCGAGCATCGCGCCGCATGCCGCGGCAAGCGGATATAGCGCACGAGTGCCGGCGACGTCGGTGGCGAGTCCGCCAAAAAGCGGACGGCGTGCGTTCGCGAGCAGTGTCGCGGCGTGTGTCAACGCGGTGTCGAACGCGCTTGCCTGGCCGTCGACGAAGGCTTCGCTCTTTGCGTCATGCGCGCCGTACTGCGCGAGTCCAGCCGACAGACGAGGGCATTCGGTATCGGGAGCGTCGAGCATGCCGTCGTCGCGCGATTCGACGACGACGTCATCGCACAGCAGAGGGCAGAACGGACAGATCCAGTCGCGCTTATCTACCGGCGCGCGTGCGCTCGACGCGCTCGATGCGCTGGTGCGGGACGTGGACGGATCGTTGGACGAAAGGGGCATGGCGCATTTTTAGCAAGCTCCATGCCGATTTAAATCGCCGGTTACGTCCGCGCGCACGCGGCATCGCCTGAACGGTCGTGCTGCTTTGTTTTCAGCGGAATCGGGATTGCTGCGTGACGATTCCTGCGCGCTGCAAGGACCCGGCCGGTGTTGAAACGTCGGACAGGTTGTATTCGCGACTGGAGCAGAGTGTCACGCGCAGGCATCGGTGGATGTGGCCCGCCTGTCTTTCATTTGCCTATACGGCACGCGCGCCGAATGGCATGGAAATTGTATGGCAGTGCTAGCGCGACGCGGTGGGCGTGATGTCCATCTGCACATCGTGCAACGCGGACGCGACGAGCCACGCGCTTGCGCCGGTGTTGGCCGCAGTATCGAGATCCGCACGATGACGGATACCGCCCGCGCCGATCACCGTGGTGTGCGCAGGTGCGCTGTCGCGGATGCGCCCGACGCTGGCGAGATCGGGACCTGCGTAGCTGCCGACCTGATCGAGCGTCATCACGATGACGCGCGAGGGCCACCACGCCGAACCGTTGTCGAGCGATGCGGCGGCCAGCAGCGCGCCACCGCGATGATCGAGCGACAGGATCGGCGCGAGTCCGGCGGCTTGTGCAGTCTGAAGGGCGTGAATATCACGGAGCGATTCGGAGCCGAAGACCGGCACGAGTCGCGCAAGCGAGGGACGAGCGGGATGGGCGTCGCCAGGGATGAGAGTGTCGATGTGGTCGAACAGCGCGCGCATCGACGTGTAATCCGTGTAGCCGGCGTCGAGCCAGATGTCGACGCCCGGCAGCGCGGTACGCAACGCGGCGAGCGCCTGCACATGCGCGCCGCGCTGCAGGATCGCGCCGAGGTCGGCGATGTAGAGCGTGCGCGCGCCGCTGGCGGCGAGCAGCGCGCGAGCGATGACAAGCGGTTCGCTGCCCGCGGCGAGACGCGACTGGATGGGCCGATAGGCCGTTCGCTCGCCGCGCACCGCGCGCACCACGTGGCCGTCGAGCAGATCGAGAACCGGTATCACCTGCATGGGGGCGCGTTCCTTTGACCAAGATCTTTGTCTACGAGTATCTCACCGGCGGCGGCATCGATCCTGCGCTCGCGGGCGAAGGCAAGCTTGCCGACCTGAGCGCGCTGATCGTCGAAGGCCGCGTGATGCGCGATGCGCTGCTGGCCGATCTGCGCAAACTGGACGGCGTAGAGGTGACGTTCGCGACATCGCGCTTCGAAACGCCCGAGCCTGGGCAGCGTCATTGTAGGGCCACGCCCGGCGAATCGATGACGGCCTTCGTCGCGCGTGAGGCGCGCGCCCACGATTACGCGTGGATCATCGCGCCGGAGTGCGACGGGCTATTGCTGCGGCTGTACGACGCGGTCGGCGCGGCGCGCTGGCTCGGTTGCGCCAAGGAAGCGATCCGCGTCGCGTCGAGCAAGAGCGCGACGGCCGCGTGTCTTGCCGCGAGCGGCATTGCGACGACGCCCGCGCTGGAACCTGGCGGGGCAGATCAGGCCGACGAAACCGCTGGCCGCCGCTGGGTCGTCAAGCCCGACGACGGCGCGGGCGGCCTCGACACCTTCGTGTTCGATCATCTCGCCGATGCATGTGTCGAATACGAAACGCGCGCGGCCGCGGCGCGCAATCCGGTGCTGCAGGAATGGGTCGACGGCGAGCCGTTGAGCCTGTCGCTGCTGTGCCGCGAACGGCATGCCGAAGTGATCAGCATCAATCGTCAGCAGATCGGCTTGAGTCACGCAGATGAGACGTCGCAAGAGCCGCATATCGTCGAATTCGACGGTGTGCTGGTCGATCAGATCGACCGCTTTAGCGACCAGGGGCGCACGCTTAGTGCACTCGCGCTGCGGATCGCGCTGGCGTTGCCTGGTTTGCGCGGTTTCGTCGGTATCGACGTAGTGTGGCATCCGCAGCGTGGCCCGGTGGTGATCGAGGTGAATCCACGCGTGACGGTCGCGTACGCCGCCCTCGCGGCCGCACGCGGCGGCCAGCTTGCGCGCGCGCTACTGACGGCGCATGGCGTGCAGATCACTCCGCCTGCGAGGATGACGCTCGTGAAACCGCCTCAGCCGACGCTCGGAGCGCAGTCTTGAGCGCGCCGCATGCAACCGGTGCGCGCGTGTTCGGCTGGGACGTCGGCGGCGCGCATGTGAAGGTGTCGATGGTTGATCAGGGCGGCACCGTGCTCGATGTCGCGCAATGGGCATGTCCGCTGTGGCAGGGGCTCGATCATCTCGAGCGCACCATCGGGTGCGTCATCGAACGCTGGCCGCAGGCGCGCGATACGCACGCGCGTCACGCAGTGACGATGACCGGCGAAATGGTCGATCTGTTCGCCGATCGCGCCGCAGGCGTGCGCGCGATCGTGGCGACGCTGGCTGGCTGTCTCGATGCGCAGTCCGACGCGTGGCTCGACGCCCGTCTTGCGTTTTACGCGGGCGACGCTGGCTGGCTGGCCGCCGAGGACTGCGCCGCCGACTGGCGCTCGGTCGCCTCCGCGAACTGGCTCGCCACCGCGCGCTGGGTCGCCACGCGCGTGCCGAATGCGGTGCTCGTCGATATCGGCAGCACGACGACCGACCTCGTTCCGATCGTCGACCACCGCGTGGTCGCGCGAGCCGCGACCGACGCGGGCCGTCTCGCGAGCGGCGAACTCGTCTATCACGGCGTCGTGCGCACGCCGTTGTGCGGCATCGCACATCGGATCGAGTTCGCCGGTGTCACGGTCAACGTGATGAACGAATGGTTCGCGACCAGTGCGGATGTTTACCGCCTGACCGGCGAACTCGATCCGCTCTTCGACGCGCATCCAAGCGCCGATCAGGGGCCGAAAACCGAAGCGGCCAGTTGCGCGCGGCTCGCGAGGATGATCGGCCGCGACGCGCACGAAGCGAGCGCGACCGAATGGCGCTGCTTTGCGCAGCGCTGGCGCGCGCTGCAATTGCGGGAGATCGGCATGAATCTCGCGCGGGTCGTCGCGGGCCGCCCGGAACTGGCCGCCGCGCCGCTCGTCGGCGCCGGCTGTGGGCGTTTTCTGGCCGCCGCGCTCGCGCGTGACGAGGCACGCGGCTATCTCGACTTCGGCGCGCTGGCGGACGCGTCCGGCGAGTGTTCCGGGTGGGCTGCGACCTGCGCGCCGAGCGTCGCGGTGGGGTTGCTTGCGTTGGGCGCGCAGCGCATCGCGTCGAGCGGGGCATGAGGTGAGGCATGAGGTGACACATGAGGTGACGCGGCGATTGAAAACGGCGGTGCGCCGGGTCGTTTATCGACAGGTGCGCGCCACGCGTTATCACCGGGCGCAGCCGCAACGACCGGGCGACGCGCCGACGCGTGCGGTAATGGAACACACTGGCACACGGCATACAACTCGAAGCGAGGATAACCGTCATGTGGGTGGTCAAGATCGGAGGCAGTCTCAGTCACGAGTCGACGCTGCGCCACTGGCTCACCGAACTGGGTGAAGTTGGAGGAGGGCGGGTGGTCATCGTGCCGGGCGGCGGCGATTTCGCGGACAAGGTGCGGCAATATCAAAGCGAATGGCGTTTCGACGACCTCGCCGCGCACAACATGTGTCTGCTGGCAATGACCCAATACGCGCTGCTGATGCAGGGCGTCGTGCCGGAGCTCGTGCTCGCGTCGAGCGAGGCGAAGATACGCCGCACGTTGCGGGACGGCCATGTAGCGGTGTGGGTACCGACTGCGCTGATGCGCGATACGCCCGACGCGATGAGTAACTGGGACACGACCTCCGACAGCCTCGCTGCGTGGCTCTCGACGATGCTCAACGCGGAGCGTCTGATCGTCGTGAAATCCTGTCCGATCGCCGCCGACGATCGGCTCGAAACACTGGCCGCTGCGGGGGTGGTCGACTGTCGTTTTGTCGATTACGTGAAAGACGCGAACTACGTGGTCGAACTGCTGGACAAGAACAGCGTCGCGTTGATGCGCGACCGGCTGCTCAACAGTCCGGTCACGTGATGCGTTAACACAGCCCGGATTGGATTGACGCGGCGTCGTATTTTGCCGCGTGTTTGCCGCGTGTGTGCCTAATGACGGCGCAATGCGTCCGCGCCGTCCTGCAACGGGATGGCGCTGCCACCGGTCCTCGATCCTACGCTGGGCTCATGCAACGCGCTTGCCCATTGCGCGACGCGCTGCGGATCGAGTCGCGAGCGGCGCCCGTCGGCGCACAACGCGGTGCGAAATCCGGCGATATCGGGCGCGAGCGTGCGAATCTGTTCCAGTTGTGCCCAGCCAAGCGCACCGGCGATGCCGACCATCGCGCCGCGCGCACGGGTCAGCCGCAGCCAGCGGGCCAGCGTGTCGACGTCGGCGTGATCGAACAGCGTGCTGCCGTCCTTGCCGGCCGTATCGAACATCACGCCGATGAAGCCAAGCGCAGCGGTATGCGTGACGAGTTCGTCGTCCATGCCGCCGTCGCAGAGCAGCACCGGCACGACGGCGGCAGGCAGGTTCGCCAGCTGCTCGATGCAACGCCGCGCCGACGGACCGCGCGCCACGCCGACTTTCACGTAGTCGACACCCGCGTCGCTGACTTCGATCACACGCGACGCGATCTCGTCGAATGCATCGGCGGGCAGGTCGCCAATCGTTGCGCTGATCGGCTTGACCGGATAGCGCGCGCGCAACTGCCGCGCGATGTGCGCGATGTCACCGATCGCGAGGCCGCCGAGCGCGCCCTCGTTCGGCTCTTTCAGGTCGATCAGTTCGGCGCCCGCGCGAGCGGCGTCGAATGCCTCGTCGTCCGAGCGGACGCTCGCAAGCAATGCGGTCATCGGGGATCTCCGAAAAGGCTAGTGATGGACGGCGGCTGTAGCGGCATGACCATCGGATGAGGACTGCTCCGCGCGATGCCGCGCGACTGCGGCAACGAGCCAGTCCCATGCAACGCGTTCGTGCTCGCCGGCGGTTTTGTCGATTGCGATCTGCAGATAGGCCATCTCGCGATCGACCTTGTCGGCCGGCAGCATGAAGAGCCGGCTGACGAGAATCGCGCCTTCGATTACGGCAGCCTGCGCGCGGTTGAAACCGCCGAACGGCGCGTGATTTTCGCGATGGACGCATTTCATGCGCAGCACCGGACGTTCGGCGTCGTCCTGGAATTGATCGAGTTCGAGTTCGGCGTGCGCGAGCGATTGCGCGAGACGCACGCTTGCCACGTGGCTCGCGGCGACCGTGGGCCAGTCGGTCGCGTAGTGCGTCACGCAACCCGCGAACACGCGCACGTCGGTGGTGAAATTCAGGACCGCCGCACGCGACGCGACGATATTGTCGAGCGTCGTGGACGGACGGAACGGTGCGAGGATGATGCGATCATCCTCGAAACGCGCCCCCATGGGGGCGATATGAGGACGGCCATCGCACGCTGCCGTGGTGACAATCGTTTCGTGGATCATGGATGGGAACGTGTGTCCTGACAGCGCCGACAGGCCGGCCGATTAACGTACTGAAAAGATCAACCAAC
The DNA here is from genome assembly GCF_050435665.1 of Paraburkholderia sp. GAS333. Taxonomy (NCBI): domain Bacteria; kingdom Pseudomonadati; phylum Pseudomonadota; class Betaproteobacteria; order Burkholderiales; family Burkholderiaceae; genus Paraburkholderia; species Paraburkholderia sp. GAS333. Next base: position 52,920 of record NZ_JBNDKS010000006.1, read on the forward strand.
CGCGAAATGGGCCGCAACGCGCGGCCCTTCTAGCGGGCTTAACGCGTAGCGACATACATCACGATTTCAAAACCGAGACGCACATCGACATAGCTCGGAGTGGTCCATTGCATACGTGCTTCCTCCATGAGTTGAAACAGCGTTGCGCCGCAAGCCGAACGACAGGCCCGGCCTTGACGGCAACCGGCATGACGCAAGCTCCATGCCTGTCGGTTGCAACGCACGGGTGAGCCAGCGCAACTGCAGCCGATCAATACAGCATCCGCCGAATTGCGCCAGCGCGACACCTGCGCGAGCCATTCAACATGGCATGCCGCGCGGTGTGGCGAAAACGAAGCAAAGTGTTCCATCGCGCTGCGGAACGCCCGCAACGTTGTCACGCCTGGTTCGTATCGCCTCGTCGGATATTCTGCGCCGGATTTCCGTGCGCTGCTGAAAATCCGCTTCGCGATATGCAATCGATAATGGATCGGTTAAGTCTGCCAAATAAAATCGTGAATTTTCAATAGCGACGAGCGTGCCTACAGTGCAACTCAAGCGCTTCGTTCTTCCGGCCACGCGCTTGCCACATTCAAGGACACGTCATGAACGATTTCAGTCAACCGGTAATCGAGCCCGACCGCAGTGTGCCCACGCCGCGCACGCCGCGCGAACGGTACGCGGCAGGTGTCATGAAATATCGCGAGATGGGTTACTGGCAACCGGATTACGAACCGAAGGAGACCGACATCATCGCGCTGTTTCGCATCACGCCGCAGCCTGGCGTCGATCCCGAGGAAGCGGCGGCAGCCGTGGCGGGAGAATCGTCGACGGCGACGTGGACGGTCGTATGGACCGACCGTCTGACTGCCTGCGACATGTATCGAGCGAAAGCGTATCGCGTCGACCCGGTGCCGGCTTCGCGTTCCGACGAGCCGCAGTTCTTCGCTTACATTGCCTACGACCTCGATCTGTTCGAGGAAGGCTCGGTCGCGAACCTGACCGCGTCGATCATTGGCAACGTGTTCGGTTTCAAGCCGTTGAAGGCGCTGCGTCTCGAAGACATGCGCATACCGGTGGCTTACCTGAAGACCTTTCAGGGACCGCCGACCGGCATCGTTGTGGAGCGCGAGCGGCTCGACAAGTATGGGCGGCCGCTGCTCGGCGCGACGGTCAAGCCGAAGCTGGGCCTGTCGGGCAAGAACTACGGGCGGGTGGTCTACGAAGGTTTGCGCGGCGGACTCGATTTCCTGAAGGACGACGAGAACATCAATTCGCAGCCGTTCATGCACTGGCGCGACCGCTATCTGTTCGCGATGGATGCGGTGAACCGCGCGCAGGCCGAAACCGGCGAGCTCAAGGGGCACTATCTGAACGTCACGGCCGGCACGATGGAAGACATGTACGAGCGCGCCGAATTCGCGAAAGAACTCGGCTCGTGCATCGTGATGATCGATCTCGTGATCGGCTGGACCGCGATCCAGTCGATGTCGCGCTGGGCCCGCAGGAACGACATGATCCTGCATCTGCATCGAGCCGGACACGGCACCTATACGCGGCAACGCAATCATGGCATCTCGTTTCGCGTGATCGCGAAGTGGCTGCGCATGGCCGGCGTCGATCACGCGCATGCGGGCACGGCGGTCGGCAAGCTCGAAGGCGATCCGATGACGGTGCAGGGTTATTACAACGTGTGCCGCGAAGCGCACAACGCGGTGGACCTGTCGCGCGGACTGTTCTTCGACCAGCCGTGGGCGAGCTTGCGCAAGGTGATGCCGGTCGCTTCGGGCGGCATCCACGCGGGACAGATGCATCAGTTGCTCGATCTGTTCGGCGACGACGCGATCCTGCAGTTCGGCGGCGGCACGATCGGCCATCCTGCCGGCATTCAGGCGGGCGCGGTCGCCAACCGCGTCGCGCTCGAAGCGATGGTGAAGGCGCGCAACGAAGGCCGCGACATTCTGCACGAAGGCCCGGACGTGCTCGAAGCCGCGTCGCGCTGGTGCACGCCGCTCAAGCAGGCGCTCGATACGTGGCGCGACGTGACCTTCAACTATGCATCGACCGATACGCCGGATTTCGCCGCCACGCCGACGGCGGCCTGAGCCACCTGTTACGGATCGCAGACCGCCGATCGCTATCACTCAACGAGGTTAGTCATGCGCATTACACAAGGAACGTTCTCTTTCCTGCCCGACCTGACCGACGAGGAAATCGGCTTGCAGATCGATTACGCGCTGCGCCAGGGCTGGGCGTGTTCGGTCGAATTCACCGACGACCCGCATCCGCGCAATACGTATTGGGAAATGTGGGGCCTGCCGATGTTCGACCTGCACGACGCGGCCGGCGTCCTGCAGGAAGTCCGGGCATGCCGCGCAGCGCGCCCGCAGCACTACATCAAGGTCAACGCATTCGACTCGGTGCGCACCTTCGAGACGATGCGGCTGTCGTTTATCGTGAACCGGCCAGATGCGGAGCCGGGCTTCCGTCTCACGCGACAGGACGCGCAAGGGCGTGTACAGCGCTACAGCCTGTCGAGTTATGCGAGCGAGCGCCCGGCGGGCGAGCGCTACGAGCCGGTGCGCTGACGCGCAACGCGGCAGACCGCAGCGAGGAGGAATCATGAGAGACGACGCTGTCGTAGCGGAGCCGATCGTACCGACGAGTGCAATGACGAATGGAGCGGTAAATGCAGCGGTAAATGAAGCGACAAAGACAGCGGCCCCGATGCCGCAGGTCGACCTCGCGGCGCTTTATCGCGATTCCGGCATCGGCGACGTGCTGGCCGAACTCGATCGCGACCTGATCGGACTCGCGCCGGTCAAGACACGCATTCGCGAAGTGGCCGCCCATCTGCTTGTCGAGCGCGCCCGCGATTCGCTGGGCCTCGCCGGCGGCGCGCCGACGCTGCACATGTGCTTCTCGGGCAACCCCGGCACCGGCAAAACGACCGTCGCGCTGCGCATGGCCGAGGTGCTGCACCGGCTTGGCTATATCCGCCGCAATCATCTTGTGTCGGTAACGCGCGACGATCTGGTCGGACAATACATCGGTCATACGGCGCCGAAAACGCGCGACGTGTTGAAGCGTGCGATGGGCGGCGTGCTATTCATCGACGAAGCGTACTACCTGTATCGCCCGGAAAACGAGCGCGATTACGGGCAGGAAGCGATCGAAATCCTGCTGCAGACCATGGAGAACCAGCGCGACGATCTGGTGGTGATTCTGGCCGGCTACGCGTCGCGAATGGACGTTTTCTTCGAGAGCAATCCCGGTTTTCGTTCGCGCATCGCGCATCACATCACCTTTCCCGACTACGCTGAAACGGAACTGCTCGACATCGCCGAGAAAATGCTCGGCACGCTGCACTACCGCTTCGACGCGACTGCGCGGCATGCGTTTGCCGAGTACCTGGCGCGGCGTATCCGTCAGCCGAATTTCGCCAATGCGCGCTCGGTGCGCAACGCGCTCGATCGAGCGCGGCTGCGTCAGGCGAATCGTTTGTTCGTGGCTGCGTTGCGCGGTGCCGCACCGATCGATGCCGCCGCGCTCACGCTGATCGACGCCGCCGACGTGCGTGCGAGCCGCGTGTTCGACGAGCCACCGCCCGGCGGCCCGGCATCGTGCTTGCATGCGGCGCCCGCAATCTGAATCAATTCACCTTGAGGAGACACGCCATGCAGGACGGACGCACGACACTCTCGAAGTTCCTGATCGACACACTCGACCGTCAGCCGTCGCCCGAGGGTTGCGCGGAAACAGCGGGGCTATCCGCGTTACTGATCGACGTAGCGGCCGCAATCAAGTCGATTTCCGCGATGCTGACTAAGGGCTCCCTGGGCGGCCATTACGGGTTGGCACAAACCGTCAATACGCATGGCGAGGAGCAGAAGAAGCTCGACGTCGCGACCAACGAAATCTTCGTGCAGCAATGCGAGTGGGACGGCCTGCTCGCGGCGATGGTGTCCGAGGAAATGGCGGACGTGTATGCGATTCCGCCGGGCTATCCGCGCGGCGACTATCTGCTCGCGTTCGACCCGCTCGACGGTTCGTCGAATATCGACATCAATGGCGTGGTGGGTTCGATTTTCTCGGTGATGCGCGTAAGCGGCGCCGCCCGCGATACGACGGCTGACGTACGGGAAGCGAATTTTCTGCGGCCGGGCAGCGAGCAGGTCGCGGCCGGCTACGCGGTGTATGGACCGTCGACGATGCTCGTGCTGTCGGTCGGCAACGGCACGCATGGCTTCACGCTGGAGCGCGACATCGGCAACTTCGTGCTCACGCATTCGAACATCTGCATTCCCGAGGACACGGTCGAGTTCGCGATCAATGCGTCGAACGAACGCTTCTGGGAGCCGCCCGTGCGCCGTTACGTTCAGGAATGCAAGGACGGCCGTAGCGGTTGTCGCGCGCGCGACTTCAATATGCGCTGGATCGCGTCGATGGTCGCCGAAGTGCATCGCATCCTGATGCGCGGCGGCGTGTTCATGTATCCGCGCGATTCGAAAACCCCGGCGATGGAAGGGCGCCTGCGCCTTCTGTACGAAGCGAACCCGATGAGCTTTCTGGTCGAACAGGCGGGCGGCCTGTCGATCACCGGGCGCGAGCGCATTCTCGATGTGCGTCCGCATGCGTTGCATGGGCGGGTGCCGGTGATTCTCGGCTCGAAGAACGAAGTCGAGCGCATCGCGCGCTATCACGGCGAATACGATCGTGGCGAGGACAAGCCGTTCTCGTCGCCGCTGTTTAGCCCGCGCTCGCTGTTCCTGCCCGATTTCGCCGCGTAAGGCCAAACCGATACGCATATAACGACGGACACGACCCGGGAGACAGCGCATGTCAGTCAAACATCCGATCATCGCGGTGACGGGCTCTAGCGGCGCGGGCACCACCACCGTGATGAAAAGCTTCACTCATATTTTCAGGCGCGAGCACATCAACGCGCAGATCGTCGAAGGCGATGCGTTTCATCGCTACGACCGCAACGGCATGCGCGCGGCGATGAAGGAGCACGAACGCGAAGGCGCGCCGAATTTCAGCCACTTCGGACCGGAGGCGAATCTGCTCGATGAACTCGAAACGCTGTTCACGCGTTACGCCGAAAGCGGCACCGGTCAATTGCGGCACTACGTACACGACGCTGCCGAGTCGCAGCACTACAAGCAGGACGGCGGCACCTTCACACCGTGGGAAGAGGTCGCGCCCGGCACCGACCTGATGTTCTACGAAGGACTGCATGGCGCGGCCGTGACCGACAAGGTGGACATTGCGCAGCATGCGGATCTGCTGATCGGCGTGGTGCCGATCATCAATCTCGAATGGATTCAGAAGCTGCACCGCGATCAGAACATGCGCGGCTATTCGCACGAAGCGGTGGTCGACACGATTCTGCGGCGCATGCCCGACTACGTGAACTACATCTGCCCGCAGTTCTCGCGCACGCACGTGAATTTCCAGCGGGTGCCGACCGTAGACACGTCCAATCCGTTCACCGCCCGCGAGATTCCGCAGCCCGACGAGAGTTTCGTCGTGATCCGTTTCGCACGGCCGAAGGGTATCGACTTCCAGTATCTGCTGACGATGCTGCACGACTCGTTCATGTCGCGCCCGAATGTGATCGTCGTGCCGGGCGGCAAGATGGGGCTCGCGATGCAGCTGATTTTCACGCCGATGATTCTTCAACTGATCGACCGGCGTTCGCGCGCGTAATTCGCGGATAGCGCGGTAAATGTCTTGTCAACGCGCGCCGTGTTCGCCGCCATCAACGCTACGGCCGCGACCGGATCGACGGGCGCTGCACGCCGAAACAGATTTTCATTTCGAGGAGTCAGTCATGGCCTTCATCACCCTGCGGCAGTTGCTGGACCACGCAGCCGAACACGACTACGGCGTGCCGGCGTTCAACGTCAACAACATGGAGCAGATTCACGCGATCATGCAGGCCGCCGAAGCGACCGGCAGCCCCGTGATTCTTCAGGCGTCGGCGGGCGCGCGCAAGTATGCGGGTGAGCCGTATCTGCGTCATCTGGTGCTGGCTGCGCTCGAAGCGCATCCCGACATTCCGCTCGTGCTGCATCAGGATCACGGCGCGAGTCCCGCCGTCTGTCAGCAGGCGATTCGCTCGGGTTTCACGTCCGTGATGATGGACGGCTCATTGCTGCCGGATCAGAAAACGCCTGCCGCCTACGACTACAACGTCGACGTGAGCCGCCGCGTGGTCGAGGCCGCGCATGCGGTGGGCGTGTCGGTCGAGGGCGAACTCGGCTGTCTGGGCTCGCTCGAAACGGGCACGGCCGGCGAAGAGGACGGTGTCGGCGCGCAGGGCAAGCTCGCGCGCGACGATCTGCTCACGGACCCTGACGAAGCGCTGCGCTTCGTCGACGCGACCGGCGTCGATGCACTCGCCATCGCGATCGGCACATCGCACGGCGCGTACAAGTTCAGCCGTGAGCCGACCGGCGACATTCTGGCAATCGACCGCATCGTCGATATCCATCGGCGGGTGCCGAATGCGCATCTTGTGATGCACGGTTCGTCGTCGGTGCCGCAGGAATGGCTCGCGGTGATCCGCGAATACGGCGGCGAGATTCCGACCACCTACGGCGTGCCGGTCGATGAAATCCGCCGAGGCATTGCACACGGCGTGCGCAAGGTCAATATCGACACGGACATCCGGCTCGCGATGAGCGGCGCGATGCGCAAGTCGCTGGCGAACGCGCGCTCCGAGTTCGATCCGCGCGCTGCGTTGAAAGCCGCGACGGCCGCCGCGAGCACGATCTGCGTCGAGCGTTTCGAGGCGTTCGGCTGCGCGGGCCAGGCGGCCCGCATCAAGCCGCTGCCGCTCGACGCGATGGCGCACCGCTACCACTGAGCCGCCACGAAGGAGAACGTGATGCGCGAATTTCTGATTGCGCCGTCGCTGCTGTCGGCGGATTTCGCCCGTCTCGCCGACGAAGTCCGCGACGTGAGCGCGGCCGGCGCCGACTGGCTGCACTTCGACGTGATGGATCACCACTACGTGCCTAACCTCACGGTCGGCCCGCTGGTGTGCTCGGCGATCCGGCCGTATTCGACGATGCCGTTCGACGTGCATCTGATGACGATGCCGGTCGATCCGCTGGTCGCCGCATTCGCCGAGGCCGGGGCGAATTCGGTCAGCTTTCATCCTGAGGCGTCGCTGCATGTGCATCGTACGATCGAGTTGATCCGCTCGCACGGTTTGCGCGCCGGGCTCGCACTGAATCCTTCGACGCCGCTCGCGGTGCTCGATCACGTCATCGAGATGCTCGACCTGGTCGTGCTGATGTCGGTCAATCCGGGCTTCGGCGGTCAGGCCTTCATCGGTCAAACGTTGGACAAGCTGCGACTGTTGCGCGGGCGGGTCGATACGACGATGCAGCGCACCGGCCGGACGCTGCTGATCGAAGTCGATGGAGGCGTGAATGCGGCGAATATCGCGCGGATCGCCGAAGCGGGCGCCGATGTATTCGTCGCGGGTTCGGCGGTGTTCGGCGCGGCCGATCGCAAGCAGGCGGTCGCGAGGCTGCGCGCGGAACTGGACACCGTCGTCGAAATCGAAGGCGCGGCGCTCGGCTGACGACGCGCCGCGTGCGAGCCCGTCGACCCGCGTCAGCGCTTTTTCAGCGTCTCGCCGGGCGCGCACCAGGCAGACAGGTTTTCTTCGGGCCGATCGATTGCGCAGCCCCAATCGAGCGGCTGATCCTGATCGAAGCGCTTGCCGAGCCGCCACGCGATTTCCGCGCGCGCAAGTTGCACGCCCATATAAAAAGCGTGCGCGCCGTCGGCGTCGAGATTGAGTTGCGGAAAGAGCGCGAACGGATCGTCCGCGCGCCGGTGACCGTCGCGGTTGTAGACGTGGATGCCGTCCGTGCTGATCTGCACGCGGAAATTCGGATCGCGCACGCCGCGCGCAAATTCGTCGATTTCATCGGGACTGTACGGAAACGGGCGCTTCGCGTGGACCGTTGCGAGATCGCCGCTGATGCCTTTGGGTAGCACCTGGGCTTCGCGCGCAGCATGCATCACGCGACGCGCGACGTCGGCCTCGCGCAGCGCGCGCCGTGCATGCAGGCTCACCGACGTGGTCAGCACCGCTGCAATCCGCAACTCGGCGGCCATGCCCAGCAGCACCGCGTTGATACCGCTGGTGTCGGCCTCGGTCAACTCGGTGACGTTGCCGATTCCCATCATGATCGCCAGATCGGGATAGCGCTCGCGCAACCGCACATAGCGCGCGATCGACGCTGCCAGCCCGAATGGGATCGGATCGAGAATCGGATCGGCGAGAAACGTGCGGCCGCGCGCAGCGAGCTGTTCGATCGCGGTGTCGAGCGAAGCGGGGTCGGCCGGCTCGCGTGCGACGACGATCGGCGTGGACGGCACTTCGTCCGCGATCCATAGCGTGTCGAGGCTCAGGCTCATCAGATAGTCGGCGCCCGCGCGGCCGCCCCGCACAAGTTCGTCGCTGCGCATCGAATCGACGCTCACGCGATAACCTTCGGCCTTCAGCCGCCGCACCGCGTCTTCGAGATGCGGAAACGGCGTTTCCGGCAGACAGCCGAGGTCGATTACATCGGCGCCCTGCGCGGCGTAATCGCGCGCCCGTTGCGCGATGCCGTCGAGATCGAGCCTTGGTGCATCGACTATCTCAGCAAAAATCTCCGTCTCGTAGCGGCTCAGATCGAACCGCTTCACCTTGCGTCCGAAATATTGCGGCAGATCCTTCACCTCATCGGGACCGCGTTCGAACGGCACGCCGTAGTGCGCGGAAAGCTGTTCGAGTTCGCCGCGGCAACGGCCCGGCACGATCACGCGTTGCGCGTTCAACGGCGCCGGCACGCGGCGCAGGATCATCTCGGCTGTCATCAACGCGGCTACCTGCAGGCCGATTTCGCGGACTTCCCAGCTGAATGGCGTCGGCGCCATGCCGTCGAGCACGCGCAGAAGGCTCGGTTCGGCGAGCCGCCCGGTCAGGAAGAGGATGTGGTCCATGCAAGATCGAGTGCCGACAGACGTTGATCGAGCGCCGCCCTGAGTTCGTCGAGCGAGCGCACGAGCGTCGTATATTCGAAGCGCGACAGGCGTTCTACGTTGTCGAGTTCGATCGACCGTGGACGCAGTTCGACCCATTCTTTGGGGCTCGCCGTGATCACGGTCGGCTCGGTGTCGCATGCAAAGACGATGCCCGGAATGCACTGCTTGCCGGCTTGCGCGTACATGTTGGTCGGCAGCGTGTCGGAGATGCCGAATGCGCATTTGGCGACCGTATTGCTGGTCGCGGGCGCGATCACGACGGTGTGATAGATGCCGTTATAGAGCATGCCGACCGGCACGCCGCTCGCGCTGTTATCGCGCAGTACGCGGAATTTATCGCGCAGACGCTCGATCGGCCAACCGTACAGCGGCAACACCTCTTCGGCAGCCGCCGACAGAAACAGGTCGACGCGCGGCAATTGCAGCGCGAGCGCAATCGATTCTTCGAGCTGATGACCGGAACCGGTCACACACCACGCAAAGCGCGCGTCTTCCCTGAAATCAGAGAGATCGCGCGTGGGCATGGGTGCGTTCTCGCAAGCCGGTTCATCACTGGACTTGTTGCTGGACGGGGCGCTCATGCGTCGAGATCGAGCGGCATTCCGTCGGACGGCGAGCCTTCGTGCGATAGCCGGATATGCAGCCGGCGCATTTTCCTGTACAGCGTATTGCGGCTAATGCCGAGCGCCTTCGCGACATTGCTGACGTTCCAGCGATGCTCGTCGAGCAGCGACAGCACCGTTTCGCGCTCGTTCAGCTGGATCGCATTGAGCGCCGAAATGTCGGCGTCGTCGGCGAGATGCGCGTCCATGTCGGCGGTGGCGAGGCCGAGCGCGGTCGGCATGTCGAGCGCCGACGCGCGCTGTGTGATTTCGGGCGGCAGGTCTTCGCAGCGGATCGGCTGACCGTCCGACAGCGCGATCGCCATTTGCAGAACGTGCCGTAGCTGCCGGATGTTGCCCGGCCACGCGTACGTCAGCAACGCATGTTCCGCCTGCGGTGTCAGTTCGGGCGGATCGTCGGTTTCGTTCGCGAGCAGATGATGGATGAGCGGCAGCTTGTCGAGCCGGTCGCGTAGTGCAGGAAGGTTCAGTTCGACCCCTTTGAGCCGGTAATACAGATCCTCGCGGAATTGCCCGCTCTGCACCAGTTCGAGCAGATTTCGATGGCTCGCGCTGATCAGCTGGAAGTCGACCTTGACGGTCGTTTCGGCGCCGAGCGGCGTGACCTCCTGTTCTTCGATCACGCGCAACAGACGCGCCTGCAAAACCAGCGGCATGTCGCCGATTTCGTCGAGAAACAGTGTGCCGCCGTTGGCCTGCACGATCTTGCCGCGCCGGCCTTCGCGTTGCGCGCCGGTAAAAGCACCGGCGCGATAGCCGAACAGTTCGCTCTCGATCAGATTCTCAGGCAGCGACGCGCAGTTGACCGGCACGAAAGGTCCGCCCCGATGCGGGCTGATGCTGTGCAGCGCCTGCGCGAATACTTCCTTGCCGGTGCCGGTCTGGCCCCGGAGCACGACTGGAATCTTGCGCTGGATCACGCGTGCGCCGAGCTGGATTTGCGAGGCCATACGCGGATCGCCGAATTCGAGGTGCGCGATCTCGTCGAGCTTCGGCGCGGGTGGACGTTTTTCGGGCGCGCTGCTGCGCATCACGCGGCCGCTGCTGTTCTGCGGCGTCTGCGCGACCAGAAAGAAGCGGTTCGTCGCGTTGGCGCTATACACCGTGACCGGATGGAACGAGCCGCGAATGCTGCGCGCGATCATGTCCTCGAGCGTCGCGTTGAATGCTTCGTCGATGCGGCGACCGCGCAATTCGCTGAGCGAGCGGAAACCCAACTGAAACAGCGCGCTGCGATTGGCGGCAAGCACCGTGCTGTCGTCGGCGACCGCGAGCTTGCCACCGTGCAGCGTGCCGACGAATTCTGGGCGGCTGTGGAAGTGGATCATGTTTGCGTTGCGATAACGCGCATCCAGCAGCCGGTTCTCGATCATCTGCCGCGACATGCCGACGAGTACCAGCGAATGCTGTTGCAGCAGCTTCGAGCGGCTGGTGACGTCGAGCACGCCGGCTATTTCGCCACTGTCGTCGAAGATCGGCGCGGCGGAGCAGGTAAGCGACGTATAGCGCGGATAGAAGTGCTCGTGCTGACAGACGGCAATACAGTCGCGCTCGGCGAGGCATGTGCCCATGCCGTTAGTGCCGGCTTCGCGTTCGCTCCAGACTGCGCCTACCCGAAAGCCGTCGTCGGCGACGGCCTCGGCAAATGGCACCGACGACACCTGATGCACGATCGCGCCGCCTGCATCGACCAGCACGACCGCGAGTTCGGGATCGGCCAGTTGCTGGTAGAGCGTCGTCATCTCCAGCTTCGAACAGGCGATCAGGTCGCCAAGCGCTTCGCGTCGCGCATTTAGTTCGTACTGCGTGAGGACGGGAGGAACGACGAAGCGGGATGGATCGAGCTGAAATTCGTTAATACAGCGCGTCCAGGATTGGGCGACGGGTGCGCTCGTCGGGCGCGTGGTCAATTGATGATTGACCACGTTGAACACCTCTCGGACATGCGTATTGCTGTCAGCGATCAACGACATGGGGTTTGTCTCCGTTGCCGCATTTCGGGCTTCTTACAGGAAGCCACGCATGCTGCTTTATCAATCCTGTATTCCCCAGGCGCTGCGAATATATTCGCAATTCGTATGTTCGCATCGCCCACGCGACCGGCCTCTCTCAGGCGGCTGTTTAAAATTTCATTAAAACTTTACGCCCGATGTCGGTTTGGTTCAACAGGAAGTCGCATTATCGCGACCCACTGTGCCCGATATTTGCTTTTGCTAATGAGCTGTTTCGTTAGCGAACCTGATTGAACCAGCCTGTTGCAGGATTGGCACACTGTGTGCCGTGAAAAGGTGCGCAGTTTCATCGCAGTCGGTCAATTCGGAAAAACAGTATTAACCCTTAAATCATTTTTAGTCCGGGCCGCGGCGCGGCGGAGAACCCACACCATGGATCGTATCGATACCGTCCGCCTTGCGGCCTTTTCTCGCAGCCACGCCGACCCCGGCGCGCTGCCCGGGTGCATGGACATCGTCTTCATCGAAAATTTCACGGGCCAGACCATCATCGGTATCGACGCGAGCGAACTGGATGTACCGCAGCCGGTTCGCCTGAATCTCGCGATCGGCGTGCCGTCGATCCGTGCGTGCACGACCGACCAGATTGCCGACACGATCAATTACGCTGCGGTGCGGGAAGCCGTGCTCGCGCTGTTCGCAACGCACCGCGTACAGTTGCTCGAAGCGCTCGCCGAAACGGTCGCGCGATTGCTGATCGACGATTTCGGTGCGCACTGGGTCCGCGTTTCGCTCGCGAAGCCCGCAAAATTCGACGACGTGGATGCCGTTGGCGTGCAGATCGAGCGGCGTCGCGACGACCTTCGCGCGAGCCATGCCGGTGTGGTCAGCTATGCGTCGTTAGGAAAAGGGCTGGTGCCGAACTGAACGACGCTGAACAAAGCACGACGCGACGCCGCACATATTTCCGGCGTTGCGTCGCGGCATGCATTTTCACGTGCACGTATTGACGTAACTCGGAAGTACCTCGGAAGTCCATCCGATCTGCATCCGCACGTATCGACTACTTACTTCGCAGCGGTCGGCGTTTTTTGCGGACCGAGACCGCAGGCCTGGTAAGCGGTAGTTTGCAGCGCGCGGAATTTCTTCGTCTGCGCCTTTGCATGATCGACGCGGAATTCATTGCCGCCCTCGCCGCCGAGCGTCGCGTATTTGGAAAAGGTCGACTGTGCGACGAAATCGTCGTAGGGGAGTGCCGCAGCCATCTTGTCGATCACGCACGAGCACTTGTAGACGTTGGCGAAATCGTGGCCGTTGTCGTCCATGCAGGTCAGCACATACTCCACGCGGCCTTGGGTCGGATAGTTATAGCCGCCGGCCGGAGCGGGCGCGCTGGGCGCATCGCCATCCGCCCATGCGAGCGGGGCCGCCAGCGCGAAGCAGGCGATTACGAACAGCGGGCGACATCTGGTGGTCATCTCATGCCTCTGCTGGAGCATTGAACCTGCGTCACGAACGTTGCGCGCTGACTTTGCGGTGACGGTGCGCACAAACAGCGAAAACGGTTTACCGGAAACAGAGGACGCGACCGCGCAAGCGCACGCGAAGCCACATCCTCCGCTTGCGTGTCGTCAATTCGGTGCGAACGGGTGCGCGACCGTGCCTTTCTTCGCGACCACTTCCGCGGCGTTCGGCTCGCCGTTTACCGCACGTTTTATCGCTTCACGGGTTGCCTGATAGTTGAACTGCTGGATCTTCTTGTCGTCATCCGCCTGCCAGTGGATGAACACGCCGACGCACAGGAACAGATCGTCGGCTTCGTCCTGCGGAATCGTGCCGTCCTCGACGCTGTCGGCGACCGCGAGGGCCACTGCGTGCTGAGCGGGGCCGAACATCTGCACAGCCTGCTTCGCACCCTTGATCGTCACCTTGTTGAACAGGATCGTGTTCGGCTTGGTGAGCAGATTGGGCGCAACCACGGCGAGCAGCGACGTAAAGCCATCCTTGTTGTTCGTGAGCGCATTGCAGAACGCGGTTTCCGCGGCAGAACCTCGCGGTCCGATCAGCAAGTCGATGTGCGCGACCTCGTTGCCGTCGCCGACAAGCGACTCTCCGATCATGACGCGGTTGATCTTGGCCATTCTGTTCCTCCGATGAGTGGTTACGGACCTGCTGATTGGCTGCCGGTGCATGTGTCCCGAACCTGCATTGCACAGCGACGTACCGGATGCACGGCGGTACTAACTAACATGTTCCGTGCCAGTGCGTTATGCACGTCGATGCGATTCGTCGTTGCCGGCGCGCTCGATGCAGCCCGCGACGAACAGCGTCGCTACCGCGAGATCCGCGCTGGTGCCGGGGTTGATCGCGCGGCGCTTGAGATCGGCATCCCACGCGTCGAGTTGCGCCGTTGCGAGCGCGCTTCCCGCCCGATGCGGTGCGTCGCGCCAGCGCGCTTCGTGCTCGCGTGCCGCAAGCGTGACACTCTGCGCCAGCGCCTCGCCGTGCTTGCGCACAATGTGTGAGTCGGGCCAGCGGGCGAGTACCGCGAGAAAAACACTGAGCATCGCGGCTTCGGCAGCGTGACGGGCATCGGGTTCATGCCGCGCCCGTTCAGCGAGATACGCCGTGAGTCCCGTTTCAAAGATATCGGCGAAACCGTTTGCATACTGACGGGCGATGCTGTCGCGCTCGCTCGCAAGCCGCATCGCGTCGCGCAGACCGACGCTCGGCGCGGCCTGCACCGGCTGTTCGGGAGCGTCGCCGAGGCCGCCGGGGTTCGCGAGCGCGATCGCGCGATACGCGAGCCGCGCATCGTCGAGGTCGAGGGCCGCGAGTACGTGCTCCGCCGACGCCCGCCACGTTGGCACCGACAGCGGGGCGACGCAGTGTTCGAGCGCGGCGGCGAGCGGCGCGACGAGCAGCACGATGCCCAGATTCGTATTGCAGCCGACCGTGTCGCGTGTGCGGCTGACCGCATCGAGAATGCGTTGTCCGACCGGCGCGCCGGGTACGAGCAGCGCATCCGCCGAGGCCTCGGCGCTGGCGAGAAACTGCTCTGCGCGCATCCCGTGACCGGGGCTTTGCATGCTGACATTGCCCGGTTTCGGCGTGACGACGTCGAGCGTGCAGGCGTCCACGAAAGCCGCGCGAACGACAGCGGATGGAAGTGCCGCGCTGTCACGCACGACGCGCACTCACGGCGGCGAGCGGCGCTGTGCCGACGCTCGCCGTGTCGTCGGCAGGGCCGGAGGCCTGACAGGGTTGCGAGTCAAAAGAGGCGCGGGAGGCGAGTTTGCGCACGAGCAGATCGTCGACGAGCGCCGCCGCGATATCCAGCGATGTGACCGATTGCAGGCCACGCCACGCGGCCACGCCGTTCACTTCGAGCACGAACGGGCGGGCGGGGTCGTCGGGATTGGGAATCAGGTCGACACCCGCGTAGTCGAGGCCGAGCGCGGCGGCTGCCCGTACGGCGATTTGCGCGAGAGGCGCCGCGAATTCGTCGGGACCGTCGAGCGCAACGGGCTCGCACACCGCGCCCTGCGCGAAGTTATGAATCCAGCCTTTGCCGCCGACGCGCCGCATCGCCGCGACCGCGCGATCGCCGATCACCAGCACGCGCCAGTCGAATCCCGGTCGCCCGCCCGCCACATAACGCTGCAGATAAGCCACCTGCTGATAACGCGTGAGCGCCGGTAACGCTGAGAGTCCGCCACGGCGCGCGCCGAGTCGTCTGAGCCCCTGCCCCTGCGAGCCGAATAGCGGCTTGAGCACGACCTGACGGCCGGCCGCCGCCTCGCGCATCAATACGCGTTTTGCGAACGCGGCCGATTCGGCGGCCCACGTAGCCGGCGTCGGCACGCCCGCGCGGTGCAGCAGGAAGCTCGTCATCGATTTGTCGACGCTGCGCTCGATCGCACGCGCATCGTTGTAGACCGGCACGCCGGATTCGCGCAGCGCATGCAGGATGCCCAGACGCAGCGTCACCTGCTCGAAGGTGCCGCCCGCGATGCCGCGCACGAACACGGCATCCGGCAGCGTGCGTCCGAAGCCGGGCACGACGAGTCCGTGCGGTTGCCATGTCGTATCGATGCGGCAATCCGCGAGATCGACGCAGCGCGCGTCGACACCGCGTGCGCGAAACGCTTTTTTCAGGCGGCCTGTGTGCCAGCCGGTTTCGTCGGTCATGATCGCGATGCGCGTGCCCGCCGGCGTAAGTGTCATGGCGCGACGGGCCGGCCGCCCCATTGAGCCTGCAACAGCGCGCCGTCGAGCTGGCCGCCGTGATAGGTCGCGCCGCTTTCGAGGCTGCTGACCCACACTTCGGCGGGCGCGAAGAGCGCCGGGTCGATCTGGTAGAAGTCGTAGTTGAACGCCGTGAAGATATCGGCGAACGGCCGTCCGTAGTCGCGCGAATTCGACGCCGGCAATTCGACGGCAAGGCGTCGTGCGACTTCGTCGCTCCTGACGCTCAGGTGGACGCGCCCGCCGTACAGAATCGCGTCGTTGGTGCGGCCCATCGCCTGAATGCCGTCGGGCGCGGGCGGCGGCAGCGGCGCGGACCCCGAACCTTCGACCATTTCGTCGAGCGGCACGCCAAGCACATGGGTCTTGTGCAGCGCAACTTCGACGACACGCGCCACCACCTGTACCGTTCCCGCGACAGACTGTGTCGGCGTGACGATCAGCGTGAGGCCGTCGGGCGCGAGGCCGCAATCGTGCAGCACCTTGTCGATGACGACCTGCGGCGGCAAGCGGTCCACTTCGAGCACCAGCACGCCGCGCTTGTGACGGTCGCGATAGCCGAGTTCGGCGAACAGCGGCTCCTTGAGCGCGAGCGCACGCGCCGGTCCGGAGCCGAGAGAAAAAAACTTCTTGCCGCCTGTCTGCTCCTTCGTCGCGGCGAGGCTCCAGCCTGCGTATTGACTGCCGAGGCAGGCCAGCACCGGCGACGACGTACGCACATCGATCATCGTCGGCCACAGCGGTGTCGCGTCCAGATTAGAACGCACCGCGACGTGGCCGAGTCCGCCCATGCAGATGCGCGCGATTAGCACGCCCGCGTCGATGCTGCCGCGAGCGGCCACACCCGCGTCGGCGATCACGGTGCCCGCTGCTGTCGTCGTGAGTGCGACGCCGAGGCGCGCCGCGTCCCCGGTCAGACGATCGACGAGCCGCTCGCTGAGCGCGTTGACGCTGGGCGCGGCGGAGGATGCGGGGAGATCAGACGTGAGATCGGAGGCAGACATGATGGAATTCTTCGCAGGTTTCGATTCGTTGCAGAACCAGCGCGCGCTGCGCGTCGAGTGCTCGCCGCACGGCGTCGACAGTGGCCGCGCGCACGAGCAGCGTGCAGACCGGTTGTCCCGCTTCGATGCGGGTGCCGGGCATCGGTATGTCGCAACAGCGCGGATCGCGCAGACAGGCATGGCTGAACGCGTCCGACACGGTGAACGGCCGCGTCGCGAACAGCACGTGCTGTCCGGCTCGCCAGCGTGGATGGCGGCCGAGCGCGACGCTGGCGAGCGGCGGCGGGCGGCCGAAGCGGCAGGCGTCGAGGTGGCACGCGAGCAGCCCGCGCGGCCACGCATCGGGCGACACGGTTTCGTAGAGCCCCATCGTCGATGAAGGGCGGGGGTTGATTTCGAGCACGGCCAAGCCGTCGCCGTCGAGCAGAAAGTCGCAGCTGTTCAGCCCGCTCAGTCCGGTGCGCGCGCATAGCGCGTCGAGCGCGTCCTGCACGCGCGCGACGACAGGCGCCGGCAGATCGATCGGACCGATCGATCCGGCGTGCACGAACGGCAGCTCGCCGATTGTGACCGTCAACTGCTCGGCAAAGCCGATCAGGTGCGCGCGGCCTTGCGCGCTCACGAACAGCGTCGACAGCGACCGGCCGCTCGCGAGCCGCTGAAAATAGCCGTGAGCCGACGTGCTCTGCGCGCCGGGCGCCGTCAGCCGCCGGATGTGCGTGCCGCCGCAGCCGTCCGCTCGCTTGTACAGCCAGCCTTGCGTCGACTCTGGCCGCTCGAACGACACCGCCGGGTGCGCAATGCGCAATTCGTCGAGCAGCGCAAAAAAACGCGCCGGCTCGCGCACCGCCGCGCTCGCTTCGGCGCAGTTGCCGATGAAGCGCGGCAAACCCGGCGTGGCGTGCAGTTGCGCGAGCAGCGGCTCAAGTCCGCCGCCGCCGATCCAGCCAATGAAGCGCGGCAGCCGCGCGACGCGAGTCAGTGCGAGTGCGAGCCGCTCGGGATCGATGGCGAGCGGGTTGTTGTCGAGCGTGCCGATGTGGCTCCATACATCGACGACTTCACGCGTATCGCAATCGCCGAACAGATCGAACGCGGCAACCCGCAGCCCGGCGCGCGCCGCCGACTGCGCCAGCTGGCGCGCGGACAGCCCGGCGACCGCGACAAAAGGCGCGTGGGCGGACGGTTGGAGAAGGGAGGTTTGCACGGCTCAGCCGAGGCCGGCCGCGACCGTGCGGGCTTCGTCGAACGCCTGCGGAAAGCCCAGGTAGACGGGTTTGCCGCCGGTGCGCATGCGCATGAAGAGCCGGTGCTCGACCTGGTATTTGACGTTGCCGATCGCGAGCGCGCCGATGCCGACCGCGCCCGCATCCGGCAGGCCTTCGATCGGCTTGCCGTCGTTCATCACGTTGACGCCGGCAATGCCTTCCGGCGGAACAGCGTTGACGTCCGCGGCGATCAGTAGGCGTTTCGCGAACCCGAGGTCGGCGGAGGACATCACCTGAACGCCCGCGATCGCGGTCGCGAGCACGATCTCGGCGTCGGCCAGTGCACCGCGCAACGCCTCGGGCGTGGTCACGCCGATGCCTTTCGTGACGATCCCGAAGCGCTGGTCGATCTCCGCCGACACACCGAGCGCGCGCGCCTGATCGTGATGGCTCGCGATCGTCACGTCGGCGCCGCGCGAGGCGGCCATGGCCGCCGCCACGCGTCCGACCGCGCCGGTGCCGCCGAGAATCAGCACGCGTCTGCCGCCGAGTTCCATGCCGAACTGTTTGCCCAGGTGCCGTTCGACCAGCGCGACGGCGGCGGCCGCCGTCGTGTACGAGCCGCTCGGATCGGCGAACACGGAGACCTCGAACGGCGGCACCATCGCCTGACGCGCGCTGTCGAGCATGTCGGCGGCCTGCATCACGTCGCGCCCGCCGATGAAGATGCCGGTGCGTGACACGCCTTTCGGACCGCGCGAGAAAATTGCGTCCTGCGTCAGATTCGCGACCATGCCGGGCTGCACGTTGCAATACGGCACGATCACCTGATAGCCCGCGTCAGCGGCCATGTTGACGTCGAACGGACTCATCTGCGGCGTGGCCGTGAACATGTGCAGGATGTACGGTCTTTCAATGGTTTCGGACATGGGCTCAGGCTCGTTTCGGTTTCAGTGACAATGTCGCGGCCGGGGTGGCGGCCCTGGCGGGGCGCGTAGGGTCGGCGCTTGTACCTCGTCTCCGGGACGGGCTGCGCGACCGGCGTCCCGGTTGGGCCGCAAACCGCGCTTTCCGCCGCCTTGATTGCAGCAGCGACATCAGCGGCCTCGTCTCCCTGCGCGCGGTGCCTCATGCAGCGTCGATCCGTCGCGTGTGCGCAGCGCTGTTGCGTATCGCCGCGCCGCTGTTTCTGCCGGCGACGACCGTGCATTCGATATGCGGCAACGCACGCGCGATGTGCCGGGCAGTGGCAAGTGCGCCATTGGCATCGTGCATGCTCGCGAGAATTGCGAAACCCGTCGGTCCCCACGATGTCTGGCCGATTCCGGCCATGCGCTCGGCCGCGACCGCGCGCAACACCAACTCGACTTCGGGGCTCGCAAACACGCCGCCTTGCGCGCTGGCGAAGTATTCACCGATGGTCTGCTGCATCCCGGTCAGCGCGAGCGCGAACGGCGCGAAGTTGCGCTCGGCGACGCCGGGCAGAATCTGCATTAGCACCAGATGGCACAGGTGCGCGGCGAGGCTCTGTGGAAACGGCGCAAGCGACGCGAGCGCGCGGCGCTCTTCGACGCCGTGCAAGCCTTCGCGCGAATGATCGCTGACCAGCAGCACGCGCCACTCGTCCGGAAACGGCTGACGCGCGAGCAACGGCGGAACGCCGCGATGCAGCCCGCTGGCCGGGCCGCCGTCGAGCAGCAATCCGCCCGACTCGAAGCCAAGAATGCCGATCCCCGAGCGCGCGCCGCGCCCAAGCAGCGAGGCGATCTCCACCGTGCTGGCCGGCTGGCCGACGAGTTGCGTGAACGCGGTGCCGACTGCCAGCGCCAGTTGAGTGCCGGAGCCGAGGCCGGTGTGTGCGCGAGGCGCGTGGCGCACGTCGATCGCGAGCGTCGCCGGGCCGTAGGCGGCCTGCAGTTGCGCGAGACAGTGTGCGATCCGTTCGCGCTCGGCGTCGCCGATTGCACCGTTGATCTGCTGATGTTCGGCAAGGCGTGCTTCGACGCGAGTGCCGTGCGCGTCGATCGCGAGGCCGAGGCTGCCGAAAGCGCGTCCGAGCGATGC
The DNA here is from genome assembly GCF_050435665.1 of Paraburkholderia sp. GAS333. Classification (NCBI taxonomy): domain Bacteria; kingdom Pseudomonadati; phylum Pseudomonadota; class Betaproteobacteria; order Burkholderiales; family Burkholderiaceae; genus Paraburkholderia; species Paraburkholderia sp. GAS333. The sequence continues at coordinate 73,055 of NZ_JBNDKS010000006.1, forward strand.
GTTCGGATCGAGAAATCCCAGATGCAGGCGCGCGGGGGCGTCGATCGTGATGGCCGTGTGGGGCGGAACGCGGCGAAACTGAAGCGGCATCGCAAGTGTCCTTGTGGGTGCGCTGAACAGGGTTTGGCCGGACTGGGTTGGGCCGGAAAAATGCCGACACGGCGCGCGTTCCTGCGCATGTCATCACGCATGTCATCACCTATGGCGGCGGCGCGGCCCGCTGCGGCTACGCGCCGGGCGAGATCAAGCAGAAGCCATACCAGGCGCAAGCCCGCTTGCGTCGCGATTTTCTGCCGCCGGTGCGTACACGCTGTGTGACGCGGGAGGCGCACTGTGTCACACGTTGTTTCATCGCCGGTGTCAGAGACCCAGGCAGGCTGCTGCTGGACAGCACCGCCGATCCGCACTACCGCGCAGCACCGCTCATTCGCCCTGCGCGGATTTCGCTGCGTCGTACTTGATATAGCGAAAGCGCTGATCGTCGGAGGGTGTGCCTTCCAGCGGGCCGTCCTCGCGTCCGGGCTGCCACTGGATCACCGATTCCATCATCCCGGCGAGCGCAAAATCCTTGTCCGTGATGCCTTTTGCGCTATGCGTCTTGAGCTTCACGGTGACGAACGCATACGACACCGTCAGATCCGGGTGATGCCAGGCAGCCTCCGCGAGATGGCCCACGGTATTGACCACCATCAGCGTTCCCTTCCAGCCCTCGGTGCGGTACTTGCGCCGCAGCCAGCCGTCTTCGAGATACCAGTGCTGCAGCGCACCCGTGAGGCGCGCGCGCACCTCGTCGTCGGAATAGACATGTTCCGTGTTTGCCATGATGTTCTCCTCGGAAGCGGGCGTTGCCGCCGAACTTCATCGCGATGCAAGTGGCGAGCCAGTCGCGTTGCGTCCTGCCTTGCGTTGCGCATCGATTCGCGGGTCGCCTGGTGCTTCGACTCGTGCCTCGCAAAGGACACGCTTCGTCTCACCCGCATGACACAGTATGTGTCGCGCCGGGTGGCGCAATCGGCTCGCGCGTGGCACAGCGTGCGACGCAGCGGCGCCTCGCGCGCACGGCTCGCGCCGCGCTGGCGATACGGCGCGCGCCCCCGGCGAACGCGACGAACCGCGAGACATGTGGCGAGCACTTCAATCGGCATGGAATATGCGTTCGCCGTTCATGCGCCGCGGAGCCCGACATCGAATCGGGACAGCGCGTTGATCGTTACCTGCACTCGAGAAGGCGCGCACGATGCATGCGAGGTAGCGTGGGTCATTCGTGAGTTGAACAGCAGGACAATTCTGGAGGAGACATGAACTTACGCAACATGGTTCTTGGGCTCGCGATCCTCGCATCGGCAGCCTTTAGCTCTATCGTCGCTCAGGCCGATCCGCAGCTCGACAGCCTGATGAAAAATCCATCTAACTGGGCGGCCCAGGCGGGCGATTATGCGAATCACCGCTACAGCCCGCTCAAGCAGATCAACGAGAACAACGTCGGCAAGCTGCAGGTCGCATGGACCATGTCGACCGGTGTGCTGCGCGGCCATGAAGGCGCGCCGCTCGTGATCGGCGACACGATGTATATCCATTCACCCTTTCCCAACAAGGTCATTGCAATCAACCTGAAGGACCAGACGTTCCTCTGGCAATACCTGCCCAAACAGGATGACCAGGTCGTCTCCGTGATGTGCTGCGACACCGTGAATCGCGGCCTCGCTTACGGCGACGGCAAGATCTTCCTGCAACAGGCCGACACCAAACTCGTCGCGCTGAACGCGAAGACGGGCGACGTGGTATGGACCGCGCAAAACGGTAATCCGAAGGCGGGCGAAACCAACACCAATGCGCCGCACGTTTTCGGCGACAAGGTGCTGACCGGGATTTCCGGTGGCGAATTCGGCGTGCGCGGGCGCTTGATCGCTTATGACATCAAGACCGGCAAGCCGGCCTGGACTGCCTACAGCACCGGCCCCGACAACGAAATGCTGATCGATCCGCAAAAGACCATGACGTATGTCGACGGGCAGATGGTGCCGGTTGGCGCGGATTCGTCGCTCAAGTCGTGGAAGGGGGATCAGTGGAAGCTGGGCGGCGGCACCACGTGGGGCTGGTATGCGTGGGACCCGAAGCTCAACCTGATCTACTACGGTACTGGCAATCCGGGCACATGGAACCCGTCGCAACGTCCGGGCGACAACAAATGGTCGATGTCGATCTTCGCGCGCGACCTGAATACCGGCACGGCACGCTGGGTCTACCAGATGACGCCGCACGACGAATGGGATTATGACGGCGTCAACGAAATGATCCTTTCCGATCTGAACATCGACGGCAAAAAGGTGCCTTCGATCGTCCACTTCGATCGCAACGGTTTCGGCTACACGCTCAATCGTGAAACCGGACAGCTGCTGGTCGCGCAGAAGTACGACCCGGCGGTGAACTGGGCCGACCGCGTCGATCTGAAGAGCGGTTTGCCGATCCGCAACGCGGCGTACTCGACCCAGGCGGCAGGCTCGGATCACAACGTGAAGAACATCTGCCCGGCGGCGCTCGGTTCGAAAGACCAGCAGCCGGCTGCGTTCGATCCGAACTCGAACCTGTTCCTCGTGCCGACGAACCATGTCTGCATGGACTACGAGCCTTTCGAAGTCGACTACGTGTCGGGACAGCCGTATGTCGGCGCCACGCTGTCGATGTATCCGGGCCCGAACGAGAACAACGCGATGGGCAACTTCATCGCGTGGGATGCGAGCAAGGGCAAGATCGTCTACTCGAAGCCGGAGAAGTTCTCGGTGTGGTCGGGCGTGCTTGCCACGGCCGGCGGCGTCGCGTTCTACGGCACGCTCGAAGGCTATCTGAAGGCCGTGCGCATCAGGGACGGCAAGGAACTGTGGCGCTTCAAGACGCCGTCCGGAATCATCGGCAACGTCTTCACGTACGAGTATCAGGGCAAGCAGTATGTCGGCGTGTATTCGGGCATTGGCGGCTGGGCCGGCATCGGCATGGCGGCGGGACTCGAAAAGTCGACTGAAGGTCTGGGCGCGGTCGGCGGTTATCGTGAACTCGCGAAGTACACCGCGCTCGGCGGCACGCTCTTCGTGTTCGCGATTCCGAGCGAAAAGAGCTGAACGAGCCACGCAAACCACCATGGGATCCGAACGGCTGCCGGTGCATGAGTTGCAAACAGCACACCGGCAGACGCTTCGGTTTCCATACGAATCGAAGCATCATCCTGAGCGCGCCCCTATTCGAATCTGTGCCGATGCGTCGGTCGAACGCAGCGGGGCGCCGCTTATCTTGAAGGAGACATGTGCATGAAAGGCCGATCATTCCTGTTGCTGGTGACACTGCCCGCGGCACTCCTCCTGCTGCCCGTCGGGTACGCGCAAACCAATCCGTCGATCGCGCAGGTCGCGTACAAGGTGGTCGACGGCAGCAAGGTCGACACCGACACACTGCAGGGGTGGAAGACATGGCGTGCGCTCGCGTGCGAACGTTGCCATGGCGCGCAGCAGCAGGGCATGGTTGGACCCTCGCTGATCGACGCGTTCAAGACACTCGACAAGGATGAATTCCATCGCACGGTGTTCGGCGGACGGGTGGCCAAAGGCATGCCCGACTTCAGCACGAGCCAGATGATGCAGAAGAACTGGGAGAACCTCTACGCGTACCTGAAAGGACGCTCAGACGGACAGATCAAGCCGGGCGATCTGCAGGCCATCGATTCCAAATAAAAGCCGGCGCCGCCACTCTTCCGGAGGCATCATCATGCGTCAAACCAGAAGCATGTCCGTGCATGCCGCGCTCAGCGCGGCCGCCTTGTGTTGCGCCGTGCTCGCGAGCGCGGCCGTGCAGGCAGACGGCCCTGCGTTGCCGAATAACGACGGCGCGGACGGCGTCCTCAGAGTCTGTGCGGACCCGAACAACATGCCCCTGTCGAACAATAAGGGCGAAGGCTACGAGAACCGGATCGCGAGTCAGATGGCGAGCGACTTCGGCTACAAGCTCGAATACACGTATTTTCCGCAGCGCATGGGCTTCGTGCGCCACACGTTGCGCGAGAAGGAAGAGAGCGGTGACCGCTTCAGGTGCGACCTGATCATCGGCGTGCCGAAGGGTTATGACATGACGTCGACGACGCAGCCGTATCTGCGCTCGACGTATGCGATGGTGTTTCCGAACCGGCCCGAGTTCGCCAGTATCCATACGCCCGACGATCTTCTCAAGCTGCCGCCCGATCAGTTGCACAAACTGCGCTTCGGGATCTTCTCGCAGACCCCCGCGGTCGACTGGCTGCTCGGCCATGGTCTGATCGATCAGGCGGTTTCGTATCAGGTGCAAAGCGGTGATCCGCAGGAATATCCCGGTCAGATGATCGAGCAGGATCTTGCGAAGGGCAATGTCGATGTGGTGTTCCTTTGGGGGCCGATAGCGGGCTATTTCGCCAGGCGCGCCGGCGACTCCGTGCGGCTGGTGCCTTTTCCGCCGGGCCCCGGCATCCGCTTCGACTACACGATCTCGATGGGTGTGCGCTACGGCGAAAAAGCGTGGAAAGACAAGGTGGATCAATGGATCGGCGCGAATCACGACAAGATCGACAGCATCCTGACGAGCTACGAGGTGCCGTTGCTCAAGCCGGTCGACGTGCCGGGTCCGAAGTCCGGCGACGCTTCGCCATGACCGCTGCGCGCAGCAGCGGGCTGCGTTCGGTCGCAGCACGGTTCGTCATCGCTGCATCGCTCAGCGGCGCGTGCGTCGTGCCGGCCGCACGCGCTGCGGACCCGGCCGGCAGCAGCGACATCACGGCCGCCGAACATCTGATCTTCACGACCGATCATCTGCACGGCGTCGCCGCTCAAACCGAACTCGACTACGCGATGATCGATTCGCAGCAGCCGTCGCGCAGTGCCGACGTGGTCAAGGTGCTGGTGGTGAGCCCGGACAACGCAAAGGGTGACGCTCAGGTGTCGGACCATACCGGCAGCGTGCCGCTGCCGAGCGGCGGTCTGCAGTGCAATCCGGTGATCATCTATTTTCTGGAACGCGACATCACCGAGATGCAGGGGCTGACGGGCGGACAGCGGCGCTACTTCCAGCAGCGGCTGCGCCTCGCGCTCGCGGCCGGTCCGCAGATCGAGAACGTGACGAGCGAAACCGGCGGCAAATCTGTCAGCGCGCATCGCGTCGTCGTGCAGCCGTATCTGAACGACCCGAACGCGGCGCGCTTCGCGGAGCTGACGGGCAAGCGCTATACCTTCCTGATCGCCGATGCGGTGCCGGGGCAGGTGCTGCAGATTCGCACCGACGTGCCCGGCGCGAACAACGACTTCGCGCATCCTGTGCATTCGGAGACGCTGAGCTTCCAGTCGGTGCTGCGCAAATTGCCGTCGCCGGCAACCGCGCCGCCGAAGTCGTCGAATGCGCCGAGAGCCAGCCGCTGAGCGGCTGCTTCCCATGCAGAGCGCGCGCTTCGCGACGAACGCAATCAAGCTGAACTTCATCCGCTCGCTGACGCTGCGCCAGTTGCAGATTTTTGTCGTCGCGAGCCGCTACACGAGTTTTGCGCGTGCGGCAGAGGAGCTGCATCTGACGCAGCCGGCCGTGTCGATGCAGATTCATCAGCTCGAAGAGACGATCGGCCTGCGCCTGTTCGAACGCGTCGCGCGCAAGCTCACGCTGACGGAGGCGGGCGAGATGCTGACGCATCACGCGAGCCGCATCCTCGGCGAGATCAAGGACGCCGAGGACGCGATGCTCTCGCTCAGACACGCCGACAGCGGCTCGATCAACATGGGGATCGTCAGTTCGGCGACTTACTTCGCGCCAAAACTGCTCGCGCTTTATTCGCGTCTTTATCCGAAAGTCGACGTGCATTTTTCGGTCGGCAATCGCGATGCCTTGCTGAGACTGCTGCAGGACAACGCGATCGATCTTGCGATCATGGGCCGTCCGCCGCCCGAACTCGATACGACCACCGAGCCGCTGGCGAGGCACCCGCAGGTGGTGGTCGCGCCGCTCACGCATGCTTTGCGCGCGGCGCGCCGGTTCGATCTGCAGGAATTGCGCGACGATACGTTCCTGTTGCGCGAGCCCGGCTCCGGCACGCGGATGGCCGCCGAAGCGATGTTCCGCCAGCATCTGTTCACGCCCGCGAAGATCGTCACGCTCGGCAGCAACGAAACGATCAAGCAGGCGGTGATGGCCGGCATGGGCGTGAGCCTGATTTCACTGCATACGCTGCTGCTGGAGTTGCGCACTGGCGAGATTGCACTGCTCGACGTGAACGGCACGCCGATCGAGCGCACGTGGCAGATCGTGCATCTGCGCACGAAACAGCTGTCGCCGACAAGCGTGGTGTTTCGCCAGTTTCTGCTCGATCACACGGCCACGCATCTGGAGCATGAGTACGCGCCGTTCGTCGGCGCGGCGACGCACCTTCGAGCCGACACAGGAGCGGGCGAATGAGCCGGCGCTGGCTGGTGCGGGTGATGTCAGGCGTCGGCGCGTCGTTGCTGATATCGAGCGGATGGGCCGAGCCGGTTTCGATCGCGGTGATGAACTGCACGCTGATCGATGACAACGCCGCCTACAACGACGCCGATACCAACCGCATCCAGCACGCGCGCATCGGCATGATCAGCGATGCGCTGCGCGCGCAGCTGGAGGCGAGCGGGCGCTATCGCGTCGCGGATGCGAGCCGTGCCGCCGATCTGATCGCAAAGCTCGAAGCGGAGCAGGATCTGGCGACGTGCGACGGTTGCGCGAGACAGGTCGGCCGCGCACTGGGGGTCGGGCAGGTCGGCGTGTGCTGGGTGCAGAAAGTCAGCAACCTGATTCTCAATCTGAATCTGCGCGTGGAAGACGTGGCGAGCGGCAGGATGCTGTTCCAGCGCTCGGTGGACATTCGCGGCAACACCGATCTGTCATGGCGGCGCGGTGCAACAGCGCTCGTCGGCCTGCTCGTCGATCAATCGTCGCAGGATGTTTCGCCGGACAGCGTGCACCGATGACACCGGCCGCAAATGGCACAGTGTGTCCCCAAACGCCGTGACAGCCTGATCAGCCGGCCACGTTCGCACGGACCGCCGCGCGCCTCTTCGAGACCGGCACAAAGCATGCTTGAACGGATGCCGGCACGCAAAGCGTTGAGAGGCAGCGCCGATACGACACGGCACGCAAGCCACGATAACGACCCAGGCTCGAGCAGGCCACACGGAGGAGATCGCATCGATGGGTTCTGGCGAACAGCTTCAGGACTGGCGTCTTCACGCACTTCAGATCGAGAAGGAAGTCGCGAAAGTCGTCATCGGCCAGCAGCAGATGCTGCGGCTCATCAACGTCGCGCTGTTCGCCCGGGGCCATGTGCTGCTCGAAGGCGGTGTCGGCGTCGGCAAGACCACCGTGCTGCGCGCCTTTGCGCGCGTCGTCGGCGGCGAATTCGAGCGGGTGGAAGGCACGATCGACCTGATGCCGGGCGACCTTGTCTATCACACCTATGTCGACGCCGACGGCAAGCCGCGCATCGACCCCGGTCCGCTGCTGCGCCACGGCGACCAGTTGACTACGTTCTTCTTCAACGAGATCAACCGCGCGCGTCCGCAGGTGCAGTCGCTGCTGTTGCGTGCAATGGCCGAGCGTTCGGTGTGGGCGTTCGACCGCGAATACCGCTTTCCGCACATGACGGTGTTCGCCGACCGCAACAAGGTCGAGAAAGAAGAAACCTTCGAGCTGGCTTCCGCCGCGCGCGACCGCTTTTTGTTCGAGCTGAACATGCCGACTCCCGCCGATGCCGACGTCCGGCGCTCGCTGATCTTCGAGACAATGTTCCATGACGTGGATGCGCTGCTTGCGCAACTGACACCCGGCCTCGTGCCATGGGAGCAACTGAACAGCGTCGGCGCATGGATTCAGCACGACGTGGAGGCGAGCCCGACGATCGAGCGTTACGCGCTGGACATCTGGCAGGCGACCGAAGCGCCGCAGCGTTTCGGCATCGAACTCGAAGGCGTCGACATGCAGCAACTGATCCTCGCAGGCGCGAGCCCGCGCGGCATGAGCGCGCTGCTGCGAGCCGCGCGTGTGGTCGCGTGGCTCGCGGGGCGCTCGCATCTGATTCCGGAGGACCTGCACGAAGTGCTGATGCCGGCGCTCGGTCATCGTGTGTTCTTTACGCCGATCTACGAGTTGCGTCGTCAGGAACTGGCCGAGGCGCTGATCGCGCAGATCATGGCGAAAGTCGCGGTTCCCTGATGCGCACACGGCCATGAACGGGATCGCGGAATTTCACTATCGTCTGCCGACGCGTGCGAGCGGCGCGCGGCCAGGCTCGCATCCGGGCGCGAGCTTCGGCGCGGGCCAGCAGTTCGCGATGCACGGCCGCCTGTTCGACTATCCTGATCCGCGTCGCCTCGATTTGCGCGCGAGCGTGCGCGCGGCGCGCTCCGAATGGCTCGTGCGGGTCAATCTGCAGCGCGTGGCGGTTCCCGTGGTGGTGATCGTCGACGTGTCGGCGTCGATGCAGTTCGGCACGCGGCTCAGCAAGCTGGAGATCGCGGCGGACTTCGTCGAGGCGCTCGGTTTCAGCGCGTTTCGCGTCGGCGACCGGCTCGGCATGCAGGCTTTCGACTCGGCCCCGCGCGACGATCTGTTCATGCCCGAGCGCTACGGCCGGGGCACCGGCAACCTGCTCGCGACGATGCTGCGCGCGTGCGCCGCGCGCGAGGCCGGACGCAGTGGCGCGGAAGGATTGCGCCGCTGCGCGACGCGGCTGGCCGGCCGCCAGGCGCTCGTGTTCGTCGTCTCCGATTTTCACTGGCCGCTTGCGTCGATGCCCGCTGTGCTCGATCTGCTGATTCATGCGTGCGTGGTGCCGGTCGTCGTGTGGGACGAAGCCGAAATTGCGCCGCCCGCGCGCGGTCCGCTGCTGGCCGTCAACGACGCGGAATCCGGTGAGGAGCGCAGCGTGTGGCTGCGCGCGAGCGTACGCGAGCGCTGGCAGCGCGGCGTCATGGAGCGGCGCGCGACGTTGGCGCGGCTCTTCGGGTCACGCGGCATGCCGCCGTTTTATATCGAAGGTAGTTTCGATCCGGAAGCGATGTCGCGTTACTTCCTGGAGGCGGCCACATGAGGCCTCGCGCACTTCTTCACGCGATCGGCGGACGCCTGTGTCAGGCGACTCGCTGCGCGCCGATGGTAGCGCTGCTGGGCGTCGGCTATGCGCCTGCGCCCGTCACGGCCGCACCCGCGCCCGTGATCGCAACCGTCGACGAACCGCGCGCTTTTGGCCACGTATTGGGCGACGTGCTGACCCAACGTGTGCTGCTGCAGGCAAACGGCGCCGACCTCGGTTCGGTCAGCCCGCCGTCGGTCGGGCGCACCGGGCTGTGGCTCGAGCGTCGGCCGGCCTCTGTTGAAACGGATGCGAACGGTCGGCGCTGGATGGTGATCGACTATCAGATCGTCAACGCGCCGCAGACGCTCACGCGCATCGCGCTGCCCGCGCTCACGCTCGGTGCGGCGAACGGCACCCAATTGCAGGTCGCCGAATGGCCCGCAAGCGTCGGTCCGCTGACACCTGCCGACGTGTTCGGCGACGGCGATCTGCAACCGATGCGGCCCGATCGCATGGCGCCGCCCGTCGATACCGATGGCTTGTATCGGCGGCTTGGATGGTCGCTCGGTCTGCTGTTCGCGACGCTGGCAGCGTGGGCGGGTTGGTGGTGCTGGCGCAACTGGCGCGAAGCACAGCGCCTGCCGTTTGCGCGTGCGTGGCGACAGTTGCGCCAGATGCGCCGGTTCGACCGCGCGAATGGTGGGCGCGGCGCGGGTGGCGCACAAGGCGCGGCATCGCCGGATGCCTGGTTCTGCATGCATCGTGCGCTGAACGAAACCGCGGGCGAAGTCGTGCACGCCGGTTCGCTGGCCGGTCTCATTGCGCGCGCGCCGTATCTGCAACCGCTGCGCGCGCAGCTCGACCATTTCTACCGGATGTCGGCGGAGCGCTTTTTCAAGCCCACGCCGGGCGCTGCCGATTTTCCACTCGAAGCGTTGTGTCGCGCGCTGTATCAGGCCGAACGGCGTCATCAGCGATGATCGCGACGCTCGATTTTTCCTCTGCGTGGATGCTGATCCTGCTGCCGTTCGCCGTGCTGCCGATGCTGCGGCGGCGCAGCGACACGCTTTCGTTTTCGAGCGTCGCCTGGTTGCCGCCCGATCCCGCCGGACGCTGGGCCACGTTGCTTGCGCGCGCGTGCGGCGTGCTGGCGATCGCGGCGATCGTCGTCGGGCTCGCCGGGCCGGGGCGCTCGCAGCAGCAGGTGCTGCGCACGGGCAGCGGCGCGCAGATCCTGATCCTGATGGACCGCAGCGCGAGCATGGACGAGCCGATGGCGAGCCCCGGCGTCGAGTCGCCGCGCGGCGACTCGAAGAACAAGGTCGCGCGGGCGTCGCTGGAGACGTTCGTGAGCCAGCGACCGAACGACCGGCTTGCGTTCATGATGTTCGGCACGAGCCCGGTGCTGGCGATGCCGTTCACGTACAACCATCGCGCGATCGACGAAGCGATTGCCGCGACTGCGATCGGTCGAGGCACGCCCGACACCGAACTCGACCGCGGCATGCTGGCCGCGCTCGATCAGTTCGAAGGACGCGCGTCGTCGGGCCGACGCGCCATCGTGCTGGTGTCCGACGGCGGCGCGCGACTCGACGAGACCGTCCAGCGCCGCATCCGCGAGAGCCTGCTGCGCAGCCGGATCTCGCTGTACTTCATCTATCTGCGCAGCGGTGTCTACAGCCCCGATCTGAACGCGGCGCTACCGGCGGGCGAGGTGTCGGCGGAGGCGGAACTGCATCGTTATTTTCTGTCGCTCGTCACGCCTTACCGGCTTTTTCAGGCGGGCGACGCGAAAGGGATGATGGCGGCCATCGCTGAAATCAACCGGCAGCAGAATGCGCCGACTTCGTTCATCGAGCATTTGCCGCGTCAGGACTGGAGCCCGTATTGCTTCGTCGTCGCGCTGGTTTGCGCCGTGCTGTTGATGGCGATGCGTGTGCTGCAGGTCAGGAGCTGGGCATGACGCGAACCTTCATTCATGCGATCTTCGCGACGCTCGCACTGGTGTGCGCCGGCTTTGCGCTCTATGACGGCATTCAGCTTTGGCATGCCGTGCGTGTGAATCGTGAGATTGCTGTGGCCGGAGCCGACGCTCGCGAAAACCCGAGCGCCGATGAAGCGCCGCAGGTTCTTCTGGCGCGCGCGACTGCGCTGTCGAAAGCCGGCCATTACGATTCGGCCGCGCGCATCTACGAAAGCCTGATCCACGACTATCCTGACGATCTCGGTCACATCGCGCTGTTCGACCTCGGCAATATGTATTTGCGCGAAGGCCGGGGCGACGGCGCGGCGCACGGCGTCAGGTCTCTCGCGATGATCGGCGAGGCGAAGACGCGTTACCGGCTGCTGCTGCGCGTCGCGCCCGATGACTGGAACGCGCGCTACAACCTTGAGCGTGCGTTGTGGCTCGCGCCGGAAACGCCCGTCGTGCTAGATAAGCCCGACGTCAAGGAGCAGCACAACGTGAAGCTGCGCGGCGCGCAAAGCCAGGATCTGCCATGAGCGGGACACGCACAGGTTCGGCGACTCGCGCCGGTCGCGGCTTTCGCAACCTGCGTCACTGGCTGACGCCGCTCGCGCTCGGAGCGCTGGTGGCGGCGGTCGCGATGCCGGACATGACGTTGCCGCGCAATACGTTCGAGTACATCGTCACGTTCGACATCACGCAGAGCATGGACGTCGAGGATGTCGTGCTGAACGGCGCGCCGGTGAGCCGCCTCAAATTCGCTCAGGCAGCGATGCGCGACGCGCTCGGACGGCTACCGTGCGGCTCGAAAGTCGGGTGGAGCATTTTCACGGGGCAGCGGACCTTGCTGCTGCTGTCGCCGCTCGAGGTGTGCGCGAACTACGACGCGCTGCTGATGTCGCTCGACGGCATCGACGGCCGCATGCGCTGGACCAACTGGAGCCGGATCGCCGAGGGGGGAGTGTATTCGGCGGTGCGCGTCGCCAGGGACGCGGGTCATGGCATTGCGATCGTATTCGCGACCGATGGGCAGGAGGCGCCGCCGCTTCCGTCGTCGCGTGCGTTGATGCCGGACATCAATCCGGCACGGATCGATGGATGGCTGATCGGCGTAGGTGGCGATCAGCCTGCGGCGATTCCGAAGTCGGATAGCAACGGCAACCGGATCGGATACTGGCAGGCCGATGATGTGATCCAGGTTCCCGCAGCTTCAGGTGCCGATGCGCAGGCGGAATCGCACGAGGAACAGTCTGCGTTGCACGGTCAGTATCTCGCGTTCGTAGCCGGCCAGACTGGCCTTGGCTATCGGCGGTTATGGGCGCCGACTGCGTTGGGCGATGCGATGCTCGACGCGCGCCTCGCGCATCGCGAGCAGGTGCCGACGGATTTGCGCTGGGTGCCCGCGCTGATCGCGCTGGTGCTGCTGATTGCGCGGTTCATGCCGGACGCTGTTTGGGGAGGGTTGCGGCGTCGATGGATAAGGACCCGCGGCTTCTACACAGCTTCGGGGAGACGGGGTGCAAAGCCGAATCCCACGGCGTGAGGACTCATGTGCTGAGTCCTCACGCGAAAAACGCAACTTATTTCGAGGCCAAAGCGGTCTCTCCGCCGAGCAGCTTTTCGATCTTCCACTCGCCGTCCACTACCTTGAAAATCGTGAAAGCCGGATTGCGCAGGTTGCCTTGCTCGTCGAACGCAATCGTGCCGGTCACGCCCTGGCGGCTGATCGCATGGACGGCTGCTGTCAGCTTGGCGGGATCGGTCGACTGAGTCTTTTCGACGGCCTCGACGAGCGTGGCGGCGGCGTCGTAGGCGAACGGCGCGTGCAACTCGACCGGATGATGGTAACGAGCCCGATACGCTGCATCGAACTGCTTGCCGCCGGGCATTTCTTCGAGCGGCCGGCCCGGTTCGAGCGCGATCACGCCATTGGCGCCGGCGCCCGCCAGTTGCACGAACGTATGGCTCGTACCGCCCGCACCGAGCAGCGTAGCCTTGATGTTCAACTGCTTCATGCGACGCGCCACCTGGGCTTCTTCGGTATCGAGTCCACCGAAGAACAGCACGTCGACGTGTTTGGCTTTGAGCGCAGTCAGCACGCCACTGAAATCGATTGTCTTGTCGTCCACATACTCGTGAGCGGCGATCGTGCCGCCATTCGCCTCGACCCCCTTGACGAACTGTGTCGCAAGACCCGATCCGAACGCCGTGCGGTCGTCGATCACGCCGATGCTTTTGCCCTTCAGCGTCTTGACCGCATAGGCGCCGGTGATCGCGCCGCTCAGGTCATCGTGACCCATGATGCGAAACGACGTGTCATACCCTTGCAGCGTGTACTGATGGCCCGTGGAGGCGGGCGCGATTTCCGGAATGTGTGCCGCGTTGTAGACGCGCGAAGCCGGAATGCTGCAACCGGTGTTCCAGTGCCCGACCACGCCCACCACGTGCTGATCGACCAGTTGCTGGGCGACCGTCACAGCGGTACGCGGGTCCGAGGCATCGTCGACGGAGGTCAAGGCAAACTTGACAGGCTTGCCGTTCAGCGTGGGATGTTTCGCGTTGGCGTCATCGATCGCAAGTTGCGCACCGTTTTCCAGGTCCTTGCCGATTCGGGCGGAGGGGCCGGTCAGCGGTCCGGCGATCCCGATCAGGATCGTGCGTGTGTCGTTCGCATCAGGCGACGTCCCCTGGGCTTGAACCGGGTTGGCTGCGAGCAGCGGCAGGGCGGCTGAAAGCGCGAGCGTCAGCAGCTTGTAGAAGGGCGTAGCGGGTTTGGAAGTGTGGTTTGACATATCGTTGTATGAGCGGCGAGGCTGAGTTCGATGAATGGCGCGTGCGATGCTGCGGCGCTTCAGTGCGCGGGTGTGACGTGACGAATCGCTTCCAGCACGGCTGCGGTGTCCGCCACCGCGCCGAATACGCCGCTTTTCTTGATCAGCAGACGCAATGCAGCTTCGTGAACGTCCTCGGTTCCGGCTGCCGTGGCGTCGGAAACGGTTAGCGTGTCGTAGCCGCGATCGAGCGCTTCGCGCACCGTCGTGTGGATGCAGCAGTCGGTGGTGAGGCCCGCGAAGATCAGATCCCGAATCCCTTTCTCACGAAGGAACGTGTCGAGATTCGTCGTCGAAAATGCGCCGTACGAGGGTTTGTTGAACACGGCTTCGTTGGCGAGCGGTGCAACTTCTGGAACGATCTCCCAGCATGGCTCGCCCTTGATCAGATAGCGGCCGTTCGGACCGCTATCGCCCACGGCCACGCCGCGGCCGTCCGCGCCACGCCAGAGACGATGAGGCTGCACATCGGACAGATCCGCCGAGAACGTCTCGCGCGTATGGCAGACCGTGATGCCGCTTGCGCGGCACGCGTCGAGCAGCGCCTGAATGTTGGGGATAGGCTTGCGCAGCGCGGTGAGATCGAAGCCGAAGCCGGCCATGTAGCCGCCTTCCGCGCAAAAGTCGCCTTGCACGTCGATCACGATCAGGGCCGTCGTGGCAGCCGATACCGCCCGGTTCAGCGGAAATGCGTAAGGCGCTGCACCGACGCGGTCTGCAGGTAGGGAAGTCATATCGAAGCTTGTTGGTGAGCGTCACGCGAGCGACGCTGTGATGAAATAAGGTGTGCGCGGCTCATGCGCGGGCTAGATGTCGACGGAACAGATGCCCGCCGCTTGAGCCACGGCGTGAAGCAACACGTTGGCTCCCGCTGTCGCCCATTCCGGCGTAATAGCCTCGGCTTCGTTGTGGCTCAGGCCGCCTACGCAAGGAATGAAGATCATCCCCGACGGCGCCACACGCGCCATGTAACACGCGTCATGTCCTGCGCCCGAGACGATGTCCTGAAAGGGCAGATCCAGCGTACGCGCAGCGTGCCGCACGGCATCTACGCATTCGGGCGCGAACGGCACTGGCGCATAGTCGAAAATCTGCGTGATCTCGGCGTCGAGAAGCTGCGCGGAAGCGATCCGCTGCACCGCCTCACGCATGCTGGCGTCCATTGCATCGAGCACGGCGCTTTCGGGGTGACGGAATTCGATCGTGAAGAAGCACTCGCCCGGCACCGTGTTGCGCGAATTCGGACGCGCCTCGATCATCCCGACGGTTGCCCGGCCATTCGGTGCGTGCTGCCGGCCGAGCTGATCGACGAAATCGATCACGCGCGCGGCGCCGACCAGCGCGTCGCGGCGCAGGTCCATCGGCGTCGTGCCCGCATGAGAGTCGGTGCCGCGAAACGTCAGTTCGTACCAGCGCTGCCCCTGGCCAGCCGTCACCACGCCGATCGTTTTGCCTGCGCGCTCCAGCACCGCTCCCTGTTCGATATGCAATTCGAAGAACGCGTGAACAGGAAAGCCGCCAACCGGCTCGCTGCCTGCATAGCCGATTGCCTGCAGTGCCTCACCCAGAGTCGTGCCCGCCGCGTCCTTTCGCGATAACGCGAAATCGAGCGAGAAAGCGTTCGCGAACACACCCGAGGCGATCATGGCCGGGGCGAAGCGCGAGCCTTCTTCATTGGTCCAGATGACGACGTCGACGGGTCGTTCCGTTTCGATGCCGGCATCGTTCAGCGCACGAATCACCTCAAGCCCGCCGAGCACGCCATAAATGCCGTCGTATTTGCCGCCGGTGGGCTGCGAATCGGCGTGCGATCCGGTGACGACGGGCGCTGCATCTGCCTGCCGACCGGCACGCCGCGCAAAAACGTTGCCCATCCGGTCGACGCGAATCTGGCAGCCCGCTTCTTTCGCCCACGTGACGAACAGGTCACGCGACTCCCGGTCCAGCTCGCTCAGCGCGAGACGGCACACGCCGCCTTTCGGCGTCGCGCCGATCTGCGCCATACGGTCGAGCGAAGCCCAGAGGCGTGCGCCGTCAACGCGAGGCAGTAGCGTCGGCCTGGAAACGGCAAGTGCGTCAGTCATCGCCGTGCTCCACAGAAAGTCGCGCGCTCGCGTCGTCGTCTTTCAGCCGATAGCGGAAGTCACAACGCGGTCCGCCCTGCATTAGCGTGGTCGTGCGCGTGAGTTCAATGCGAGGGTCGTAGCCCTCGATGAAAAGCGCGTCGCGCGCGCAACTCAGAAGATGTCCGATCTCGCCGAGTCCCATTGAGTGATACATCTCCGCGTAGCGGCAGCGGTGCACGTCGTAGTCGTAATGCACGGCGTCTTCGCGCTGCACCGAAACGTTCAACGCGTCGTCTTTTTCCCACAGCACCTGCAGGGCGATGAACGAAGCAATGCTGGTGCCGTTTTTTTCCTGCGCAGCGAACGTTTTTCCGGCGGCCACTGCGGCTCCCCGTACTGCCTCGCCGATCACGGCCTGCGCTTTTTCGGTGCCGAGATCGCGCTTGAGGATCTGATAGATGGGTTTGATGATTTCCGCTTCGATACGGCGGCGCGCCAGAATGCCGAGGCGATCGTCGCTGTCTGCGGGGGCAGCGATCGGAGTGCTTGCTGTGTTGGTCATGAAGGTCCGGCGTGGGTAACTTTATATTTGAGAAATATTACGTTGTCGATTGACTGGATCAAAATGAAAAATAATTAGATAGACAGACGAATTTGATATTAGCTCGCTAAAAACGGGCTTTTTACGCGATGCTGACGGGGTGCGACGAGTTGTGACGTGTCTCCGATATCTGACTTATAATTCAATACATGAAAAATATCGAACAATTGAAGGATGACCCGCCGCTGCGTGCGGTGCGCGCTTTCGAGGCATTTGCGCGCTTTGGCTCGGTCACCCTGGCGAGTGCGGAACTCGACATCACGCCGTCGGCGATCAGCCACCAGTTGCAGCTCCTCGAGAGCTTCGTGCAAACGCCACTCACTCGCAGACAAGGTCGCGCGCTCGTGCTGACCGACGAAGGCCGCGACTACTATCGCTCGATCAGCGCCGCGTTTTCCGTACTGCGGAGCGCGACAGGCGTGGTGCGAAGCCGCACCGCGCTACGGCAGGTAACGATCAGCCTGATTCCGCTTTTCGGCATTGGCTGGTTCATCCCGAGGCTGAGCGCGTTTCTCGCCGATAACGAAGACGTGGACGTGAACGTGTCGTATGCGCATCACCGCAACTATCACAGCGACGCATCGGATATTTCGATCCGGTTCGGCGCGGGCGAGTGGACGGGTTATACGCGCACGAGGTTGCTGTCCGGTCAGGTCGTGCCGGTGTGCAGTCGCGCGTTTCTGAAGCAGCATGGGCCAATCAGAAACGCGGCCGACATCGCCGCGCTGCCGCTCATTCACGACGAGGATCGAGCGACATGGGTCGCGTGGCTGCGCCAGCAGGGCGTGCCGAACGTGCATCACGCAATTGGGCCTCTTTTCGAGGATGGTCAACTCACGCTGAACGCGACGCAGGCAGGACTAGGCATTGCGCTGCTGCGCGCGCCGCTGATTGAACGCGAGCTCGCGTCGGGGGAGCTGGTTCGTTTATCCGAAGCGACACTGGATGATGGTCGCGATTACTACTTGTGCATGCGTACCGACACGGAGTTACCTGTCGGCGCACGACGCCTCGCGCAATGGATTCAGAGCGAGATGAATCGCTGCTAATGAATGTCGTGCATAAAAGCGACGCCAACTTCTCCTGCAAGTTGGGCAAGTCGTTTGTCTAGCGTCCAGAGCAATGCGCCGGGTGTTATCAAGGTCGATGCGAGAAGCGTGATGTCGCTACTGCCGCAGCCTCGACCGTCAAGCTGTCTTGCTTCGATCAACTCCATTACCTCTGCCCATGTCGCGTGTTTCGCGTGCTCCAGCAGTCCGATATCGCGCAATGTACGCGCTCGTGGTGCGGGTGGAGTGCCGCATGCATGTTCTACGAGCACGACCGGATGCGTTAGCACCTGATCGCTAAAGAGAAGTTGAGCCAGTCTTGAGTTGGAACCACGGAAGTGATCAACCCATACAGAAGTATCGACGAGGACGCTCATCGAGCTGCTGGCTCCGACTGCCGGCGCGAGATGTCAGCCATCTCCGGAACAGTGCCGCCCAGAGCGGCGAGTCGCTTTCCAGCCTGTACGCGCACGAAGGTCTGCATCGCTACGCGGAACAAGTCGGACTTGTCCATGTCGGGATCAGCAAGTTCAAGGGCGCGCTCATAAAGGTTGTCGTCGATCGACACGGTAGTTCGCATTTTTCGCCTCAAAAGTGATGCCATGGTGCATCAATTTTAGCATCATTCGGTACTGGATGGCTCAATGGCTAAGCCATCCTGTCCACGAGAAATCGGAATTGCCCCACGCTGATTGACTGTGAAAGTGGGGAGCGCGGGGGGACTACTCTGCAGCCAAAGTCATAGACAAAGGCAATTCCAGCCGGTTGAAAAGTGCGGGCGCAGAGCCGAATGCCCGGGTTCAATTTTCGTTGTGCTCTGCAGCAAGCATAGAGAAGTAAATCCCATATAGTGGGGAAAATCCTGGGGTAGTTCGTAATATTGACGTCGCTTTCACAAAGATAGAATAAACACTCTAAATCGGCCTGGTTGCGACCCAGAGGGCGATTTGATTTGGGAGAGCTAGCTGTCTGCCGACTTAGCAGGTAGCAGCACCCCGTCAGCGAAAACCTGAGAGACATCATGAGCACTCGAGAGAAGATGCCATTTCCGACGACATACGACACCTGTACGACTGCTGTTGCCTGTGTACCAGGCGATCTGTTTTCCAGATCTGTCGAACTGGCGCGCCTGAACTTCAGAACATATGGACTGATGCTCGCGAGCGCGGCGCGCCACTGGGAGTGTCTGCTGCAAGCGCGGACGCTGGAGCAGGTGGTCCGCGCCCAGGCCGACACATTGCCCACGCTGGCTTCGCAGATCGCCGATTACACGCAAGGCTGGATTGACGTACTGACAACCACCACGGTCGACCTGAACCTGACTGCGAACGCAGGCGACGAAAATGGCGCGCGCGAGGCGCATACCTTGCTCGACGGAATCGCGAAGAGCGCCCGGAGCGTCGACGCGATGTTGAGCGCGGTGAGTCCTGCGCCATCCACGTCAGGCGGCGACGTCGCTGTTCGATCATCCGCCGCCGCCCAGGATACGGCTTCTGCCGATCCCAGTCGCGCCCGGCACCCTGCACCGGCCGAGCCGAAGCGCCGGGCTCCTCCCCGGGGCCGTCGCTAGCCGGTCATCCCGCCGGCAGTCCCACGAATTTTTCGGAATCCACTTTCACGCGTTGCGGTGTCGCGACCGGCAAGTAGATCTGCCTGTCGTCTCCGCACAGAACATTCTGGATAGGAAAACATGCTGAGTCTTCACGAGCTGGCTACCTTGCTGATCATCAAGGATTCGCCCGAACGTATCGGAGCGGACCATGCGGAACTGGGCGCATTGCGCGCATTGGAGCTGGTCGATACCGCGTCGTCCGATACCAGCCTGCCGCTGCCACGCATAACCGTCAGGGGACAGGCGATTTTGCGCGCCATCGCGGGAGTGCGTTGACTGTCAACAGAAGAAGTTCTGTCGTCCACACGGACTGAAGTCGCAGTCCCGGTCTGGCCTGGACAAAGCCGGAAACTCATGTGACGCAAGGAGGCAGACGTGGAGCAAACCTGGATGGGAATCGCGGTTGGCACGATCGCGCTGGTCATCGCCGCAGCAGGCGTAGCGGCTCACTACCGGCGGGAACGGCGGCGCGCGGATCTTCTACGGAATCTCGATCACCACGACTGGTGTCGATGGACGCGGCCGCACCGGTAACACGCTTCGCAAGCGCATCGAAAACAGGGCACGCCGCTCCCTTGTGGGCCACATACAAGGCGCGGAATGTCTGGAGTCGGCGGAAAAGTTGAGGAATCAGACGTGAGCCACGCACTTGCAGAAAAGGATCTGGCGCACATCCGCGCCGTGTTGATTCATCTCGAGCACAGGAATGACCGGATATCGGCCGATGGGACTAACGGAGGGATCAGCCTCGACTATTGGCGCTCAAGGATCGGAGCTGTGCTCGCTATACCGCTGCTGCCAGCCAGCCTCCAGAAACAGTCGAGAGCATTGCTCGAACGACTCGACCGGTTGAACGGGGAACAGCGACGCTATGTGGCCAGCCGTAAGCAGACGGAGAAGGCTGACGCGCTACCTGGAATCTAACGCGGCCACTGTCCTCGCGCGAATCGGCCGAGAGCATCATGCCCGCCGTCGACACGCTGGCCGTCGCGATCGACGGCACGCCTGGACTGTGAGCCTTAGCGGTGTCCGTCATGCAATCGCACTTAACGCTGCGGCAAAACGTTTGTCGGCGAGATAGGCGACATTGAAGCGGCAATACGCGGACACCTGATCGCTCGACGGAGAAAAGACGGCGCCCGGGGCGAGAATCACGCCATGGTTAAGGAGCGCCTGTGCCAGTTTCATCGAGTCGACATGGCCGGGCAGCGACGCCCACAGATACATGGTCCGGTCGCTCACTTTGTAGATATCGGCATTGAGTCTGGTGAGTGCGTCGACGGCAGTGGCCGTCGCGCGTTGCAAACGCTCCTGCAAATGATTGGTATGCCGAAGAAAGTGACCGTCGTTGATGATCGCGTCAAGCGTGCGTTCGCAGTATTCCGAACTGCTCACGTGCGTGAGCATCTTGACGTCGGCGAGATCGCTGGCAAGGTCGGCGTTGCACGCGAGAAATCCGACCCGCAGCGCAGCCGACACCGACTTCGCAAAACTGCCGATATAGATCGTGCGACGCAACTGGTCGAGCGTCGAAATCCGCGTGAGCGAGCGGGGCCGCAAATCGGCGAGCGCATCGTTTTCGACGATGGTCAGATCGTGTATCTCGGCAAGCTGCAGGATGCGGTGCGCCTTGGCGGCACTCGTATCCGTCGCGGTGGGATTCTGTCCGACAGACTGCGTGAAGAACAGCCGGGGCCGGTATGTGCCGAGGTGCTTTTCGAGTGTGGGAATGTTCGGGCCATCCACGTCGCGAGGCACGCCTACGATGTTCGCGCCGCTTAGCTTCAGTTTGCCGAACAGCGCGTAATAACCGGGATCGTCGACCAGAACCGTATCGCCCGGCCGCACGTAGTAGCGGATCACCATGTCCATGGCCTGGTTTGCACCATGCGTCAGGACGATCTGAGACGGGTTCGCCTCGATCTCGTAAGCGGCCAGTTTCTGCTGAAGCGACTGCCGCAGCGGCAGGTATCCGTAGCGGCTGCCGTAACGGAAAAGCGACGCGACGCCCGTGCGCACCACGCGCTGATGGTACTGATCGAGGCGCGTCTCGCCGAGCCATTCGACCGGCGGGAATCCTTCGCCGAGGTTTAGCACGTCGGGTTTGACCTGCAACTGTTCGCGCATCAGCCAGACGACGTCCATTGCCCGGTCGAGGGTGGACGCTTCCTCGACTTCGCTGTGCCCTTTAACCCGTCTCGCAACGAAGAAGCCGGAACCGCGTCGCGGTTCGATCAGCCCGTTCGCGGTCAGGATGTCGAATGCGCTGATGACCGTGTTCTTCGAGCAGCCCGACGCCTCAGCGTATTCCCTGATGGACGGCAGTTTCGATCCTGCCGGCAACAGACCTTCTTCGATCTGTTTTGCCAGATTGTCCGCCATCGATCCCGACAGGGACGTCTTTTCACGCCGATTCATGGTTATTGCCCTGCAAGGTACGCGGACTGTACCGGGTACAGATGATTAACTGTCGATCCAGACTGTACCTTTTATATGGGTACACGGTCTTTATTATTCGTGCATCTACAGACCGCCGCAAGTCCGACAGCACGACGTGGCATTGATGACACATGGAGACGTAAATGACGATCGATTCAGCCCTCCCGAACTTCCGCGCACTCTCTCCGAGCGAACGCTGGACGCATGTCGCCAAGGCTGTCGGCCTCGACGACGCGCAGTACGCGCAACTCGCGAAGCCGGGGGCACTGCCGGTGGAAATAGCGGACGGCATGATCGAAAACGTGATCGGCACCTTCGAATTGCCGATGGCGGTGGCCGGGTACTTCCAGATCAACGGTAAGGACGTGATCGTGCCGATGGCTGTTGAAGAGCCGTCGATCGTCGCGGCGGCATCGTTCATGGCCAAGCTTGCTCGTGAAGCGGGCGGCTTCCGCACGTCGAGCACCGGCCCGCTGATGCGCGCGCAGGTTCAGATTCTCGGCGTGTCCGACCCGTACGGCGCCCGCCTGTCGTTGCTGAAACACAAGGAGGAACTGATCGAACTGGCGAACAGCCGCGACAAGGTTCTGATCGGTCTGGGCGGCGGCTGCAAGGACATCGAAGTGCACGTGTTTCCCGACACGCCGCGTGGCGCGATGATCGTTGCGCACCTGATCGTCGACGTGAGGGATGCGATGGGTGCGAACACGGTCAACACGATGGCCGAATCCGTCGCAGGGCGGGTTGAGGAAATCACCGGTGGCAAGGTGCGCCTGCGGATTCTGTCGAATCTCGCGGACCTGCGCCTCGCGCGCGCGCAGGTCCGCTATTCGGCCGACACGCTCAGAACGAAGGAGTATTCGGGCGAAGAAGTGATCGACGGTGTGGTCGATGCCTATCTGTTCGCGGCGATCGATCCCTACCGGGCCGCGACGCACAACAAAGGGATCATGAACGGGATCGATCCGGTGATCGTCGCGACCGGCAACGACTGGCGCGCGGTCGAAGCGGGCGCGCATGCCTATGCAAGCCGGGGCGGTCGATACACGTCGCTGACGACATGGGAGAAGGCGACTAACGGCGATCTGGTCGGCACGATCGAGATGCCGATGCCCGTCGGTCTGGTCGGCGGCGCGACGAAGACGCATCCGCTCGCGCGTCTTGCGCTGAAAATCATGGACGTGAAATCAGCGCAGGAGTTGGGAGAAATCGCCGTTGCAGTGGGTCTCGCGCAGAACATGGGTGCGTTGCGCGCGCTGTCGACCGAGGGGATTCAACGCGGCCATATGGCGCTGCATGCACGCAACATCGCGATGGCGGCGGGCGCGACCGGCGCCGACGTCGACTGGGTCGTGAAGCAGATGGTCGCGGCGAAGGACGTGCGCACCGACTACGCGGTGGAACTGCTCGCGGGGTCCCGCCATGGTTGACCTGCCCGCTTCCGGCAAGGTCAGAATCGTCGAGGTCGGTCCGCGCGACGGCTTGCAGAACGAGCCTTCGTTTGTGGCGACCGCGACGAAGGTCGAACTGATCCGCAGACTGGTGCAGGCGGGCGTCACCGCGATCGAAGCCGCCGCGTTCGTTTCGCCGAAATGGGTCCCGCAGATGGCCGACGGCGCCCAGGTGCTGCGCGAGATCGAGCGTCGGGAGGGCGTCGTGTTGTCGGCGCTCGTGCCGAATCTCAAAGGCTTCGACGCGGCGCTGGAGGCGAGGTGTGACGAGGTTGCCGTGTTCGCAGCGGCATCGGAGAGCTTCTCGCAGAAGAACATCAATTGTTCGGTCGACGAGAGCATCGACAGGTTCGAGCCGGTCGTAGAGAGGGCGCGGCAGGAGGGCGTGCGCGTGCGGGGTTACGTGTCCTGCGTGCTGGGCTGCCCGTTCGAGGGCGAGATCGATCCGTTGCAGGTCGCGCGCGTGACGTCACGTCTCTACCAGATGGGCTGCTATGAGATCAGCCTCGGCGACACGATCGGAACGGGCACGCCTGCGAAGACCCGACGTCTGATCGAAGCGTGCTCGAAAGATGTGCCGTTATCGGCCCTTGCGGGCCATTTCCACGACACCTGGGGAATGGCCATCGCGAATGTGTACGCCGCGCTGCAATCAGGTATGGCGAGCTTCGATAGTTCGGTGTCCGGTATCGGCGGGTGCCCGTATTCACCCGGCGCAACGGGCAACGTCGCGACCGAAGACGTGGTTTACCTGTGCGATGAACTGGGCTTGCACACGGGTATCGATCTCGCTGCGCTTGCCGAAGCAGGTGAGTTTATTTCGACGGCGCTCGGCAGGGTGACGTCGTCGCGAGTGGCCCGCGCGATGGCGGCGCGCCGCGCTCGCACGATGTCGAATAACGTATAGACGAAGAGCCGGCACAGTGCGCCCAGTCGCGCGGCCGGTCAATTGCAACTCCGACAACGATCCGGAGGAGACAGATGGAAACCTATCGCGCTCACGCGGCGGCACCGGCCACCGCGACTCAGCGTCATGACGATCCGGCAACGGAGTCGTCACTCGAACTCGTCGAAGTCTGGGGCGACACAGTCGATCTGCGACACCTTGCATGGTCGGTCGTTCTCGGGACGGGCATCAGCATCGGCGCATTCTTCGCGGGTCAACGGCTGCTGTCGGCATTCGTGCCCGACGCGGCGATTGCTCGCGCGTACGCGATGCTGGTCGGCCTCGCCGGCTGCCTCGTGGCGGGCGTGGTTTGCGCGTTCCTGTTCAAACCGAAGCGCGAGGTTGTCGAGCACGCGGTCAATCCTGCCGAACGCATGAGAGTACTCGATCAGCTTGCTGCGGAATCCGGCGGACTCGGCACGGTGGCGGATCTCTCGCCGGCCGCGCGAGCCGAAATGGACGAACTCGGTCTGCTTGATCTGTTCGCTGCCTACGAGCGCGAGCACGCGCATGAGCGGCATATCGACGAAGCCAACCGTCCGGCCGATCTGGCCATGAGCAAAGGAGCACACTGATGGACCCGCTTCTTCACCAGCTGGTAATCGCGCTGTCGATGGGCCTGCTCGGCGCGATCGTATTCGCCGGTATCGGCCTGATTTCCGGCACGGACGAGACGACCACCATCGCTCCGCTGACACTTCTTGTTGCGCTGCTGGGTGTGCCGCCCGCTGGCGTATTCACGTTTTTCATGTCGGGCGCGGTCGCGAAACACATGACCCATGCCATCCCTACCGCGCTGCTCGGCATACCCGGCGATACGATGGCCGCACCGTTGCTGCAGCAGGCGACGATGTTGCGCGCGCTCGGCGTGCCGCATATTGCGTTACGCAAGATGATCTCCGGCGGGATCATCGCGGCTTTTGTGGCGGTACCGCTTGCGGTTCTGTTCGCCGTGCTGCTGGCACCGTTCGGTAGCGCAATCTCCAAAGCGGCCCCTTGGGTGTTCCTCGTTGCGGCGGTTGTCATCGCGTACTTTTCCGCCGGACGATGGGCGTCGGTGCTGCTGCTGTTGCCGTTCGTGCTTCTGATCGTCGGCCTGCAGGGTTTGACCGGAAAATACGGCGTAAAGCTCAGTGTTAGCTACTTCCTCGGAATCGCAATCGGCCCGCTCGTCGCCGATCTCTTTTCGATTCTTTCTCCGGCCGAGCGGAACCGGATGCGCCGTCCGCATGTATCGACCTTCTCGCTTGCGCCGGACCTGAAGGCGTGGCGCGGTTACTTTCCCAATCCGTTCCGCGTGCTAGACAGGCAGCAGACGGCGTGGACGATGGCGACGGCTGCCGTGTCGAGCGCGACCTTCGTGTTCAGCCCGGTGGCGATGACCGTGGTGATGGGGGAACTGGTCGGCACACGTGTCAAGCATGCGTATCAGCGGCTGACCACCGTGATCGCGGCCCGCAACGGCGTGACGGAAGCGACCTATATCGCGGAAGCGCTGATTCCGCTGATTGCGTTCGGTTTGCCTCTGAGTCCGGTCGCGGCGGGGCCGGCCGCGCCGCTGTTCAATGCGCCTCCGCGCTTCTCCGTGGACGCAGCAACCGGGCACATCAACAACCTGCATACGTTGATGTCGGTTCACGAGTTCCTGGGATATGGACTGTTGTCGGTCCTGCTCGCTGCGCTGATCGCGTATCCGCTCGCCATGAATTATGCGCACCGGGCGGCATCGTTCGTCGCGCGTCGTTTGAGTCACGAAGCGATTATCGCGACGTTCTCGGGACTGATCGTCGTGATCAGCTTCTGGGAAGGACAGTTGCTCGGGCTGGCCGTCATTCTCACCGTGGGCCTGTTCGGCGGCCTGCTGTCGCGGCTGTTCGCATTTAACGCGGGCGTGCAGTTCATGGGCTACTACGTCGCCGTGTTGAGCGTCCCGGCGATTGCCAGATTGTTCTGACTGTTCTGACTGGCAATCGCCTCTAGCGCATATCTGCTTTGCTTCAAACAGTATTCGGCGCGCACGTTCGACTGAGCCGGAGCCGGTCAGAATAATGTTTGCTTGCCGCCGCGACGTATTGCATCGGTGGGAAGCAACGGAAATGCTTTGAGGGTCATCCCTGGTTGCAGGGAGCCTTCGTCACGCCTATCTTTCTACATCATACGTATGACATAGAGATAAAATGGTGGCGACGCTACACAGACAGGTCCTGAATCAGCTCGGCGAACAGATCTGTTCGGGCAAATTCATGCCGGGCGACATCCTGCCAGCCGAGCCCGTGCTCGCCGAACAGATGCAGGTGAGCCGCATCACGATCCGCGAGACGATGAAGTCGCTGTCGGCCAAGGGCATGCTGCAGGTGCGCCGCCGCTACGGCACCATCGTGCTGCCGCGCGCGCAATGGCAACTGTTCGATCCCGACGTGATCACGTGGCGCGCGCGCGCCGGCGCAATCGAGCCGGGCCTGATCGAAGATCTGATGGAACTGCGTCTGATCATCGAGCCGAACGCGGCCAGGCTCGCCGCGAAGCGCGCGACGCCGGAAGATCGCATCGCCGTGCGCCGCGCCTTCAAGGCGATGGAGCGGGCGGTGGCCGGCCACGGCGACTATGTGCCTGCCGACCTCGCATTTCACGGCGCCATTCTGGCCGCCTGTCACAACCAGTTCGTTCAGCAGATGCAGAACGCGCTGTCGGCGATCTTGCGCACGAGCTTCGAGCTCAGTTCCGAGATTGCCGGCGGCCCGGCCCGTTCTCTGCCGATGCACGAGGCGCTGTGCGTGGCGATCGAGCAGGGCGATCCGCAGGCCGCGGAAGAGGCCGTGCTGACGCTGATCAAGCGCGCCGAGCAGGATTTCGAGGACCGCGCCGCATTGAACGACACCGCGAACGGCACACCGTCCTGACGCAATCAGGTTTCGCCAGCAGCGCAACCCACCCACTTTGAAACGCGACGATCCAGACAACCCCAAGCGATCGCGACGGGCGCACTCGCGCCTTTTTTGTGAACACAGAGGACTCACAGCATGACCCAATTATTCGATCTGAAAGGCCGCACGGCACTCATCACCGGCTCGGCGCGCGGCATCGGCTACGCGCTGGCCGAGGGGCTGGCGGCGGCCGGCGCGAGCGTCGTGCTCAACGGCACGCGTGCGGATACGGTCGCCGAAGCGGTCGGCAAGTTGAGCCGCGCAGGGCACAACGCACTGGGACGCGCTTTCGACGTCACCGATGAAGCGGCCGTCGCCGAGGCCTTCGCACAGTGGGACAAGGACGGCGTGCAGATCGATATCGTCGTGAATAACGCCGGCATCCAGTTCCGCAAACCGCTCGTCGATCTCGAACTGAGCGACTGGCAGCGCGTGATCGATACCAATCTGACCAGCGCGTTCATCGTCGCGAAACAGGCGGCACGACGCATGATCGCGCGCGGTACGGGTGGCAAGATCATCAACATCGGTTCGCTCACCAGCGAGGGCGCGCGGGCGACCGTCGGCGCGTACACCGCGGCGAAGGGCGGCATCAAGATGCTGACCCGCGCGATGAGCGCCGAGTGGGCGGCCTCGAACATCCAGGCGAACGCGATCGGTCCGGGCTACATCCTGACCGACATGAACAAACCGCTCATCGAAAACGCCGCCTTTGATGCCTGGGTCAAGAGCAGCAATCCTTCGCAACGCTGGGGCAAACCGGAAGAACTGGTCGGCACCGCGGTGTATCTGGCTTCGCCTGCTTCGAGCTATGTGAACGGCCAGATCATCTACGTCGATGGCGGCTGGCTGGCCGTGCTCTGACGCTGCTTCGAATGCAGGCTCGCGCAAGTCCAGCAGAACAAATAAATCGACTCGCGCGCGCTCAACCTTTGTATACGCCGTACCGATCCGGAGACATCATGGAAAGCGTCAAACCCGTAGCACCTCAAAGATGGTGGTATCTGATGCCCATCATCTTCATCACCTACAGCCTGGCCTATCTCGATCGCGCGAATTATGGCTTCGCCGCCGCAGCCGGGATCGATAGAGACCTTGGCATCACGCACGGCACGTCGTCGCTGATCGGCTCGCTGTTCTTTCTCGGCTACTGTCTGTTTCAGGTGCCAGGCGCGATCTACGCGCAGCGCAACAGCGTCAAGAAACTGATCTTCTTCAGCCTGATTCTGTGGGGCGTGTGCGCGGCCGCCACCGGCATGGTCAGCAATATTCCGATGCTGATGGCGCTGCGATTCATCCTCGGCGTGGTGGAGGCCGCCGTGATGCCGTCGATGCTGATGTACATCAGCCGATGGTTCACGCGCAGTGAACGCTCGCGTGCCAACACCTTCCTGATTCTCGGCAACCCGGTGACGGTGCTGTGGATGTCGGTGGTGTCGGGTTATCTGGTTCGCAGTTTCGGCTGGCGCGAGATGTTTGTCTTCGAAGGCGCCCCGGCGCTGATCTGGGCAGTGGTGTGGTGGTTCACCGTGAAGGATCGTCCGGCCGACGCGCCCTGGATGAGCGACGCCGAAAAGACCGAATTCGCGGCACGTCTGAAAGCGGAGCAGGCCGATATCGCACCGGTGCGCGACTACAAGGCGGCGTTCCGCTCGTCGATCGTGATGAAGTTCTGCGCGATTCACGCGCTGTGGAGTATCGGCGTGTACGGCTTCATCATGTGGCTGCCGTCGATTCTCAAGGCCGCCTCGACGATCGATATCGTCTCGGTCGGCTGGCTGGCCGCCGTGCCGTATCTCGCAGCCATCATTCTGATGCTGCTCGCGTCGTGGCTGTCGGACAAGACGCGCAACCGCAAGCTGTTCGTGTGGCCGCTGCTTCTGGTCGGCACGATCGCGTTCGTCGCGTCGTACCTGGTCGGTGGCTCGCATTTCTGGATTTCGTTCGCGCTGCTGGTCGTCGCGGGGGCCACCATGTATGCGCCTTACGGCCCGTTCTTCGCGCTGGTCCCCGAATTGATTCCGAGCAACGTGCTGGGTGGCGCGATCGGCCTGATCAATGCGTGCGGCGCACTCGGTGCGTTCGCGGGTTCGTGGGTGGTGGGTTACCTGAACGGTGTGACCGGCAGCCCCGCGGCGTCGTACATCTTCATGGCGGCCGGCTTGCTGCTCTCCGTAATTCTGATGATCACCGTGCCTGCGCATTCCGGTCAGCGCGCGAAGGATAAAGCGCCGCTCTCGCTGCATCGCACGTAAGGCTCCGGTTGAGCACATCTGTTCCCCTTGATTCGTTTTTGGCAGGCTGAAATGGCAACTCTGATTACCGATGTAAAGGTCATCCTGACCGCGCCGGAAGGCATCAATCTGATCGTCGTGAAGGTGGAGACGAACCAGCCAGGTCTGGTCGGGCTTGGGTGCGCGACGTTCGCTTACCGGCACGTGGCGGTGAAGTGTCTCATCGAGGAGTATTTGCGGCCGTTGCTGATCGGCCGCGATGCCGAAGCGATCGAAGAGCTATGGCAACTGATGCATCAGAACGCGTACTGGCGTAACGGGCCGATCGAGAACAACGCGATTTCCGGCGTCGATATGGCGTTGTGGGATATCAAGGGCAAGCAGGCGAATATGCCGCTGTATCAGCTATTCGGCGGCAAGTGCCGTGAAGCTGTGCCGATTTACCGGCATGCCGACGGCCGCGATCTGAACGAGCTATGCGAGAACATCCAGAAGTATCGGGAGCAGGGCATCACGCATATCCGCTGTCAGAGCGGCGGATATGGCGGGGGCGGCTACGGTCGCGCGCCGGCGGGTGCACCCGCTGGATCGGCGGACGGCGTATATCTCGACAGCAGGAAATACATGCGCGAGACGCTCAAACTGTTCGACGGCATTCGCAGCAAGATCGGCTTCGACGTCGCGCTGTGTCACGACGTTCACGAACGGTTGAAACCGGTCGAAGCGATCCGTTTCGCGTGCGAGCTGGAACAGTACGACCTGTTCTTTCTCGAAGACGCGATCCCGCTGGAGGAGGGCGAATGGATGCGCCAGTTGCGCGCGAAAACGACCACGCCGCTGGCTCAGGGGGAACTGTTCAACAATCCTTATGAATGGCGCTTCCTGATCACCGAACGGCTGGTGGATTACATCCGCGTGCATTTGAGTCAGATCGGCGGCATTACGGCGGGACGCAAGCTGCAGATCTTCGCCGAGCAGTTCGCCGTGAGGACGGCGTGGCACGGACCCGGTGACATGTCGCCGCTGGCGCACGCGGCCAACATCCACATCGACCTTGCGTCGCGCAATTTCGGCGTGCAGGAGTGGTCCGGCACAGAGCCGCCGAACTTCGTGATTCAGGAGCTCAAAGGGCCGAGAGCCGCGTTGCTCGATGTATTTCCGGGGCTTCCGGAGTTTCGCGACGGCTATGTCTATGCCAACGACAAACCAGGGCTCGGCGTGGATATTGACGAAACCGAGGCGGCGAAATATCCCTGTGAGAATACCGTCACGACGTGGACCCAGACGAGATTGAAAGACGGGACGCTGCAAACGCCGTGATCGTGCTTTGAAGTGCGATCCGGGGGGGCGTGCGTGGTGGCGTTTCGGTCATTACGCGATGTCCTTTGTTGTCGACACCGGTCGCCTGCGCGCATGCTCATGGTGCACATCCCGCCACGCTCCCTAGTCGGCTCCCGACATCGTCATAGTGTATTAACAGAAGGTGTTAATCGCTTGAAAAGGATGATGTCGCGTGCGATGGATGATGATTCATCCGTCCGAGCAGCCGCGCGGCGGTATCGATTTCGTATTTTTCCGACCTACGACATGATCCGTCTGCTGCAGACGGATCATGAATCCATCACGCTCAACGGTTGATCGGCAACGCCCAATAACAAGTCAGCCCAGAGATGTGGCGTCGGCCCGAAACTGACAGATCAGTTCGCCGCTGTCAGCAAGTATCTCAATCTCAGCGGGGGTCAACGAGCGGATTCGGGTGGCCATTGAATCCGACAGACCGAGTGCCGACTTTGCGTGCTCGGCATCGTCGCCCAGCATGCGCTGAGCTAGCAGCAGGTACGATTGATTGAAGGCGGCAATTGCCCGCAGGCTTTCCAGATCGTTCAACATTGTTGCCTTATACGAAGGTTGATGTGCCCATCACCGTCGACTCTCCGGCGATACGCTCCTTCGCAGTTTATCCGCGCCAGTTGGCCGGTTTCTGACAAAACCTTGATGCGATCCGCCATTCAAGTCTCGCTATGGATACTCGAGAGAAATGAACTCTGAGCTTTTCGCGGCGAATTGTGTAGCGTTCCGTCATTCGATCAGTGTGATCCGACAGGTCTTCACCTGACTTACCTGCGGGAGGGAGATACTGGCACTGGATTCGCCCCCGCGAATCCTATGGCCTCGGTTCAACCTGCCCGGCTTTTTCGATTCACGCGGGCAGGTTCTTTTTATTAGAGAGCCTGTATTTCCAAATAAACACCGACCATTTCACACGCGAGATTCAAGCCAATGCTTAACGTAACGAAAGCTGTATTCCCCGTTGCCGGTCTCGGTACACGCTTTCTTCCCGCGACCAAAGCAAGTCCCAAAGAGATGTTGCCGGTCGTCGATAAACCGCTGATTCAATACGCCGTCGAGGAAGCAATCGCGGCGGGCATCACAGAGATGATCTTCGTGACAGGGCGCAGCAAGCGAGCCATCGAGGATCACTTCGACAAGTCGTATGAGATCGAAGCGGAACTGGAGGCACGCGGCAAAGAAAAGCTGCTCTCCCTCGTGCGCAGTATCAAGCCGAGTCATGTTCATTGCTTCTATGTTCGCCAGGCGGAGGCGCTGGGCTTGGGGCACGCGGTGTTGTGCGCGGAAAAGCTCGTTGGCGACAGTCCGTTTGCCGTCGTGCTGGCGGACGATCTGCTGGATGGCAAGCCGCCGGTACTGCGTCAGATGATTGACGTTTTCGATCACTACCATACGTCGGTTTTGGGTGTCGAAGAGATCGCACCCGAGGAGTCCGGGTCCTATGGCGTGATCGACGGCAAACAATGGGAAGACAATGTTTTCAAGCTGTCCGGTATTGTTGAGAAGCCGATGCCCGCCGACGCGCCGTCCCGATACGGCGTGGTGGGCCGCTACGTGCTCAAGCCGCGAATTTTCGAGCATTTGCGTGCACTGCGGCCGGGTAGCGGCGGTGAATTGCAATTGACCGACGCAATTCAATCGCTGCTCAATGATGAGCAGGTCCTCGCGTACCGGTACAAAGGCACGCGTTTCGACTGCGGCAGCAAGCTGGGCTATCTGAAGGCGACAGTGGAATTCGCGCTTCGCCATCCCGAAGTCTCAATAGACTTCCGTGACTATCTTGCTGGGAGAATGACCGAGCTATACGAATAGGATCGAGGTTTGCCGAACTCCGCAGGGGGCGGGCGGCGAGATAAGCAAGGACGCCTTCTGCAGATTCGGCGCCCGCTCATCCCGGCAGGTGATTCAGACGGACCGCTCACTCGCTTCATCGCGCACGATATCCGCGACAAAGCGAGTGAACTGGTCAAGGTGCCATCCGGCTTTCGAATAGCGACTCTGACGACCGCGAAACAACAGGTCCGTCACGTGCGCGACACAGACCTCGTTGGCCGGTTGGGATTCCTGCGGACCGCGTAATGCGTTGTCGCGCAAGAACTCAGAGCATTTGGACTGGTAGCAAAACAGCATGATAGGGACGTCGTACACAAAACTGACGATCGCGCCATGCAACTTCGAAGTCACGACGCAGGTCGCTCCGGCGAGCAGATCAATGACCCCGGTAATCGAATCTCCATATTGAAAGCGGGCGACCGAGACATTTGAAGGCGAGAACAGGCGCGCAATGTCTCCCGTGACTGCGACACTCTCGTCGTCCAGAGAAGCGAATATCACATGATCGACGAGACCTAGTCTGTCGACCGCGGCGAGAATCGAAAGAACTGCGTCCATGTACTGTCGTAAGTGAATCGACACCACGAGTGTGCGCCGCGACTTTCCACTGAGCGTCGGCGTGTAAACTGCTGGAAGCGAGAACGCGAGATCCCGAAGGTTGGCAGGCTTCGAGCCCGTCGCATCCTTAACCGCCTGCACCGATGCTTCATCGCGAACCGCAATTCGAGGCACGGCCCTCAGGATCTCCGCGAATGCCTGTTGCCGTTCAGTCGTGCTAAAGGGGCCGACCGACACGCCGAGCGCCGCGACCGGGCGATTGAGGCGGCGTCCCATATTGATAATCAACCTTGCAAACGGTAGCGAGGCGTGGGCGCCAAACAGCGAACCTCCGCCGAACACGGCGGCTCTTGCTTGCCATATAGCCGCGACATAGGTGAGCGACCGTGCTGCGGCGCCTAGTGTGCCACTACGCGTCCACAATCTGCGAGCGAGAGGCAGGTGGAACAGATACGTCAATTCCTGTGCAGGGGACGCCCCCACGATCAGCGGCTTGATACCAGGTGTTCTGACTGAAATTGCTTGCAGCAGATAGCCGAATAGATCGTCGCCAAAGTTATGACGCCCGTAGAATCCGAAGAACGCGATGCGTGTTTCGCGGACGGCCGTGATTGCCTGCAGGTCGCGATGAAGGCGTTGAGTGGGGCGCAGGTCCGGTGAGACGCGGGGCGGGGCGTCGACTTCAGGTGTGTTCATTTCAGGGCCTCATTTAACAGTGCTTGTGCGCGGGGCCGCGAGTGTGGGGAATGCCCCGGCGTCAGCAGACGTCGATACACGCCGACATAAGCGCGGAAAAGTTGCTGATCGCCGAAACGGTCGCGCGCATGGGCACGCGCGGCCGTACCCATTTGTTTGCGCAGCGCTGCGTCGACGATTAACAGGCGGGTGTAGTACTCCAGCTCGTCGTCGTTATTGGCAAGAAACCCGGTCACGCCGTGGACGATCACGTCGCGATTGCCCACTATCCGACTGGCTACAGCCGGCAATCCAGCTGCCTGAGCTTCAATCAGTGCGATAGGCATGCCTTCCCACAACGAGGGCAACACGAAGATGTCGCACTCCAGAAGTCGCAATCTGAGTTCGAGCGCGGTAATCCAGCCGCTGATCTGAACCGCTTCGCGATCGACCCATTGATCGATCGCGTCGGCCTCGCCGTCACCGAACCAGACAAAGCGGGTGCGCGGTAGGCCGGCAAGCCGCTGCGCGAGATTCGTGAATCGCCACGGCGCCTTCTGATAGGTTACGCGTGCAGACGTGCAAATGACTACCTGCTCGGCGGGTTGCCTGTAATGGTCAGGATTAAACCCGTCGAGTTTCACCGCATTTTCTACAAGGCTTGTGCGTTCCGTCCGTCGCAGAAGCATGCGTGCATAACGCAATTCGCTTTTGGAGCACGCGACGATATGTCCACCCATCGCGTGAAGCCACCGCTCGACCAGTAGATAGACTTTGCTCTTGAGTGGCGAGATGTCCTTCTTGAGAAAGGCAAACCCGTGCGGGGAATAAATCGTACGCGAGCTGATACCGAGCAGACGCGCGGCGACGCGCCCGAGTGCCGCCGCCTTCGACGAGTGGAGATGGACGATATCCGCGCGCTCGCGAAACAGGCTGCCGACAAGCAACACAATGCTCACGAGATCATGGACGCCGATCTGCGTGCGCATGTCCACCATCTCACGTCGGACTCTGGGATCGAACAGACTGTCGAGCTTGCCGACCGTCGGCGTATCCGGCCGGACAGAGTGCAGCACTACAACCTCATCTCCTGCCGCGACCTGGCGATTGGCGAGCAGAACGACGCAATGCAGCACACCTCCGCCCAGTGCTTCTGTTACGTGTACGATTTTCTGTCGCATAGTCGATCACCCTAGTTCCTGAATGGCTGGAGCCGCCTGATAAGGCAGGAAAGGAGACTCACCCTGACCTTCCTCATCGGACATGTTGTGGATTCGTCCCGCGAGCGCGACTAGTCCAATGATGAATAGCCACATTCCGAGGTTCGCCTTCATTCGGCCGCTGGGCGGAGCGAACTGACGCCACATCACGACCAGCATCAGGTTCACGAGAATCAGCTGGAAACGGATGCCCGCGTAAGTGACCTGCGTCATGGCGTAAAGCACCATTGCCAGTAACGCGCAAATCAGCCAGCCAATGGGCGGAATCGCGAATTGCCGTCTGTAAATGAGCATCACAGCCAGCATCAGTAACTGGATCAGCAGGAACAGCAGACCCGACGAGGCATTGGGGGCCGCTATGCCGGTGTAAAGACTGGTCTTGTCGGCGAAGTAGTCCGGCATCACGAGCGAGATACCGATGACCGCCACCGCGACGCCGACGAGCATGAGCGTGTGTCCGCGCCGCGTCGTTGCAATGAAAAGCAGGAACAGGAGTGCGGATGAGAAGTGCACGCAGGTGCCGATCAGCGCGAAGATGAGGTATCGCAGCGGCCTTTGGTGCGGCGCCACGCGAGTTGCGACAAGAAAGATGGCCGACGCGAGACCGAAGCGCATCACGTTCATGGTCAGTTCGTAGAACATGCCCGGTACGAGGACCAATCCGCCGAACCAGATGCCATAGCGGCTGCGGGAAACCGACCAGAGCAGCAGCAGGGCGGTTGTCATCGAGATACTGTTGACGACGAAGCGGGGGTCGGGATCGACGGACCAGAGCAATTGTGCATAGGCATTGAATAGCGGCTCGGCGCCATATCCATTGCCTTGACCGAGGTCCGTGAAAGCCTGGTAATACGCGGCGGTATCGGTGCCGCTGTGACCGCGCAGAACGGCCAGCGCGACGATCGGCAGCGAGCAGGTGAGTATGACGACGGGGTTGGTGCCGCCATAGGCGATACACAGCGCTACGCCGAAGTAGAAGATCAATAGCGGCAAGAGGTAATAGCTCATGGCGCCTGCCTTGCATGTCGGTGCAGCGCGTCGGGTGCGGATCGATTGCTCATGTCAACTTCCGCGACAGCAGGCAACGCCGGAGGTACTTCGCGGCGCTGAGAAGCGAGAAGCACAGCCACTCCACGTGGCTGATCGATCCTCGCCGGCGAAATCGCAGGTAGTTGTCCTGTTCGCCTTGCTGGATTTTCCAGAGCTGCGCGCTCAGGCCGGTCTGGGCGCCGAACTGCGCCTTATAGACGTAGGAGAGCGGAAACGGAAACAGAAAGGCTTCGCCCTTATCCACCAGAACCACTTCGAGCAACATGAAATAGTCTTCGGCATGCCGCTTCGTTTCGTCGAAGCGGGCTTCGACATCCGCGCGCATGAGGATGCTGGACGGCGTGAAGCGGTTCGAGAACAGCACCCGCTGCCGGGACATTTGGCGCGGCACCGTAACGGGAGGCCACGGCTGCGCGTCGGCGCGCTGGTGCGGTTCCAGTTGCGCGACCGGATGGCCGG
Organism: Paraburkholderia sp. GAS333; assembly: GCF_050435665.1. NCBI lineage: Bacteria > Pseudomonadati > Pseudomonadota > Betaproteobacteria > Burkholderiales > Burkholderiaceae > Paraburkholderia > Paraburkholderia sp. GAS333. Next base: position 109,419 of record NZ_JBNDKS010000006.1, read on the forward strand.
TGATAGCGGCATGTGGGCGAGCCGACATCCAGCCGTACTGGATTGCCATCTTCGCGGGATGCCAGCTGTCATCCGAGTCGAGGAACGCGATGTAAGGCATCGTGGCCGCGCGCCAAGCGGCATTGCGCGCTGCGCCAGGGCCCGCATTGCGCGGTTGGAGGATCACGCGAATCCAGTCGGCGGGGTACTGCGTCACCAGATCGGCGAGAAGTGCGCGGGTGCCGTCCGTGCTGCAGTCGTCGACCAGAATCAACTCGTGCGGCCGCGACGTTTGCAGAAATACCGACTGGACCGCTCGCGCAATCGTCGCGCCACAGTTGAAGCACGGAATGATGACGCTGACCGGGATCGAGCGGGAGCGCGAGAGAGGCAAGCCGGCCGGGACGGTGCGAGTTCCCGTAGCGGCTTTCTGCCTGCTGCGAGCGCGAGCGAGAAAGTGACGCGCGCACAGCACCGACAACACAGCCCACACAACTTCGCCCGCGACCGATGCGACGGCGGCACCCATGATGCCCGCATGCGACACTCCGAAGATGGTTGCCACCACGCTGAAGAGCAGGGCGATCAACGCGCAGCGATTGCGCACGCGAATCAGATCGCGAGTGGTCATCACCGACGAAGCGCTGACGGTGAGAAACCTGAATGGCGTGCTGATCGTCATGAGCGCGACGACGCTGGCCGATTGCGCGTAGTGCCGCCCAAACACAATGGGCACGACGAGCGGCGCGAGCCATGCTGCCAGCCCGGCCAGGACGATTCCCGACGCGAACATCCACTTGTTGCCGTCGCGGTACGTCCGTTCGAGGCGTGCGTCGCCGGAGGCGGCCCAGCGGTGCAAACGCGGCATCAGCAGTTTCTGGAACAGCACCGTCGGCAGCAGATAGAGCGCACTCAGAATCGTGACGGCGACGCTATAAATACCAACATCCGACGCGGTGCCGAGGTGAGACACGATCACCATGCCGCTTTGTCCATAGGCATAAAACAGCAGGCTGGACAGGCCAAACGGCATGACGTTACGCCAGAGTTCGGTGAGCGTCGGTGACGGCGGCATCGTCTGCGGGCGTGACGCGGCGGAGTTCGGTCCGTGTCCGACCAGTTCCGCCGCACCGCGCCGCAGCGCGGCGATCGAGCGCCACGCACCGAACGTGATGACCAGTCCAATGCAACCGAAGCCGAGCGCCATCGCTTCGCTATTTGCGCCGGCGCGCCAGCAAGCCACGACCAGCAGGAGCCGCCCGGCGTGCTGCAGGATCTGCCACATCGCGACACGGCTGAATTTCTCTTCGAGCTGCAGCCTGGCGGAAGCCATTTCGATGGCGCCCTGCGTCAGCACGACCGGGAGCATCGACAGCAACAGTTGGCCGGTGCGGGCATCGGCCGTACCGAGCCACGCCCACAACACGGCCGCGGCGACGCACGCGAGCGCGCTGCGGGTGATGAACCGTACCGACACCTCCATCCAGCGTGTAGCGGCCCAGCCTTCGGTACCGTAAGCCTTCAGCCAGAAAGACGGCACACCGAAGCCGACCGCCGGCGCAATGATCGTCACGACCGCCAGCGCGGCCGCGAACTGCCCATACGCCGACGAGGAGAGCACGCGCGCCAGCACGGCCTGAACCGCAAACGCGAGCGCAGCCGATCCCAGTGCGCTAACCGACAATAAAGACGCCGCCCAGGCGTCGCGGCGCCGCTGCGTCATTGCACCACCTCGTCGATCACGGGACGAGGGTCTTCTCCCCGTGAATTTGCGTAGTGGTAGCTTCCGTAGCTCGAGCCGTAGCGGAAACGGCCTGCGTGGCGATCGATGCCGTTGAGCACGACACCCTTCACTTCGACGTTGACCTGACGCAGACGCCGGGCGCATTCCTCCAGTTCCGCGGGTTTTGTGATGGAGGCGCGCGCAACCAGGAAGACGTTGCCGCTGGAATAGGGCGCGAGAATCGCGGCGTCGGGTACCGCGAGAAGCGGAGCGGTGTCCACGATCACGATGTCGTAGTGTTCGGCGAACGTCTTGAAGAGGTCCGCCACACCCGGCTTGCTCAAATGATCGGCGGCATTGGCCGGCAGCGAGCCGCTCGGCAGAAAGTCGAGCGTCGAGCGCTCGATCTTGCGGATCGCCGCGTCGAGCGTGCAGTTCCCGATGATCACATCCGAGAGTCCGGCCGCCGAATAGCATCCATGAGCGCGGCTCAGTCCGCTGCGCCGCAAGTCTCCGTCCACCAGTAGAACCCGTTTTCCGGTACGTGAGAGGACGGCCGCGACGTTCCACGCGATAAACGATTTTCCGATATTCGGCGCCGGCCCAGTGAACATCACAACATTGTTGGCGGAATCGGCCAGCGAGAATTGCAGGGCGGTACGCAGGCTACGCAAACTCTCGATCGCCGGGTCAGCTGGGTCGACGAATGCCAGCGGCCGATGCGGACTGTTTTTGCGGCGTCCACGCGCAGTCCAGCGGAACCCGCGGCGGTTTGCCATCGGGACGACGGAGAACACGCTGAGATCGGTCTGCTCCTCGATTTCGTGCGGGTCGGAAATTCCGCGGAACAACAGATCGCGCGCGAACGCGGTGCCCGCCGCTGCGAAGAAGGCCAGCACGATCACGACCACGCACAGCACGGGCCGCCACAAACGAATCGGTTGATCGGGCAGCAGTGCGCTATCCAGCACGCGTACATTGCCGATTCGTCCCACCTCCAGAATCTGCAACTGTTCGATGTTATTGAGCAAGCCGACGTACAGATCGTTGGCGATCTTGACGTCACGTTGGACTTTCACGACCTGGCGCTGTGTCTCGGGCAGGTGGTCGATACGTTGATTGAATCCCGCCGATTGCGATTGCAACACCTCGATCTGGTGATCGAGCGCGATCACGGTCGGATTGTTCGGTTCGAAACGCGTCAACGCATCCGCACGCTTTTGTCGCAGCGTGCTGATTGCGGTTTCGTTGTCGGCCGACTGTTGCAGCACGGCACGGGCTTCGCCATCAAGATCGACCGATCCCAGCCTGGTCCGCACCACCGAGTAAGCGCTTTCGGCTGCGTCGAGTTTCTGCCGCAAATCAGGCACCTGACCACGCAGAAACGTCAGGGAACGCGCGGCCTGCTCTGCCTTACGGTCTTCGTTCTGGTGGACATAGTGCTGTGCGATATCGTTCAGGATCGCGGTGATCAATACCGGATCGCTGCCGCGCAGCTTGACCTGTAGCACGTTCGAATCTTTGCCCAGCTCGCTGATGGAAAGACTACGTTGCAACTGATCGATCGCTTCGAGACGCGATTGCCGGATGAGCTTGAAACGGGCGCCGATCGCCGCATGGATATCGCTGATCTCCAGCGTGATCGGCCCGTTGTCGCTGATGAAGGTTTCGCTTGTGCCGACCCGCCCAATCACGTCGCGCGCCAGCCCAGTTCCCGAGAGGCGGTACAGGCCGCCGTCGAGCACGATCAGGCGGTAGGGTTCTCCTTCCAGTTCGGTGGGGACATCGAAGCGCTTGACGACTGCACGCTCGCCACCCCACGTGTAACCGCCGATTCCCAGCAAGCCCGGGCGGGTTAGCCCCGTATTCGATCGTGCGATTGCACGACCGATCAACGGAAAGCGCGCGGGCGATGCTTCGATATCGAGGCGCAGGTTATCGACCGCCGAGGCTACGACGAGGCGTGATTGCAACACCTGCATTTCGGTATCGGCAGACGACTTCACGTCGAGCATCGACGAGAGGTCCTGACCCAGCAGCGACGAAGCGGTTGTCGCGGCAGATCCTTCGTCGACTTGAGTAATGATATTGACCTGATATTGCGGGTCCGACAGGAATACCGCTGCAATACCCAACACCGACACGGTTCCGAAAATCCACAGCATCATGCGTCGGTAGAGCAAGAACACGTCGAGCATGGCCGCCAGGTTGAATTCCTTTTCGACGGTACGCACATCATGCGGAGCATACGGCGGGTTCATTGAACACCTCCGCGCCGGCAGACTGCATCGGAATGCACACGCTCGCTGATCGGCTCATTCAGATCGTTCAGTCGATGCGCCCAATAGTCGACGCCGCTTCTCAACGCTTCGCGACAGGTGCGGAATGCGGCGAGTGGTAAGCCGAACGGGTCGTCGATATCGATACCGTCGAAGCCGCACAACGTGAAAATCCGACCCCGCATGGTCGGATAAAGCGATTGCAGACTGCGCGATTGTGCGGAGGTCATGGTGAGAATCAGATCGGCCTCGTTCGCCAGCTGGCGGGTCAGCTGCGTGGCGCGATGCGAGCGTATGTCGATGCCGATTTCTGTCAATGCCGCGACCGCTTCGCTCGTTGCCGGCTGTCCTACCTCGGCAGCGAGTCCGGCCGAACGTACCTGAAGCGTCTCGTCGCGGCTCTTGAGCATGGCGGCAGCCATCGGGCTGCGGCAAAGGTTTCCGTGACACACCGTTAGAACATTGGAAATCATCTGGTTTTGCTTTCTTTGTGTTGAGACGTGGTCGACTCGACGGGGTGCTTGCGCGCCAGGCGTCACGACGAACGCCATATGGCCAGTTCATTAATCTCGAGCTTCCCTGTCCAACCGCTGAAGCTCACCGTGAGGAGAGCCTCGGAGGCACCGGCAGGGACGGTTGCTTGTGCAAGCGGAAGCGGGTTTGTGGTGCTTTTGACTTCACTTGTGCCGACGGGGACGGCTGCTGCGGCGAAAAACTGGAACGAGAAGTTCGTGCGACCCGTCGTACCCGTAGCATTTGCCATACAGGCAGCCGATACGGTCTCGCCCGGCCCGACCGGGAAAGCATGACGCGTGGTCAACGAGAAGGGTGAGTCGCTCTGTTCCGGAAACGAGACTTGCAGTGTCTGCGTCGATCTGACCACGGCGTCGCCTACGGGTGGCGGATTTGTGACGACCAGCTCGCCGCTCGCCAGGTGGACGGATGCGCTAGACGTGCTCCAATGGCTTAGTTTGTCCATGGGCGTACCGGCTCCATCGAACGAGAAGTCGCTATCGGGGTTGCTCAGGCGGCCCCGCCACGGCAACGCAGGAGTTTTCTGGAAGCTCATCGTCTGCAATGACTCGACCGGCACTTCGTCGCCTATCAGCGCCGTCAATGTGTTCTGTTCCGGAGCTTCGAAACGCCATTCGACGCCCGAAGCGGCGAATTTCGCAGTTCCGGCAACAAGGCGACGCGGTGCATTGATGAGGTCTTTGCGCTTCCAGTGTCTCGGCAGGACGATCGAGTCGCGTAACACGACGCGAAGACGCTCGCCCGCGGCGGTCGCGTTGACCAGCAGGCCGTCGATTCCTTCGACATGACAATGGCTCATGGCCACCGTACCGTAGCGCGCGTGGGCGCCGAAATGCACCACGTCGCCGTTGAAATCGAACGAACACGCGTCGAAGACGAAATCCATGCTGTCGGAGTTGATGTCGACGGCGCGTTCCGAACCCGCAAACGTGCAGTCGACGAAGGTCATCCGCTCCCCGCTGTTCACGCTTCTACCCACGCCCGGTGCGACATAAATGCTGCTGTCGCGATTCTGTTCGAAGCGCGACGAAAACCAGGCGGTCAGATAGGTATTGATTGGATCGATCTGCAAGGCACCCCGCCAACCTGTCACCACGACGTTGTGGCCACCGGCATCGCGTACAGCGCCGGAGAATCCGGCCTGCCGGTTGCCCATGACGATGCCCGATCCCTCTGAACGCTCCCTACCGGGACCGAGTATCGAGATCGTGCCGCCCGAGCCGTCGAGAAACGGCGAACGGTCGCCGGGAAAACGCAACGCGGTCGCGGGAAGCGTCGTTTCGTTTCTGCACGTCAAGCCATCCCACCCGGCTGGCAGGAGAGAAAAGTCGAGCAGTACGCCGCCCACCGAGCGCAGCTTGATCCACGGCGCCGTGTCGATCGTTCCGGACAGACCATAGCGGCCGGCGGGAATCAGCAATGCAGGCAGGCACGACGTGTCACGCGCTCGCAGTGCAATGTTCCGTACGTAGTCGATCGCGCGCTGGAACATGCCCGTGTCGTCGCTTGAGCCCTTGCCTTTGGCAGCAAATTCGGTAACCCACAGAAATCCGTTTTGCGACGGAGCCACGGCGGATTCACTCCATCCACGTGAAGCGGCGGTCGCACCCAGCATGGCGACACCGGCGGAAAGACCCATGATCGAGCGTCGATTCACGACGACCTCGCTGTACGAGACCCGCATTCCAAATAGCCTTGGCCGATGATCATTTCGTCACCAGGCCAGCATAGAGACCTGCGGTAATGCCAGGAAGCAGCAGACTCAAGACACGGCTGAACCGCACCAGGCCGTTGCCGTCGACATACACGATGTCCTTGGGCTGCAATTCGAAGCGGTTGGCGAGAATCATCGACACGGGTGAGCCGGCGTCGAGGTGATACACGTGCGCGTCCTTGCCCACGCCGCGAATGACATAGAGTTGTGCTGCATCGGCCGTCGTTGAACTGATGCTTCCGGCTTGCGAAATCGCGTCGCTCAACGTGAGTTGCCCGCTGCGTAGCGGTAGTGCGGTCACGGGTTTCGTCACTTCGCCGAGCACGAACACACCGTTTTCTTCTCTGGCGGAGACACGAACGAGGTCGCCGGCGCGCAACATGATCTTTGAAGGATTCACACCACGTTGCAGCATTTTCGTGAAGTTGATGTCGTACGATCGACCTTCACGGGTCAACGTGATGCGGCTCTGATCCGCCGCCGCACTGAATCCTCCCGCATGACTGATCGCGTCATACAGGCTGGTGGGAATATCGTTAATGGCTTGCGCGCCCGGCGTGCGAACTTCTCCGTCGACGTACACCTGCTTGGCGCGAAACGACGCCACGCGCACCGTCACCTGAGGGTTGTGAAACGATTTGCCCAATTCCGTGGCAATTTTCTGCTGGATCTCGTCGATCTTCATACCCTGAACCCGAACGCTGCCGACGTACGGGAACCGCAGGAAGCCGCTATCGTCGATAACGAATCCAGGCGGCGGATCGTAGGCACGCGAGTCGGCGGGCGGCTGCGCTCCCAGCGCGGCAGCGAGTTCCGGGTGGTCCCAGACGGTGATCTGGAGCACATCGCCGGCGCCGACCGTGTAGCTCTGCGCGCGGGCCAGCAGGGCGGCGAGATTGGCGTCGTCGCGGTGATCCGCCTGGCTGCTGATGTCATCGATCGACGACAACGTCACTTCCGTTGTCGGCACAGGCAATTTTTCGGCCGGCGTTTGGGCCGTCGCATCGCCGACAGGTAACGACGAGTTGCTTTGCATCTTCATGCCGGGCGCAATCGAGCACGCCGAGAGCGCGAACGACAGCGCTGCGAGTCCTGCCAGCCGCGTTATCGGAAATACTTTGACTCCGCTGCGCCCGAGCACAGGGAACCACAGGTTCGAATGCTTCACTTCAATTCCTTTCGTGGGGCTTGCAGACCGTCTTCTCCCGGACTGCCGATCCACATAATGTTTAATAGGCCTGGTTGCCGGAAAAACCACGAATCACCGTGTGTAAAACGATTTTGATGTCCATCCAGAACGATCGATGGCGCAGGTAGTAAAGGTCGTACTCCACGCGACCGGCCATCTTTTCCAGTGCGTCCGTCTCACCCCGGTAGCCGTTGATCTGGGCCCATCCTGTAATGCCGGGCTTGATTCGATAACGGTCGACATAGCCGAGAATGAGGGGGCCGTACAGGTCGTCGTGTTCGAGCGCGTGAGGCCGGGGACCGACGATCGACATGTCGCCGCGTAGCACATTGATGAACTGCGGAATCTCGTCGAGACTGGTACGACGAAGGAAGCCGCCAACACGCGTAATACGACTGTCGTTGCGGGTTGCCTGACGCACCACGCCGTGCTCCTGTGCGTGGACCCGCATCGAGCGAAACTTGTAGATTGAAAACGGCCGGCCCTTCAGGCCTTTGCGGCGTTGCCGGAAAAAGACCGGACCCGGCGACGAAATCTTGATAGCGATGGCGATCGCGATGAACAGCGGTGAGAGCGCGGCCAATGCAGCCAGCGCAAAAGCCCGGTCGAAAATCTCCTTGCCGGCCATCGCTTCGTCGGAAATGGCCGACGGCGACAGACTGATCGACGGAATGTCGAGTGCGTTGGCCGATGCAATACCCGCATACAGTCCTAACGGCATGAAATCCGGCATTAACCGGATCTCAACGAGTGTGTTCCGGAGCGCGTCAGTACAACGGGCCGTGACTGCATGAGCCGACAACGGCAACGCGAGCCACACTTCCTGGATGCCGCCGGATTTCGCCTGCTCCACCAGGTGAGCGAAGCGCGTTTCGACAAATTCAACGACTTCTTCGTCCGTTCCCGTGTTGGAGGCGTGCAGCTCGACGACATCGGCGACCCGAAAATCCAGATGGTCGCGGGCATCCACCTTGGCGACGATCTGCTTGAGATAGTCCCCATGTCCGACGACGGCCACATGGCGGGCCGGACGTCTTTGCGCACGCAAGGCCGGATCCGTCGTGTGCCCGGTCAGGCGCCAGGCGGCAAGCATGACGACGCCGACTACGGTCCACCATGCCATCCAGGAAGCGATGGCCGCGTCCAGCCGGTTAATCGAAAGCAGGAGCAGAACCCCCCCGAACTGCAAACCTAACCAGGCCGGCAAAACTCGAGTACATAGGCGATGTATCGAGCGCATAGGAGGAACGGCGTACGCACGACATGCCGGCAAAATGGCGGTAGACGCCATCAGGATCACGATCGCGAACAGTAACTGCAGCGCACCGTTTTCATGGCTTCGTGCAGGAGCGATCAGGGTTGCAATGACTGCTGCGAGCGCCAGGCACCCGCTATCGATAGCACGCGAGAGAGTTCTTTTCATGGGATCTCCGTGGGTCTGGAGGCGGACCGTCCAGCAATGTGGCTCGTTAGGAGGCAGGGCGGCGCACTCGTCTGAGCGTCGAGGGTTCGGACGCGCCGTTATCGGCAAGACGATTGCGCTCGGCGGTCCGATACTCGGTCGGTGACATCGACAAATGCTGACGAAACAGTTTGGAAAGCCTGTCACCGCTGCCTAGTCCGGTGCGGCGGGCAATCTTGTCGGCAGGCAGGTCCGTATCGACCAGCATGTGGCAAGCTTTCTCGAGGCGCACCCGAAGAACGAACTCGGTTGGAGTGACGCCGATTTCCTGCTTGAAGCGGCGCAGGAAATTGCGCTCACTCATCGCGACCAGTTGCGCCGTTTTTGCAATCGAAATTCGGCGCTCGCTATTGGCACGCAGGTGTTGTGCAGAGGTGCGAATGAGGTCGCTTGCACGCGACTCGCTGGAATCAAATACTGCGCGAGTGAACTGTTTTGGCGTAACGGGTTGCAAGGCTTGTGCAACTTGACTGGCGGTCTCGAAACCGCAGTCGCGCGTCACAACGGTCAGTGCGCTGCTTAGTGCAATGCCCGCCTCCGCATCGGAAACCGTGGCATCGTGTCCGGGCGGAGCGTCTGGCGCAACAGGGGTTCTCGTTGGCTGGTCCTCGGCCGATTCTTTCGGCTCGAGACCGGCGAGGCGGAGCGTGTCGCGGCCAGCACCAACCCCGTGGACGATCTGGGCATGAGGGTAGGTGTTGCGTAACCATGAAAGCAGTCGCTCGTCTTTCTCCACCGGTGTCGCTGCGGCACCGAGTGCGAACAGAGCGTGGACATTTTTCGCGTAATGGGATTCCAATGCGTCAGTCCAGATCAGTACCCCCGACGACGAGCGAATGGCTCCTCCTCTGGTTGAGACGAGCCGTAGTTCGTAATAACTTCGCGGTGTTTCGCTCGAGTGACGAAGTTGGTTCGCAAGACTGAATGTCTCTGCAAGACGTCCCATATGAATCAGAGAGAAGCCCTCGAACAATAGAATCACAATTGTCCTGCCGCCTCGGATTAGTCCAATACGCCCGCGCATCATGAGATGAACCGTCTTTTTTGTAGTATCCGCCGCACATTCCATACCGCTGGCCCCCCGGCACTATTAGCGAAGTCAGGTTTTCTGCAGCGCATCATATGTGCGGTGGCGCTCTCATCAGAATGAGTCGTCCGAATCAACCATGTTGTTGGCGGAATTGCTCAAGACCGGTGGCGAAATGGCATCCTGCAAGGAGGGACATGAGGAACGACGCAATTGCAATGACGCTCTTGAGCGACCCAAAGTAAACTTTGTTATCTTGACGATATGGATATATGTAACGGAACGGCTTGGTTGGCCTCGCCCTGATGTCTTCAGGTTCGGCGTTCCGGAAATTGCCTGTGGATCTATTCTTCGCTGGGAAATCGATCGCTTATTGCCTAATCGGGAAAGGCAATACTTTTTTGATGGGGCATCCAGTGGGAAAAAACGACTGATAAGCGCAGATGCGACAAGAAGAGAGAGAGCTGATGCGGGAAGAGAACGTCTGTCCGCCGACGACCGGCTAATCAGGTGAGGAGTGCGAGGCGTGAATAGACGGCCCGAGTACCTTTGATAGCCAAAGTGTCGGTGAACGTTTCATCGAGAAGAAAAGGTCGAGTGCCTTTTCAATTGTGTTGTTGGCGGTGCAAGCGGCGAGCGAAACCGCTCATCGGTAGGGCTGCCGTGCGCGGACTCGTCTCGGCGTCGAGTCACCTCGTTGCTTCAGGACATTCCGCTTTGATCAGTCGTGTTGCTTGTTCTATATGCGGTGGGGGTGGTCGAAAGATACTTTCTGAACAGTTTCGCTAATTGACCACCGCTGCCGATTCCACATCTTCGTGCGATCTTGTCGATAGGCAAGCGCGACTCGACGAGCATTTGGCAGCTTAAATTCAATCTTGAACGCAGAAGATAGTCGGACGGCGTCATACCTATTTCATTTTTGAAGCGCCGTAAGAAGTTGCGCTCGCTCATCGCAGCGAGGCGAGCCGCGTAGTCGATTGAAATGGGACGATCGACGTTGGCATCCAGCCAACGCGCCGATGCCATGATCTTGTCGCTGACCTGCGGTGCTGCGCCTCGAGCGACAGAAGAACCGAAGGGCGTCTTGTGAACTGGCAGAACCGACTGGGCGACGTGCGCCGCCAGCTCCGAGCCAAGATCTTGCTCGATGATCTGCAGAGCGGTACTCACTGCGGTGGGTGCAATATTTCGTAACGAGGCGCGGCCTGCGCCGGGGGTTTCATCCTGGCGTGAAACAGGTCGACTGGAACGTCCGGCGGCCGCGAGAAGCAGATGGCCTTCCGCGATGGGATGAACTATCTCGCTAAACTGGTGCCGGTGGCGTAGCCAATGGCAGAGGCGTTCATCGAGACATGCCCGCTGTACGCCTGCGCCCCCGGCAATGAACATCACGTGTGTGTCGTTCGTTCCCCTGTGTGTGTCGACGCTATCGGTCCAGACGAAAACAGAGGACGAACTCGCGATACGCCCTCCCGCTACCGAAAGGAGCGATATGTCATAGCGGATGCGGCCCGATCTTTGCGATACCGACAACGCGTTCGCCTTATGAAATATTTCGATCAGCGCCGCGACTTTGGGCAGCGCAAACCCGTCGAACAACGCCATATCGACGCGAATCGTTCTGCTCGCCTGACTCTGTACGACCGTGCGGCGACGTGAGTCAAGCGGCGGAGTGTGTACCAGCTCCATTGTTTTCCCCCGTAATCTTTCGTGGCCTGTGAGCCTCTTTCAAGGCCTGTTATTTATCTTTTCGGACGAATTCTATGCAAATAATGCTTCGCCAATATTATATGGCGGAATTCACCAATACGTTGTCAGCTCCGGCTATGCGGTGGTCAGCGGGAAAGCCGCAAGAATAAGCGTTTAACGAGCTTTTTTTCGGATAATTGAAAAAAATCGCTGAAATGAGGTAGAGCGTTATATCGCGCCGCTTGAATAGGGCAGGAAAGGACGGCGGATTGGCTTCAGGCACTGAATTGGTGCCAAAATAGGACAACGATTTGGCGTTAGACGAGCTTCTACGTTGCGCAGCACTTATGCCTTAACCTGAGAGTTGCGATGCCTGTGCATGGCCGCTTTTTTGGCAGCCTGGTCCGTCCATGTCCGCAAAGGCTCCCGCCTGACAAGATATTTACCCGTAAGGCTTTTGGCGCACTCACCTCGAGTAGAGTTGATGTACCAGATCGTGTTTCCGGTGCCATTTCTGTAAGACGACGCGAGTATTATGTGGCGCGAGTCTACAGACGTACAACGGAGAGAGCCGGTAAAAAAATTGATTGTGAAGGGATGCGAGCGTTTTATTCGTTCCACATGCAAACGATTGCGCGCGAGCCTAAATATTCCCGAAACACAGCCGATAACCCATTCATGCAAAGACAAGAAATCAAGACAATCGTTGATGCCGCAAACGAGACTGCCGACGCTATAGTTGGAGCCAAAAAATGGAATACGGCCGAAGAAGCGAGTGCAATGCATGACATAATTTTCTGGGACATACTCACAAAAAAATTTCCCAATGTTAGCGTTGCGGATCTGCTTTCTCTTTCTAAATAAATTTAGCGCGTGAGACATCGACAGGCCGGTTGGAAAGTCTGTCGCACGACCTGTTGAGTTACGCGATGCGGGTGCCTTCACCGGTCGCTGAGTCCCATGACGGAAAAAATTTTAACAACCCTTTTTTGCTTTGTTGGGTGACAGCCCTGTTGCTGAATGAAGACCTGAACGGCGCGCATTCTCTCTTCCCAGGAAAGCTCACGATAGGCACAAACGTTGTACGTGATGCCGGATTGCTGATCCTTGAAAAAATTATTGACGTTTGGCAGTTGCATGACTTCCTCAAGAGCCGCATTCGAATGACGTGTTGCGCCGATGGTTTGGGGAGGAACCGCGTGAAGGAAGGACATAACACGTTGCTTCTCGAGTGCCGGTATTCCGCACGTTGCAACATCGCGAAATGGCCCTGATAGTCTGCTAAAGCAAAAAGACCCGCCGCCCCGGAGGGCGGCAGGATGAAAACTCGAGGAGCCGGGTTTGCCTGAGAGAGGCGCCCCTCGAAAGGCCGAGGCTGAGTGTAGGCACTCAAAGTGACAGGTGGAAAAAGAAGGCTGAATAGCTCATGTTGTTGACCGATCAGTACGTGAAATAGAGCTATTCCAAGATATTGATGGATTTTCCCCGTAGTCCCGGACACCATCTCACACTAAGGTTGATGAATCGGTTTTACGGCGGAACTCGCGCGGCGAGCGGTATTTCAGCGCGCTATGCGGGTGTTTTGTCGTTGTGGTGTTCGAATGCGACGACCAGATTGCGCACAGTGGTCGTCGCGTCCGGCTTCGGCATGAACACCACGTAATCACGCTTCGTCGTCTTGACGAAGCTTTCTTCCATGCCATTGCATGGAAGGTTACATACGGACGTGGTCAACGGCTTGAGACCAATCGCTGAAGCGAACGCACGGGTCTTTTCGGCAATGTACCCCGAGCGGTTGTCGCTCAGTCATTCGATTTGCGCAGGCGCTTTGGGAACGTTCCCGAAACGATGTTCGACAGCCGCCAGCATGAACGTCGCGCACTACGTCGCCGTTATGACAGCCTGTTGTCGCTGCCCAGCTCATTGCTTCATGGTCGCAACAATCGAGCGCGAACGTCACGCGCAGCGGCTCGCCGTTGTCGCAATGAAACTCGAAACCGTCAGAGCACCATCGCTGATTGCTTCTGGGCACCGCCACCGTACCTTCATGCCGACGCTCGATGCGCGGCCTCGCAGGCCTCCTGTGAAGCAGCAAATCGTACTGGCGCATCACGCAATAAACACGTTTCGCGTTCACTGGAATCTCGCATCACAATTCCCGCCCACTTCGCAGCAGGCCCCAGACCCGTCGATAGCCGTAGCTCGGCAAGGCTGATAGAAGCAAGCGTTGAAGCTCTAACTCTACCTATCGATGCATCGCCCGAGAAACGCATCGCAGTTTGCTGTTGCATACCGGCGTTGTCCGGAAGATCGACGTCATTTAGTTGAACCAGCACCTCGGTATCGGGAAGAGCACGCTCTAGCGTCTGCGTGAACCGCAGAGCGCTGGACAGCATCTAGCCGTTGGACACCGTCCCAGCGGCCTCTGTCGCAACGTGCTCTGTGCCGGTGCCCGGGCCTCTGCTGCATAGCTGTTATGCAGCAGAGGTCATGAGTGCAATGGTTTGAATCTGCATACTTCCCTCAAGGCCAACGGGCTATCAGAGAGGCCCGCATGACCGTGCAATCACAGAAGGCGTCGCACAGCTGGTGTTCAAAGGGCTGATGCCGTCAATATCGGAGATGACAATGCAGTCCTGGTACAGCAGTATGTTGGCCTCCCAACGCCGCACTTTTTGGGCGTGCTTCCTGGGTTGGGTTCTCGACGCGATGGACGTGCAGATCTTCGCGTTCGTCATTCCTACCTTGTTGACGATCTGGGGAATGACCAAAGCTCAGGCCGGCGTGCTCGGGACATCGGCATTAATCTTTTCCGCAGTCGGCGGTGTAGTCGCCGGTCTGCTCGCTGACCGTATCGGACGGGTGCGGGTCCTCAAAATCGCCATTCTGTGGTTTTCCCTGTTCACAGGGCTGTCGGCATTGACGAACGATTTCCATCAGTTGCTTGTCACCCGTAGTCTTCAGGGGCTGGGCTTTGGGGGAGAGTGGGCCGCAGGCGCAGTCCTTATAGGGGAGGTCGTCGATAAGCGCATTCGTGGACGCGCGGTCGGCTCGGTGCAAAGTGGCTGGCCCGTCGGCTACGCACTGGCCGCCCTCGCATATTGGGCGCTCTACAGCGGGTTGCCGGAGCATCTGGCGTGGCGTGCATTGTTCATGATTGGCATCCTGCCGGGTCTGCTCGTGCTGTGGATGCGCCGGAACATCGAAGAATCATCGGCCTTCGAAGCAGCGGCGGAGTATCGCAAGAAGAGCGGCCTGTTTGGTACCTTCGCGCTGATTTTTTCACCCGGCGTCTTTCGCCTGACCGCGCTCGCGTCTCTGATGGCCGCAGGGGCGCTGGGCGGCAACTACACGATCCTTACCTGGTTGGTCACCTATCTGCGGCAAACACAAAGTCTGACCGTTGGCATGACGTCGGTTTATCTCGCGGTGAACATCTTTGGTTCGTTTTGCGGCTATATCGGCATGGCCTACCTCAGCGACGGCCTTGGCCGCCGTAAAACGTTCGCACTGTCGGCGGCCGGTGCCACGGTTACCGTGCTGGTCTACACGCAGTTGCATCTGCCGATGAGCGTGCTGCTACTGCTTGGTTTTCCGCTCGGACTCTTTCAGTCCGGCATCGTGTCCGGCATGGGCGCGTGCTTTACAGAACTTTTCCCCGCGCAGATCAGAGGGACGGCCGGAGGCTTTTCATACAACTTTGGCCGAGGTATTGGCGCGCTCGTGCCCGCCGCTGTCGGCCTGACCAGCACATCGATGGGTCTTGCAAAATCGATCGGCGTATGGGCTGCGCTCGCCTACCTGCTGGTGTTCGCCGTTGCGATCGTTATACCCGAAACCCGTAATAAGGAGCTCGAAGTCCATGTCTGAAACACTTGCATCGCGCAACGGCGGTCAGATTCTCGTTGACGCGTTGGCGCGCAATGCCGTCGATACCGTGTATTGCGTACCCGGCGAAAGCTATTTGCCGGTCCTCGACGCGCTGCACGACGCGCACGGTATTCGCACCATCGTCACGCGTCACGAGGGCGCGGCGTCCAATATGGCGGACGCGCACGGCAAATTGACCGGTCGTCCCGGCATCTGTTTCGTGACGCGAGGCCCGGGCGCTACCCATGCATCGAACGGTGTGCATACCGCCCGCGAAGACTCGACGCCGATGATCCTCTTCATCGGCCAGGTCGAGCGCGGCTTCATTGGACGTGAGGCTTTCCAGGAGGTCGACTATCGCCAGATGTTCGGTGGGCTCGCGAAATGGGTCACGGAAATCGACAGCCTTGAGCGGATTCCGGAGATCGTGGCGAAGGCCTTTAGCATCGCGATGTCGGGACGCCCTGGGCCGGTGGTGATTGGTTTGCCCGAGGACGTGCTGTTCAATTCAGGGGTCGCTGCCGACGCACCGGCAGTGCGCGTCGCGCAGGCCGCCCCGGAATCGTCTGCGATGACCGAACTCGCGCGTTTGCTCGAGACGGCACGTCAACCGCTGGTCGTGGTTGGCGGGACGGGCTGGGACCGGGAAGCGTGCGACGCGTTAAAGCGTTTCGTGGTCGCGCATAATCTGCCGGTCGCCGCGTCGTTCCGTCGCCAGGACCTCTTCGACAACCGGGATTCCCACTATGTCGGCCAATTGGGACTGGGTGTCTCGCCGCAACTGGCAGCCCGTGCCCGCGAGGCCGATCTGCTGATCGTGATCGGCTCGCGCCTGAGTGAAACGACGTCCTCCGGCTATACGGTGTTCGAGAGTCCTCGACCGCGACAGACCCTGGTCCACGTGCACCCCGACCCGCAGGAACTGGGGCGCGTCTATCAGGCAGATTTGCCGATCAACTCCGGAATGCGCGCGTTTGCCCACGCTTTGGACGCGCTATCGCCAACGGCTGACGACAGCGCTCGCAACGACGCACAGGTCTGGCACGCGTGGACCGCTGCCGCCCGCGCCGACTACCTCGCACATTCGAAGCCGCCCGCTCCGGCGCCAGAGCTTGCGGGCGTGGATCTGGCGTCTGTCGTGGCTCATCTGAACAACGTTCTGCCGGACGACGCGGTCATCACCAACGGCGCAGGCAACTACACGGTCTGGGTGCATCGCTTCTATCGATACCGGCAGGGCGCAACCGAACTCGCGCCGACCAACGGAGCGATGGGCTATGGCTTTCCCGCCGCGATCGCCGCGAAGCTGCGGTATCCCGAGCGCGACGTCGTGTGCTTCGCGGGCGACGGCTGCTTCATGATGTATCCGCAAGAGCTTGCAACCGCGATGCAGTTCAGCGCACCGCTGGTTGTGATCGTCGTCAATAACGGCATGCTCGGCACGATCCGCATGCATCAGGAGCGCGAATATCCGGGGCGCGTCTCGGCGACGCGGCTCTCTAACCCGGACTTCATCGCGTTCGCGAAGTCGTTTGGCGCCCATGCTGAACGCGTCGAGCGCACCGAGGACTTTCCTGCCGCGTTTGCGCGCGCACAGCAGTCGGGTGTGGCCGCACTGATCGAGTTGCGCACCGATCCGCGACAGATCACGCCTGCCAACCGTCTCGTGGAGCTCTGAAGCCATGCAGATAGTCGGCGAAATGATTCTGGGCCACTGGACTGTCAAGGGGCAGGCGGCGACCTGTTTGCGCGGGCGGCTCATAGCGGCGAGCAATTGACGCCGGCCTTCGGCGCCGCCACCGAAGCGGACGTCGCGTCCGCCTGCGAGCTGGCGGACGCGGCATTCGACACGTTCCGCGAATGGCCCGAATCACTGAAGAACGGCAATCCGCTCAACCGCTGGCGGCTTCGGGACGGTGAGCCGGTCAGGGCTTGACCAGCGTCGGACTATCTGGCCGGCCGACGCTCGCTGCGGTGCCGGGCCATTCGCCGTTGCGCACCAGCGTCGCTGCCGTATCGCGGATGATCTGCGCGATATCCCAGAGGCCCCCGGATGTCGAACTGTTCTGGGACCAGACGATGGCAACATCGCGTTCCACTGCCGGGTTGTCGAGGCGGAAGCTTTTGAGTCGTCCAGCCGCGACCTCTTCGACGACGGCAGCGGCAGGTAACACTGAACATCCGCAGTTAGCGAGCACCAGCCGCTTTGTAATCGAGATCGAGCCGTCGCATTCGAGCGCGATTTTAGGCGTGAAGCCTTCACGTGCGGCGAGCGATTCGACCAGCAAACGTAAGCCGTGATGCGTGCTAGGCAGGATCAACGGGATGTTGGCGAGTTCGCTCACGTTGATCGAGTCGCCGCGCAATGGATAGTCGGGTGGCGTGATGAGGCAGACGCGTTCGCTGAACAACAGATCGTACTGCAATGCTCCGCGCTGCTCGGGCACATACATGATGCCGATGTCTATCTTGCCGTCCTGCAGCATGCCCAGAAGCTGGCTGGCAAGACCTTCGACAAACCGGACCCGTGTCTGCGGATAGCGAGCGCCCAGTTCATGTCGCAGCGCGCCGAACATGATCCGCGCGACGGTCGGCTGGGCGGCGATACAAATCTGTGCCGGTCCGAGTTCGGAACTGTTGCGAAGGGTTCGGGTCGCTTCTTCGAGAGTTTTCTCCATGGTCGCGGCGTAGGCGAGCAACACCTGGCCGCGTTCGGTCAGCGTGACGCCCCGGCCACTTCGTCGGAACAGGCGTACGCCGAGCTCGGTTTCCAGCATGGTGATACGCCGGCTGACGGTTGACTGGTTGATACCGGTTTCCAGTGCTGCGCGCGAGATGCTGCGTGTTCTCGCGACGCGAGAGAAAAGTTCGAGGTCGTCCGAATTCATAGGGGCCGTCGACAGGGCTTCGCGGAAAGCGATGATTGCGTGAGCGGGAAGTGTAACGTCTATGACTTTGCCGGTCAGTGGCGCGACTCGTATGAACCCTCGGTGCAGATGCTGGCCGGCATGTATCGCGGATCGGAGCGTACCCGCGTAGCCTGCGATTCAGCATTGCTGTGCGACATGATTCTGACGCAGCCGGTGTTCTACGAGTTGCCGCAGATCCCTTCACCGACCGTGCTGATGATCGGGGATAAGGACACCACGGCCATTGGTAAGGAATATGCGCCTGTGGCGATCCGTCCTTCGCCCGGCAATTTTCCGGAATTTGCCCGGCATGCTGCAGCGGTGATTCCGGATGTGAAACTGATTGAGTTCACTGATTCCGGACATGCTCCTCAAATGCGGGAACCTGCGCTCTTTCACAAGGTGCTGCTTCGCGAGCTGGCGAATGGCGCAACTTTGCAGTAACGACGCGAGCTTTACCGGAACGTTGGGGGCGGTGCGCCGCTTTCCGCACTTTCTTTTTACAATCGATCGGGATGCTTTAAGAATGAAGATTTTTCTGGCTGCCTCTATTGTGGCAAGCGTAGCGTTGTCTGGCGCGGCATCCGCGGCTGAAGTGGCAAAGTCCGCGAGCCCTCTTGCGATTTATGCGGTCGTGCATGTAGACATCGAACCCAAGGACCTTAAGACCGCACTGCCGCTGTTGCAGTCGTTCGAACAACAGGCCGCGCATGATACGGCGGTGGTCAGCATAGATGTGCTGCAGCAGATGGGCGCGGAAAATCACTTCACGTTGCTTGAGAAGTTCTCTTCTGCCGCGGGCTACGACGACTTTGTCTCCCGGCCTTATGTCAAGGCGCTGCGTTCCGGTTTGCAACCACTCCTGGGCGGCCCCTTCGATGAGCGGATTCACCGTGCAATGCCACAGACGCAATAGCGGTTGCGCGAATAGCACTGATCGCAGCGCGGCCTTGTCCTGAATCACAAAACTATGGAGCAAACATGGCAATCGTTGATGCCGCCGGACGGCGAGCACTTTTCACCTGGTTCGGCGTGGCCTGTTTGATGGGCGTTGGTGTGACGGCTGTGCACGCGCAGTCAGCCTCAGATGCATCCACTTGCGTCAGCGGACCTGTCGACGCATCGGTCGTCAACGCATTGGCGCCGAACGGAACGCTGCGCGCATCAATCAATCTGGGTAATCCGGTTCTTGCCACGCTTGATACTCAAGGCGCAAAAGCTGTCGGCGTGTCCGTCGATCTCGCTACGGAACTGGCCAGGCGTCTTGGCGTGCCCCTGCAGCTCGTCCCCGTCAAGTCTGCAAAAGCCTCTGTCGAGAATGTCGAGAACAATCAGGCCGACATAGGGTTTTTCGCTGTCGATCCGAAGCGTGGTGGAGAGATCAGTTTTACAGCGCCCTACGTGTTGATTGAAGGCGCGTATGCCGTCCGCAGCGATTCGCCGATTACCCTCAACGAGCAGGTTGACCGGCCGGATATCACCGTGGCTGTCAGCAGAGGTAGTGCATACGACCTGTTTTTGTCGCGTACGTTGCAACACGCGAAGATCGTGCGCATTTCGCCGTCGTCGGCGGTCATGCCGGCTTTCTTGAGCGAACATCTCGATGTCCTGGCCGGGATCAAGCCACAGCTGGAGCAACAGGCATCGAGTGCCGGCGGCCTGCGTGTGCTAGATCAACGATTCATGGTGATCCGGCAGGCGATGGGGGTGCGTAAGTCGCGAGGCGCTATAGCCGCCGCCTGTCTTGCGAACTTTATCGAGACGATGAGAGCGTCTGGATTCGTTGCTGCGTCGCTCGCGCGAAACCACGTTGAGGGTGCATCGGTTGCAAAGGATGGCGACTAGCGCGATCGATAACCCGAAGCCGATTGCCTGGCGTCGCTACAACGTGGGCTACACGCGTGACCCACGGTTTATCTCAACTATTTCGACGCGGGTGCGGTAGCGGTAGCTGAATTCAACGCGAAAACTCCTAAAAACCGCTGGTGTTGCATTAACAGGTCCCGCCAGTTTCAGGTCCGGTCCAGCGCCTTGATCGCAACCGCAGCGGCAGCCGCGCGCGTTTCGACGTGCAGCTTGCGGAACAGATGTTCGAGGTGCTTGTTCACGGTGCGCGGCGCCATGCCGAGAATGTCGCCGATATCACGATTCGTCTTGCCGCGAGAGACCCAGAGCAGCACTTCGGCCTCGCGGGCCGTCAAGTTGAAACGCGCGGCCAGCGCGCTGCTGTGCACAGTATCGTCGGTTTCCTTGAGGGTGAGAATCCACTCTCCGGGATCGGGAGCGGACGTCGCGCTCGCAGAACGTCGCACATGTCCCGCGGTGAATTCGAGGACGGCATCGGCGGGCCTCCCGCGCGCGAGCCAGTCCGCAAACCAGTCGCGCAACGGCGGCGGCAACATGGGGCGCGCCACCGCCTGGACGGTGTCGTCGGTGTGGCTCGCCCGGTAGGCGGAAATCTGCCGTGCCGCCAGCGGACTCTGCCAGCGAATCGCGCCGTCGGCATCGACGACAAGCGCCGCATGCGCTTCGAGCGACAGCGCCGCGTGCGCATAGAGTTGCGCACGCGAGCGCTGCACATGGGCGCCGATGCGCGCACACACCTCCTCGGGCCGCACGGGTTTCGTCACATAGTCGATGCCGCCGACGCGGAACGCGCGCACCACGTGCTCGCTTTCCGTCAATGCGGTCATGAAGATCACAGGCAGATGTTCATGGCGCACGTCCTGCTTGAGATGGCTGCAAGTCTCGAAGCCATCCATGCCCGGCATCATCGCGTCGAGCAACACGACGTCGGGCGTCACGCGTGCGAGGCGTTTGAGCGCGTCTTCGCCCGAGAGCGCGACCAGCACGGCGTAACCATGCGCCTGAAGCGTATCCGAGAGAAAAGCAAGGTTGTCCGGCGTGTCGTCGACAATCAACACCACGGGGCGGTCGCGCAGCCACTCGGGCGATGCGTCCGCGGCGTTCACCGCACGCGCGTCAGACGCCCGCGGCGCGAGACAGTCGGTCGAGTTCATGCTCAAGCTCCCTTAGCTGAAAGCGTTCTGCCAGAACGCGCAACACGTCGATCTGCTCCTGTAGCGCGGGCCATGTTGCACGCGCCGAGTCGAGTTGTTCGATCACCCCTTGCAGGTAGCCGACGTCGAGATGCGCGCGCAGCCGTTCGAGCAGCGCTTTCGGCCACTCGACGTCCAGTGATGCGTGCCTGACGGGCGGCGCAGCGCGTGCGGGTGCGGACGGCTCGGATGCAATCCAGTCGAGCACCAGCAACTGCGCGAGCTTGTCGAGCAACAGGTTGATCTGGAGCGGCTTCACGAGATATCCCGCGCAGCCGGTCGCGCTCGCACGTTCCCGATCGTCGGCAAAAGCGTTAGCCGAAAGCAGGACGATCGGGGCGCTCGACAACTGGTTTTCGCGAATCAGCCGGCTGGCCTCGTAGCCGTCCATCAGCGGCATGGAGATGTCCATGATGATCGCGTCGACGGTGTGTGTGGCCAGCCAGCGCAGCGCGTCGGGGCCGCTCTCCGCCTCGGCGACATCGAAGCCGAGCGGCGTCAGCAGTTGCACGACGATGCCGCGCTGGTCCGCTAGATCGTCGACCACCAGAATCGCGCGTTGCGGCCCCGTATAGCCGCGGATCGCCGCGAGTTCAGTGCGCGCATCGGCCGCGCTGTTCACCGCCGGCGCGAACAGCCGCACGATGAAGCGCGTGCCGCGCCCGACCTCGCTATCCACTTCGAGACTGCCGCCGAGCGCCTGCGTGAGGAGTCGGCAGATCGTCAATCCCAGTCCTGCGCCGTGATCGTGCGCAACGGCCGCTTCGCCTCGCTCGAACGGCAGGAACAGGCGTTCCATTTCGGCGGGAGGAATGCCGGGGCCGGTGTCGACGACTTCGAACTTCAAGGTGTCGAGCACGTGGCTCACGCGCAGCGTCACAGTCCCCGTGGACGTGAAGCGAATCGCATTGCCGATCAGATTGGTCAGAATCTGCCCCATGCATTTCTGGTCGGTACGCACGGTGGCGGGCAGGCGGCCTACGGTCTGCACATCGAAAGCGAGCGCTTTTTCGAGCGCCTGCGGGCGCAGCATCGAGGTGACGTGTGCGACGAAATCCGCGAGTGACACGCGCGCAATGTTCAGTTCCAGCTTGCCCGCCTCGATTCGCGCGACATCGAGCAGTCCATCGACGAGCGCAAGCAGATGTTCGCCGCTGCGGTGAATCGTTCGCACGGCGCTGTAGCGTGCAGGCGAAAACTCTTCTTTCGCCTGCAATAGCAACTGCGCGTAGCCGAGAATGCTGTTCAGCGGCGTGCGCAACTCATGGCTCAAACCGGACACATAGCGACTTTTTGCCTGATTCGCCGATTCGGCGGCAGCCGTCGCGCGTTTGAGCGCGGCGTCGGTTTTCTGATGCGCGTCGATTTCCTGCATCAGCAGTTCGTTTTGCCGTTGCGATTCTTCCTGCGTGACGCGGCGGCTTTCGCGCTCCAGCACGAACCACCACGCTGCTATGCAGCCGACCAGAGACAGCGCGAAAAATATCTTCAGAAAACTGTGGCCAATCGCGCTGTCGATCGACGATCCGTCGGCGGCTAGCGAGGTCACGCTCTGTGACCAGATCAGATAGAGCACGCTCGCGAGCACGGCGAGCATCGCGCCCATGAGGCTCGCATAGTGCATGAGACGCAGCGCGGCGGGGCCGAGCCGTACGCGCGGAAACACGCGATGCAGCGCACGATCGGCTTGCGAGGAGAAGCGTGCATGCGGCTTGCAGCGATCGTGGCAACGTGAGTCGAGCGAACAGCACAACGAGCAGATCGTGCCGCCATAGGCGGGGCAGAAGGCGGTGTCTTCGGGTTCGAACGCGTTCTCGCAGATCGCGCAGCGAAGCGAGGTGGCGTCGCCCGTGGGCTGCGCGGCGCGCGCGATGTAGTAGCGCCCGCGCGTGAGCATCGCGAGCACGGGTGCACAGGCCACCGCCATGCCGAACGCGATGAACGACGACATGGCTTGCGCCAGCAGGCCGAACATGCCGCTCTGGGCGAGCATCGCGGCGGCGGCGGCGATCAGCATCGCACCGACGCCGACAGGATTCACGTCGTACAGGTGCGCGCGTTTGAATTCGATATGACGCGGGCTAAACCCCAGCGGCTTGTTGATGACGAGATCGGCGAACAGTGCGCCGATCCATGCGATGGCGATGTTTGCATAGAGCGAGAGCACCTTGCCGATCGCCTCGAATACGCCCATTTCCACGAGCAGCAGCGCGATCATCACATTGAACACGAGCCACACTACGCGACCCGGATGACTGTGCGTCAGACGCGCAAAAAAATTCGACCACGCGAGCGAGCCCGCATACGCATTCGTCACGTTGATCTTCAACTGCGAAACGATCACGAACAGCGTCATCGCGGGCAGCGCCCAGCTCGCGAGCCCAAACGGATCGAGCAGCAGGTGATAGGCGACGAGGTACATCTGGGTGGGCTGCGTGGCTTCCGTCGGACTGACTTCGTACTGGATCGCGACGAAAGCGAGGAATGCTCCGCCCAACATCTTGAGCGCGCCGGGCACGATCCAGCCGGGTCCCGCCGACAGCAGCGCAAGCCACCAGCGCTTGTGATTCTTTGCAGTCAGCGGCGGCAGGAAGCGAAGGTAATCCACCTGCTCGCCGACCTGCACGATCAACGCAAACACCACGGTCGAGGCCTGCCCGAACGCGATCACGCTGAACGCGCGGCCTTGCGGAGCGAACCCGGCGAAGGTCGTCCATTCGTGCACCAGACCGGGGTGACGCCACAGCACCGCCGCATACGGCAGCGCGAACAATATCAGCCACAGCGGCTGGGTCCAGCTTTGCAGCCGGTTGATCAGCGTGATGCCGAACATCACGATCGGAATCACGACGAGCGAACTCAGTACATAGGCGATCGCTAGCGAGATATGGAAATAGAGTTGCAGCGCGAGCGACATGATGGCCGCTTCGAGCGCAAAGAAAATAAACGTGAAGACCGCGTAGAGCAGCGACGTGAGCGTCGAGCCGATATAGCCGAAGCCCGCGCCGCGCGTGAGCAGATCCATGTCCACGCCGTGGCGCGCGGCGTAATAGCTGATCGGCAGACTGGTGAGCCAGATGAGCACCGACACGACCGCGATCGCCCAGACCGCATTCGTGAAGCCGTAGTTGACGACAAGACTGCCGCCGATTGCTTCGAGCACCAGAAAAGACACCGCGCCGATTGCCGTGTTGGCCACGCGCAGTTCCGACCAGCGTCGAAACGAACGCGGCGTGAAGCGCAACGCGTAGTCCTCGAGCGTTTCGTCGCCGACCCACGCGTTGTAGTCACGCCGCACCTTGACGATGCGCTGGGTACTGGGCGTGCCCACTGACGGGTGACTCTGGGGCATGAGTGTGATCTGGATTGGTGCGGAAACGAGCGGAACGGTGTCTGATGCAAATTACATTCCAGTGCGACTGCGGGGAATACGTCAATCGACGTATTCCGGTCGCCAATTTGGCTTCCTACATTGCATCCAACTCGAACCAGCCCTGGCAGAAAGCCGGGGCGACCGATAAGGAGAATGTGATGTCCGCAGACGATCGAATCGAAGATGACGCACGCACACCGTCGCCGTTGCGCCGGAAACTGATTGGCGGCCTGGCCGCTGCGCCGTTGATGGCGCTGGGCTTGCCGCGCACTTCGTTCGCGCAAACGCCGCCTACCGCCAAGGTCAACACCACCGGACTCGCGGTGACGGATACCACCGTGACGGTCGGCCAGTTGCATTCGGCGACCGGCACGATGGCGATTTCCGAAACCGGTTCGATCCAGGCCGAACGCCTCGCGATCGAGCAGATCAACGCGATGGGCGGCGTGCTCGGGCGCAAGATCCAGATCATTCAGGAAGACGGAGCGTCCGACTGGCCGACCTTCGCGGAGAAGTCGAAGAAGTTGCTGGAGAACGACCATGTCGCGGCCGTGTTCGGCTGCTGGACCTCGGCCTCGCGCAAGGCCGTGTTGCCGGTGTTCGAAAAGGACAACGGGCTGCTCTATTACCCGACCTTCTACGAAGGCCTCGAACAGTCGAAGAACGTGTTCTACACCGGCCAGGAAGCGACCCAGCAGATTCTCTGGGCGCTCGACTGGGCATCGAACACGAAGAAGGCCAAGACCTTCTTCCTGATCGGCTCGGACTACATCTGGCCGCGTACGTCGAACAAGATCGCGCGCCGTCATATCGAGCAGCATCTGCACGCGAAGGTCGTCGGCGAAGAGTATTACCCGCTTGGCACGACCGAATTCGCGTCGCTGATGAACAAGATCAAGCTCGCGCGTCCTGACTGCATTTTCGCAAGCGTGGTGGGCGGCTCGAACGTCGCGTTCTACAAGCAGCTCAAGGCAGCCGGCATCACGCCGCAGAAGCAGTTCCTGCTGACGCTTTCCGTGACCGAGGACGAAGTGCTCGGCATCGGCGGCGACAACTTCGCGGGCTTCTATTCGTCGATGAAGTACTTCGAGTCGCTCGATAACGAAAACAACAAGAAGTTCGTCGCCGCGTTCAAGGCGCGCTACGGCCAGAAGTCCGTGATCGGCGACGTGACTCAGGCCGCGTACCTGGGCCCGTGGATCTGGAAGGCCGCCTGCGAGCGTGCCGGCAGCTTCGACGTGGACAAGGTGGTGGCGTCGTCGGCGGGCATCGATGTCGCCAATGCGCCGCAGGGCTATGCGAAGGTCGATGCGAATCACCACCTGTGGAGCCGCTCGCTGATCGGGCAGGGTCAGGCGGACGGTCAGTTCAAGGTCGTCGCGCAGTCCGACCAGCCGATCCAGCCGAATCCGTTCCCGAAGGGCTACATGTAATCCGTCAACTGCAACTGCGCGGCGGTGCAATGCGCCGCCGCGCGAGGAGCGCTCGATGTCCGCTACCGATATTTTCAACATCACGCTGATGCAGGGCTTTGCCGGCCTGAGCCTGTTCAGCGTTCTGCTCCTGATGGGGCTGGGACTCGCCGTGATCTTCGGCCAGATGGGCGTGATCAACATGGCACACGGTGAATTCATGACGATCGGTGCTTATACCGTCTACATGTTTTCGTGGTTTGCGCAGAACGTCTGGCACGCGATTACGCCGGTGTACTTCTTCTTCGCGATCATCGCGGCGTTCGGTCTCGCGTTCGCGGCGGGCTGGCTCGCCGAATGGGCATTGATCCGCCATTTATACCGGCGTCCGCTCGACACGCTGCTCGCGACCTGGGGGCTGAGTCTCGGCATGCAGCAGGTGTTTCGCTCGACGTTCGGGCCGAAGGAAGTAAGCCCGGCGCTGCCCGACTGGCTGATGGGTTCGTGGGAGCCTGCGCCGGGTCTCGATATTCCAGTTAGCGGCATGTTCGTGATGGGACTTGCGCTGGTCATGACAGGCGGCTTGCTGCTCGCGCTCTACCGCTCGCGCTGGGGCCTGCGCGTGCGTGCCACGGTCGCCAACCGGCCGATGGCGAACGCGGCCGGCATCAACACACGGCGCACCGACAGGATGACCTTCGCGATCGGCTGCGGCATCGCGGGGGTGGCGGGCGCGGCGTTCACGGCGATCGGCTCGACCGGTCCCACCAGCGGCTCGCTTTATATCGTCGATTCGTTTCTGGTCGTCACCTTCGGCGGCGCGGCGAGCCTGCTCGGCACCGTGGCCTCGGCGTTCGGCATCGCGCAGATGCAGTCGATCAGCGAGTTTTTCCTGTCCGGTTCGATTGCGCGCGTTCTGACGCTGCTGACGGTCGTCGTGATCCTGATGCTGCGTCCGCAGGGACTCTTTGCGTCGAAAGTCCGGCGCGTGTGAGTGCGCGCGCCGTGCACGTCTCATTCACTGATTCATTCGTATGGAGATGGACATGGAACCCATCCAACCCGTAGCGGGGAGTGTTTCCCCGCGATCCGGTCCCGGCGCGCCGGGAGGCTGGCGCGCGCTAGCGATGCGGCTCGACGCGTCGGGTTACGTGGGCATCGCGATACTCGCGGTGCTGATCGTGGTCGTATTTCCACTCGCGCTGGATACGTTTCGCCTGAACCTGATGGGCAAGTACCTGACCTACGCCTTCGTAGCGTTAGGTCTCGTGATCGCGTGGGGATACGGCGGCGTGCTCAGTCTCGGACAAGGTGTGTTCTTCGGCCTTGGCGGTTACGCGATGGCGATGTTCCTCAAGCTCGAAGCGTCCGACCCGGTTGCCACGCACACGCAGACCACGCCCGGCATTCCCGATTTCATGGACTGGAATCAGATCACCGCGTTGCCGACATGGTGGAGACCGTTTCACTACCTGCCGTTTTCGATCCTTGCGGTGCTCGTCGTACCGACGGCTCTCGCGTTCGTCATCGGCTATGCGATGTTCAAGCGGCGCGTGGGCGGTGTGTATTTCGCGATCATCACACAGGCGGTCGCGCTGATTCTCTCGGTGCTGATCATCGGCCAGCAAGGTTATACGGGCGGCGTGAACGGCATTACCGATCTGCGTACGCTGCTCGGCTGGGACATCCGCACCGATCACGCGAAACTGGTTCTTTACTTCGTCAACGCGGTGCTGCTGATCGGCGCGCTGCTCGCCTGTCGCTGGGTCCAGCGCAGCAAGCTCGGCACGCTGCTGCTCGCGATGCGCGACAAGGAGGACCGCGTGCGCTTCTCCGGCTACGACGTCGCGATGTTCAAGGTGTTCGCGTTCTGTCTCGCGGGGATGCTGGCGGCTGTCGGCGGCGCGATGTTCACGTTGCAGGTGGGTTTCATGTCGCCGTCGTTCGTAGGCATCGTGCCGTCGATCGAGATGGTGATCTATGCGGCGATCGGCGGGCGTATGTCGCTGGTCGGTGCGGTGTACGGCGCGATTCTCGTCAACCTCGGCAAAAGCTGGTTCTCGGAGAGCTTGCCGAACCTCTGGCTCTACCTGATGGCAGCGATGTTCATCGGTGTCGTGATGGCGTTCCCGAACGGGCTCGCGGGTCTCTACGAAGAACATGCCCGGCCGCGTATCCGGCGCTGGCTCGGCGCAGCGAACAAGGGAGCATGACGCATGAGCAACACTGACTTTCTGCTCGCGGTCGAAGACCTGAGTGTGTCGTTCGACGGCTTCAAGGCGATCGATTCGCTGAATCTCTATCTGGAGCGCGGTGAATTGCGCGTCGTGATCGGGCCGAACGGTGCGGGCAAGACGACGCTGCTCGATCTGATTTGCGGCAAGACGAAGGAAACCGCCGGCAGCATCAAGTTTCGCAACGAGGAAATCACGAATCTCGCCGAGTTTCGGCGTGTGCGCAAAGGCATCGGCCGCAAATTTCAGACGCCGTCGATCTACGAAAACCTGAGCGTCGCGCAAAACCTCGAAGTGTCGTTTCCGCGCGGCCGCAGCGTGTTCGGCGCGCTGGCCTATCGTCAGGATGCCGAGGTGGCCGACCGGGTGCGTGCGGTCGCCGACGAGATCGGTCTTGCCGCTTCACTCGATCTCGAAGCCGGGCTGCTGTCGCACGGTCAGAAGCAGTGGCTTGAAATCGGCATGTTGCTGATGCAGGACCCCGAACTTCTGATGCTGGACGAACCGATTGCGGGCATGAGCGTGCGCGAGCGCGAAGTCACCGCGGAACTGCTCGATCGCATCTGCCGCAATCGCTCGATGATCGTGATCGAACACGACATGGCTTTCGTCGAGCGGATCGCACACAAGGTCACGGTCATGCATCAAGGCAAGATCCTCGCGGAAGGGCCGATGGCGCAGGTGCAATCCGACCCGCGCGTGATCGACGTCTATCTCGGCCACTGAATCTATACGGAGAACACATCATGCTGGAAGTCGACGACCTCGTGGTCAGCTACGGCCAGAGCGAAGTGCTGCACGGCATCGGATTTTCCGTGGCGAACGGCGAAAGCGTAGCGGTAATGGGCCGCAACGGCATGGGCAAGACAACGCTGTTCAAGGCGCTGATCGGCATGCTGCCCGCCAATCGCGGCACGGTGCGCGTGGGCGGCGCCGACGTATCGAAAGACGAAAGCTACCGGCGCGTCGCGAAAGGCATCGGCTATGTGCCGCAAGGCCGGCAGATCTTCGCGTCGTTGACCGTCGAGGAAAACATCCAGACGGGTCTCGAAAACGCCGCGACGACACTCGTTCCCGACGATCTTTACGCGCTTTTTCCCGTGCTGTTCGACATGCGTCGGCGCAAGGGCGGCAACCTGTCGGGCGGTCAGCAACAGCAGCTTGCGATTGCCCGCGCGCTCGCCACCGAGCCGAAAGTGCTGTTGCTCGACGAGCCCACGGAGGGCATTCAGCCATCCGTCATCAAGGACATCGCGAAGGCGCTCAACGAGATTCGCACGAGCCGCAACATCGCGATCGTGGTGTCCGAGCAGGTGTTGAGTTTTGCACTCGACGTCGCCGACCGGCTCTTCGTGATCGAAGGCGGCCGCTTCGTGCATCAAAGCACACGCGATGCGGGCGACACCGACCGCATCCGCGAATACCTCTCCGTATGAGTGCGGCTCACCGCACCGCATTTACCGACCCTCGAACCAAGGAGCGAACGCAATGCCCGACACTCTCATCAAGGTAGACCTGAACCAGTCGGCCTACGAAAACACGCAGGTGCACAACCGCTGGCACCCGGATATTCCGATGGCTTGCTGGGTCAAGCCAGGCGACGACTTCGTCCTCGAAACCTACGACTGGACCGGCGGCTTCATCAAGAACGACGACAGCGCCGACGACGTGCGCGACATCGACTTGTCGATCGTCCATTTTTTGTCCGGCCCGGTCGGCGTACACGGTGCGGAACCCGGTGACCTGCTGGTGGTGGACCTGCTGGATATCGGCGCCAAGTCCGATAGCCAGTGGGGCTTCAACGGGTTTTTCTCGAAGTCGAATGGCGGCGGTTTTCTCACCGATCAATTCCCTAGCGCGCAGAAATCGATCTGGGATTTTCACGGCCTCTACACCAACTCGCGCCACATTCCAGGTGTAAATTTCGCGGGCCTGATTCACCCGGGCCTGATCGGCTGCCTGCCCGATCCGAAGCTGCTCGAAACGTGGAACGCACGCGAAACCGGCCTGATCGCGACGGCGCCGGAGCGCGTGCCGCCGCTGGCGAATCCGCCGTTCGCGGCGACCGCGCATATGGGGCAGCTCACCGGCGACGCGCGCGACAAAGCGGCGGCGCAAGGGGCGCGCACCGTGCCGCCGCGCGAGCACGGCGGCAATTGCGACATCAAGGACCTGTCGCGCGGCTCGAAAGTGTTTTTCCCTGTCTATGTCGATGGCGCGGGACTCTCCGTCGGCGATCTGCACTTCAGCCAGGGCGACGGCGAAATCACGTTTTGCGGCGCGATCGAAATGGCGGGCTGGGTGCACATGCGCGTGAACCTGATCAAGGGCGGCATGGCGAAATACGGCATCCGCAATCCTGTCTTCCAGCCGAGCCCCATCACGCCGAATTACAACGATTACCTCATCTTCGAAGGCATTTCTGTCGACGAGCACGGTGGTCAGCATTATCTCGACGTGACGGTTGCTTACCGGCAGGCGTGTCTGAATGCGATCGAGTATCTGAAGAAGTTCGGTTACTCGGGCGCGCAGGCGTATTCGTTGCTTGGTTGTGCGCCGGTGCAAGGGCATATCAGCGGCGTGGTCGATATTCCCAACGCGTGCGCGACCTTGTGGCTGCCGACGCAAATATTCGACTTCGACATTCGCCCGAATGCCGATGGCCCCATCCAGCACATCAAGGGCGGCGTGGAATTGCCATGCTCGCCGGATCTGGTGAACGTCTGAGCCCACGCGACCAGGAGAACTTGTCATGCCGATCTACGACTTCGAATGTGCGAGTTGCGGCCCGTTTTCTGTCATGCGGCGCATGGCGGACCGTGAAAAACCCTGCCGATGTCCCGATTGCGGGGGCGAGAGCGGCCGGGTGATCAGTGCGCCTTCGCTGGCTCTGATGACGCACGCGCGCCGCTCGGCACACGCGACGAACGAGCGTGCGTCGCATGCGCCGCGACAGTCCGGTGACGGTCCGCCGTTGCGTCATCGTGCGGGATGCAGTTGCTGCTCGGGTGGCGGCACGAAGCTCGCCGGGACGGCTTCGGACGGACTCAAACGACCGGCAGGACGACCCTGGATGATCAGCCACTAGGGCGATGGTGGGGAAGCGGCGCGGGCGGCCGGAATGCCGCCCGCAATCCAGGCGTATTCAAGGAGGATCTGTCATGCGACATGGCGATATTTCGAGCAGTAAGGATTGCGTGGGCGTCGCGGTGGTCAACTACAAGATGCCGCGTCTGCATACGAAGGCGGAGGTGCTCGACAACGCGCGCCGGATCGCCGGCATGGTGGTCGGCATGAAGCAGGGACTGCCCGGCATGGATCTCGTGGTATTTCCCGAGTATTCGACGCACGGCATCATGTACGACCGGCAGGAGATGTTCGATACGGCGTCGACGGTGCCGGGCGAGGAAACGGAAATTTTCTCGGCGGCATGTCGCCAGGCCAATGTTTGGGGGGTGTTCTCGATCACCGGAGAACGTCACGAAGAGCATCCGCGCAAGGTGCCGTACAACACGCTCGTGCTGATCGACAATCACGGCGAGATCGTGCAGAAGTATCGCAAGATCATGCCGTGGACCCCGATTGAAGGCTGGTATCCCGGCGATCGTACCTACGTGACCGACGGGCCGAAGGGGATGAAGATCAGCCTGATCATCTGCGATGACGGCAACTATCCCGAGATCTGGCGCGACTGCGCGATGAACGGCGCGGAATTGATCGTGCGCTGCCAGGGCTACATGTATCCGGCCAAGGAGCAGCAGGTGATGGTGGCTAAGGCGATGGCTTGGATGAACAACACGTATGTCGCCGTGGCGAATGCGACGGGCTGGGACGGCGTGTATTCGTACTTCGGCCACTCGGCGATCGTGGGCTTCGACGGACGCACGCTCGGCGAGTGCGGCGAGGAGGAGATGGGCGTGCAGTACGCGGAGCTATCGCTGGGCATGATCCGCGACGCGCGGCGCAATATGCAGTCGCAGAACCATCTGTACAAACTTCTGCACCGTGGGTACACGGGCACGATCAATTCGGGCGACGGCGCGAACGGCGTGGCGGCCTGTCCGTTTGGATTCTATCGTGACTGGATTGAAGACCCCGAGGGCACGCGCCGTCGCGTCGAAGCGCTTACGCGTGCCACACCGGGCACGCCGGAGTGTCCTATTGAAGGGATTCCGAACGGGGAATAAGGGGGCGGGCGCGGTCATCCGGTTGCGGCGCTGCGCGGCGCTGGATGATCTGACACGGCTGGATCGCGGAATGGTCTGTACAGAACGGACCATCCATTCCGGCGAACCAGGAGTCGCGATATCCCGTTCAACAGCCGATTCAGGTCAGAGCGTGACGATCTGCTGTAACAGTGCCAGCGCTTTCACTTCGTCAAGACGGCCAGTCCGCGCTTTGCCCGCGAGCGTCTTGATGAGCGCCTCTGCGATCGGCGCGATACCGACCAGATCGTCCAGGCTGGTGACAGGCGCAGAACGACGCGGCTCCGCGACGATCTCGGTGAAAGAGGCTGGTGCGGGCTGCGGTTGAGAAGCGGGCGTGGGCGCATCGTTGTCAGCAGGTTGCGGGATTGCCAGATCAGAGCGAGCCGCGCGGGCTTGGTTCTGCTGCTCCACGACTTGCTCCGTCACGGTGGTAACTTTGTCCTGCTTCGCCTCAGACGATAGAGCGCGCCGATCGCTCGTGGTCGTCGCCGTCCTGTTTCCGGACTTTCCTGCCACCGCCTTCTCCGGTGTTATCGCTGCAAGCGGTTCCTGCTGACTGGATGCAAGCCGACCCGATGGCGGATCGAGCAGAGCCGAGACCGATTCGGGAACATCCGTGACCAGCCGCGGAACGTCGAGCCAGCCGGTTGGCAATCCAAGGCGTTCAGTGAAGCGTTGTGCTTTGAAATAACTGAACGTCGAATTCCGTATTGGACGACGTTGCTCCGTACTTCGTATAGTTCGCTGCCAGGAGGACAGACTACGAGGAGGAGTGACGGTGATAACCCAATATCAACTTTATATCGACGGCCGCCGCGTGGATGCGACGGACCGCCGTATGTTGCAAAGCATCAATCCCTACACCGCAGAAGTGTGGGCCGAAATTCCCGATGCCAGCGCAGCCGATGTCGCCAGTGCAGTCGCTGCCGCCAATCGCGCATTCACACAAGGCTGGCGTAACAGTTCGGGCGTGTCGCGAGCCGCGCTGATGCATCGGCTGGCGACACTGATCGAAGGCTCTGCCGATCGCATGTCGCTGATCGAAACCGCCGACAACGGCAAGCTCGTGCGCGAGACCCGTCCGCAAATGTTGTGGGTCGGGCGGCAACTGCGTTATTTCGCGGGCTACGCCGACAAGTTGTTCGGTCAGCATGTCCCCATCGATCAGCCGGATACGCTCGACTATGTGTCGATGGAGCCATATGGAGTGGTCGGCCTGATCACTGCCTGGAACTCGCCATTGGCATTGCTAGCGAACAAACTCGCGCCTGCTCTCGCGGCTGGTAACTGCGTCGTCGTGAAGCCGTCGGAACATGCATCCGCTTCGACACTCGAGTTCGCGTCGCTGGTCGAAGAGGCGGGTTTTCCTCCGGGCGTGTTCAACGTCGTCACGGGTGGCGCGGAGACCGGCCGCGCGCTGGTCGAAGATCCGGGTGTGGCACTGATCAGCTTTACAGGCAGTCCGCAAGTGGGCCGCCAGATTGCGGCTGCGGCGGGGCGGCGTCTCGTGCCGGTCAAACTCGAACTCGGCGGTAAATCACCCAACATCATCTTCGACGATGCAAGCCTCGATCACGCGGTCGTCGGTGCGCTCGCAGGTATTTTCGGTGCGACCGGACAAACCTGTGTCGCGGGCTCGCGCCTGCTGGTGCAACGCGGCGTCTATGACGAGGTAGTGGATCGCCTCGTCGAGCGAGCCCAGGCGATCCGCATGGGTGATCCGACCGACCCGCGCACGGAGATGGGCACGGTGGCCAATGAGCCGCAATATCGCCGCATCCTGTCGATCATCGACGAAGCGCAAAGCGCGGGCGCGCGTCTGGTCACAGGTGGACGGCGCGCGCGGGGACCGGGCCTCGAACAGGGCTATTTCATCGAGCCGACCATCTTTAGCGACGTCGACAATCGCAGCGCACTCGCACAGGAGGAGGTGTTCGGACCGGTGCTCGCCATCATTCCCTTCGACACCGAAGCTGAAGCCATCGCAATGGCCAACGACAGTCGATACGGCCTCGCCGCCGGCATCTGGTCGCGCGATATTTCCCGCGTCATGCGTGTCTCCAAAGCGTTGCAATGCGGCACCGTGTGGGTCAACACCTACCGGGCGTTGGCTGCTCAGGCGCCGTTTGGCGGATTCAAGGAATCGGGTATCGGTCGCGAGCGCGGCGACGCTGGGCTGCGCGAATATCTCACCACTAAAAACGTCATGATCGATTTCTCGGATTCCGTGCGCGATCCGTTTGCGATCCGGACATGACAGCAACCCAGCCAGTGTGCGTACTTTCTAATCTTGTGGAGCAGTCATGAATCAGGAATGGAGCCTCGGATTTGTCGGGCTGGGCGTAATGGGCGAACCGATGAGCACGAACCTCGTGCGCAAGTCGTCGTTGCCGGTGCATGTGTTCGACATGTCAGCAGAAGCCGTCGCCCGGGTGGTCGAGCACGGCGCGTCGGCGGCGGATTCGATCGAAGCGCTTGCGCAGCAGGCAGATATTGTGTTTCTCTCGCTGCCTTCCATCGAGCAGGTGAAAGAGGTGTGCGCGGCGCTGGTGGCGTCGCACGGCCGGGTGAAGATGATCGTGGATATGAGCACTAGCGATGTAGCCGGCACGCGTGAACTGGCCGCCACGCTCGCGGAGAAGGGCATCGATTTCGTCGATGCGCCGGTTGCCCGCACGCGCGAAGCGGCGGTACAGGGTACGTTGTTCATCACCGTCGGCGGCACTGAGAAGCACGTGAGCATGCTGCGGCCTTTGCTCGAATGCATGGGTTCGGACGTGCTTCATTGCGGTGATATCGGCAGCGGTCAGACGGTGAAGATCCTGAACAACATGATGGTTTTCATGACCGTCAACGCATTGTCCGAAGTCCTGACGATCGGCAGGCGCGCGGGGCTCGACGGCGAGGTGCTGTTCAACCTGCTGTCGAAAGGCTCGGCCGACAGTTTCGTGCTACGCAATCACGGCATGAAGTCGCTGATGCTGGACAAGTTTCCGGAGAAGGTTTTTCCGCTGGTGTATGCGATCAAGGATGCCGCGTTGGCACTCAACCTCGCCAGGCAAGGCGAATTCGCGCCGCACATTGCGCAATACACTTATGACCTGATGTGCCGGACGCGCGATGCGGGTTTTGGACAGAACTATCACCCGGCCATTGTGCAAATGGTGGATGGGCGCATCACCGCATCCAGCGATTGAACGACTGCCGGTTGATGGACGGCGAAGTAATCGTCGTCCCGTTTTTCTGAAAGGCCAGACGAATAACGAAACGGCACGGGACAGATCGCTGATCTTCAGCACAGCGCGTGTGACTGCATCCGATGCCGAATAAAGGAGACGAATCCATGACAAGCATCGAAGCCAGTACTATCCGCAAGGTTCGCCTGCACATTGTTCTGCTGCTGATGGTCTGTTACTTCGCGGCCTATCTGGATCGCGTCAACCTGAGTTTCGCCGCACTCTCGATGAATCATGATCTCGGCCTGTCGCCGGCGATATTCGGCGCGGGGGCCGGCATCTTCTTTCTCGGCTACGTGCTGTTCGAGGTACCGAGCAACCTGATGTTGCGGCGCTTCGGCGCACGTCGCTGGTTCGCGCGGATCATGCTGTCGTGGGGCGTGATATCGCTGCTGTTCGCGTTCGTTCACAACACCGCCGGTTTTCTTGGTTTGCGATTCCTGCTCGGTGCCGCCGAAGCCGGCTTCTTCCCAGGCGTGATGCTGTTTCTGACGGACTGGCTGCCCTCCGCTTATCGCGGGCGCATGGTCGCGTGGTTCGCTGTCGCGCTGCCGATGTCCGCGGCGCTCGGCGCACCGATCTCGGGATGGATCCTCAATCTGCATGGTGCGCTGGGACTGCATGGCTGGCAGTGGTTGTTCCTGCTCGAAGCGCTGCCTTCGCTCGTGCTTGGCATAGTGGTGCTGCGCGTGCTGGCCGATTCTCCGGCCAACGCGCGTTGGCTCGAACCGCAGGAGCGCGCGTGGCTGGAGCAGACACTGGCCGTCGAGCGCCGCGCGTTGCCGCCTTCGAGTTCGCACGGCGCGTGGCATGCGCTGTGCAATTCGCGGGTGTGGCTGCTGGGTTTCATCTATTGCGGCATCGTCGCGGCAAATTATGGAGTCAGCTTTTTTCTGCCGCAGATCGTGCAGGCGTTCGGCGTGAGCGTGAGCCAGGTGGGACTGCTGTCAGCGCTGCCGTTCGTGGCTGGCGCAGCGGGATTGATCTGGTGGGGCGCGCGTTCAGATCGTAAGCGTGAACGGCGCTGGCATCTGATGATCCCCGGTATCGTCGCGGTGCTCGCATTGAGTGCGGCGGCGCTGACCGAACAACCCGTGCTCCGCCTCGGCGCACTCACGGTGGCAGGCTTCGGCGCGTTCGCCAGCATCTCGGTTTTCTGGACAATTCCCGCGGCGATGCTGTCTGAAACAGAAGCACCTGCGGGCTTCGCCGTGCTGAGTTCGATCGGTAATGTAGCGGGATTTTTCGCGCCGTTTGCGGTGGGCGTACTCAAGCAGATGACGGGTACGTTTTCGAGCGGGCTGCTCGCATTGGCGATATTTATCGCGTTGACGGTGGTGGTGGCGTCGTCGGTGGTGAGGCCTGTTGTTCGGGCGACGCCGGATCTGGTGAAAGGGGAAGCCTGAACTGCGCGTGGGCGATGACTGTCTACATGCCGCATGTCGGCGCAATGTTTGCCTGCGAGCTACGGGGCCACCGCCTGCTGCAACGACTCAGTCAGTTGCGGCAGGATTCGCTTCGTCACCTGCAGCGTCAGCGCCGACGCCCGTTTGTCGCTCCAGATGGCTTCCATTCGTACGCGACCTTCGGTTGGTCGCAGTTCGCGGAAACAGAGTCCCGGGAAAGCACTGTGCGCATAGGAGAGCGGCACCACGGACACCCCGAAACCCAACCGCACCATCTGAAAGATGATCAGCGGATTGCGCGCCATGTGCTTGAACTCGGGACTGAAACCCGCATCGATGCACGACGCGACGACCGCATCGAACACCGCCGGCCCGTGTTCGCGCGAGAGTGCGATCATCGGCTCAATCGCGAGGTCGGACAGAGAGAAGTCGGTGGAATCGGCCAGTCGATGGCCTTCGGGAAGCACGGCCGCGAGAGGTTCGCTAAAGATCGGCATGTGATGCAGTTTCATCCGGTCGGGCTGAACGTGAACGATGCCGATGTCGAGCGTTCCCTGCGCGACGGCAATGACCTGATCTTTCGACTGCATATCGCTGACCGACACGTCGACGTGCGGGAAAGTCGTGCGCATCAGGTCCAGAAATCGCGGCATCACGCCGAACAACGCCGACGTGGCGACCCCCAGCCGCAATACACCCGCATCGGATTGTGCAGTTCGGACAGTGGCATTGATAGCGACGCGCAACTGGCCGAGCAGAACCCGGCTCTCCTGGAGAAAGACCGCGCCCGCGTCCGTCAACCGGACCTCGCGACGGGTACGCGCCAGCAGCGTCACCCCCATCTCCTCTTCGAGCGATTTGATGTGTTGTGAGAGAGGAGGCTGGGACATGTGCAGCCGCTCCGCGGCCCGGCTGAAACTCAGTTCTTCAGCAACTGCGACGAAGGAGCGAAGGTGCCTCATGTCCATAGCACGGAGCCTTTAAGAATCAGCGGAAAGAGTCGAAGCCGGCCGGTTAGCGATGCACCGCCCGGATGGGCGGCGGCCCCGGCTCAGTCGTGGCTACTGAGCGCCGATTCTAGCAGGCACTGCGCCACGGATCAGGCGAGCGCCCGCGTGATGCTTCGCACGGGGGTGTCCCGGGAAGCGCCCAGCAGGGTATCGAGCGCGGCATCGACCTGGCTGGCGGGCAAACCGATGCTCGCGTTGCCGCGAAACTTGGAGACGATCTCCGTGAGACTCAACGCGCGCTCGCCGCTTCCGAGATTGATCGGCACCTTGACGCGCAGCGTGCCGCCGTCGACAAGCCGCACCGATACCGCACCGGAGAAGTACTTCGGGAATTGCGACTCCGTTTCCGCGATGCATTCGACCTTCGCCGCGAGCTTCAGGATGTCGGGGTCCCGCAAGCTCTCGTCGCTGAGCTCCGCCAACGTGAAGCGACCGCGCAGCAGACAGGCCGCGATGACGAATTGCGCACTGAACTTGGCTTCGTAATCGCTTTTCGGCACACGCTTGGCGGCGGCAGGCTCGGCGACGATCGCGAGGGTGGCGGCGGGCAACTCGCAAGTGATACCTGCTATGCGATCGATCGAACCTGTCTGTTCGCGCAATTGCAATGCGGCTTCGGCGCATCCGTGAATGAAATGGCAAACCGGATAGGGCTTGATCGACGTATCGAGCAGGGTCCACTGTCGACCCAGACCTTCGGCGATGGAATCGGCGTCGACTTCACCGGCAAGCGCTTGCAGGTGTGTATCGAAGAGTCCGAATTTGCCTTCGTACGGCCGATCCGGTCCGGCGAATCCGGCTTGCGCCATGTGCGCCGCCGTGATACCCGACAGCGCGCCCCAGCCCGGATGCATGCGTTTGGTCCACGCGCCGTTTTCCAGGAACACCTGGATACCGGACGTCGTGCTCCCGGCAATGCCCTGCGCGGACACGAGTTGATCGAGGCTCAGCCCGAGCAGCTTACCGGCGACGATCGCCGCACTAAAGTGCGAGACGATGCCGGTCGCGTGGAAGCCGACATGATGGAAGCCGCCTTTGACCGCCCGGCCCAGCCGGATGGCGGTCTCCATTCCCGCCGCGTAGGCGGTGATGAGCTCGCCCCAACTCATGTCGCGTGCTTCGGCGATGGCCAGTGCCGCAGGCAGGCAGGCCACGGTCGGATGCACGATGCTGGCCGGATGCGTGTCGTCGAAATCGAGGCCGTGCATCAGGTAGCCATTGGCGAACGCGGCGTCGCGAGGCGACAGCTTGTCGCCGCTGCCGATCACCGTTGAGTCGCCGGCGGCACCCGCGGCACGGATGCCCGCGAGACCCGCCTTCGCGAATGGGAAATTGTGCGACGCAAACGCCAGTCCGATCGCATCGACGATGTGATGGACCGACTTGTTCCAGACCGTATCTGGAATGGCCGCGAGCTGCAGATCGAGCGTGAAGCGCGCGAGGGATTGCGCGAGATTGCCTGACGGTTGGCGTAAAACGGAGGTGCTATGCATGGGGTCTCCAGGATCAGGCATGGCGGAATAGGATCCCGGCACTTGCGTGCGAGGGTCAGAAAGCGTTGCGACGCAATAGTCAGCGCGAGCTCGGTCAACGTTAGCGACCGGCGTCGCCGATCCGATACGTTCGCGCTGCGGTGTTATAGAAAAGGTCTTGTTTTTCCGACTCGCTGGCGTCAACGGCGAGTCTCTTGAAGGCGTTCCACACCGTGGCATAGCTCGCGGACGCCCGGTCGACCGGGAAATTGCTCTCGAACATGCAGCGGCTCGCACCGAAGGTTTCGATCACCTCGGTCACCGTGGGCCGCCAGGCATCGGCAAGCGTGGCCGACGATGGCGGGTTCGGCTGACTGATGAAGTCGTAGCCGAACACCGTAGTCCCATAGCCGCCGATCTTCATCACGATATTGGGGCAGGCGGCAAGCGGCGCGAGCAGCGGCAACCATTCGTCGAACGCTGCCTTCTGGCGCTCCGCGTAAGGTCCAACCCCAAGCAGGCCGCCGATGTGATCGACCACGATGGTCGATTCCGGCACGCTGCGCGCCAGCTCGATCACATCCTGAAGTTGCGTGTGATACACCCAGGCGTCGAACGTCAGTCCGAGTCGGGCGAGCTGCCGGACGCCCGCGCGAAACGCAGTGTTCGCATAGAGCCCGACGGGCGGTCGCGGCAGCACGCCATGCTGAAACGATTCGTGACGCGAGGCGGCAAAGCGGATACCGCGAAAACGTCCTTTGCCCGCGTCGATCTGTGCACCCAGCACCGGCTCGACCGCATCCCCGAGTAGCAGATCGGCGAAGCCGACGATCCCGGCTGCAACATCGGTATTCGCGCCGCGCGCTTTGGCCGCTTCGGCGAGCCGCACCACGGCGTCGGTTTCGCCCACGGGCTTCATCGATTCGTCGCCTGATTGACGATATTCCCAGCCGCATTGCACGTAGACCGTGCTTTCGATCCGGTGACCGGCGCCGGTATCGCGCAGCAGGTCGTCGAGTCCGTAGCCTCCCCAGTGATGCGAGAAGTGATGATGCGGATCGATGATCCGTCGCTGCGGGTCCAGCGCGGGCTCCTGAGCGCTGCCGAGCCACTCGGCACTTGGGGAGCGGGTTTGCAGAAGCGGCGGGTTGTTGTGGACGGTGCCCGGCGTGGGCTGCGTTGACAGGTTCACGAAACGTCTCCTCCAGGAAAATTGCCCGGACCTTGCAATGAATCTGTTCGACGCCCATTGCGGTTTTTCGGGTCTATTCGTCAAGCGGATGAATACGCGGCCGATGCTCGTATTCATTCGTGTGAAGCCGTGAAAGTGTCGCACTCAAGGCCTGGCGACAAGCATAACCGGATCGATGTGCGGCCCGGATAGCGCGATTCATTCGATATGCCTATAGATCTATCGAACTGTGCAAATTGTCCCAAGTGGTCCGCGGGAATACCTTTGCTTCCGTGCACACCGTTGCCAGAACCATCACAAGGACAATCACATCATGAGTTCCAACAAGCCTCGACAAATGGCGCTGGTCGCTTTCCTTCAGGCGCAGAACTGCAGCAACTACGCGGGCTCGTGGCGGCATCCGTCGAGCATGACGGACTATCTGACTCCCGAGTACTACCAGCGCGTGGCACGTACCCTGGAAGAAGGCAAGTTCGACATGGCGTTCTTCGACGACC
Organism: Paraburkholderia sp. GAS333; assembly: GCF_050435665.1. Taxonomy (NCBI): domain Bacteria; kingdom Pseudomonadati; phylum Pseudomonadota; class Betaproteobacteria; order Burkholderiales; family Burkholderiaceae; genus Paraburkholderia; species Paraburkholderia sp. GAS333. Next base: position 150,896 of record NZ_JBNDKS010000006.1, read on the forward strand.
GTCTTGCGATGCCCGATATCTACGGCAATAGCCATCGCGAGACGGTCCGCTACGGCGTGCGCGCGATCAAGCTCGAACCGACTTCCGTGCTGATGGCGATGGGCATGGTCACCTCCCGTCTCGGCCTCGGCGCGACGTATTCGACGACTTACTACGAGCCGTATCACGTTGCCCGCCTGTTCGCCACGCTCGATCTGATGACGAAAGGACGCGTGGCCTGGAACGTGGTGACGTCGATGAACGACTCGGAGGCCGCCAACTTCGGCGCCGACGAACATCTCGAACACGACGCCCGCTACGACCGCGCCGACGAATTCATGGAAGTGGTGATGGGCCACTGGGACACGTGGCGCGAAGGCGCGATCGTGGCCGATAAGCAGGAAAGCTATTTCGCCGATCCGTCGAAGGTGACGCGTCTCGATCACAACGGACGCTTCTTCAATTCACGCGGACCGTTGACCGTACCGCGTTCATCGCAGGGGCATCCGGTGATCCTGCAAGCGGGGCAGAGCGGTCGCGGCCTTGCCTTTGCCGCCCGCTGGGCCGAAGTGGTGTTCGCCAAATATCCGACGCTCGAGAACGGCATCAAACAGTACCAGGCGCTGAAGGCGGGCGCGGCAGCGGCCGGGCGCGATCCTGACTCGCTCAGGATTTGCGCGGAAGTGAAGATCATCGTGGGCGCGACGGAAGCCGAGGCGCGCGAGAAGCACGAGGTGATCGCGGCGCTGTCGCGGCCCATCGACGGTCTCACGATGATCGGCGAAACGTTGAATATCGACTTCGCGGGCCGCCCCTACGATCAGCCGTTCACCGACGAGGAACTCGCCGCCGTGTCATGGCAAAGCCTGCGCGACAAGGTGGTGCAGGTCAGCGGCAAAAAGAATCCGTCGGTGAAGGACTTCGTCGAGGCGTCCGGTCGCGGCACGCTGCGCGACGGACCGTGCTTTGTCGGCACAGGCGAGCAGGTCGCGGAGCAGATGATCGAATGGTTCGACAAGGCATGCGATGGTTTTGTATTGTCGGCGACTTATGTGCCGGGAACGTACGAGGACATCGTGCGTCTGGTGATCCCCGAATTGCAGAAGCGCGGCGTGTTCCGCAAGGAATACGAGGACGACACGCTGCGCAGTCATCTGGGTCTGCGCAAACCGTTGGCGGGCGACTGGCGCAAGCCGTCGTGAGCGTGAGTCGAGCATCTATCCAGGAGAACCCGTCACAATGACCAGCAAGACTGTACGCATGATGTCGGCGAGCGGCATCCTCGGGTATGGCTTTCCCGAGGCATCGATTCGGGCGGCGATGGAGCGCAAGCCGCACATGTTCGGTGTCGACGGTGGCAGTTCGGACCCCGGCCCGTTTTACCTCGGCTCCGGCAAAACGCTGAACTCGCGGCTTGCGATGAAGCGCGACCTGTCACTGCTGCTGCGTGCTGCGATCGCCTCCGGCGTGCCGATGATGGTCGGCACCGCGGGCGGCGCAGGTGGTGAGCCGCATCTTCAGGTCTGCGCGGAGATCGTGCGCGAAATCGCCCGTGAGCATGATCTGCATTTCAGAATGGCGCTGATCCACGCGGAGCAACCGGCGGCCTATATCAAACAGCGGCTTGGCGAAGGCCGTATCAGAGCGCTCGACGACGCGCCGCACCTCGACGAGCAGGTGCTGGACGGCGCGAAACGGATTGTCGGCATGATGGGTCCCGAGCCGTATCGCACCGCGCTGGAAGCTGGCGCGCAGGTGATTCTCGGCGGACGCGGCACTGATCCGTCGCCGTGGGTCGCGCTCGCGATGCATCACGGCATGCCGGCGGCCTCGTCGTGGTATGCGGGAAAAATGCTGGAGTGCGCGTGCAACGCCGCTATTCCGAAGAAGCATGACTGCCTGCTCGTGACGGTCGGCGAAGACTATGTTGAAGCGGAACCGATGAATCCCGAGTTGCGCTGCACGCCGTTGTCGGTGGCCGTGCAGGCATTGCACGAGACGTCGAGTCCGGTGATCCGTCATGAGCCTGGCGGCCTCGTGGACACCACCGATTGCCGGATCGAGGCCGTCACCGATCGCGTGGTGCGCGTGTCGGGCATGCGCTGGCAGCCGCAGCCTTATTCGATCAAGCTGGAGGGTGTGCGCAGCGTCGGCTTCAGTACTGTGACGTTTGCCGCGACCCGGGACCCCGGGCTGATCGCGCAAATCGAAACGTTTCTCGATTTCGTGCGCGAATCGACGCGCACGAAAGTGTCCGCACTCGGCATCAACTCCGACGATTATCAACTGGTGCTGCGCACATACGGCCACAACGGCGTGATGGGCGCGTGGGAGCCGGCGACGGGCGTCGTACCGATCGAGATGGCGATCATTGCGGAGGTCGTGGGCAAAACGCAGGAGATCGCCAACGCGGCGCTGTCGCTGACGCGAGTGACCTTGCTGCATTCCGACTTCGCGGGCCGGATGTGCCGCGAAGGCAACATGGCGTTTCCATTCTCGCCGTCGGATATCGAGCGCGGCGAAGTCTACGAATTCATTCTGCAGCACGTCGTGTTGCCCGACGATCCGCTGGAAATGTTCCCGATCGACTACGAGGAGGTGTGACGATGGTCCGTCTCAAAGACATTGCGAAGGCCTGCAAGAGCAAGAACGCAGGACCGTTCCATATCACGCTCGACATCATGTTCGACGACCGTTCGCTGTTCGAGAAGGTCCGCGAGTCGGGCGTCATCACGGCGGAGCGGATTGCGGCGCTCTATCAGGTCGAGGTCGGGCAAGTCCGGTTCACCGAGTATCCGCCCGCGCTGGCGTGGAAAGCGACGCTGCCGCGCCGGATCGCCTCGGGTGCGATCGGCGACACGGACATTTACGGCGCGCAGCAGCATGCGCCTTTGCTCGATATCGAAGTGCCGCTGTAACGAGCGCCTCGCTGACTTTCTGTTTGACGCAAATGGACGCAAGGGTAATCAATATGCAAGACGCTAATTCCACGCTCGATGCACGCGCAGACGACGCATCGTACGACGCAGGCGAGGTCTGCAAGCGCAGCAGCTTTTTTATCGAGCCGGCCGACGAACGAAGCCGCCAGGGTAGCCCATTGACCGACCCGTTGACGCGCGCTGCATCGCTTCGACGCCGTGCCGATCCGACGGCCGCGTTCGACAGTGTGCCGGCCGCGATACGGGCGATCGAGCGTGGCGAGTTCGTCATCGTGGTCGACGACGAGGATCGCGAGGACGAAGGTGATCTGATCATCGCCGCCGACGCGATGACGCCCGAAGCTCTCGCGTTCATGGTGCGGCACACCAGCGGTCTGATTTGTATCTCGATGCCGGGCCGCGTGCTCGATCGCCTTCAATTGCCGCCGATGGTGCAGGAGAACGACGAGTCCTTTCGCACGGCGTTCACCGTCAGCGTGGATCTTCGCCACGGCGTCACCACGGGCATTTCGGCGGCCGACCGCGCCGCGACGATCAACGCGCTCGCGTCGACGAAATCGGTGGCTGCCGACTTCGTGCGTCCCGGTCACGTGTTTCCGCTACGAGCCCGCGAGGGCGGTGTGGTGGAGCGCCCAGGTCACACCGAGGCCGCTTACGACCTCGTGCGGCTGGCGGGGCGCGGCTACGCCGGTGTGCTTTGCGAACTGGTCAACGAAGACGGAACGATGGCGCGGCGAGCCGATCTGGTGCGCTTTGCGGTCGCGCATCGGATCGTGCTCGTATCGATTGCACAAATGGCCGCGTATTGTGCGGCGTTAGAAACAGCCTGATTTTTTGGGGAAAAACCATGGACGCCATCGACAGCAAAATTTTGCGCAACACGCTTGGCGCATTCACCACAGGCGTGACGGTCATCACTACGCTGGGCGCCGACGGACGGCGTTACGGCGTCACCGCCAATTCGTTCAGTTCCGTCTCGCTCGCGCCGCCTCTCGTGCTCTGGAGCCAGTCGACTACGTCGCGCAGTCATCCTGCTTTCCGCGACACAGAACGGTTCGTGGTCAACATCCTCGCCGTCGATCAGATTCACGTGTCGGATCGCTTCGCCAAGTCCGGCGACGACAAGTTCGACGGCGTCGAAATCGACGAAGGTGTCGCCGGTTTGCCGATCATTCGCGGCGCGTCTGCGTTCCTCGAGTGCCGGAAGATGGCGACGTACCCCGGCGGCGATCACGTGGTGTTTCTCGGCCTGGTCGAGAACGTGTTTCGCGGCGACCGCCCGCCGCTTGCGTTTCGTGACGGCAAATACCTGACCCGTCTGCTCCACGATCTCGCCGAAGCGTAAGCCGAAGCTGGCTGATTCATCTCGACATGCGCCGGCTCCGGGATGGATGCCGGCGCTCGCGCATGCGAAGGCGAAACGGCCACGGCTGGTTGCAAACCTACGCGTTTTCCCTGGTCGAGCACGCATCCGCGACATCAATCTACAGCTTACGCTGCGTGCTACCATCGCCAGCACATCAACGATGCCGTATACCTCTCGCGTTCGAGCGTTCGTACGCTCCGACGGCGGCGCGGTAGCGGCCCGGACGATTCTCGATCCTTGCCGACCTCATGGACAATCCCTCGTTTCGCTTTCACCTGCCCGAGCTGGAAACATTTCTGGTAGTCCTCGAAGAAGGGCAGTTCAGCAAAGCGGCTGAGCGTCTCTGCATCTCGCAGCCCACCGCGTCGAGTCGGGTCAAAAAGCTGGAATCCGTACTACGGGTGCAGCTTCTGGTGCGCACGACCCGGCGCGTCGAACCCACCGAAGAAGGCCGCTTGCTGCAAGCTGCGGCGATCGACGCGCTCGGCGGTCTGTATGACATTTTGCGTCAGTTCCGCGACCGCTCCGACGCCGCGCGCAATCGTGTCGTCGTTGCCGCGACGCCGATGATCGCGGCAACCTTCATGCCGCAGATCATTCATTCGTATTGCGAGCGCTTTCCGGACGTGAGTGTCCAGCTCAAGGACATGCCGTATGAAAACGTGCTCAAGGCGATCGCCGACGGCACGGCCGATCTCGGCGTCGCGGCGGTCGACGGTGACCACGACAACCTGCTGTTTCGTCCGCTGGCGGAGGAGCCGGTTGTGTTGATGGCGCCGTCCGCTCATCCGATTACGCAAGCGAAAGAGGTGACGATCGACATGCTGTTGCCTTATCGGCTGATTCTGCTGGCGCGTTACAGCGACCTGCGTCAGCGGCTGGCGATGGCCTTCGGCGAACGCGGCGCTGTGTTCGATGCGACGACGGCGGCGACGTTGCCGACGCTGCTCGGCATGATCGACACGGGAGGCTTTCTGACCTTCATGCCACGATCGCTCGCAGAGTCGAATGCGCGGCGCAATCGCGCCACGCTCGAACTCACGGACTTTCACGCCACGCGGTCTTACGGCAGCATCGTGACGCGCAAGGCGTTGCCGACTGCGGCGATCACGAGCTTTCGCGAGCATCTGCATCAGCAATTCGAGTCGTTGATTCCGGATGCCGGCGCGGTGCCGCTGGACGCCGGTCGCTCGGCTGCATGACATCGCGTTGCCTTCCGATTTCGATTTCCCCAGCGTACTGAACAAACGATCACGCCACCGCGATTGAACGGTGGCGTGATCTGGAAGCGCGGCAGGAAGAGGCGTCAGCCCATCACATAGGGCTACTGCCGATTACGGTGGCTGCAGGACTGGTGTCGCTGACGGCGTGGCTGGACTCGCCCACGTAGCCCACCGGATGCACCTGACGACGCAGCTTCATGTAGCCGATGCCGCCCAGCGTCGCGATGAACCCGGCAACCGACACCATGCCGGCCAGATACACCCACGAACCCGTCTTGTGCATTAGCCATTCGGCGAGGAGCGGAGTGGGGGCGCTGAACAGAATCGACGCGATCGCTCCCGACACCGCGACGCCGGTGTAGCGGTACTCGGCGGGGAACAGTTCGGCGCTCATGCTGCCGACCACGCCATAGGTGGTGACCTGTCCGCAAACCATCGTCAACGATAGGGCAAGACCGACCAGCACCGGACTGGCCGTATTGAGCGTCAGGAATAAAGGAACGCTGCACAGCACCGCAAACAGCGTTCCGAAGAAAAATACCCGATGCGCGCCGATCCGGTCCGCGTAGGAGCAGATGATCGGAAAGGCGATCAGATCGATCAGCGAGGCAATCATCACAAGTCTGAAGGTGGTTGCCTGCGGCATCTTCAGATGGAACGTTGCGTACGACACGAAGTAGGTGGCTACTATGTAGAACACGACCGCAAATGACGCGGACATCGCGGTGGCCACCAGCGTGGGCAGCTTCGCATGGCGCAGCACGTCTGCGATCGGGAGCTTCACGCGCCGGCCAGCCGCCTTCATGCGTTTGAAGTCTTCGGATTCCGCGACGCCGAGCCGGATGAAAAGGCCGATCAGCACGAGCGCGAAGCCCGCAATGAAGGGCACACGCCAGCCCCATGCGAGGCGCGCGTCAGGTGGCAACAGGCCGACGAGCGCCATGGCTCCCGTCGACAGAAACAGCCCGAAGCCGCTGCCCATTTGCGGCGCCGCGCCGTAGAGCCGAACCTTGTGCCGTGGCGCATTTTCGACTGCCACCAGCACGGCGCCGCCCCATTCTCCGCCAACCGCGAGACCTTGCAGCAGACGCAGCGTGACCAGCAGAACCGGGGCGAGTACGCCGATCTGCTGGTAAGTCGGGAGTATTCCGATCGCGCCGGTGGCCGTGCCCATCAGCATGAGCGTGAAGATCATCGTCGACTTGCGGCCGATGCGATCGCCGAGGTGGCCAAACACGAACGCGCCGAGTGGACGGGCGAGGAAGGCCACACCGAACGACGCGAAGGCGATCAGCCGTGCGATCGCGGGATCTTTGTTCGGGAAGAACAGCGGTCCGAAATACAGTGCGGCTGCGGTGCCGTAGATGAAGTATTCATACCATTCCACCGATGTCCCGACGCAACTGGAAATCAGTGCGCGCCGCGCCTGTCTGGCCTTGTCGACCCGGGTCCGGATGTTCTGCTCTGCCATGTTGTCTCCTGATTTGAATAATGGACGGTGAGCTGGGCGTCGAAATTACTACGGAGGCACCAGAGCCGATTACGTCATATTCTCGTCAAGTGACGGCGCGGCATCCATGCGATGAACAAATACACTGATTGGGTTTGCGGATGAATGAGCGGAAGATGCTCGGCGGAATACGGCTGGACCATCTTCAACCGGTCGAGTTCGCGCATGTTCAGTGTCACCAGTTTGGCTTGACGCATGCCAGCCTCCCGTAATCCGACCGGAAGCACCCAGCATCGCACCAGCAGCAAAACCCGACATCTGTATCTTGCTGGAACACGACATTCTCATATTGCCGCTACAGACTTTCTGTTGATAATTTACGTTATGTCAAATTTAACCGAATATAGAAAACCATCTTGCTAGCCAAACACCGCAGAAAATCAGCGCCGCCCTCAACTGACCGCGCGTCATTACTTTCCCAATGCCGCCCCAGCGGCCTCCGGCCGACCCGCTTGCGACCCGCTTGCGACTCGCCGAGCTTGCGCATGATAATGCACACGGTATGCAACGTGGATCCGCACAGGACAAAGCACTCGAAGTTCCACCGCGTAAATCTTTGTTCTAAAGGGGCGACCCTCGCATCAGCAATTCAACCTCAAACCATCGAATTTGAGCTCGCTGCTGCGTTCACCCTTGAAACCGCGTCGGGATAACGGCGATTGGAGATGTAATGCAATTCGACAGGCAGCAGGAAAGGCTCGGACAGAACGGTGCAACCCTGCGTCCTCGACCGCCGGGCTTATTGACGAAGGTGCTGGCCGTAGTAATAGGCGCTGCACTGCTCGTCGTGGGGTTCGCCGTTTCGCTCGTGATGTTGGCAGTGCTACTTGGGGCTGCCATCGTGATCGGCGGCATCATCTGGTGGAAGACGCGCGATCTGCGCAAACAGCTTCGTGAGCAGGCAATACGCGCCCAGCAGACGCACGAACAGGAAGTACGCGAGCGCGCGGGCCAGCGTATGGATACCGGCGATGTGATCGAGGACGTCGAATTCCACGAGGAAAATCGACAGAAATAAGCGCTGCATCGTGACCGCGCTACCGGTTCTCAGGTCTGCCGCCGACAGACTCGATAGTGAAAGTGCGGCTACCTCACTCGCTCTCTCCGTTCAGTGACTCGCGCCTTCGCTCAGGTGTTGCGCGAGCCGCGCAAGCATTGCATCGCATTGCTGCAACTGCTCAACCGTGATGAACTCGTCCGGCTTGTGGCCCTGGTCCATGCTGCCCGGCCCGCACACCACGGTCGGAATACCCGCGTTCGTGAACAGCCCGCCCTCGGTGCCGAACGCCACGGTGCCGAAGTCATCCGATCCGCTTAGATGGGCGACCAGACGCGCTGCGTCGCTGTCGGGCGATGTGGCGAGTCCAGGATACGCATTGAGCGGTTCCAAACGGATATCGGTATTGGCCTGCACCTTGCGCATTTTCTGTAGCAATTCGGTTTGCGCATAGGCCTGAAGACGCTCGGCGACCGTATTCGCGTCGAAGCCCGGCACCGAACGCACTTCGAAATCGAATGCGCATTCGGCGGGCACGATGTTCAGCGCGCGTCCGCCTTTGATGACACCTGTCTGCACCGTCGAAAACGGCGGATCGAAACGCTCGTCGCAATACTGCGACTGCGTGAGTTCGTCGCCGATTGCTTCGAGCCGGTTGATGAGCTGCGCCGCGTACTGGATCGCGTTGACGCCATAGGGTGCATACGCCGAATGGCACGCCGCGCCTTTCACGTGACAGCGCATCGCGAGCTTGCCTTTGTGACCGAGCACCGGCTTCATTCCGGTCGGCTCGCCGATCAGGCAAACACGCGGCTTGTGCGCACGCTCCTGAATATCCGCGAGCATCGAGCGAACCCCGAGACAGCCTACTTCCTCGTCGTACGAGAACGCCAGATGCACCGGCATGTCGAGCTTGCGCGCGACCAGCATCGGCACCGCGGCGAGCACCGACGCGAGATAGCCCTTCATGTCGGCCGTGCCGCGTCCATGCAGACGGCCGCTCTTTTCGGTGAGACGGAACGGATCGACGGTCCACGCCTGGCCGTCGGTCGGCACCACGTCCGTATGACCGGAGAGCACGATGCCGCCCTTGTCGCGCGGTCCGATCGTGGCGTAGAGATTCGCTTTGGTGCGCTCGTCGTTATGAAACAGCTCGGATTCGACGCCGTGATCGGCCAGATATTGCTGAACGAACGCGATCAGTTCGAGATTCGGATCGCGGCTGACAGTCGCAAAACTGACCAGACGCTCCAGCACCGCGCGGCTCGATAGCTCACTCATCGCCGGGCACTCCATAGCTCGGCGCCGTGGTCGGATCGAGTGCGCGCGTCACGTAGTCGTTCATCTGCGGGCGATACGCTTGCCACAGTGAATCGAGTTGGCCGATCGGATCGTGGTCGGCCCAATCCACCCGCAGATCGACCACCGGCCACACTTGCGTATCGGCGATCTTCAACGCGGCCGAATGTACCGGGCCCGCTTCCCCACCTGCTTTCGTCGCCGCGTGCATCGCCGCGAGCAGACGGTCGGCGAGCATGCCCTGCGCCGCTTCGAACGCTGTCGTCATCGCGTCGATCACATGCGGGCCGGCCAGCATGTTGCCCGCCGCGACGCACTGTTCGCCCGCCACCGCGTGATGCACGCCGAGCGCGTGCTGGCCGGTGAATACCGCCGTGCGGCCTTGCGAATCGACCACCGTCACCTGACGATATTCGCTCCACGCCTGCTCGCTCAACGCCCGCTCGAGTGCGGCCTCGGGACTCAATTGCTCACGCTCGATCAGATCGAGAATCAACGGACCGAGCGCGGGCAGCGTGACATTTTGCGTCGCCACTGCAGCGACGCCCGCGCGTACCCATGGACAGCGCGCGCCAACCGAAATGCTCGACGAACTGATGGCGATGCCGAGTTGACCCGTCTCACGGCAACGTCCGACGATCGAGAATGTCATGCGTTGCTCCTTAGCTTTGCGACGGCGTCCAGTTATCGGGAATCACGGCGATTACGTCGATTTCCATCAGCCATTGCGGCTGGCCGAGCGCGCTCACGCAAAGCCCCGTGGAGATCGGAAAAACGCCCTTCAGCCACTTGCCGACTTCCTGATAAACCGGCTCACGGTAACGCGGATCGATGATGTACGTCGTCGTCTTGACGATGTGCGACATGTCGCTGCCCGCTTCTTCGAGCAGTTGCCTGACGTTCTTCATCGCCTGTTCGGCCTGTGCGCGCGGATCGCCCAGACCGACCAGGTTGCCGTCGAAATCGGTGCCGATCTGGCCGCGCACATACACCGTGTTGCCGGCGCGCACGGCCTGGCACAGGTCGTTGTCGAGCGTCTGATTCGGATACGTGTCTTTCGTGTTGAACATACGGATGCGGGTATGGGTCGGCATCAGTTGACTCCCAGTTCGGTCGTGTTGGTGGTTTGCGTGTCGTTCCACGCGGATTCAGCTTTCGCTGTGCGATCCGTGTCGGCTCGACGTTGATCCGCGTCGCGATATTCGGCGTATTTGCGCTGCGTCGCGATGTGATCGGCGACATGCTTCGCGTCGTGCCACACGCCCCAGATGAAGGACGAGCCGCGTCGCGACAGCCACGGCAAACCGAGGAAGTACACGCCTGGCTCCTTCGATACACCGCGCTGATGTTTCGGCTTGCCCTTCTCGTCGAAGGCGTCGACGTGCAGCCAACTGTAATCGGTCGCATAACCCGTCGCCCAGATAATCGTGCGGATGCCTGCCTTCGCGAGATCCAGTTCGCGCAGCGGGTTCGTCACGCATGCGGGGTCGGACGGAATCACGCGCGCCTGCGGATCAGCGGGCAGATCGATGCCGTTGCGTTCGATATAGGCGTCGGCGGCGTCGAGCAACGCGAACAGATTCTCGTCGCCGCGCCGGATGTTGTCGGCGAGATCCTGCTCGAATTGCACGGCACCGTCGCCGAACGATTTCGTCAGGCCGACGAGCGTGATGCCTTCATGCGCGAGGCGGCGGAAGTCGATGGTCTGGCCGCCGTAGGCGCCGCTGACGGCGATCGTCACGTGTTCGCGGCCGGGGCCGGCCTCTTCCTTGTCCCACTCGCCGAGCACGCCGAGCCACCAGCAGAAATCGCGATTGCGATAAGCGCGCGGCGGACGGTCGTGTGCGCCGACCGACAGGTACACGTCGCGGCCCGCGCGATTCAGTTCGTCGGCGATCTGCGTGCCCGAGGAGCCCGCGCCGATCACGAGCACCGCGCCTGCGGGCAATTGCGCGGGATTGCGATAATCGGCCGAATGGATTTGCGTGAGGTTTGCGTCCTGCGGCGCGATCGGCGGAATCACGGGGCGCTGGAACGGCCCGGTCGCCACCACGACACGCTTCGCTTCGATCGTGCCTTCACTCGTTTCGACGATGAAGCCTGGACGCCCCTGCTGACGCTCGACACGCTTCACGTCGACACCGGTGCGTACCGGCGCATTGAATTTTTTCGCGTAGGCGACGAAGTAATCCGCGACCTGCTCCTTGCCCGCGAACGCGTCCGGGTCAAGTGCTTCGAACTCCATGCCGGGGAACCGGTCATGCCAGGCGGGACCGTTTGCGACCAGCGAATCCCAGCGGCCCGTGCGCCACCGTTCGGCGATCCGGTCGCGCTCGAGCACGAGGTGCGGAACACCTTGCCTGCTCAGGTGCTCGCTCGCTGCTACGCCGGCCTGACCGGCACCTACGATCACGGTGTCGATGGACAGTTTTTCAGCCGTCATGGCTGCCTCCTATAAAAACGACTTGATCCGTTATGGTCGGGGTGCGCTGCGCAACCCTCTTCCGACGACGACTTAGCGACAGACTCTACGCGGCACGGGTCTCAAACTAAAATACATTCAAAAAATGCCTTGCATTGTTTTTACCTATGCAAGCTGTCGCACGACGGCGGATAATGACGCTCTGCACGTCTTCACAGGAGATCTGGATGGAAGGCTATCCGGTACGTTATTCGCTGCGTCAACTGCGCTACTTCGTCGTGACCGCAGAAACACTGTCGTTCACTGCCGCTGCGAAGCGTCTGCATATTTCGCAGCCGTCCATTTCCACGGCGCTCGCCGATCTCGAAGAACTGTTCGGCGTGCAGCTCTTTATTCGCCATCACGCGAGCGGACTGTCGCTCACGCAGCCGGGCCGCGATCTGCTCGGCCACGCGCGCAATCTGCTGAAAAACGCCGAAGAACTGCAGCTCACCGCGCAGGAACTGGACGGCGGCATGTCCGGGTCCATCGCGCTCGGCTGCATGGTGTCGCTGGCGCCGCCGCTGTTGCCGGGCATCATCAGCCGCTTCGTTCAGGATCATCCGGGCATCACGTTCCGCACCACGGAGGCGCATCAGGACACGTTGCTGAGCGGTCTGCTGGACGGCTCGCTGGATATCGCGCTGACCTACAGCCTCGATCTCGCCGACGGCGTCACGTTCAATCCGTTGCTGACACTGCCCCCTTACGCGATCCTGCCGGGCACGCACCGCCTCGCGCGTGCGCGCAAGGTGTCGTTGCAGGATCTGCTTTCCGAGCCGTACGTGATGCTCGATCTGCCGCACAGCCGCGAGTATTTCTCGTCGCTGTTCGACGCGGTGGGCGGCCGGCCGATGCCGGCGTTCCGGTCGTCGCAACCGGAAGTGGTGCGAGGCATGGTCGCGAACGGGCTCGGTTACAGCATTCTCAACTTCCCGCTGAAGTCGAACCGCACCGTCGACGGCGAAGGCTTCGTGATCAAGCAGTTCAAGGAGAGCGTGAACGCGACGACGCTCGGCATCGCCATGTCGAATTCGATGAAGCCGCGCGAGGTGGTCAGGCGATTCTCAGCGTTCTGTGAGAGCTATATCCGGCGCCTGCACATCGGCCAGGGATAAGTTCGAGGCGGATAGCAAAAAGCCCGTCGGCAACGCAGGTTGCCGACGGGCTTTTCTGTTTGAACATCAGACGAATGTCACAACGCGCAAGGCGCGCCGCACTGATTATCGCGCCGAGGCCACCGGTTGATTCTGGCGACGGCGATACGCGGTGTCGCGTGTAGCGAGCCACAGGTACAGCGGCGTCGTCACGACGATGCCCACCAGCCACGACAGGTCCGCGCCATCCAGATGCGACGAGAACGAACCCACGTAGATCGGCGTATTCATGAACGGAATCTGCACCACGATACCGATTGCGTAAGCGATCAGCGCCTGCAGATTGAAGCGTCCGTAGATGCCGCCGTCCACGCGGAAGATCGATTCGATTTCGTACTGGCCTTTGTGGATCACGTAGAAGTCGATCAGGTTGATCGCGGTCCAAGGCACCAGCACCACCAGCAGCGCGAGCACGAGATCGACGAAGTGACCGATAAAGTCTTTCGACGCACCGACCGCAGCAAAACAGCACGCCACGAGAATGACGATGGACAGCACCGCACGCGCTCGCGCCGTCGGAATCCACCGGTACGCGAACGTCTGCAGAGACGTAATGACCGACAGCACCGCGCCGTACAGATTCAGCGCGTTGTGGCTAATCACGCTCAGCAGGAACAGCACCAGCATGATCGGGCCGATCGCGCCGGTCGATGTCCTGACGGCGTCCATCGTGTCGGCACCGGCCGGCACCGCGAGCACGGCCACGGCGCCGAATACGAACGCGAGCGTCGAGCCTAGCGAGCAGCCGAGATAGGTTGCCCAGAACGTCGACGCGACGCCCACATCCTTGGGCAGATAGCGTGAATAGTCGGACACGTACGGCGCAAAAGCGATCTGCCAGAGCGCGGACAGCGACACTGTAGCGAGCCAGCCGGCGATGCTGAAACCACCGCGAGTCAGGAAGTCGTCTGACTGCACGTGCGTCACGATGTAGCCGAATCCCACCACGATACCGATTCCGAGCACCCATGTGCCGATCCGGTTCAGCATGTGTATGAATCGGTATCCGATGATGCCGATCAGCCCCGAACCCACTGCGCCGATCACGATGCCGACGCTGACCGGAATCGACGATTCGATGCCGTGCAGTGATTTACCCGCCAGCACGATGTTTGAAGCGAAAAAGCCCACATACATGATGCCGGCGATCACCGTCACGAGTAGCGCGCCCCATGAGCCGAACTGCGCGCGGCTCTGGATCATCTGCGGAATACCCATCTGCGGGCCCTGCGCCGAATGCAGCGCCATCAGGATGCCGCCCAGCGCCTGCCCGACGACGATCGCGACGATGCCCCAAAAGAGATTGAGGTGATAGATCTGCACGCCGAGCGCGCCAGTCACGATCGGCAACGGCGCGATATTGCCGCCAAACCAGAGCGTGAAGAGATCGCGAACCTTGCCGTGCCGCTCGTTTTCCGGCACGTAACCGATCGTGTGTTTCTCGATCAGGGGAACCGTCATGCGGTCTTGAGCCATACGTCTCTCCAGTGTCTCCGTCGTATCGCGTACGAGACGAAAATTGATCAACCGGGCGAGGACTTCGATTAGTGAAATGTCCCGCAACCCACGATGCGTCCGAATTTACTGACGCCAAATTTCGTTGACCAACACTGTTTTACGATGCTTTGCATAGTTTCTACCTATGCGTAATGGGAATGTGAACGGAGATCGAAGCGCGTGGCAGGTTGTTCTGGTGACGATTTTCCCGAGCCGTGCCTGCCCTTCCCCAACATACCGCCAATGCCCAATTCCTCATACGTTGAATGCGCCACATAATTGGCGCGTTTAGAATGAGGCGCCAATTACCCGTAAGACCGATAAGTCTGGATGCCGTCAAGGAGTCAAAGTGGAAGTCAAATGGATTGAGGATTTCATCGCACTCGCACAGCACCAAAGTTTTTCGCGCGCGGCAGAACTTAGAAATGTGACTCAGTCGGGCCTGAGTCGCCGCATTCAGGCTCTGGAACAGTGGATCGGCGCGGAACTGATCGACCGCAGCAGCTTCCCCCCTACTCTTACTGCCGCTGGCAGGCTTTTTCGCGAAGCCGCCGAAGACGTCATCGGCAAGTTGCTCGACACGCGTGCAATCATTCGCAGCGAGCAACGCATGCCGGGCACTGCGCTGCAAATAGCGGCTGGGCATGCAATCTCCGTGGGCTTTGTACCGGACTGGCTTCAATCGCTGCAGAGCCGCTTTAATGTGCAGCGAGTGCGGATCATACCGACCAATGTTCACGACTCGATTCTGATGCTCGTGAACTCCAACTGTGAACTGATGCTCGCCTACGAGCATCCCGAACTGCCGCTGCATCTCGACTCGACACGCTATCCGTATCTCACTGTCGGCCGCGATGTATTCCTGCCGGTGTGTTCGTCAGACCCGCGCCTGACTCGCGCATTCAGACTTCCTGGCACGCTCGCGCGCCCTATTCCGCTTATCGCCTATAGCGCGACGACCTATTTCGGCCGATGCTTCGACCTGTTACTGCATCGCGCGAGTAAGAAACCGATCCTTAATCCGCATTTCGAATCCGATATGGCGGATGTACTCAAACGTCTGGTTCTCAATGGCGAAGGTATCGCGTGGCTGCCAAAGAGTCTGATCGAATCGGAACTCAATGATGGCTCGCTCGTGCCGGCAGGCGACAAGACATGGCAACTCGATCTCGAACTGCGCCTCTATCGCGACCGGAACAACGACATGCCGTTGATCAACGATCTCTGGGACTACCTTCAATCCCGCCCGGCGGCATAGACGGTCCGGTCCCACGATTCGCCGAGATACCTAAGCGGAACTCAGCGAGGCTAACCCGACAACTTCCGCCTGCATGTCGCCGCGCGCATACGCGACGCAACGCCGCGCGAGAATGTCGGTCGGATCGGCGAGCATTGCAATGCGTCCGCTCGACCCGCATATCTCGCCTTGCTGCAGCAGCAACGGCAATTCGGTGCAGCCAAGAATGATGACTTCGATACCGCGCCCGATCAGATCGTCGACTGCCTGCGTGATTTCATCCACGCATTCGCCGGTGGTATAGCCCGCCTTCACGCCGCGAGGGCCGTAGATAGCGTTCATCACGCGAGCCTGCAGCGCCGGTCCCGGCACCACCTGCGTGAGACCGTGCGCTTCCAGCGCCTTCTGATAAACGCCGCTGGCAATCGTGCCTGATGTCGCAAGCAGACCGACCTCCCGTAACGCCGGAAACGACTCGCGCAGATACGCGACCGTCACAGTCAGCATATTGACGATCGGCACCTTCAAATAAGGCTGAATCCGTTCGACATACGCATGCGCGGTATTACACGGAATCGCGATGATGTCGGCGTCACCCGCTTCGAGCTTCTTGCACGTCGCGTAAAGCGAGACCGTGGGGTCGGGTCCGTCGCCGATCAGATTCTCGGTGCGGTCGGGAATCTGCGGATTCTGCTCGACCAGCAGTTTGATGTGATCCTGATCGCGCGAAGCCGGTGTGTTGCGCACGACTTTCTGCATGAAATCGATCGTCGCCGCAGGTCCCACGCCGCCCACCACGCCTACCTTGAAAACACGTCCTGGATGACCGTACTCGCCACTCACGACGTACTGTGCGTACACGAGGTTCGAATCCAGCAAAGGTACGGACAAACGGTCGAGCTGGTCGGCAACGAGGCCGATCTCGGTGAGGCCCGGCACGATCACGTCCACGCGCTGCGCGGCCAGATCTTCGCAGGCCGCGCGCAGCAACTCCACCGGCAATCCGCTGAGTGTGCCGCTTTTTATGCCGTTTTCTCCGTACACGGCGCTCGTCACCGGATCGAGACCGTCCGCCTCGAAAGGTCGCGGATGAATCACTTCGAACTCGGGCTGCGTGAAGTAACGCTCGAAAAGCCCTGCATCACGCACATAGTCCGACGTGAGCACGCCGATGCGCCGCGCGGAAGGAAAACGCCGCCGCACATGAGCGCGAATCCCTTCGAGCATATCGACGATAGGCAGCGGCGAATTCTCCTGCAACTGGTCAATAAACGTGTGGCTCAGGAAGCACGGCAACACCACGGAGGCAATGCCGCGCTTCTCGAATTCGCGAATGGTGTCGAAGATATACAGCATGCGTTCGACAGTCGCCTCCCGCGAGCGCCCCGCATTGCGATACGGATGCTGCTCGAACACCAGATCGAAATGCTCGGCATCGTTGCTCGCCGGGGTGGCCTTGACCAGCTTGTAGAACACATCGGCGCTCGCCAGCGGCCCAAGACCGCCGATGATGCCGAGAGACCGCCGGGGCCGGGCTAACGGTTCCATCATCGAATTTCGCCTTGCAGTTGATCGAAGTGCTGCGCCTGCGCCGGAGCCGCCGAGCGTCGCGCTTCCCACCTGGCGATCACGGCGGTCGCGATGCTATTGCCGATCACGTTGGTCATCGTGCGGCCCATGTCGAGAATCTGGTCGATTGCGAGCACCAGCACGACACCGGCGGTGGGCAGATGGAACATCGGCGCGACCGCCGCGACCACCACCACCGACCCGCGCGGCACGCTCGCCATGCCCTTGCTGCTCAGCATCAACACCAGCAACATGATGATCTGCTGCGACAACGGCATGTCGATACCGAACGCCTGCGCGATGAAGATCGCGGCAAACGACTGATACATCATCGAGCCGTCGAGATTGAACACATAGCCGAGCGGCAGCGTGAAGCCGACCACTTTCTTGTCGACGCCGAACTCTTCGAGCTTTTCGGTCAGACGCGGATAAGCCGCTTCGCTGCTGGCCGTCGAGAACGCCAGCAGAGCCGGCTCACGCACCAGCTTGAGCAAAGTGCCGACGCGCTTGCCGAGGAACAGATACCCGACGCCGATCAGAATCGCCCACAGCAGCACCAGCCCCAGATAGAACGAGCCGATCAGCTTGCCGTATGTCAGGAGGACACCGAGTCCGCGCACCGTGACCGCCGACGCAATCGCCCCGAACACGCCAAACGGCGCGGCGCGCATCACGTAGTTGGTGAGCCGCAGCATCACCGGCACCATGCCGTCGATGGCATCCACCACGACCTTCACGCGCGGATCTTGCTTGAGCGCGCCAAGGCCGATACCGAAGAACAGCGAGAACACGAGGATCTGCAGGATGTCGTTGCGCGCCATCGCGTCGAGCAGACTGGTCGGGAACGCGTGCGTCAGGATGTTCTTGACGTTCAGGCCGTCGGTGTCGAGTCCGGTGGTGACCTCACCGGCGGGCGGCGTCAGATGCAGCGCAGCGCCCGGTTGCAGCAGGTTGGCGAGCGCCAGCCCGAGCGCCAGCGAGACCAGCGACGCCAGCACGAACCAGCCGACCGTGCGCAAGCCGATGCGGCCCACGTCCGAGCCGCTCTCCATGCCGGCAAGCCCCGACACGAGCGTCGCGAACACCAGCGGCGCGATGATCATCTTGATCAGCCGCAAGAAGATATCGGTGATGATCGAAAAGTAACCGGCGATCGCCTTGGTGGTCGCCGCATCGGCCGCCCCGGCGTGGCACACATAGCCTGCGATGACGCCGAGCACCATGCCGGCGGCGATATATAGCGTGAGGCGGTTTTTCATTTATCGATCCCTTCGGGTTGTTCGACGCCCACGCGGCTCGTAAGCGGCGCGGGCGTCGATGAATATGACTGGTTGCAGATCGGGCTCCCAGCGACTCACGGGAGGTTCGGCAAATGCTAAGGGGGAAAAAAATATCGGTGATGCGGGTGTGGCATTGCGCTATGCGGCTGCCGCATAACGCGCCCCGACGCCTTGCCGGCGCGGGGCGCGGTGGTTCGGATCAATCCTGGATCAGCGTTCGTATGCGGGATAGGGATTGCTGCGGAACTGGGTACTGGTCAGATCGACAGGAATGGAAGCGATGCGTTTGCTCACCGGCGTTTGAAGTGGGAGTGGGCGTAAAGCGAGTCTTAATGCTACGAGAGGATCGAATGCGAAGACGTGTGCGATTTTCTGCAAAGACTTCGCGTGACCTGGGCGCGTTGGTTTGTCTTTTTGCGAATAAACGCGGGTTCGCGGCTCTTCTCTGGCGAAGTCAGTGTGGTGCGGCTGGTCTGCCAGTGCGCCTGGTCATTGCGCGCTGGCAGAACCGAGGGTTCGACTGCGAACTTACTCACATTGAAAGCCGCGTGTCACGGCGCTCCCCGCACGCTCCGCGCGCCGGATTGCCCTGATCCGCCGATGGACGGTCCATAGCCACCTGACGAAGATTTTTGCGCACCAGCCCGTTGCGCGGCAAGGCGTGCTTCGGCCGCCTGGATATTGCCGGGGAAATCGTAATCGCTCGCCGTACCGGGGCTATATCCCACTTTCTGAAGATCGATGACCTCGGCTCGCACCTGCTCTCGCGTGACTGAACTGCTGGATTGGGCGAAAACAACGATCGGCGCTGCGGAACAGGCCGCGGCTATAGCTACGCAAATCAGCGATTTCATCATGGCTCACCTCTGAAGACTATGGATTCAGCCGCGATAAGCAATCCTCTATCCGGCTGATAAGCTTAGTCTAGTCAATGGAATGCCGGAAATTAACATCGATTTGAAAACTTATTATTGTCCGGTTCGCTTTTTCAGAATGTGATCGGAAAAGTGCAATGCGATGCATCGGATAATCTGCTTAAACTTCGAATAGAGCGCGATAACAGCGATCAGATTTTATTGAGAACGAAAAGCGCTGCTATAGGATAGCGATCCGTAATTTTTACGCGTTGGGTTGGTATCGCTTCTAAATGGCAGAGGACGAGAAAGTGGCTGGCCTTAACAACGAAAGACCGGGTGAAACCTCATCGGCCAGTCATCCTTTCGCAGGAGGTTTTTAGGCAGGCGGGAAGGATTTCGTTTTGATGATCGCAGCGAGTCCTGCCAGAAGTGCATTGCACACTATCTGTCATCGAGTAAGCGCAAGTTCAGATCTGACGAGAGTCAGAACATTGCAAGCCGTGAACAACAGCACACAGCTAAAAGCACAACGCGCCACCGGCCCAGATAGGGCGGCAGCGCGTCGTCTCTCTGCGCAGTTGAACGCGATGCGCGTCTTGAAGAGCTAAAACGCTTGCAATTACAGCGGACGAATATCCGCCGCCTGCTTGCCTTTCGGTCCTTGCTTGACGTCGAAACTCACCTTCTGATTTTCCTGCAGCGACTTGAAACCTTCCGCGCGCACTTCCGAGAAATGCGCAAAAAGATCATCGCCACCGTCATCCGGCGTGATGAAGCCAAAACCTTTCGCGTCGTTGAACCACTTGACCGTACCTGTCGCCATGAAGCTTCTTCCTTGCTGGTTGTTGGGCTGGACCACGGCGAAGGCGTTGCGCGCCCGAGGCGCTCCGTTGCTGCCGGATCCAGGTTGCGCCGGGGATGGTTGATCCAAGTGACGCGACCTTCACAATAAATGAATTCAGGGCTGCGCCAAACCAAGCAAATCTTCGATGGTTATCTCGTTGTGTCACTACCGGTTCGGTTTGCCGCGCAGAGTCGCGCCGCTGATTTTTCATCCAGTGCTGTTGTCTTGAAACGGAAGAAAAGAACTTTATTCGAATTGGCTTTCATCACAAGTAAGCCACTCCGCGAGTGATAAGTGTGCGAGAAGAATTCAGTTCAGTCGCGCAATGCGTGCAGATAAAATGGCCGGCGTCGTCCCAGACCCATCTGCTTTCAGAACTCGGGCACTCACCTCTTTTTCCCCGGAGTAATCCATGACAACTGAATCGAACTCACGTACGGCCGAACACGCGATCGACCGTCAATTTCTCGATCGCTGGTCGCCGCGCGCTTTCAGTGCCGACACGATCCCCGGAGCTACGCTGTTAACGCTCCTCGAAGCGGCTCGCTGGGCGCCCTCCTCGTATAACTCACAGCCGTGGCGTTTCGTTTATGCACGGCGCGGCACGCCGCATTGGGAGCAATTCGTCGGCTTTCTCAATGAGTTCAATCAGAGCTGGGCAAAGCACGCGGCCGCTATCGTGATCGTGCTGTCGAAGAACACCTTCACGCCTCCCGGCGCGGCAGCGGAAGTACCTGCACCGACGCATTCGTTCGATACCGGCGCCGCGTGGGCCTACCTCGCGTTGCAAGCCACGCTGTCCGGCTGGCATGCACATGGTCTCGCCGGCATCGAGCGCGACAAGATTCGCCAGCAACTCGCGGTTCCCGACGGTTATTCGATTGAAGCGGGTATTGCGATCGGTCGCGCGGGTGACAAGGCCACGTTGTCCGAAACGCTGCAGGCCCGCGAAGTGCAAAGCCAGCGCAAGCCGCTAGCCGAGATCGCGTTCGAAGGACGACTCGCGCTCTAATCGCCACGCGAGTTGCATGTGCTTCGCGCGTTCAACGCGCGAAGCCGCAAATCATGACTCATGTCCTGTCGCTGTGAAACCCTCACTGCAACCACTCGCGGTAGCTAGCAGCGACTTAAGCCGCCACGCTCACGTGCCGCAATTCGCCGACAATCGTCTGCGGATTCTTCAGCAGATTGAAAATCGGGCACACCGCTTCCACCGCTTCATGCAACGCGCGAATCGCTTCGGGTGACTCAGGCGACACGATATCCAGCGTATAGCGAATATTGTGCGGATAGATCGGCACATTTTCGAAGCCCGGTTGTTGTGCAAGCGGATGCTGCTCACCGGTTACTTCCACCTCGATCGAATCGATCCTGAGCTGCCGCTCGGCGGCCTGAATCAGCGTGATGTGTGTAATGCAGCTTCCCAGCACGCCGAGTTGCAATTCCGGCGACGCGGGCCCGAGGTTGTATCCCGCGAAGTCTGCCGGGCTATCGCTAATCACCTGGAAATCGCGGATACGGATTTCCCGCACGCCACTGCGGCCTAATGCACGCACGTTGGCTTTCAGTCGGTTCGCTGCAATATTGGGATCGTTGCGCGCCGCTTCACGTTTGGCGAGCCACGCCGCGCGCTTCTGGACAAGGTACTCGTTGAGCGTCGTCATGAGTCGATAGTTCTATTTCGAAGGTTGGATAAAAAAAACGCGATGAATAGCAAAGGCACACGCGCCCGCATGCTTCGGCTTCGCGTCGAAGAATAACTACCCGCTCCATTCGAACGAACCAAGCGATTCTGCTTTGCTTACGTCAATCGATCATTTCTCCACACTCTCGCGCAACGAATCAGATAAGAATAGAAATTATTGTTCGTTGTCCATGGCGTCTTCTCTCCGATAGATTTCTCATGCCCGGCGCATTGACGCGAGACTCGCTGCTGCACGGTAAATTTTGTTGGTCAAAGCAACGGACATGTCTGCAAAAACCGAATTCCTGACGCCACACGCCTTTAACGAATCGACGCAACGCCGTCTTCCCTCTATTCGATGGCGTCGCGCGGTATCACCGATTGCATTATTGTTCGCCTGGCAGATTGCCTGCTGGAACGGCTGGGTATCGACGCGCTTCATTCCCGCGCCGGTCACGATCGCCCAGACGTTCTGGGCGATGACCGTCTCCGGCGAACTCGCGCGCAATCTTCTCGTTTCACTCGGCCGATCCGCGAGCGGGCTAGCGATTGGCGCCACGATTGGCGTAGTGGCTGCGCTCGTTGCGGGGCTTTCTTCCAAAGGCGAGGACGCAATCGATCCGCCGATGCAAATGATGCGCACGCTGCCCCACCTTGCGTTGGTGCCGCTGTTCATTCTGTGGTTCGGCATCGGTGAAGCGCCGAAGATTGCGCTGGTTGCATTGGGTTCGGCCTTCCCGATTTATCTGAACCTGTATGCGGGCATTCGCCATGTCGATCCCAAAGTTATCGAGGCAATGACCACGGTCGGGCTGACTCGCGCAGAAATGATCTGGCACATCATCTTGCCAGGTGCGCTGCCTTCGGCACTGGTTGGCTTGCGATACGCAATCGGTGTAGCGTGGCTGAGCCTGGTGGTTGGCGAGCAGGTGAATGCATCGAGCGGAATCGGCTATCTCGTCATGAACGCACGCGAGTTCGTGCGAACCGACATCATTTTCGTCGGCCTGATCGTCTACTCGCTGCTCGGTCTTGCCGCCGATGCATTGGTGAGAAAGCTTGAAAGCGCCGCGCTTGTGTGGCGTCCAACGGCGCAAAGAAAATGAGCCACGCCGTGACAGTGACCCCGCCTTTACCCGAGTCAGAACCCGTGGTTCGTCTGCGCGGCCTTACTCGCGCATTCGATCAACAGGTGGTGCTCGACTCCCTGAACCTTGACATCGAACGCGGCAGTTTTACGGCTCTGCTCGGCCATAGCGGATCGGGCAAATCCACCTTGTTGCGCACTCTCGCGGGACTCGATACCGCGTCATACGGAGCCGTCACGGTCCCCACTCAACGGGCAGTAGTGTTTCAGGAGCCCCGGCTCGTGCTGTGGAAGCGGCTCGTCAATAACATCACACTCGGTTTGCGTAGCGCTAATGCACGCGATAAAGCAGTGGCGGCGCTCACTGACGTGGGTCTTTCGCACCGGCTCGATGCGTGGCCGCTCACGCTCTCCGGTGGCGAGGCGCAACGGGCGGCGCTGGCTCGCGCGCTGGTACAGGACCCGCAACTGCTGCTGCTCGACGAACCATTCGCCGCGCTGGACGCGTTGACGCGGCTAAAAATGCAGCAACTGGTTCTCGACCTGTGGCAACGCCGCCGCCCTGCCGTCCTCCTTGTCACTCACGATGTGGACGAAGCGCTGCTACTCGCGGATCGTGTCCTCGTGCTGTCGAAGGGTCGTATTTCGCTCGATATTCCGCTCGAGCTGGATCATCCTCGCGAGCCGGGTCATCCGAAGCTGAAGGAATTGCGCCATTTGCTGCTCACGGAACTCGGCGTGCCTTTGCCCGCGCCGAAGCACACGCCAGCTCCGGCTGCGTCCGAAATCGAAATCAGCACCGTCTCTCACTTCTGATGAACGAAGTGTCCCGCTTATCCCCCGGTCCTCAATGGACTGCCCCGGAGCCGTCGATGACCGCCCAAGTTTCAAACCTCGCGTTCGCGGCGACCGCCCGAACGACACCACGGGTCTATACACCGGCCCACATCATTGCGTCAGACGATGAAGCGTTGCGGATCGCGCGTGATCTCGCGCAGAACTTTGCCACCGACGCCGCGCGCCGCGACAGCGAACGCATTCTTCCCTTTGACGAATTGAATGCCTGTTCGAGCGCGGGACTGTGGGCGATGACCGTGCCGAAAGAATACGGCGGCGCACAGGTGTCGTACGCGACGGTCGGCCGGGTATTCGCGTTGCTCGCCGCGGCCGACCCGTCCATTGCGCAAATTCAGCAGAACCACAACAGCGCGGTTTTCTGGATCTGGAAGACCGGCGACGAACGGCAACGAGCCTTCTTTCTCGGCGAAATTCTGCACGGCGCCCGCTTTGGCAATGCGAATGTCGACGTGGGCGGACGACAGCCCAGCGGCTCGGCGATGACTATCACACCCGACGGCGAAGGCTTCCGCCTGTCCGGCACCAAGCTGTATTCGACCGGCGCACTATTCGCCGACTACGTGTCCACCATCGGCCAGGATCAGGCGGGACGCCGCACGGTCGCCATCGTGCCCGCAGGCCATCCGGGCATGAAGATCGTCGACGATTGGCAAAGCTTCGGCCAGAAAACCACCGCCAGCGGCACCGTGATTTTCAATGACGTGTGGGTGCCCGCTTTGAACGTGCTCCCGATTCACGAAAGCTACGCACACTGGCCGCAAAACGCGGTCACGCAGATCAGCCACGTCGGCATCGACGCGGGCATTGCACGGGCTGCGCTCGACGCGACGATCGCGTTCATCCGCGAGCGCGACGCGGCTTCGTCTGCGAGCACGATTCCGGCAATCGGAGCCGACCCGTACGTGATCCATCAACTCGGCGAGTTGACCACGCGTCTACACGCGTCCGAAGCGATGATGGAACGTGCAGGCCGCGAAATCGACCATTGTCTCGCCGACCCCGGCCCGGACACGATTGCCGCGGCATCGATCGCGGTGGCCGAAGCAAAAGCGTTGACCACCGAAATCGCCATCGACGCAAGCAGCAAACTGTTCGAACTGGCGGGTACCCGCTCAACGCATCCCTCATTCAATCTCGACCGGCATTGGCGCAATGCACGGGTGCATACCGTGCACGATCCGGTCCGCTGGAAATACGCGGCAGTCGGCAACTTCTATCTGAACGGCGTGCGCCCTTCGCCTACCGGACAAACTTAAGAGCGGCGCTGCATTACACGCTCGCCGCTTACGTATTCACCTCATTCTTCAGGAGATCCTCGCATGCCGGGACGTCGTCAATTTCTCGCCGCAGGCAGCGCGCTCGCCGCCGCGGCTTTTATTGCGCCGCTATCTAAAGCTCTTGCCGCGACGCCCGATACGATCAGCCTCGGCTTTCAGAAAACCGGCATTCCGCTCGTGGCGAGACAACTCAAGGTATTCGAAAAGCGCTTCGAGCCGCGTGGGATAAAAGTCAATTGGGTGGAGTTTCCATCCGGGCTCACGTTGTTGCAGGCACTCGACATCGGTCAGATCTCGTTCGGCAATTCCGGCAACGTGGGCTGCATTTTTCAACAGGCAGCAGGCGGCCATATCGATTACATCGCCGCGCAGCCTTCGGGGCCCAAGAGCGAAGGCATTCTGGTGAAGGCCACTTCCAGCATCCGCACACTCGCCGATTTGCGCGGCAAGAAAGTCGGCTATGCAAAAGGCTCGAGTTCGCATGATCTGATTGCGGCGGCTCTGGAAAAGGCCGGCGTGAAGCTAGCCGATATCGACTCCATTTCGCTAGGCGCCGCCGACGCTGCCTTTGCATACGACAGCGGTGATATCGACGCATGGGTTATCTGGGACCCCTACTTTACGATTGCGCAAAAGCGGACACCTTCGCGAGTTCTCGCCTACACCGGAGAGATCAAGCCGAGTTCGGGATTTCTGCTGGCGAATAGCGGCTTTGCTGCCGCGCATCCTGAACTGGTCCGTGAATATATCGACGGCTCGAAAGAAGCCGCAGCGTGGGCGAAGTCGCATCCCGCCGAAGTGACCAGCGCGCTTTCCGCCGCTACCGGCATACCCGCCGACGTAATGGCTCTCGTCACCCAGAACGCCAGCTTCGATGTAACCGCGCTAAGCACGCCGCTACTCGATGCACAGCAGAACACCGCCGACCGCCTGTATGCACTCGGCCTGATTCCGAAGAAGGTGAATGTGCGCGACATCGTCTGGAAATCGAACACCTGAAGTGCTTCGATTGACGCTGAATCGTTGCTGCAACAGCAGCGGCCATACAGTGTTGGAAGGCATCAAAAGAAAAGCAGAATTGATTGGTTTGCATTCCAGAACTCACATGATCTACTGCGTCGATGCGAGTCGAGTCGGCTTGCTGAGACAACTCTAACCGGCACGGACTTTCACTGTGACTCACTCTCTTCTGGACGCTCAACCACAGGCCGCATCTTCATTCGTGCCGGTTCGTTCGCCTGCCACGTTCGCCGACAGCCCCGTGTCGCGCGCATTCGAACAACCGCTTCTGCTCGGCCTGTTCCTGCCGATTCAGGCGGGCGGCTGGAGCGCCTCGACGCTGCCGCGTTCCACCGACTGGAGCTTCGACTACAACCTCGCGCTCGTGCAAAAAGCGGAAGCACTCGGTTTCGATCTGGTATTCGCGCTGTCGCAGTGGCTGCCAAAAGGCGGCTATGGCGGCGTATTCAACGGCGAGGCGCTCGACTCATTCATGTCGCTCGCTGCAATGACGGCGCGCACCGAGCGCATCATTCTGGTCGCCACCAGTCATGTGCTTTATGGACCGTGGCATCCGCTGCACTTCGCCAAATTCACCGCGACGCTCGATCATATTTCGAAAGGACGCTGGGGTATCAACGTCGTGACCGGTCATCGTGCAGTCGAGCATGAAATGTTCGGCTGGCATCGCATCGAACACGATCGACGCTACGAACTGGCGGCCGAGTTTCTCGACGCCGTTCAGCAACTCTGGTCGCAGCCGGATAACTTCAGCTTCGCACCTCCGCTCTCAAGCTGGAAACTCGACAAGGCTTTCGTTACGCCGAAGCCGAATTACGGCCGTCCGCTGCTCGTGAATGCAACCGGCTCGGACGCCGGTATCGACTTCGCCGCACGTTATTCGGACATTGTGTTCATCACAAGTCCCGCTGGTTCCGAAATCGAAGCTGCGCTGGCCGCGTTGCCCGCCCACACGGCACGCGTGAAAGCCGCTGCCGCGAAGCATGGGCGCCAGATCCGCACGCTCATCAATCCGATGGTGGTGTGCCGCGAGACCGAAGCAGAAGCACACGCCTATCGCGATGCAATCGTTGCGCATGGTGACGAAGGTAGCTTCCACCGCTTCGAGAGCGATGCGCATGCGTGGCGCGGCAACGCTCCGCAACGCAACCAGGCCGCCGCGCGTGCGGTGGGCGGCAACATCTCGATAGTTGGCTCGCCACAGCAGGTTGCCGATTACATCGTGCGTCTGCATCAGGCGGGCATCGACGGTGTGCAATTGAGCTTCTTCGATTTTCAACCGGACCTCGAATTCTTCGGCGAACGCGTTTTGCCGCTGTTACGCGAAGCCGGCCTGCGCTTCTGAGCGTTTCGCCAATGCGCGAAATGGCGGCGTCGCTAGCCGCCGCCGTACGGGTCCGACACCCTCCAACTTCAAGGTGATTCAATGAGCCGACTCTGGTACACGCGCTGCCCTGCTCCCACTCCGTTCGGTATTGCCGCGCAGAAGGGCTGGCTGCAACAGGAATTCGCCGCCGACGGCATCGACGTCAAAGCGCTGCAGGATGCCGACGACGTGAAAATTCGCCGCTCGCATTTCACGCACACGCAGCCGTGGTCGTTTCGACAGGGCGGCAATATCCCCGCGCTGTGGGCGCGCGCCCAAGGCAGCGAAACGCGTCTGATCGGCCTGAGCTGGGTCGACGAGTTCCAGGCATTGATCACCCTTGACCGTCAGCTGGATGCGTCTCCAGAGGCGCTACAGGGGCGGCGCTTCGGCTTCCCGCTGAACACCCGGGCAAGCGTGGTCGATTTTCATCGCGCGACCGCCTTGCGGGGCTTCTCGTCACTGCTCGGCGCGATTGGCGTTCAACTCGAAGACATCGATCTCGTCGATTTGCCGCATACACCGCGCGGTCTGGAAGATGCCAAACCTTCCGTGGATGCATCACTCGCGGACTGGCTCGACGCGCAACGCTCGCACGAATTCGCACGCGAAGCAGAAGCTTTGCTGCGGGGCGAAGCCGACGTTGTGTTCGTCAAAGGCGCGACAGGTCTCGACATCGCGAATCTGCTCAATGCGAAGATTCTGGTTGAAATCGGCGCGCAGCCCAACCGCGTGCTGCATGCAAATAACGGCACGCCGCGTCCGCTCACGGTCGATGCGCAATTGCTGCGCGAGCGCCCCGACCTGGTCGAACGGGTCGTGGCCCGCACGCTGGACGCCGCTGATTGGGCGCAAGCTCATCCGGGCGATGTCGCGCACTACGTTGCCCGCGAAACACGCAGCGCAGAGCACTGGGTAGGCCACGCATATCCCGGCGGATTGCATCGTCAATTGACACTCGGGCTCGATCCGCGAGCACTCGCCGCGCTCGCTGACTTCAAGCATTTTCTGTTCACATGGGGCTTCATTCCCTCCGATTTCGATGTTGACGCGTGGGTCGATCCCGCGCCCTTGCGTGCCGCGCTCGCAAGACGGCAGCAGACCGCCGCACCCGCCACGCTCTGAACCGGCTGCAATCCCCCTTTCTTTACGCACAATCCTACGATGGCTTATGTCACAACGCAGGCGGCGCTGCGCCGCCGCGCGCGCGTCTTTCATCGCGCGCTTGTCTTGTCGCTCTCGCTGGTCGCCGCACTCGGCGCATCGCATGCGCAGGCGCAAACGCGCGGCGGAACGCTCAATTTCATCGTCACGCCGGAACCGACCGCGCTAGTCGATCTCGCGACTACCGCGACCAACGTGCTGAAGGTCAGTCCGAAAGTGGTCGAAGGACTCCTTGAATACGACTTCCAGTTTCGGCCGAAGCCTTCGCTCGCGACCTCGTTCGAAGTCAGCGACGACAGCCGGAAATACGTCTTTCATCTGCGTCACGGCGTGAAGTGGCAGGACGGTCAGCCGTTCACTTCCGCCGACGTCGCTTACTCGATCGAGACGCTCAGGCAGGTTCATCCGCGCGCCAAAACGACCTTTGCCAACGTCACCGAGGTCGCGACGCCGGACCCGTACACCGTCGTTATCACGCTGTCGAAGCCCGCGCCGTATCTGATCAAGGCGTTCTCGTCGTCGGAAACGCCTATTCTGCCGAAGCATATCTACGAAGGCACTGACCCGCTCACCAATCCCGCCAACAATGCACCGATCGGCACCGGACCGTTTCGCTTCGTCAAATGGGTACGCGGCAGCTACATCGAATATGTGCGCAACGACGACTACTGGGACAAAGGCAAGCCGCTACTCGACCGCATCGTCGTAAAGGTGATCACCGATCCGGCCGCGCGGACCGTTGCATTCGAAGACGGCTCCGCCGATCTGAGCGGCGACACCCCAGTACCGCTCTCTGACCTCGCTCGCCTGAAAGGCAATCCGAAGCTCGGACTGGACACACGCGGTTATGAATTTCAGGCCGGCGTATCGCGTATCGAATTCAATCTCGACAACCCGGTTTTAAAGAATCTGAAGGTGCGTCAGGCGATTGCATCGGCGCTAGACCGTGAGGTCATTCGCAAGGTGATCTTCTACGGTTACGCGACGCCGCTTGCCAGCCCGATCATTCCTTCAAGCCCTTACTATGATCCCGCGCCAACGCCGTATCCCTTCAACGTGGAGCGCGCCAACGCGCTGCTCGACGAAGCGGGATATCCGCGTAAGAGCGACGGCACGCGCTTTGCGCTGACGCTCGACCCGTTGCCGATTGGCGATCTGCCTGCGCGTACGGCTGCTTATGTGAAGTCGGCACTCGCGCGGCTCGGCATTACCGTGACTGTTCGGAGCCAGGATCTGCCCGCTTATCTGAAGCGGATCTACACCGACCGCGATTTCGATTTCTCGGTCAATGGCATGAGCAATCTGTTCGATCCGGTGGCCGGCGTAGCGCGGCTTTATACGACCAATAATTTCCGGCGCGGCGTGCCTTTCACGAACGGCTCGCATTACAGCAATCCGCAGATCGATCAACTGTTCGCGCAAGTCGCCGAAGAAACCGACGAGGCGAAACGCAAGCAACTCTTCTCGCAGATTCAACGGATTATCGAGCGCGACCTGCCCGACATCAATCTCGTTTCACCGCAATACCTCACCGTTTATTCGCGCGCGGTACACGACCATACGACGGGACCCGACGGCGTATCGGGCAGTTTCGCCGATACGTGGTTGCAACGCTAACGCCTTTCTTTTCGACTCGTAATCTCACGGAATCAGACTGACATGGAATACAGACAACTCGGCCGCAGCGGCATCAAGGTCTCGACATTGACGCTCGGCACAATGATGTTCGGCGGCCCCACCGACGAAGCGACCGCAGCCCGCATCATCGATCAGGCGCAGGAACAGGGCGTGAATTCGATCGATACCGCCGACGTCTACGGCAAGGGCGAGTCGGAACGCGTGGTTGGCCGCGCAATCGCGGCACAGCGCGAACGCTGGGTACTGGCGACAAAATTTGCGAACCCGCTGCAAAGCGGCGACGTGAACGCGCAAGGTGCGTCGCGCAAATACATCGAGCGCGCCGTCGATGCCAGCCTGAAACGGCTCGGCACCGACTATCTCGACCTGCTCTACATCCATCGCGAAGATCACGAAACGCCGGTTGATGAAACGGTGCGCGCACTCGACGATCTGATCCGCGCAGGCAAGCTGCGTTACTACGGGCTGTCGAATCATCGCGCGTGGAAGATTGCGGAGTTCAGCCACACGGCGCAGGCGCTTGGACTCGCTGCGCCTATCGCAAGCCAGCCGCTTTACAACATCGCCAATCGTCAGGCCGAGGCTGAGCAATTGACTGCCGCGCACCGCTATGGGCTCGGCGTGATCTCCTATAGCCCGCTCGCGCGCGGCGTACTGACCGGCAAATACGAACCCGGCGCGACACCCGGTGCCGATACGCGCGCGGGCCGCAGCGACCGCCGCTTGCAGCAGACCGAATGGCGTCCCGAGTCGATCGAACTCGCGCGGCGCGTACGGGAACATGCCGAGGCGCGCGGTTTGTCGGCGGGCCAATTCGCATTGGCGTGGGTGCTCAACAGCCGCTATATCAGTTCGACGATTGCCGGTCCGCGCACCGAAGCGCAATGGCAGGATTATCTGCCCGCGCTGCGCTATCAGTTGAATGCCGACGACGAAGCATTCGTCGATTCGCTGGTGACGAGCGGCCATCCGTCGACGCCTGGCTTCAACGATCCGGGGCATCCGTTCTTCGGTCGAATTGCGCGTCACGGGGCAACTGAACACACAACGGCAAACGCGCTAAAAGGCTAACCATGACTGTAGATCGTCGGCGTTTCATGCAGACATCGCTGGCCGCTCTCTCCGCCGGTGCACTCGGCACATGGGCGGACCTCCCGACTGCGGCAGCCGCCAGCACGCAAGCGACCACGCCCGCGAAGGGCGGAACGCTCACCTATGCAGTCCAGCAGGAGCCGCCGTCGCTGGTTTCGCTGCTCGACACCAATACGGTGATCCGCAACATCAGCGCGAAAATTACTGAAGGGTTGTTGCGCTACGACGCGCAGTTCAAGCCGCAACCGCTGCTCGCCATTGCCTGGAGCACCAGTGACGACGGTCTGCGATACACGTTCAAACTGCGGCCCAACGTGAAGTGGCACGATGGCGAGAGCTTCACGTCCGCCGACGTCAGCTACTCGATCCTCACGCAAAAACGCCTCGGCCCGCGCGGACGCATCACGCTCGCCAATGTCGAGCGGGTCGAAACGCCCGATCCGTTGACGGCCATCGTGGTGCTCGGCAAGCCGACGCCCTATCTGATCAAGGCTCTTTCGTCCGCGGAATTGCCCATCGTGCCGCAACACCGCTACGGCGACGGCGATCCTCTGACAAGCCCGAATCTCACCGCGCCAATTGGCACCGGCCCGTTCGTCTTCGACCAATGGGTGCGCGGCAGTCACGTCAGCCTTCGCAGGAATCCGAACTACTGGCGGCCGGGCGCACCGAATCTGGACCATGTGATCTACCGTATCGTGCCCGATCAGGCGTCCATTTCCGCCGCGCTCGAAACCGGTGAGGTCGATGCCGCAACCAACGTCGGCCTCGCCGATCTGAGCCGTCTTGCAAAGTTGCCGAATCTGAAAATCGACGACAGCTACGATGCGTATCTGAACAACGCGGCTTTCCTCGAATTCAACCTGGACAATCCAGTGCTTGCCAAGCCCGAGGTGCGCAAGGCTATTGCACACGCGATAGATCGCAACTTCATCAAGGACAACGTCTTCTACCAACGTTCGAGCGTGGTCGATTCGCCAGTGCCCGCCGTGTTGTCGAGCTATTACGACGACAGCACCTTTCGCTATCCGTTCGACGTGAACGAAGCGAATCGCTTACTCGATGCGGCAGGTTATCCGAAACAGGCCGACGGCCAGCGTTTCGCGCTGAAGATCAACTACATCAGCGGATCGGATTTCCGGCGCGCGGCGGATTATCTGCGCGCCGCGCTCGCGCGCATCGGTATCAAGGCGAGCATTCTCGACGGCGATCTGCCGACCTATTTGCGTCGCGCCTATACGGCTCGCGAGTTCGATCTGAATCTGAACGGCCTCGGCCGTCTTTACGATCCGACGGTTGGCGTGCAGCGCATTTACTGGTCGGACGGTGTCAGCCATCCGCTCATCTGGATCAACGCTTCGCACTATCAGAACCAGCAAGTCGACGACCTGTTTCGAGCGGCCGCCGTCGAAACCGACGAGGGCCGCCGCGCGTCCGCGTTCCGGCAGATTCAGCAGATCGTCGGCCGTGACCTGCCGGTGCTGCCGCTGGTGACGGTGCCGTCGGCGTTGCAGGTGTATCACTCGCGGGTTCACAACCTGAACAACAGCATCGATCTGACGGCGGGCGATTTCTCCGACGCGTGGATCGAACCGAAAGCCTGACCATCGACCTGAGATCTAGCTACCATGAGCGCACCTGAACTGGATGAACCGAAGTCCGCCGTACTCGATGCACTGACCTTTGCCAGTGCGCGGGAGCAGGCCGCAGCATTGGCCGAAGGCCGCGTGTCAGCGGTCGAATTACTGGAACATACGATTGCCCGCATTACACGCTTCGACGGCGAATTGAACGCCGTGGTCGCGCGCGATTTCGACACCGCGCGAGCTGCCGCCCGTGATGCCGACGCGGCATTGGCGCGTGGCGACCGACGCCCATTACTTGGCGTGCCGATTACGGTAAAGGAATCATTCGATGTGGCGGGACTCGTGACCAGCGTCGGCAATCCGGCTTTCGCTGACAACGTCGCAGAGCGCGATTCGCTCTCGGTCGCCGCTCTGCGTGACGCGGGTGCGTTGATCATCGGCAAAACCAATGTGCCGCTCGCGCTTTCCGACCTGCAAAGCTACAACGAAGTCTATGGATTGACGCGCAATCCCTGGGATCATGAGCGCACACCCGGTGGATCGTCCGGCGGATCGTCGGCGGCGCTCGCGGCGGGTTATGTCGCGCTGGAACTCGGCTCCGATATCGGCGGCTCGATCCGCATTCCCGCGCATTTCACCGGCGTTTATGGCCATAAACCGAGCTACGGTCTCGTATCCCTGCTCGGCGCAGGTGCACCGCGCGGTCGCTTTTCCGCGCGCGATCTGAGTGTCGCCGGGCCGCTCGCGCGCAGTGCAGGCGACCTCGAACTCGCACTCGATCTGCTGCTCAACCGCGATCCGTTGACGAATAAAGCGTGGCATGTAACGTTGCCGCCCGCGCGTCATGCGCACCTCGCCGGATTCCGTGTGCTGGTGATCGATACGTGGCCTGGCACCGAAAGAAGTGTATCGGAGCGCTTCGTGTCCGAACGCGTGGTCGAGCGATTGCGCACACAGGGCGTGCAGGTGAGCCGCCCTGCCGATCTTCCCGGCGGTCTGTTGCCCGATCTCACCCGCAGTCATGCGCTGTACCGGACCTTGCTGGGTTCGTCGCTGGCCGAGCCGCCCGCATTGAGCGAGGCGGCCCGCGAGCGCCTCGCCGCACTCGCCCCCGACGACGACAGCGCCGACGCCGCCTGGCTGCGCGCCCCCACGCTCGCCCATCGCGACTGGCTCAGGGCCGATGAACAACGACATGCATTGCGTCATCAGTGGGAACGGCTTTTCGAATCGTTCGATGTAGTCGTGACGCCGGTCGCGCCGGTACCTGCCTTCCGCCACAACCAGCAGCAGCCGAAAGACGCGCGCACCTATCCTGTAGCGTTCGAAGACGGCGTGCGCGAAGTGCGCTTCCTCGACTTCTTCTACTGGGCGGGGTTGCCTGTGCTGCCCGGATTGCCGGCCACCAGTTTCCCTCTCGGTCTGGACGATGACGGCTTGCCGGTCAGCGCGCAAGCCGTGGGGCCGTGGCTCGAAGACCGCACGCCGATTGCATTTGCGGCTCTGCTGGAAGAGGTTTATGGCGGATTTCTCGTGCCGCCGGGTTATGAAGCGGGCAATACACGCGCTACCCGTTAAACAGCTTTTCTACTCCTCGATACGTGCCGCTCTATTGCGGCACCTATCAGCAGATAGCCGACGTCGTTGCCCGCATCTTTGTGTCGGCAACGACGTCGCTTTTTTTTACGCTCCCGATAACCTGCTCGTCCTTTGACAACACACGTCCCCAAAAAAGTGTCGTGAGCACGCGACATGCGCGCAGTTTCATACGCTTTCGCCTTACCAATCTTCTTCGTCATACCCTCTTCCAAAGCTATTTTCTGCCGCTATATAACGCGAATCTGTTCAATCAACCGACAGCAAATTACCCAAGGAATACTAATAAGTGTCGATGTCCGATGCCATCGCCAATTTATTGAAGCTGTAGCGCTTCCCGGAAACAAATGACCGATATCCATATCGACTTTTATTGTTTGTTCCGTCGATTGCTTTTGCTTATCGTTCTCCCGGCATCGTCAGATGTTCTTCATTTAGTCACTTCCGCGACGCGCCCCTCGACATCGATTCAAAAAATATGAAAAAACTACTTTTCGCATTCAGTATTTCTTCTCTGCTGGCCAGCACTGCAAACGCACAAAGCAGCGTCACGCTATATGGCATCGTGACCGGCAACGTGACTTACGTGAACAACGCGCAAACCGCAGCGACTTCCGCTTCGGGACGGCCAAAAGGCGGCACACAGGTAGCGCAATTCGACAGCGGCTCGTCCGGGCTGGCATCGAGCCGCTGGGGCCTGAAAGGCGTTGAAGATCTGGGTGGTGGACTGAAATCCATCTTCCAGATCGAGGGTGGCTTCAGCGTGAACAATGGCGCGCTAGGGCAAGGCGGTGCGATATTCGGCCGGCAGGCTTATGTGGGACTTTCGGCTCCGCAATACGGTACGTTCACCCTGGGCCGTCAGGGTGACGCGTCGGTCGAATTCGTTTCGCCGCTCATTTATGGATGGTATTGGGGTAACCTCGCGATTCATCCCGCCGACTATGACAATCTGAACTTCACGCACCGTATCAACAATACGCTCAAGTATCTGTCGGACACTTATAGAGGCTTCCGTTTCGGCGGCTTGTACAGCCTCGGCGGTGTGGCCGGCAATGCTACGCAGAACCAGTACTGGTCGCTGGGTGCGAACTATACGGGCGGAGCGTTCGCGATCGGCGCGTCGATCTTCAATGCGCGCAATCCGAACGTGTCGCTATACGGCACCAACCCGAATGCGACCGCGACGGGCAATAATCTCGGCTCCGCAGGCTCGGCCACGACCGCCGAATCCAATCCGGCTATCGCGGGCTTTGCGTCGGCCAATTCGCAGCAGACGGTTTCCGTCGCGACAACCTATGCAGCAGGAGGCGCGATCTTCGGCGTGTCTTACTCGAATACGCAGTTCCGTGGTCTCGGGACGACCGCAGCGTTGAATACGTTCGGATATCACGGTTCGACGAGTCTGAATACGGTGGGCGCAAGCCTGCGTTATCAGGCCACACCGTTCCTGCGCTTCGGCACATCGTTCGACTATACGGAAGGCGGCAGTACGAGCGGCAAGGAAGGCGCGAAGTACGAGCAGGTCAACCTGGGTGCCGCGTATTCGCTGTCGAAAGCGACGGACCTGTATGTGACCGGCGCATTCCAGCATGCAAGCGGAACCGACTCGCTCGGACGTCCGGCCGTGGCTGCGATTGGCTATCTCACACCGTCTGCGACCAGCAAACAGGTCGCAGTGTCGGCCGGTATCAAGCATCTGTTCTAAAGCAGAAGATCCCGGTCCGGCAATGGACCGGGATCTCGCTCTACCTTTCTTCCGACGGCCGCGTCAGGGTGTTTTACCGGCGAAAGAATCGGTTCTCCGGCCGCGGTAAGCCAAGGTTCTCGCGCAGCGTCGCCCCTTCATATTCGCGGCGGAACAGGCCGCGTCTCTGCAACTCCGGCACGACCTTATCGACAAAGTCGTCGAGTCCGGCCGGAAGGTGGGAGAACATGACATTAAAGCCATCCGAGCCTTCTTCCACGAGCCACTGCTCCATCTGGTCCGCGATCGATGCCGGCGTGCCGACCATTTCCAGCCCCGAGTAACCGCCAATGCGCTGCGCAAGCTGGCGAATCGTCAGACCGTCTCGCTGCGCCCATTCGAGCACCCGTTGACGCGCCGTGCGACTCGCGTTGGTTTCGGGAATCTCGGGCAACGATCCATCCGGATCGAAACGGGAGACGTCGTGACCCAATGCAATCGATAACGACGCAATGCCGCTTTCATAGTGAACATATGTGTCGAGCCGCGCTCGCGTTTCCTGAGCCTGTTCCAGCGTGTCGCCCACTACGACGAATGCAGCCGGCAGGATCTTCATGTGATCGCGCTGTCGGCCGAGTTTTTCCATTCGCCCTTTGACATCGGCATAAAAGCGTTGGCCGTCGGCAAGATTACTTTGGGCGGTGAATACCACTTCCGCAGTTTCGGCCGCGATCTGCCGCCCTGCTTCCGATGAACCTGCCTGCACGATCACCGGCCAGCCCTGCACGGGCCGCGCGATATTCAATGGCCCCCGCACCGAGAAGTTGTCGCTTTTGTAGTTCAGTACATGCAGTTTCGCGGGATCAAAGTAGTCGCCACTCGCGGTGTCGCGGATAAAAGCGTCGTCGGCCCAGCTATCC
The DNA here is from genome assembly GCF_050435665.1 of Paraburkholderia sp. GAS333. Taxonomy (NCBI): domain Bacteria; kingdom Pseudomonadati; phylum Pseudomonadota; class Betaproteobacteria; order Burkholderiales; family Burkholderiaceae; genus Paraburkholderia; species Paraburkholderia sp. GAS333. The sequence continues at coordinate 188,086 of NZ_JBNDKS010000006.1, forward strand.
CACAGTCCGGTGACCACGTCGAAGAACTCACGCGCGCGTCGATAACGTTCGTCGTGTTCCACATGCTCGTCGAGGCCGAAATTGAGTGCTGCGTCCGGGTTCGATGTCGTCACCAGATTCCATCCTGCCCGGCCGCCGCTGATGTGATCGAGCGACGCGAAGCGGCGTGCCACGTGATACGGCGCGTCGAACGTGGTCGATGCGGTCGCGACCAGCCCGAGCCGTTCGGTGACTGCGGCCAGTGCCGGCAGCAAGGTCAGTGGCTCGAACGACGTGACCGTGTGGCTGTGCCTGAGCGCGTCGAGCGGCATGTTGAGTACCGCGAGATGGTCCGCCATGAAGAACGCGTCGAAGCGGCCACGTTCGAGCGTCTGCGCGAAACGCTTCAGGTGCGTGAAGTTAAAGTTGGCGTCGGGATAGGCGCCGGGGTAGCGCCATGCGCCGGTGTGAATCGTGGTGGGGCGCATGAAAGCGCCGAGGCGAAGCTGACGGGACATCGGTTGATCTCCATCGCGGATACGGTCGTGCAAGTATATTTGCGCTTCGCTTCGTCTGCTTGCGGTCGCTGACTCCTTAACAATGCATAAACAGCGAATGCAATGACAGCACCCAACGACGTCATATGTGTGGGTTGCGTGACGCGCAGGCACCACGCTCAGGCGCGTGGACGTGTAACGCGGCTATTAGCTTGCGCCGCCATTAACATGCACATTCGATATCTTTAGCTGAATATACTATTTAGCCCTTGCATAACGCGATGTTAGCCTGCATGCGACAGGTTGATGGGCCACTCTCCGGCTTATCTGCTAAAGCATTCCTCTATCCACCCCAACGGATTTCCGCAAGGAGCTAACGTGAGCGTCGAATTCATCGGCATGATTCAGCAACGTGTGACGTCGGAAACGCATCATCCGCAAGGTCCCGCTATCGATACCGATTACGTGCGCGCCTTCGCCCAGGCGCACGAGAATGCGGGCTTCGATCGCATTCTCGTGCCGCACAGTTCGACCAGCCCCGACGCGACGATCACGATTGCCTATGCCGCGAGCGTTACGTCACGGGTTCATTTCATGCTGGCGCATCGACCCGGCTTTGTCGCGCCGACGCTCGCAGCCAGGCAGCTTGCCACGCTCGATCACTTCTCCGGCGGGCGGCTCGCGGTGCATTTCATCTCTGGGGGCAGCGACGAGGATCAACGGCGCGACGGTGACTTCCTGAGTCACGACGAACGCTATGCACGCACTGACGAGTACCTTGAAGTGCTGCGTCGCGTATGGACCGAACAGGAGCCGTTCGATCACGAGGGTCGCTTCTATCGCTTCGAGCGTGCGTTCTCCGAAGTCAAGCCGAAACAGACGCCCTATCTGCCGATATATTTCGGCGGTGCATCGGAACCTGCGCTCGCAGTCGCAGGCAAACATGCCGACGTGTACGCGCTATGGGGCGAATCGAAACAGCAGGTGCTCGAGCAGGTCACCCGCGTACGCGCCGAAGCCGCCAAACACGGCCGCACCGTGCGCTTCTCGGTGTCGTTCCGGCCGATCCTCGCGTCGACGGAAAAAGCCGCGTGGGAACGCGCCGAACACATTCTCGACGAGACGCGCCGTTTGCGCGCCGAGAAGGGTTTGCCGACAGGCGCTCCGCAGCAAAGCGAAGGCGCGCGGCGTCTGCTCGCCGCGTCGGGCGATGGCGTGCGCGCGGATGACCGTCTGTGGACGGCAGTGGCCAAGGAAATCGGCGGCCGCTCGAATTCGACCGCGCTGGTCGGCACGCCCGAACAGGTCGCGCAGACACTCGGCGAATACTACGAACTGGGCGTCACCACTTTCCTGATTCGAGGCTTCGATCCGCTCGACGACGCAATCGACTATGGCCGCGAACTGATCCCCGCCACCCGCGAGTTGACCTCTCGCGTGCGTCGCGCTGCATGACCGGACCCGAGAGAACCCCATGAGCACCCCGACCGCCGACCACTCTTCCCTCACGTTTCGCGAAACGCCCGTACGCAAGTTCTGGTTCGATGACGACAACGTGCCGCAACGTTCGCTCGAACAGGAACGTCTTCACCGTCGGCAGCGACTTGCAGGCGCATTCCGCCTGTTTGCGCACAACGGTTTTGCACAAGGTCTCGCGGGACACATCACCGCGCGCGATCCCGAATGGACCGATCATTTCTGGGTCAATCCGCTGGGGCGGCATTTTGGCCGCATACGGGTTTCGGATCTTCTGCTCGTCAATCAGCACGGTGAAATCGTGATCGGCGATGGTCCGCTGAATCAGGCGGCATTTGCGATTCATGCGGCGATTCACGAAGCGCATCCCGGGATCGTGGCGGCCGCGCATACGCATTCGCTTTACGGCAAGGCGTGGTCCACGCTCGGCCGCAAGCTTGATCCGCTGACGCAGGATTCGTGCGTGTTCTACGAAGACCATGAACTGTTCGACGATTTTCGCGGCGTGGTGCTCGACACCAGCGAGGGTGCGCGGATTGCCGACACGCTAGGCTCACGCAAGGCGGTGATCCTGAAGAACCACGGCATCCTGACGGCGGGTCCGTCGGTGGAAGCGGCGGCGTGGTGGTACATCGCGTTAGAGAACGCCTGCCACACGCAACTGCTTGCCGAAGCCGCAGGCACGCCACAGCCAATACCGCACGAGATGGCCGATCTGACCCATCAGCAGATAGGCCGCGCCAACGGCGCACGGCATTCATTCGACAGCCTGTATGAAGGCTTGCTGGAAACAGAAAGGGATTTTCTCGACTGATGTCCATTCATAAACTGCGAAGCTTTATCGGAGACATCGCGGAGTTGGTCGATTCGAATGTCGGGGAAAGCGCGCTGCTCGAACACGGCAAGGCCGCGTTGCACGAGTTGATCCGCACCGACGACTGGCTTCCCGATGCGTACGCGCAACCGTCGCCCGAGCGCTACCAGCAATACCTGCTTTACGCCGATGTGCGTCAGCGTTTCAGTGTGGTGAGTTTCGTGTGGGGACCGGGCCAGCAGACGCCGATTCACGACCATACGGTGTGGGGTCTCATCGGCGTGCTGCGCGGCGCCGAACTGGCCGCGCCGTATACGCGTCATGCCGACGGCTCGCTACAGCAGAGCGGCGCCGAACTGCGTCTCGACGCGGGCGATGTCGAAGCGGTGTCGCCCGTTATCGGCGATATCCACCGCGTACGCAATGCCTACGACGATCGCACATCGATCAGCATCCACGTCTATGGCGCGAACATCGGCGCGGTGCGCCGCGCGACCTATTCACCGGAGGGCGTGCCCAAGCCCTTTATTTCCGGCTACTCGAATCCGACACTCCCCAACCTGTGGGACCTCAGCAAGGAACAACCCCGTTCATGACGTCATACCCGACCCGCACTTACGAAGACGTGCGACAAACACTGCTGGCGCGCCGTGAAATCGCGCTGCTCGATACGCGCGAAGAAGATCCGCACGCGCAGTGTCATCCGCTGTTCGCCGCCAATTTTCCGCTTTCGAAAATCGAACTGGATGCGTACACGCGACTGCCCCGGCGCGACGTGCCGATCGTTCTGTTCGATGCCGGCGAAGGCTTCGCGCAGCGAGCCGCCGACGTGCTGACGTCGCTCGGCTACACGCAGGTCGCGTTACTTGCGGGCGGACTAGACGGCTGGATTCGCGCGGGCGGTGAAGTGTTCCGCGATGTGAACGTGCCGAGCAAGGCATTCGGTGAATTCGTCGAAGCGCAACGGCATACGCCGTCGTTGTCGGCAGAGGCGGTCAACACGCTGCTTGCGAACGGCGACGACGTGGTGGTGCTGGATGCGCGTCGCTTCGACGAATATCAGACGATGAACATTCCCGGCAGCGTCAGCGTGCCCGGCGCGGAACTCGTGCTGCGTGCGCGCGCGCTCGCGCCAGATCCGGCAACGCGTGTGATCGTCAATTGCGCGGGGCGCACGCGCAGCATCATCGGCGCGCAGTCGCTGGTGAATGCGGGCTTGCCGAATCCGGTCGCCGCGCTGCGCAACGGCACGATCGGCTGGACGCTCGCGGGGCAAACGCTCGAGCACGGTAGCCAGCGTCGTTTCGATCCGCAGGCCGGTCTCGCCGACACTCATCTCGACGCGTCGCGCACCGCTTCGCGGGCGCTGGCCGACCGCGCCGGGGTTCATCGCACGACGCTCGCGGAAGCGGCCCGATGGGCAGCGGATTCCGCACGCACCACGTATCGCTTCGACGTACGCACGCCTGCCGAATACGAGCGCGCTCATGCGCCGGGTTTTCAGGGCGCTCAAGGTGGCCAGCTTGTCCAGGAGACGGAGATGTTCGCGCCGGTGCGCGGCGCACGCGTCGTGCTGTTCGACGACGACGGCGTGCGCGCGAATATGACGGCGTCGTGGCTCGCGCAGATGAACGTCGACGTGTATGTCGTCGACGAAGCGTCGGCTGACGACCTCACCGATAGCGGCGCATGGCGTGGCTTAAAGCCCGAACCCACAGCGGCGACACCGGCTCTACGTGCCGACGAACTCGCTGTATTGCTCGCGGACGCATCGAGCGGAACGCTGGTGATCGACGTCACGTCGAGTGCGAATCATGTGAAGGCGCACGTTCCCGGCGCGTACTGGCTCGTGCGCTCGCGTCTGTCGAATGGCGCCGACGATCTGCGCGCGTTGCCCGATGCAAAGCGCTATGTGGTCACGTGCGGCACCAACGCGCTAGCACCGTACGTCGCGCCGGAAATCGCCGCGTTGACGGGCAAGCCGGTGCATGTGCTCGACGGCGGCACGACCGCATGGATTGCAGCGGGCCTGCCCTCCGAAACGGGCGAACAACGCCTGGCGTCGCCGCGCATCGATCGATACCGCCGTCCGTATGAAGGCACCGACAATGCACGCGAAGCGATGAACGCGTATCTGGAGTGGGAGTACGGTCTCGTCGCGCAACTCGATCGTGACGGCACGCACGGGTTCTTTGTGATCTAACGACGCAGCGGGCAACGCGAGCGGTCCACCGAAGCCGCTCGCGCTTCAAGCACTCAGGCTGCTCGCGACAGATGCGCGGCCTTGAAGCGCTGCTCGACGCTTTCCGCGAGCACCTGCAGCGCCGACTCGAACTTGCCGAGTGCGCGTGATCGCACGATCCACACTGCGATTTCGGGCTTGAAATCGCTGACCTGAATCACATCGAGTTGCGCGGCGTGAGTGCTGATGCGCAGCAGCGGCTGCGGCACCAACCCGAGGCCGACACCATCGGCCACCAGACCGAGTTGCAACTCCGTGCCCAGTGTTTCCAGATTGAGTTTCAGCGTATACCCCTGCGCTGCGAGCGTCTGCTGCAAACCCGCGCGAAAACCGCAGCCGTCCGGGTTCAACACCCATCCGTACGACTGGCACTCGGCCAGCGTATGTGCACGCTTTTTCAGTGTGCCCTTGCGCGCGACCACGGCCATTTTCAACTCGCCCAGCATCTTGCCCGACAGCGCTTCCGGCAATACGCGATTGGCGGGCAGTAGAACAATCGCGGCATCCAGTTCGCCGTCTTCCACTCTTTGCAGCAGTGGATTGCCCCACCCCGTCGAGACCCGCGCCTGCAACTCAGGATGCGCGCCACGCAGCGCGTGCAGTGCCTTGAGCATCGCGACATCGGCGACGGTTTGCGCGACGCCGAGCCGCAACACGCCTGCGAGCGGCGAATCGTCGGTAACGAGGTGTCTGAGCGCGTCCACTTCACGCACGATCGCGCGACACTGATCGTAGACCGCGCGACCCATTGCAGTGGTTTTCAGCGGCTTGGTATTGCGGTCGAGCAGTTCGACGCCGAGCGCTTCTTCGAAGTTCTGGATGCGGCGCGTGACGGCCGGCTGGGTCAGCGCAAGAGAGTCGGCTGCCTGACTGAGCGACTGACTGCGCACGACGGCGACGAAGGCCTCGATGTCATCGAGTTTCATTGATTGGCTTTTGCGTGGAGTTGAGCGTGGAGTGTGAAATGACCGCGACGACACGGCACTGACGCGAGCTTAGCGTGTTGTCGTGCTTCTGTTCAAGCGCGCCGTGCTTTTCTAACTTGCATCTTAAGAAAGCAGAACAATGCGTTTGCCTTATAAAAGACGCGTACGTATTGTGTGCTTTTGCATTGCTGCGCTTTCTACATACCGACATCTCATGACCTATCCTGCCCTTCGTTTCACGCACCGGCTTCTCTCCGGCCTGATGTTCGCCGCGCTGACCGTTGGCGCGGCTCAGGCCGCGCTCGCCGACACGACATTGAAGGTAGGCGATCAGCAATTGCAGACGCGCGGCGTTCTGGAAGCCTCCGGGCAATTGAAGAATGTGCCTTACCAGATCGAGTGGTTCAACTTCCCCGCTGCGCAGCCGCTTGGCGAAGCACTCAACGCAGGCGCAATCGACGTCGGCGGCCTGGGCGACGCGCCGTTGATCTTCGCGTATGCGGCGGGCGCGAGAGTGCGCGCGGTGGCCGCGACGCGCTCGGCTCCGGTCGATCTCGCGATCATCGTGCCCGACGGCTCGCCGATCCGGTCCGCTGCCGATCTGAAGGGCAAGCGCATCGCCACGACGCGCGGCTCGATTGGTCACTATCTGGCGATTGCAACGCTGGAGCGCGCAGGCATCAAACAGTCGGACGTGTCGCTGCGCTTCATGCAGCCCGCCGACGCCAAAGCCGCGCTCGCGTCGGGCAATGTCGATGCATGGTCCACGTGGGACCCGTATGTCGCGCTGGCCGAGCAGCGCGATCACGACCGCAGCATTGCGAACGGCGTCAACCTGTCGTCGGGCCTTAGCTTCCAGGCGGCCACCGAAGCGTCGATCAAGGCAAAGCAAAGCGAGATCGCCGACTTCCTGAAGCGCGTCGCGGCAGGACAGCGTTGGGCGTTATCGCATCCCGACGAAGTGGCGGCGATGCAGTCGAAGGTCACCGGCTTGCCGCCTGACGTGTTGAAGACCATGTATCAGCGCGCGCAACTACATCCTGTCGCCATCGACGACGGTTTGATTGCCGAGCAGCAGAAGACCGCCAATCTGTACGAACGCGCGGATGTCATCAAAACGCATCTGGACGTGACGCCGAGTTTCGATCGTCAATTCCCGCTTGCCGGGCAATAAGGTCGACACACGTCCGCTTCAGTCTCTCCGAGTCACGCTTATGACCAGCCGCCACCCCGCTACCTCGTTTGACGACGTGGAGCGCGACGCCGTTGCACTGCACGCGCTCGCCGACCTCGACGGCCCGCAAGCAGACGAATGGCTCAACGCCTTAACCGGCGAATTCGCCGCAGGCGCAGCCGCGCTCGACAGCGGCCCCGAATTTCCGCATCACAACCTCGCGCGTTTGCGGCGCGCGGGCCTGCTATCGCTGACCGTGCCGCGTGCGCTCGGCGGGCACGAAGCGACGCTGGCACAAACGCTGAAGGTGGTCCGTGCAATCGCACGCGGCGAGCCTTCGACGGCGCTGATCTTCGTTATGCAGTGCCTCTATCATTTGCGCCTTCAGGCAAATCCGAACTGGCCCGTCGAATTGAAAGAGCGGATTGCGCGCGATGCGGTCGAGCGCGGCGGGCTGATCAATTCGCTGCGTGTCGAACCGGAACTCGGCTCGCCGTCCCGTGGCGGCCTGCCTGCGACGGTTGGGCAACGTCACGGCGATCATTGGCTACTGAGCGGCCGCAAGCTTTATTCGACGGGGAGTCCTGGCCTCACCTGGTTCGCAGTCTGGGGCCGCACGGATGAAGCATCGCCGCGCGTGGGGACCTGGCTCGTTCATCGCGATACGCCGGGCATCCGATTCGGCGAACCGTGGAACCATCTCGGCATGCGCGCAACGGGTAGTCATGAGGTTATCTTCGAGAACGTGCGTGTGCCGCTCGGCTATGCGGTCGATCTTCAGGCTCCCGAATCGGCGAGCGGCATGGACCCGATCACGGGCATCTGGATGAACGTATTGCTCCCCTCAATCTACGACGGTGTCGCGCGCGCCGCGCGTGACTGGTTCGTGCAATGGGCCGCTTCGCGCATCCCGTCTGGACTGAAGGCGCCGCTGTCGAGTCTCGACAGTTTCCAGCAGACAGTGGGCCGCATCGATACGTTGCTGTTCAATAACCGCATCCTGCTGGATGCGGGCGCGGCTGGCCAGGTGAGCGCAGCGGAGGCGCCGTCGATCAAATATCTGGTCAGCCGGCACGCGATCGAAGCAGTGGAACTCGCGCTGGAGGCGAGTAGCAATCCGGGACTTAGTCGCAACAATCCGCTGGAGCGTCACTATCGCGACGTGTTGTGCGCGCGGATTCATACGCCGCAAAACGACACGGTGCTGGGTAATGTGGGGCGCGCCGCGTTTGCTGGCTTTGCTGCGCTCTGAATGAGGCGGTTTATTAAACGTTGCGCATGCGCCGCTATCGCGTAGGGCAAGCGTTCAAACGCATCCCGCTTTGTGCAGACCATTGGAAGAAACGGCCACCGCTCGGTGGATACGTCAGGTATGGCCCTTGCGGCATGCTCGATGCACCATTCTTTCAGGAGGCACAAATGGGCTCAATCAATCCTCAAGGTGATACGCGTGGCGGCGCCAACGTGATTGGCAGCGGTATCGGCGAAGGTCCGGGGCCGGACGTGATGGCGTCGGCGACGCTCGACGGCACCAAGGTCATGTCGTCGGATGGCGAGCATGTGGGCAAAATCTCCGACATCATGCTGGACGTACGCGGCGGACGAATCGCCTATGCCGTTCTGTCCGAAGGCGGCTTCCTGGGCATGGGCGCGACATTGCACGCCATCCCGTGGAGCGCGCTGACCCTCGACACTGATGAAAAATGCTTTCACGTCGATATCACTGCGCAGCGTCTGAAGGACGATCCTGGCTTCGACAAGGACCACTGGCCGACAATGGCCGATTCAAAATGGGGCACGACGATGCATAGCTATTACGACCGTCAGCCGTACTGGCTTGCAACGCAGGAAGTGGTCGAGAGCGATCCTGACATCAGGCCGCCGCTCGACCATTAAGGCCGTTAGGGCCATTAAGAAGGCCGCTTGAATTTCTGGCGCTGGAAGGCGTCGGTGAAGTTATTGCAAAGTGGCCTCGATGCCGCCTGCCTGGTGTGATGCCGCGCAGGCGGCTTTTTGTTTCCGTTGATGAGATCGATGATCCGGAATCATTCGCGCAGTTACGTGGATGCGGACACGATCAGAATCATGGGGCGCCTGATATTCACCAGATACGCAAGTAGTCGACTTCGATCAGCCCTGAAGGGCTCCCAATCGCAAGACTAACGCGGCGACGAATAACGAAGCAAGAATCGGGGTGTATCGAGTGTGAACAGATCGCATCATGGAATCCTCCATTCACATATCGAGGAACCCATGAATACGCCTCACGTAGTCGCAGAGCCCCACATCCTGTATCTGGGAACGCCCGTTGTTCTGATCAGCACCGTCAACGAAGACGGGACGCACAATCTCGCGCCCATGTCGTCGGCGTTCTGGCTGGGCTGGCGAGGCGTGCTGGGTATCGCGTCAGCATCGCAGACCACACGCAATCTGCTCCGCACCGGAGAATGTGTGCTGAATCTTCCGTCAGTCAACGAGGTCGGCGCTGTCGACCGCATTGCACGAACCACGGGTACATATCCTGTTTCTGAATTCAGGCAGGCGTTGGGCTACGTCTATGAACCCGACAAATTCGGCCGCGCGGGAATGACGAGAGTGGCATCCGATACCGTCAGCGCGCCACGCGCACTCGAATGTCCGATCCAGCTCGAAGCTGTCGTTGCGGCAACTCACGGCATCGGCGAAGACAGTGATCAACTGCGCGGCTTTATCAGTTTGATAGAGGTGCGGATCCAGCGCGTTCACGTCCATCCCGATCTGCTGATGGAAGGTCACGCCAATCGGATCGATCCGGATAAGTGGTCGCCGTTGATTATGAGCTTCCAGAAGTTCTTTGGGCTTAGCGCACAGGTGCATACGTCCAGGCTGGCTGACATACCGGAGAGAGCTTACGAGCCGCTAGCGAAGGTGTGAGGCGAATGTCCGGATGGAGTTGTTGATCGCCGGTTTCTGGCTGATTACTGCTTGCTTCGAACGGTGGCAGGCGATGGCGGATTCAACCGGTGGATGCAACACACTAAAGACTGCGCAAGCAGTGGGAGTGTTGCAGATGAAACAGCGACGGCGAATTTACTACAGCGAGAAGCAGAAAGCGCTGATCTGGGAACGTTGGCGCAAGGGAGAGTCGCTTTCAGAAAGTCGTCAAGCTTTTTGACTGGAACCACTCGTCTGTACAGGGGATTCTGGCTGAGACAGCTGAAATCCAGTCACTACAAAGGCATCGATCGAGATTGGCGTTGACGCTGGAGGAGCGCGAATAAATCTCGCGGGCACTTGCGGCCGACGATTCAATCCAGTCAATCGCCATGCCACTTTCGCAAGCTCCCTCCACCATCTGTCGTGAAATCAAATGTAACAGTGGCCCGGACGGCTATCGGGCAAGCCACGCCAATCAGTTTGCCTGGAATCGGGCGCAGCGCCCCAAAGCCAGTAACTGGTTGTGCACCGAACGCTGGCGCACATCGTGGCAGACAAGCTCCAGTTGCAGTGGTCACCGCAGTAGATTGCCGGATGGCTCAGGCTTACGTACCCAGACAACGAGGAGTACCACGTGTCCCACCAGACCATCTATCGCAGTCTCTTCATCTAGCCCTGAGAATGGGTTGCTGGAACATTTGCGGCGCACCCGGGGCACTTGCCGTTCGCGCCATCACACGCAGAAGACGGACGACCACGGCAGGATTCGCGACACGGTGTCGATCAGCGAACGTCCAGCCGCAATTGACAACCGCACAGCGCCGGGGCACTGGGAAGGCGATCTTCTGTGCGGCCGCGGGAGCAGCCAGACTGCGACGCTCGTCGAGCGACAGACACGCTATGTCATGCTGGTGAATATAGCCAGCAAGGACAGCGAAACGGTCATCGAGCGCTCATCAAACATGCCGAAAATTACCGCAGGAGGTCTATAAATCGCTGACATGGGATCGGGGAACGGAGATGGCCGGACACAAACGCTTCACTGTGGCCACTGATATCCAGGTCTACTTCTGCGATCCTCAGCATCCATCGAAGCGCGGATCGAACGAAAATACAAACGGGCTGTTAAGGCAGTACTTCCCTAAAGGCACCGACCTGTCAGTGTATTCGCAGGCCAAACTCAATGCCGTGGCAAGACGATTGAACGGGCGTCCGAGAAAGACATTGGACTACGAGACGCCAGCCGAACAATTCCAGCAAACTATTGCATCCACCGGTTGAATCCGCCGCCCATCTCGGACATTCAGGCGATCGCCGCCTGATCGTCGTGTTCCAAAGTACAGCAGCCATTCGCCGGTTCGTCGTCGTTAAGAAGCCCTCGGCTGAGCCAAGATCTGAACGAGATGTGAAGTATGCGCCCTGCGGTTCGCGCTTCATCGCGGCAATACAGCGTCCCGAAAAAGTTTCGAGCGAACCGGCGCCCAAGGTCACAGTATTCACGGCGAAATTCCAGTGAAAACAGTCGAGGAATATAACTCGCATTTTTTGATGCTTTGTCAGCGCTGCCGTGATTAAACCAAAAAATTCCCACGAATAGTGGGACTTTTCATTAAAACAGAAAAATTTTTAATGTGCGGTCGACGGGGTGATATTCAACGGGACGTCCAACGTTTCACATTTTCCCATCGGCGTACATGCCTGGATGGTGATAGAGGTCTGCGCAACAACTAAGTCGGTATGGCATTCAATCGTCAGCGGATAATTGTACGGTTCGGTGGGCCACTGATACGAAAGGAATGTCCCCGGCAAAACTTTGCAGGCCGCATGTGCCGAATTTGCAAATACAGTCGCATTGCCGTTTGAGTGAGACGTGATCCAGACATTGGTAAGCATATCCATCGTCGTACCGGCTGGCGCTGTGTAAGATCCGGGCGTGGCGATTGCCACCTGCTCACAGTCGCAATTCACCGTGTGATCTGGTACCCCCTGGTTTGGTGCTGTGATTATCAGTTGTGCAAAAGCAGCAGGAGCGATGAATACGAATGCGGCTAGCAACGCGTAGAATATGCTAAATTTTTTCACGAAATTCTCCTATTTGTTTATGTGAAACTGGACCAACCTGAAGCCTGAAGCAGCTCCAAGTGAATTGACGCCCAAGGTCACAGCATTTATGTCGAAACCAAGGCTAGTGTCGCAAATGAAAAAGTCCGACGAATGGTGGGCGTTTCCTTGAGATTGGAGATTTATTTAGTGTCCGATATATGCGGTGATATTCAACGGAATGGTTAACGTTTCACAGTCCGACATAGGCGTACACGCCTGGATGGTGATAGAACTCTGTTTGACAACCAAGCCAGTTTGACATTCGACCGTCACCTGATAATTGTACGGCTGGGTGGGCCACTGATACGAAAGGAAAGAGCCTGGCATCACTTTGCAGAACGCGTCTGGTGAACTTGCGAACACAGTCGCATTGCCGTTTGCGTGTGACGTGATCCAGACATTGGTGAGCATGTCCATCGTTGAACCAGCCGGTGCCGAATACGACCCGGGTGTGACGATTGCCTCCTGCTCACAGTCGCATGTCGTTGTGCGACTCGGTATCCCTTGGTTTGGTGCTGTTATTACCAAATTTGCAAAAGCAGTAGTTGCGATAAATCCGAACACTCCAAAAAGTGCGCAGAGCACCCTCGATTTTTTCACGAATTTCTCCAATTTTTTGTACGTAAAAATGCACCCGATTTTTAACACAAAATGTTTCATCAATTATCTAAAAATTACATGTTGGCCCGATTTTACTTATTTTGCATAAATTCATTGATGCTAGCCCAGCAAGCATCATTGATTGTTCGAAACATTGGGACGCGCGCATTTGAATATGACGTCACAGATCAATACGGCTCTGTCGGATCTGACTCAGAAACTTGAACCTCGACTGTTTCTGCATGCAGACGCTACTCTCACGCAGGATGGATAATGGAATGATGCTTGATACATTAGATAGCACTCATATCCCGCTCGCCTTACCCTTCAAATTAGCCCGTACGAAATGAATGGTTTAGTACGGCCGGATAGAACCATCTGGACATTGGGCGTCCCGTTCTTTGGCAATGGGGGGAATATGACCCGACGTCCAAAGTGCCAGATAAGTGGTAATTTTCTGATACGTCGGCCTCGCGATCCCGCCAAGTCTTCTGGGGAAAACGTTAGATATATGACATCAGTTCCTCCGACCGCGACGCCGTGACCGCTAGCCTCCACGACCGACGCGTCGTTCACGACACCGGGCTTAAAGTAGCCGAAGGCAAATGACATATTCGATGCTTCCGATACCGCGAGCACGCTTTGAGACAAAGCCCTGTAACGCCGCGACCGTGTTTCGACATCGAGTGGTCGCTCATATGTCAGCTCCGATGCGATGATGACTGGCCGTCGCTGGCCGAACCCGGAAGTTCACTCCCGGTCGATGCGAATCGCATCGCATCGCAAACTCGCCCGGCCCACACAGAACGGCGGCCAAATTCATCAGCGGACAGTCACATCCGATTCTGACGGCGGCAAGCGTGCAAGATCTCATTAACGGCAAATACGTCTCTCACGCCCTGCACATTCTGCAGCACACAGACGTGATACGACTTTTCGCGAGGCAAGAGCAACTCGCCGTTTCTATAAAGCGCGTAGCATGCATCTCTAATTGAGGTTGCGGCCTGCCTGCTTTCACTGTTTGTCAGTGAAAGCAATATGCACTGGTCATAGTCTGAATTGTTGGGCCCGAATGCCACTGCCGGGAGCGGAGAGGCGAGCATAATCGAAAGAATCAGATAGGTAATGTTGCGCATGAATCCGGGCGAGACTAAAAGGTAATGGCGGCAGCGATTGTCGAGGATTTTGGCTACGATGTCGAACGTCGCTAATTGCCGAAACCCGTAAAACCGCACCATTCAATGCCAAATGAATAGACTTGTCTCGCAACCTTCCTTGCGCCACCAATATCCGCCCTCCAAATTCGCGGCATACAGACTTTCGCACATCCCCCTGCAACGACATCCAGTGCAAAAGCCCATAATCCCTTATCACATCACGAACCGCAAAATGGACCTTGTTCCGTCATCGCGCGTTTCCAGTTGTGCTCTTTGCTAATCACCGGCTCTGGCGTCGCAAGCGGCGCGGCCGCTGCGCCTCTGTCTTTCAGATCGATATGGCATTGGCCGTCGTCCACGGACAGCGTGGCAACATAGGTGTGGTCGGCAACCGGCGTGAATGTCAACGTGTCGACGCAGAACCTGCCTGCCACCAACAGATTTTTCGTATAGAACATTGAAAAAGAAAGTGGTGCGCCGGGAATCACTTTGCGCGCCAGTTCCTTGTCTGTGTTCATCACTGGCAGAAGATGTCGCTCCGTGCACTCCGCTGCGCCGCCATAGATCATGGCCTGCGCAGTGAAATCAGCGGCTTTGCGAAAAACAAGGGTGGATGCGTCGCTTTGCGTCGGTTCCTGATAAGTCGTTGCGCAACCGGCAATCGACAACACGCCCGCGACCAACATAGGTATTCCGCCACGTTTCATTTTTTATTTAAGTTCCGAGACAAAGCATGGATCAACTATAAGCGCACCAGAAGATGCGCAAATCCAACCTGTCTATACGGCAATGTTCAGAAAATCTTGAGAAGATTTCTTCAATGCCTCCCGGAACAGTTATCAATCTACTCACAGGGGTCGAACGTCTGAAACTGGCAGTCCGACCTCCTCCACTCAGTCATATCGCATAAAATTTAATGTTTAGCCCATTGCGGTGTCATCCACTGAAAGAGCCGTTCCGGTAATGCTCACAGTGCGTCCGCGAAATGGCCGGCCCATGCAAATCCACGCGCTATTCATCGACAGCGCACAAAGACAGCCAGCAGATTCACCGAACAAACATTTTGCGCTGTCGACGAAGCTCCCCACAATCCACGATCCCCACCAGCGATTTCAAAAAATCGAACTCCCGTCGCGCCCCTCCTCAAGCCAACACATCCGAAAACACCCGCGTCGCGAAACGATCCGAGTTCGTGCCGGCATTCAACACGCCAACCGATTTCAGATCATCCGCATAGAGCGAGATCTCTTTCTTGAACGCATCGCCAATCGGATGATGATGATCCGTATGGCTCTTGAGCATCGCGGTCAATTGCTCGACATTCGCGCCCGGCGCATTCGGCGCGAAAATCGCCGCAGCCTGAGCCGGATTGTTCGCGGTCCACTCGGTGGCTTCGAGTAGTGCCTGAGTCAGCGCCTGCGCGGTCCCACGGTCCTTGCGGATCAGCGAGCCGCGCACGCCCAGCACGCAGCACACGCGGTTCTCATACTCGCCGCACAGATTGTTCGACACCTCCTGCAGATGATCGCCCTCGCGAATCGTCCAGATGGTCGGATCGCCATCTGCGATCGCCTGTACTTCGCCTTTTTTCAGCGCTTCGCCCAGCAGCGGTGCTGGGTATTGCCGCCAGCGCACATCGTTGTCGGGATCGACGCCGATCTTCTTCAACGTGATCGCGAAGAAATTTTTCGCGGGGCTCGCCATGTCGCTCACGCCCACGGTGCGTCCCTTGAGTCCTTGCAGATCGACGATGCCCGACGCCTTCGTCGCCAGCAGCCGCATGCAGCCGCCGTGGATGCCCGCCGTCAGTTTGACGTCGAAGCCCTGCTCCAGCGGCTTGATCCAGCGCAGCGCCATGCCGACGCCCGCGTCCGATTTGCCGGTGGCGATCGCTTCGAGCAGCTGGTCGGTGGAACCTGAGTAGTTGATCAGCTCGACCTGCAAGCCATGCTTGCGAAAGAAGCCCTGCTTCTCCGCCACGGGGACCGGCGCCGTGCAGATCGCCCCCGCATTCCACGAGAGTTTGATCGGCTTGAGTGCTTCGTCGGCTGCTGCGCGCGTGCCCGGCAGGCCGAATGCCGCGCCGCCCAGCGCCGCCGCTCCAGCCGCCCACGCGGTGTTACGCAACCACAGGCGGCGCGCGGCGTTGACGGGCTGATTGTCGTCGGTATGGTTCATTGCAGTGCTTCCCTGTACTTGAGTGGATGGTCTGTGATCGCGTCTTCGCGCGATTACGCAATTACGTGTCGAGCCCCAGTAGCCCGAGAACTTCGCGCCGCAACGACACCAGCGCGGGATCGTCGCGATGGCGCGGATACGGCGCGTCGTTGCGAACCTCGGCGACGATCCGCGCGGGACGCTCGCTCAACACGATCACGCGATTGGCGACATACAGCGCCTCTTCGACGTCATGCGTGACGAGCAGTACCGAAAACCCCTGCGCCTGCCACAGCCGCACGAGTTCGCCTTGCATACGGATGCGCGTCAGCGAATCGAGCTTGCCGAATGGTTCATCGAGCACCAGCAACCGCGGATTGTTGACGAGCGCGCGCGCCAGCGCAGCACGCTGCGCCATACCGCCCGACAGTTGATGCGGAAAGGCGTTCGCGAAAGCCGCGAGGCCGACGAGATCCAGCGCGGCATCGATACGTTCAGCGGCATCGCGTTTCGCAGCAGCACCACGCGTCTTGCCTTGAGCTTGAGGACCGAGTCCGACGTTATCGCGCACGGTGCGCCACGGAAACAGCGTCGGGTCCTGAAAAACGACCACGCGCGACGGATCGGGACCCGCCACCACTTCGCCATCCGCGTGAATCGCGCCGCGCGCGGGCGCATCGAGACCGGCGACGAGCCGCAGCAAGGTCGATTTCCCGCAGCCGCTCGCGCCCAGCAACGCGACGAATTCACCGGGCTCGACCGTCAGGTTGATATCGTCGAGCACCGGCAGCGCTTCGCCGCGCAGCGTGAAGCGGTGACTGACGCCACGCACGTCCACGCGCGTGCCCCGGCGAGCTTGTACAGTCGTCGCGGCATGCGGCGACGAATTGGAAGAAGCAACGGCTACCATTTGAGCAATCCTTTTTGCCAGGCGAGCAGACGGTCCCGTACACGGAACAGCAACGTGATGAGCCCGGAGCACATCAGCGCCATCACGAGCAGCGCGGCATACATGTTGGAATACGCGGCCCAGCCCTGCGCCCATTGCAGATACCAGCCGAGCCCGGCCTTCACGCCCATCATCTCGGCGACGATCAGCACGGCGAACGATGCACCCAACCCCATGAAAAGGCCGACGAAAACGGAAGGCAGCGCTGCGGGAATAGCGACGCGAAGAATCAGGAAAGATGGCCGCGCGCCGAGCGTGCGGGCGACGTCGTAGTAAGCCGAACTGACGCTCGCGACACCGGACCACGTGAGCACCGCGACGGGGAACAACGTTGCCAGCGCGATCAGAAACACGCTCGCGCTGAAGCTCGATGGGAAGAAGAAAAACGCCAGCGGTAACCACGCGGTAGCGGGCAGCGGGCCGACCAGGCGCAAGACCGGATGCAGCCAGTAGCCGACCGCCTTCGACCAGCCAATACTGACGCCGATCACGAAGCCCGCGAGCGCGCCGCAAACATAGCCGTAGGCGAGCAGCACGAACGAATGGCCGACGCTCGCAGAGAGCCTCGGCAGATCGTCTGCAAAGACGCCGATCAATGCCTGCGGCGGCGCGAAGAATGGCCGTGGCAGCCATTCGAGTTGGGCGGTGACGACTTCCCATAGCGTCAGCGCGATGGCGAGCGCCAGTAGCCAGGGCGTCGCGTTGAGCCAGGTTCGCACGCGCAAGCGGTTCGACTGCGCGCTGCCCGTTTTCGCCGCTGCACTCACGTGCCATCCGGCTACGCCGATCGCCACCGACAACACCGCGAAGACCAGCTTGAGGATGAGCAATTCGCGCGTGTACGGCCAGTCGTCGAGTGCGGGCCACCACTGCGTGATAGCCGCGCCTGCAAACCATGCGAGTGCGGCGAACCCCGCCACGATCAGCTTGCGATCGTCACGCGAAATGGTGGCGTCCCTGGCCGGAACATCCGCCAGATCGAGAATGTGGGTTTGCGTTTGTGTGGACATGTCGCGCTCCGTCAATGCGAGGTCATGCGGCGGCAAGATGGGTCTCCGAGATCGCACGGACATCGATACGACGTGGCAGAATCGCGTCCCGGTTCGCGCGGTCGGCGACTTTTTGCAGCGCGTCGATATCCGTGTCGTTGACAAAGTGCTGCTTCAACGACGCGCGCTGCGTGATCTGCCGGGCGGCGTCGAGCGGCGAACGCGTGAGGGACGCGTAGATCTGTGCATAAGCATCGGGGTTCGCCACGGCCCAATCGCCCGCGCGTTGATAGCGCGCCAATACATCCGCAATCGCCGCACGTTTGCGCGGATCGGTCAGCGAATCACCCGAAGCAGTGATGAAGCCGAGTCCACTGTTAATGCCACTGCCGTCGCGCAAAATGCGACCGCCGCGCTGCACGGCGATGCCGTAGTACGGGTCGAACGTCGCCCATACCTCGATCGAACCGGACGCGAAAGCCGCGAATGCATCGACGGGCAGAATGAAACGCACGGTCACGTCTTCTTTCGACAACCCGGCCTCGGCCAGTGCGCCATAAAGCTGGAACTGCGAAATGCTGCCGCGCGCCGACGAAACGAACACCGTGCGCCCTTTCAGTTCAGCGACGTTGCGAATGGTCGAATGCGGGCCGACAAGAATGCCGAGTTGCGCGCCCGATCCCACTCGCGTCGCCACGATTTTCAGAGACGGGTCGCCTACCGCCGCGGCGAGAACCGGCAGGTCGCCAGCCGGAGCGAGATCGACGGCGCCCGCGCGTTGCGCTTCGAATAGCGGCGCCGCTCCCTGAAAGTTGGCCCAGCGGTACGCGTAAGGCACACCGTCGAGCACCTTCGCTGCTTCGACGAGCGCGCGCGTGCCGCCGGCCTGATCGCCGAGTACTAGCGTGACACCGCTCGTGCTTGCGGTCGCGTTCGTAATTGCGGTAGTTGCAGCGGTCGCGGCATTCGCGCCGCGCAGTCCGGCTGCGGCAAGCGGTACAGCAGCCAGCGTGCGCAACAGTTGTCGTCGTGTGAAAAAAGACGTTGGAGCGGAATCGGTCATAGGTCCTCGCCGGAAATAATCAGCACAGCGTAGCGACGAAATACCGGCGAGAGAATTATTCTCTTTCGATATGTTTATATTTATTCAATATTTATGTTTTGCATGTCATCAGAACGGCGACATGCGCGGCGAAGAGACAGATATCCGACGGCCGTCAACGGCCGTGGATACCTCTCTTATCCTTTGAGTCAGACGTTCGAGGCTTCGCGTTGCCAGATACTCGCCGCATACGCCGAATCGTCGAAATCAGCAGGGACGTCTGCTGAAAGTCGCACCGCATGCGAGTCAAGGTCGGCGAGAAAAAGGTCGCGGCTGATGCGCCGGACTAGGGCAGGAATATCGCGCTTCATACTCGGCACGTCACCGACCGGCACGCCCGCGCTAACGAATCCGGCCGGGTTGTAGACGTGAATATCCTTCAGGAACGGCGCCTGTCCCGCTGACTTTTCCACGTACTCCAACGCCGCGCCGAGATACGGATGCGCGCCGAGCGCGTCGTCGGCATCGCTCGCGGGAGGCGTGTACTGATCGCGCCACAAGCGAATCTGCGATGCGAACGCCGCGAGTTCCGGTCGCGCCGACGGATCGATGAAATAGCCGGTTCCCGCAATCGCGAAGTCGAATTGAAACGTCTCGCCTGAAACCTGCGCCGTAATACGCCCTGACGATTCACTCGCGGTTTCCCACTCCGTTCCTGGATGCAGATGGAAGTTCGCGAATCGCGTCGCGCGCTGGATTGCGTCGAGCGGCGCGGTCGAACCAGAGCGCCGGAAGCGCAGCGCCTGGGACCAGCGCAATGCGTCGGGCAGATCGAAGTAGTTGTCGTAAGCACCGGGATAGCCACGCGCACGCGAGACCGGCACCGCCGCCAGGCTCGCGCGCCGTGCGAACAGATGGACCTCCGCCGCGCCCGCTTCGAGCGCGGTAGCCGCCGCATCGAATGCAGAAGCCGCGCCGCCGAGCACGGCAACCGACTTGCCACGCAATGCGTCGAAATCGATGGCGTGGGACGTATGCGCGACAAGCGACGGCGGCAACTGCTGCAAGACGCGCGGCACAAAAGCGCCGCCGTTGCCCGCGACGCCATTGCACAGCAGCACCTTGCGCGCCGATTCGACCCGCGCGACGCCGTTCACATCGAGATGCAAACGAAAGTGTGTGCCGAGCGGCTCAATCTTGAGCAGCCGGGTTCCGTAACGAATCGGGATCTGCAAAAACTCGCGATACCACGCGAGATAGTCTGCCCATTGTTCACGCGGAGCCCGCTCGATCTCGCGATACGCCGCCGCACCAAAACGCGCCTCGTACCACGCCTGAAAACCGAGTCCGGGTAGCCCGCCTTCGGGCCCAACCAGCGACTTCGGCGTGCGCAGCCGGTTCATCCGCGCGCGGGTGAGCCAGACGCCGGCCAGCGACGCATCGTCGGCCGCATCGATCACGCTGACGCGCCCAATGCCCGCGCGACGCAACGCAAAAGCGAACGCACAACCGCTCTGCCCGCCGCCGACAATCAACACGTTGTGGTCGATACCCGGGCGGTCCGGCACCCAGTTCTCGGGCGCGGGTCCGAGCAGTTCGAGCGTGCGGCGGGCTTCGTCATCGGGATGGACAGTCTGTGTCATCAGTCGGGGTTCCTCGTTAGCCGTATCAGGGCGATGCAGATTGCGCCGATGCTGCGCGAAAGTGCAAAGATGCAATGACGCGTCTCGTGCCGCGCTGCCGGAGCACACGGAGTCGACGCCTGCTTTCAGCGCCAGTTGTCCGGTCTGGACAAGCGTTTGAACTCCGCAGCTTACAAAGGCGCCTGCACAAGGCAAACCAACAAATCGATCTTTGGATTCTCAGCCGGAGGAAAAGCCGCGCGATGAAAATCGCCGGTGCCGGTGCGGGTGCGAGTGCGTTGGCGAGACACGCGGAACTGGAGCGGCTGTATCGGGACGTTCGTGCCGGCGCGTTTCATCTGCAGGCCATGCAGCAAGAAATCAGGCCGCCCTATCGCAAGGGCGTCATTACCCCGTCAACCCTTGCCGGGGCACTTCGGCATAGGTCTCGCTGCATATCTCGTGCAGCGCCTCGGCGAACAGACTCCGCGCCGATGAGTTCGCTCCTGCGGAACGCGTGAACAATGCGATGGGCGGCAACGTCCATGTAAACGAGTAAGGCACGATTGCCACTCCGGCAATGCGCACCAGTTCCTCCGCGATATCGGCGGGCACGATCGATACCGCTTCGTCGCTCGACGCAATCATTTCCCCGATCAGCTTGGACGAGTAGCTTTCAATGACCGGAACGGGCGGCGAAATGCCCTCGGCGAGAAACAGGTCGGCCACCTGCTCCCGCATCGGCGTATGCGGTGCGCCGAGAATCCAGTCCAGCGCAACCAGTTTGTTCCAGTCCAGCTTCGTGCGCGCCAGTTTTGCCGCAAGACGCCGGCTCGCGATCATCCGGGGCTGCTGCCGGTACAGCACTTCGAACGAAATGTGGTTCAGATCGACCGCGGACGACGCTCGCCCGATCACGATATCGACGATGTGATCGTTGAGTTGAAGCAGGAGTTGATCGCTGGTTCCTTCGTGAATCGTCACGGTTACGCGCTGCTTCATCCGCGATTGCAACCGCTTGAGCGCCGCCGACAGCATCTGCCCGGAGATAAACGGAATCACGCCAATATGCAGGTGAGCCGCATGCCCGGCGGCGACCGCCTCCATTTCGCGGGCGAGGTGGTCGAGATCGTTGACCATCGCCCGCGCCCGCTCGAGCACGACCGCGCCCAGCGCGGTGGGCAGCATGCCGCGCGACGAGCGCTCGAACAGCGGCGTGCCGAACATGCTCTCCAGCTCCGACAGCGCATTCGTCACGGCGGGCTGGCTGCTGGCCATGTGCTCCGCGACGCGCGTCAGCGAGCCGTGCTGCTGGATTTGCAGCAACAGCACGAGGTGCCGCATCTTCAGACGCGCGCCAAGCCGCCGGACTACGTCGTTGGACTCGAATGTCATTGGCTAGCCGACCACCCATCACGAAAAAATGATGGGTCGATATTAAAACAGAATCATCTCCTTATGGCAGATCTCTAGAATCGTCTCGACGGATCGCGCCGGGACTGGCCCAGCGCACGCGCTCAGACCGAAAACATGAAACAGACAGAGACACAACAGCAGGCCGCGTTCGACTATCACGAGTTTCCGACCCCCGGAAAGATCTCCGTGGTCGCCAGCAAACCGCTCGTGACCCAGCGCGATCTCGCGTTGGCCTACACGCCCGGCGTGGCCGCCGTGTGCGAGTCCATCGCCGCCGATCCGCTGAAGGCGCACCGTTTCACGAGCCGCGGCAATCTGGTGGGCGTGATCACGAACGGCACAGCCGTGCTCGGCCTCGGCAACATCGGCGCACTGGCATCCAAGCCGGTCATGGAGGGCAAGGCCGTCCTCTTCAAGAAGTTCGCGGGAATCGACGTCTTCGACATCGAGATCAACGAGACCGATCCGGACAAGCTGGTCGACATCATCGCGGGTCTTGAACCCACGTTCGGCGGCATCAATCTCGAGGACATCAAGGCGCCGGAGTGCTTCACCGTGGAGCGCAAACTGCGCGAGCGCATGAAGATTCCGGTCTTCCACGACGATCAGCATGGCACCGCCATCACCGTGTCCGCAGCTTTCCTCAACGGGCTGAAGGTCGTCGGCAAGTCGATTTCGGAAGTGAAGGTCGTGACGTCGGGAGCCGGTGCGGCAGCGCTGGCCTGTCTGGACCTGCTGGTCGAACTCGGGCTTCCGCTCGAAAACATCTGGGCGACGGATATCGAAGGTGTCGTGTATCGCGGCCGCACCACGCTGATGGACCCGGCCAAGGAGCGCTTCGCGCAGGAGACGAAGGCCCGCACGCTGGCCGAAGTCATCGGCGGCGCGGACGTGTTTCTGGGTCTCTCGGTAGGCGGAATCCTGAGCGCGGAGATGCTGAAGCAAATGGCCGCGCGTCCGCTGATTCTCGCGCTTGCCAACCCCACGCCCGAAATCTTCCCGGAACTGGCGTACGCGACGCGCGACGATGTCGTTATCGCGACGGGCCGCTCCGACTATCCGAACCAGGTCAATAACGTCCTCTGTTTCCCGTACATCTTCCGCGGCGCGCTGGATGTCGGCGCAACGACGATCACCCGTGAAATGGAGATCGCCGCGGTTCACGCGATCGCAGGTCTCGCGGAAGAGGAGCAGAACGAAGTCGTCGCGGCAGCCTATGGCGCATCCGATGTGGCCTTCGGTCCGCAATATCTGATCCCCACGCCGTTCGACCCGCGTCTGATCGCCCGTATCGCGCCGGCCGTGGCGAAGGCGGCGATGGAAAGCGGCGTCGCCACGCGTCCGCTGGCGGATCTGGACGCGTATGTCGAACAGCTGCAGCAATTCGTCTACCACTCCGGCGCATTCATGAAGCCGCTGTTCGCGACCGCACGTCAGGTCGTGCGCGACGGCGGCAATGCGCGGATCGTCTTCACCGAGGGCGAAGACGAGCGCGTGCTTCGCGCCGTGCAGGTGATCGTCGACGAGAAGCTCGCGCGGCCGATCCTGGTCGGACGCCCCGAGGTGCTGCTGGCACGCATCGAGCGATTTGGTTTGCGGCTTCGACTCGGCCAGGATGTCGAAGTGACAAACCCGGAATACGACGAGCGCTTCCCGCAATACTGGACGACGTATTGGGAACTGATGTGCCGCGACGGCATTTCGAAGGAGATGGCGCGGGTCGAGATGCGACGTCGCCTGACGCTGATCGGCGCGATGATGGTGAAGCTCGGCGACGCGGACGGCATGATTTGCGGGACCGTTGGCGCGTACCACGATCATTTGCGCTTTGTCGATCAGGTAATCGGCAGGAAGCCGGGGGCATCCACGTACGCGGCCATGAATATTCTGTTGCTCGATCAGCGGACGGTGGCACTGGTGGACACGCACATCAACGACGATCCCAACGCGGAGCAGATTGCGGAATTCACGATTGCCGCCGCTCGTCAGATGGAGTGGCTGAACCTGACGCCGAAGGCTGCCCTGCTGTCGCGTTCGAATTTCGGTTCGGGCAGCGCGGCTTCGGGCGTGAAGATGCGCCGCGCGCTGGAGATCGTCCGGCAGCAGGCTCCCGACATCGAGGCGGACGGCGAGATGCACGGTGACTGCGCGCTCGATGAAGCATTGCGGTTGCGCCTTCTGCCTAACTCGCCGCTCAAGGGGCCTGCCAATCTCCTCGTCTGCCCGAACGTGGATGCGGGCAACATTGCCTACAACCTGCTCAAGACCGAAGCGGGCAGCAATGTCGCGGTCGGACCTTTCCTGCTCGGCGTCAACGCGCCGGTCAACATCCTCACGTCGAGTTCGACGGTGCGGCGGATCGTCAACATGGCGGCGCTGACGGTGATCGAAGCGAATCGCAACGCGTCCGCGTAATCGGGCGGCGAGGTTCGGTGACGGGACAACAGTGATTGAAGGACCGCATACCGGCGATCCCGGCGGCAATGCGATCGCTACCGAAGCCGGCCACGCGATCGTGAAGAAACTTGCATAACGCGCCGCGAGGGATTGCGCACTTAACCGGCTTTGCGCCTACTCGGGCGCGGGGCCGGGCCTCTTCCGGGGGCAACGTTGTCCCCTCATCCGTCTCGACAATTCAAAAGCTTGAAACCGGTTCGGCAACCACCGAACCTTTCAATCTATGTTGTATGATGACGTACAAGAAAAATTAGTCAGATAAGTTCTGATTTCCCGTCATCAACCGGTACAACGGCAAAGCAATAACGGCGACCTGCTGCAGTGGCCAGTCCACCACATGCGCGCCGACAACATCATTCGAGACATGAGCACTTCTATAAAAACGACGGAACCACGCGTTTCCGCACAATTCTTTTCGCAACCCAAATTGCTGATCACGCTGGCGACCTTGTGCTGCGCGCTGTGGGGCAGTTCGTATCCCGCCATCAAGATTGGATATGCGCTGCTGGGCATTACGCCGAACGACATTCCATCGAAACTGATTTTTGCCGGCTACAGGTTCGCAATAGCGGGACTGGCGCTGCTGATACTTGCCGCGTTATCGAAAAAGCCCTTGCTCAATTTAACGCGGAGAAATGCCGGACAGTTGATGCTTTTAGGCTTCACGCAGACCGCCATTCAATATGTTTTCTTCTATATCGGCCTCGCTTACACGACGGGCGTGCGCAGTTCGATATTGAATTCGACGACGACCTTCTTTAGCGTGCTACTCGCCCATTTCATTTACCGGAACGACAAGATTTCGCCTCGCAAAGCCGCCGGATGCCTGTTGGGATTTGCGGGCGTCATGGTCGTCAATTTCGGTGATGGTCTATTCGACTTTGCATTCACGTTGCGCGGAGAAGGTTTCATCGTGATTGCCGCGTTTGTCCTTTCCGCTGCTTCGATTTACGGCAAGCGCGTTTCGCAACAGATGGACGTGATGGTCATGACCGGCTACCAGTTGGGATTCGGCGGCCTGGTTCTGTTGACAGCCGGTTACGCTGCAGGCGGAACGCTGCGCGAATTCACGCCCGCATCGGCGGCATTGCTGGGATATCTGGCGATTCTCTCTGCCGTCGCGTTCACTTTGTGGAGTTTGCTTCTGAAGTACAACCCCGTCGGCAAAGTGACCATTTTCAATTTCCTCGTGCCCGTGTTCGGCACGGCGCTGTCGGCGATCTGTCTGAACGAGAACATCATGGAGTGGAAGAACCTCGTGGCGCTCGTTCTGGTATGCAGCGGAATTTGGCTGGTCACCCGTTTGCCGCAAGTGCGCTCGCGTCATTCGAATCCGGCGGATACGTTGGCGGGATCGGCTTCTTCGGCATCCCGCCCGGCGAATTGAAAACGATCTGGCTTGGGATGGTGTGACCGCGACGCGCTATCGGATGCTTTGGACATGTAGTTGCACGTCTGCTTCGAGATGCACGTTCGGGCTTGTGATGAACAGTTCGAAGCGGTGGCGCTGATCCACGCGCCTGTCGTTTTCCGACGCGCTCAAAGATAGTGCCGGATACACGCGCGTCATATCGGCGAAGGACCGTTACAAACGACCTTCGCCGAGCCACGCATCTGCACATCAAGTGCGCAGCACACTCTCCACGCGCGGACTCTCGACATCGCTCTGCTCCACGGATTCGGCCGATGCCTTGTGCAGGTCCATCCCGCTGGTTTCAGGCAGGAAAATAGCCGCACAGAAGGCAATCGCGTACGCGCACAGCGCGCATGCGCCCATCGCCGTACCGAGTGGCAAAGACGCGGCAAGGAGTCCCACCGTCGCCGGAACGACGGAGCCGAAGCCGCGTCCACCGCCGAGGCAAAAGCCCTGGCCGCTGGCTCGGATGTTGGTCGGGAACAACTCAGCGAAGGTCGGCAACATGCCCGAAGCCAAAGCAGCCTGAAAGGCGCCCAGAAAGAAACTCAGCGCGATGGTAACGGTGGCCCCGATCGGAGCGAGCAAATAGACGGCGACGTTGGCCGCCTGCAGCACCAGGAAAGTCATGAACGCCGGCCGCCGACCCACGCGGTCCGACATCCATCCGTAGAAGAACGGCCCGACGAGAGAGCCGACGATATTGAACGCGAGATAGCCCGCGCTCGTCGCAACCGACAGGTGCAATGCGGTGCGCAAATAGGTCGGCAGCCAGGTGATCATCACATACGCGCCGCCGTAGATTCCCGTCGCCATGATCACTGCGGCCAACGTGCGACGCAGGTGAGCACGCGCGAAGATCTCCCAGAACGGCGTCGGCGTGACGCCGTTGTCGCGTGCCGCCTTCGCGTCGGCGTAGGCGCCCGACTCCGGCACCAGTCGGCGGATAAACAGAATCAGGCCCGCCGGCAAGATGCCGATCGCGAAAAATACGCGCCAGCCGATCTGCTCGGGGAATAGCGAGGCAATGACCGGCAATAGCGCAACCGACAGCGCATAGCCGAGTGCATAGCCACTCTGGACAGATGCGGCGACCCGGCCACGCAGCGCAGGCCGGATAACCTCGCTGATGAGCACGCCGCCCACGGCCGCTTCGCCACCGTAACCCAGACCTTGCATTACGCGGATGCCGAACAGCACGGGAAACGAATTGGCGAAAGCTGCGGCGACCGTGAAGACGCCCACCCACAGGATCGTGAACTGCAACACGCGGACGCGTCCGATTCTGTCGGCGAGAATGCCCGCGCCCCATCCTCCGATAGCCACCCCCAGCAGCGCCGCCGTCGCCAGATAACCCACTTGCGGATGAGTCAGTCCGAGCGTCGCGATCAGGGCCGGAATCACTAGCGAGAAGATGGTGGCATCCATCGAATCGAGGCCAAGCCCGGCGAAACACGCCCAGTAGGTGCGCCGCTCGACAGGCGTGAGATCAGAGTACCAACCCAGACGCATTTTTTTCCTCTCAATACGGTGAATACGGTGAAGGTGCAGCTTGATGCTTTGGGGCAGTTTGCCGTTGATCGCGCGAATGGCGTGGGCGAGTACGTGGCGGGATAGCCGGTGAATTCAGCATGGCTTATGCCTGCACATCGAACGGTCTGATGCGCGTCGACCGGAGCTTCTGCTGGAACCCGGCGTCTTGCCGTTTGCGCGAAAATGGCCCGGACAAACTGCGTAGAAGAAGATATGTCGAGCCACCGCCTGGTACGCACGTTAGCGAAGCGCGGCCCGGTGAAGAACATCGGGTTAACCACAGGCTATGCAGATCACATCGTGCTTCCGCTCTTTTCCGTCTATGTATCTGGAGCGCTGGAAATTCGCGAGGAG
Organism: Paraburkholderia sp. GAS333; assembly: GCF_050435665.1. Taxonomy (NCBI): domain Bacteria; kingdom Pseudomonadati; phylum Pseudomonadota; class Betaproteobacteria; order Burkholderiales; family Burkholderiaceae; genus Paraburkholderia; species Paraburkholderia sp. GAS333. Next base: position 215,903 of record NZ_JBNDKS010000006.1, read on the forward strand.
CCCCGGCCGCGACGACTTCGAGTTATTTCTTCAGCAGATGGGAAGCAGTCTTCGCGGCGGTTTGATGCGAGAGTGCTGATAACTAAATTAGATGGGTTGGGTGCCAGATTGCAGTGAGGTGAGCAGAGAGTCAGACATAGGTCGAGCGTGACGCTATGTGCGCAGTTACCTCAGGACGGGTCATCGACCTTTCCAATTGCTTTCAATAAAGAGTGTGATGGCGTCGAACGTTGTAGTGAATGTTCAAGCCTTTGTCCTGGTAAATAGCGGCGCTCGATACATGACGGATAAAACAACAGTTGGTGCGTGCATCGTCGCGATCAGTCTGCTCGCAGGTCGACGCGGATCCGACTTCCGTCAATAGCACATAGCCGCCCGAGCGCAAAAAAATCAGGCCGGACCGCACGCGAAAACCTCTGGGCTTCCTTCCGCCAATGCCAGCAAAGCGTCGCTGACGACACGCACCTTCGGCTGGACATAGCGAGTTCGAGGCCAGATAACGTGGATGGGCATCTTCACCCCCGAGAACTCATCCAGAACCGTCACCAGATCGCCCGACTTCAAATGCTCATGCACCAGCCAGGTCGGCAACTGGGACAAGCCGCAGCCCTCAAGGACACCTCGCACCATCATCTCTCCGTCGCCCAGTTCGTGACGAACGTGAATTTCCTGCTCGTCGACCGAGCCTTCCGGGCCGGAGAGTAACCAGGTAGCACGTATGCCCCTGCGCCATCCAATGATGCAGTCATGCTCAAGCAGGGCCGCCTTGCCGGCCACCTGACCGCGCTTTCGCAAATAGTCAGGCGAGGCGCAAATGACCAGATGCTGTTCACCGAGCGGTCGGGCAACGAGTTCTGGATCATCCTTCAGATCGCCGATACGTACCGCAAGATCAATACCTTCGCTAATCATGTCGACCGTGCGGTCACCAAAAGTAATCGTCAGGTCTAGTTGCGGGTACTGTCTCGCCAGCGCTATCAACGCCGGTGCGATATGCGTGCGCCCGAACGCGCCGGGCAATTCGATTCGTAGTTGCCCCCGCGGCTCAGGTTGTCCCGTGGAGAGGCAATCCTCGGTGTCGTCCAGATCCCCGATCACACGCAAGCAACTGGTCAGATAGATCTCTCCTTCGCTGGTCAAGGAGAGCCGGCGCGTAGTTCGATGAAGAAGCTTTACACCGAGACGACGCTCGAGCCGGGACACTCCCTTGCCGACTGCGGAACTGGTGACACCGAGTTGCAATGCCGCAGCCGTAAAGCTTTGAAGCTGCGCCGCCAGTACGAATTCGGTAATTCCATCGAATCGCTGATAAGCCATAGGTATCCCGAGAAATGCTTTACTTTATCCTGGCAGGATCAAGTGAATGGATTTTTGAGGGATTTATCGAGTAAATGCGCGGGGTTAAGCTGGCAACACCTATTTCCGACCGAGGAATCTGTGTCTACCGACATCTCGAAGTTACTCGCGATTGAAGCCATCAAGAACGTCCGCAAGCGCTATTGCCACTACCTGGACGCGAACCGGATGGATGCACTGGCCCAGCTATTCACCACGGACGCGATCTGCGAAGTCGATCGCGGCGTGTGGCGTGGACGGGATGCGATCCGTGAGGGGCTCTCCCAAGCCTTCGCAGCTTTCGATACTCAAAACCGTGGGCGCTACCCATTTCTGCATGCGATCGCCAACCAATGGATCGAACTCCTTGACGAGGATCGCGCTGAGGGACGTTGCTACCTGATCGACCTGGTGACGACACGGCCTGCATCAGAAAGTCCGTTTCTGTTGCTTGGCCTTTACGCCGACGAATATCGACTCGTCGACGATCATTGGCTTATCAGCCGTACCCGCCTCGACGTCGTCTGGCCGGAGTCCAACGGCGGTGGCGGCGACCCGGGAAACGGTCTGATCCTGCCCAGTTGAGTACCCTGGCCGCACCCGCATTCTTCAACTCTTTTTCGGACTTCAACGAACATGTTATTTGAACCCTATGATCTGGCCGGTACGCCGCTTTCGAATCGCGTAGTCATGGCTCCCATGACGCGCGCGCGAGCACTCAATGACATCCCCGATGAGCACACTGTTCTCTACTACTCGCAAAGGGCGACCGCAGGCCTGATTGTCAGTGAGGGTGTGCCCATTTCGCGCGAAGGCTGCGGATATCTGTTCAATCCGGGGCTTTATATGGATGAACAGACCGACGCCTGGCGTCAAGTCACAGATGCAGTGCACGCAAAAGGCGGGAAAATTTTCGCCCAATTGTGGCACGTAGGACGTATGTCGCACGTATCCATCCAGCCCGACGGATTAGCACCCGTGTCCTCGGTTTCGCAACTGGCCGAGAAGTCGAACGCTTTTGCGTGGATCGCACCTGGTCAAGCCGGACCCATTCAGGCAAGTCATCCTAGAGCGTTAAGCGAAAAGGAAGTTAAGCGAATCACCGTCGACTTTGTACAGGCCGCGCGCAGGGCAATTGATGCCGGTTTCGATGGCGTCGAACTGCATGGTGCAAACGGCTACCTGTTCGAACAGTTTCTGAATGGGGCGCTGAACACGCGTACCGATATCTACGGCGGGTCAATCGAGAACCGTCTGCGGTTTATGCGGGAAACGCTCGATGCACTCGCCTATGAGATCGGCAATACGCGGGTTGCTGTGCGGCTATCACCCTTTGGCCGCCTGTTCGACATGCGGCCTTACGAGGATGAAGCACAAACGTGGTTGTACGCGGCTGATGTGCTGAATGAAATGCGTCTCTCCTATGTTCATTTGAGCGATCAGTTGACCATCGGCGCGGAGTCGATCCCTGATGGCTTCGCTGCCCGATTCCGCGAGGCGTATCAGGGCACGTTGATGGCGGCAGGTGGGTTCACCCGCGCCACCGCCGAGGCGGCCCTCGCTCGCGGCGAACTCGACCTGATCGCGTTCGGACGGCCGTTCATTTCGAACCCGGATCTGGTCGAGCGGATGAAGCACGACTGGCCCATCGCTGACGCGGATCGAGCCACCTTATACGGTGTGAATGGCACGGTTGCCAAGGGTTACACTGACTATCCGTTTTACCAGTCCCAAGTCGAGTGACCGGACTCCAGCAGCCAGATCACCCAACCGCCGAGCCAGCCAGCGATCAGGTGCGTTTAGCCAGATAGGCATCGACCAACTCGATCAGTCTTTCGCGCCCGAAGCTTCCATCGTGCCCCGCGTGAACCACTTGCACGGGTAGTTCACGCAAGCGCTTCATCGTTCGCACATAAGTCGGAATATCAGCGCCGCCTATCTCGTCCAGTAGCGGGCCATCGTAGATCGCATCGCCGGAGAACAGAGTGCCGGAAGCCGCTTCCCACAGGCCAATGCTGCCCGGTGAATGGCCGGGCAGATGCAGGACTTCAAAACTCCGGTTCCCGAGATCGACGACGGTCCCTTCCTTGACGATTTCCGTCACCGTCGCGGCCCGCACGCGATAGTCAGACATCGAGTAATCAGCGTCGGGAAGTGCCGTAATCAGATCACCGTCGATCGAATACCCTGCTTCGCGATACCTGCGAATTGCCTTGTCGCCCAACACCGACGCCAGTAGGGTGCCACGCTCGCGCGGCGAGCGCAGGTTATCTGCCTCCAACTCGTGAACCAGTGTGTGTTCGAACTCGTAATGTCCGCCGACGTGATCCGAGTGCGTGTGCGTCGCAACGGCGGTGACGTCCTTCTGCAACAGGTGCCTGGCCGCATCGCGCAGGCTGCCGATACCCATCCCCGTGTCGATCATCAGGTCTCGGTCGCGGCCGCGCACATGCCAGATATTGCAGCGCATCAGCGGCACGACGTGGGGTTCCCAAAGCAGGGTGATGTCATCGCTGACGCGTTGGAGTTCAAACCACCGCTGGGCAATTGGTAACGTGGTCATTTAGGGACGCTCGCGAGTATGAGTGGTTACTTTGACACACTTCGCCTCGGACTTCGAGATCGTTGTCATGGAAGCGCCGTAGGCGATTGAACCACCACTCTTCACGCTTAAACCATCGTCCGGTCCCTACCCGCCTGATAGGCAAACAGCGTAACAAGCATGCTAGCTGCAACCAGAATCGCGAGCGAATAGGTCCAGTTCGAGGTCATCTCATGGAGCACGCCAAAAACAATCGGACCTAGCGCACCACCGCCATATCCGACGAACTGCGCCATACCCGAAAGTTCGGCCGCCTGCTCGTGGCTCGCAGAGCGGAGCGCGAAGAGCGAAAGACTCGTCGTCAACGAAAGGCCCGCACCCAGACCTGCCACCAGCAACCATAGAGTCGAGAACGGCAAATCCAGCATCATGCCGACAGATCCCGCGAGGTAAAGAAGTCCGCATCCCGCGCCGATGAACCGCTGGTCTTTCGCTCGCTTGATGATCGGCGCGGCGCCCAGGTTGGTCGCTATCGCGACAATCTGAAAAAGCAGCAGATCCACACCGGCCGATGCCGGGGAGACTCCTCGCGACGCGGCAATCGTCGCATACCAACTCACGATGGAATAGAACACGATCGACTGAAATGCGAAAAACGCGGATACTTGCCAGCCGATCGCCTGCGTCCACGGCGACCTGTTCGTCGCCAGTGCGGCGGACGCGGGGGAACGAGCTTCATGACGGCTGCTACGCATCTGCGGAAGCCACGCCAGCAGCGCGATCGCCGCGCACACGGACCACACACCAAGCGACACACGCCAACTTGAACCGGGGATGTGCGCAATCGGCACCGCGAGTCCGGCGCCTAGTCCGGCAAATAAGGCCATTGCCGCCGCATAGATCCCGATGAGCGATGCAGCGTGCTTCGGAGATCGGCGTTTCACCAGGCCCGGTAACAAGACATTGGCTACCGCAATACCCGCGCTGATAACCAGAGTGCCGACCCAAACGGCAGAGTGAATGGCAAGCGACCGGAACAACGTGCCCGTCAGGATCGCGACCAATGCGGCACCCAGTGCCCGCTCTGCTCCGAGCTTTCTGCCAGAAGCTGGCGCAACGAGCGATACGATCGCAAAGACGGCAAGGGGAAGTGCGCTCAACAAGCCGCCGGCGGCGTCGTTCAACCCAAGCTCGCGCTGTACGTCGCCGAGTACAGGGCCGAGACTTGTTATAGGCGCCCGAAGGTTAGCCGCTATCAGAACGATGCCAACGGAGAACAGGAAAGCGGTACGTCGCGAAGACGCGAGAGAAGCAGCGTTCGATTTCATTCAATGAACCAGTCGCACTCGCACCAACCCCTTGCAGGTGATGCAGTGATGTGCGTTGGTTCACGTTAACGCTTACGCAAGAAGCTGTGAGCCGCTTGTCTGGGCCGCAGTGTAAATGCTTGCGCATCGATGCGCAAGCCGCTCAATCGACGCGTCGGCGGGACATCGTGTGGTAGCAATTCGAGGCTATATCGTCGGAGGAGATGGCAAATGGACGCGCGAACGAACGCGGAAAAACGTCGCCGTGATTACATGATTATTCATGTCGCGAAAGAACGGCTTATATGGAAGACGGCATTGCCGTATCTATCCGCTCGTTCGCCGGAGTCTAGCCCGACGACTGTCTGGTATTCCTGGCATCCGTATAAACAAAAATGGACGAAACGCCAAGACGTTCCGCCCATCGCTCCGTACTAGATCGACTCCGTCGCGACCGCCGTCGTCGGACGCATAGAACGGCGCAACAGCGGCGCCGTGACCCCGGTGGTGAACAACGCGAAAATCACGAGCATCGTGTAGACGTTCGGCGGCAATATCCGCAATTGCAATCCGATCGACAGGAAAATCAGTTCCATCAAACCGCGTGCATTCATCAGCGTGGCGATTACCGTCGCGTCGCCACGCGCGTGTCCAACCGCGCGCGATCCGACGAACACGCCCACATACTTCCCCGAAAATCCGACAGCGATAAACGCCAGCAGCCAGAACCACTGCGCATGCACAGTAACATCGAACATCTGCAGATTCAGCCCCGCATACGCGAAGAAAATCGGCATCAGGATGCTATGCAGAAAACCGCCCAGCAGACGGTTGAAATGCTCGCGCAATCCGGGCACCTGACGCAGCAGCATGCCCGGTAGCAGTGCGCCGAACGCGCTATGAAAGCCGAAGCGCGACGTGAGCCATCCAGAGATCAGCACGAAGGCGGCCAGAATCACCACCGTGTCGCGCGACCAGCCTTGCGCCAGCGAGCGTTCGACCGCGCGTCGCAGGAACCACTTCGACGCGATCACGAGCACCGCCACATACACCGCGAGCGCCGCGAGGTTCACACCCAGCGTGCGCCATCCCGCGTCGTGGCGCGACAAACAGATAATCAGCGAAAGCACACACCAGCCGAGCAGATCGCCGACCATTGCCGCCGAAAGCGCCGACGAGGCCGCCGGGTGCCGCGTGAGATTCAGATCGGCGACGATGCGCGCCATCACCGGCACCGCCGACACCGACAACGCCACGCCGCAAAACAGCACGAACGGCCAGAACGCCTGCTGCGGCGCGAGCGTATCGTGCGCAAACCAGCCAATCGCGACGCCGCCGCCGAACGGCAGCAACATACCCGCCAACGCAATCAGCACCGGGCCGAACAGCGCGCGTTGCTGCGGCAAACGCACATCGAGGCCGATTTCGAACATCAGCAGAACAAGGCCGACCTCTCCGAACTGGCCGATTGCCGAAGTCGCGCCCGGCGAGAAAAGTTCGTTATAGAGCGACGGCGTAACGGCACCCAGAGCGAGCGGCCCGAGCAAAATACCACCGGTAATCTCGCCGATGACCTTGCATTGCCCCAGACGCACGGCAATCGCACCGCAGCCATTGCAGACCAGAATGACGACAGCCACTTGAATCAACCACATTGCATGCTCCGTGCGGAAGAAAAGAAAAATTGCTTTGAGGGATTGCAACAAAAGACAGCGTGATCAGCGCGCCTGGTCGAGCAGCGCTTCCGGGTCGACACTGTCGAAGATGATTTCGCGGACGAGTTCGCTCGCGCCGGCCGCGATGGTACCAGCGGTGGCATCGCGATAGAGCCGTGCTGATTCGGATTCGGACAGGTAGCCGCGCGCACCGTGAAACTGCGCGCAAAGATGTGCTGCGCGCCTGGCAAGCTCGGTGCTGGGCTGTTTCAGAAGACTCCGAAACTCGTGAGTGGTTTTTTCGCCCAGGCGGAGCTCGACCAACCCCTGAAATCCTGAAGGCCTCCATCGATCAGCATGGCGATACCCTTGGGGTCGAGCCGATCTCCAAAGTCTGCGGATTGCCGCATCGGGCCTCTCCGCATAGATCAGTTCTTTCCGTCCTATATCGTCTTTCTGCGACGCGTGAGCGGTTTGGCCGGCACACTGCGCGCCGGACGCGTCGCACGCGGCGTTCGACGGTCCGCTGCAGGGGCCGCCCGTTCACTGATTTCGCGCGCACTCGCCTGCTTTTCCCGCAGGGCGATGATCTCTGACTGCAACCGCGTGTTCTCTGCCTGAACAGCATCGAGCCGCCCCTGCAGTACACCTGCCTGGTGACGTGTTTCGCCCAGTTGCGTCTGCATGATTTCCGACGCACGACGATGATCGGCCTCTTTCTGCTCCACGCGACGCGTCGTCTCATCGAGTTCTTTCTGCAGTTTCGCCGCAGCGCTGCGCTCACGATCGATCTCCAGCAGCGCACGCTTTTCCGATGCGCGCAACCGTTCCTCAGCACGCTCCGCCGCTTCGCGCAGCTTGTCGAGATCGCGCGAAAAACCTTCCCTCACCTCAACCAGTTCGCGATCGCGTGCGGTGAGTGCCGCGCGGCTGCGTTCCAGTTCGGCCTCGAGCGCCTGACGTTGAGCGTGGCCTTCGGCCTGCGCCTTCTCCAGTTCCCGTACTTCGACCTGGGCGGCGAGCAGCGCCGCGGTGCGCTGCTCGAGCGCGGTCTCGACCCGGCCGAGTTCATCGCGGGCTGTGGTCACCGATAGCTGCGCGTCCGCCCTCGCGCTCTCTACTTCATCGCGCAGCGCGTCCAGCGCGGTCGCGGCCGACGCAGTCGCGCGCGTCCAGAGGGTCGCCACCAGTTCGCCTGCCGCCGCACCGAGATCAGCCGGCAGGTCCGGGTGTTCGATACGCACACGGCTCTTTTCGCGCAACTCCGTCCAGAACTCGCCGAGCACCTGGGTCGGCGTGCCCATGCTGCCCCGCCGGACCAGCTGGTACAGCCGGTTCGCAGTGGGCGTGATGCCGTAGCGGAAGAACAGCAGCGCACACACCTCGCGGTATAACTCGCGCGTTTTCGGGTGCGAGAGCTTTACGCGCTCGATGTCGGCAGCCAGAGCGGCATCAGGGGAAAGGTCGGCGTCCATGGGGAAATCCGTGATTTGTTGATGACAATTTTACTACGTAAAACGGTAGATATATGACTATTTTGTTTTTACAAACGACATTACATTTATAATGTCGTTTGTAAATCACCGCGCGCCAGCGATCGATGCGAAACGTATTCAGGGTGCGGCAAGAGCCGCTGACAGACAGATACACAGGCACCGCGACCGCCTGCATCACCAGGAAGAGAAGGAACACCGGCCGTCGACCGTAACGATCGCTCACCGGTCCATAAAGCCAGGGGCCGAGGAACGAACCGGCGATGTTCAGCGGGAGATAGCCACCTGTGTGCGCGGCAAAAGGTATGCGCGCCCAGTGGACGTTACTCGGAACACTGGTGCTGCAGTTTGATAGTCAACTGGACGTCAAGCCAGAAATCCTCGGCGCGCTGATATACGAATAAACGTATGCGCCCTGCCATGAGCTTCATGAGCAAGCCCACATCGGACGAACTGTTGCGCGTGGCATTGCGAGGAATTTTCGGCAATCTGCATTGACGGGATACGGACGGCTAGCCGCCGCAGTCCTGCCACGCTCCTCCAACATGTTCATGCCACATTGGTCCGATGAAACCAACGGGCGAATGCGCCTTTGTGGTTACCTGACCCCGCATTAAGTCACATCGGATTTGATATGATTCGCCGACCGAAATTTGGGGACGTTCATGGATTTCCGTCAATTCCGCACCTTCGTCACCGCTGCCGAGCAGTTACACCTCGGCCGCACGGCAGAATTGCTTGGGATTGCCCAACCCGCTGTCACGCAGCAGATCAAAACGCTGGAAGCGCAACTCGATTTCAAGGTCTTTCATCGGGTTCGGCGCGGTATTGAACTGACAGAAGCCGGTGCGATTTTTCTGGAACACGCAAAAACGGCGCTCGCCAAAGCAGAGACGGCCGTACTCGCGGGACGGCGCGCAAGCCGCGGCGAACTAGGCAAGCTGTGCATCGCGTATGCGCACTCGGCAATGCTGGAACCGGAATTGCCCGCGTTGCTGCATCGATTCTCAGAAGCGCGTCCCGAAGTGGAGCTCGACCTTCGCGATATCACGGTGCAAGAACAGGTGACTGCCCTCGCCGACGAACGGATCGATGTCGCATTCCTCCGCTCGCCGCCAGGCCCGTTGCCTTCATCGATCAAGCTCACCGCATTCTCGCGGCAACCGCTAGACGTCGTCATGTCACGCGAACATCCTGCCGCGCAAGCGGACAAGTTGACGCTGCGCGATCTCGCTAACGAACGCTTCATCGTCGTCGGCGATCCGCCTGGCGTCGGGATCGGACATCGCGTATTGCAGTTGTGCATGGAAGCGGGCTTCGAACCCGCAACGATGCTGCAAGCAGGCGATTCCGTGAGTATCGTGAGTCTCGCGGCGGCTGGATTAGGCGTGGGCCTGGTGCCGCGCTCGCTTGAGCGATTCGGTATTGACGGCGCGGTGTTTCGCCCGATTCCGATGGCGAACTGCTTCACCGAACTGGTGATTGCGACCCGCGCATTCGACCGTTCAGCAACGACGCGGCTCCTGCTCGAACTCGCGCAGCAATCCATCGCCACCTAGCGGGCGAGGTATCGCGATAACGTACACGCCCTCGCTCCGCCATCGCCAGGAGCCGCTGACTGCTTACTGCGTCGTGGTCCCATCGACCGCGCTCGAACCGGTCGCATGTGCGACCTGAGCGGGCGTGTTCTGCGTCTCGACACGCGCTTCCGCCGCTTGCAGTCCCGACGGATAAAACGCGCCTGCGGTACTCGGGTTGTAGCCGGCCTTTTCCAGTTGGCTCATTTCAGCACGCACTTGCGCACGCGTCACGGACGGGGTGGTCTGAGCAAACGACAACATCGGCGCCGCAACGGCAGCGGTAAGCACAACGATACGAACAATAGACTTCATGATTGAGACCTCAAGATTGATTCATAGCTAGCGCGACAAGACGCATTCACTGACACGGCCTCGCGCTATCGGGCACTGACTGTCTGCGTGGCAGGTGCATTGGGCGTATCAGGCGAATCCGCCTGATTCCATCCACCACCGAGCGCGGTATAGAGCGACAACGTATTTCCCGCGTGTGCAAGCCGGAGCTTGATCAGGTTCTGCTGCGCGCTATACAGCGAACGCTGGTTGACGAGTACGTCGAGATAATCGGTGACACCGTCCGCGTATTGATCGCTGGAGAGCTTGTAGGCCTTTGCACTTGCGTCGACCAACTGTCGGCCGGCCGTCTCCTGGCTGCGATAGGTATCGAGTCCGGCCAACGCATCCGACACCTCCCGGAACGCGGTCTGAATGGTCTTCTGATACGTCGCGACTGCGATATCGCGCTGCACTTTGGAGACTTTCAGGTTCGCCGCATTACGTCCATAGTCGAAGATCGGAATGGAGATATTCGGACCGAAACTCCACGCGCCGCTGCCAGGTTCGAACAGACCGCCCAGGCGAGCACTTGCCGTGCCGCCCGACGCCGTCAGCTCGATGCGCGGAAAAAACGCTGCACGTGCGGCACCGATATCGGCATTCGCCGCCTTCAGAGAATCCTCAGCGGCTACGATATCCGGCCGACGCGTCAGCAGATCTGACGGCACGCCGGGCGACAGCGCGTCGTTCAGTTTGAGCGCATCCATCTCACGCACATCGAGCAGATTCGTCGGCACGGCTTTGCCTACCAGCAGCGTCAATGCATTGACGTCCTGCTTCATCTGACGCTGATATTCAGCGAGATTACTCTCGGCGGTACGCACCGATGTCTCGGCCTGAGTGACGTCGAGCAGCGAGCTCGTACCGTACTTGTACTTCGCGCTCGTGATCCGGTATGCGTCGTTCTGACTCTTCAGCGTATCGGCACTCAACTTCATCAGGTTTGCATCAGCCTGATAGGTAAGCCAGCCTTGCGCGACTTCCGAAATCAACGTGATCTGGAATGCTTTGCGTGTCGCTTCGAGCGAGAAGTAGTTTTGCAGCGCTTCCTGACTCAGGCTGCGCACACGGCCAAAAATATCCAACTCATACGACGCAACCGCGCCCTGCACGCTGTAGTCGTGCGCCGTTTCCGCGTAACCGGTCGGCGACACGTCTTGCGGATACCGTTCGACCGCATCGCTCGCCGACGCTGACAACGTGGGCAACAGATCAGCGCGACGAATCCGGTACTCGGCCTGCGCCTTCTCGATGTTCAGCACCGACACGCGCAAATCCTGATTGTTTGCGAGCGCCATCTGGATCAACCCATCGAGTTCCGGGTCCTGATAGAAATCGCGCCAGCGCAGATCACCGACGCTCTTCAACACGGCGTTGTCGCGATGCGCCTGCGCGTCGGGGAACTGCTGCGCAACTGCCGCATCGGGACGCCTGTAATCCGGCATCAGCGTGCAACCGGTCACCATGAACAGGCTGACTGCAGCGGCAAAAATACACTTGCATCTTGTGTTCATGCTGTATGCCCCTCGGTTTCGCGTTGTTCCACTTGACCGGCTTCCGGGTCGTCCGTGGGATTGCCTCTCGTGAACAACTGGGTAATGACGACGTAGAACATCGGCACGAAGAACACTGCGAGGAAGGTAGCCGTCAACATGCCGCCTACCACACCTGTACCCACCGAGTTTTCGCTACCCGAACCCGTGCCGCGTGCAATCGCGAGCGGCAGTACGCCGAGCATGAATGCCATCGATGTCATGATGATCGGGCGCAGGCGCAGCCGCGCTGCTTCCACCGCTGCATTCACAAGTGTCCGCCCTTCTTTCTCGTACAACTGCTTCGCAAACTCGACGATCAGAATCGCGTTCTTCGCCGACAGACCGACGGTCGTCAGCAAGCCCACCTGGAAGAACACGTCGTTGGTCAGGCTGCGCGCAAGTGTCGCGCACACTGCGCCGAGAACACCAAGCGGTATCACCATCAGCACCGAGATCGGCACCGTCCAGCTTTCGTACAGACCTGCAAGACACAGGAACACGATCAGCACCGACAGCACGTACAGGGCCGGCGCCTGGCTGCCAGCAGCTGCTTCTTCGTACGACAGGCCGGCTGGCGCGAGGGTGTAGCCAGGTAGCGTGGCCGCGATCTTCTTCACCTCGGCGGTGGCCTGGCCCGTGCTATAGCCTTCAGCCGGTTGACCCTGAATTTCGACTGCGGGAATGCCGTTGAAACGTTCGAGGTTCGGTGAACCGAAGCCCCATGAACCCGACGCAAACGCGTCGAACGGCACCATCTGGTTTGAGCTGTTACGCACATACCACTTCGCGAAGTCGTTCGGATCAATGCGTGCACCCGCCTGCCCTTGCACGTAGACCTTCTTCACGCGACCGCGGTCGATAAAGTCGTTCACATATTCGGAACCCCACGCGATCGACATCGTGTCGTCGATATCCGCGAGACTCAGGCCCAATGCCTGTGCTTTCTGTTCGTCGACATTGAAGTGGAATTGCGGCTCGTCGTACATGCCGTTCAGACGCACGTTCGTGAGCACCGGGTCCTTCTTCGCCTGTGCCATGAACTTGCCGAATGCCGCCATCAGCGCTTCGTGACCACGCGATTGCGAGTCCTGCAAATACATGTCGAAGCCTTCAGAGTTACCCATCTCCATGATCGCCGGCGGCACGATCGGCAACACGGTACCGTCCTTGATGGTCTTGAAGAAACTTCCCGCACGTGAGGCCACACCAAACACGCTCGGATCTTTACCCGTACGCTGGCTGGACGGTTTCAACGCGACGAAGGCCATTGCCGAACTCTGTCCGCGACCCGCAAAGTTGAAGCCGTTCACGGTAAACACGGAAGCTACCGCACCGGATTCCTTCGTCAACAGATACTCGCGCACTTCCGTCAATACCTGCTCGGTACGCTCGGCGGTTGCGTTCGGCGGCATTTGCACCTGCACAAGCAACTGCCCCTGATCTTCGTTCGGCAGAAACGCCGTCGGCACTTTCGGAAACAGGGCGGCCACTGCCACGACCATGATCAGCCACGCGAACATATAGCGCGGCTTCTTTTTCAGAATCCCCACCACCGCTTTTTCGAAGCGGTTGGTGAAGCTGTCAAAGCGCCGGTTGAACCAGCCGAAGAAACCGCGTTTTTCACTATGTCCGTGCTCGGGTACCTTGAGAATCGTCGCGCACAGTGCCGGCGTGAACACGAGTGCAACGATCACCGACAACACCATCGCGGAGACGATCGTCACTGAGAACTGTCGGTAGATCACACCGGTCGAGCCGCTGAAAAATGCCATCGGCACGAACACGGCGGACAGCACCGTCGCGATCCCGACCAGCGCGCCCTGGATCTGTCCCATCGACTTGATGGTCGCGTCTTTCGGCGACAAGTGCTCCTCGGTCATTACCCGTTCGACGTTCTCGACGACCACGATGGCGTCGTCCACCAGCAAGCCGATCGCGAGCACCATGCCGAACATCGTCAGCGTATTGATCGTGTAACCGAACGCCGCCAGCACGCCGAACGTGCCGAGTAGCACCACCGGCACTGCGAGTGTCGGAATCAGCGTTGCGCGCAGGTTCTGCATGAACAGGTACATCACGAGGAACACCAGCACGATGCCTTCGAGCAGCGTCTTCACGACTTCCTTAATCGACTCTGATACGACCGGCGACGTGTCATAAGGCACGATCGCCTTGACGCCCGGCGGCAGGATCGCGGCCTTTTCCTTGAGCAACGCACGTACACGCGCAACCGTATCGAGCACGTTCGCACCTGTCGAAAGACGCAGTGCAATCCCCGCCGACGGCTTGCCGTTGTATTTGCTGGAGATCGAATAGCTTTCCGCACCCAGGCCCACGGTGGCGACATCGCGCAAATGCACGAGCGAGCCATCGCTATTGGTTTTCAGCAGAATGTTCCTGAACTCTTCAGCGGTCTTCAGACGGCTCTTGCCGACAATGGTCGCGTTGAGTTGCACGCCCGTTTGCGTCGGCAGTCCGCCGAGCGAACCGGCCGACACCTGGACGTTCTGCGCACTGATCGCGGACGTCACGTCGAGCGGCGTCAGCGCGTATTTATCCAATGCGGCCGGATTCAGCCAGATTCGCATCGCGTATTGCGCGCCGAGCAACACGTAGTCACCCACGCCCTTGGTCCGCAGAATCGGGTCCTGCAGATTCGACGCGAGGAAGTTGCCCAGATCGGCGCTCGACATCTTGCCGTCTTCCGACACGAGCGACGCCACCATCATGAAGTTGACCTGGTACTTCGCGACGCGAATCCCCTGCTCCTGCACTTCCTGCGGCAACAGCGGCTGCGCGAGCGACAGCTTGTTCTGCACCTGAACCTGCGCGATGTTCGGATTGGTGCCCTGATCGAACGTCGCAATGATGGACATGCTGCCGTCCGAGTTGCTGTTCGAATAGATGTAGCGCAGTCCGTCGAGACCGTTGAGTTGCTGCTCGATCACCTGCACCACAGTGTCCTGCACGGTCTCTGCAGACGCGCCCGGATACGTGACAGTAATGATCACCGCGGGCGCGGCAATGTTCGGATACTGGTTGACTGGAAGGGCCTTGATGGAAAGCACGCCCGCCAGAATGATGACGATCGCGATAACCCAGGCAAGAATGGGCCGGTGAACAAAGAATCTGGACATGGTGTTAGCCCCTTGCGTTGGCCACTTGAACGGCGCTCGCGGGCGATGCGACGGACGCAGTATTCGCGCCTGCCTTTGCTGGTTCGACACCGCTATTGCCGAGATCGATATGCACCGTATCCGCAGGCTGGGTCGCCACCGACATATCCTGCTGCATCAGTTGCGTGCCTTCCGCGACGAGCTTGTCGCCAGGCTTCAGGCCCGAAGTCACGAGCCACGTATTGCCCACGACGCGATCCACGCCGATGCGCTGCATCTGCACCTTGCTCTGTGCGTCGACTCGCCACACGTAGGCGGCGCCCGTCGTATCGCGCTGCACTGCCTGCTCCGGCACGAGAATCGCGTTCTGATCGACACCTTCGTCGAGTCGTGCGCGCACGTACATGCCCGGCAGCAGTTCGTGATCCGGGTTCGGGAAGATCGCGCGCAACGTAACCGAACTCGTGCCCTGATCGACGCTCACTTCGGAGAACGCGAGGCTACCCGTGCGCTTGTAGACCGAACCGTCGTCCATCACGAGTTGCACCGCTGCCTGATCCTTGCCCGTGGAAGCGAGATGCCCCTCGGCCAGTTCCTTGCGAAGCCGCAATAGCGCGTCGGACGATTCGGTGACGTCCACGTAGATCGGGTCGATCTGCTGGACTGTTGCGAGCGCTGTCGCCTGACCGTTCTGCACGAGCGCACCTTCCGTCACGGAAGAGCGGCCGATAAAGCCCGTCAGCGGCGACAGCACGCGGGTGTATTCGAGATTGATCTTCGCGGTTTCGACATCGGCGGCGGCCTGCTGATAGGCAGCTTGCGCATCGTCGTTCTGCTGCTTGCTAACGGCGTTTTCGAGCAGCAGCTTGCTATCGCGCTCAGCCAGCAAACGCGTGCTGACAAGACTCGCCTGGGCCTTGTCGTAAGTAGCCTGGAACGGACGCGGATCGATCTGGTACAGCGGTTGACCGAGTTTCACGGTCGTCCCTTCGTCGAACAGGCGCTTCTGGATCACGCCGGACACCTGGGGCCGGACTTCGGCAATCCGCCATGCATTGGTGCGGCCCGGCACTTCGTTTGTCAGTTCGATGGGCTGCGTCGTCACCGTGTAAGTGCCGACGACCATCGTGTTCGACGCCACCGGGGCGGTCTTGCCGCATCCCGCTACAAGGAAGCTCAGGCTGATTGCACAGGCCATGGCGGCGTGCAATCTCTTTTGCCGGATTAAGGATTTCATTCGACCTCTTATTCAATTCAAAATGCGACAGGAGCCGCGTCACGATTCGTCGAAACCGGTCTGCAAAGCGCGCAGGATCTCCTCGGACGAAACGGTTCGAAACCGTGTCCGCTCTTTCGACAATGCCTGGGTGACTGTTCAGACGGCGCTGCTCTTAATGCGGCGCGGGAGCGCCTTCATGCTCCTAAGTGATCGATTCCGCGTTGTTAAGCGGATGCACCATTAGACACGTCATGCGTCAGCTGATCAATATATGGGAACCGGCGTTTTCGATAAGAATTTCTTATCCCAGATCAAGGCAAAGAACTCAATTTCATGCTGCCTCCAGCAGAACCGGGAAGGCGCCGAGCGCCGCGACGTCGGCGTCGAATACCGGCGGCATGTCTTCGCGCAGGAAGTCGATCCATGCGCGGATCTTGGCGTCGACATACCGACCCGACGGATAGACCGCATAGACGTTGAGCGCCTGCATGGCGAACTCAGGCAGCACGCGCACCAGCTCACCGGTCCGCAGACGTGGTAGCGCGGATGCCACCGGCAGCAAGCCTATACCGGCGCCTTGACGGATCGCCAACTCGAGCGCGTCGGCGTCGTTGATCGCGAATGCCGACGGTCCTGGCGTCACCGTTTGAGGCCCGTCGTGGCCGTCGAATATCCACTTGCCGGCGGGGAACGCCGGGTTGGTCAGTTGCAGGCACGTATGACGCCTGAGGTCGCGCAGAGATGCGGGTTCGCCGTGTTGCTGCACATAGGCCGGCGACGCGCACGCTACGCCCACAACCCTTCCCAGTCGATGCGCGATCATCGCGGAGTCCGGCAGATTCGGCGCGAGAAGCAACGCAGAGTCATAACCGTCTTCGAGCAGGTTCGGCGCGGTGTCTGAAAACGTCAGATCGACGCGCACCGACGGATAGCGCTGGCGAAACCGCAGCAGAGAACGCACCACATGATGCTGTCCAAAGCCGGATGTCGAATGAACTCTAAGCGTGCCCGCCGGGTTGATCTGTGCGCCGCTCGCTTCCGCTTCCGCCTGATCGATCTCGTTGAGAATCCTGTGGCAGTGACTGAGATAACGTTCGCCTGCTTCGGTCAGCGCGAGCGTGCGCGTCGTCCGGTTCAACAGACGGGTGCGCAGATGCGCTTCCAGATGAGAAATTGCGCGTGAAATCTGACTTGTCGTCAAATTCATCCGTCGACCTGCGGCCGAGAAATGGCCTTCAGCGACGACTCGCGAGAACACTCGCATGCTTTCCAAAGTATCCATAGCATTCTTTTCACACTGCACACACGGCGAGATAACGGTCTGGCGACGCAGCGAGATCGCTGAAGTCCGACCCTCATGCAAGCGTGGTTTTGCGTGGCGTCCTTGTTTGATCGGGAGAAGAATGCATATCATTTGACGCCACGCAAACGATTGGATCAAGCAACATGAAGACGCGATTTTGATAAGAAAACGTTATCGAACACTATTGTGGTCGCCGCAGCGCGCATTCCTCATTTGCGTTGTCAGCAGGAGAGCACGAATCTGGGCGGCACACAGCGCCGAGTCTTCGCGGAATTTTGCGCGCCGTGGTTTCGCTTTCCTGTTCCACAGCGAACGATGCTGTTTCGTCGGCTACCGTGGCAAACCGACGAATTCGCATGGATCACGCAGCAATCGCAAACCACAACATGCTGGCCGCGCGGGCGCCAGAGTTCGTCATGCCCGGATCACAAGCCGGTCGTCGGAAAACTCGTCGTACATGTGATCGACCAGCGTCGCTCGGTGACGCCGGACGATGGCCTGATTGATAGCGCCTTTGTCGGTGATCTCGCCAACATCGAGCGATGGCGGTACGTCCAGCAATCTGATGCGTCCAACGCGTGTCGCGCTGCCGGTCGCAGTGCGATTGAGTTGAGCAACCCAGTCCGCGAAATAACTGCGGACCGCGTCACTCGTCAGAATATCGGTTGCTGTAGCGTCGGCGTCCGCAGCGGCGAGTCGGCGGCATTCGGCAATGCTGCGCGAATACGAGCACGCCAATGTCATCGCGATTGACACCAGCCACTACGACATCCTGCACATACGGTGCGCCTTCCGCTATTGCGCGGGCGCGTAGGGGCCCCACGCTCACGAAAGTGCCTGTGCGGAGCTTGAAATCCTCGGTAAGCCGGCCGTCGAACATCAAACCAAGTTCGGGTTGGGGTCGCTCGTCTTAATCCATCCAACCTCACCTGCCGCCGTATCCCAGTTAGGCGGACCGTGGGCCGCGCCGATCTTCGAGTTCCAGCTTGACACGACACGCGCCGTTGCGAATCTGCTGTTCTCACGCACGCTTGAACGCTATCCGCGTATTCGCTATGTGATCGCACACGCAAGTGCCGCATTGCCTGCACTCGCCGACCGGCTCGATGCTGTCGGCAACCGGCTTGTCAAATCGGACGATGGACCCATTCCAGTCATCGATCAACTCAGCGGCTGCATTACGATCTTGCCGGCTTTCCCGCGCCACATCATTTGCCGTCGCTGCTATCGCTGGCCGGACCGGAACAACTGCTGTGGGGACTGGATTGGCCGCACACCCTCGAAAGTATGATTGCGCAGGGCGTTCAGGCAATCGAGTCGTCGCCGCATATGAATCGCGAACTGCTCGATATGGTCAAGCGGCGCACCGCGGCACGCGTGCTGTAAGGGGAGGCTGAATGAACGCATTGATCCAGACGTTATTCGTCGAAGCCGGAAGCCCATTACGCAAGAAAATCGCGGGCCTGTACGGCGTGTTGACCCTGTTCAACATCGGCGTATGGGTGTGGGCCTTTGTTGCGTTCCATCGCTATCCATTGCTGATGGGAACGAGCCTGCTTGCGTATTCATTCGGCCTTCGCCATGCGGTGGATGCGGATCATATCGCCGCCATCGACAACGTAACGCGCAAGATGATGGAAGAGAACACACGCCCGATCACGGTCGGGCTCATGTTTTCGCTCGGGCACTCGACGATTGTCATACTTGCATCGATCGGCATTGCCGCAACCGCGACCGCCCTGCAAAACAACATGGCCGATATGAAGGCGATCGGCGGCGTGATCGGCACTCTCGTTTCCGCGACCTTCCTGTTCGTGATCGCCCTGATCGAGAACGCCGCAAACCCGGTGACGGTGGAACAGCGAGGTACAGTAACTGCCTGAAATGCATTGTCGGACTTCGTAAGCACGTGACAGGTTAACATCGGGCATTGACAACTCAAGTGCATTTAGTACCGACCAAGGCCCTACGCCCAAGATATCTTCTAATGGTAGCGAGCATTGTTTCAGCAGCTTGCAGCAATTCTACGTTTGCGCAAGTGCCGCCAGACATCGCAGCAAGAATCGCGTCTATGGGGCGACACGTCGACCCGAGCGGAACAGCTGCGATCTACGCGCCGCTCCAGCCGGCCATCCCCGCTCACGGCGTTGAAGTTAGGCGAGACATCGCGTACGGGCCTGAGCTGAAAGAGAAGTTCGATCTTTTCACGCCCTTTAGCACACAACGCAAGCGCCCTATTCTGATCTTCGCGCATGGCGGCGCATCCGCAGCATGGTGATTGCGGGAGTGAGGATTGCCTGTTCCCTACGCTGGTCGAACTCGATGTTGCAATGACACCGCTTCACCTGGTTCTGAATTACTTTCGTAACCCCTCAACGGATATAACCGGAGTCGATGAGTTGGTGAAAATGATTCAAGGCATTGAGTACCAAAGAAATTGATGCGTCCGTCATGGACCTGAGCAATCTGATATCAACGGGATGAACCAGCCGCCTCGCGCGCTCCTCTCGCGCGAGACAGCCCGATCGTCAAGTGTTGGCGTGATGCCGTGCCACTTCTTCGGGTTCCTTAGAATCGATGAAGATGATCGCGACACGACATGGCTTCGTTCCGCGATTGATCCACGCATGGTTCGTGCCGCGCTGGATCAACGTATCACCCGCCTCGAGATGGACTTCTCCATCGTCGAGCAACATGTCGATTTCTCCCTCAAGCACAACGATGTAGTCGATCGTCTTCGTGCGATGAATAAAGGGATGCCGCGGCGGATGACCGAGCAGCGCGGAGTTTTGCATACCCCAATCGCGCTGTATCTCATCGTTCGGCTTGTTTTCCAGCGCCGGGTCGAACGGCGGAAATTCGATTACCCGAAAAGCCGTGCCCATTGCAGGCGGTGGCACCCCCATCTTGCGATCGGCCGCGTCTTCCCTACCTGAGATATCGGCCGGCGCGCCATCCGTCACCCAGACCAATGTCGAAAGAATTCCGCCAGTTTCGGTCCGGTAAGTCACGTTAGGTGAAAGGCGATCTTCAATCACGACCGAGCGTCCGCTGTCGTCGTGCCCCGTCACAACTCTGCGCGGACCCGTTGTCCTGCGCGCACCTGATTCGCTCATTAGTTTCTCCTTTTCAAAATACCCAGCTACTTGCCGATAAATATCACGGCGGTCAATGCGCGTGCAGCGTGTCTCTGTCGACCTCGCGACGACGCCCGACTATCAGGCCGACGACGGCAGACACGAGGCAAGCTCCCACCATATAACCCGCAACCGACGTATATCCGCCGTTGTCCTGGATTACGAGCACTGCCGAGATTAGCGGTGTCAAGCCGCCCGCGACCGCACTTGCCAGTTGATAGGCGAAACCGGCACCGCTATAACGAAATGCCGGCGAGAACATCTCGCTGAAAAGTGGTTGCTGAACCGAGACCACGAGGTTGCAGCAGAAATTACCTATCAGCACAAACGCGAGGCAGATGAAGAGCAGATTGCCGCTTTCCAGTGCCCAGAACATCGGAAAGGCGCCCAGTGCGCCAATCAACGCGCCGGTGACATAAACCGGACGTCGCCCGATACGGTCGGAAAGCGCACCCATCAATGGGATCAGGAAAATCGCTACAACGCCGATCAGCATGGTCGCGTTCAACAGTGCGCCACGCGAAATACCAAACGTCTTTACCCCGTAATTAAGGGCAAAAACCGTCACACCATAGAAGCTGACAAGCTCGGCAAGGCGCATTGCGATGATTGCAAGAAACGACCACGGGTGCGCACGAAATGCGGCAACGAGAGGAATGGGCTCGCTTTCGCCCGATTTCACTTCTTCCTTGAACTCCATCGATTCGTCGACGGAACGCCTCACCCAATAGCCCGCGCCAACCACGACGACACTCAGCAAAAATGGAATGCGCCAGCCCCAGGAAAGGAACTGCGTGTCGGTCGTCAGCAGGTTGATCAACGAGACCACGCCCGTTGCGACCAGAAGCCCGACGAAAGAACCGACCTGAACAAAACTGCCAAAAAAACCGCGCCGGTCTTCGGGACAGTTTTCGATTGCCATCAAAGTCGCGCCACCCCATTCACCGCCCACCGCGAATCCCTGAACAAAACGAAGACCGACGAGCATCAGAGGTGCGGCCACGCCGACGCTCTCGTAGGTAGGCAACAGGCCGACCAGCGTGGTGCCAAGCCCCATCAGTGCCAGCGTAATCACGAGCATCGCTTTGCGCCCGACCTTATCGCCGAAGTGCCCGAACACGACACCCCCGAGCGGACGAGCGACGAAACCTACGCCGAAGGTGGCAAACGTGAGCAAGGTCCCGGTCGACGGGTTGCTGGCAGGAAAAAACAGGTGTGGAAAGACGAGCGCGGCGACCAGTCCATAGACATAGAAATCGTACCAGTCCATCACGGCACCCACGAAACTGGCCATTGCTGCACGGGCTGGCGATGTCGTTGCCTTTTGCACTTCATTCCCCGGCTTATTCATTAAAAGTCTCCTGTAATCTTGTGCTGTCTGTTCACGCGTGATCTCGCTTGAGCCACATCTTCCATTGTCGGTCGCCAATGCGGAGTCGGTTGGTCATACTTTGCCGCCGTCGCTCGCCGCAAGTAATTGCCGTTGCGTTGCTTCTTCCTCGACGTTCGCTCGAGCAAGTTCCGGAAAACCAAAATAGTCGAGATACAAAGCGGTTTGCTGAACCAGCATGTCATAACCCGGCTCGCCTGATAGTCCGCGTTCACGAACCGAACGAAGCAATAGGGTTGGCTGCCCCTTCATGAGGATGTCGTAGACGAACGTGTCGGCGGAGAGTCGATCGACAGGCACCGGCAACGGATCGTCTGCTTTCAGGCCTAGCGGCGATGCATTGACGACCAGATTGAAACCAGCCGGATCGTTCGATTGGACAGCCTCGATTTGACATGCCGGATAAGCGGCGCGGACCATCGCTGCAAGATGGTTGGCGCGTGAATTGTCCGGGTCGAACAGAGTGATCTGTGTGCACCCGCGCCCAGCAAGCGCCGCCGCAAGTGCAGAAGCCGCACCGCCTGCTCCGATGATCAAGACCCGGCGGGAGGGAATATCCAGACCCAGCCTGTCGAGTGAAAGCGCAAACCCCAGCCCGTCGAAAAGTGCGCCCTCCAACACGCCGTCGGGACCGCGACGAATTGCATTTACTGCGTTTGCTATCGTTACTTCAGGCGTTGCGCGACCTACGATGCCCGCTGCTGCTGCCTTGTGAGGAATGGATAACGCTGCGCCGCCTACCGACGGAGAAGCGAATAGCGCACGAAGCGTCTCGTCGAGATGTTCCGGCTTGACCTGCAATGGCACCATCACGGCGTCAACGCCATGCCGGGAGAAGATGGAGTTATAAAGTTCAGGTGCCCGTACTTGAGCGACCGGATCAGCGATGCAATAAAAAATGCGAGTTGTTCCAGTTATTTTCATGGCTGACCGTGTTGTTTCGGCGAACACGGCAGCTTAGCGTTGACAAGAGGCCTCACACAAGCAACAGGCCTCTCGAAACGGACGATAATCGCACGCCGCCGCGCGATATTCGCACGCATATAGGGTTTTCTCTGAGCATGCTGTGCGCATACGCAACACCGTTGTTCGCTCGATTGGAGAAGATCCGCGCTGCGGCCTGTTGAGCCTCAGCCGCCCTTCCGCCTGAAAAAGTCATTCAGAACAGGTAAGTCAGCGAATCGGGATTAACCCGCGCTCCGTTCGATAAACGCACATTTACGTTCGATGATCGATCATCGGGGTCGTCGCGGGTATTGAAGAACCAGGCATACAAAACTACGCTTCAGACCGCATTGAATGCGATCAGAAAAACACACAGTCAACTGCACTACTAATCGTGTTAAGACGGGATAGCAATGCATATTGCTGGCCGGCTTTTCATCTACTCGATTTAAAGCACGGAGGAGAAATGCCAAAACGCTCTCATAAAATAATCAGTTCTGTTATCGCCCTTTCTTCTGGGGCGTTAATTGGTCCAGCGCACGCGCAGAGCAGCGTCACGTTATATGGCATGGTTGACGACGCCATTGCGTATGTGAACAACCAGAAGGGCCATTCCAACGTGTATATGCGTCAGGGCAATCTGTATGCATCGAAGTGGGGAATTCGAGGTACCGAAGATCTCGGTGGCGGACTCAGAGCGGTCTTTGATCTGCAAAACGGCTTCGATCCGAATACAGGCGCACTCTCGTCGTCCACGCAGATTTTTAATCGGCAGGCCTATGTCGGCTTACAACATGACGTCTATGGTACGGTGACTGCTGGCCGTCAGTACACGCCCTACATGCAATTTGTCGGGCCACTCGCATCGAGCAACTGGACAACCGGCGCTACCGGAGCACACGCTGGTGATATCGACGGCCTCGACACGACAATTCGCGCGAACAATTCGTTCGTCTACACGTCACCGTCCTATCGCGGTGCCCAGGCCAGCGCGATGTATGCCTTCAGCGGCATTGCCGGAAGTATGGGGCGTGGTCAAACGTTCAGTGGTGCACTGCGCTATTCCAATGGGCCATTCGCAGTTGCGGCGGGCTATTTGCAAATTGATAATGCCGATACCACGACCGGTACGTTTGCAGCTACTTCGTCCGGCAGCTTCTCAACGTCACCGGTCAATACAGGCTATCTTTCAGCGAAGTCGGTTCGGCTGTCGTCTGCTGCAGGCAACTACAAAATAGGTAGTGCAACTCTCGGCCTGAACTATTCGAACGTTGTCTATACGCCAGACGCGAGCTCGATTTTTCACGATACTGCGGTATTCAACACCTATGCGGCGCTGGCCGCCTATCAATTTTCACCGGCTTTCGACGTCGCTGGCGCATTCTCGTATGTGCTCGCGTCGCAGGCCAACGGCATCAACGATGCCGCACGCTATCAGCAATATTCGCTCAGGGAGTCGTACCATTTGTCCAAACGTACGACGCTGTACGCTGTCCAGGCATATCAACATGCAACGGGTGAGACACTAGGGTCGAAGGGAGCAGGAAATATCGTCTCCGCAGTCGCTTCTGTTGGCGACTCGCAGAACACTACGCCTTCTTCGACGTCCGGGCAGTTTGTCGGGATGATAGGGATGGTCGTGTCGTTCTAATCGCACGGAGTTGTCGGCACTGGTGCCTTGCATGACCAGGGCCGGCATGCTTTCTCCACCCTCGAAACGTCGCTATATATGTAAGAATCGAAATAGAACGAACTCAAAGTTGTAGATCAACGCTATCCCCTCTCGTCCCGAACGCCAATTCATCCGAATGCGGCAAACCAATCCCGCCTCTTACTGTGACTTCAATTCAATGTCGAGATTCGCGACATTTACTTTCGGCGTTTGCGCTGTTGCTCAAAAGTTGCAGCGTAATTACAGCGACAATTAGAAAGTTACTTATCAAGTACTGCGGAAGGCGGACTGCCACGCGCTCGCAATTTTTTCAATTGATAGATCCATATAATTAACCACACAAGAGGACAACTATCCTCTACATCGGTTAAACAGCTTGTGTTGTTGCGTGACAGCAAAAAAAAGGCCGCTCAAAGCAGCCGTAACTGCAACACCTATCGCGTCTTCATCTTCGACGCAACCAACACCGAAAGCAGGCAGCCAAGCGCGAGATACGCCGCGACAGGATGCCAGGAGCCGCCCGCCATATTGACCAACGCAACCGCGATAAAGGGTGTGAAACCGCCGCCTACGACACTAGCGAACTGATATCCCACGCCCGCGCCGCTATAGCGAAACTCGGTACCGAACAGTTCCGTGAACATCGGTTGTTGAACGCTTACCAGCATGTCATGCGCGACATTTGCAAGCATCACGGCGAATACGACGATCCAGAATGTCGAGCGGGCCTCAAGTGCAAGGAAAAATGGCACCGCGGAGAGCGTGCCGATAATCGCCCCGGTGATATAAACGCGACGGCGACCAAAGCGGTCAGCAGCTATCGCAAACAGCGGAATAGTAAAGATACTGACCGCGCCTACCAGCAAGCCGATATTCAGGAAAAACTGGCGCGGCATGCCGAGGTTGGTCGTGGAATAACTCAACGCGAACGCCGTGACGATGTACATCGTAAAAAGTTCGGCGAGCCGCAAAGCGATAATCAACAGGAAAGCCTTCGGATTCTGACGCAGTGCCTCGAATATCGGCAGACGCGCACGCTTTTGAGCCTTCTCGACTTTCTCGACGAACTCCCTCGATTCGTCCATGCTCGATCGAACCCACAGGCCAATCAGCACCAGCACGACACTGAATACAAACGGAACGCGCCAGCCCCATGACCTGAACGCATCGTTGTCCAACGTCGACGTGAGAATCGAGACTATGCCGGTCGCAAGAACGAGTCCGACACCGTAGCCCACCTGCACGCCGCTGCTATAGAAAGCCTTCTTCTTTTCCGGCGCGCTTTCGACTGCCATCAGTGCAGCACCGCCCCACTCTCCACCCACTGCGAAGCCCTGAATAGCGCGCAGCAATACGAGCAGTACTGGCGCCCACCAGCCGATCGATGCGAATGTCGGAAGAAAGCCGATCGCGGCAGTGGATAGCCCCATCATTATCACGGTCAAAACCAGCATGCGCTTTCTGCCCAGCCGGTCACCATAGTGACCGAACACAAACCCTCCAAGCGGGCGAAACAGAAAGCCCACGCCAAAGGTCGCGAATGCGGCCAGCGTTCCCATGGCCGGACTTACCTTCTGAAAAAATTCCGTATTGAAAATCAGGGCCGCGACTATTCCGTATAAAAGGAAGTCGTACCAGTCTACGACCGCTCCCACAAAGCTACCGATCGCAGCCTTGCGTGCACGATCTTTGTCCGCGCCCACGTACGACTTTGAGTTGGACGAGTTAACTGCGAATGTCATAGCGTGTCTCGATTGATTATGGTTGTAGATCTGAACGTAGGTCGCCCCGAGTGTGCGTGAAGCTTAGTGAAGCATCCCTCCCCACGCAACGCTTTGTGCCATAAATTTGCGCGATAATCGCATCGACCTGTTCGATCATCGATCTTTTTTCGGGTTTATCCTGACCGGGAAAATGGGACGAATCGCCGATCGGACGCCGCCGGACAGCGTATTGAGCCAGCCGCCGCGTAAGTTGCAAGGCCGCGAATTAGCTTGATAGACTTCGCGTTTCAGTCCTGCGTCTATCCCGCTCCGCCGCGCGAGCCGAGTGGAGCCGGATCGATGTCTCACAGAGCGCAACGTAGTCGTGCGATTCTTTGTTCGCACCGACAGATAGCTAATTCGAAAGCGATGCCCCAGCTTCCCAACCGGTATTAGCGCTATTCGGGAAGTCGTCGGTCAACCATTACCATTAGGGCATGTACCATGGATCGTCCTCCACTCGACAAACGTGACTGGATCGCCGGATTAGAAAAGGGACTCGCCATCCTGGAGGCGTTCGATAGCGAACACGCTCGCATGACCCCATCCGAAGCCGGCGCGCGCACTGGCTTGACGCGAACAGCAGCGCGCCGGTATTTGCTCACCCTTCAACATCTCGGCTACGTTACGGGCGATGGCAAGCAATTCGGACTCACTCCGCGCGTGCTACGGGTCGGTTGGTCGTATTTTGATTCCGCACGCCTGCCTAAACTCGTTCAACCGTATCTTCAGCAACTCAGCGCCCGCATCAACGAATCCGTCTACGTGAGCGTGCTTGACGAATGGGAGCTGGTATTTATTGCCCGAAATAGTGCCTCACGCGTAATGACTACCGGCTTCGTTTTGGGCGCGAGGGTTCCAGCTCCCCTCACCTCTGCAGGCATTGCCCTGCTCGCGCATTGGACCGACCAGGAAGCAATGCGCCGATGGCTCGATGCATCCGATCTCCATCCATTCACCCCGCACACCCTGACAAGCAAAGCACGAGTACTGGAGGCGATGCAGACCGCGAGGGCAAACGGGTACGCTATTGTCGAACAACAACTCCAGTCGGGCGTTCGAGGACTAGCGGTTCCAGTGAAGAATCGACACGGGGAAGTGGTGGCGGCACTGAGTACCAACATGCCAATTGGAAAAGAGTCTGCTGAAAAGGCAATCCAACGGGTTCTGAGTGATCTACAAGAAACTGCTATTGCGTTACTCAATGTGGTGTAAACCTTTGCCGTTGATATAAGCGCTGAGTTTTAGACCGCCTTTCGGACGAAGGCTCTCATGTTGCAGAAACTGGTCTCTCACGAGACTGCTACCCAATAGTGATCCGGGACAGGAATTTCCTAGCTATTGTCTATTTGCCTGC
The DNA here is from genome assembly GCF_050435665.1 of Paraburkholderia sp. GAS333. Classification (NCBI taxonomy): domain Bacteria; kingdom Pseudomonadati; phylum Pseudomonadota; class Betaproteobacteria; order Burkholderiales; family Burkholderiaceae; genus Paraburkholderia; species Paraburkholderia sp. GAS333. The sequence continues at coordinate 243,585 of NZ_JBNDKS010000006.1, forward strand.
TCGACTTTCTCTACGTTGAATCCATTCCCCCGCGCAGCCAGCCATTCGCAGCCACTGACACTCCCACAGTGACCTCTGTAGTTGTCACTGCAGGTATGGTAGTCACGTTTGAGAATATGACGACCCCTACATCACCTCGCTAGTCAAAAAAAACGGCGTCGAAATTATTCGGCTTATTAGTTTCCCCGCCCCCTGTCCGAAATAAAAAAGGCACCCGTCCAAGTTCCTCCCACTGTTCGACATCTCCCGCCGCTCGGCAATGGCGCAATCCGCACGCCCAGCCAACGTTGGCTCGAAGCCTGACCGGCGGGCCGCTGGCAATGGGCATCCAAGACAACTGAAATCAAATTCCAGCTCGCGGACATTGATCGTTTTTTCACATACGACGTCTGATGACTAATATCAACTTGGATACGTGCCCTCCACTACTACAGCGTGGCCAAATCAGGTTTTCAATATCCACACATCACAGAATGATAAGGAATTTGGCCCTGTAAAGAGCGTCGTCAGAGAAATCAAGATTTCAAGGGTAAATACGGACTGTACAACGGTCATCACAATTCCTAGACTTCATCAGTCGTCCGACAACAACAAAGCGCATAATTTTTTCTGAATAGACTTCGTTGGCAGCCGGCGCGGGCTGCTTCGCTTGCGCTTATTTCCAGGCGGCTTCGCCTCGTCTGGGTGCATCAGTCGGCATTCGGACCGGGAGACCAAAATAATTTGCAAACCTAAACACTGTAGCGCGATGCAACGTCCGCAACGACAGGTGTAAAGCGGCTCCAGCGCGGCACATTGATTCATGTCTTATCCGCAATCGATTAGATAGCCAATTTATCGAGGAATTAACGATGAACAATAAGCTCTCCTCCCGACTTTCAATGATCGTCGTGGCTTCGGTTCTCGCGTTCAGCACTGTGTCGGCGCACGCACGGGTATTCCGTGTCGCAGACGTGCACAGCGATACTTATCCGACCAATATGGCCGTGAAGTACATGGGCGAAGAGATCAATAAGGCTACCGGCGGCAAGGATTCTGTGAAGGTATTCGGCAACAGCGCACTGGGTTCGGAAAACGACACTGTCGACCAGGTGCGAATCGGCGCGCTCGACATGGTGCGTGCCAACGGTGCCGCGTTCAACGAGATTGTGCCTGAATCGATGCTTCCGTCGCTGCCGTTCCTGTTCCGCGACATCGACCATTTCCGCAAGGTCATGTACGGCCCGGAAGGCCAGAAGATTCTCGACGCGTTCGCCGCGAAGGGCATGATCGCGCTGACGTTCTACGAGAGCGGCGCGCGTTCCATCTACACCAAAAAGGCAATCCATTCGCCCGCCGACATGAAGGGCCTGAAAGTGCGCGTTCAGCCTTCGGACCTGATGGTCGACGAAATCAGGGCAATGGGCGGCACGCCGACGCCGATGCCGTTCGCCGAAGTCTATACGGGCCTGAAGACGGGTCTGGTGGACGCGGCAGAAAACAATATTCCGTCATATGAGGAAACCAAACACTTCGAGGTTGCGCCGGTGTTTTCCGAAACACAACACTCGATGACGCCGGAAGTGCTGGTGTTCTCGAAGAAGGTGTGGGACACGCTGACGCCGCAGGAGCAGCAGATCATCAAGAAGGCGGCGGCCGATTCGGTGCCGTACTACCAGAAGCTGTGGACCGCGCGTGAAGCCGACGCCGCGAAGACAGTCACGAAGGGCGGCGCAACGATCGTCCAGCCGGCGCAGATCGACCGCGCGGCTTTCGTGACGGCAATGCAACCGGTGTGGGCGAAGTACGAAAAGACCCCGCAAATGAAGCAGCTCGTCGACGAAATCCAGGCAATCAAATAAGTACATTCTCCCGGCAATTGAAAGTCTCCGGGAGAAAAGCCTTGCACGAGAACTCCTGCGGGCTTTTTCTACTGCACGCCGGACCTCGCATGCGAGGTCCCGCAATAGTGGTCAATCAGTTCGCTGAGTAAGCAAGGATGACGTCATGAGTTTTCTGAAACGCCCGAATGATTTTCTTTTTCGCGCGCTGGTCGTCGTTGCGTCGACCAGCCTCGCCACTCTCTGTCTGCTGGTGATTTATAGCGTCGTGATGCGCTATGTCTTCAACGACGCACCCGATTACGTCGAGCCGATCGCGCTGCTGCTGGTGATCGTGATCGCGATGTTCGGCGCCGCGCTCAAGGTTCGCGAAGGCGGCCATATCGGGCTCGACTCGCTCGTGAAGAATCTTTCGCTGAAGGGCCAGGCCATTGCTGCGGGGATCCAGCATCTTTGCCTGATCGCTTTTGCGGTGGCGGTTTTCTTCGGCTGTTCGGAAATGGCGATGACCACGATGGAGGACCGGATTCCGATCATTGGCGTTCCAGAAGGAGTGCGTTATCTGATTCCGGTCGTCGCCAGCGTCTGCATTGCGCTGTTCTCGTTCGAGCACCTGCTGGCGCTCTTCGTCAAGAAACAAAAATAGAACAATCATGGAACTTGCCCTCCTTGCTGTCAGTTTTCTCGTCTTCCTCGTTCTAGGGGTTCCGGTTTCATTCGCGTTGGGGCTCTCGTGCGTCCTCACGTATCTGTATGAAGGTTTGCCGGCGGCGACTGCGATGCAGTCGATGATCTCGGGCATGAACGCGTTCTCGTTCCTCGCGGTCCCGTTCTTCATTTTCTCCGGCGAATTGATGCTGCACGGTGGGATCGCCGATCGCATCCTGCGTTTCGCGCAGGCCACCGTGGGTCACTTCCGCGGCGGTCTCGGCATGGCCAACGTGGTCGCGTGCACGCTGTTCGGCGGCGTGTCGGGTTCGCCCGCGGCTGATACATCCGCGATGGGTGGCGTCGTGATTCCGCTGATGAAGCGCGAAGGCTACAGCGCCGCTTACGCCGTCAACGTGACGACGCACTCGTCGCTGGCGGGTGCGTTGATGCCCACCTCGACCAACATGATCATTTACGCGTTCGCCGCGCAGGGCATCACCGGCACGTTGAATGGCGTGCAGATGAGCGGCGTGTCGATTGGCGATCTGTTGTTTTCCGGTCTTCTGCCGGTGCTGTGGGTGATGGGCTTCGTGCTGATCGCGGCTTACTGGCAAGCGGTCAAATACGGTTATCCGCGTCGCCCGGACGGTTCGACCGAACTGCAGCGCTTCCCGGGCTGGATGGCGGTAGCGCGTACTTTCCTCGGCGCGGTGCCGGGTCTGATGGTGATTGCGATCATTCTGGTGTGCGTGGCCAAGGGTATTGCCACCGCCACGGAAGCCGCCGCGATTGCCGTCGGTTATTCGCTGATTCTGACCATCGTCGTGTATCGCACGATGACCATGAAGAAGCTCGGTCATGCGTTGTCGAAGGCTGCCAAGACGACGGGCGTAGTGCTGCTGCTGATCGGCGTGTCGAACATGCTGCGCTTCCAGATGGCGTATCTGGAGATCCCGGACGCGATCGAGCGCATGCTCGACGGCGCAACGGCACTGCCGTGGCTGATGCTGCTGTACATCAACATCATCCAGGTTTTCCTCGGTACGTTCGTCGACATGGCGGCGCACATCCTGATCACCACGCCCCTATTCCTGCCGATGGCGATGCACAACGGCGTCGGTCCCGTGCAGTTCGGGATCATGATTCTGCTGAACTGTGCTTTGGGTCTCGTGCATCCGCCGATCGGGTCCGTGCAGTTCATTGGTTGCGCGATTGGCAATGTCTCGATTGGCGAAACCACCAAGGTGGCATGGCCGTATTACCTGGCTATCTTCAGCGCGATCAACCTCGTCACCTACGTACCGATGTTCTCCACCTGGTTGCCAAGCCTGATCAATGGACACCCGGTGTTTTGACCACAGTTCCGGCTGGAAAAATTTCCTCCAACACTAGAAATAAAACGCTACCTTTTTAGGAGACTAGACTGTTATGAACACCTTCAAACGCAGCATGCTGAGCGCAGCAGCGATATCTGTGCTGCTGTCGGCCTGTGGTGGGGACGGCAATGTGGAGTCAGAGCTCGACAAAGCCAAGACGATGACTCATCCCTGGATGGACACGAAGCTAACTCCTGAGCAACGCGCCTCTTTATTGGTACCTGCGTTGACGCTCGCGCAAAAGGAACAGCAACTCGTCACGTCAGGCGCCACCATCGTTCCTGAAATACCGTCCTGCCTCGGCGCCCGCCACGTCAACGGCATTCCTGAACTGGAAATACCGTCGCTGCGAATTACCAATGGTCCAGTTGGCATCGGACAAAATGACTGCGTCCCCACAAGCGTCGATCCCACTAACCTGCAAGCGGTGCTGGGTAATCCTTTGTCCGCGAAGGCCACGGCGCTCCCCTCTGCCATCGCCATGGCTGCGTCATTCGATCCAGGCGTAGCGACGGAATTCGGCAACGTTGTCGGCACGGAAGCGGATCATCTGGCACTGCAGGTCTTTGAAGCGCCCGGCATGAACCTCGCTCGCCTGCCCGTGCTGGGTCGCAATTTTGAGTACTTCGGTGAAGACCCGTACCTCAGCGGAACGATGGCGGTTGCAGAAACGCTTGCTGTACAGAGCAATGGCGTCATTGCGATGGCCAAGCACTTTGTCGCTAACGAGCAGGAAACGAATCGGACTGGCGGCCTCGTCGAAAACATCGATGATCAGGTGCTGCACGAGTTGTACTTGCTGCCATTCGAGATGGCTGTCAAAGACGGCAAGGTCGCGGCTGTGATGTGCTCCTACAACTCAGTCAACGGGTACCAATCCTGTCAGAACCCCGACACCCTGACCGGTGTTCTTCGCAACCAGTGGGGGTTCACCGGTTACGTCCAGTCCGACAACGCCGCCGCCAAATCGACGGTGAACACGATGAAGGCCGGCATGGACATGGAGATTTTCCTGATCTCCCAATGGACGCCCGCAAACCTGAATGCTGCGCTCGCCGCCGGTACGCTCACCGAGACCGACATTAACAACGCGCTCCTGCCCCGCTACACCCAGATGTTCCGCATGGGCATCTTCGACCGTCCGCTCGTGCAGACCGCCATCGACTTCACTGCAGGCGGTACGCACGCGCAATCCATCGGCGCGAAGTCGGCAGTGCTTCTGCAAAACAACGGCGCACTTCCGTTTGCGAGCACCGCTCACAATATCGTCGTGATGGGCAAGAAGACTCAGGTCTACGCGCAACAGGCGGTAGCAGGCGGCGCCAAAGTAGGCGTGGCTTTCGGCTTCGGCGGCGGTAGCTCCGATGTCGTTCCGACTTACACCGTCACTCCCGTACAAGGCGTGCAGAACGTCCTTGCCTCGCTCGGAAACACCACGGCCTCTGTTCATCTGATCCTGGTCGACGATGCCAACTCGACGGCGACAATCGACGGTGTGCCTTCGACCTATAGCGACGCATTGTCTGCCGCGGCCGGTGCCGATCAGGTCATCATCATGGCGGGAACGATATCCGAGGAAGGCGCCGATCGCGCGTCGTTCGCGACGACTGCCGGCACGACGCTCTCTGCAGTGGGCGATAACCTGGACTGGTATACGAATACCTCCACGTCGGCGACCACCGCTGCCGCTGCCGGTAACAGCAACACCGTCGCGATGATCCAGGGCGTGATGGGTCTGACGTCCACAACCGCCAGGTCGATGACTGCCAAAACGGCATTGGTATTGAAAGACACAGCCGGCGTCACGATGGACTCGTCTCTCGTCGGCAGCGCGGGGCCAGCCATCGTAGAAGCCTGGTTCCCCGGCCAGGAAGACGGGAACATCGTCGCCAACGTGCTCTACGGGATAACCAACCCGAACGGCAAATTGCCCGTAACCTTCCCCGTAGCGGGCAAGGCATTCATGGGCCAGGTGACTCCGTATCAGTTCCCGGGCGTCCTCGAAGGCGGCAAGCCGACGGTCAGCTACGACGAGAAGCTGAACATTGGTTATCGCTGGTACAACACCAACTCGATTACGCCCGCGTTCCCGTTCGGCTTCGGGCTGTCTTATACGACCTTCGATCTGAATTCCACCTTCACGCCGGCCTCAAGTTCGGATTCGAAATACTACGTGAAGACCACCGTCAAAAACAGCGGTTCAGTAGACGGCTCGGAAGTGGTTCAGGTCTATCTCGGCGTCCCGAGCAGCGATGCGCTGACGCAGCCGCCGAAGCGTCTGGTCGGCTATCAGAAGGTTGCTGTTGCGCATGGATCTTCGGCCACGACGACAATTGCCATCGATCCGGCAGCGACCAATCATCCGCTGGGTATCTGGAACAAGACAAGCCAGCAGTTCGTGATCCCGTCGGGCACCTACACGGTTTATGTGGGTAACTCGTCCGGCAACCTGACGACTCTCGGCACATTTACGCGCTGACGCCTGACATTCGCCACTTTGTACGCCACGGCCGATTCGAGTCGTGGCGTCCTTCATCTGGAATTCGACCCTATGAAACCCGCCGTTCGGATCTTGATTGCGACTCTGGCCGCTGCAGCATGCAGCAGCGCTAACGCCGGCGACAAAGCGTTCATGACAATCAATGGAACGCCCATATCGCAAACCACCGCGTCTATGTACGCCGATCATCTGCGCGCAAATGGAATGAGTGATCCCACGATGCTGCAGAGTCAGGTACGGGACGAAATTACCCGTCGAGAACTGTTGCTGGAGGCTGCCCACCAATCCGGCATCGACAGGAAACCCGATGTCGTCGCCGAAGCCGATACAGCCTATCGGAAGGCTCTCGCGGAAGCCGAGGCGACGAGACAAACCATCATCATCCGTCGTTATGTCGAGGACTTCCTGGCCACCCATCCTGCCGACGACGCACAACTTCGCGCAACCTACAACCGCATGCGCGCCGCCGGCACCGGACAGGAATACAAGGTTCAGGAAGTTGTGGTGAAGAACGAAGCCGATGCAAACGCCATTGTGCGCAAGCTGAAGAATGGCGCCAGATTTCAGGACGCTCTCAAGGACGCGGGCATATCGCAACCGGGCTTTAATAACGTCGATAGTGGCTGGACAACACCCGGCCGCTTCATCAAACCGGTAGCGAATGCGATGCAAAACCTGAAGAACGGCGGAGTGACCGACCCCGCAGTCAATGCTGACGATGGCTACCACGTCTTGCAGGTCGAGGCGACTCGTCCTCTTAAAGTGCCTGCCTTCGAAGAAATGAAACCTATGCTTGTCAGGCAGACACAGCAGGAACAAATTACGAAGATCATCGACGACTTGCGGAAATCTGCTGTCATTCGATAGTAGAAGTCGAGTGTGGGAAAAGGCAGCCCTCCCGCGACGTCCCCTTGAGGCAGGCTATCTTGACGAATGAAGCGACGAACCTTTTCTCAATTCCCGACAGTCAAAATCTGACCAACTCCGCGCGCCTGGATAGCAAACGCCCATGCAAAACTGGTTACCCGATCTCGCCGAACGCCGTGGCAGTATCCATAACACACTGGTGGAATCCGTCAAATCTGCAATCAGATGCGGAGTACTTCCCGTCGGCGCGACGCTGCCGACACAGCGCCTGATCGCCGATCTGCTGATGATTCATGTCAATACCGTCAATAGGGCAATCGCTGAAGTATCACGACAAGGACTCGTTAAAGGAAGTACTCGCCGTGGCACCGTCGTACTATCTAAAGACGAAAAGTTGACGAAGTCTGAGAAGGATTTCGCAATATCGCTTCAGTCCATAGAGAGCTAACAAAGATATCTTTCACTCAGTTCCTTTGTTCAATCCTCAAAACTTCTCATTCCGCAATGACCTCGAAAAACGCAGCCTCAGGTACCGGAACGATGACGACAATCCGATAACCAACCAGGGCTTGCCCGAAGACGCTGCGTCACGCAACCTCGGGATAAATGACGCAACGTATTGAAAAGCGTCGTTATTCCAATCTTGATATCTTCCATTCGATTACACAAAGTCGGCGTGAAATGGTTCATGGCGACGATAAGACGGAGACAAGATGAGACAAGACAGGCTCGCGTGGCTGGTAGCCGCGACCTTCGCAGCTGCATTGTCTGGCTGCGGCGGAAATGACACTCCTGCCAGTACAGCCGCGCCAACAGACCCTGCAGCCGCAGCGGAAGCAGCATCCGACGCCGCAGCCACGGCACGGGCGTCTGCCCTGCTCGCACAGATGACTCAGGCAGAAAAGATTCAAATGGTGCACGGCACCGGCGAGGGTGTCGGCCCCGTCGGCGGCGCCGGCTACATTCCCGGAATTTCGCGACTCGGCATTCCCGACTATACGATTGCCGACTCGGCCACTGGTGTCTACCAGACGAGGCTCGTCGGAAGCTCTATCACTTCTGTCACGACAGGTGCGACGTCGCTACCTTCTCCCGTAGCTCTGGCCGCGAGTTGGGACGTTGATCTGGCGAAAACTTACGGTACGCTGATCGCAACCGAATTGCGCGTCCGCGGCTTCGACGTCGGTCTCGGCGGCGGTGTCGACCTGGCGCGGGAGCCCCGCAACGGTCGCACATTCGAGTACATGGGCGAGGACCCGATCCTTGCCGGCAACATGATCGTGGCACGTACGCAAGGCACGCAATCGCAGAATGTCGTTGCCACGATCAAGCATTTCGCGGCGAACGATCAGGAAACCAACCGCATGTCGTCCAATTCGGTGATCGACGAGCGGACGCTGCGTGAACTGAGTTTGTTGCCGTTCGAGATCGGTGTCCGCGAGGGTAAGCCGGGCAATGTGATGTGTGCATACAACCTCGTCAACGGGTTGAAGTCTTGCCAGAACAAGACTCTGCTAACCGATATTCTCAAGACCGAGTGGGGCTTCAAAGGCACTGTCCAGTCGGACTGGTTCGTCGCCATCAACGACACCGCGCTGGCGGCCAATGCGGGCGTCGACGAGGAGGAAGCTGGCTCCACCGACGACAGCGTCGGGTTCCTGGGCGTGAAGACATTTTTCAACCAGAAACTCGCCGCCGCGATTCAGGCCGGTACGGTTCCGCAGTCGCGCCTCGACGACATGGTTCAGCGCAAGCTTCACACGATGGCATACGTCGGCCTGCTTGATGCCCCTCCCTCCAGCACTAGCGGAACGATCGACCAGGCTGCTGGCGATGCCGTGGCTCGCACGGTTGCGCAGCAATCCATGGTCTTGCTGCGCAACAACGTGGCTCGCGGTGACACGGCACACGTTCTTCCTCTCGCCGCGTCATCCGTCAAGAGCATCCTGGTCGTGGGCGGCCACGCCGATTTCGGTGTGCTCTCGGGCGGTGGCTCAGCACTCGTGCCGTCGCGCGATGCCAATGCAGTGCCCTGTCTGAAGCCGACTGCGACGGTGGGCGGCGTCACTGCCTGCGCGACTTACTATGATTCGTCGCCATTGGCAGCCATCCAGGCAGCGGCTCCGGGCGCAACGGTGACCTATCTCGACGGCACCAACGCAACGGCCGCCGCGGCGGCAGCTGCCACGGCCGACGTCACCATCGTCTTCGGCACTCAATGGGAAACCGAGGGCTCCGATCTGACGAACCTTAGCTTGCCAAACGCCACGACAGACGCGGCTAATCAGGCATACGACCAGGATGCGTTGATCACGGCCGTTGCCGAGAGCGCGAAGCGCACGGTCGTGGTGCTCGAGACCGGTACTGCCGTGACGATGCCCTGGCTTGGCAATGTCGACGCCGTGCTGGAAGCCTGGTATCCCGGGATGCAGGGAGGCCCGGCAATCGCCGACGTGCTGTTTGGTGCAGTCAACCCGTCGGGCAAACTGCCGCTGAGCTTTCCGTTGACCGAGACTGATTTGCCACAGCAGGCGATCTCGGCAACAAACAAGCAGGTCGTCTATGCGGAAGGTTTGAACATGGGCTACCGCTGGTATGACTCGCAGTCCATCGATCCATTGTTCCCTTTTGGTTTCGGCCTTTCATACACCTCGTTCAGCTACTCGAACGCGACCAGTTCGATCGATTCCAGCGGTAACCTGACGGTCAACTTCACGCTAACCAATACTGGCTCGGTCGCCGGCACCGAAGTCGCGGAGGTCTATGCGGAGCTTCCTGCCGTCGCCAACGAACCGCCGCAACGCCTTATCGGTTTCAAGAAAGTGACATTGGCTCCGGGCGCAAAGAGTTCGGTCAGCGTCACCGTCGGTGCGGGACGACTTGCGATCTGGGACGTGGCCGCTCATAGCTGGCGATTGCCCGATGGAGGCTATGTTATTAAGGTGGGGGGCTCGTCGCGGGACTTGAATGCGGTTACCACAACGCAGACAATTACCGGGCGCCTGCTGGCCTCGTATGACTGAGGTACGACTTCGCGTCAGAAGTTGACGCGAATGGATGGGCGCGGCGCAAACCGCGCCCATCTTTTATATCTCAGGCTTCGGCAATGACTTTCACAGAAAAAACGGCATCGTCGGCTGTCGTTCAGCTCGCCATGGCCGCAGCGCTACGCGAAGGCATTGGACCCGAGGAATACCGGCTATTGACTGGCATCAGCGAGTCGGACGTACGACCGGACGCACGCATCTCGTCCGTCAAGTTTGCAGCACTCCTCGATCTTGCCCGGCGTCGAGTCAATGCGCGCGATCTCGTGGAAGAAGCGATGGGTGTCCCGGCAATACCGCCATTCGGAACGGTCATTGCTCTCGCCACAAATGCGCCCACGTTGCATGAGGCGTTCCTTCACTTTCTGCACTATCGCGTCCTGATTGGTAACGCAGACGACGTGTCGCTGAGCCGATCCGGCGACAAATACCGATTCGACTATCTGCTCAACGGGAGCGCGACGGACGCCTTCGGCGCGTTCGCAACCTTGGCCATGGTAGTCAGATTGCTGCGCCAATACACGGGCAAAGTTGCAGCCAGTACCGTGCTGGAACTCACTGGCAGCGCGTTCGCACCGCTCGCCCGCGTTCACGCGCTGGCAGGTTGCTCCGTGCGCTTCGAACAGGCCAGAAACCAGCTTTGTCTCGTCGCGCCCCTGGCGGACTCGCCTTATGAACGTTTCAACGAGACTAGCTACACGATGCTTCGACGCCAGGCCGACTTCGAACGCATCCAGTTGCTACAACGAAATTCCTTTGCCACCCGAGTTGAGCGGCATTTGACAGAAATACTGCAGAACGCAGATCTCGCAGAGGCTCGAGCGGACCCGCTCATGCATATGTGCGATCAGTTGCAGATCTCCCGCTCGGCGCTATATCGCCGTTTGCAAAAAGAAGGCACCAACTTTCAGACCGTTCTGGCGAAGGCACGTTTGGCCGAAGCGGAACGGCTGCTACTGGATCGAAACGTGTCGATCGCGGATATCAGCGACATTCTGGGATTTTCATCATCTGCCGCGTTCTCGAGATTTTTTTCCGACCGCAACGGGGCCGCACCGTCGCGGTATCAGATGAACCGCCAGGATATCTGACCTGGGTCGAAATGGGCCTGCCTTGATCGAATGACCAGTGTCGGCAACGCGGATTTCAACTGCCGCACGTTGTCCCACGGACTTCCGTGGTTCCGTCAACCGCGATCGGAGTTTGCACACGTGATGCAGATCTCCCGGAAGCAAACACGCAGAACAACCCGAGAATGGCGAGCGCGCCAACATAGACGCCGATCAGGTAAATGCCACTGCTCGATGCGGCGAGCAGCGTAGCGATCAACGGTACCGTTCCGCCAACGACGGTGGTAGGAATGGCCTGCGCGAGAGCCACACCCGTGTACCGTTGCTCGACCGGAAACCACGATGAAAACAGGCTGGCCTGCGGCGCCTGTAAAGAGGCATGGGCGAGCGAAAGCGCACCGCACATCGAAAGAAACACGATAACAATGGAGCCGCTACCGAGAGCCTTAAAATAAAAAAACGCGAATAGGATTGTCATCACGCAGCCAAATCCAATAATGCTGCGTTGTCCAATACGATCTGCAAGCCAGCAAAAAAATGGAATAGCAAACAGATAGACGACAGACGCCAGCATGAGCGCGTACAGCACCTGCGCACGAGGCATCCCCAGATTAGACGTCGTATAGCTAAGGGTGTAGGTGCTAACCAGGAAAAATACTGCATTGCCAGGGCTGGCCAGACCAAACGCAACGCCCAGGTCTCTCAGACGATCACGCAACACGCCCACCATGGGCGCGCGAGGAAGGGCCTTCTGCCGCTCGTGCATCGCCAGAAATTCTGGCGTCTCGGCCACACCGCTTCTGATCCAGAAAGCAACGCCCAGCAACACGGCACTGAACAGAAACGGAATGCGCCAGCCCCACTCCAGAAAATGTTCGCCAGCGAAAACGCTGCTCAACGCGGTCACGCCCGTGGCGAGCAACAGTCCCGCCGGCGCCCCCATCTGCACTACGCTGCCCATCAGCGATTTACGGCCCGGAGCTGCGCTCTCGACCAGCAAAAGCGCTGCTCCGCCCCACTCGCCGCCGAGCGCGAGACCCTGTACAAGCCGTATGACGACCAGAGATACCGGCGCGGCTATCCCTACTGACTGATAGCCCGGTAACAAACCGATTGCCACCGTTGAACCGCCCATCATGCCGAGCGACACGACCAACGTACCTCTACGTCCAAACCGGTCACCCAGATAGCCGAACAGTACGCTGCCAAGCGGCCGCGCTACAAAGCCAACTGTAAAAGTGGCGAATGACGCCAGGGTCCCGGCAAATGTGCTGTAGCCAGGGAAAAACAGTTGCTTGAACACCAGCGCGGCCATCGTTCCGTATATGAAAAAATCATAAAACTCGAGCGTTGTGCCGACAAAACTGGCCAATGTGACGCGCAGTGAGGAACTCGCGCGCCGCATAGTGATCTGTTCATTCGCCATCGTTGATGTCTCTATCAATTTCTCACTGCATCACAGTCGCGCAAACAAAACATGGCGCCTCGCTTTTTTCCTGCGAAGCGCCATCCGAGCCAATGTGTTGATGCAAATAACTCACGAGCGCCGAGCCCATCTCGCTGGACTTAGTACTTCCCTACTGACGGCGGGTATACACGCTTCACGGCCGCTTGCACATCAGGACGGTCTACCGTATCTCCAGTCACGAGAACTTCGGTAAATGAGAGCACCTGGGTGGTCGGCTTGTGATTGAGCGCGTTGAATACCTGAGTCGTTGCATCAATGCCCTGGCCCATTGCACCCTGCACGAATACGCCCTGAATCACGCCATCGCGCACCAGCTTGATCGTCGACGGACTTCCGTCTGCGGCCACTACGCCGACCTTTCCAACCAGACCGCGCGTCTGAAGCGCTTTTGCAGCGCCGATACCCGCGTTGTCGAACATCGCGTATATCGCTTTGACATCAGGATTCGCTGTCAGGATGTCGTTCGCCTCAGTCACCGCTTCATTGACGCTTAGATCATGCGCTTCGAGAATCTGGACCAGATCGCAGCCATCTTTCTTGAAAGCTTCGTTCGCACCCTTCAGATACTTCTGTGCATTCTCACGATCTTGCGGAAGCGAGAGCATGGCAACCTTATTACCACCACGATCCTTTGCAAGCTTGCAAACATAGCTGGCTTCGAGCTTTCCGGTGTCGTAATTATTCGCGGTTACCGCCGACGTATAGTCGGTCTCTCCCGTTTGCGGACCGATCCCAGTGAACGCCACAGGAATAGATTTGGACTTCAGAAGCCTTAGTACCGGCGGCGTGCTGCTCGAACTGACGGGTCCCATGACAATCGCAGTGGCGCCTCTAGTCAGAGCAGTGTGAATATTGTCCATCTGCTTGGCCGGCGAATTATCGGAACTCAATTCGACATAATTCATGCCGAGCTCCGCAGCTCGCTGCTTCACGCCGTAGGCGACCCACTGCCAGTACGGATAGTCGATCGCCGGTGCAATATAGGCAACCGTCGGCTTGTCTGCGGCGATAGCGGCGTGCGTGTACAGGGTCGACACGACCACTACGGCGCCAAATCCGGCTCCCGCTCTCGCGGCTTTGCAGAGCAATTTTCCTGCGGATTGCAACATATGCTTTGCCATTTCCTGTCTCCTGATTTCGCTCGCGTTAACGTCTTTAACGGCGGGCTTTCGTGACACGGTCCAGCAGGACCGCAATTAGAATGACTACACCGGTAACAGTGCCTTGCCAGAAACTGTTCACACCAATCAAATTTGCGCCGTTCTGAATAATGGTGATCATCAACGCGCCAAGCAGTGCGCCGACTGCCGAGCCCGTGCCACCAAAGAGACTGGCTCCTCCAATCACCACCGCAGCGATCGCCTGCAACATCAGACTCGATCCCGCTGTGGCTTCGGCATTGCTGATATAGGAAACGCTCACGATGCTGGCGAACGACGCGAACAATCCGGACAGAACATAAGCACCGAACCGTACCCGATGCGCTGGAATGCCAATCACACGTGCCGAAGAACTGCTGCTGCCAATTGCGTATAACCAGCGGCCGGCGACAACCTTACGCAGGCAATACTCAATGCCGACAAGCATCAACCCGCACCACAAAACATAATTTGGAATACCGGGAATCAGCATCCCGGCGTTCAGCATCCAATAGTTAGGATCATTGATGGTGAGCGAGTGTCCATCGCTTACGATGAAAGCGAGGCTTCCAGCTATTGCGTAGGTACTTAAAGTTGTGACGAAAGGTGCGAGTCCCACTACCGTGACGAGAGCGCCGTTTATCCCTCCGAACACGAGACCTACCAGCAGTCCGGCGACACTACTCGTGACAGCGCCGTACCCGTGTGTCATAGCCACACCAGTGATCATTCCGCTGAGCGAGAACACCGAACCAACAGACAGGTCGATGCCGCCCGTGATAATGACCAGCAAAACGCCGAAAGCCATGATGACCAGGGGCGCCGAAGCCTGTGCCACGTTGGAAAGATTGCCTTGAGACAACGCTGCGGGAACGAACAGGCCGACCGCGAGTTCAATGACAACGATGGCGATCGCTATGGCGATTTCCGTCCGGTACGTCGATACCAAACGTCGCCATGCATCACGAGATGGACCCTGTGCGTCGACAACCGGTTGGATAGTAGATTTCATGACTGTCTCCAGATAGGGTCGTTAATGTGTATGTTCAGACTCGGTCACGCGACCATACCTGTCGCATCGGCCAACTGCGTTTCATTGACGTCCGCGTGTTGCAGTACTCGGGTAGGCTTTCCGTCGAGCTCGAATGCAAGTACGGTGTCGCACAGTTCCACCAGTTCGATGAACTCGGTGGACCACCAGACAATCGCGGTTCCCTGCGCGGCCATTTCCCGGATTAGCGCGTAGATTTCCCGTTTGGTTCGTATATCGACGCCACGGGTTGGTTCTTCCAGCACCAGGAGCCTGGGCTTCATCAACAGCCAACGAGCGATCAAAAGTTTCTGCTGCGTGCCGCCGCTCAACGTGGCGGGCAAGTCCCAGATAGAACCCACACGCATTCTCAAAGCGTCGAGCAGTTTGATGCTTTGGGCGACTTCCGCACGGCCAACCGTTTTCCGTTTGCCAATGACTCTGGAACTTGCGACCAGGTTGTCTTTAATCGACAGCGTGGCAAGGATGCCCTTGCTCGACCTGTCTCCTGAAACAAAACCCACGCCGTCGCGCGCTCCGGCTGCTGGATGTCTGTAATTCACAGGGATCCCACCTCGCGTAATCGACCATGCTGCGTCGGGCGCGATTCCCGTCAATGCGTTGATGAGTGCTGACGGGCCGACCGGTGCACCGGCAAGTCCAATAATGGAGCCAGGAGTAATGTCGACGACGATAGCGTCGCGCTGGATGCGGACCGCCTCTGAAGTTCCGCGCGCCGCACTGTCAATTGCGGTTTTGCGCGATACACGTGTCGAATCGGGCGATTCGGCGTTGTCAGCCGCGCCGGCAGCCGACTCATGCACCGCATTCTGTCCCATGTACTCGACAATCTCGGCATCGGTGATCGCGCCTAGCGCGACACGGTTCACAGCTGTCCTGCCGTCGCGAATGATCGTGCATACGTCGGCGATCTGGCGGATCTCCTTCATGCGGTGAGACACGAACAGAACTGAGAGCGCAGAGTCCGCGACCAAACGACGGATTACCGCGAACAGTCGCGCGGTTTCCTTTGCAGTCAAGTTCGCGGTCGGCTCGTCGAGCAGCAATAATTTGGCGCCTAAACCGAGCGCACGGGCAATCTCGACCAACTGGCGCTCGTGCAACGTCAGGTCACCGACCAGCCGTGAAACCGAACGCCTCGCAAAATCCGCGTCGATGAGCGACAAGGCGTCGATCGCCAATTTCTCCGCCGAGCGCCAGTTATATGTCGACGTGCCATTGCGCAAACGCGGCATCGCAATATTTTCCGCGACCGAAAGATGCGGTAGCAGTGCAAGCTCCTGATTGACCACGCCGATCTGACCCGTGATCACATGCGCGCGCATCGAATCACCAACGGACGCGCCGTCAAATTGGAGCGTTCCGCCGTCTCGCTCTATCTGGCCGGAAATAATCTTGATGAATGTCGACTTGCCCGCTCCGTTGCCGCCGAGAAACGCATGAACCTCCCCGCCGGCAATCGACAGGTCAAAGCCGTTCAGTACGCGTGTAGGACCAAAGCTTTTGGCGATAGACGCAGCCTTCAGGAGGTAACTGGCGTCGCCCTCCGGGGCAGGCACTGCGGCATCCGACTCGAATCCGTGAAGCTGCTCGTCAGAAGAACGCAGCCTTTCCCGAGACATCACAACTGGCGGTTGTTGCTGATCCGTTTCCGCGCGCTCGCACCCGGCCCCGGTAGTGACTGAATCCATGGCTGCTCCTCAACGGTAGGCTCAGGCTACTCGTAGTAACCTTCGGTTGACTTCCGCAAAGTCGCGAACTGGGCGGGGTCGTGCCCGAACCAGACATGGCCCTTTGTTCGGGTTGCCAGATTGCGGATTCGCTCGACGATCCGAACCGTACCGGCCGGGTCATAAACGACGCCTGGCAAGATAGTCGGAGGACCGAAGTTGGCTTCCTGGTAGATCGAATCCGAAGCGAGAATGACTGTGCCCAACTCTTTGGTCTGAACTTTCAGGCCGAGCATTCCCGCGGAATGTCCGGACCCGAGGTTCAAGATGTCGACACCTTCTACGAGTGGAATTTCCGCCTCTTCCGAGTCGAGCAGATGCCAGTCGAGATCCGTCTTCGTCCAGGCTTCGACATCTTTTAGAACGTAGGGCGTTTTGTCGTCGCGCAATCCGAATGTGCGCAGAGTCAGTTCGAATTCGCGCCGGTGAACAATCAGCTTCGTTTTTTTGAAGTATTCGACGCAGCCGGCGTGATCGTTATGCAGGTGAGACAGCACCGCGTAGCGAATGTCGTTCGGACCCAACCCGATCTGTTCAAGCCGGTTCGGCAGGTCGCACTCCTCGCCCCCTTTGTGCGGGCACAGATCCTGTAAGAACTCGGACCAACGGCCTTCCGGACCCATGGCATTCGGATTGCACCCAAGGTCGAAGAGAACGTTGCCTTCCGCATGCTCAATACAGTAACCGGACACCGGAATGTCGATCAGTCGGTTAGGTGCGTCCGGATTCGATGCCGTGGCGATGCTCGATCCACTTACCATCAAATTCTGGTCTAAAGTTAGTTGCCCTAAATCCAGGACATGCAGTCTCATGGTTCACCTTCCTTCTGTCTCCATCATTTGTAGTGGCTGCATTGCGCGAAGCAATGCAGCATCCGGTGCTTCTCCCGACGATCAATCCTCGGCTGTGCCGAGGAATTCCTTGTCATCGAGTCCAAATACGAGCGCGGTCAGTGCCGCGATATAGCTGTACTGGCGCATGCCCATGCATACGCCGGTCGCCGTGTGTGTAAAGCTCGACTGGATACTGCCGCCGCCCAGACCGCGCGCCGCGCCCGCCGAAGCTGCAATGTTCGCGAAGTGCACTTCCAGAACCGGCCGGCCCGAATCTTCCAGCGCGTGGCGGATACCCTCGCCGATTGTCGTCGCGCCTGCCGGATTGATGATGTACCCGTCCACCCGCGAAGCCGATTCGTGAATAAACTCGAGAATGTCCCCAATATGATTAGACGAAAAGTTCTCGACTTCGACACCCAGTTGACGCCCGTAATCCGCGACATAAGCCTTCAGTTCGTCGAGCGAGCCGATCCGGCCGTAGACCTTCTTGCTGCGCGCGCCGAGATTGGACATGTTGGGACCGTCGATCACCGCGATACGGTGTTTCCGGTTACCTGTGCGCTGGATTTGCGCTGTGAACGCCGTGCTCATTAGCTGGTTTCCTGAAAATTGAAGTGAGTTGCCGAACTGCCCTTCACGTCCGAAAACGCAAAGGGCGTAACTGCCGCAGCGAATCAGTTGAAACGCAACCCGGCATCGACGTTCAAGGTTTGGCCCGTCATGTACTTGCTCGCATCCGAAGCGAGGAACATCGTCGCGCCAACCATGTCATTGACGTCACCCTTGCGCTTGAGCGCCTGCGCCGAAAGAATCGCGTCCCACTGTTCCGGCTTGATGGTGTCGCGCGGCACCTCGGTGACGATCCCATGCGGACTGATCGCGTTGACATTGATGGTGAATTCGCCGAGTTCCGTGGCGAGCGCGCGAGTCAAGGCGACCACTGCGCCTTTCGAAGCGACGTAGTGCGCGTAGTTGGCACGCCCGGTGACCACCACGCTCGACGAGATGTTGATGATCTTGCCGTAACGGGCTGCCTTCATCGTCGGTGCAACCGCCTGCGCGCAGAAGAACACGCCGCGCGCATTGACCGCCATGACGCGATCCCATTCGTCCCCGTCGATCTCGTCGAAGGGTTTCATCTTCAGCGTGGAGAAAATTGCCGCGTTATTGATCAGAACGTCGATGCGGCCAAACGCCTCGAGTGCCGCGGCCGCCATCTGCGTCGCGCTTTCCTTGTTCGACACGTCCACTTTCACCGCGAGCGCCCTGTGGCCGGCAGCCTTCACCTCGGCGGCGACCTTGTCGGCCTGCTCGATGTTCAGGTCCGCGATCACAACCGATGCGCCCGCCTTCGCGAATTCAAGTGCATAAGCGCGACCAATACCTTGACCCGCGCCCGTGATGATGACGACCTTTCCTGAGAATTCCATGATGTATTCCTTGAGTAACGACATGTCGATAGGGATGACGAGTCCTGTGCCTAGCGCGCGACGCGCAAAGGACCGAGGCCACCGTCGAGGTGAATGATGGTGCCGACCGTTGAACGCGCGGCCGGGCTGGCGAGGTAGGCGACGGCCTCCCCGATTTCCTGCGGCGCGATCATGCGACCGGTGGGCTGACGCGCTTCGAATTCGGCGCGCTTCGCCGCGGGATCCGGGGCACGCGCAGCGAGTTCCGCCATGAACGGGGTGTCGACGGTACCTGGCGCCACGCCGTTCACGCGAATGCCTTCCTTGACCAGGTCGGCTGCCATGGCGAGCGTCATCGAATGAACGGCGCCCTTGGTCGCTGAGTAGAGCGCACGCTGGGCAAAACCGTTGACGGCGGTACAGGACGACATGTTGACGATCGAAGCCGCGCCGGACTTGCGCAAAAACGGCAACGCCGCGCGCGTGGCGCGCATCATGCCCATCACGTTGATGTCATACAGGCGCCGCCACTCTTCTTCGCTGCCGTCCTCGATCGTGCCAACGAAGCTGACACCGGCATTGTTCACCAGAATATCGATCCGCTCGTGCTGGTTACCGAACTCACCGATCGCGCGGTCGAGGGCGTGCTGATCGCGCACGTCGGCGATCAACCCTATGGCGCCAGCCGGCACGCCATTCGTAGTCAGGTCGATAGAGGCCACCCGTGCGCCCTTCTCGACGAGCGCAGCCACGACGGCCTGGCCAATGCCGGCGGCACCACCTGTCACGACAGCTACGCAATCGCTCAACAGGCGAGGCGTAGCGTATGTTTTCTCTCCGGTCATGATCCTTTTCCAAAAAATAGTGTTGCCATCACAACTGGCGAACTGCGGAAAGCCAGTGTGTCTGCAAAGACGCTGCCACAGCCGGCGCATGCGTGAGCACCAGCATGTGCCCGGCGTCGTCGATTTCATCGAAGACAGGAGTGGGCTGTGCTCCGGCCGCGATGAGCGTATTGAAAATCGAGCGCATCGAAGATGGCGGCGTCGACAGATCTCTGACGCCGGCGATAAGCCTGGTGCGAGGCAGTTTTTGTCCGATCGGCTGATAGCCCTCGAAGTTCGCCAGCGCGCGCCATGCAGCAGCAAAACCAGTTGGGGCCATCTCGCTCAATGCGTCTTGCGCATAGGCGATTGCCCCGGCTTCGCTCTGCACTGGTTCGGCGCCGAACCAGCGTTCAAGCGTCGCCGGAATCGCCGTCTGCATACCCTCTTCGATCGCAACCTGTGCGCGCGCGTTGAACGCCGGGAAGCCAGCAGCCGGCGTCGCGATCAGCGCAAGCGATGCCACGCGCGGGCCGAGACGCGCGGCGCAGAGAGCGGCAACCGCGCCGCCCATCGAATGACCCACAAGATGAACCTGACGCGCGGTGCAGGAGTCGATCACCTGGCAGGCGTCGTCGACGAGTTCGTCGAGCGAGCGCGCAGCCGTGGCCGCAGCTTTGCCGTGGCCGCGCTGGTCGAATGAAACGATGTGCCAGTCGTCGGGCAAAGCGGCCCGGATGCCGTCGAACGCGCGGGCATCGAGCCCGAGCGAATGCAGCATGAGCACCGTTCCGGCGACGCCGGTGCCGCTTTGTCGCCACGCCGATTCCGGTGTGCCTGGCGACACTGTCGGGGTTGCGAGCGAGCTCATGGCGTCAGTGCGGCACGACTGAGAAGGACGCCCTTGTCCTGCAGATCGCCGATTTCGTCGGTCGGGCAAGCTAACCACTCGCCCAGCACGCTATGTGCGTCTGCGCCCAGCGCCGGCGGGTAGGTCGCGGGCGCTTCGACCGCACCCGAGAACTTGATCGGGTTGCCGACCACATCCGCACGGTTTCCCGTTTCATCCTCGACACTGATCACCATGCCACGGCCCGCCTCACGCGCGTCGGTCAGTGCTTCCGGCACGGTTTTGATCAGCGCGACGGGGACGCCGTTGGCCGTCAGCGGTTCGATCCATTCCGCCGCAGAGCGCGTGAGAAACGCGGCTTCGAGCAGAGGCCAAAGAGCGTCGCGACTGGCGAGGCGTTTGCTGCCGCTATCGAACCGCTGGTCGCCCGGCAGTTCGTCGAGGTCCAGTGCTGCGCACAGACCGCGCCACATGCGTTCCGTATTGGCTGTGACGACGAGTTCGCGGCCATCGCCTGCAGTGAAGGAGCGATAGGTCGGAATCGAGTCGTGCCGCGCGCCCTGAGGTTGCGGCGTGACGCCCGCAACGAGCGAATACGTGGACTGATACGACAGCATCGCGAGCTGGCAGTCCAGCATGGAGACGTCGATCGTGCGACCTGCTCCGTGACGTTCGCGATCCGCCAACGCCGCGTTGATGGCAATCGCGGCGTACATGCCCGCGACCATATCGCCCGCGGGAATGCCGAGCCGTACCGCCGGGCGTCCCGGCTCGCCCGTCAGGCTCATGACGCCGGACAGCGCCTGAACGATCATGTCGTAAGCGGGCTTGTCCCGCCACGGCCCGGTTTGTCCAAAGCCGCTGATCGATGCCCAGATCAACGACGGCTGCGCTTCGCGCAGCGCCTCGATGTGCAGGCCGATGCGCCCCGCCACTCCAGGCCGGAAGTTCTCCACGACCACGTCCGCTTCGCCGATCAGACGCTTGACGAGAGCCAGCCCTTCCGGGTGTTTCATATCGATGGCGAGGCTCTTCTTGTTACGGTTCGCACCCAGAAAATAGGCGCTATCGTCTCCGACGAAGTGCGGCGGAATGGCTCGGCTCGAGTCGCCTTCCGGGGCCTCGACCTTGACGACTTCGGCGCCGAGGTCTGCCAGGATCTGGGTGCAGAACGGGCCGGACAGAAAGGTCGTCAGGTCGAGAATCCGATAGCCGGCAAGCGGCAGACTGGCCTTCAGCGTGGCGTCCGTGTGTGGTGTTGCGATCATGTCAACGGTGCTCCAAGGTCGCGAGAAAGCGCTGCAGCGCGTGAGCGGATTTCAATGCCGATCGCGTGAATATCGCCATGCGGCATCCTGGCTTTCGGCGAAGTCAGGCAGATACAGCCGATCACCCCTTTCGGCCCGAACACCGGCGCGGCGATGCCGCGGGCATCCGGTAATTTTTCGCCGTCGCTAACCGCATAGCCGCGCTCACGAATCTGCGCCAGCTCGTGTTCGATCTCGGCGGCGGGCGGCAACATGGCCCCGGTCGCCGGCGACGGTCCTTCGAGACCGACGATGGTGCGAATCACGTCGGGGGCGAGAAACGCAAGAATGGCTTTCCCCGATGCGCCCCAAACCAGCGAAAGCGGCTGATTCATGGAGATTTCGTATTTCAGTTTCTGCTGGCCGTCGGCCCGCGCCGCGAAATGCAACGCGTGCTGGGCGGGTTGGTAAATGCCGAACAACACGGTCTCGCTGAACGCGTTCGCAATCGACTCGATCACTGGCTGCGCGATGTCGCGCGGCGAAACGGCGTTGACGACACGCGCGGCGACCCGATAGAACTGAGGTCCGATCACATATTGACGGCCCTCGGGAGTCGAATCGACGAAGCCGTCTTTTTTCAGCAGATTCAGCAGCCGATGCGCAGTAGAGGGAGCCAACGCCATCTGCTCGGCGATCTGCTTCACGCTTACGCTGCCACCCGCGTCCGCGATGAACGCCAGCAACTGCAAAGCGCGACTTACCGTACCGCTGCTGGCTTCCTGCGTCCGCGGGCCTGTCTCGATTTCGCTCATGTCAGACTCGTTCAAAGCAATGTACGGTGCAGGCGCCGTGGTCCAGCCCGGCGATGCCGCCGCCCGTCACGTGACTCAATCCGCGTTTGGCGTCCGGCACCTGACGCTCGCCCGCCTGCCCGGTGAGTTGCCAATACACCTCGACAGCCTGGGCGACTCCGCTGGCACCGACGGGGTGTCCCTTGGACAAAAGCCCTCCGCTCGGATTGACAACCACATCGCCGCCGTAGGTCGAACGGCCGGCGTTCAGAAATGCTGCCGAGCCACCCGGCTCGCACAGGCCGAGCGCTTCGTAATAGACGAGTTCGGCAATCGAAAATGCGTCGTGCAATTCGACCAGGTCGAGATCCTGCGGACCGAAACCCGCGGCTTCATAGGCATCGGCGGCCGAGTGATACGAAATCTCGGGACGCAGCATGTCGCGAAACCCGGCGGTCGCCTGGCCCGAGTGCAGGATCGACGCGGCGATCCGCACGGCGGGTCGACCAAGCCGCTTGCGGGCGGCTTCGGAGACGACCAGCACGGCGGCCGCGCCGTCCCCGGTCGGGCAGCATTGCAGCAGAGTCAAGGGATCGCAGATCGGCCGTGATGCCAGCACTTCTTCGGTTGTCACTTCGCTGCGGAACTGCGCGTACGGGTTGCGGGCGCCATGGCGTCGCGCCTTGACGCTGACGCCCGCGAGCGTGTCGATGCCGACGCCACGTTCGTGCAGATATCGCCGTGCGCGCATGGCGTAGAGCGCCGGCATCACCATGCCCTGTTGCACCTCCGGATCTTCGGTGACGAGCGGCAAGGTGCCTCCACCGAACTGCGTGAGCTTGTCCACGCCGATCACCAGAACGATGTCGTGCCGGCCGGCCTGCACGTCTTTCCAAGCGAGGTGCAATGCCGTCGCGCCGCCCGAACACGCGTTGTCGACGTTGGTGACGGGCACCGCGCCAATGCCCATCTCCTTGACGATGCGCTGGCCGGTCAGCATCCCGCCAAAGGCGTGACCGCAGACCACCGCGTCGACTTCCTTCGGTGCGACGCCAGCTGATTTCAGCGCGTTCAGCACAGCGGGAATGGCGAGACCCGAATAGCTCGATTCGCGGTGCTTAGCCATCGGGATCATCGCCGCTCCGACGATATACGCTTCACTCATGCTTTTTCTCCAGCGTGGGGCTTGGACGGCGTGACGAACCAGACATCTCCATCTGCTCGCACCTCGACGGGCGTATCGCAAGCCAGAGCGGATGGATCGAGCGAAGGGTCCAGATTGGCGAGCACGCGCACGCCGTTCGGAAAATCGACATAGCCGATCGTATAGGGCGTTGCGCGCGTGGACGACACACGGACCGTCGAAAATGAATACAGCGTGCCGTACGGCCCGAACAGCATCGGCTCCATGTCACGCGCCCCGGTTTCCATGCATACTTCGCGAGCCGGAAATGCCTTGCTGCCCGACGAGCGACTTTGGCTGCCGCGCAGAAGCACGTCGCCATTTCGCAATTCAAATGCGCAGGGGCGCGGCCCTTCAGCAATGTCGCGAAACGGCAGCGCATCCTGTGCGTAACCGGTGCCCGACGTCCGATCCGAAAATTCACTTGGCATCTGGAACAACTCCTTTTCAATTAAATGCGTGACCGCGCGATGTCAGCCGGGCGCGTGAGTCTTCGCGCCGGGCGTCAATGAGTCCCAGAAACGCTGTAACTCGCGCGCGAACAAAGCAGGGTTTTCTACTGGCGGCGTATGTCCCGAATCAGCCACCGTCACATGACGGCTACCCGGCACGCGCCCAGCGATGTATTCCATATCCGCCGGGCGTTTTGCGCGATCCATTTCGCCACTGAACAGCAGCAGCGGCAGGCGCAGATCGTTGAGGAGCGCCTCGTAGCCGGGTCGCGAGAACACGCCGTGAACTGCCTCCGCCGCGCTCGGGCCGAGGCCCTCGAAATGCCTCTGCCACGCCTGGCAAGCATCGCTATTTTCGGCGACGAAGCGCTCGCCGAACATGGTTTGCAGCAGCGTCGGCCCCAGTTGGGCCGTGCCTTCCTCGCGAATACGCTGCTCGAGTGCCGCGAAACGCTCCGGTTGACGCTCGGCATGTGCGGTACAGCATGACAGCACACATGAGAGCAGCAGGTCGGGACGACGCTCTGCGATGCGCAAGGCGACGTAGCCGCCCATCGAACTGCCAACCAGATGCACGGGGCCCTCGCCCAGCGCTTCGATGATGCCAATCGTGTCGCTTGCAAGGCGGTCGATCGATGGTGCGTACCGGCCTGCCTCGCTTTGCCCCTGGCCGCGGTGATCCGGCGCATATACCGCCAGCGTGGCGGGCAGGAGACTGCGAACCGCGTCGAACATCGAGCCGTCGAAAAAAAGCGAATGCAGCATCAGCACCGGCGCACTCTTGCGCTCAGGAGCTTGCCCGGGACCACGGCAGAAGAGCCGCGCCTCGTCGTCCGCAACGAAAATGACTGGGTTCATGGTTGGGAATGGAAGTAAGGCCCGGATCTCAATGCAGAACGTGACCGACAGGTGCCGCGTGCTGCACCCGCTTCTTCGATGCGAGCAGCAGTGCCACCAGCGAGCCGAGCAGCAAGGCGAAGCCGATCAGGTAGAGCCCGTCGCTAGCCTTACCGCCTGCTGCCGCCAGCCCGACGAATAATGGTCCACAGATCCCGCCTGCATTGCCGAACAGATTGATCAGGCCGATCGCCGGGCCGGCCTGATTGCGCGGCACATTGGCCAATGCCCAGCTCCACCACGCCCCCAGCGCCGCATAGATGCCGATGCCGGCGAGCACGAGCATCACCATGTTCATACCGAGTGTATTCGCCACGAAATGCTGCCCGAGCAACGCGAGGCCGGCAATGCACAACGCGCCTGATACGTACCATCCGCGAGAGAAGTGTGAGCGGTCGGCCGCACGCGAGACGAGATACATGGCGACGGTGGCAAACGCATAGGGCACGGCGGTCAGCCAGCCGACCGTATCCATACCCATGGTCGCGGACAACTGCTTGAGCAGCGTGGGCGCCCACATGCCGAACGCGTACATGCCGGTAATCCACAAGAAATAGGTAAGACACAAGCCCCACACGGTCGGCATGCGCAGCACGTCGGAAAAACTGCCTTCTTCGATCATGGCTTCGGTACGGCCCGCAACAATATAGTCGCGCTCCGCTTTCGACAGACGACGGTCCACAACCGGATCTTCAGAAGCGACAGCCCAGAACACCACTGCCAGTACGAGCGCCGGAATGCCCTGCATCACGAACATGGTGCGCCAGTGAAACTCGCGGATCATCCAGCCCGCGAGCGGCGCCATGATGACCGACGCGAGCGGCAGTGCGTACTGGGACAAGCTGACAGCACGACCACGCTCGGCGGTGGGAAACCAGTTGATGAACAGCACCGCGAACGACGGCCATACGACGCCTTCCGCGAGGCCCATCACGAAGCGAATGGTGAGCAACGCAGGAAGACGCGTCACGACGCCTGTGAGACAGCCGGTCGCTCCCACCACCAGCAGCGCCCCGACGATGACCCGTTTAGGTCCGATGCGACTGGCCAGCCAGCCCCCCGGCAACTGGGTCACGACATATCCCCAGAAAAACGCCGACAGCAACGCGCCGGTCACCGCACCGGACAAACCCATTTCACGCACCATTTCGGGCGCCGCCACGCCGATGTTGCTTCGATCAGCGAAACAGATCAGGTAGATAAGGAAGAGCAGAGCGCCGATCCTGTACCAACGCGCTCGTGGAATATTCGTGTGTGAGTTCGCCGACATGCGAGTTTGTCTCCTGCGTGATTTGCGGCTTCAAAAGCATCGCTTGACTGATTAAATTCCGTTTAACGGAATGTGATACCGTTGTATGGAATAACTTTAGCGCCGACTGTGGCCTATAGCAAGCGAACCGCTGTCCGTAAAAACCCGAGTACCTGTCTAGACAGCGCACCGCATGGCGGAGGCCAGCGAGCATCTGCGTCAAGCGGATCACGGACGGGAAAACCAGCAGACGATTGAATGAACCAGATGCAGTCAGAACGAGCAATCCATCGCTACCGCTCCTGCCGGGCGCCTCGAGCGACTGGTTAAATAACTGGATCTGCTCTCAAAGTACTGCGAATGCAGCGCTGCTTTGGTTTCGCACCGAGATAGAGCAATGACGCTCGAAGAGAAAGTCGGACACGCTTGCCGCGCGATTCGCCACAGGACGACAGCCACTAAATGATGTGGACGATCGCCGGAACGGAATCATGTCAGAGGACAGAAAAGGGATTAGGCGTGAGGGGGCGCGTCAGCGGGCTCTGTTCGACACAGTTCAACAAGTGAAGACTTGGAGTGCTCCTGTCAAACGCGGTGAGGAAAAGGAAAGTGTGGCTGCATTTCGAACAGGGTCCCTTGAACGGCCGCAGTGGCTGACGACACCATGTACGTCATCAGTGGTCGAAGGGCCGTTAATCGAGCGAAGCGCTCGCACGAATGTCCAAACGGTGGTCGTCCAGACTGACTCCCGATGGCCGGTAGCGACTCATGCAAATAGCATGATCCGCTTCAATTTCGCCGATACCGTGATCGGCAGCACGCGACCCGATAGCGGCCTCCGGCGTCACGTCCAATTGGGTGAACGTACGTGATGCATCGCGTCTCTATCGTCGTCCTGGAGTCGTGCAAAAAAGGTCGACAGCACATCAATCTCCGCTTGCTCGCCGTGCTCGTCGGCGGCGAGTCGCTCGAATAACCCACTCGCGCCTGCGAATATTTCATGCTCGGCACGATCACCCATCAGCGCGGCCACTTCATCCAATTCGGCGACCCAGCGATGGCTCTTTCTGAACATGTCCGGCACCATCCGCTGCAGCCATGCGAACAGATGTGGCTGAGTGGCCTGCAGCTCGGCTCGCAGCGCGTCCGTCGAGCCGTTTCGCTGGGCCGCGAGGATCAACGCAGAACCCAGCGCAACCAGTCCTTTAGTCAGGCCTCCGTAGCACATCTTCAACGATGAAGCAGAACCAACCGGCGCATCGAGCACCCGGATGTCAAGACCATATGCGCCGAGAACCTGAAGTTCAGCAGCGAGCGGTCCGCTGGCGAAAATCTTCGGACCGCCCGTCGCACCAGGTTTGGCCGGAAAGCCGATGATGCTTGCATCGACGAAGCGTCCACCATTCTCTTCGATGATCTTCGCAATCCCGAGTGCAGTATCGGGACTGACTGCATTGCAATCGACATAGAGGGGACGACGCGGCGCCCGAATCAGCGCTGGCGCGATACGCCGTGCGAACCCGGTTGCGTGCGCGGGTGGCAAGACCGACAGCAGGAAATCCGCATCGAGTAGCTGGTCGTCGTCTTTTGCGCTGGTCATACCCGCAAGGTCGGCGCGTCGGCGGTTCGCCTCGCTACGTCCTTCGAGCCTGGTCAGAACGGTCACGCCGCGCGCGGTGAGTTGCGCGGCCAAGGCCGCACCCATCTCGCCTGCGGACGGGATTGCAACGATTGGTTTCATACCCTTCGCTCCGCTACAGGTTGAACTGTGTCACGACTGAAGTCCGGCCGACGACCACCGGGAGATAGCGGCCAGTGAAACTATGGCAGCGCTCGCGCAAGACGGAATCCGATATTGTCGTCACGGTGATCGGCGCCATCGCCACCGCGATAGGAAAACCGTGCGCGAGACGCTGCGCGATTCCAGCCGCTACCTCGTGTAACCCGATCGTCGCAATCACCGGTGATCCAGGCGCTACCATCCTTGGGAGCACCTTCATAACTGCTGTGATAACAGTCTTGCGTCCACTCCCATACATTGCCCGTCATGTCGTACAGATTCCAGGCGTTCGGACGCTTCCCGCCAACGTCGTGGGTCGTGTCATCGCTGTTATCCGAGTACCACGCCAGCCCCGCGATATCGCCGGTGCCGCAATAAACGTCCTGCTGCTCGCCGGCACGGCATGCGTATTCCCATTGCGACTCGCTGGGCAGGCCGATTCTGGTTCCGCTCTGTTTGGCCAGTTTCTGCGCGGCGGCCTCTGCGTCGACCCAAGAAACTCTTTCGACCGGTCGCTTCGGGCCTTTGAATTCGCTCGGATCGGAGCCCATCAGTTTCTGATATTGCGCCTGGGTCACCTCGTACTTGCCCAGATAGAATCCCTTTACGCACACTTGATGCACGGGCTGTTCCTTGTCCGCCCCATTCGTCGCGCCCTGATTGAAACAACCACCCGGCACCCAGACGAACTCCATGCCCGTGGTGGGCTCCGTCCACGCTGTGCCCGGTGCCGGATCGGCTTGCGCTGTCACCGAGACAAATACCGTAATCAGCAGCGCCATTACCCGACTACCCAGGTGTTTCTCGAAACGCATGATCTCTTCCTGTATGTTTGAATTCTGATTCTTTGTACGCTGACTGCCGACAGCGGGAGGGGCACTGTCGCGCATCCTGGACGCCTAGTTCCCGCTTTTTGGCGGAATACTCGGTTCGATCAGACGAAAATGCCAGCCATCTGCACTCTTGACGAAGACGGCCACCAGGTTGCCGGTTTCCGTATGCAGTTCACCACTCGGATCTTTTGATTGAATGGTTATGTGGGCGACTCCATAGCCACCATTCCCCTGAACATGCACCTCCTGCATCTCGATGTGATGCTTGACGGCACCATTGGCGAAGCGGTTCCTGTAGTACTCAACCAGCGCGTCATGGCCATGGATGATATTTCCCGCTGGCGAAACCAGCACGCCGTCCGGCGCATATAACGCCGCCATTGCATTCGGATCTTGAATGGCATAGTTCGCGTCGTACTGTGCACCGAGCCTCGTCGCCGCGTCGAGCAACTCCGATTGTCGAGGCGTCGCTGCATATGCAACGGGGAGTACTGTCAGAAGGGAAGCGCTCAGCAGCACACTCGCAAAATTGTCTTTCCAGCTCGTCATGGATCTTTTACCTCTTCGACAAAATGGCGGAACAGGGGGACTACATGACCGGCGACATATTTCCATCGACATTGATCGAAGTACCGGTCACATAGCTCGCAAGATCCGACGCAAGAAAGCACGCCACGTTGGCAAATTCTTCGGCTGTGCCGACTCGTCCCAGCGGTACGCCTTTCGCCATGTCGGCGAGAAAATCATCATAGGAGCCGTTGCCCGTCTGCGCATGTTTGCGCGCCCACTGGTCGCTGTCGATCAGTCCCACGTGCAGCGCATTGACGAGGATGTTGTGAGGTGCGCCCTCTCCTGCCAGCACTTTCGTCAAGGCCATGCCCGCGGCACGAGACACGGATGTGGGTGCCGATGCGGCTTTCGGCGCCTTCGCACCGATGTTGAGCACGTTGATCACGCGGCCCCAGCGGCGCTCGATCAGTTGCGGCCATACGAGCCGGGTCAATCGGATCGCAGCGAATAGCTTCAGGTCCAGATCGGCCTGCCATGTCTCGTCCGAAATCGACGCGAACGGGCCCGTCTGCGCGATCCCCGCGTTATTGACCACGATATCGATCTTGCCGAACACGTTCATCACATCCGAATACGCGGAGGCGATTGCATCGGCTTTTGTCACGTCGCAAGGGACAATATGCACCCGTCCCGTGGCCGTGCCGGACACGAAAGTTCGTGCCTCTTCGAGCGCCTCGGGTCGGCGGGCAAGGAGCGCAACATCGGCACCGCTTTGAGCCATCCGCGCGGCTATTGCCCGACCGATGCCTTTGCTCCCGCCAGTAATGACTGCCACACGCCCTTTCATATCTATTTGCATGTTCCTGGTTCCTTAAAAAATTCAATGAATGGATTCGAGTCGACTCAAAGGCCGGATTCCAGTTCCTTGTTACGAGTCTCCGGCATCAGCAGCGCACCGATAAACACGAGCGAATAGGAACCGACCGCCCAGACGCCGATGGACGGCGCAAGGCCCCACGCGGCACTCGTCAATCCGACTGCTGCGGGAATCAGCGACCCAACTCCTCGCCCAAAGTTATATGAAAATCCCCCCGCACTCGCACGGATATGTGCAGGAAATAGTTCGGAGAAACAGGCACCCATTCCAGACACAATGCCGGACTGGAACATACCCAGTAAGTAGCCCAGCAATAACATCAGCGGTCCATTGATTGGCGTCATCGTGTAGAGAAGCACGGCTGTCACCGCGCAAAGTGCCGAGATGACGAATGTCTTTTTGCGGCCCAGTGCGTCGCTCATATAAGCCGCCCCCATATACCCGCAAAAAGAACCGAAAATATTCGCGGCGATATAGATCGTGGTAGTACCCACGCTCATTCCATGGTTCTGCTTCAGAAACGTCACCAGCCACGTGAGCATGGTGTAATTGCCGCCGAGTGCACCGGCAGCAAGCAGTGATGCAGTCGCGGTCCTGCGAACGATCTTCCTGGAGAAGATCTGACCGAATGTCTGTCTCACGCTTATCGTCTCGCGTGCTTTCGCTGCCGCAACGAAGGCGGGCGATTCAGGGACGTTTCGCCTAAGCCATAACACCGATAACGCCGGCAGCACACCGATGAGAAACAGCACTCGCCATGCCCATGCTGGTGTGAGCAAAGTGAAACTCACGAAATAAAAAAGTGCAGCGACGCCATAACCCACGGGCCACCCTCCCTGCACACTGCCAACAGCGCGCCCGCGTGACTCCTTGTTAGCGACTTCACCGATCAGAATCGCCCCGGCTGCCCATTCTCCGCCGAAGCCCAGGCCTTGCAGACTGCGCGTGATTAACAATTGATGGAAGTTATGTGTGAAAGCGGAGAGGCCTGTAAAGGTTGCGAACCACAAGATCGTGATTTGCAACACGCGCATTCGTCCAAAGCGGTCTGCGAGTACGCCTGCCACGATGCCGCCTATGGCCGAAGTGACGAGAACGGAAGTACTGATGATCCCTGCCTGAGGTTTCGTCATTCCCCATAGCGTGACAAGCGCAGGAATGACGAACGCGAAGATCTGCACGTCCATGCCATCGAGCGCCCATCCGCCCCAGCACGCCCAGAACGTGAGCTTCTGGACCCTGGTCATGCATCGGTACCATGATGTCATAGGCGCTCGTTGGAGTAAGGCTCGAACAGGGTAGCCGATATCGCCAGGCAGCAAGCCGACGCGAAAATGACACGATTGCCATATTAGAAGGACAAGACGGAACATGCAGCGGGTGTAGGTCGCTACTGAAAGGTTCTCAACATTGGCGCGACGAAGCCCGAAAACGGAGTGCTACTGCAGCGTGCATTTCGAATGCTTCTTACTGGCCAACGCGTTCGAGTTTCACTTCTCCGCGATGGGGTCAACATGCCTTTAAAAAATATGTCGATCGATGCCATCAACGTGTGGTTTATATCGTCCGGATATGCAGGAAATGCAAATCGGGTATGCAACTGTTGCGCACCAGGCGTGGCTTCTCGGCGGTAGACTTTGTCAATCTAGTAGAAACCCTAAATACTGCCAATACCACTGCAGAGGGTACTCAATTCAACCGTTAAACAGGATCTCTCCATGACTGGTAACGTTATTTCATGTGTACTCGCCGTCGCGCTCGTGCTGCCGACGCTTTCGCTTGCGTCGACGACAGATCAAGGCGTCACTCGTGCGCAAGTCCGCGCGGAACTTTCGCAATTGGAACAGGCTGGCTTCCAGCCTGGCGCCGCCAATATCAACTACCCGTACGAACTGCGCCACGCCGAACGCACACTTCGCGAGTCGCGAGCATCGGCCGATTCGGCGAACACCGCCACAGTCGCGTCAGCCAGCAAACAGGGGCTGTGACGTCATCCAAAGTCCGCCAGGCTGTCTATTGCACAGGGACGTAGTCAACATTTGTTGCATTGCCGTTCATTAGCGCACCTGGTTGCAGCGGATATTCCGTGCCGTCGTAGCGTGTAATCCCCGCCTGGTTACGCGCCTGCGCCGCCTGCATATCGGCTGGATAATACGGGTCAGACGCCACGGCCGGATTAAAACCAGCCTGCTCGATTCGCTCCAGATCGGCTTTTACGTCGGCGCGAGTTGTCGATTGGGCAAACGAAATCGCGGAAACCAGCAACGCCGAAGCGGTAGCGATTACTTTGAGCAGCGCTTTCATGATTAACCTCCGGGAGCGAGACGAATCGGAGCATCGAATCCGACATTACAGTCTACTCATTCCAGTGGAGAAAACCTGGAGGTTAAAACGGACCTCGTTGAAACTGCAAACCTTTCTGTTAGCTGATGGCAATAGTCATCGCCCATCACCATCGCTCGATATTCGGAAAAAAAACGCGGCCGAAGCCGCGTCAAGACTCGGAGAGCCTTCGATGAAACCTACAAAAAACTGACTACCCCGCTGCCGCCGTGAAAGACAAGGACCAGCCAATGTCAGAAGCGATGGAGAATGCCGACGCCAGCAGCGAATACGTTAGTGCCCGTGCCCGGCGTGCCATTGAAGCCGTCGCCGATCGTGGGCGTCGCGCGGATCACCGTCCCGGTCGCACTCAGAGTTTCACCACTCGCGTGTGTCCACGCCGCCAATGCGTAAAGCCCGGTTGCTTTCGACAGCGAGTAGTAGACCTGGCTGGTCACCTGATGGTAGTTCGCGCCATCCGTACCGTTGGCTTTGGACGCGTGCACGAACGCATAGCCGGTTGCGAAGGACCATGCGGGTCCAAACATCCAGTGAGCGACGAGGCCCGCGGAGTTGAACACCGCCTCGGTAGAGAAATGAGAGTTGATGCCCGGTATATATTGGGTATTCGACAAGGACCCGGAAAGATCGAACGAAGGAGTGATCTTCCAACCGCCCGTAACAGCCACACGTTGCTGCGCCTGCGCATACTGATAGCCGTTGGTCAGTGCTGAAATGGACGGCTCCGCACCGTTGTTGCTCAGTGTCGTGTACTGCCCCCACGCACCGCCGCCGGAAGCGGAATTGTTGATCCGGAGGAAGCCTACAGCCATTCCTCCCCGGCCAGCGTTGTACTGTGCCGCGAGGCTATAAGTCGAGCCACTGTTGATGCTGCCAGGCTGACCGCCAAGGGCATACGACCCAGCGAACGTGAACCCATGCATCGTCGGCGACGTATACGAAATCTGGTTGTTCACGTAGTTCAGGTCGAGCATGTCGATGTCGCCTGGGTGCGCACCGAAGAAGCCCGTCAGCCATTGGGTCGGACTCCATGGCGACAGCAGGATCACGTACTCCGAAAAGCCTCGACCCACAATCAATGAGCCGTAGTCCGGGTTCGTCAGTCCCATGTTCGCCTGCCGCTTGAATGCAAGGCCTTGCGTGGTCATCGCGCCATTCGACGCGTTGAAGCCCTGCTCCAGCCGGAACACTGCCTTGGTGCCGCCGCCGAGATCCTCAATGCCCTTCAAACCCCACACGGTCGCGCCTCGCACGCCGTTCACCATCGTCACGGCGGAATGGCCGCCTGAGGTTTGGCCCAACGCGCCCGAACTGCTCTGGTAAGCGATGCCTACATCGACAAGACCATAAAGCGTCACGCTGCTCTGCGCGTGTGCAATGCCTGGACTGATAGCGGCTACGGCGGCCGCGGCAAATGCCGAAAACCTTTTCATGCTGTCTCCTGTTAGATTTTTTTTCATCAAGCCGCAAACGAACTTCGGCTTTTAAAATAGATGTACTGAATAATGTACGTTCTATCTTCAATCTGATTCAGCTACTCATCGAGGGTATTTCTGGTCGAACTATTCTTTGTCCGATGAGCGTCATACGTTGCTGCAAGCATGCCATACGGGAACCGTGAAAATGATGCAGCAGATGCACAGCAGCTATCCGGCGAGCGCAACTCAGCGAAGCGTTAAACGCAGCGCCGGTCGCATGCACTCATCGCGCGCTCGGTGGCGCGACCTTGCCGCTGTCGACCCGATGTAATTTCAACGCTCGTGCGACGAAACCCGATGCCTTCATCTCTTCAACGAACTCCGCCACGTAGCGTGCAGCTTCAGGGCGGCGCTTCGGGGTCGCCATCGCCTGACGGATCTCCATGAAATTGCCTTCGAGCATCCGCAATCCGCCGATCCGTTGCGCGTCCAGTTCGCTTCGTGCCTTCACACCGGCGACCACGTCGAGATTCTGCTCGATCAACATGTCCGCGATTCGGGTCGGGTCGTCGCCGCGCACCAGCTCAGCTTCGCGAATCTCGCGTTTGAGAAAGAGGTCGTACGCGCTATCACGGCTCACGGCGATGCGGTGACCCGGACGATCGACCTCCTCATTCGTGCGTATCGGCGACGCGTCGCGCACGAGATAGACCCCTTCAATCAGCAGGTAGGGTCCCGAGTAATCCATCTCTTTCGCGCGCTCGGGATCTATACCGCTGAACGCGACGTCCCACAGATTCTGTCTAGCGGCGTCCACGACACTGCGGGCCGATGAGAACGCCACCAGTTCAACAGGAATGCCGAGTTTCGACGCGAGCTCGCGCGCGAGGTCGACCGATACGCCGCCCAGATCTCCCGTGGCGGCATCCTTGCTGGCAAGCGCGGGGTTGCCGTAATTGATCGCGGCACGCAGCACACCGCTTGGGGCGAGTTGCGAAATCACGTCGGCGGATGGTTTCGGGGCACTTGTCATGGCAGCTCAATACGGCAGGTTAAATGGATTGCTTGATGAGTCGACGCCGGGCGGCACTCACCTCAACGTCAGACGGTGTACGGAAAGTGTCGCCTGACGTGCCAAGCCGATGCAATCGGCCAAACGCAAAGCAGCTATGTGCGCGACGCAGGTTCTCTTGCGCATACCGCTGCGAACGCTCGTTCGCACAGCCTGCCGATATCGATAGCAGGCCCGGAGCGATATACTCGAATCTTCCCCTACAACAATGCGACGGCTGGTTCCTCTGAAGGAACCTGAGCGTGCTCCCGCCCGGTCATACAATGCATTCAGAAGATCTCTTGATGTTTCTTGGTGTCGCTGAGAACGGTAATCTGTCGCGAGCCGCGGTCGAGATAGGGTTATCCCAGTCCGCACTAAGCCGGCGCATCTCCGCTCTCGAATCGGAACTGAATACGCGACTGTTCTACCGTAGCGGACGTGGCTTGATGCTGACCGAAAGCGGCCACCGCCTGATTGCTTACGCTCAGAGCATCAAGAAAACGCTCGACGAGGCCAATGCCGATCTTTTGGCTCCCGCGCATCAAGGCCCGTCGAGCATTGTCCTTGCCGCGCCGCCCACCATCGCCAAGATTCTGTTCGGCTCCATCGGCAAGTCATTGCAGGAGCGCTACCCGGGCATCAAGATGCGTTTCAAGGAAGGCCTGGCCGGTCATATTCACGAATGGATTGCGAGCGGCGAAGTCGACGCGGCGATCGCCTATTTGCCGGAGAATCGCGCCTTCCTCGGTGCCGTCGACGTGATCCTGCGCGAGCGGCTGAGCTTCATTGCGCCGATGCAATTCGGGCCGCTTCCTGCGGCTTTTCCGATAGAACGGCTAGCTGACGTGCCAATGATCGTGCCCTCGCCTTCGCATGGCATCCGTACACGAGTCGAAGCATGTGTCGCGCAGCATTCGAAGTCGCTGCAAATCGCTATGGAGTGCGATTCCTCTGTCTACATCACGAGGCAACTCGTCGTGGAAAACTGCGGCTGTACGATCCTGCCTGTTGCGGCGGTCTACGAGGAATTGCAAGCCGGAAAACTGCAAGCGACCCGCCTCGAACCCGACATGGTTCGTGACGTGGCGATCATCTCTGGCCGAAATCGACCGCCCATCCCCGCGCAGTGGGAAGTGCTGCGAGCGATCCGGCAAATCATGGTCGACCTGGTCGAAGGCGGTAAGTGGCCTGATGCGGAGGTTGCAGAAGGACACTCGGCCTGACGCTTTCGTCCGCACGACATCCTTATTCAAACCAGCCGCGCGGACGCAGCCACGCAGTTATAACAGCACAGCATGCGTTCCACTTGCGCTCACTGACTACCCGGCTTCCGGAAGCGCAAAGCTGCTATGCACATCACACAACGAGTTCCTTGTATTTTGCCCCGCATAATGGCCGCATGCCCGCATGCTGCACAGTGCGTAACGTGGGCAATACGGCGCAGAAGATAGTCAAGCGGAGCGCCGCCAAAAAAAGGAGCTTGAAGTACATGTCAGAAACTGCTGAGCGGCGCAACGGCGGCCGCATTCTCGTCGACGCACTCGCAATCAATCACGTCGATACCGTCTACTGCGTGCCTGGCGAGAGCTATCTGCCAGTACTCGACGCACTGCACGACACCCCCGGTATCCGCACGATCACCACGCGCCACGAAGGCGCTGCATCGAACATGGCCGATGCGTACGGCAAGCTGACCGGACGCCCGGGCATCTGCTTCGTCACACGCGGACCAGGCGCAACACACGCGAGCAATGGCGTCCATACCGCCAGCGAAGATTCGACGCCGATGATCCTGTTTATCGGCCAGGTCGATCGTCAGATGATGGGACGCGGCGCATTCCAGGAAGTCGACTACCGGCAGATGTTCGGCGGCATCGCGAAGTGGGTCACCGAGATCGACAGCATCGAGCGCATTCCGGAGATCGTTGCGAAAGCGTTCAGTATTGCGATGTCGGGTCGTAAAGGACCGGTGGTTATCGCGTTGCCTGAAGATGTGCTGTTCGGAGTCGCCGAGGCTCAGGACGCGCCCGCTGTTCGGCTCGCGCATGCCGCCCCTGATCGACAGGCCCTCGAAGAATTAAGGACCCGCGTCGCAGCGGCGTCGCGCCCGCTCGTAATCGTCGGGGGCACGGGCTGGGACGCGCAAGCCGTTGCCGCGCTCAAGCGCTTTGTCGTCCGAAACAAGTTGCCGGTCGCCGCTTCGTTTCGCCGTCAGGATCTGTTCGACAACAGAGACCCTCACTATGTCGGCATGCTGGGGCTCGGTGTGGCACCGAAGCTCGCCGAACGTGTGAAGAAAGCTGATCTGCTGATCGTCATCGGTTCGCGACTCGCGGAAACGACGTCGTCGGGCTATACGCTGATTGAAAGCCCGACGCCCCGGCAAACGCTGATCCACGTCCATCCTGATCCACAGGAACTCGGACGCGTTTTCCAGGCGCATCTGCCGATCGTCTCAGACCTGAGTGCTTTCGCGCTCGCGCTCGACTCGCTTGAGTCAGCCCCTTCCCCTGGCTGGCAGGCGTGGACCGAAAACGCCCGTGCCGATTTCGTGGCTTTTTCGACGCCGCCGGCCGCTAGCAACGAACTTGATGGCGTCGATCTCGCCCAGGTTGTCGCCCACCTCGACGAAGTACTGCCCGACGACGCGGTTCTCTCGAACGGCGCGGGCAACTACACCGTTTGGCTGCATCGCTTCTATCGTTATAAGAGCGCCGCCACCGAGCTCGCACCGACCAATGGCGCGATGGGTTACGGCCTGCCAGCTGCAATCGCCGCGAAGATTCACAACCCGGAGCGCAGCGTCGTCTGCCTGGCCGGGGACGGCTGTTTCATGATGTATGCGCAGGAGTTGGCGACCGCCGTTCAATACGGTGCTGCAGCGATTGTGATCGTCGTGAACAATGGGATGCTCGGCACGATCCGCATGCATCAGGAACGGGAGTACCCCGGTCGCATTTCGGGGACCGCGCTGCGCAATCCCGACTTCGTCGCGCTCGGGCACGCGTTCGGTGCGTTCGCTTGCCGGGTCGAAAAAACTGCCGACTTCCCGGCGGCATTCGCAGCGGCTCAGGCGTCCGGCCTGCCCGCGCTGATCGAGCTTCGCACCGACCCGTGTCAGATCACTCCCACGCTGCGATTTAACGCATGAGCGCGCCAATGGAGATTCGAGGAAACATGATGATCGGCGGTCAGCCGATTAGCGGTCAACGCGGCCCCATTCACGCACACGCAGCCGCGACCGGCGAAGCGCTGAGCCCCGCTTTCGGCTGCGCGACGCCGGATGATGTCGATCGGGCCTGCTCGCTCGCGGCGTTGGCGTTCGATCCGTACCGTCGTCTTTCCGACGAACGACGCGCCCAGTTCCTCGACGCGATTGCCTGGGAGATCGCAAGTCTCGGCACGGCGCTGACCGAGCGTGCTCATCTGGAGACCGCGTTGCCGCTCGCTCGCCTCGAAGGCGAACGAATTCGCACAGTCAATCAGTTGCGCCTGTTCGCCTCGGTCGTTCGGGACGGACGTTGGCACGGTGCGGTGATCGACACCGCCCAGCCGGAGCGCGCGCCATCCCCACGCCCGGACTTGAGACTGCAGCGCATCGGCATCGGACCAGTGGCCGTTTTTGGGGCGAGCAATTTTCCGCTCGCGTTTTCGATCGCAGGCGGTGACACCGCATCGGCGCTCGCTGCCGGCTGTCCGGTCGTCGTCAAGGCGCACCCGGCGCATCTCGGGACATCGGAGTTGGTGGCGCGAGCGGTAACGAAGGCAGCTCAGGATACCGGCATGCCCGCCGGGGTTTTCTCGATGATCCTGGGCGAAGGCACGTGGATCGGCGAAGCACTCGCGAAGCATCCGGCAATCCAGGCGATCGGCTTCACCGGCTCGCGTCAGGGCGGCCGCGCGCTGACGAACATTGCCCAGAGCCGCCCTGCGCCGATTCCTGTCTATGCGGAAATGAGCAGCATCAACCCGGTCGTATTGCTTCCGGCCGCGCTGGCGGCGAGAGGCGAATCGATTGCACGAGACTATGTGGACTCACTCACGCTTGGCGCGGGACAGTTCTGCACCAATCCGGGCATCGTTTTCGGTATCGCCGGCGCGGCGCTCGATGCATTCTGCGCGGATGCGGCGGATGCGATCTCGGCGAAGATCGCGGCCACCATGCTCACGCCCGCCATCCATGCTGCCTATCGTCGTGGCGTCGAGCAACTCGCCGCGACCTCCGGGGTAACACAAATCGCGAGTGGCCTGGACGCCGCCGGTCCGTACGACGCGGTCCCTATCCTGCTGCGCGCCGACGCGGACGATTTTCTTGCCAACGCAGCACTCGAACAGGAGGTCTTCGGGCCGAGCTCACTGATCGTCGCATGCCGCGATCACGCCCAGCTCGAAGCGGTACTGAATCACATCGAAGGGCAGTTGACAGCCACTGTTCAAATCGACGACGACGATCATGCGCAAGCACGCGAATTGCTGCCGTTGCTGGAGCGCAAGGCTGGACGCATTCTCTTCAATGGCTTTCCGACTGGAGTAGAAGTCGCGCACGCGATGGTTCACGGCGGTCCATTTCCCGCGACCTCCGACGGCCGCAGTACCTCGGTGGGCGCTACCGCGATTGAGCGCTTCCTGCGACCAGTCTGCTATCAGGACGCGCCCGACTCGCTCCTGCCCGCAGCACTTCGTGCCGACAATCCGCGCTCTATCTGGCGTCTCGTCGACGGCGATCTGACGCGGGAATGAATCCTCGTTGCCGCATAGCTGCGGACAGCCGGCATCCGGTTTGTCCGCAGCCGTGACATTACATTTGCGACTTATGCGACGGGGACGTCATGAGCGATACCGGCTTTGTCGCAGAGCGCGACAGCCGATATCGTCTGAACACGGCGCGGCTCGGCCCGCGTGAACAAACCTGCTAGTTACTGACTCGCCGATTGCCCCGCGGCGGCTTTTCTCTGCGCTTTCTGCAAGTCTTGCGGGTAGTTCAGATCAGAGCGCGCGGCGGGGTTATAGCCATTCTGCTGAAGCTTTTTCAACTCGGCGTTCTTGCGAGCCCGCGCTTCCTTGCGTGCCGCCTTGCGCTGCTCCCGGGTAGGTTTCGACGTAACGGATCCCGGCTCGGAAGCCGGCTGCGCACAGGCAAACTGTACAAGAGATGCCAACGACACCGCGACGGCAGCCTTGACTATCAACGAACTTACGAACTTGCTCATCTTCTTTCTCCTCCAGATATAGGGGCTGCGAACCCACGAATCGAACCTGCTGCGCGAACACGCCCGAGTCGCCGCCATAGCGCCGATTCGGGACAGGATGCCGTTGCGGATTGTGTTTTCAGCGAGACGTGCCAGCGGAAGATGACATGACGATCATGCTCATCTCCGCTAGTGCACTCTTTATGGTCGTACCGGCGCGACCCTCAGGCAGGCCGGCCGGTGATCGCATCGCCAAGCGGGATGCCGGCGAATTCTTTGGGCAGGTCCACGACGAAGGTCAGAAACGGCCGCTGCGTGCGATCCGTGCCCCCGAATAACGCAGTGCGCTCCGTTTGTGGCGACGGTACATACAGTTTTCTGTCGGCGCTGATGAACGACGCGTCCGCGCTGAACAGTTCCGGGTGCGATGCGAGCACGGCCTCCTGCCCCGACGGCGAACGCAGGATCACCCGTTGGCCGTGGATGTCCGACAGATAGAGATTGCCGAGGGTGTCCATCGCGGACCCGCCGACCAGTCGCGTCTCGAACCATGTCTCGACGTAATTGGCCAGAACGGCGTCCGGCATGCTCTCGTCCCACAGGTAGCGGGTCTGGATGCGCCGGAAGGGCCCCGTTGGCGACGCCCACGATAGCCACTCGCCGTCCGGGCTGATCTCGATCAGATCGGCCTTCGGCGTCACATGATGGGAACCCGGCCGGGGCGGTTCGGGCGAAGCGAGAACTTGCGACAGGCCCGACAACCGGCGCAGCGTCTTACCCGTTCGCTGATCGTGGACAATGATCGCCCCAAGACCGGAATCGGTGTTGTAGATCAGCGGACCGTGCAGCCGCAAATCGTTTAGCTTCGAACCCGGCGGCAGAATGTTGTCGTCGTAACGGATGATTTTCAGCACCTTGCCGGTGTGAGCATCCAGTTGCACAAGTTTCTGCGCACCCGGCAACGCGACTTCCGTACGCAATGCACCTTGATCGACGGCCCATACCGTGTCGTCATCGAAGATATGCACCGAGTTGACGTAGACGAACGCGTTTGTGCCGTCCGCTCCCGGACGCCAGTTGTTCCAGTCGCCGCCCGGGAACGGCCATGCCGTGCCATCAGCCGCCATGCGCGCCACCGATGGCGTGACTTCGTGGCCAGGCCAACGCGGTAAGCCGAGAAATACCGTGTTATCGCGTGTGAGCGCGACGCCATTGGCCATCCACGGCGAATGGATGACGGGCTTCATCGGCAATTGCTCGGCCGGCAGAAAGCGTGCGGCGTCAGCCGCGAGTGCGCTCGAGGCGGCCCCATTGTTCTCCGCGAAAGCGTACCCGGGTCTTCCCACGGTTGCCGCAGCCGCACCGACCGCAGCGGCCCCCCGCAAAAAATTGCGACGAGTCAAAGGCATTGTCTTCCTCCTGTTATGAAGCGCGGCTCTGTTCGAAGCGGCCGCTGCCAGATCTGTTTGATGTATTACCAAGACGCATTTATCTCGCGTCGTTTGCCTTACCGGGTTGATAAACCCATGGACGCCGCTGCTGGTCGCGTGACCAGAACGCTTCGAGTTCAGCGCGCATGCCAAGCGTGAAGTCGATCTCATCGAGACCGTGCAGCAACATCGTGCGCTGCTGCTCCGGTGCCGTGAATGCATACGCATGGCCTGCGTTATCGGTGACCGTCAACGCCTCCAGATCGACCGTGATCCGTGCGCCGTCGCCTGCGTGGTCAGCGTCGTCGGCCAGGTGCGCGACGACTTCCTTCGGCAGCACTACAGGCACGATCCCATTGCGAAAGCAGTTGTTGAACAGGATGCCGCCGAAGCTCGGCGCAATCACCGCGCGAATGCCGAACGCTCGCAGCGCCTTGGCTGCCGCCTCCCGCGACGACCCGCAGCCGAAGTTCTCGCCCACCACAAGGATCTCGGCCTTGTCCCACGGCGAACGGTTTAGCACGAATTCCGGGTTCGGCTCGTCGCCCAGATAGCGCATGTTGCGAAACA
The DNA here is from genome assembly GCF_050435665.1 of Paraburkholderia sp. GAS333. Lineage (NCBI taxonomy): Bacteria > Pseudomonadati > Pseudomonadota > Betaproteobacteria > Burkholderiales > Burkholderiaceae > Paraburkholderia > Paraburkholderia sp. GAS333. The sequence continues at coordinate 286,046 of NZ_JBNDKS010000006.1, forward strand.
GCGCTTCCGCGTGCTTTTCCTTCGGGGTGTTCGCGGCAAACAGACCCGGCGCGATCTGGTCGGTATCGATGTTGTTGCGCTGGATCGCTGCCGCGACACCTGTCGTTCGAACGAATGGTTCCATCTGTCAGACCCCTACGATTTCAAAGTCCCGGACATCGGCAATCCGGCCGGCAAGCGCGCTCGCCGCCACGGTCGCCGGGCTGGCGAGGTGCGTCCGGGTTTGCAGGCCGCCACGATTCTCGAAATTTCTGTTGGCTGAACTGATCGTTCTTGCTCCACGTGCACTTGGCAGACCAGTGCAACCAAAGCAGCCCGACTCGTTCCACACGAAGCCCGCATCGATAAAAATCTTGTCGAGCCCTTCGGCTTCAGCAGCCGCTCGCACGGAACTCGAACCCGGCACACAGATGGCCTGAACCCCTGGCGCAACCTTATGCCCCTTCAACACCTTCGCAGCCTCGCGCAGATCAGAAAGCCGAGCATTCGTGCAGGTGCCGATGTAAGCAACGTCGATCGGCAAACCCATCACCGGCTCACCCGGTGTCAGCTGCATGTATGCAAGCGCGCGTTCCATCGCGGCGCGACGCATCGGGTCGGCTTCCCCGGCCGGATCGGGTACATGTTCACCGAGGCCCACGGTATGTTGCGGACTGAGCCCCCACGTAACCTGCGGTTGCAGGCCATTCACGTCCAGATGGATCTCGATGTCGAACACCGCGTCGTCGTCGCTGCGCAGCGTGCGCCAGTGACGCACGGCTTCGTCCCACGCGGAATCTTTCGGCGCGTATTGACGATCTTTCAGGTAGGCGAAGGTCTTTTCGTCAGGGGGCACCGAAGCCATCTTCGCGGAAAACTCGATCGCCATATTGCACAGCGTGAGGCGCCCTTCGACCGGCATATCGCGTATCGTGCTGCCCGCAAACTCGACCGCATAACCCACGCCTGCCTGCGCGCCGATCTGGCGGATCAGGTGCAACGCGATGTCTTTCGCGGTGGTATTAGGTCCAGGCACGCCATCGATCGTCACGCGCATCATCTTCGGGCGCGTTTGCAGGATGGTCTGCGTGGCTGCGACGTGCTGTGCTTCGGATGCGCCGATGCCCCACGCAACCGCCCCGATCCCGCCGATCGTCGAAGTGTGGCTGTCGCCGCACACGATCATCAGGCCCGGCAATGCAATGCCCGCCTCCGTCGCCATCACGTGGGTGATGCCCTGGTTGCGCGTGCCTACGTCGGCGAAATTCACGCCGAACTTGTTCGACAGATTGCGCAGAATCGCCATCCGTTCGACCCCTGCGCCGGTATTCGAACCGGTGCCCCCGGTCGATACCGGGCGCTCGTCGTTGGGCCCACGCCCCGGAAAAGTCGCGATGAAATGATCGACCGTCGAGAACACCATCTCCGGTTTGATCGGCACCCGACCGGCCTTGTCGAGCTGGAACAGCGCTTCGCTTCCGCTCATGTCGTGCAGGACCAGCCGGTCGATAGCCAGCAGGCATTCACGCTCGCTGAATGCGTGGACGATGTGTTCGTTCCAGACTTTCTCGAAGAATGTCGAGCCCATAATTGGTTCCTCCCGTAAATCCGGCGGCATCCGCGATGCTTGCCGCAGTGGTGTTTCTGGTGGACGCGCCTAAGCAGCAACCGTTGTCAGCGCGTCACGCCTCTAACGCTTGTGGCCAGGCGATGAACAGGTCGTCGTATTCGAAGCGCCGTGCGGTCATCTGCTGTTCATGGGCATAACGCAGCATCAGGTCGATCGATCGGCGGTTGGCTGTGTCACCGTACGGCGTGAAACGCTTGCCGTCCTGTGCATCGTGCGCGGCGAGATCGCGCGCCGCGGTGAAGCAGCGGGCAAGTTCCCCGGCCGCCCAAGGCGCGCGTTCGATCAGCGCGCGCTGCACCGACAACACATGGTTCACACCATGTACACCCTCGCGTTGCGCCCAGGCCTGAGCGGCAGTCGCGGCATCTTCAATCACGGGGCGCAAATCCGTCGCGCCCTTGACGACATGCGGCGACGCGACGATCGCGTCCACTTCGCGACGCCGGAGAAGCGCAACCAGGTCTTTGTCTTCGACCCGTTGCACGTTCGCCGGATCGACAAAGCTCGCTACATGCGAATCTTCAGTCGTTGCCCACGTGAGTTCGGCGGGCGCGACGTCGTACTCGTGTTGCAGCACGCCGCGAATCCAGACGCCGGTTGTCTGCGCATACGCGCGAATGGCAATGCGTTTGCCGCGCAACGATGCAGGACCGTGAATGTCCGAATCGGTCAGACAGACAAGCGCTGCATGAGGCAGTCCGCCGCCCGCGAGCACGATCGGCATCGCCGTCAGCGGTGCACCTGCGTCGGCCAGAAGGAGTTGGGTCGCGACAGGCATTTCTGCAATGTCGTAAGCGAGATCGCGCGCCATGCGCCGGAACGTATCCGTGTAAGGTGTCGCGCCGCACGCTTCGAGCTTGATTAGGTCGCTGCCGACGCGGCCATCCAGTAACGGGTCGGTCAGCGGCATCGAGCGGATGCCGGCCCGCAGGGTCAGGTGAATCATAGTGTTCAGATTTCCACAGATGATGTGTGCGAAACGGGGCCGGGCGTACCGCCCGTGCGGCCTGATTGCGAGGACGGCGTAGCGTCCGGATCTTTAGCATCCGCCGCCAGATCCAACCCGCGCGTTTCGGGAGCGAGCAGCACGCCAACGGCCGCGAAGAGGTAGAGCGATACGGCCACCGCGATCATCGCGATGCCGAACGCCGTGTGTCCGGCCATGACGCCGACCACTGCCGGCGCGATCGCTGCGGTTGCCCGCACGAACGCATTGTTCAGCCCAATCGCGCGGCCACGGATTCGCGTACCAAACAGTTCGCCGAGCATCGGTTGCACGCCCGTGGCGAGACCGCCCTGCAGCAAACCCACGACCAGACCGACGCTGAGAGTCAGTGCGAGCGAGCCGCTCACGGACAGATAGACAGGGACAGCCACGGCCTGCATCGCGAGGAACAGCAGGAACACGGGACGGCGGCCGTAGCGGTCGCTGATTGGCCCGTACAGCCACGGCCCGACGAAGGAGCCCGCGATGTTCAACGCGAGATAGCCGCCCGTATGCGTGACGTCCAGATGAAAAGCGCTTTGCAGATAGGTCGGCAACCAGAAGATCATCACTTGCGCCGCGCCATACACGCCCACGGAAATCATGGCGGTCACGAGCGTGTTGCGTGCATTGCTGCCCCGGAACAGATCGAGCAGCGAGGACTGGTCCTGCGCAGCCGGCGCGGTCTTTTTTGCCGCGAGAAACAGCGCCGACTCGCCTACAAAGCGTTGCAGCAGGATGACGTAAAGGGCCGGGATGATTCCGAGGCCGAACAAGACCCGCCACGCGTAATCTGCGGGCACCAGCGCGTGCACAGCCAGCATACTGCCCACCGCGATTGCATAACCCATTGCGTAGCCGCTTTGCGTCCCCGATACGGCGCGGGCGCGGTAACGGGAGCGGATCATCTCGTTGACGAGCGTCGAGCTAGCCGTCAACTCGGCCGCGTATCCGATGCCCTGAATAGCCCGCATGACCGCAAGATAGGTGAAGCTGTGCGCGAAAGCGGCAAGCGCCGTCGATATCGCGCTGATCGCAATCGCAATCTGCAAGACCCGCAAGCGGCCGAAGCGATCGGCTGCGGCGCCCGCGATCAGCGTGGAGAATGCAGCGACGACCGTGGTCAGGCTGCCAAGCATGCCGGCTTGCCCGCGCGTGAGTGCGAACACGCCGATGAGGGTCGGCAGCATCAGCGCGTAGACCTGCGAATCCATTGCGTCGAGGACACGTCCGCCAAAGCAGGCGGCCCAGGTAACGCGCTCGCGACGGTTCAGCGAGAATAACCAGAAACCCTGCGGCTCCTCGTCGGGATCATGCGTGTGCGGGCTGTCGTGCAAGGACACTATCGTCTCCACCATCGGTTGAAATGCCGGGATCGTCATTGCCGCCCCAACTCATTGAACCGATCTTGCCACATGCCCCTATGTGACGGATGCACACCAGATTTCGCGCCGTTGCAAGACAGACATATGCTCAAGACGACTCGCCATTCGACCTGCAACTAGCTGCTCGTGCGCAAATCGGCTTTTGCCGAACGCACAAGCGTCGCAGTCCATTCCCGCCCGGGCATCCAAGAATGGTTCGGTTGACGAGATCAAGTGCTACGAACGGTGCGATCGGAACCCGGCATTTCGTTATTCCGCCAGACGCCAGCGGGCCAAGCGTAGCTAATGTTGGTCCGGTACCAATTACATCCGGTACATCTGAAAGCCGGCGAGGGAACACCGGTAGTGATTTCTAAACGACTCCGCCCAAATCCTGTGCGGGAAATTACAGTGTATTTGGCTTTTCCGTGGCCATTCTTGAGCAATCCCGGCTTCGCAGCCTCCCTGACTGCAGTTCCCGACAACGTCGAATGCGGCACGCGACCCTCGAACGTATCACTGGCACGCCCCCGTCCTGAGAAACTGGTTCGCTGAGTTCCCTCACGCCCGACGACTCACTGACGCGAAGATAAACGAGTTGCGAACGCACCCACCTCCGGTACCTCTCGGCCCCTGGCGTCGACGACCTGGCGTCATCTGCCATTGCATACCTGAGGAGGCACAGCCGAAGCGGTCTGGATGTACTCTGGCGCGAGCTTCTGCGCGCGCTCCGATGCACGCACAGAAGCTCGACAGTCAACGTTTTGGGGAGAGTCCTCTTCTCCCACTGCGATAGCGTGGGACGGGACACATCACGTACTCCCATCAACCCCGCCGCCAAACGAGCTGACTCCTCGCACAATCGCATCGCACGAGGATCGATTTCTGTTCACAGTGCCAGTGGAATTCGCGTCTGGAGGTCGCCCACATCTTCCCGGGCCAATGTCCTTTTAACAGTCGATCCTCGAACTTCCCAAGCAAGTCATTGCGCTGAGGCTCGACGCTCCCACCATGAAATCTGCGGCGCCAACTTCAGAAACGCCTTTCCGGAGCCTGGCGGCTCGCAGGAAGACCACGCCCGCCTTCCGGAGTTGCTCATACGCTGCTCGGCGACGAGAGTGTATTCGGCCCGCGCCGACTGTCGACCATCCCGCCGAGACTGCAAACCAATGGCTTCCTGTCGCGCAAAAAATGCAGGCAGGAGGCGCTTCCGTAGTGAAGGGAGATCGGCTCGCCGCGCAACTATCACGCTACTAATACAGCACTGCCTGACATCAGCTAATGTCGCACCGCGGCAGGAAAGACCCCCGGTCATTTGCAACCGGCGAAAAACTATAAGAGACAGGTCCAGTTGCACGTGCTCCGAACTCAGCGGCAAAGCGACTAGGACTAATATTTCAAGTGCTCAACCGACTTGACCACAACACTATCGCCATCCTCAATAAAGTCGCTCGGATTGGTGATAACTCTGTCAGAAGAACCAATACCGCTAGTGACTTCGACCGATTCACCCAAGTCTCGCGCGATGACGATACGCCGCAACCGGACCTTTCCATTGGGGTCGACAACCGCCAGGCGTGGACTATTGCCGCGGAATAGCAGTGCATTACCAGGTATTAGCAAGGGGCCGTGTGAAATGGCAGCCAGCGATACCTGGACGTACGCGCCTGGGCGCAACACACCATCGGGATTACTTAATCGCACCTCCAGTTGTAGCGACCGCGTCGACACATCGATTGCACCAGACACATTCGAGACGAATCCGTGAAATTGCTTTCCATCAAGCTCCGGTTGGGTCACGGTAACGTCCTCGCCCTCCCTCACGTTTTGCACATACGCTTGAGGAACCTCAACGTAAATTCTCAGGAGCTCCGGCTTTACCATTCCGAACAACGACTTGTTGCCGCCCCCGGCGTCGACAAGGTCGCCGATGTCCACATTACGTTGCGTGACGACACCCGAGAAAGGAGCCTGGATACGTTTGAATGATTCCAACTGCTGTAAGCGTCGCACATCTGCATCAGCAGCGTCCAGATTGGCGACGTCCTGATCAAACGTGCTTTTGCGCTCGTCAAGTTCCTGCTGCGAAACATCATCGTGTTGGCGCAACTTCTGCCAGCGTTGTAAGGAGGTCCTGGCGAGCGCAAGACTTGACATCAATTGGGTACGTTTAGCGACAGCCTGGTTGAGTTCCTGATCTACTTCAGGGGTATCGAGGTCAGCCAGAAGCTGCCCCTGCTTCACCCGTTCTCCAATGTCCACGTAACGGTGCAGAACATAGCCCGTTGCGCGCGCAAATATAGGTGATTCGACGACGCCCCGAACGGTTCCTGGCAAATTAATACTCATGTTGTTTGCCGTTGTCGACGGCAAAACCACACTGACATACTCACGTGCGTTCTTGGTAGTGATTTCGGAGACGTGACCGGAATTGCGGAGATTTTCCGATATTGCCCGCACTGCAGCCGCGGCCAGTACCAGTATCACAACGGCGGCCCCAATCTTCGCACGCTTTACGACGAGCCATCGCGGAGGTAGACCGACGTCTGCGTCCCGGGTGGCGGTTCCACTCACAGGCGTTTCAGGTGGTTGCTCATCATGTGACAAAGTTTCGCCATCGACAGGCTTCTGCTCGCGGGTATCGTCATTGCTACAGTTCGTGTCGTCCTGCGGCATGGCGACATGTTTCCGCCGAAGACGTCCATGGATTCCTGCGAACATCACTGGCACGAACAGCAGTGTGGACACAGTCGCAAACAGAAGCCCTCCAATAACCGCGCGACCGAGCGGCGCGTTCTGTTCCGCACCCTCTCCAAAGCCAAGCGCCATCGGTATCATTCCGATGATCATCGCGGCGGCGGTCATGAGCACTGGCCGCACACGAGTCGCACCAGCCTCAAGCGCAGCAACTAACGGAGTCACGCCCGACATGAGCCGATCGCGGGCAAAGGCGACCACCAGAATACTGTTCGCGGTCGCCACCCCTACTGTCATGATGGCCCCTGTCAGCGCGGGAACACTCAGATGAGTGCTGGTTGCGAAAAGCATCCATATGATCCCCGCGATAGCAGCAGGCAGGCCGCTGATGATAATGAGCGGGTCAATCCATGACTGGAAATTGATCACCATCAACAGGTACACCAGTACCACAGCTGCGGCGCCACCAACTCCTAGCCCCAAAAACGAAGCGCGCATCGTCTCGACCTGACCGCGTAAGACCAGATCTGTACCTCGAGGCAACGATGCGCGAGCTTTGTCTACAAGGCGATCAACCTCGGCCGCAGCAGATCCAAGATCACGACCTTCGACACTTACATAAAGATCGATAGCAGGTCGAATATTGTAATGCGTGACAATTGCCGGTTGAACACCGGGCTGCGGCACAGCGAGGTTTCCGAGCAACTGAGGAGCGACGTTTCCATCGGGCGACACCGGCATTCGCAAAATGTCGTCCATCGTCGATAAATCGTACTGTGGAGTCTGCACCGAAAGTGGGTACTCAACGCCGTTTTGCGGGTTAACCCAGAATGACGGTGATGTCTGTGAACTTCCTGACATCGAGATCAATAAATCACGCGCAACACTATTCGCCGTCAGGCCAACTTCCTGAAGCCTTGTACGATCCATATTCATTAGAAACGCAGGTTCGTTGTTTCGTTGCTGAATATGCGCGTCGACAATTCCAGGGATTTGCCGTATCTGCTTTAGAAGATGACTCGCAATGCTCATATCCGATGTCAAGCTCGAACCCACTACCTGGACGTCTATCGCCGCCGGCTGCCCGAAATTCAATATCTGCGTGACCATATCGGCTGGCTGGAAGAAAAATTCGACGCCCGGGAATCGTTCTGGAAGCACCGCTCGTAATTCATCGACGTAGTTCCGCGTCGACCGATGGCCTTGCTTAAGCGCTATCTGAATTTCGCCGTCCAGACTGCCGATGGTCCCTGAATTGCTGTAAGAAAGATTGATGCCACTGTATGGCAGACCAAGGTTATCCAGAATTGTGTCAAGCTCGGATTGTGGGACAACTTCTCTCACGACTTGCTCGACTTTATCTGCCAGCCTGGCCGTCTCTTCGATACGAAACCCGCTAGGGGCGCGCATATGCAGACGAATACCGTCTCCGTCAACTGACGGGAAAAAGTCACGGCCTAGAACTGAAACAAGTGTGATCGACGAAAAGCAGAAACCAAGAAAAACTGCAGCGCATACTCGACGCCTTGCAAGCAGAATCCCGAGAAGAACTATATAGTTTTTTCTAACTCTGTCGAAACATCGATCGAATCTCTGGTGTACCCTGCCGAATAAGGAGACATCCGATCTACCCTGTACTGGCCTCGCATTCTTCATCAACAAGAAAGCCAAGGTCGGAACGAGTGTACGTGATAACAGATATGAAGCGATCATCGCAAATACAACCGCCTCCGCAAGCGGCGTAAAGAGATAGCGGGCGACGCCGCCCAGAAAAAACATTGGTACGAATACAATACAGATACATAGCGTGGAAACCAGTGCCGGTGTCGCAATCTCGCCTGCCCCGTCCAGGATTGCGGTTTCGAGATTCGATCCAATATGCAGATGCCGCTCGATATTTTCGATTGTCACTGTCGCGTCGTCGACCAGGATCCCGACAGCCAACGCCAGGCCTCCCAGCGTCATGATATTGATCGTCTCGCCCAATCCATGCAGCACAATCAAAGAAGAGAAGATCGACAGCGGAATGGAAACCGCAATTATCAATGTGCTGCGCCAGTTTCCCAGAAACAGCAAGATCATGACAGCAGTTAGAGCAGCAGCAATTAGCGCCTCCCGGATAACGCCGTTAATGGAACCGCTAACAAATACTGACTGATCGAAAAGAGGAGTGATCTTAAGGTCTTGAGGCAACGTTTGGCTGACGTGCGGAAGGAGCCCCTTGAGGTTTTTAACAACTTCAAGCGTGGATGCATCACCGCTCTTCAGGAGCGTCACCAGTACGCCCCGAACTCCGTCTTGACGTACGATGTTTGTTTGAGGGGAAAAGCCGTCACGCACGTGCGCAACTTCCCGCAGGTAGGTCGTCGCGCCATTCAGCGTGCGGACTGGTATGTTGTTTAGCGCTTCAATCGTGGCTGGCGATCCGTTCATGCCGAATGTGTATTCGGTTTCTCCGAGTTTTGCCGTCCCGGTCGGCAGGATCAGGTTTTGGGCGGTCACAGCATTAACGATATCGATCGGTGTAAGCCCCTTCTCCAGCAAGGCTCGCGAATTGAGATCGACCGATGCCACGCGCGTCTTACCACCATACGGAACCGGAACTTGTGCCCCCGGTATCGTCACCAACTGCGGTCGCAAAAAATTGAGCGCCACGTCGGCTACAGCCTGCTCTGTCATGGTTCGACTGGACAAGCCTAATTGGATCGCCGGAATGCTCGAAGCCGAATAGGTGATGATCAACGGCGGAGTGGCACCCGGAGGCATTTGCCTTAACTCGAATTGCTCCAGTGCTGCAGTCTGCGCGAGCGCCGCCTCTACGCTTGCGCGCGGTTGCAAAAATAATTTGATGACGGAAATGCCGGGAAGCGACTGTGATTCAATATGCTGAATATTGCTCACTGTCGTGGTAAGACCGCGCTCGTTCACTGCGGTAATTCGGGTCGCCACGTCAGATGCGGACAATCCGCTGTAACTCCAGATGATGCTGATAACCGGGATATCGATCGATGGAAAAACGTCTGTTGGCATTGTCAACAGAACAAACGGCATAGCCATTAAAATGCCTATCGCCATAACGATGAACGTGTGCGGCCGAGTGAGCGCAACTTTGACGATCCACATGGCAGGTCAGGCGCCAAGCCTATTAGCGCAGCTATTGGTAGAGCCACGGATCTTAGGGTGCAAGCCTGGCGCTACAATGTCAAATGACTGGCAATGATGACAGCGACGCCGACGAGCGGTAATCTTTTCGGTCGCTGTGGCATAGCCGAGGCAACTGGCCTGGATCGATCCGGCGCGTATACTGCGTTCATATTAAAGGTACCTGCGCCGCCGACGCCAGCGCATCCAGAACCGTGATTTTCTATTTTTGTTATTGGTGACATAGCATTATTGTTATTCAATGACATTCGCAACAGCGAACAATCACGATAATCCAGGCGAACCAATTTACCCGGTGCGTCGATCGCCGAACGTACGATTTCTATGCGACGGGTTTGTGGCATGTTCATCGCCATATCCCACTCAACCCATGTTTTAATCGTTGAATTCTGCCTTTGAACTGGCGAAGTTGTGCAGTCGTAATACGATAATTTGCAAATGTGTCGTTGAAAAAAACTCCTGCTCTGGGTGTGCCGCCGCCCAGTTGTCCCCCAAGCATCGTGTGTCTTCTTTCTTCTAATCTTGCTGACCACTTCGCGAGAAAATCGATCAATATTGATGGAAAAATTTCGCCCGTGATGTAGCCAGGCGCTATTCGAGCGCACAGGTACCTGCGCATTCAGGTCGCGTGGTATCTGTGCGCGTTAGATTGATAAACCACATAGTTGCTGTTGTGAACCTCGCTTAGCTTCCTTTATAAACCGTAGAATAAAGCGTCTGGAGTTGGCCACTCCGCTCGGCGTTGGATAGATCCTGTTCTACCTGGGCTCGGGTCAATCCCGTCCTGCTCCCGGCAAAGGTCTGACCGTTTGTCTCCATACCGACGCCACTATTATTTGCCGCGTTCGAATTTTGACTGGCAGCAGTCGATGTGGTTTCTGCATTTCCGCCAGTTTCCTGCGCGAATACAGACGTGGTACATGCCACGCATGTGATGACTATTGTAACTTGGGCTATTCGCATCATGACCGACTCCTTCGTAGATTAAAAGTGCAAGCGGATTCTGATCAATCATGCAACGCATGATCCATTGCCAGACTCCTACTTCAGTCTACGTTTCAGATGTGGCCAAATTCTGGCGCGATATTGGCAAACTTGTCAGGCAGTCGGCGCAGCGCTTTCCCGAAGCGCGCGAACCATCCCCTTTACTCTTTTCATCCTCAGGTTGATTTCGACCGCTGCACCCCAATTCTCGATTTCTCAGCCCATTTGCGAGGCGTTATCGAATAGGTTTCACGCGCATCGGGTTGGGCTTTAGGAAGAGAAATGGAGAAACTATTCACACCATTCAGACTCCGCGCCATCACCGTACCGCCATGCATCGCTGCGACTGCCTTGACTATCGCTAATCCCAGTCCATGATTTCGATTGCTATTGGCCCGAGCCTCTTCTACGCGATAAAAGCGTTCGAAAAGGTGACCGATCTTCGCCTCTGGAATAGCCGGTCCGATATTCGATACTGTCAGATGTGCGTCGTCGTTAAGTTCGACAATAGATAGTGTCAGTTTCGTTCGCTGCGGTGCGTGCTCGATGGCGTTTTGCAATAGATTGGAAAGCGCACGGTGGAACAGAGACACGTCCAACTCAACAATTGCATCTCCGTCCACTACTACGTTCAGAGATGCGTCCTCTATCAGCGTCTCGAAGAATTCCACCAGGTTCATGCACTCACCTCGCAAGGAGACTGCACGGAGTTCCTTAGCGTACTCACCGCGGTCTGCTTTTGCGAGAAAAAGCATATCGTTCACGATCGTCTTGAGCCGAGCAAACTCTTCGAGGTTCGACTGGAGAGTAGAGCGAAGTTCGTCAACCGACCTATTCCGGCCGAGCGCCACCTCGGTTTCTCCAATTACGATACCGATAGGCGTACGCAATTCATGCGCAACGTCTGCGTTGAACGACGCGAGACGGGCAAAAGCTTCATCCAGACGTGCAAGCGCGGCGTTAAAAGCAACCGCAAGATTGTGTAACTCGCTAGGCAGACTCTCGACACCAAGTCGGTAACTCAGGTTGTCTGGGCGCAAACTCGCCACCTCATCCGACAGCCTTTGCAGAGGGCGCAGCCCAATCCTGGACAACGTAAAGCCCAACAACACGACTACGCTGCTAGCCGCAACAAACAGAATCAACATCGCAATAAATAGCGCGTGTACCGTCCGCTGGCTATTGGCGCTATCCATGGCTACGGTAAGCTGAAGCTCAGGTCTCTGCCCATCAGCCTTAACGTTGATCGTAGTAACAAGCACCGGATAAGGACGCCCGATGACAGAGACCAACCTGTAGCCATTGCTGAATTTTTGGGACACGCTACCTTGAATCGGAGACCCGTAGGCGAATCTTGAGTCACTCGAAGCGATATGAATCAAGGTACTTCGGTCGGGGAGGCTAATGTCAGCGAGGCGATCTCTGACAATGGGCCATTTTTCCGGTGTACTGACGTGCTGCACGATCGACTGGGCAATTGCGGTGCGCGTTTCGAGTGCGTCCCAGAGATTGTCTCTGGACTGTGTTCGCATGACGAAATACAGACCGCCAGCTACCACGGTAAAGACTGCTACCGCGGCCCCCGCAAACAGAAGCGTTAGACGAGCGGTGATTGACCGGCTCATCATGTGTCCGTCCGAATTCGTTCTTCCAGTAGATACCCCATTCCTCGAATGTTGTGCAACATTTTCCCGCGGAAAGGCGCATCGAGCTTTGCCCGCAACCGCTTCACGACCGATTCAACCACATTACCGTTGGTTTCAAGGTTGAGATCCCACACATACTCTGTGATCGCCGTTTTCGAAACAATTTCGCCTGCTCGACGTGCCAATAAACTCAGAAGCAAAAATTCTTTTGCGGTCAGTTCAAGACGAACACCGTCGCGCCAAGCTTGCCGCTTAACGAGATCGACCTCCAGATTACTCACCGTGATGGTCATAGTGTCCTGAACCCGATTGCGCCTTACCAGAGCAAGAAGACGCTCCGTCAGTTCCAGAAAAGAGAACGGTTTGATCAGGTAGTCGTCGGCGCCGCCGCGAAATCCCCGCACTCGATCGTCGACTCTTTCTCGCGCGGTCAACATGATCACCGGCGTCTGCTTTTCCTCGCGAATCGATCGCAAGACGGCAAAACCGTCCATGCCGGGCAACATCACGTCGAGAACGATGACGTCGTAATCGAAAGTCAGTGCTTTTGCGCAGCCATCGTGCCCATCTGCTGCGCAATCTACCATCCAGCCATGCTCTGCCAAGCCTTTGTGGAGATAGTTGAGAACTTTGATTTCATCGTCGATCACCAGTACTTTCATCTCATCGATCCAAATAGTTGCGGTCCATTCATCGATGGAGTCTGTTATGTGGAGATCGCAAAGTGCGACTTTTTTGATCGGGTAACTCTGTACCCGTATCGCCCCCAACCGGCGGTTTTTTCATGCCAAAGAAAATACTTGAGCCTAACTTAAACAATAGGGCGCGAGCTTGTCAGAAAACTGACAGACTTGACATTTTTGCCGGAAAACGTCCCCATTTTCCTCGCAGACGACAACGTGGCAATGTATCGAATGACGGATCGCGGAATAGAGATCGCAGGACAGATTGAATTTTTGCCGCGCGTGAAATAACACAATTAAATTTCCGTCACGGAATACGGTGTGCGAGTTCAGAGTAGCTAAACGTCCCCGGTCGCACTTGCCGCTTCGCTCCCGCCGCTTGAGTCATATCCTCGCCTCGCAAGAGCAATCGCCTCAAAATGACTTTCCGCCCAGGCGACAAGTCCGTCCAGTGGTTCAAGAACCGAGCGCCCTATCGGAGACAATCGATATTCAACGCTCGGCGGCTTTGTTGGAAACACATGCCGCGTGACAAGGCCATCGCGCTCAAGTGAACGCAGCGTTTGCGTCAACATACGTTTTGAAATGTCCGGGACGACGCGGACTATCTCGTTGAATCTGCGAGGCGCACCAGCTAGCGACATCAAAATCAGCGTTGTCCATTTATCGCCGATGAAATCGAGCACATTACGCACTGGGCAACGACTGGCGTCAAAACCAAGCGCCTGCCATCCGTCGAAACGTTTCGCCGCGGCGTTGAGGTGGTCTCGCGGATCCTGAAGGTTACTTTTTGGTAACTTGGACATAAAAAACTGCCTCCTTTTGCACTCTCGATTAGGTCTCTATCATATACCTACCCTCTCCTGAAGACCAAAGGAATTCAAATGACCACCCAATCGAGCATTCTCGTCACCGGCGCTTCCGGTCAACTCGGCCGCCTCACTATTGCTGCGTTGCTGAAACATGTTTCGCGTCAACAGATCTATGCATTGGTACGCAGCGACGAAGCTGCAGCCGGTCTTGCTTCGTTCGGTGTAAATGTGCGTATTGGCGATTACCGTCGGCCGGAGTCGCTCGACGCGGCGTTGAGCGGCATTGAACGTCTTCTACTGATTTCGTCCAATGATCTGGGTAACCGGAGTGCGCAGCACGCCAATGTGATTGATGCAGCACGACGTCAGAGAGTCGGGATGATCGCGTACACGAGTCTCCTGCACGCAGATAAATCGGAACTTGGCATCGCCGGGGAACATCGTGAGACCGAAGAGGCTTTGGAGGCATCGGGCGTCCCATATGTTTTGCTACGCAACGGCTGGTACACGGAAAACTATGCTGCTGGCATTCCGGCAGCGCGCGCACACAACGCGCTGGCCGGCAGCGCGGGCGAGGGACGCATCGCATCGGCAGCGCGCGCAGACTATGCTGAAGCTGCGGCGAATATTCTCGCGAGCGACAACTTTGAATCGGGTCGCATTTATGAACTCGCGGGTGACGAATCATATACGCTGAGCGAGTTTGCACAGGAATTGGCGACACAAACGCACGAGGAGATCGTTTATGCGAACCTCCCCGAAGACGAGTTCAAAGCGATGCTACTTGGCGCCGGTCTGCCAGCCCCTCTCGCTGAGCTGCTTGCTGATTCAGATGCCTGTGCAGCGCACGGAGCGCTTTTCGACGATAGCCGGACGTTGAGCAAGTTGCTTAACCGCCCGACTACTTCGTGGAAGGCAACGATTTCGGCAGCGCTAGCGGTTTAAGCAAAGCCCGCTAGCGAAAATCCACTTGCCTAGGCGAGAGCGTTCGACTGAACTTTTATAGCCGCGCTCTTGCCAACAGAAATGCCTTAGTCCTGTGGATCTCAAAGAGGTATCTACAGGCGTCCGTGTGTGCGTTGCGCTTTGATAACCCGAACAACTTCGGGTATTGCGTCGGCTCGCGAAAATCATTTGGCGGCCTTGATCCTCTTGATCCGATGCTTTTATCTCTTTGAGTCTCATGAAAGATCTCATCAGACACAATGCATCCCCGCGCGATTTTCGAGAAACCTGGTCAGCAGTGGCACAGGGCGCCCGGTAGCCCCCTTGGACGCGCCTTCCGTCCATGCAGTACCGGCAATGTCCAGATGTGCCCACGGATATTCTTCTGCAAAGCGAGACAAAAAGCACGCGGCCGTCACGCTGCCTGCTTTGCGACCACCAATGTTAGCGACATCCGCGAAATTCGATTTGAGTTGCTCCTGATACTCGTCATCGAGCGGCAGGCGCCAGGCCGCATCGGAAGATTGGCTCGAGGCCTGTAGCAGTTCGGCGGCAAGCGCTTCGTCCTTCGCATAAAGGCCGCTATGATGATCGCCCAATGCAATCACGCAGGCACCTGTAAGCGTCGCCACATCGATGACCGCGGCTGGTTTGAATCTCTCCGCGTAAGTCAGCGCATCGCACAGAATCAGCCGACCTTCGGCGTCGGTATTGAGCACTTCGATCGTCAGCCCCTTCATGCTGGTCACGATATCGCCCGGCTTGTTTGCATTACCGCCAGGCATGTTTTCGCAGGCGGGCACGATCGCGACAACATTGAGTGGCAGTCGTATTTCCGCAATGGCGCGCAGCGTGCCGAGAACCGCAGCGGCGCCGCACATGTCGTACTTCATTTCGTCCATCCCTGCCCCGGGCTTCAACGAAATACCGCCCGAGTCGAATGTAATGCCTTTGCCTATCAGCACCACCGGTGCCGCGCCAGTTTTTCCACCTTCGTATTGCAACACGATGAGTTGCGGTGCTTCAGTCGACGCCCGGGCCACCGACAGGAATGAGCCCATTTTCAAGGCCTCGATCTCTTCATGGCCGAGTACCTCGGCTTTCATGGTCCAGTCTTTCGCGAGCTGCGTGGCCGCCTGTGCCAGATAGGAAGGCGTGCACACGTTGCCAGGCAGATTGCCGAGGTCCCGCGCGAAGTCCATTCCATTTGCCAGAGCGAGCCCATGTTGAACCGCGGTTTGTGCGTTGCCGCTGTCATCCGCATCGACGTCGAATACAACCGATTCCAGCACGCACTGCTCGAGATCGAGCTTGCTCTTCATCTGCACGAATCGATAACTCTCGTAGCGCAGTTCAACGACAGCGAGCCGAATGCGTTCACTCAGATCGAGATTCCTCACGGACAGAAGCGGTAACCTGCAATCGACCTTCACTGCTCTCGAACAGGACACGGCACGCCATGTCGAGCGCAGCACCTCCTTATATCGCCGGGCATTGAATTCATCGGCTTTGCCCAGACTGACGACAAGCACCCTCGCGACGTCTATCCCGTCGACCTCGTGAAGCCATAATGTCTTACCCGCGTTTACGTCGATATCCCCTGACGCCTTGAGTCTGGTCAGCTTGCCGCCTAGCATTGCATCAATGTCGGCGGCAATCCCGGTCAACTCCGGTTGATCGAAAACACCGAGTATGAGGCAATCGCATGAGGTAAAAAACGAGTGTCTGCGAATCTGAACCTTGAATGAAACTGTCATGTGTCAAAGAGAAGAAAGGGTGGCGAAGCGCAGAAGCAGTGGCCCGGCTTTATGCGCTGTTTTGCCGGGTCAATCGAGCTGGACGCGCTTAGCGTTCAAACGCATATCCATCGATCGTTTCGTTGGTGGTGTGACGGAGAGTTCCTTGCGACAATGACGGCACCGGAAATTCGACAGCGTGCGCCGTCCAGATGAAAGCCGACCTGCTCAGGTTCGTCGCCAGGCTCTCCGATCCCCGTGGTATTGGTTACTCACTCGAAGCGAAGACAGACTGTCGCGATCATCCGCGACGCCGCTCTGCTGACGAAGATGTTACGCGTGGAGAGGAGAACATCTTTTCCAAATTGGCCGCTGGAACGAGCTTTCTCCGGAACGGGTTTTCACGAACGGGATGTCTGCGGAAATAAATCTGCGTATGCCGCGACGCGCCTCTATCCGAAGACCAGCTCCGGCAGATTTCAAGCCTTATGTTGGATTCAAACTACGCACGGACACCCCTATTTTGAAATGGCATACTACGTGCGCAAACGTTCGTAGTTTGAATTTGACGTGCAGGTCATAGCGGCTCACTTTAACCAACCCACATCACCGTCCAGGAAACAGTGTCAGATGAACGACGGCTCATTGACTGTTCAATCGCCGACAAAACAGCTCATTAATGATGGGCTGGCGTTGTCGCGGTCAACATGGCTGAGCAACGAGTTCCGTCATAGCTATACGTGGCTGAAGTCCAGGCTGCAACGCCGCGTGGGTTCACACGCCGACGCGGAAGATCTTGCGTCATCGTCGTTTGTCGAGTTGGCCGGTGTCGAAGATCTCGGTTCGGTCCGCGAGCCGCGCGCTTTTCTGACCGTGATTGCGCAGCGATTGACGTTCGAATTGTGGCGGCGGCGCGATCTCGAACGCGCGTACCTCGACTCGCTGGCGCTACAGGATGAACCACTCGCACTGTCGGCGGAAAACCTCGCCGAAATAACACAAGCGCTTTTTCTCATCGACCAGGCTTTGAGCGGTTTATCGTCGAAGGCAAAAAGTGCTTTTATCTACAGCCAGGTCGATGGCCTGACTTACGCCGAAATCGGCGAACGGCTAGGCGTATCGAGCAGCATGGTCCGTAAATACATCACACAGGCGCTTGAAAAGTGTTATCAGGTCGGCTGAAGCGGCCCGGTCGCCAACCTGATTGTCAAGCCGCCTTTCTATAGCGTTCGAGACGGCGCGCAATCTGGTCGATCACGTTCAGCGGCGCAATCGACAGTTGCGCGTCGTGTTCGGTGAGAAGCGCCGCATACATGTGCACGCCACGATCGTTCAGACAATAGCGGTCGCCGATGCCGCCCGCCAAGGCTTCGGCGGCCCTCTCTTCGTACTCGGCATAGGGCCGCAGGCTCGCCCCGCCATAGCCGAGATCGCGCAGCATGCTGGCGGCAAGCGCCACTCGCAGTATGACCTGCAACGCCATCAGGGCGCCGGCGCCCGCTCGCAATGCTTCAAGCTGAAGGTGATACTCAAGCGAGAGAACATCGCGAATCGCTTCCGGCAAAGGCAGAAGCTCGGCCCTGCGTGTCCTGCTGATCCGACTCGACTGGTCGAGCCGATGGGTCCATGTCTTCACGTTGTATACGCGTGTTGTCGTCGTGTGAGATGCACTGGCGGTATCACCGCGAGCGCGCTCTTTTTAACGCTCTCAACAAAGCTGGTAGTCAGGCCGTTCCGCCGACCGTCATATCGTCGACTCTCACGGTTGGCTGACCGACGCTCACCGGCACCGACTGCCCCGCTTTGCCGCATACGGCCCGACCGGGGTCC
Organism: Paraburkholderia sp. GAS333; assembly: GCF_050435665.1. Lineage (NCBI taxonomy): Bacteria > Pseudomonadati > Pseudomonadota > Betaproteobacteria > Burkholderiales > Burkholderiaceae > Paraburkholderia > Paraburkholderia sp. GAS333. The sequence continues at coordinate 304,499 of NZ_JBNDKS010000006.1, forward strand.
AGTTCAAGATCGTTGCCGACCATACGGATCTTCCTGATCGTCTCCGGGCCGTTGCCCGTGATCGTGGCGCCTTTCACGGGCGCCGTGATTTTCCCGTTCTCGATCAGGAACGCCTCGGATGCCTCGAAGACGAACTGGCCGCTGGTGATATCGACCTGGCCGCCCTGAAGACCCGCCACGTAGATGCCTTTTTCAACTGACGCGACAATCTCACGCGGATCGCGCGTGCCGTTGAGCATGAACGTATTGGTCATGCGCGGCATCGGCGCGGCCGCATAGCCTTCGCGTCGGCCATTCCCGGTCGGCTTCATGCCCATCAGCCGCGCGTTCAGCGAGTCTTGCATATAGCCACTCAAGACCCCGCGTTCGATCAGAACGGTACGTTGGGTCGGATTTCCTTCATCGTCGACATTCAATGAACCACGCCGCCCCATCAGCGTGCCGTCGTCGACGATGGTGACGTCCTCATGCGCAACCTTCTCGTTGATCCGGCCGGCAAATGCCGATGTTCCGCGGCGAATCCCGTCGGCTTCCAGACCGTGACCGACCGCCTCATGCAACAGCACGCCATTCCATCCGGGACCGACTACGACACTCATCGTGCCCGCCGGCGCCGGCTGCGATTCGAGCTTGCGCAATGCAGCATCCACGCGGCCGTCGATCAGTTCTTTCAATTCTTCGTCCGACCACGCCTCGACGCCATATCGACCGCCTATACCACCGCTCGCATTTTCCTGTCTCGCGGCGGAGCGTACGCGCACATTGACGGACAGCATCAGCATCGGACGCACGTCGCCGCAACTCAAACCATCGAACCGGCCAATCCAGACCTTCTCGTAAGTCGCCGCGAGCATGGCATTAACTTCGACCACTCGCGGATCCCGCGAGCGAGCGAGACGGTCGATCTTTTGCAGCAACGCAATTTTTTGTACGCCGTCCAGTCCTTCGAACGGGTGATGCGCGTCGTACAGCACCGGCGATTCGGTGAGTTCTTGCAACGGCCCATTCAGAAGCGCCGAAGCGTCGGTGCGTGAGCCGCCGACCTGACCTGACAGACGGCGCAGCGATTCGGCATCGACGCGTTGCGAGCTCGCGGTTGTCGCTTCCTCGCCGCGCAGTACACGAATGCCGAAGCCAGAGTTGCAATTGAACGAACCAGAGCGGACCATGCCGCCTTCCAGCGACCAGGACTCGAACAGCGTTTCCTTCAGATAAATGTCTGCGTAGCTTCCAGACGTACCGAGCGCGGAACGCAATGCCGCAGTCAGGTGTGATTCATCGACACCGTTTTTCTCCAGCAGGCCGGCGTACGCGATTGCCTGGAGTTCATCGGATGACGGCAAGGTCTTGACAACATCGAGGTTGAGATTCATGTCCAACGTACCTATGGGGTAAAGCGGTCGCCGCGCGTCACCGACGACTCATGCACCGTTTCAATTTTTTCTGATGCCGCAATTGCGCAGCACTGGTTACAGATGGACCGTTCAGTTGCCGCCCACTTTCATCTTCCCGATCAACCACGATCCTGTTGTCACGGCGCCTCGCGTCAACGTGTCGTTGCCGACCGCCAGCAAATCACTAAAGATAGCGTTCAGATTCGAGGCCAACGTAATTCCCGCTACCGGAAACTGAATCTGCCCGTTCTCGACCCAGAAGCCCTTGACCGCGCGCGAGAAATCGCCGGTCAGGCGATTCACGCCGCCGCCCACCATTTCAGTCACCAGCAGCCCATTGCCCAGCTTGTCGAGCATCGCAGCGAAATCGTCGGCGGGCGTCGTCTGCGTGCTGCTCACGACCAGGTTGTGCGCTCCCGCGCCATTACCCGTCGGCGTCTTGTTCAGTCTGCGAGCCGCGTACAAACCGAGAAAATAGCCCTGTAGCGTGCCGTTTTCGATAATCCATCTGTGCTGACCGCTGACACCGTCACCGTCATACAGGCGGCTCGCCATCCCCCGTTTGACGAACGGATCTTCCAGCACGCTGATGTGCGCCGGAAAAATGGCAGCGCCTAGCCGGTCCTTCAGAAAAGAGCCGGTTCGATACAGTGCATCGCCGGAAGCTGCGCCGATCAGTTCTCCGACCAGCGCCATCGCGGCAGACGGCTCGAATAGCACCGCGGCATGGCGCGTGGAGATCGGCTTGGCCTCCAGCGATCCGATGGCACGCTGTGCCGCGCGAACGCCAATCGAGTCGGGCTGTTCGAGATCGTCGAACGAACGCGCTGCATGGCTCCAGAAACCAATCTGCTTGCTGTCTTCTCCCACCGCCACCGGCGCGCAGGAGAGCGAGTAGGACGACCACGGAGCGCTTTGAGCGAATCCCGCCGAGGTCGCCAGCAACGCCACGCCTGACGACGTGTGCATACTCGCGCCATTCGATGTGCGGATCAGCGGACTATGGGCGAATGCGGCCTCTTCCGCCCGCGCCGCGACGCTCATCAACTCATCGAGACTCGCAGCATGAGGGCGGTACAACTCAAGATCGGGAAACCTGCTTGCCAACTCGCCGGTTTGCGCGAGACCCGCTGCCGGGTCCGGCGCCGTCACCTTCGCAATATCGAGCGCCGCGACGACTGCGCGCTTCAAGCCGACGTCGGAGAGATCCGACGAACTGGTTGCCGCGCGACTGCCGTTGCGATACACGGAAATCACAATCTCCGATTCGAGCCGGACGGTTCTCTCCGACGGCACTCCCACGCGAACCGTCGCCGCTTTGGATTCAAACTCGACTACTTCCACGCGCACGCCATCGGCGCCCGCATCGCAAGCCATGCCGATGGCACGGCTCGCGATCTCTTCCATTTGCCTGACGCTGTCGTGAAACTGAATGGCGCCACCCTGCATAACATTGCTCCAATAGTCGGGAAACATGAGGTGATCTGGAGTTGATGACTTTGACGAACATCCGTCATTCGATCTCGAGACTTTTTCCTCACCGTCGAAGCAATCAAGTCTACCGATCACGTCGGGAATTCTTTTGCAAAATAGCTCGCCAATTCATCTGTCGCTAGCAAGCTGTTCCAACCTTTTCGCCCGCAACAGAATACGTTTGCCGGGAGGTAAAACGCCGGCCGGTGGCGCCAGATTTCATTTCAATGGAAGGTACGTGTCAACTCGATCAGCGCATCGCCAATAGCACGACCCGTCGCACCTCGTGCTTCCGATCCCTCGAAATAGTGGTGAGCAAAGCGTCGTGCCAATTCCGGATCACGCTGACGCAGAAGCTCGAGCAAAGCGTCGCCGCGACCGGATTGTTCGCCGCGCGCAATCGCCTCGTTCACCAGTCCCTGCATGCTCTCCGCAAATCGGGCCTCGTCCTGCCCCGTCCAGTCGACCTCGGCGCGGAGCTGCGCGGAGCGGATATTCGTGACGAGAAAAACAATCTGAGCCAGTATCGAAGGATCGCTTAGCGGCACGGCCGACGCTGTGAGAATGCCGTTGAGGATCGGATCGTCGATCTTTGCAGCCTGTTCTTTTGCCGCGCCGAGACTGGCGGCGAATTCCGCTGAAGCGGTTGGCGCGCCGTCGTACAGTGCGAGTAATTGATCTCTGACGGCCTGGGCCCGCTCATTCGTAGAAAGTGCGTCGTTCAAGCGCGCATTGCGCAGTACCTGGATTAACAGGCGGCCTGGTATCGCAGTCAACGTTGCGCCAATCTCTACCGCATCGAGCCAGCCGGTCACGAATTCCGCAGCGCCTATGTGAGTTCCACGGTAGGTCGAAAGCGTTTCGACAACACTCAGTACGTCCGAAGCTATCCCTAAGCTGAGCGCGCAATCGTCCATATCGGCGGTATTGGCCGCAAACTGGATAGCACCGCTGAGATCACCCTCCCACATCGCTTCCGACAGATTGGCGTGCTTGCGCGACAGAAGCGAACGCAGGCTCGCGACAATCTCCTGCTTCTTTGCCGGATTCCCATTGAATGCCTTGAGTTGGCTCGCATCCAGCTTCGGAAGCTCGGTCGACGTACCGAGGTAACCGTCGATAAACTTCGCCAGCTGTGCCGCGCTGCGGCTTCCCACTACACGTCCCACTTCAACGCCCTTGTCGAGCAGGAGCAGCGTGGGAATGCCGCGCACGCCGAAGCGGTCGCGGATGGACGCATTCTCATCCACGTTCACTTTGACGAAATCGACCGTTCCGACGAACTGCTCGCTGACTTTTTTCAACGTAGGCGACAGCGCTTTACACGGGCCGCACCACTCGGCCCAAAGGTCCACCAGCACCGGCCGGGAATTGCTTACGACGTCCGCGTCAAAACTTGCTTCCGTGACGTCCTTCAACTGACTCATATTTTTTCCTGTTGGATATAGACCGAAGGAGAATCGGTGCAATGCTTATGTGGGGTGAGCAATCAGATGCCCTGACCGACCGGAATGCTCGCCGGATCGACACAAGGAGCGTCTTCCCTGGCTTCAGCCGATTCGGGATCGGTAAAGTCCAGCGTGCGGTCATGAAAGGCCAGCAGTTCTTTTCGATGCGCGACGCTGACAATGGTCGAGCGCGGCAAACGCTCCATTAGCAATTGATAAAGCTCTCTCTCGCTCTGTGCATCGAGCGCCGACGTGCATTCATCGAGGAACAGCGTCGACGGCTTCGCGAGCAGGACGCGCGCGAACGCAATGCGTTGCTGTTCGCCGCCGGAAAGCCGGCTGCTCCACTGGTCCTCTTCATGCAACGCGTCGGCATACCGCGACAGACCGCAACTGCGTAGAACCTCTGCGCATTCGCTGTCCGGGAATGACGCCATGTCCTGCGGATAAGTAATCGCTGCTTTCAACGCTCCAGTTGGCAGATAGCTTCGCTGTGGCACAAAGAGGGCATCCGCCGCGCTGCAAGTAATGCGGCCCGATCCGTAAGGCCACAAACCCGCAAGCGCTCTCAGCAAAGTACTTTTCCCGCACCCGGAGCGACCGCGCACGAGGCACCGCTGACCAGGCGCTAGCGTGAAATCAGGCACCCGTGCGAGCACTTCGGATGTCGCGCTCCGAAGAACCAGATCGTGAGCGGCAACAGTGCCGTCGGGCCCGTTCGCCAACGTAATGCCCATCTGCGGCAGGTTCTCGCTCACAAACAGGAACTCGCGCAGACGATTCGCTTCCGCCCGCCACGACGTAAAACCCGGATAGACCTGCGGGAAAAAAGACAGCGCGCTGGTTACCGATGAAAAAGCACCGTTCGATCTCATCAGACTCCCGAGCGTCATGCCTCCTGCAAACAGTTGCGGAAGCACCAGCAAGGTTGGAATGACCGAACTGACCTGCCCGACAATGTTCGTGAACAACGACAAGCGGGTGTTCACCCATAGCGTCGCATAGAGATTCGCCACCACGGACCTGAACGCATCCGACATGCGCCGTCTTTCCTGGGTCTGCCCCTGGAAAAACGCGATCTGCTCGGCGAACTCACGAATCCGCACCATCAGCACACGAAAATCGCCTTCCACGCGTTGCTGTTTGGCATTGAGCGTAATGAGCTTGCGTCCCAGCAGATGCGTCGCCAAAAAGATCACACCTTGATAGAGAAACGCGGCAAATACCAGATATCCGCGAATCGTGTACTCCGTCGAGCCAACGGGAAATGTCAACGGTCCGCCCAGTTGCCATAACACGATGCTGAACGACACCACGCTCACCGGTACATGAAGCAGCCCGAGTACGAGGTTCAACGTGTCGCTCACGAAGAGCTTCACATCTTCGGCAATTCGCTGATCGACGTTTTCGAGTTGCCGGTCCCGTTCGATTCCGTAATAGGTGTTATTGGAGAGCCACTGCTCGCCAAGCCAGGCCGTGAGCCACCGCCTCCAGCGAATCTGCACGATTTGCTGGAGAAACACCGCGCCCATGGTGATTGCCGCACCGATCATCGCGATTAACAGGAACGACGAAAGCAGCGGAGGCAGGAGTGTGAATTTCGACGCGCCGATTGCATCGTAAAAACGCCCGGTCCAGCGGTTATTCCACAACATGAAGTACGTGCCGGCCCATCCGGCGCCCAGCACGTATGCCAGCATGAGCAGCGAAATCAGACCGTCTGTTGTTTTCCAGTACGGCAGGATGATCCGCCACACCGACGGGAACGCTCGCTGTGCCTCCCGATCTTCAGCACGATCTTTGGGGAATGCCCGGCTGACACTCATGGGCGCCCCTCCGGCTGCGCCATCACGAAGTTGATCCTGTTCAGACCGCCGCCTTGCAGGTCGGCGAGTATCGCCGCGACCTTGCCGTACTCGACATGCTGATCGGCATTGATATTGACGGCCGGCGGCTCACCCTGTGCCGCCGTTGCGGCAACTCGCTGCTTTAATGCAGGTTCGTCGATCGGCTCCTTGTTCCAGAGCATGGTCTGGTCCGCCATGACCGACAGATCGATATCAGCGGTTCTGGAAACAGCGGGCTGCGCCGCGGCCTGTGGAAGATCGACTTTCACTGCCTTGTTGATGACAGGAAGGGTCACCAGAAAAATGATCAGCAACACCAGCATGACGTCGATGAGCGGCGTCATGTTGATGTCGTTCATCCCGCCTTCGTCGTTGCTATCGGAAACAATTGACATGACGGCTCCGCTCAGGCGACCACGTTGATATTCGCGCGCTTCGCGGCCGGCGCTACTTCCGTGGCCTTGTGCTCTTCCGTACGAGCCTTGGCGCCCGTGACGAAGTAGACATGAAGCTCGTGTGTAAAGCGGTTCAAACGATGACTAACGCGCTTATTGCCGCGATTGACGTAGTTGAAACCGAGCACCGCAGGGATCGCGACGAACAGGCCGATCGCCGTCATGACCAGCGACTCGCCCACCGGACCCGCGACGTGATCGAGACTGGCTTGCCCGGACATGCCGATCGCCATCAGCGCGTGATAGATACCCCACACCGTGCCGAACAGACCCACGAAGGGCGCCGTACTGCCGATCGAGCCGAGAACCGCGAGGCCGTTCTGCATGCGTGCCACCTCGTCGTCGAATGCGTTACGCAGACCGCGTGCCACCCATTCGCTGACGCTCAGGCTGCCCTGCATCGACGGATCGTTGCCGGCATGCTGCTCGCTGGCTTCGCGACCTGCCACGGCGAGCGCACGGTAGGGATCGTCGCCATCGCTGCCGAGTGCATCGATCCCTTCGCTGATGGATTGCGTCGACCAGAAGCGGGTTTGCGCGCGTTTTCCCATCGATTCGAGACGCCGGTTTGCCCACCCCTTCGTCAGAATCACGAACCACGACACGATCGACATGCCAAGAAGAAAAACGAAGATGAATCGGGTGACGAGATCACCCTGCTGCCATACATTGGCAATGCCGTACTGTTCCATGTGTTACTCCGGTTAGAGCAAAGTCAATCGTTCAGGTTGAAGGCAATCGGTTGGGTCGCCTGCACGGCGCGGGGAATGCCGGCGGTCCGATAGGGATGGCAACGGCCGCCCCGGATGGCGGCAACGGCAGCCGCATCGAGCATTGGCGATCCGCTGCTTCTGACCACCTGCGCGGCACTGACAGCGCCCGCCGGGTCGATTGTCAGTCCCACCACCACCGTGCCCTCCTGCTGCAGGCGCCGTGCCTTCGCGGGATATTCCGGTGACGGTATCTGGCAACCGAGTTGCTGCAATTCGCCCGCGCTGATCTGCTTGGGAGAGGCCAACTGATCGGGAACTTGTGCAGCGGGCTGTGTCGCTTGTGTTGCCGGCTGGGCTGCCGGTGGTGTCGTCGTCACGGCCGGTGCGGGAATCGGCTGCGCGGCTGGGTCCGGCTTCGGCTGCTGCGCGTATGCCGCCGCAACCGCCCGCGCCGCCGGCGCCTCGGTCGACAGCACCCGCGCCACTTTCGGTTTCTCGGGCACGGGCTTCTGCGGTTGCGGCTTCGGCACCGGCTGCGTCTCCGGTTGAAGCTCATGCGGCGTCGGCGCCGGTGAGGCAGGCGCGGCAACCAGCCGCGCCTGCACCGACCTCACTCCGCTCCCGCTGTCTTCGAGGCGCATCGACACCGTGCTCTGATGCACCGCGACGTACAGACCCAGCGCATGCGCCAGCACCACGGCTGCCGCGATAACGCTGCGGCGCGCCTGGCCGGGTAGCGCCGGACCTGCGTCGCGATCCGGCGTCAGCACGACAGCGCGCTGCACGGTGACCGGGTTAGAAATCATAAGTTCCGGTCAGCATCACGGTCCGCCCCGGTCCCATCGGAATGAAAGAGGCGGTCGAGCTGCTCGTGTAAAGGTTGCGGTTGAAAATGTTCTTCACCGACAGGTTCAGACCATAGGCTTTCTTCCGGTAGAACAGTCCAACGTCGGTTTCGAGCTGACTCGGCAGACGGTATTGCCCGGTGCTGTCGACATACTGACTGCCGTTGAAGAAGAAGCCGAGGCCCACGCCGAAGCCCTGCAACTTCGGCATCGTGAAGTTATAGGTGGCCCAGAAGCTCGCGGAGTTCTTCGGCAGATTGACCGTCGTCGTCGCGCCGCCCGGTTGCTGGAAATTGTTGTAGGTGTAGTTGGCAACCACATTGACGTTCGGCAACGGCTGTCCGGCGATATCCACTTCGAAGCCACGGCTGACCGCGCCGCCCGTGGAGAGGTAGTAGCCCAGGTGCTCCGGATCGCTGATGTTGTAGTTGCTATACGAGATCCGGTAAGCCGCCGTCGTGATCGACAGCTTGTCATCCAGAAAATCGAATTTGGCACCGACTTCCGCCTGCTGGCTGATTTGCGGCGGCAGCAGTCCACCGCCGTATTTAGTCGCGGTCGCGGGTTGATAGCCACGGTTGTAGTTCGCGTAGACCGCGACATCGGAAGTCAGGCGATACAGAATGCCGACGCTCGGACTGTAAGCCGCCTGCGTCGTGCCCGGCGTCCCGGTTTCAATGAAGGTGTCTCGGCGAATGGCGGCGAGCACGCTGAGATTGCGAAACGTTGCCTGTTCCTGCAAGTAATACGAATTCTGCTTGTAGCCCAGGCCGTAAGAAGGCAACATCGCGCCGTCGCCGGCACTGTCGAAAGCGGGCAGATCGAATACATTGGCCTGGACGATCGCCCCCGAATTACTGCCGTCTGCCTGGTTGTAATGCGTGGCCGTAAAGTCCCAGCCCACGACAATGGTGTTCTTCAACTCGCCAATGTTGTACTTTGCGCGCAGATAGTTGGAAAGACTCCAGGAGTAGTAATACTGCAGCGAATTGTCGGGCATGAACAATGACGTGTTGTCCGCGGCGATCGGCGTGAGCGGTGCCCAGCCTTGCAGAAGCTGGCGTGACTTGTTGTACGTCGCATTGCTCACCCACGTAATGTTGTTCGTCAGCTTCTGCTCGGCCTTCACGAACACATTGTCGGACTGGAGGCTGAAATGATCGGACGCGTTCCCCAACGGATGATCCCAGTAGTTGCGATAGAAGTCCCCCGACTCATAGCCCATCGTGAACTGAGGGAACGGTTGCCGTGAAACCGTACGCTCGTAGCCGACCGTGATATCCGTATCGCGGTCTTTCCATTCGATAGTCGGCGCGATATACAGATTTCGCTTGCCGTCGTATCCCATCGGCGCTTCTCCGGCACGCTCGCCGGAAATGATGAAGCGATAGCGCAGCTTCTGATCCGACGTAATCGCACCGGTCGAGTCGAAGGCGAGTTGCATGTCGCCGTAGCTGCCGTAACCCACCTGAATTTCGTGGAAAGGATCGGCCTGCGGGGCCTTTTTCACGAGGTTGATCACGCCGCCAGGAGGATTGTTACCGTTGACGATCGCCGACGGTCCTTTCAGTACTTCGACGCTGGAGATGGCAATGCTCGGCGTCAAACCCGCGAACGAGCTTTGAACCGGCGAGCCATTCGACGTGATGCCGGTACTGCCAAAGCTGTTTCCAGTGAAGCCGCGCACCGCATAGGTGGGCGTACCAAATGGCCCTTGTTCGACCACCACACCCGACACATTGCGCAGAATATCCGTGAGACTCTGCGCATTCTGACTTTGGATCACCGCGGCATTGACGACCGTCACCGACTTCGGCGTATCGGACAGCGCTACGTCCGAACGAGTGAGCGTTGTCGAACTTTCGGTCACAAAACCCGTTCCATTGGAATCGCGGTTCGCAGCAACGCTGATCAGCGGAAGCGAGGCGTCAGCAGTGGCTGCTGCAGCGGGTGCTGACGCCGCGGAGTTTGGGTTGGCCGATACCGTCGCTTTCGCCTTCTGGATTGTCAGATTGCCGGCCGGTGTCGAACTCAGTTCGAGATCGGTACCCTTGAGCGCCTCGCGAATCGCACCCTCTGCGGAATAGCTGCCTTCGACGGGCGCCGATTGCAACGACTGCACCAGCGAAGCGTCGTAACTCAAACGCACATTGGCCGTCTGCGCGATCTGTACAAGAGTACGGTCCAGCGGACCGCGGGCGAGGTGATAGGTGTGTTCCACAGCCTGCTGCGAGTGAGCCGACGCCGCGATGAACAACTGCGAGACTGCAACAGCAATAGCTACCCCGGCTACGTTGCTGCGAATGCTTCGAGTACCAATCTTGATAGTCACTTTGATTCCCTTGCCCTTGTCGAGTGTATTTCTTTACCAACGCTGTTAGTTAGTTGTGCTACTACACGATTCCAGTGTTCATCAATTTGTCGTGAATCCGCTTCAGAATGAAGTTGTCCGGCAAAGCTTCGGCTGTGCTGTCATTCCTGCGCCACAACCTGCACTGCACGCCGCCACTTTTTCCTCACCGCTGATGAAGCAAGTCTATAGATCAAAGCGTGAAATGATTTTTTGAAAAAATTCGCTTTTTCGACCGATCCCGGAATTTGATTTCTTCGAGCTGCCTGTCTACCGGAATACCAGTTCACCGCCTGTTGACGATGTCGCCGCGTTACGACACATAGTCCAGCGGTAGCACCGTCGTGTGCTTGATCGTCTCCATCGAAAAGCTCGAACTGACGTCGAAAATGTCGACTTCGTTGATCAGCCGTTTGTAGACGCTGTCGTACGCCGATATGTGCGGAACCACCACCTTCAGCATGTAATCGATATGACCGCTCATGCGGTACACCTCGACCACCTCCGGGATGCTGGCAACGACTGCGCAGAAGCGCGCGAGCCACGCCGCCGTATGCTGGGAGGTCTTGATCTCGACGAGCACGGTCACGCCCACGTTCAGCTTCTGCGCGTCCAGCAGGACCACGCGGCGCGCAATCACACCGTCCTGTTCGAGCTTCTGGATGCGGCGCCAGCACGGCGTCGTGGAAAGTGCGACGCGGTCGGCGATATCAGAAACCGAAAGCGTGCTGTCCTGCTGTAAAACCGCGAGGATTGCCTTGTCGATATGGTCGACCACGTTTGCTCCGTTCAAAAGCACGATAAAGTCCGGGCGATAACACGCCTCTTATTGAGCTTGTGCAACGAGCGGAGAAAAGTGACACCCGAAAATGAAAATTTTTTCAGCGGGCTGAAAAGCCCGCCAGACAAGGAGATGGGAGAAGAAGACTGGCAGACGCGATCTCAGACTGCGGTCGCGACAGCCAGCACATTGCCGTAAATGGTGACCGACAAACCAAGACCTTCAGCGAGCTGCTGCAAGGCTGCATGGGGGTCGTTCAGCGGAAACACACCGCTTACCCTGCGCTCCAGCGCAACCTGTGGAAAGCTGATGTAGCCGTGAAAATAGCGTCCGAGTGTGGCGACGACGTCCGGTACGCCCCGGTTTAGCACCACCAGCTTGCCTTCGGTCCACGAGAAAATATCCGCTGAGGTTTCCGGCATCTGTGCGACGCGCCGCGCCGTCATGGACCAGGCCGTGCCGTCCGCGATATGCACGCGAGCCCCTTGCCGCGCCGACAGAATCGCGTCCCCCCCTTGCACGGCGACCACGGTGTGCGCAGGCAGCACATCGACGCTGAGGCGGGCGCCGTTCGACAGAACGAGGCCGTCGCGACTCGTGATCGAAAGCGGTGTCATCTTTGCGGCGCCCCCGTCGGTGGCGATCTGGCCAGACGCCAGGTAGATATCGCCGGCGCCCCGGCCTTCGGTATAGACCCGCGCGCTCGCACCGAGCGTGACCGGAGGCAACCCGCCGCTCAATGCAAGCGTTTCGGGCACCTTCGCGGGATTGTGGAAATCGGCGTCGAGTGAGAAGGTACTGACGATGCGGCGGGTTGCAATCCCCGCCAGAACAAGGCCAGCCACACTGGCGCCGGCCTTGAGCAGACGCCGCTTGCCCGGATTCGGCTGGTCAAGCGCACGGCGGATTGCGTTGCCCGAACCGCCCTGCAGGCCTCGCAGCCTGACCAGCCGTTCCTGCAGCCTCGCCCACGCCGCCTCATTCGAGCCATCGGAACGGCGCCAGACCTCGAACTGCTCACGCTCGGCAGCGGTCGCGTCGCCGCCTCGCAGCAAGGCCTCCCAACCGATGGCTTCTTTCGCGGCACGATCTATGGTTGGCGTGGCAGTCGGTGCGGTCATGGTGTCGATATCGATCGGATTACGGCCCCAAAAAACAGCCGGAGTTCGCCATTCACAAACTCTGCGCGGATTCTACCGATACAAAATGAACTGCGCATCCCGCGGGGTCCGCAGTGGCGGCTCCTCTCCCATAACGCGCAAACAGCGCGAGCCAGCCCATGGGCGTTTCATTCACGCCTACGCGTGAATCAGGCCTTTCGCGACCATACCAAACGACACGCAGACGAGAATGCACGCGAAGCCGATCTGAGTATGCCGGGAAGACAGACGGCGCGAGACCAGCCGGCCGGCGAGCATGCCCACGGCCATCGTTGCGCTGAAACAGAGCGCGAAGCGAAGCGGAAACGCCGTGCCTTGCGCAACACTCACCACAGCGCTGCCCGTCGCGACGAGGGCAATCACCATCAACGAAGTCGCCACGACCTCGTGCATGGAGACGTTCGTAATCTTCCTGAGAATCGGCACGATGACGAATCCTCCGCCAACGCCGAAAAGACCTGTCATCAAGCCGCTCAACGCGCCGGTCGCGGCAATCGATACGCCGACCAGCGGCGTCCACGCAAGACGTCCTGTGCTGGGGTTGATGCGGCAGAGCGCCCACGGGTTATGCAGGTCGTCATGGGCGCCGGCTTTTTTTGCAGCGGAGAAAACCAGCCGCGCGGCAACGAACAGCATGACGACGCCGAAGCCGATCAGGAGCGCGCGCTGCGGCAGGAGTCGCGCCGCCTGCATGCCGACCGACGCGATCGGGACACCTGTCATCGTCATCAGAAGCGCGGCACGGTAGCGCACCATGTGCCTCAACCACGCCTCGAATGCGCCGATCGCGGCGCTTCCCGCGACGGCCACTAGCGCGACCGGTGCCGCTTGCTGGATTGACCAGCCCATGCCGAACACCAGCACGGGAACGGCGAGGATGCCGCCCCCGGCTCCAGTCAAGCCGAGAATGGCACCCACCAGCGCGCCAAGAGAAAGGGAAATGGGCATGCTACATCCGCCTCGCCTGAGGCTTACCGGCCCGGTGATGGCCTACGGCAGACACGTTGCGGACGTCCATCTCCGGACATCGCGGCGATACCCAACAGCTGAAGGACCGTTTTATCGTTTTCATCATGGTTCGGTTGAACTGCATGAGTCGTCGCTACCTACACCGCGTCGACCGGAATCTTCATGTACGACACGCCGTTATTCTCGGGCGGCGGCAAATGCCCCGCCCTCATGTTCACCTGCACCGACGGCAACATCAGCGCGGGCATCGCCAATGTCTTGTCGCGCGCTTCACGCATCGCGACGAAGCTGTCCTCGGTGATGCCGCCGGCGAGATGGATGTTGCGCCCGATTTCATCGGCCACCGTGCTGGCGAACTGGACGGATCGTCCGCCGGGACCGTAGTCGTGGCACATGTAGAGCACGGTCTGCGGCGGCAGGCTGAGTACTTTGCTGATCGACCGGAACAGGGTTCGCGCGTCTCCGCCGGGAAAATCGCAGCGCGCCGTTCCGTAGTCGGGCATGAACAGGGTGTCGCCGACAAAGGCCACCGCCGCATCTTCGTACTCGACCAGATACGTCACGCAGGCCGGCGTGTGACCGGGCGTATGGATCACCGTCAGGCTCAGCGTGCCGACCTCAAGCGTGTCGCCTTCGTTCAGCAAACAATCGAATTGCGTGCCGTCGCACGTGAAATCGGCACCGGCATTGAATACCTGCCCGAAGATCCGCTGTACGTCGGTCACGTGCGCACCGATGGCGATTTGTCCACCGAGTTTCGACTTCAGATACGGCGCCGCCGACAGGTGATCCGCATGCACATGCGTCTCCAGCAGCCACACCACCTGTGCATTCAATTCCGTCACACGCGCGATCAACTGGTCGGCCGTGCGTGTTCCGGTTCGTCCCGACTTGGGGTCGTAGTCCAGCACGCTATCGATCAACGCACACTGCAGCGTGTGCGGATCGACAAGGAGATAGCTGATCGTGCTCGTGGCCGGATCGAAAAAACCCTCCACCGTCAATGATGTACTGTTCATTACTTGCAGATGGGTGATTGCCGGGTTGCCTGCTTTGGCCGGATCGGAACGGCCTTTCAGTGCCGTCCCGATTCTCAGGCGCTTTCAGTCGCCCGTCCCTTCGCGGTTTCCTGACATTGACCGATTACGTTTCGGAAGCAGTCCACGGCGAACTCCGTGTCGGCCTTGGTGGTATAGCGCCCGAGGCTAAGCCGGATGGTCCGCAATGCAGCGGCCTCGTCGAGACCGAGCGCGGTCAGCACATGCGACGGACCGCCCGCAGCCGAGTTGCACGCGGAGGTCGACGAGACGGCAATATCGCCGGTCAGCATGAAACTGAAGAAATTCGGCGATGCCACCGTAAGACTCAACGTATGGGGAATCCGGTTCGCACTGGCCGCGTTGTGCGTCACGCCGCCCAACGCGAGGATGCCGGCCAGCAGCTCCTCGCTCAGCATCGCAATTCGTTCGTTATCGGCGGCCATTTCCTGCTGCGCCAGTTCACACGCTGCGCCCATGCCGACAATCTGGTGCGTGGCCAATGTTCCCGAGCGCAGTCCCAACTCATGTCCGCCACCATGAATCTGGCACGCAATGAGATCGCGCGATGCCTGATTCACATACAACGCGCCGATGCCCTTGGGGCCATACACCTTGTGCGCGGACATCGACATCATGTCGATGCCCATTACCTTGACGTCGATTGGCGTCTTTCCGAGTGCCTGTGCCGCATCGACGTGCAGCAACGCGCCTGCTTCGTGCACGAGACGGGAGATCGCGGCAATCGACGTCAGCGTACCGAGTTCGTTATTGACGAGCATCAACGAGACGAGGCCGGTGTTCTCCCTGAGCGCGGCGGCGACGGAGTCGAGCGTGATTTCACCGTTCGCTGAAGGTTTCACATGAGTGACGTCCAGCCCGCGACGTTCGAGGTAAGCCGCGGTGTCGAGAATCGCCTTATGCTCGATCTGGCTTGTGACGAGATGCACGCCGGCTGGCGCGAGATCGGCGAAACCTTTGAGGGCGAGATTGTTTGACTCCGTCGCACCGGAGGTCCATACGATTTCGGAGGGTTGTGCGCCAATCAGATCGGCGACCTGCTTGCGTGCATGTTCGACCATGTCGCGCGCGCGCAACCCGGCGACATGTGAGGAGGAGGCTGGATTGCCAAACACGCCGGCTTCGCCCAGGCATCCGACCATCGCTTCGATGACTCTGGGATCCGCCGGCGTAGTTGCTGCGTAATCGAAATATCGAAAATTCCCGGTTCTGCTCATGTGGCCACTGTCCTTATCAATGACCCTAAATGCTACGCTGCCGGACCTAAAAAATAGTTCCAAATTGACTGTCGCAACCGCGAAGCTGTGACATACGATTCTCGAATTCTCGAAAATCGTAGAATCTTTTTCGTAGGACCAAGATTGATTGGCGTAACGCCGGGCGTCAATGCGCCTGTTGGCGCCCACAATTGACGCTAGCGACGTTCACCGAGGCGCTAGCAAGTCCAATAACGTCGCTAGCGTGAGGGGCCGCTTTTAGGAAATCGAGGAGTTCGATAGCGCGAAATTGCCCGAAGCGCAATATCGAAGTTAGTGGCTTTTCCAAATACCGATGCCGGGACCGTTTCCAGCAGGCCATGAGCTTCGGGGTTAAGCCACTCTCTCTTCCACGGTGGGGACGACACGTCGACACCGTTGAGCAGAAGACACCGGAAACAATAAACAAGCTAACGTTGGTCAGCCACCCTACCCAATCGGCGTGCCTTTGCGCAATCTGTACAGCCCCGACGGACTTGGCATCGTCAGATCTATCTCCTCCACTCAGGCGCCCATTCCAGTGGCGCATGGCGCACGGGCAGCTTAGTGCCGGCCAGGCGAACTTTCCTGCGTGACGTGAAACATGTGCCAGCGAAGAGTGAAGCCCGAAATGTGCTAGTACCTCTGTGGCCCCCGCTGGTTGCCTTAGGGAATGAAATGCTGAATCGCTGTACAGATTTCAGATTGAACCAAAAAACCGCACTAGTGCATCGGCCACGGCTTCCGGCTGTTCCTCCGGCTGAAAGTGTCCGCAATTCACGATGGTCTCGCTTATCACCTCGTTTGCGAATGGGCGCAGCGCAGCCGACATATCCGGGATCGATCCCTGGTCTGCACTGAGACCGAGCACCGGCATCGTGAGCTTCCGATCGCGCGTCAGCGCGCGATTCTGTTCGACCGAGAGCGCCGCGGCGCGATAGAACGCGAGTCCTGAGCGCATTCCTCCTGGCGCGCAGTAGGTCCTCAGATACTCGACAATCTCTTCCTCGCCGTAGCAGGCCGGATTAGCCGTCTTACTCCAGAAGAACCATTCCAGATAGGCTCTTTCACGTCCTGCAAGAAGGATCTCTGGAAGGTCCGGGACCGCGTGAAAAGAAAAGTGCCAGGTCTTCCACGACCGGTCGGAAGAAGATGGAAGCGTATCCGGCAGCGTAATGCCTGGAATACCCGCATCCATCAGTGCAAGCGCATCGACTTCTTCGCCGAACAGGTGAGCGTAGGGAAAAGCAACCCACGCGCCGACGTCATGAGCGGCGAGACTATATCGCTTGAGTCCGAGATGGCTCACGAGATCGTGCACACGTTGCGCCACCGTCTGCGTGTCGTAGCCGTCTATCGGTCGATCGCTATCGCCCTGGCCTGGCAGGTCGATGGCCACAACGCGGAAGCGGCTGCCAAGCAACGGCATGACCTTGCGCCACGCATACCAGCTCTCTGGAAAACCTGCGATGAGGACCACGGTACGTTCTGAGTTCGCGCCGCCATCGACATAGTGGAATCGCAGGCCTTTCACGGTTGCAAACCGATGTTCAAAGCCGGCGGGGGCAGCCGGAAGCACGCCATGTATCATGTAGAAGTCCTTTTCGAAAGAAGCAATGCACCGACGATCAGTAGACAAACTGCGATGACCCGCCGTGACGTGATGGGGTAGGACGGCGACCCGAACAACCCGTATTGATCGATAACAAGAGAAAACATGGCCTGCCCTGTGATGACCGTCGAGATCATGGTCGCGGAGCCAAGTCGTGGTGCCGTGGCTGTCATCGCTGCCAGCGCGAGGGCGCCACACAGGCCGCCTGTCCATGCCCAGACCGGCACATCGGCGCCGCCATCACCTCGCGGCAAGCCGCGACAGGTGGCTAGACCGATCAGAACGAGAGCGATCGTTGTAACTGTGCCAGACACGGCGGAAGCCCAAAGTGGCGATCCCAGTGGACGTGCGAGCCGCGCGTTGATCACTGCCTGGAGCGGTAGCATGGTCCCAGCCATAAGCGCGAAAACAATCGAACTGTTCATGGTCGGTCCAGGACTTTAAGTGCAAGCGCTACGAATGCGTCTGCGTCTTCGCTAAATGATCCGGCCTTCCCAAGCACCCGCATACCCTGCAGCAGCGCAAGCAACAGGTCGGCAACCGTCGTCGGCGCGCTCTGAGTGGTGATAGAACCGTCGTCCTGCCCCTGGACGACCAGTCTGACCAATAGATCTCTCCGCCGCGCAAGCTGGCCGCGCACCACATCGCCCACGCGGGAGAATTGAGGTAGCTCAGCAACGCCTGCCACCAGTAGACAGCCGAGTTTGCCCTCCCGGCCCTGGCTCAGCCGCGCATAAAGGGCGAGCAGTGCCGCGATGCTGGCACGTCCGTTATCGGCAGCTTTCAGCATGGCTGCGACCTCGGCCTCGCGCCTGGTGATATAGCACTCAAGCGCTTTGGCAAAAATGCCTTCCTTATCCGAATAGGCCTTGTAGAGGCTACCGGCGGTCAGACCAGTAGCCTGTGAGAGATCACTGATCCCAGCGGCCGAGTACCCCGAAGCGCTAAACAGCGCGATGGCACGACTGAGAACCTGCTCTTCATCGAATTCTCTGGGCCGTCCCCGAGGGCGCCCCGCGACTGCCTGGATCATCTTGTTGCTCGATTTAGGAAGTGATCATATTCTAAATAATCCTGTTTATCGTTGTCAACCGGTCGGACTGTGGTCGGAAAGTTCCGAGAGCATCAAGCTCGGCCCTGTACTGCCATGTTCCAGAGCGCGTGTGAATTGAACGACTGCTTGCTGGTGTGTAAGCGTCGTTTGGATGTCGTGGGCGCGGCGTTCCCGAACGGCCAAAACCCGGCCGAGGCCGTTTGGAAACGCAATTTTCGCGGCTGAGGCCGAGGTTGATGGTCGGGTCAATCAAGTTAGATGTGTCGAACTTGTGCTATTTGAGCATCGCGAGCGCAAGAAGCCCCTCAGGGCCTTAGCTCCCAGCCATCCTGATTGCCCTCATTGTCCTGGCAACCCCAAGTATATTCATGACTCGCTTGAGCTTGTACGCCAGTACCTGAAGGCTCATTTCGGTGCTCACCCGTCCGGGCGTCCGGGTCAGGAAGTGTGTAGCACCCATCCAATGACGTCAGATTTCCAACACTGCCGCGCGCAAACAGTCCTTGAACAGTTCAACGGCTCGCACCGTCAATGCGTCAGCGACCGTGAAGACACCCACATCTCCGAACGCCGGCATAGGGTCGAGCGGAATGATGGCAAGACTTCCTCGCCCGACGAACTGCTCGGCGGCCGAGCGCGGCATCAGCCCGATCGTCTTCTGGTCGAACATCAGGGCGACGTTGGTCAGTACGGAAAGCGATTCAACAATATTCGTCGGTACGGGCAGGCCTGCGTCGTAGAACAGGCGATCCGTCGTCTGACGCAGTGAGGAATCGCGCGTCGGGAGGATCCACGGAAATGCGGTCAATTCCGGCAACGTACTGCAGGCGCATGACGCGAGCGGATGATGCACCCCGGCGACGATGCAAAGCTGTTCCCGATGCAGGATTTCTGTCGCGAGTTGCGGGGCGGCCGTGCGCCAGCTTCCATCTTCTGGAACCCGGCCGACCACCACATCGAGATCCCCGACCACCAGCGCCTGCAACAGCTGATCCATCTGCGCGACGCGCAGGGTCACGATCACTTCGGGCGCTTTTTCCTTCAGCAGCTGGATGGCGCGCGGCAGCAGTACCGCCGAAGCCGATATCAACGTGCCGACCAGCACCTGACCGGAGGTGCCGCTGTGAAAGGCGTTGATCTCGTCAGTCAGGTGTCGCATCTCGCCGAGCAGCGCCTTGGCGCGCCTCGCAACGAGCTTGCCGAACTCGGTCGCGGTTACACCACGGTTGCTGCGCACGAGCAGCGCCCCGCCGATATTGCTTTCCAGTTCCTGGATCACTTTCGTGACAGCAGACTGCGTCATGTTGAGCGCTCGTGCGGCGCGCACGATCGAGCCGCTGCGAAGGACCTGCTCGAATACGACGATCTGCGCGAAGCGCAGTTTTCGGCCAAGTGAGGTGGGGCCGGCGAGATTGTGAACGGACATGGGGCGTAAGGTGTTCAGCGCGAAAGGATCACGCAGGATTCCATATCGATGGCAACCCCACAAGCCCCGGCCCTCGATGCCTGCATCGTCATGCGCAGGTATTCTTCGTCGGAATACAGGAAGACTAATTATTCATTTTTCAGGAATAGGCGATCTCAATACACTGACTCCCAACCCGCCATAGGAGTCTGTCGTGTCGTCATGTCCCACTCTGTACCGGAACTACGTGGACGGCCAGTTCGTCGAATCCGCCCGCCGTTTCCCTAATGTGTCGCCCGTCAATGGCGCCGTCATCGGCACTGTGTGCGAAGCCGATGCCAGTCTCGTCGATCGCGCCGTGAGCGCCGCCAGAGCCGCCATGCATGGCCCCTGGGGCAACACCTCTGCCACGGAGCGCGCCAAGGTACTGCATGCGATCGCCGACGGCATCGAAAAGCGCTTCGATGCTTTCGTCGCCGCCGAAGTCGCCGACACCGGGCGACCTGAACATCAGGCACGTGCGCTTGATATCCGCCGTGGCGTACAGAACTTTCGCACCTTCGCCGACCTGGCCGCCCAGGCAGGGGGCGAATACTTCGACATGCGTGCTGCTGAAGGCGATATCTTCAGCTACACGGTGCGCAAGCCGCACGGCGTGGTCGCCATCATTTCGCCGTGGAACCTGCCAATGCTGCTGCTGACCTGGAAGGTCGCACCCGCACTGGCCTGCGGGAATGCCGTCGTGGTCAAGCCATCGGAAGAGACCCCCGGTAGCGCGACCCTGCTCGCCGAGGTCATGCACGAAGCCGGCGTGCCGGCTGGCGTCTTCAATCTCGTGCACGGATTCGGTGTTGATTCGGCGGGCGAATTCCTGTCAACGCATGGCGGCATCGACACCCTCACCTTCACCGGCGAATCGCGAACGGGCAGCACCATCATGAAGGCGGTCGCAGACGGCGTGAAGGAAGTGTCCTTTGAACTGGGCGGCAAGAATGCGGCGGTGGTGTTTGCGGACTGCGATTTCGACAAAGCCGTGGCCGGCGTCATGCGCTCCAGTTTCACCAACACCGGGCAGGTCTGCCTGTGTTCGGAACGGGTGTATGTGGAACGCTCCATCTTCGAGCGCTTCGTGGGGGCGATGAAAGAGCGCGCTGAAGCATTGCGTATCGACTATCCCAACGCCGATGGCGTGGACATCGGTTCCCTCATCTCACATGGTCACCGCGAGAAGGTGCTTTCCTATTTTGCGCTGGCTCGCGACGAAGGGGCCACCGTCGTGTGCGGCGGCGGCGTGCCTCGTTTTGGCGACGAACGCGACAACGGTGCGTATGTGCAGCCGACCATCTGGACGGGACTGCCGGATTCGGCGCGCTGTGTCCAGGAAGAAGTCTTCGGTCCAGTTTGCCATATTGCGCCCTTCGATAGCGATGACGAAGTCGTGGCGCGCGTCAACGATTCCCGCTACGGTCTGGCGGCTTCTGTCTGGACCCGCGACCTTTCTCGCGCACATCGTGTTACCCGCAGGTTCGACGTGGGTATCGTCTGGGTCAATACGTGGTTCCTGCGCGATCTGCGCACGCCGTTCGGCGGCACCCGCCTGTCTGGCATTGGTCGCGAAGGGGGACGTCACTCACTCGATTTCTATTCCTCCCTCACCACGATCTGCGTCAATCCCTGAACCCGTTGCGAGATACCGCATGCTGAACCCAGAACTTATCAAAGCCGCAGATCGACTCTGGCTGGCCGCCGAACGTCGCGAACCGTGCCTGCCGGTCCGCGATGAGATTGCCCGGTTCGGCGGTGCCGATCCGATCGCTGCCGCCTACGCTATTCAGCAGTACAACACCGAACGCGCGCTTGTTGCCGGCCGCCGGCTGGTCGGCCGCAAGATCGGGCTGACATCTGTGGCCGTACAGCGCCAGCTCGGTGTGAGCCAGCCGGATTTCGGCATGCTGTTCGCCCACATGGCCCGTCAGGACGGCGAGGAAATCGATTGCGGCGATGTGCTTCAGCCCAAGGCCGAGGCCGAAGTCGCGCTGGTGCTGGAACGCGATCTGCCGCATGCCGTGCATACCGTTGCCGACATCATTCAGGCGACTGCGTTCGCACTGCCGGCCATTGAGATCGTCGGCAGCCGCATTGCCAACTGGGATATCCAGCTAACCGACACGATTGCCGACAACGCATCGTCGGGCCTCTTCGTGCTCGGCACGCGGCCGGTTTCGCTTGGGGCGCTCGACCTGGCGAACTGCGGCATGTGCATGGAACTGGCCGGCGAGCCTGTGTCGGTCGGCGCTGGCGCCGCCTGCCTCGGTCACCCGCTCAATGCCGCGATCTGGCTGGCCAATACCATGAGCCGCGTCGGCGCGCCGCTCAAGGCGGGCGACATCATCCTCACCGGCGCGCTCGGCCCGATGGTGCCGGTTCAACACGGCCATGTGCTGACTGCCCATATCGAAGGCCTCGGCAGCGTGACTGCCTCGTTCCACGTCAATAGCAAGCAAGGAGATGCCTGAGATGAAACCATGCAAGGTTGCCATTATCGGTTCCGGCAATATCGGCACCGATCTGATGATCAAGGTCATGCGCCATGGCAGGCGGGTGGCGATGGGCGCCATGGTCGGTATCGATCCCGCTTCCGAAGGGCTCGCGCGCGCCGCGCGCCTCGGCGTGAGCGTGACGGCCCAAGGCATCGACGGCCTGCTCGCGTTGCCCGACTTCGGCGACATCCGCATCGCCTTCGATGCCACCAGTGCGGGCGCGCACGCCCATCACAATGCCGTGCTGCAGGCGCATGGCGTGCGGGTCATCGACCTGACGCCAGCTGCGATCGGACCTTACGTGGTGCCCTGCGTCAACGCTGACCAGCACCTCGACGCGCCGAACCTCAACATGGTCACGTGCGGCGGTCAGGCAACCATTCCGATGGTCGCGGCTGTGGCCAGCGTGACCCAGGTGCACTACGCGGAGATCGTCGCGTCGATTGCCAGCAAGTCTGCCGGCCCCGGCACGCGCGCCAATATTGACGAATTCACGGAAACGACGTCCAGCGCCATCGAAACCGTGGGGGGCGCGACGAAAGGCAAGGCCATCATTATCCTCAATCCGGCAGAGCCGCCGCTCATCATGCGCGACACCGTCAGTTGCCTCACGGATGACACCGACCAGGCGGCCATCGAGGCAGCCGTCGCAGCGATGGTCGAACGCGTACAGGCTTATGTTCCGGGTTATCGCCTCAAGCAGCGCGTGCAGTTCGATCGCATCGAGCAGCCGGTGCTGGTGCCCGGCGTCGGTCGCAGGACGGGTCTGAAGACCTCGATCTTCCTTGAAGTGGAAGGCGCTGCGCACTACCTGCCCGCCTATGCCGGCAACCTCGACATCATGACCAGCGCCGCGCTGGTTTGCGCCGAGCGCGTAGCGGAATCCGTGGCGTGTGGCCAGCCCGCCGTGACGGCATCAGTGTGAGAGACCAGCCATGACGAACAGGAAACTCTATATCTCCGACGTGACCCTGCGTGACGGCAGTCACGCCGTGCGCCACCAGTATTCGGTCGGGCAGGTGCGGGCCATTGCGGGCGCGCTCGACAAGGCCGGCGTCGATTCCATTGAAGTCGCTCATGGCGACGGGTTGGCTGGCTCCAGTTTCAACTATGGGTTCGGCGCCCATACCGACGTGGAATGGATCGCCGCCGTGGCGGAGACGGTGCGGCGCGCCCAGGTGGCCACGCTGCTGCTGCCGGGCATCGGCACCGTGCACGATCTGCGCGAAGCCTTCGCAGCCGGCGCAAGGATTGTCCGGGTGGCGACCCATTGCACCGAGGCCGACACGGCACGCCAGCATATCGAAACTGCACGCTCGATGGGCATGAACGTCGCAGGCTTCCTGATGATGAGCCACATGGCCTCCCCCGCGAAACTCGCGGAGCAGGCGAAGCTCATGGAGAGCTACGGCGCCCAGTGCGTCTACGTGGTGGACTCCGGCGGCGCCCTGACGATGGATGGCGTACGCGCCCGCTTCCGCGCGTTCAAGGATGCGCTGAAACCCGACACGGAAACAGGCATCCACGCGCACCACAATCTTGGCCTCGGCGTGGCCAACAGCATCGTGGCGGTCGAGGAAGGCTGCGATCGCATCGACGCCAGCCTCGCCGGCATGGGCGCGGGAGCGGGCAATGCGCCTCTGGAAGTCTTCATCGCCGCGGCCTCGGTTTCGGGCTGGAATCACGGTTGCGATCTCTACGGACTGATGGATGCCGCCGACGATATCGTCCGGCCGCTGCAGGACAGGCCGGTACGCGTTGACAGGGAAACGCTCGCGCTTGGTTATGCCGGCGTGTATTCGAGCTTCCTGCGGCACGCCGAAACAGCGGCTGAAAAATACGGGCTCAAGACCGTCGATATCCTGGTGGAACTGGGACGGCGGCGCATGGTCGGCGGCCAGGAAGACATGATTGTCGACGTGGCGCTCGACCTGCAGCAGCGTCACGGTGCCGCCCACAGGGAACCAGCGTAAGGCAGTACCGGGCAGCCGCTGCACAGAACGACAACATCCGATGCCAGGCTGGCTGCCCGTCCCCCAACACATTGACCAGGAACCGACATGAGCCAGACCATCGGCGACGTAGCGCTCGCGCTGGATACAGCCGCGAAGCAGGCGCGAGCCATTCCCCAGTTCCCGCCAGGCACCTTCGATCTGAACACCGCCTATGCGATCCAGCGGGCGTCGATTCAGCACCGGGTCGCGCGCGGCGAGCAGATCAAGGGGATCAAACTTGGCTTCACAAGCCGCGCGAAGATGGTGCAGATGGGCGTCGATAGCCTGATCTGGGGCTATCTCACCGACGCGATGATCGAAGAGGATGGTGGTCGGGTCGATCTTGGCCGTTACGTCCATCCCCGTGTGGAGCCGGAACTCTGTTTCGTGACACGCAGGACGATCGATGCACCTCTTACGGCGCTGGAAGCCGCCGGTTATCTGGAAGCAGTCGCCCCGGCGATGGAGATCATCGATTCGCGCTATCGCGACTTCAGGTTCAGCCTCGAAGACGTGGTGGCAGACAACTGCTCATCGGCAGGGATGGTCGTGGGGGGGTGGTCGCGGGCGTTCGAAGAACTCGGAAATCTCGGCGTACGCATGCAGTTCAACGGCCGGGATGTGCAGGCAGGTTCGACCGGTGCCATCCTCGGCCATCCGCTGCGTTCGGTGGTGCAGGCGTCCCGGCTGCTGCATGCGAGCGGCGCGAGTCTGCCGGCGGGCTCGCTGATCATGGCTGGCGCCGCTACCGCAGCCGAAGCACTGCGGCCGGAGCTGCACGTCAAATGCAGTATTGGCTGCGGCGTGCGTTCCCTCGGCATTGTCTCGTTTGCGACGCACAAGGATACCTAAATAAGGAAACCGAAATAAAACCGCGCGGCCGGTCGCCATCGGGATCGGCACGAGATCCACTTCATTCGTAAGGAGACTGCTGTCATGTCAGTAGAAGCGCATAGGGTTGCGGGAAAAGCCAGGCCACGAGGGCGATTTCCGCACTGCAAGCGTGCCGGCGACTTTCTCTATGTTTCGGGAACGAGTTCGCGGCGGCCGGACAACAGTTTTGCCGGCGCCGAAGCCGACGAACTGGGCGTCACCCGTCTCGACATTCGCGTTCAGACGCGTGCGGTCATCGAGAACATCCGCGACATTCTTGCGAGCGCCGGTGCGATTCTGGCCGACCTCGTCGAGACCCAGGTTTTTCTCGTCAACATGAATGACTTCGGCGGATTCAACGAAATCTGGGCCGAATACTTCGACTATGACGGACCAACCCGCACGACGGTAGCCGTACACCAGCTACCCCATCCGCATCTGCTGATCGAGATCAGGGCCGTCGCCTATCACCCCCTCCCGCAACAGGATGACCCGCATGCTCAATCTCAGGTACGGTAGACCGCTGAATTTCCAGCGCTGGCTCGACGAAAACGCCCACCTGCTTCAGCCGCCCGTCAACAACCAGCAGATCTGGGCGGACAGCGATTTCATGGTCACGGTCGTAGGTGGGCCGAACCAGCGCAGTGACTTCCACGACGACCCCGTCGAGGAGTTGTTCTACCAGTTCAAGGGCAATGCCTATCTGCTGCTCTGGGAGGACGGACGCTACGACCGCGTCGATCTGCACGAGGGCGACATTTTCCTGTTGCCTCCCCACACCCTGCATTCACCACAGCGGCCCGAGGCCGGCAGCCAGTGTCTCGTGGTCGAACGCAAGCGGCCGCCAGGCGAACCCGATGCGCTTCAGTGGAGCTGCGCGGCCTGCGGCACGCTCATCAAGCGCTATGAAATGGGACTCACGAACATCGTGACCGACCTGCCGCCGGTCTATGACACGTTCTACGCGAGCCCGGAAGAAGAGCGGCGCTGCTCGCGCTGCGGCGAGATTCACCCGGGGCAGGACTTCAAGGCCTGGCATCGCACGCTGACCAGAAACTTCACATGATCGATATCCACTCGCATTTCCTTCCTCCCATTAGCCGCCAGGAAGCGCAGGCGGTCGACGCGGAGCGCGCGCCATGGCTTGCCATCGACCCATCCGGCGAGACTGGCCAGATCATGCTCGCCGACCAGCCGTTCCGGCCTGTATACCGCGCGCTCTGGGATGCCGACTTCCGCGTTGCCGAACTCGACGCCCATGGCATTGCCATGCAACTGGTATGCGCAACGCCAGTGATGTTCGGCTACGCATGGGACCCGGCGAGAGCGGCCGACTGGGCCACCCAGATGAACGACAAGGCACTCGCGTTCTGTGCCGGACATCCGGACCGGCTCAGGCCGCTCGCGCAGGTGCCGTTGCAGGACACGCGGCTTGCCTGCGCAGAGGCGTCCCGCGCCGTCGCCGCAGGCTGCGTGGGCGTGCAGATTGGCAACCATGTGGGCGACAGGGATCTGGATCACCCGGACCTCGTCGATTTCCTGATCCATTGCGCAGAGAACGACATCCCTGTTCTCGTGCACCCCTGGGACATGATGGGAGGCGGCCAGCGCATGAAGCAGTGGATGCTGCCCTGGCTCGTCTCGATGGCGGCCGAAACCCAGCTCGGCATGATGTCGTTGATTCTCTCCGGTGCGCTCGAACGCATCCCCGAGTCGTTGCGCATCTGCTTTGCCCATGGCGGCGGCAGCTTCGCGTTCCTGCTCGGACGTGCGGACAACGCGTGGAAGCATCGCGACATCGTGCGCAGGGATTGCCCACGGCCGCCTTCGGAATATGCCCACCGGCTGCATGTGGACAGCGTCGTCTTCGACGAAGGCGCATTGCGCCTGCTCGTCGACGTGATGGGCGTCGATCGCGTGATGCTCGGCTCCGACTACCCGTTTCCGCTCGGAGAGCAGGAAGTCGGCACGCTGGTGCGGGGTGCCGGCTTTCTCGACACCACCCAGCGGCAGCAGATTCTCACGGGTAATGCACGCGGATTCTTTCGCCTGGACTAGCTCCGGAACATGTAGCACAACCATACCAAAAAGCCTGGCCATTGCCGGGCAGCGAAGGAGACAGGCATGCGGCAGATTGACGTAGGCAGGCTGGCGGACGACGCGCCGTTCACGAGGTTTCATCGTGTCGTGCTCTTCTGGTGTGCGATGGCGATTATCTTCGATGGATACGATCTCGCCGTCGCCGGCATCGCCCTGCCTTCGATCATGAAGGAGATGGGGGTAGACGCAACGCAGGCGGGCTTCATGGTGAGTTCAGCGCTGTTCGGAATGATGTTCGGCAATGCCATCTTCGGCACGATTTCAGACCGCGTGGGAAGACGCCGCGTGATTGTCATCTGCATCGCCCTCTTCAGCCTGTGTACCGCCGGAGCTGGCATGACCAGCCATCCGGTGAGTTTCAGTATCCTGCGGTTTCTCGCTGGCCTCGGCATGGGCGGTGTGATGCCCAATGTGATCGCGCAGATGAGCGAATACGCGCCGGCCCGCATGCGCAGCACGTTGATCACTGTCATGTTCTCCGGCTACTCGGTGGGCGGCATGATCGCCGCCGTGGTTGGCAAAAGCCTGATCGTGTCCTACGGCTGGCAGAGTGTGTTTCTCGCAGCCGCAGCGCCCGCCATCATCCTTCCGCTGCTCTGGAAGCAGATGCCGGAATCGATGTCTTTCCTGCTGAGGCAACGCAGAATCGACGAGCTGCAGGCAATCGTCGCGCGCATCGCCCCGCACCATGTGCGTCAGGACGGCGACCGGTTTGTGCTGGCGGCGCGGGCCACGCAGCCTGGCTCGCCGCTGCGCGCGCTCTTCGCCGAAGGTCGCGGGCCAAGCACGGTGATGTTCTGGCTGACCAGTTTCATGTCGCTCTTCATCGTCTATGCGCTCAACGCGTGGCTGGTTCAGTTCATGGCAAGCGCGGGCTACAGCCTCGGCTCCGCGTTGATCTTCGTGCTCGTACTCAACCTCGGCGCGACGATTGGCGCGATCGGCGGCGGCTGGCTGGCGGATCGCCTGCACATCAAATTCGTGCTGGTGGTCATGTTCATCGTCGCCGCCGTGTCGATTGCACTGCTCGGCTACGACATGCCGACGTGGGTGCGGTTTGTACTTGTCGGCGTAGCCGGCGCGTGCACGATCGGCACACAAACCCTGTCGTGTGCCTACTGCGGTCAGTTCTACCCGGTCGCCTGCCGGGGAACCGGCCTGGGTCTGATGCTGGGTGTTGGCCGGGCGGGGGCGATACTTGCGCCCATCGTGATCGGCGTGATTGTCGGCATGTCGCTGCCTCTGGCGCAGAACTTCCTTGCGATCGCCGTGCCGGCCTTAATCGCCGCAGTGACGATCTCGCTTGTGAAGCATGGCCGCTCGGACGGTGCCGGTCAGCTGGGTGCGGAGCCGGCAGTCGATTGAGGCGCTGTCTATCGCCCGTTAAGGCTGGCGGGTCGGTGCTGTCGGCAACCGGGCGACGAATGGCGAACACGCTGTGGTATCAGTGATTCGCTTTTTGCATTCCTTACTCCATCGATGAAGTAGACCGGGACCACCACGGCGCCTTGGCGTTTTCAATTGCAGAGGAATAGCTCTCGCGAGCAGCAGCAACTGCATCCATCAGCAGATTCAACATGATGATCATTTCCGGTTAAAAGAGGTTTCTATCAGCTTGTGACACGCTTAGAAATCGAATGTCGAGGTCAGCGAAATAGTGCGTTCAAGTCCGATACCCAGCTGGCTCGATCCGGCGGACGCCCAATAGTGTTTGTCGAACGCGTTTTCGATGTTCAACTGGAACGTCGCGTTACGTCCGAACAGATGAGTCTCGTAGCGCGCCCCCGCGGAAAACAGCGTATAGCCCGGAATAAAAGCCTGATTCGCGTCGTTGATAGGACGCTGTCCAACGAAATACGCACCGCCATTCACCGAAAAGCCGTAGACGTGCGGAACGCGATAGTTCAGAAAGACGCTACCTGTATAACGCGGCGTGTTTTCCGGACGCTTGCCAAGCGTCGTCGAATCCGTGCTGTCGACAAGCTCCGCGTTCAACCACATGCCAGTCGTGACGATAGACAGATCGCGCGTTATGTCGCCCTGATACGAAAACTCAATACCGCGATAACGGCCTACGCCATTCAATGCGTAGACACCATCGGCATCAGTGCTCGCGGATGGTTGCCGGATCTGGAACGCAGCAATCGACGCAAGCGAACCGTTGTTGAAGCGGTGGCGCACGCCAACCTCTTCCTGTTTGCTGACTGCTGCAGGAAGAACCTGATACGCGTTGGTCGCGGTTGCCGGCGCGCTGCCGGCCGATTCCAAGCCTTCGATATAGCTCGCATAGATGCTGGTTTGCGGCGTGATCTTGTAGAGAAGGCTTGCCGACGGCGACGTGCGATTGACGTTCTGCGTAGTGGTTTGCGCCTGGGTGGCGTGATACGACGAATACCGCACGCCCGCGGTGAACTGAAGGTCCTTCGTCAAACCGATCCGGTCGAAAACGTAAGCGCCCTGGTTACTGATGTGCTGAGCGTAAAACGCTTTCGACGTACCCGCCTTCAGGTTCGTAATGCTGACGGGCGAATAGAGGTTCTGCGTGGCCGTGTAGTAATACGTCGTGAAATCAGGCTGAAATAGCCAGTTTTCGTTCACACCAAACGTGACGTCATGCGTGAAAGGGCCGGTTTGGAAGTTGCCGTTCAACTCGGCACGCACGTTTTTGTTCTCGTAGAACTGGCCGTTCTGCTGGCTGCCTTGCAGCGTGCCGGTGCCCGTGTTCACGTCGTATTTCTGCAGGATCCACAGCCACCGGTTGCGCTGTGTGATCGACTGACCGATCGACACGTTCGCGCTCCAGTTGTCGTTGATCAGATAGTCGGCGCGAAGAATCTGCGCAGTCGCCGTCGACGTGGTCGGCTTGTCGTTAGGCACCAGCAACTTCGATGCATCGGGCAGTTGCGGCAGCGTAATGACGCCGTTGACGGCAGCCAGCGGCGTAATGCCGGCCTGCTCCACGACGCGTTGATCGATGTGTTCGAGGTCGTACTTGAAGGTCAGGCGGTTGGTCGGCTTCCAGTCCAGCGCGACGCTCTGGAACATGCGGTAACCGCGGTCGCCATCAATAGGTGTCTCGACGTGTTCGGCCATTGCGTTAACACGAATACCGAACTGATTTTCCGTGCCAAAGCGGCGAGCAACGTCCGCATGCACGCCGACCGAACCATGCGAATCGACCAGCACCGACGCCGATGTCACCGGCGTGTCGCCCGCGCGCTTCATCACCATGTTGACGATCCCGGCCGGCACCGTGAACCCGTAATACAGTGCGGACGCACCCTTGAGTACTTCGACGCGTTCCTTGTCCTCCATCGGCATCCAGATGTTGTTGTCGATAGGAAGTACTCCGTCGAGGTAATAGCTTTGACGGTTGTCGAGCGCGATACCACGAACCGACAGTTGATCGTACGAGATGCCGCTCAACTGCTGACGGGTCACGCCCGCGACGTTGCGAAGCGCGTCGAACAGACCCGTCGCAGCCTGCGCTTTCAGCACGTCGCTGGTCACCACGTTGACCGTCGCGGGTACGTCGAGCGCATCGACGCCGCGGTACTGCCCGGTTTGTACCGTTTTCGCCGCGTAGGGACTGGCCGTCGGCTGCTTCGTGCCTTTGATCGCGATCGGGGCCAACGTGGCGCGGTCGTCAGTGCTATTAGAAGCGGCTGGAGTCGACACCGACGCATCGGACGCAGCGGCAGCCTCCGCTGCAAAGGCCGGGGAATCCGCAAGGCCGCCATATGCGATCACCGACAGCGCGACCACGATGGAGCGTCGACGGTTTGCCGGGCAACCCGGTCGGATAGCGTTGGTATTAATTTTTTTGCGAGAAGCTTTATTCATGAATGTGACTAAAAGAAAAGAGCGTGCAAGGCCCAACCGCCCATCGAATGCAACGCGTCTGCATCGGATGGGTGGTCGATACCAATGAAAATTGAGTTCAAGCCCGCTCAGAAAATGTGATCCCGCGCAGGCATGCGGAGAAGCGGATCAGGCAGACCCGCTTGCTACGGTCGAGAGGAAGCTTTGCGAAATGGACGGTAAGGTTTAATGAGGTAATCGCGCATGACAGGTCCGGCTTCAGGCGTGCAGCCTCTCTACGCTAACGATGTGTCGATAGCACAGAGCACTGCATTAACAGTGAAAAATTGGACTAAGGCTTGCTGAGTAGCTCGACTTTCTCAAGCTCTGCCTGTCTACTCGCGTCTGACAGCGGCAGGAAGCCGCCCTCCTTATCCCGCTCTTTCGCAATAACGGCTTGCCCCGGCGCGGAGAGTGCGAGTTTCAGATAATCGATTAGCCACGGCGCAACTGGATGCCCAGGCGCTTTATCGATATATATATGAAGATATGCCGTCAATGGATAGCGGTCTGCAGTCAAATCCTGCTGGCTCGGTATTGCGTACGGCTGCCCTTCAGAGGCGGCGAGGGGCAATAGCCGCGCGCCAGGTACTTTTCCCGCATTGAACCAACCCACAAATCCAATCCCATAAGGGTCCGCCGCTACCGCGCGCATCACTTCCGCCGCAGTCGGCAACGCCTCGTAGTGGCTCGAAAACGGCAGACCGTCCAGATGGGCGAGTCGAAACGCAGTAGCCGAGCCACCATCGTCAGCCAGGCCATAAATATGAATCTGACGCGGCGCCTGCTTCGAGTCAGTGTTCAGCTGCGTCCATTTCGTGATGTCGCCACGCGGCTCTCCCGTCACCAGTACCTGTCTCAACTGAGTCAGCGTCAGACCGGGCAATGGATTGGCCTGATTGACATAGACAGCCGGAGGCGTTTTGAACGATGTCCTCGGCCCCCATCCTGCGTAACCGATTTTTATATCGACCGGCTCATAGCCGTGTGCATTCCTGAAGTTAGTGCGATCGGTCGGCCAGATATCGCGGCCCATTGGAGCAAAAGCACTGATACCGCTCGTCAATGCGGGAATCGCCGTGGATGAGCCCTTCAGGTATAGCTTGAATCGCAAGTCAGGATGCGTTCTCGACAATAGCGTATTGAAGCCTTCAAGAACCGACTCCATTCCGTCGTTTCCGACGACCTGGATTGCGCCGGACGTGTCGATGTAATTGGCCGGCGGTTGACGAAGACCGTTCGTTTCCTGCTCCGCTGCGTGGCCAGACACAGCAGGAATACTAACCAAGACGTAAAGCAATGAAGACAGGAAAAACCGGCGACGTCGCGGAGCTATCCCTTCTGCCCCCTGGTTGAGAGTGTGTGAACCGAATTTCATGGAAGCGGGTTTGTGCCGTAGAATGAGAATTGTTCGCATTTATATATTAAAAATGGTTTTTTTGCAATTTCCTCGCAAAATCAACGAGATGAACGGGGTTTCATGAATTATTTTTAATGTTTGTTGCTGATTTTCTGGTCACGAAACCTGCTTGACACCATCCTGGGCGATGCGCGCAAGCCCGACAATCGCAGGGGAATTCGCGTCGATCCGAGCATAAAAACCCGCCGGTGCGGGCGATGTTCCCGGGCCACAAAGGTGACCGCCGACAGTGTTTTTTAACCACCGCCCCGCCAAATCTGAAGAGAAAGCGTGATGCCAACAGTACTCGTCGTCGAGGACGACGCAAAGACACTTCGTGAGATCAAAGTCGCGCTGCAGGATCACGGCTATGCAGTCGAAACGGCAGATACCGGTCCGCAAGGAATTGCGCTTGCCAGTTCACAGGCGTTCGATGCGATCGTTCTCGACCGCATGCTGCCCGGTGGTATGGAAGGTCTCGATGTGCTGCGAACATTGCGCAAGTCGTCGACGACGACACCCGTGTTGATTCTCAGCGCACTGTCAACGGTCGACGAGCGGGTCAAGGGACTGCGCGCCGGCGGCGACGATTACCTCGTGAAGCCATTTGAATTTATTGAGCTGACCGCACGTCTCGATTCGTTGGTGCGCCGTACCCAACCGCCACCTCATGAGCCGGTGTATCGCATCGGCCCGCTTACCGTCGACCTGATCACTCGCGCCGTTGTGTACGCGGGCAATGAAGTCGAACTATTGCCGCGTGAGTACCGGATTCTCGAGTATTTGCTCCGGCATGAAGGACAGGTCGTCAGTCGCACGATGCTGTTCGAGGCGGTCTGGGATTACCGGCTCGCAGAGCGTACCAATGTGATCGACGTGCATATCAGCCGGCTGAGGAAAAAACTCGATCCGACAGGATCGGCTCCGATCATTCACACCGTTCGTGGTTCCGGATATGTCCTTCGTGCGCCTGATTGACCTTCGACGCACCACGAGCTTCCGGCTCGCGGTCGTCTTTCTCGGCATCTTCGGTGGAATGTCGATGCCGTTGTTCGCCTATCTGTACTTTTCAATCACCGGTTTTGAAACGCAGCGCGTGGACGACTGGTTGGGTCGCGAATACGTGGCGATGCAACGGAGTTCACCCGAGAAGCTAGCCGCGCTTTTTACCGTGCTTCGTCAAAGCGACCCGGATTATCAGCGGCCTAACGGTCTGTTCAAAAATGATGGGCACTTTGTTGCCGGTGCGATCACGACTTTGCCCAGTCAGATTCCCTACACGGGAAAGCCGTTTGCAATCCGTTTGCAGGATGGGCCGATCAGTCAGACGGCTCGATGCATTACCGCAGAACTCCCGCACGAGTACCTTGCAATGCGTTGCCAGAATGCCCATGAACTGAATAGTTTCAACGGTGGCCTTCTCAAGGTTCTGCTTGTCGGAGCATTTGTTACTCTGGGCGTCGGATTGATGGGCGCGGCTTTCATCGGCCTTGGCTCGCTTCGACGACTGGACGCCGTAACGGCATCGATCAAACAGATCGTCGCGGGAGATCTGTCGCAACGTCTGCCGACGCATCGACACCACGACGATCTGGATAGTCTCGTACGCGTCGTCAACGGCATGCTCGACGAAATCGAGCGGCTGATGAATGAAGTAAAAGGCGTTTGCGATGCAATTGCACATGACTTGCGAACCCCGCTGACATCGATGATTGCCGGGCTCGAAAGAGTACAGCGTCGCGCTTTGACAATCGACGACTTCCGTCAGGCTCTCGACGACGTGTTCATCGACGCGACGGACATGCTTCGCACATTCAATGCGCTACTGCGAATCTCGGAGATTGAAAGTGGTGTGCGCCGCGAGTCGTTTCTGTCTCTCGATCTCGCCTCAGTTTTGAAAGACGTGTACGAGTACTACGAGGCGTCCGCAGAGGAAAAAGGCCTGACATATCGATGCGAAATCGAAGAAGGCGGCAGTTTCGAACTGGATGGAGATCCGAATCTGCTATTCGAAGCCTTCGCCAATCTCATTGAAAATGCCATCAAGTTTTCTCCCGAACGTGGATCAGTGACGATCCAGTTGGCGCGTCGTCATCGTGGCATTCACCTCGCTGTTCAGGACAACGGGCCCGGCATTCCCGAGAGCGAGCATAAGGCGGTGTTACAGCGTTTCTATCGGGGCGAGGCCAGCCGCCATACGCCGGGCAACGGACTTGGCTTGAGTTTGACGAGCGCGGTCGCCACGATGCATGGAATGATTCTGGCGTTCGATCGGGTCAAGGCGGGTTGTCGCGTGACGTTGAGTACAGTTTGACATCAGCCAGTGCGATGTAGTCTGCCAGGAACGACGATCCGATGACGTGCTCCCGGCCGTCGTACAAAGATGACTACTTCAGAGGGCGAAACTCCTTGATCTCATCATCATCGAGTTGCGCGAGTAGCGCGGTCTCCCAACTGAGATATTCGCGCGCCGCCGCCTTGTTGCCCGCGTGGCGGTCGTGAGTAAAGAACAGATAGTCAATTCTCTGCGCAGGAGAAATCGCTTCTGCACCTGTACTCTCGCTTTCACCCGCTTTCCGCCATGCTTCGAGGCCGCCTGAAAGCACGGCAAAGTCATACCGATTCGCGTTAGACAAATCGGCAACCGCCCACGCGGCTATACGCGCGTCATCCGCCACTAGCGTGATCGCCGGTTTGCATTGCTGGAGTACAGCCGCGAGTCGCGAACGAATTGACCATAGGCTGCCGGTAATGTGTCCTTTGATCCACGCCGCACTCGCACGTAAATCGATCACCGACATGTCGCCATTCGCCAGCCTTCGAGCAAGCGTCGGCGCGTCAATCTCGGGTAGCAGGTCGGTCGCGAATGGAGCGTCCGCAGGCAACTCCAGTCCGCTTTGCAGTCCACCGTCGAGCACGAACGCCGCGTGCCCCAACTGACGCAGCCAGCTTGCGGTGACAGCCGCGCGTATCCCGTCATCGTCGAACAACACGATGCGTGCATGGCGAACGCCGATGTACTGATCGGTGGCCTGTTGCAACTGGCCACCAGGCGCGTGCTGCGCGCCGCGCAAGCTTCCCTGCGCGAACTCTCCGGGCGTGCGTACGTCGCATAGATAGACGGAATGCTCGCCCGCGCCAAGCCAGTCGCGCACCGTTGCCGCACTCACCCACTCCACGCCCGCACGTTCTGCCAACGCACGCGCGGCCCTCACACGCTCATCGCCGGGCTGCACGTTCGTTGGATAAGGACGATGCTGGCCGTGTTCCAACGAAAGATCGTCGAGAAACCAGCCTTGCGTGCCATTGGCCAATGCATAGACGGGATTAGCGATGCCAAGATGACGCAGCGTCTGCGCACCGATGATGCTGCGCGTACGCCCCGCGCAATTGATCACGATGGGTGTGTGCTGGTCCGCAACGATCGCGTCGATCCGGTAAGCAAGCTCGCCGTTCGGACAACATGAAGCGCCCGGAATATTCATCGCATGAAACTCGCTGACGGGACGCCCGTCGAGCACGACCGGCGGATGCGCCGAGCGCTGCCATTGCGCGAGCGTCAGCGCGGACACATGCGGCGTGCCCGCAATCTCCTCGACCAGTTCACCGAACGCCTTCGACGGAACGTTGACGCCCTTGAACAGCACGAAGCCTGCCTCGTTCCATGCCCGCGTTCCACCGTCGAGCACGTGCACATTCGTGTAACCGATTTCCCGCAGACGGTTGGCGGCTTGCGCGGCCGGATTGTCGCCGTCGTCATAGACGACGATGCGTGCGCGACGATTCGGCGCGAGGCGGCCGACATCGCGTTCGAGCATGCTATACGGCAGCGGCACCGCGAAGAACGGATGACCTTCGCCATACTGTCCGTGTTCTCGCACGTCGAACAGCGCGATTTCATCGCC
The DNA here is from genome assembly GCF_050435665.1 of Paraburkholderia sp. GAS333. Classification (NCBI taxonomy): domain Bacteria; kingdom Pseudomonadati; phylum Pseudomonadota; class Betaproteobacteria; order Burkholderiales; family Burkholderiaceae; genus Paraburkholderia; species Paraburkholderia sp. GAS333. Next base: position 340,970 of record NZ_JBNDKS010000006.1, read on the forward strand.
ATCATGCAACCATCGTTTGAGCGTTTGCGCGGAAACGCGCGGCATTGACTGAGTGGGCATGCGTCAGTATCCGTAGTCGATGGGCGGAGCTTGCCCGTTCAGGTTGTAGTCGCCGATCGCGCGGTATTTCCACGCGGCCGGATCATGCACGGTATGAGTACGCGCGTTGCGCCAGTGCCGGTCGAAGTTGTGCCGACGCAGCGTAGTCGAGGCGCCGCCCACGTCGAACAGCGCCTGCGCCGCATCCAGCGCCGCTTCGGTCGACATGACCTTGGCTTCGGCTGTCGCAATCGACGCATCGACGGCCGCCTGCGCGATCACGTCCGGCGACGCGCCGCCAAAGCGCGCCTGCGCGGCCACGTCGATCTTCGCAGCCGCGCGCGCGACAAGTGCGCGAGCCGCGCTGACCTGCGCGGCGATCGAGCCTATCGTGTGCAGGATGTACGGATCGTCGGCGGCTCGATCCACGCCGCTTTCGCGCACGGGCCGCACGCCTTCGCGTATCCACGCAGCCGCATCGTGCAGCGCCGCCTGCGCAATGCCGATTTCGATTGAACAGTGAATGATCTGCGACGCCGCGCCGGTATGATGCCGCTCGGTTTTCCAGCGATCCGTGCGCATCACTTCATCCGCTTCGACACGTACGTCGATCAGTTCCGTCGTGCCGCTCAACGTGCCGCGCTGACCCATGCCGTCCCAGTCGTCATGGCGGACAATGCCAGCGCGTTCGGGCGGCAGCACGACGAGCACGCTGTTGCCATCGGGATCGAGCGCCGTCACCTTCAGCAGATCGCCGATCAACGCGCCCGTCGAATAATGTTTGACGCCGTTGAGCCGGTAGCCCTCGGCGTCGCGACTGAGCGCCGTGCGAACCTCGCCGCGAAAACGTCCGCCGCGTTCGGCCGACGCACCGCCGATCAGTTCACCGCGCGCTACGCGACCGAGCAGACGGGCCGCTTGCGACGGTGGCGCCATCAGCAGCGTCCGTTCGACGAACACGAAATGCGGCAACAGCGCCTGCGCGACGCTCGAATCTCCGCGCGCCAAAGCGACGACGACGGTCGCGAGATCGACGATCGTGCCGCCCGCGCCGCCATATTGGCGAGGCACGCGAATCGCGCCGATCCGCGCCGCGCGAATCGCATCGAAGGCCGGGCGGTTGGCGGTTCCGCGTTCGTCCCATGCGGCGGACTCGGCTGCCAATTCGATGGCCAGCGTTTCGGTGCGAGCCATCAACTCTTCAGAGCACAGCGTTTCATTTTCAGTTTCGGACGAGTTCGCAGACGCGGAATCAATAGCTGGCATCACGATTACCCCTGCAAATAAGCATCGGCGAGCGTCGAGTAAAACAACATCGGCCCTTTTCGCAGCCCCTGAAGCCTGCTCGAATAAAAGCCGAAGAACTTCAACTCCAGAAGATTGATCGACGGCACTTCGTTCTGTACAAACTCCTGCAACTGGTCGATCAGCACTTTTCGTTTCGCGACATCGCCCTCTTCCTGAATCCCTTCGATAATCCGGTCCATCTGCGGATTCGAGTAGCTCGACGCATTGCTCGACGGCACGCCCTGCTTGATGTTCTTGCTCCAGAACCTGCGCGTCACGCCGATCTGCGGATCGGGGTAAGCGGAATACCACATCGACGCGGTATCGAAATCGCGGTCCGTGTACAGCTTGCGAATCACGCCCGCGAGATCGAGATTGACCAGCGTCACCGCGACACCGATATTGCGAAGCTGCTGCCGCATCAGTTCGGCCGCGCGCAGATAGACGTCGCCATAGGACACTTCGGTGACGTGGTCGATGCGCAACCGCACGCCGTCGGGTCCGCGCTTCAGACCGGCTTCGTCGAGCAGTTGCTCGGCTTTCTTCGGGTCGAACTCGTACTGCGGCAAGCCGGCCTTGAAGAACTGTTTCTGATAACTGGGCACGCAACTCTGCGCGACATCCGCGAGCCCGTACCAGACAATGCGCGCCATCGCCGCACGGTCGATTGCGTGCGCGAATGCCTTACGCACGCGAATATCGTCGAACGTCTTGCGGCGATAGTTGAAGTCGAAGAAGAACATCGGCGCGGGCGCCTGCCAGCCGACCGTATCGAGCACGAGCTTCGGGTTCTTCTGCAAACGCGCCACATCGCTTTCCGGCACCGGATTATTGGCCGCAAAAGCAAGCTCGCCGTTTTCCAGCGCGATCGCACGCGCGGCGGCGTCCGGCACGGTCTTGAAGATGATGCGGTCGAGATACGGCTTGTCGTCCTTGCCCGACGCTCCCTTGTCCCAGTAGTTCGGATTGCGCTCCAGCGTCACGTGGCTGCCGCGCACCCATTCCTTGAACATGAACGCGCCGGTGCCGATCGGCTTCGCGTTCCACGGGTTGGTCAGCGGATTGGTGCCTTCGTAGAGGTGTTTCGGCACGATCTGCGTCTCCGTGCCGAACAGCACAGCCCACAACACCGGCGAGGGTCCAGTCAGACGAAACACCACCGTATGCGCGTCGGGCGTATCGACACCGATCACCTTGGCGAGATTCGACGCGCCGCGCGGATGCGTTTTCTTCACGACATTCAATATCGAATACTCGACATCCGCTGACGTGAACGGCTGACCGTCGTGCCAGGTCACACCACGGCGCAAATGGAACGTGATCGACTTGCCATCGGGCGCCGTGGTCCACGACTCCGCCAGTTGCGGTTGCGGACGATACTCGTTGTCGTAGGTCAGCAGGCCGTCGAAGATGTTCGCCGAAATCACCACGGCGGGGCTCGAAATATTGATGCCCGCCACGAGTCCCGCCGGTTCGGGCGTGACGTTCGCGAACAACGTGCCGCCACGCACGACAGATCCAGGCAACGCGGCAGCCAGTTTCTGTGCTGCCTCGGCGGACGACAGCAGGCCGGCGCCAGAACCGGCCAGCATCAGTTGCAGCATCTGGCGACGGCTGAGATGTCGCAAATCGAAAGTCATGGAGGGTCTCGAAGCGGAATAAACGGAGTCGGTCGATGACTCGCGGGATCGAAGAAAAACGCAGCATTCGGAATGCGCTGCGGCCGGAATCAATACGAAAAAGTCAAAGGCGGCGGCGCATGATTGACGACGTAGTTGCCGACCGCGCGACACTTGTAGGCGACAGGATCGTGCGTGGTATGCGTGCGGGCATTGCGCCAATGACGGTCGAAATTTTGCGCACGCGTGGTCATTGCGGCGCCGCCTGCGTCGAACATGGTCTTCGTGACTTCGAGCGCGGCGTGTGTCGACACGATCTTGGCCTGCGCGGTGGCAATTGAGGCGGCCGCTGCCGTCGCGTACACGCGCTCGTCGGAAGAAGTTCCACCGAAACGGCTGTCGGCCGCGATATCCAGTGCGATCGCGGCGTCGTCCACGATCGCTTCGGCTGCATGAATTCGCGCGGCGATGCGACCGATGGTGTGCAACACATACGGGTCTTGCGACGCGGAATCGATGCCGCTTTCCTTCACGGCCCGCGCACGATTTTTTGCCCACCATGCCGCGTCGGCGAGCGCGGCCTGGCCGATGCCGACTTCGATCGCACAGTGAAGAATCTGCGCGGCCGCGCCCGTATGATGCGGCCGCGACAGCCACGGCTGCATGCGCATGACTTCGTCCGTATGGACGGGCACGCTGTGCAGCAGCGTCGTGCCGCTCGCCGTACCGCGCTGCCCCATGCCGTCCCAGTCGTCGATTCTTTCTATGCCGACGCGATCGGCGGGCACCAACGCGGCAACCATCTCGCCGTTTTCATCGAGCGCGCGAATCTTGAGGACATCGGCGTACAACGCGCCGGTCGAATAATGCTTGATGCCGTCGAGCACGAAGTGACCGTTAGCACTTCGCAAACGCGTCCCCATTTCGCCTCGAAAGCGGCCACCACGCTCCGCGGCCGCCGCGCCAAACAGCGCGCCGTTCGCGGCCAGCGGCAACAGACGCCGCTGCTGCGCAGCACTGCCCATCAACCGCAATCGCTCGATGAATACGAAATGTCCAAGAAAGGCCTGCGCGACGTTTGGGTCGCCTTTAGCGAGCGAGATAAAAATGCGTGCGACGGTCTGCCAGTCAGCACCCGCGCCGCCGAACTCGCGAGGCACCCGCAATGCGGTCAAACGCGTATCGCGCAACGTCTGCATCGCCGCGAACGGCAGCCTGCGCTCGCGATCGGCCTGCGCAGCGTCGGCGGACAATCGCTCTGACAATGCAACGGCTGCGTCAAGCAGCGCTTCCAATTCTGGTGCTTCCGGCACCGGTGGCTCCGCGTGCAGCACGGGGGCTTCGAATAATTCGCTCATGCAATGACTCTCCGCTGTTTGACGTGATCGGCTTAGAGGCGCAATCCGGCCTGTTTGAGCAGCGGCAATACCGCTTCGCCGAAATACGCGAGGTCGGGCTCGAAGTCGTAGAACGTCAGTTGCAGACCGTCGCAACCGGCCTGCTTCAGACGCCGGATGTAATCGACGATCTGCTCCGGGCTGCCGATCAACTGGATGTTGCCGCCCACCGCTTTCTGATCCCGCTGATGTCCGCGAAACGCGTGGCTGTCCCGTTGCTGTGCTGATGCGAAGAAGTTGTCGACGGCCACGCGGTCCTGCGCGGCGACGATCGCATCGTGATACGCCCAGGCTTCGCGCTCGGTCGGCCTGCAGATCACCATCGGATTGATCAGCGTGCGTAGCGTCCTGCCCTGAGCGGCGGCGGCAGCCTTGATACGCGCGCAGTGCGCGGGCAGCACGTCGAGCGCGGCTTCGATCTCGGCGCCCGCCGGGCTGGTGATGAACACGAGGTCCGAATGCTGTGCGGCGAAGTCGATCCCGGCGCCCGAGCCCGTCGCGTTCACCAGCACCGGACGGCCGAATGCCGGACGCGGCGACACGTACGCGTTTTCGCTTTGCCAGTAGGCGCCGCGCAAATCGACGTTGTCGTCGCTATGCCAGTACGTCTTCAGAAAACGCACGAACTCGTCGGCCATCCGGTAACGCTCGTCGTGCTCGATCTGCGGATTGCCAAACATGCGCGCGTGACTTTCGAGGTTCCCCGTCACGACGTTGATGCCCCAGCGTCCACCCGTGATGCTGTCCAGCGTTGCGCCGAACTTCGCGAGATGCAGCGGATGCCACGGCCCGTACAGCACGTGAATGGTCGAGATCAGCATGATGCGGCTCGTGACGCTGGCGAGCGCGGCGGTCGTCACAAATGGATCGAGGCTGTCTTCGCGATAACGGATATCGCCGCCGTGACCGCCTTTCGGATTCCACTGCGCGAGCCCGAACACCAGGTCGAGACCGAGCGCCTCCGCTTGCAGCGTCAGCGCCTTGTTGTAGGCGAAGTGCCAGTCGGTGCCGCGCGGCAGGGTCGACGGACTCCAGCCGCCGTTCTGGATCGGCAGGAACAGGCCCAGCATGAACGGTTGCGCGAAGGCAGCGGCAAGCGGGCTGCCCGGCAGATCGGCGGGCGAAACGTCGGGCAGGTTCGGCGTGGCGTTGGGTAGTGGGCTCATGACAGGATCTCGCGCTCTGAACGCTTCAGAATGCGTGGATGCTATTGGCAGCCCCTCAACCGCCGGAACCATCTATACGGAATATCTTTATGAGTCGGACAGAGATTGCGCGGTTTCCGCACGCCTTCCCGCAATGAGAACAACGCACATCTCATTGAATAGACTGGCATTTTTTAAATCGAGCGCAGATTTTCGCAGGGCCGGACAGATCGGTTTTGCTTATGTATTTTCTGGCCGCGCTTAATGATCGAGCCGGCGTCCGGGCAGGACTTGCGACAACAGCTCGAACGCCTGGCGCACCAGCGGATTGGCGCTGTGCGGCCGAATCCACAGGTAATAGTCGACATCGGGCAAACGCGGCAGGCCGTCCTTGTCGCCCAGCACCCGCATCTCCGGTCCGAGCAATTCGATGCTGCGCGCGGTGACGCCGAGTTGCGCGCGAATCGCCGCTTTCACGCCCAGCAGGTTCGACGCGATGTACGCCTCGCGCCAGCGCACCCGCGCGGCATCGAGCGCTTCGATGGCCAGTTTGCCGAAGATGCTCGGCTCATCGGCGAGCACGAGCGGAATCGGTGCCTGCGGTACATGCTTGTATTGGGACGCGCAAATCCAAACCGTCGGCGATGTACGCAACAGCAGCCCTTGCAGCGTGGCGTCTCCACGCGTCGACAGCGTCATGTCGATCTCGCCGCGACGCAGCGCTTCCATCAGAAACGGACTGCGGCCGACATCGAGTTCGATCCGCAAGCCTGGCGCCCAACGCGCGATGTGCGCGAGGATCGGCGGCAGCAACGTATCCGAGACATCGTGCGGCGAACCTATTCGCAGAACGCCGGCCTGTGCGCCGCCTACCAGCGACTGCACGGCCTCGTCGTTGACGCGAAGCAGTTCCCGCGCATGACCGAGCAGTTGCTGGCCGCCTGCTGTGAGCGGCTTGTTGCGCCCCTCTTTCTGGAACAGCGCGATACCCACCAGCGCTTCGAGCCGTTGCATCTGCTGGCTCACTGCCGCCTGGCTGCGGCCGATGCGCACCCCGGCTCCCGCGAAGCTATGCGCGTCGGCGACCGCCACGAAGGTGCGCATCAATTCGAGGTCGAGGTTTTTCATCGGCGGATCATCGGCAGAAACAGAAATTCTGATGTTCTTGCGTCGCAAGGGTACAAAGCGGCGAAGCAAATCCCAACCAATCAATTGAGCTTTGTTTTTCTTGCTGCTTGCAGAAGATGAAAGCGGGAAGCAACTGGACCGCGCACGCTCAAGTGCGCAGGATCACCGGCTCGTCAGACATTGAACAGTTCGCTGCGGGCCGCATCCATGATCATTGCCACGGCCGGATGGCTGATCCGGCGCTCAATCGAAATGGCAAAGAACTCTTCGACAATCGTGTCGATATGCCCCAGCGTGACCAGCGCGTGTTCCGCCTGCAACTGACTTTCGAGCACGGCCGGCGCGAACAGCACCCCGCGACCTTCGCGGGCGAACGCCATCGACATGGCGCCGTCGTCGAATTCGCCGACTACACGCGGCGATATCGCATGCGACGCCAGCCAGTGATCGAGCTTGCGGCGCACGGCGGACTCCATGCCAGGGAGCAGCACAGGCAGCCGCGCGAGCGACAACGGAAAGCGCCCGTTACCGCCCCGGATCAGCGCCTTGGTGCCGAAGCAGGCCAGCGTCGAGCGGCCCAGGCTGTGGTTGAACGCCTTGATATTGACGTCCGCCGGCAGCGGCGCGTCGGCAATGATCAGATCGATACGATGAACGGCGAGTTGCGCAAGCAGCGCATGCAGATTGCCTTCATGGCAAATCATTCTCATAGAGGCGGACGCGCTCAATGCGGGTTCCAGCAGCCGGTACGCAATCGCCTTCGGAACGGAGTCCGCAATGCCGACCCGGAAGCGGGTTTGCGCACCGCCCTCGCTTTCGCGCCGCACGACACTCTCGAGTTCCGAGCCCAGAGAGAAAATCTCGTCGGCGTAATCGAGCGCGAGACGCCCCGCATCGGTCAGTTCAAGGCCTCGACCGCTTTTTCTGAAGAGCTTCCGGTCCAGCGCCTCCTCCAGCAATTTGATCTGACCGCTCAAGGTTTGCGGCGAGATGTGCAACTGCTCGCCCGCCCGAACGATGCCTCCCGCGCGAGCCGCGACCCAGAAATAATGCAGATGCTTGAAATTCATTGCCGCTCCAATCTGCCAACACTACGAATTAACCGAAATATTAACGTAGAAAATACGAATTTTACGTTTTGTCAGGTTCGCGTAGATTGAAGCCTCGTTTCCGCGATTCGCGGGAAATCAACGATCAGCAACGGAGGCGGTTTATGACGACGGTTGCACATTTTCTACGTTCAAAGGCGACCGGCGCCGTATGGTCGACGCAGGCATCCGCATCGGTCTACGACGCGATTGCGACGATGGCGCATCGTCAGGTCGGCGCACTCATCGTCGTCGATAACGGGCGCGTGGCAGGCATCATCACCGAGCGGGACTACGCGCGAAAAGTGGTGCTGAGAGACCGTTCTTCGCGTCAAACCACGGTGCGCGACGTGATGTCGTCGACTGTGCATTACGTCGGTCCCGACCATACGACAGAACACTGCATGGCGCTGATGACCGAGCATCGCATTCGTTATCTGCCGGTTATCGATTGCGGCCAGGTGGTTGGAATGATCTCGATCGGCGACCTGATCATGAACGTGGTTTGCGAGCAGGAGAACACCATTCAGCAGTTGGAAAACTACATCCATGGAAACGGATTTACGCCCGTTTCAACGCGGCCTCATTCGACAGTGAGCGCAAGTATGGGCGGTTGAGTTAATTACTGTTCGTAAGCATGGTCGCGACGACCATCGCCTGGGAAACACGTGAAACCGGTTGCTTTCCGACTTATCTATCGACGAGGCTTTTATGTTTACGCAGATCATCACCCGCCTACGACAGGCGGCCGCAACGATAACGCGCGGTACGGCGGCACTCGGATTGGCTGGGCTGCTTGCGTTCGGCGCGGCAATCTCCACTGAAGCCGAAGCGAAACGCGTGGGAGGCGGTCAAAGTATCGGACGCCAGTCGCAATCGGCAGCACCTTCCGCCCAGGGGCAGCGCAGCCAGCAGGCACAACCTGCACAGCAGTCCGCAGCAGCGCCAGCCGCTGCTGCGGGTAATCGCTGGATGGGGCCGTTAGCGGGTCTCGCCGCAGGGTTAGGTATCGCGGCTTTGCTTTCGTCGTTCGGACTGGGTGCCGAACTCGCGCAGATGTTGTCGAATGCGGTGCTGATCGGACTCGCCGTGTTGGCCGCGGTGATGCTGTTCCGCTTTATCGCTGCACGGCGCCGTCCGCAATTCGCGTATGGGCACGGCGCCTCCAATCGGCAACAGGCGAACGGCTCGCATGAGCCGGATCGGAACTGGCAGCCGGGTACGGCGCCATTGGCCCGGACCTGGGGGCAGACGGCAGCCGGACACGCTCAGACAACGGGCAATCCATACGCAACCTATCTGGCGAGCGATGCCGGCCGCGAAGAGTTGCTGGTATCGGCGAAAGAACTTTTCTTGCGCCTTCAGCGCGCATCGGATCTTAACGAACAAGGCGATCTGTTCGAGTTGACGACGCCGGAGATGTTCATGCGTCTGAAGCAGGATCTGGAGATACGGGGTCGCTCGACGGGCATGACCGACGTCACACAGCTTGACGCCGAACTGCTGGAAACGGTCACCAGTCAGGAAGAAACGGTAGCCAGCATCCGGTTTCACGGCTACATGCGCGAAGACGATGCACCTACGGCTGAGCCGTTTCAGGAAATCTGGCACCTGCTCAACAGCGCGACGGGCGATAGGTCATGGCAACTGGCCGGCATTGAGCAGATTAGAGGAGAGCGGCAGCGTTGATGGTTGCACACGCGCGAGTACCGTAGGGTTTCTGCACTCGTGGAAACCATGACCAAAGCGCTGCGAATCGCTTCGCAGCGCAATCCCCTCGAACTACTGTGCGATCAGATTACCGCTTTCAAGGCTGCTCTCGACCAGCGTCGGCAGGTGATCGACAAAACCGGTCGGCGCATTCAGATTCAGGTAAGCCGATCGAATACTGAAAAACGCGCAGCCGGACCAATGCGGCGTCACTGCACGTCCAGATTGCCCGCTATCAAAACAAATTCAACGTCTGCGCTTTAAGGAACCGACGCGAACTTGCGTCGAAGCTGGCCCGCAGACAGCCACAACGCGGAAACAAGAAAATAGATCGCCCCTACCCCTGCGTACCCGGCCACTTTGACGATGGCGGGCGGCACCGACGCATGCGCCTGTGCGATAAAAAGCACACCCGCCAGCGCTGACTGGCCGCCACTCAGAATCATTGCCCATTGCGCGCCAAAATACTTCCTGCGACGAACAGCGGTGGCAAGCTGAAGCAATCCGGACATAACTGCCCAGACTCCGAATACATCGAGCACCGAGTTTGTATCGACGTGCAACACGACGATTACCGCAATCGCTATCGCCAGGCTGGCGAAGACGTTAAAAGCTTGAGTCGAATTTTTGCGCATTCCACCGCTACGCGACATATCGACGTAATTGGCGAGCGCATCCCATAACGGATAAACAACCAGCAGTGCGGCTCCGATCGCCGCGACATGCTGCCCGACGATGAGCGCAAGCGCGACCCAGATCACAGAGAACGCAGCACGCGTAAAGTAAAAGTACTTGAGCCACCGTTCATCCTGAAGACGAAGGGTTTCGGAAAGATGAGCAGCCATTGAAGCTCCTTGATGATTTTGCCGATCGCGTCGCCTGATGCGACGCGCCACGCCCCTGCTGCAATGACCTGTCGGCGGAACCGCGCCGGGATCATCGGGACAAGACGTCTGCATGGGTACAGATGATGGCATCCGGCTCGCGTTGCCGGCATCGGTCAAATGACCGATACGTTCCAGAAGGTTCGCGTATAGTTGGCGTTCTGTTCGACCCGCACTGATCCATTCATTTCGATGACCGACGACAACGTCCCCCTGTCCGCGGTGCGCGTGTTCGATGCTGTGAAAGCCCTCGCCTTCATCGGCGATCTAAGCATGGGACAGCCCACCGGCCATTCGCTACGCACTGCATGGCTTGCGACACGCCTCGCCGAAGCATCCGGGGTAGACCCAACTACGAACGACGCGGTCCGCGAAACTTCGCTGCTGCGCTGGTCGGGTTGCACGGCAAACGCAGCGGGTTTCGCCGATGTTTTCGGTGACGACATCGCTATCCGTATTGCAATGCTTGAAGATCGCCAGGGCTGGGCCGAGCAACTCAACGCGCTGGGTGGAGCAGGCGCGGTGCTTGCTCCGCTCGCGCAAATCCACTGCGAGGTCTCCGGCGAAGTCGCGCGCACGTTGGGCCTTGCGCATTCGACAGAAACGGCGTTGCGGCGCATCTTCGAGTCGTGGGATGGACACGGGCTGCCCGCTCACCACGCTCGCGAAGAAGTGCCGGCAGCGGTACTCATCGTCGCGCTTGCCGGCGACATGGAAACGTTCAGCCGGACCTATGGCATCGAGCGCACGCTCGATCTGATTGCGCAGCGCGCCGATTCACGCTATCCGGCACAACTCGTCGAGACGGCAACCCGCAACGCGGCGCGCTGGCTCACGGAACTGGAGCAGGCGTCCACCGCCGACATAGACGCCATGCTGACGACATCCCGTATGCAACAGGACACCGATGTCGAATTGATCGCCGACGTCATCGATCTCAAGCTGCCGTGGATGACAGGCTTCTCGCGCGCAGTCGCCGCGACCGCCGCGGAATGTTGCGCCCGGCTCACGCCTGATAAATCGGCACATGCACGCGTTTATCGCGCGGGCTTGGTTCACGGTATTGGCCGTGCATCGGTGCCCAACCGGATCTGGAATACGAACGAACATTTATCCGAAAGCGCATGGGAAAAGGTCAGGCTGGTGCCGTACTGGACATCGCGCGCCGGCAAGCAGGCCGGTGCACTCGGAGAAGCGGCCGAACTCGCATCGTATGCGTACGAAAGGTCGGACGGTTCGGGCTATTTCCGTGGAGTGCGCGATCAATCGCTGACGCTCGAAGCGAACGTGCTGGCGGCATCGGTAATGTATGTCGCGTTACGCGCGGTCCGTCCGTGGCGTGCGGCCTTCTCTGCCGACGAAGCCGCACGACACTTGCGTGACGAGGCCGCACGCGGCCGTTTAAACGCCGAGGTGGTGAATGCGCTGCTGTCCGACGATGCTATCGTCGTCAAACGGCCAGTGAGCAGCACGTCGCAGAGTGTGCGATTGACGGCGCGCGAAATCGACGTGCTGCGCGTTATTTCGCGAGGCGCCAGCAACAAGGAAGCTGCACGTGAATTGACGCTCAGCCCAAGCACGGTTCGCACTCATGTCGAAAACGTGTTCCGCAAGCTCGAATGCTCGTCGCGCGCAGCGGCAACGCTAAAGGCGTCGACGCTGGGGCTGCTTTGACGATCGCGCTCGCACGCCAGACTGGTTGATGAAGGCGGTGTGCAACGCACGCCGCCAATCAGGTCATAGGCCGCGCAGCAACCACTGCCACGCGACGTTCACCTGAGTCAAGCTGCGACGCCGAAGCCGATTACATCGGCGGCACAACGCCGTCCTTTTCGACCACGACAAATTGCGCGTCATGTGCTCCGCCGTTGGCCGGGACCGCGACGACAAACACCTTCTTGCCCGCGATCAGATCAGCCCGCGTTGCAGGCGCGAGCGTCACGACCGGCGCACTGGTCGGCACCGTGACCGTGTTGCTGCCACCCTTGTACGAAAGTTTCAGATCGCGTCCGCTCGTGCCCTCGACGACCGTGTCCACATTGGCATTCGTCATCGAACTGTTGGCGCCGAGATCGTACGCATAGTGCCCCTCGCCCATTCCGCGAGCGGCTTCGGGGAACACCAGCACTTCCCTCGCGGTCAGTTTGCCGTCGGGACCGGGCATGGCCGCCGCCCCGACATACGAACCCGGTTTGATATCGGAGAGCTGGATTGTCTTCACTGCGCTGACCTTCGACGCGTCGGTCAAGGTAAGCGTCACGGTATCGCCGCTACGGCGATGTACGGTCAACGCATTGCCCGACAACGACACGATATCGCCGCGGATGCGCTCAGGCTTTATCGCGGGAGATTGTGCAAACGACGCGCTAGCGAGCGTGAATGCGACGAGGGAGGCAGCAAGCTTGATACGAATGGACATAAACGCTCCGTTGATGTGAGGGGATAAAGCTGTTGGCGGGCTGGCGGATCACGATCCACCGAACCAGTTGTAGCCCTGGTTTTCCCAATAGCCGCCGGGAAATTCGTTGGTCACGGTGATGGCGACGATATGCTTCGGTTCTTGTAGCCAAGCTTGGTCGGCATGCGCAACTTCATCGGGAATCCATACTTCGGCGGCAACATCTGGTCGTCGAAGGTCAGCGTTAGAAGCGTCTGAGGATGCAGCGCTGTTGGCATATCGATGCTTGTCCAGTAGTTGTCGGCGCAATGCAGCGCGACATATTTCGTCGTCGTATCCGCACCGGCCATCGACAGGAAATCGGAAAAGCGCACTCCGCCCCACTTGCCGATAGCGCTCCAGCCTTCGATGCAAATATGCCGCGTAACCTGACTGCATTTCGGCAATGCATCGAGTTCAGCCAGCGTCCAGATGCGCTTGCCTTTGACGAGACCTGTCAGTTCGAGCCGGTAGGTCTGTGCATCGATGTCGGGCACCTGATCGATGTCGTAAAACGCGTTGAACGGGAAAGGCCGCGTGATCATCGACTCTGGATAGGTCGGCGCAAGGCTGCGTGGGTCAAACAGCAGCGCCTGCGCACCGTCATTGAACGAGGAGATGGTGCGCAACAGCCGGTTCACCGACTTGTCGTTTGTCAGATCGCAGCCGGACAACATGGCCAGCCCACCGAGCGTCAGCATGCGCTTGCCAAACAGGCGGCGCGAAGCCGAACCCAGTTCCTTTTGCGCGTCCTTGATGATGGACGCTGCGTCGGGCATCCGCTTATCTTTATTCGACGTCATCGTCATCGGCCCCGGATCATGGTGAGTAAAGATCGCGGCACTAGCGCGACCATGACGACGTGTATCGCGAGAAAACCCGTCAGTACGCTCATCGCAATGAAATGGACGATGCGCGCGTTGTCGAAGCCGCCCATTAGCGTGCGCAGAACAGGAAACTGCACCGGCTTCCAGATCGTCAGGCCGGACGCGATCACCAGCGCAAGGTCAGCAATGACGACGAGATATGCGAGCTTCTGCACGGCGTTGTACTGACTGGGATCACGGTGGCTGAGTTTGCCGCGCAGTGCCGCGACGAGATCGGTTGCAATCGCGCGAATCGTGACGGGGAACAGGGTCCGGCGCAGCCGTCCAGTGATGATCCCCAAAACCAGATACGCGAAGAAATTGGCAACGAGTATCCACATTGCTGCGAGGTGCCAGAGCAGCGCGCCACCTAGCCAGCCACCCAGCGTGATCGATGCAGGAAACCGGACGGTCTGGAATAGGGGCGACGCCTCGTAGACCTGCCAGCCACTCATGCACATGAGAACGACGGTCGTGGCGTTAATCAAGTGAAACGTGCGGACCCATACGGGATGAACGATTGCGTTGTTCAAAGCGATCTCTTCGTAGCCAATGTAGGAAGTGCGCTGCGGCCATCGGCGAGCGCAGCCAGATGCAGATCGCCGGTTCAACTGGATTTGCCGCTGTCTTGCCGGGGCACTATCTGGTTGGGCGCATGCGACTGGTATGAACGCAAGGATCGCAAGGAAGGCGTTGCGAGGGTATCGGTCAAATGACCGATGGGCAGGTGGTCGGAAGGCGCTGGCAGGACGCTCGGGATTTTCGCTGGAGATGTCACTTGCGAGCGCAGTAAGGTCGCGTGGGTACTTCTACTTCGGACATCCGCTTATTCATGGACAAGCAGCCCAGTTCAATCCTCTTCGCTTTATGCCTGCCAGGAATGACTGTTATCGACGGCGCCTGCCTTCTTCGAAAGGAGGCCAACCTTCATCATTTGCTCACCGTCAACCAACAGGAGCAAAACGATGAGCAACTTCCAAACCTACACGATCGATAACGCACCGGCCGCTTCGAAGGCCGTCCTCGAAGACACGAAGCGGGCCTTCGGCTTCGTTCCCAATCTTCAGGCGCATATGGCGGAGTCGCCCGCGCTGCTGGCCGGTTACTCGGCGCTGTGGGACCTGTTCTCGAAGAGCACGCTGACGCCGCACGAGCACCAGGTCGTCTACCTGACCTCGAACTTCGAGAACAACTGCCACTACTGCATGGCCGGTCACAGTACGCTGGCGAAGATGATCAAAATGGACGCCGGCGTGATCGCCGCGCTGCGAGCCGGCACGCCGCTGCCCGATGTAAAGCTCGAAGCGCTACATCATTTCACGACGCTCGTGGTGCGTGAACGGGGCTTCGTTCCCGACGCCGATGTCGACGCATTTCTCGCCGCGGGCTACACCCGTCAGAACGTCCTCGAAGTGATTCTGGGCGTGGCGACGAAGGTGATGAGCAACTACACCAACCACATCGTTCACACCGAACTCGACGGTTTCATGGCCGGCAACGAGTGGACCAAACCAGTCGCTGTCGCTGCCTGAGATCGGACTGAACCAGCGCCTGCGTCGCACGACCGATGAGGGCATCGGCTGCGGCCTGGCGCTCGACCTGACTACCACAGCCGAATTGGCTCGCAACGCAGAACGCAGCCTGAATCTACCGACTCCTCTATTCCTCTCAACGGAGAACACCCATGTCACTGCAAGACAAACTCGACGCATTCCGGGCCGACTTCAAGGCGGGCAAGCCGCCATTCAACGCGCCTCCGGAGATTCACCCGGTGATGGAACGCGCCACAGCCGAGCTGATTGCGAGCGGGCAAGCGGGCCGCGCGATCAAGGCTGGCGACCGCGCACCGCATTTCAATCTGAAGGATCAGAACGGCAACGATGTGTCGTCCGCAGCGCTGCTGGTGAAAGGACCCCTTGTCGTGACGTTCTATCGCGGCGTCTGGTGCCCGTACTGCAATATCGAATTGCAGGCGATCAATGAAGTTCTGCCGCAGATTCTGGCCTACGGCGCAAATGTCGTGGCGATCTCGCCGCAGACAGCAGTCAACAGCCGCAAGTCCGTGCGCACCAACGAACTCAATTTTCCGGTGCTGAGCGATGTGAACGGTCAGACAGGCGCCGACTTCGGCTTGCGTTTTGTGTTGCCCGAATATCTGGTCGAGTTGTACAGGAACCTGAAGAACGATCTGCCGGCGTTCAACAACGACCCAGGCTGGACCTTGCCGATGCCCGCGCGCTACGTCATCGGACAGGATGGCATCGTGCTGTATTCCGAGGTCAACCCGGATTACACGCGTCGTCCTGACCCGTCGGACATGTTTCCGGTTCTGGAGAAAGCGACGGCCAACGCCTGAGCCACGCTGTTACCCGCGAACAATCCGCCGGGTAGCGAGGACGAGGAGCGTTATCTGTCAACAGCGGCGCGTCATTCGGCAAGCTCGTTTTCTGATGGCGTGCCGCCTTGGCTGTAGCCAGCGGCACCAAGTATCTCTTCGACGAAAGCGACGAATGCCCGCGCCTTCGCACTCACCAGGCGTCCGGCCGGGAAGACTGCCCACAGGTCGATCGACGGTAATTCCCAATCGGTCAGTACGGCCTGAACCGTGCCGTCGGCAAGTTCCGGCGAGAACATCCATTCCGACGCAATCGCCAGGCCCATGCCGCCGAGCAAGGTCGTACGCATGCCCTCGGCGGCGCTGACGCTGACGCGCCCGGATACGACGACCGCCACTTCCTTGCCGCGCTGGCTGAACGCCCACGACTCGCCACCGCCTCGCAACGAATACACGATCACCTGATGCTGGCTGAGGTCCGCAGGCGTCTTCGGCACGCCCGCTTCAGCGAGATACGCAGGCGTTCCAACAACCCGTCGACGGCTTTGCGCAATGCGACGCGCGGTCATCGTCGAGTCGTCTAGCGAGCCCATGCGCAGCGCTACGTCCACACCATTTTCGAGCAGATCGATGGTGCGATCGTCCAGCACGATATCGATCTGCAAATTAGGGTGCCGGTCCAGAAACGTCTTCAGCGCGGGCAGAATATGCAGCCGCGCGAAGGTCACGGCTGCGCTGACGCGCAGTACGCCGGATAGTCCGGTAAACGCGTCGCGCGCGACATGCTCGGCGAGGTCCACTTCTTCGATTGCGCGCCTTGCGTGCTCGTAGAAGCGCTGACCTGCATCAGTGGGCGTCAGGCCGCGTGTCGAGCGCAACAGGAGTCGCACGCCGAGCCGCTCCTCGAGTTGCGCGACTGATTTCGACACCGCTGGTTGCCCGAGCTTGAGCCGCTTGGCGGCCGCCGAAAACGAGCCGGCCTCCACTACGCTCACATACGTTTCCATTGCTGCCATCCGGTCCATGCCGCTGCTTCTCCTCGAGGACCGTGAAGTCCGTGTCGTGGCTGAGATGTGTTCAGCCGGGAGTCTATCGCGTCAGACCGGCCTGAAGGTTGGCTGCGTAGCCGTGAATCGCCTCTGCAATCTGCGGCGGCGACCGGCCAGCGGACCGACAAGCGTCCGCATCGATGCGTCTGCCTGGGTTGATCATTTCCCTCGCTCAAACACCGGCATTATCTCTGTACGCACTCGTCGGAGGACACCAGCCAACCTTTTGCCGACGCTATTTCGCGAGGATAATGTGCGTGGCCCGTTCCGACGATACGTGCTCGACGGTCCGATAACCCAGAGCGCGAAGATCGAGGCCGCTAAAGAGCGACTCTCCCTGGCCGAGCGCAGTCGGCGCAAAAGCAAGGTGAATTTCATCGACGTAACCGGCCCGAATATACTGCTTCACGGTTTCGACGCCGCCGCCAATCTTGACGTCCTTTCCGGCTGCCGCTTCGCGCGCCTTTTCGAGCGCGCTCTCAATGCCATCGGAAATGAAATGGAATGTCGTTCCGCCCAGCATCTCGATGGATGATCGCGGATGATGCGTGAGTACAAAGGTCGGTGCATGGTACGGCGGATTGTCGCCCCACCATCCTTTCCATTGATCGTCCGGCCATTCTCCACGAACCGGTCCGAACATATTGCGGCCGAGAATGAAAGCGCCGAAGCCGTCCATTGCGCGCCGGGCGAACTGGTCATCAAGCCCCGTGTCACCGTCTTCTTTTCCGACCATCTGCCGAAAAGTGCGCGTGGGGAAAAACCACTGGAATAGCTCCTCGCCTCGCATACCCAGCGGATGATCGACACTCTGGGCAGTACCGGCAGCGAAGCCATCAAGCGACACACTGAATCCAGCAACTTTTACCTTGGTCATTGCGCGTCCCTCCGGGATGTGGAGAAGTGATCAGAAAGCCAGTTGATAGTTTGGCTCTCCTCCACACGACGCGCAATGCGACCGTAAATCGACAACGATTCGTTTCAGTGGAAACCCGAACGCGGAATCTACTCCGCCGAGTTTCCCTTAGCACGGGCCCGCGCAGTCTCGCGGAAACCCGGATCAAGCATGCGCAAAATCGTTTGCCGCGATCTTGATCACGATGTCGTTCGGCCGCACCAGGCGGTTCGACACAGCCGCGTAAAGCCGCCCAGGACGCAGCGCACGAATCTGCGTGCGCGCCTGTGCAGGATCGTCGGCGGCTGGGTCGATGATCTCCGCGATCACATCGCCCGCTTTCACGTCCGTGCCCAGCGGAAACGGATAAACGATTACGCCGCCCACCGGCGTACGCATCATCGAAATCGCTTCGTGCGGGGTTTTCTCGCCAGCCCACTTTGCATTCGCGTCGAACTCGCCTTCCACTACGCCGATTCGCGCCAGATGCCGGAAGATCGCTTCTGCGTCGCCGCGCGCGAGTTCATCCGACACATCGGCCGCGCCGCGCATTTCAATCGTCACACTGACGTTGCCCTGCGGAATCGGAAAGCGCCCGCCGAACTGCTGCGCCATATCATGCCAGGGCTTGCTGCATGTACCGTCGAACAACACTGGCGTATCCGTGACATGGACCAGGCCCGGATCGATCTCGGCGACGAACGGATCGAGCATCGCCTCGCACCAGGGCGCCACCACCATCCCCGCGATAGCAACGAGTTCCGTATGCGAGTCGACCACAAAATCCGCGTCGATGGCGAGCTTGAGCAACGTGGTCTGAAGCGACTGCACTTCGTTGGCCGGCTTGAGCGCGTCGAGCGTCTCCTTCAACGCCGCGCGAATGACGGCCTTATTCGTTTCGGCGTCGGCGCCGAGTCTGCCTTCGACACGCGCCGCCACGCCGCTGCTCAGACTGGGCCAGCCACGGTTGTAATTGCCGCCGCCATCGAGCGCTTCCCGACCGATCTGATTACCCAGAACGTTATCCGACAGACCAATCGGATTCGCATACGGCACGATCACCAGTTCGCCTTTGAACTTGCCTGCCCGGTCGGCAGCCAGCGCGAGGTCGAGCAGATGATGGCCGATCAGCAGTCCCGGCGTTTCGTTCGCATGCAACGCGGCCTGGAAGTACGCTTTCGGACGCGCGCCGGTTTGACCGATGCGGTGCACTTTCAGCGAGCGCTGAGTGCCGGGACTGGATGAAAGAATGGGTACAGATTCGATCGTATGTGCCACAGAAACTCCTATTACAGATAGCTGGCGAGCCTTACTTCACTTCGCCTGAAATGTTGGCTTGAAACGGCCGCTCGCGAGTCGGCCTCGTTTCATCGCCGATGCCGGCAAAGCGGGGATACGCGCCGAGCAGAAGAAGCACGCCCGCGCCCGCAACGACCACCACCGCATTGATCAACAATACAGCGTCGTAGCCGTTGAGCACGGTCAGCAGTTTGCTGAACGAAAACGGCCCCAGCCCTGCGCCGACCGCAAAACCGATGAACACGCCGCCATAAATTGCACTGTACGCACGCATGCCGAAGTAACGCGACACCAGATAGGCGAGCGCATCGTATTCGACGCCCGACGACGTTCCCACGATCAGCACCAGCAGCGAAGCGACCCAGAAACTCGTCACACCATGCGCCAGCAGCACGAACGACAACGCGCACGGCAACAGCATGCAGAAGACGACAACCGGTGCCCAGATGCGATCGAGAAACCAGCCTGTCAGCAACCGACCGATCACGATACCGATGCCGTACCACGATGCGATGCTCACCGCGTCGCTCATGCTGAATCCCGAGCGTGTCCAGAAGCGTTCGAGATTGGGCGCAATACCGGCGAGCGCGAGTGACAACAGGAAAAAGCTCGCGGTCAGCAGCCAGAACGCCGGCGTCTTCAATGCCTGCCCGAACGCGAGGCCTGGAATTGCGGCAGACGCATCGCTGGTTGCAACGGCGGCACTCGCGGCATCGACCTTCGGTTCGCGGAAGAAGATGAAGGCGATAGGCAGCGTGATCACCAGCAGGAAAGCGCCGAGCCCGACATAAGCGAGCCGCCATCCCACCAGCGCCATCATGTGAAAAGTGTAGAGCTTGATCAGCGCGCCGAAGATGCCGGTACCGACCAGGCAGATTCCAAGCGCAATGCCGCGATGCTGTTTGAAATGCACGACGACGCTCTTCGTCCACGTCACCGGCAGCGTGCCTGCACCCAGCAGCGTGATGACCGCATACGTCAGATAGAACATCGCGATCGAACCGTTGGAGAACGCCAGCAGCATCCATCCGATCGCGAGACCGATTACCGACGCCAGCACGATCTTGCGCGGACCGACGCGGTCGGCCAGCGTGCCGATGTACGGTCCGACCAGGCTCGATCCGAAGAACAGGATCATGAACGTGAGCATGACTTGCGAATCGGCCCAGCCGAAGGTCTTGGTGAGCGACGGCAGAAAGACACCCGCACTGTACGACGCCATCGTCGTCAGGCTGGTGCCGATGCCGATGGTCGCGGCAAGAATGATGCCCCACCCCGTCTTGAATTCATTGGTACTCGACACGAGACTCCCCTTTTCCAGATTTCGAGCCTGACGACGTCAGATCGAGATTACTCCTCGATCCGCTTCGTCCGAATATTTGATCAAATAATTATGTGATCGAGACTGATTTTTTGTGGGCAAAAATCGGCTGTCAAGCGAATTACGACAAGACGCACAAAAGCCTTCATTTAGCGGGTTTTCGCGCGGTATGGGCGAACAGCGGCCATCCCCGAAACCCAAGGTTTGGAGAACGGACCGCTCGCAACCCCAGCGATTTTCCAGCCTAGTTGATCAACATCGATCGGAGTGGCACAGCCGGATTGGCCAGCCCTGCGGGATCGAGCGGACGATCCGCTGCAACCAGGCGCTTGCACGCACCCATCTCCCGCCCCGCATTGATCGCGACGACCGCGCGCAACCGGTCGGCCTCGTCGAGCGCCATCACGCAGAACGGACCTTCTTCGGGATTGCCGCGCGTCATCAGCCTGTGCTCCGCCTCGATCATGCCGAGTGTCTGGATATTGCAGTCGAACTGATCCGACCAGAGCCACGGCCACTCTGCATAAACCTGACAGTCGCCGAGCATGTTCGCCGCCGCGATCGCGGGCTGATTCTCCGCGACCTGCCACGATTCGATGCGCACACTCCGTGCCAGTAGCGGATTGAAATGCTGCGTCACCTCGCCCGCCGCGAAGATGGCGGGATCGGCAGTACGGCATTGCTGGTCGACGACAATGCCGTTGTTCACGTCGAGACCCGCGGCCTGCGCGAGTTCGATATTCGGCAGCACGCCGATTCCGATTACCACGATGTCCGCCTCGAGTTCGCCTCGACTGGTCTCGATCAGCGCACGTCCGTTGCGATAGCCGATTGCCGAGGGCGTCGTATCGAGCCATAGATTCACGCCACGGCGCGTGTGCAATGCGGCCACGAACTGGCTTGCCGCGTGTGGCAACGAACGCCGCAGCAACACGCTTGCCGGTTCGATCACGGTTGCCGTGCAGTTGGCCTGCGTGACCGCAGCCGCGACTTCGAGTCCGATAAAGCCGCCGCCGAGAATCGCCACCTGTTTGCCTGGCGCGAGCGCAGCGCGCAACACGAGCGAATCGGCCAGCGTACGCACGTAGTGCAACGGCACGCGCGGATCGACCGGTCCGTCGAACGATCGCACGCGGGAGCCGGTGGCGAGCAAAAGCCGGTCGTAGGCCACTTCGTTGCCGTCGTGCAGATGAACGACCGCACGCTCACGGTCGATCGCCTCGACCGTGGTGGACAGACGCAACGCGATATCCTGCGCGCCGTACCAGTCAGCGTCGCGAATGAACGCTTTCTGTTCGCCACCCTCCGCGAGCAACGCATCTTTCGACAGGATCGGCCGGTCGTAGGGCGCATGGGGCTCCGCGCCGATCATCACGATGTGCGCGCCGGGATCGCGTGCGCGCAACGTTTCCGCCGCACGTCGCGCTGCATGTCCCGCTCCGACGATCACATGCCGGTCAGTCGACATGAATCTCAACCCGCGAGTCGACGATACGAATCGGAAACGCACGCACCGCTTCGGTGATCGGCGCGCAACGCGGCGCGCCCGTGCGGATGTCGATCAGACCTTGATGCAGCGGACATTCGACGCAACCGTCTTCCACATAGCCGTCCGACAGACGCGCATGACCATGCGTACAGAGGTCGTTCAACGCAAACACTTCCTCACCGAGGCGGAACACCGCGATCTGCCGGTCGCCCGCAAAAATAGCGGCGGGTTCGCCTTCGGTGAAATCGTCCAGCACACCAATGGGTTGCCAGTTTTCGAGTGTCTGTTCCATATGCCCTCCTTCAGATCGGCGTCGCGAGCAGCGTTTGTACTCGCGACGTGTCGTACACCACGCGCTTACCCAGATAGCGCAAACCGTCCTGCGTACGCACCACGCGGTCGTAGTACTTGCCCGCCTGGTACACGTCGGACTCGCCGTTCGAGCGCGTCTGCACCACGACGTAGCTGCTCTCGGTTTCGATCACACCGTTCTCTTCACCGGTAACGACGAGCCCCGACGTCATATGCCGGTACGTGTGATCTTCATAGATGTTCGCGTTGCGCAACGACACCACGCGATCGCGCAGCATGCGCTGGTTCGTGCAATAGATGATGCCGATCGGCAAGCCCATGTCGGCGTTTTCCTTCGGCACGATCTCGTAGGTGCAGTCCTCGGTGAACAACGTCGGCCATGCTTCAAGCCGGTCGTTGTCGAGGTGACTGATGTACTGGTTCTGCAGCATGTGCAATTCGAACCACAGCTTCATCGCTTCCATCTGCGTACCCTTTTCAATAGCCCATCAATTTCTGATAACCGACCCAGAAGCGGCGGATCAGGCTTTCGGTAATCACCGTGTCCTGCTGCTCGGGATTGCCGCGCGACATTTCGATGACCGAGGTCGCATCGCCGTCGCGAATCGTGCCGCGCTGGACGAGTTCGGTGGCTTCGGTGTCTTCCATCGAGATATAGCCTGCGGGGCCGACGAGATTCGCCTGCTTGATGCGCAGTTCGCGCAACTCGGGCGTGTCGTCCGTGTAGCCGAAGAAATGGAAAACCAGTTCGAAATTGTTCGGGCCTTTCGGCAATAACTGACGCGCGACCAGCGTGTTGTGAATCTGCTGGACCACCAGTTGCGGGAAGATCGGCTGGATGTGATTCGTCGTGTCTTCTTCGTACTCTGAGATATGACCGAGCACGGTGTCGTCTTCGAGCGAAAAGCCTTCGTCCATCGAGCGGATGTTCTGCTGCTTGTAGGCCGCCGACGTGTCCTCGCCCGTTTTCGTGACCGTGATGATGCTGTGCAGACCGTGAGTCGCGTCGGGTATCGAACGCGCTTTCATACCGACACGGAAGATGTTGAAGGTCGTATGAAACAGATGCAACATGCTCGCGTGATACGGGTCCTTCACATTCTCGAAGTAGAGCTTCCAGTTCGACTTCGAATACTGCCGCGTGCAGCCGAGATACTCGATCGGCTTATGAAAAATGCGGTCGATCCACGGCCGCATTTCCGCGCCGAGATACTCGGGCAGCGGCGCGACTTCATCGCTGAACGATGCGAACACCAGACCCTTGTAGCTGTCCACCCGCAGTTTGCGCAGGCTGTGATTCTTCGGATCGAAATCGGCGGGCATGCCCGTCATGCCTTTCTGTCCGCGACGGAATGGCACACCGAGCAGATTGCCGCTGTTGTCGAAACTCCACTGGTGATACACGCAGGTATGCGATGTCGCGTTGCCGCGTGCCTTGCGGCACACTGATGCGCCGCGATGCGCACAGCGGTTCACCCAGGCCGATAGCGAGCCGTCTTCCAGACGCGTGACGACCACCGGCGTGTCGCCGACGAAGGTGCTTTTGTAGTCGCCCGCGTTGGGAATTTCCGCTTCGAGCGCGACGAAATTCCACGTCGGCCCACGATAGATGCGCTCCTGCTCGCGCTCGTACACGGCTTGCGAGCTGAATACCTTGTACGGAACCCGCGAACCGTCGTCGTGCGGAAACACGACGTGATCGGAGTCCACCTGCTTCACGAGCCTGATCGGAGATTCGATCGCTTCCATCTTTCATTCTCCACAAAATACGCGAGCGGCTCAGTCACGCACGAGAGCGTAGCCGCGCTTCAGATTGATACGGATTACCAGGTGACTAGCGACGCATCGCATCCTGCAGGATGCCCACCGGCAGCAGAAGCTGCGGTACATAACGGGCGAACGTGTGAGCCTTGATCGGCGCCGCCGAGGTAATGGGCAGCGGCAGCACTTCAGGATCGCGATCCACGACGTAAGAAGCGAGGCGCTGTCCTAACGAGGTCGTCATGGCGATACCCCGGCCATTGCATCCGAGCGGCGCGAACCAGTTTTTGCCGACCTCGAAAAGCCGGGGCAGGAAGTCCGGCGTCAACGCCGCGCCGCCGCTCCAGATGAAATCGAATTTCACCTCATAGAGCTGCGGGAAAATCCGCTCCATGCGCCGCGCCAGCGAACGCAGCAGACGCGGCTCCGCCATCCATTGGGACACCGGCGCCATGCCGCCCGTCACGATCCGTCCGTCTGCCGTGAAGCGCAATGCGAACAGATTGTTGCGGGTGTCCGACAAAGCCTCATTGCCTTTGAGGATCGTACGGCGCACGTCAGCCGAAATAACCTGAGTGGCCAGTTGGAACACCGTCAATGGCACGAAGCTGCGCGCAACGGCTGGCGCCAGCGACTGCGGGCCGCCCTGCATCGCATTCGTGCACTGGAGGATGGTGTTGGCCGTGATAGAGCCGGTCGGCGTGTGCACGACATAGCGGCCACCACCAGACCCGACGCGCAACACCGGCGACTCGCAGAAAATCCGGGCGCCCTTTTCCGACGCCACCCGCGCCAGTTCCTGCGTATAGCCGAACGGATTGAGATGGCCGCCGCTCGGGTCGTAGAGCGCGCCATGAAACGTGTCGCTGCCGATCCGTTGTCTGGCTTCCGCTGCGTTAAGCCAGGTCGCCCGGGAGCCGGCGCGCTGCCATGCCGAAACACGCGCCTGCAGGCCCTCCACCAGTTCTCCCGCATGCGCCGGATTGATCCAGCCGCCCTGCACCGCGTCGCACTTCAACTGATGGCGCTCAATCGTACTGAACACCGTTTGCGCGCCGTCCGCGACGAGCCGCACCAGCTCCGGTCCGTAGCGATCGCCCAGCAGCCGCACGACGTCGAGCGGACCGACACGCGGCAGGCTCGGCACCACGAGACCGCCATTGCGGCCAGAAGCCGCCGCAGCCGGATGTTCCGCCTCGACAACCGCCACGCTGACCCCGCGGCCGGCCAGTTCGAGCGCCGCGTTGAGTCCCATGATGCCTGCGCCGATCACGACCACGTCGCAGTCGATATCGGCATCGAGCCGGGGAAAGGCGATGGCCGCGCCGGCCGCAGTGGGCCAGTAGTTTTGCCGGAGCGCGTGCCGATGAGCTTGCGGAGCCATTTACGCCCTCGACAGGCTGAGCGTGCACGCACCGGCACGGCGAATCGCGCCGCAGCCCTTCGCCAGCGCGTCGAGATCGTCGCGATCGGCGCGCGCCACCACGTTCCCGGCGAGCCAGCCGATCGGGAACAGCATCCGGCCGCCTGGACCGTAGAAGAAGCCCAGGTCGAATACAGGCTGCGGATTGCCGCCCCACATTTTCGCGGGCACATAAGCGAGCACCAGGTCGCCGGCCTGCGGCGTGACCGTCGCGTTTTCCGGCGCCAATGCGCGAGCATTGCGTTGCGGATCGATCATCTCGGTCGGAATCGGGCAGGAAATCTCCGGGCCCGTCCACATGGCATGAATCGCCGGCATCTCACGCGGCGTCGCCAGCAAATCCCACAGGAATTCAGTGCTTTCCGGCGCCTGCTGCTCCAGCAACTGGAAACGGATCTGCAACCCGCTGCGCGCTTCCGACACGACAATGCTTTTGGAACTCATGATTTCTCCACTTAATTTCTCGTGTCCCGACGGCCGCTCTGACGGCCTCCCGTTCACGCTCGAAATCATTTGATCAAATAATAATTAATTGTGCAACTGGCAAATTTTTCGCGGATTGATCGGGCCGACGCTCCGTCGTTATCAGGAACAAAAGGCTTGACATGGCTTTTTTACACAGCGAAACTCGGTCCAACGATCATTTGATCAAATAATTTTTCCACGTGACGGACGGCAGCAGCACCACTCAGGCTGCCTCGAACGACCGGACAGGACTATTCGCATGACGCTCTCAGTTGGAACCTTGCTGCCTGAATTCGAAGCCGTGTCGAACCAGGGCCCGATGAATTTCGCCGACTGGCTCGGCGACGGCTGGGCCCTCGTTTTCGCATTCAAATCGATGTCGCCGACCTGCAGCACCGAATTCGTCGCACTGGACCAGTTGCACGCCGAATTCGAGCGCTGCGGCGCACGCGTGCTAGGCATCTCGGTCGATCCGCAGGACATGGTGTCGGCGTGGCTCGAGGATCTGCGCGAAATGCTCGAATGCACGCCGACGTTTGCGCTGATCAACGATCCGGCCGGTGAAGTGCCCGCGCTGCTCGGCTTGCTGGACCCGCACGCATCGTCGCCGTCGCTGTTGCGCTCGGCTTATCTGATCGCGCCGGATCGCCGGGTCGCGATGACGCTCACCTATCCGGTCACGAACGGCCGCAGCTTCAGCGAGATTCTGCGTACCCTCAAGGCAGTGCAACTCACCGCGAGCAAGCGGGTCGCGACCTCGTCGACGTGGACCGAAGGCGAACCGGTGATGCTGCCGCCGTCGCTCGCGCAGGACAAAGCCGAGCAGATGTATCCCGCTGGCGTGCAGGTGCTGCGCCCTTATCTGCGTATCGTCGCGCAACCCGTCGAGCAATCCTGAAAGCTGGAGAACGATCAATGCCAGGCGTCAAAAAACTGGAAATCCTGTCGCGTCAGCCGGTGTTCGAGGGCGTCGCGTTCGGCAAGGACGGATGTGTCGGCAGCTACGAACTGGTGTCGGGGCGCGCTCATTGCGAGATCGACCCCGACGCGCCGCTGAACCACGACATCGCGAACCTCGTGCACGCACCGCGTGCGTCGAACGGTATGGTCGAATACAGCGTCGACTTTCATCTCTATAAGCCGGTCGATCTCGCTCGCGGCAATGGCTGGCTGTTTTACGAGTGGCTCAATCGCGGCACCCAGCGAGGCGTGGTGCGCATCAACAATGCGCCCGTGGTCGCGTTGCCGACCCAGCCGGAGGACATCGGCAACGGCTTCCTGATGCACGAGGGCTATTCGATCGTCTGGACCGCGTGGCAAGGCAATGTAGAGCCGGGTGGCGGCCGTATGCTGGCGCAGTTCCCGGTGGCCACACGCGACGGTCAACCTATCGTCGGCAAGGGCTGGGAAGAGTTCGTGCTCGATGCGCCGGACTCCATTCGCGGGGCGATCCTTCAGGAACTCAGCAGCGACAGCTACGTGCTCACGCTGTCGTATCCGGCCGCCACTCTGGACGCGTCGAGCGCGAGCCTCACCGCGCGGCAGAACGAGCGCGATCCGCGAGTGGCCGCAGCAGGAATTCGGTGGCGCTTTCTCGACCGGAACCGGATTCAGATCGACCGCCTGCCCGATTGCAAGCTCGACCGCGGCGCAATTTTCGAATTCATTTACGACGCACAAGACCCGGTGGTGATGGGCCTCGGCTATGCGAGCGTGCGCGACGTCATGGCGTTTTTGAAGTACGAAACCCAGGACAGCGAGGGCACACCGAATCCGCTCGCACCCGCGAACGGTCAGCCAACGCGCGCGCTCGGCTTCGGTCTGTCGCAAAGCGGACGCGTGCTGCGCGACTTCATCTATCAGGGCTTCAACGAGAGTCTCGACTCGCAAATCGTCTTCGACGGCGCGGTGCCGATCATTTCCGGTTCGCGCCGCGCATGGGTCAACGCGCCGTTTTCGCAGCCGGGCCGCTATTCGCGTCAGCATGAAGATCACAGCTTTCCGGGCGATCAATTTCCGTTCGCCTATCAAACGCTGAGCGACCCGATCAGCGGAAAAACCGACGGCATCTTCGCAAAAGCGCGTGCTTCAGGCACTGCGCCGAAGCTGATGCACATGGATACGGACTCCGAAGTCTGGTCCGCGCGAGCGTCGCTGGTCGCGACGGATTGCGAAGGACGCGACCTGCCCGACGATCCCGATGTGCGCCTTTATCTCGTCACCGGTATCGCGCATGGCGACTATCCGTTGCCGAACTCACCGGTTGTGCTGTACGCGAGCAACCCGCTCACCTACGGTGCAACGCTGCGTGCTTTGCTGGTCGCCATGCGTCGATGGGTCGACGATGGAATCGAGCCGCCTGCGAGCGCGTTTCCTTCCCACGCGAATGGCGGATGGTGGACGCTCGCGCAATTCGTCGAACGTTTCGAAGGCGCGACGGGGCTCGAAGGACCTGGCGTGATCAACGAGCTGCGGCTGCTCGATCACGACTCGGTGCCGCCGCGCGAAGGCGATCGTTATCCAGTCTTCGTGCCCGCCGTCGATCAGGACGGCAACGGCACGGCCGGCATTCGTCATCCGTTTGTCGAGGTCCCGCTGGGAACGCATGCGGGATGGGCTCTGCGCGCGTCGGGCTATGCGCCGGGCGGCCTGTATAGCGTCTATGGCTCGTACGTCCCGTTCGCACGCGGCGACGTTCTGGCCGCTGTTCCGCGTGACCGCCGTGCCTCATTCGAAGCGCGCTACGGCAACGAACAGGCGTGGCGCAAAGCGCTGGTCGCAGCCGCCTCGCGACTGGCCGACAAGCAGTGGATGCTGCCCGAGGATGTCGAGCGCCTCTCCGCGATGCTCGCCGACAGCCAGGACGTCTTCCACATCATCTGACACGCAGCACGACCGGCGCCACCGTGGTTTCGCGCCGCCCGCCTACCTTAACCGCCCTCTTTCCGATGACGATCGATAAACATACCGTCGCGCTGGTCACCGGCGCCGACCGTGGCCTCGGCGCGAAATTCGTGGAAGTCCTGCTCGCGCAGGGCGCCGGCAAAATCTATGCGGCCATGCGCCGCCCGGCCGAACACCCCGCGTATCCGGCCGATAGCCGCGTGGTGCCGCTGCAACTCGACGTCACCGATGCCAGTCAGGTCGAAGCCGCCGCGCGCATCGCCTCGGACGTCACGCTGCTGATCAACAACGCAGGCGTCAACTTCCAGGCGGGCGCCTTGTCGGCGAGTCAGCCCGACTCCGCGCGCCGGGAAATGGAAGTCAACTACTTTGCCACGCTGTCGATGGCGCAGGCGTTCTCGCCGCAACTGATCGCGGCGCGCGGGGCGATGGTCAACATCCTCTCGATCCTCGCGCGCATCACGCTCGCGCCGATGACCACGCTGTGCGCGTCGAAAGCGGCGGCCTTGCGTTTGTCCGAAGGGCTCGACGCCGAACTCGCGCCGCACGGCGTGCGCGTGTTTGCGGTGATGCCGGGCGCCATCGACACCGATATGAGCCGCGATTACGAAGGCGACAAGCTGTCGACCGATGCGGTCGTCCACGCAACACTGGCTGCGCTCGACGGCGGCGAGCGTGAAGTCTATGTCGGTCAGATGGCGAACGACGTAGCCCGCATGCTGGCCGCCGATCGCCTCACGATTCAGACGCAGATCGTCGGCGCACGCGCCGCCTCTGCCGGTTGACGAGCACGCGCGACCACCACAGGCATTCAAGCGAATTGACGAGGAACGAATGGGACGCTTCATCGAGGTAACGAGTCACGACGGCAAATCGTTTGCCGCTTACAAGGCCACGCCCGCGCAAGGTTCGGGACCGGGGCTGATCCTGCTGCAGGAAATCTTCGGTATCAATGACTACATGAAGTCGATGGCCGACCGCTTCGCGGAAGAAGGCTATGTGGTGCTGGTGCCGGATCTGTTCTGGCGCATGGAGCCTGGCGTCGTGCTGGGTTACGGCGAGCAGGATTTCGCAAAGGCGCTGCAATTCAACGACAAAATCGATCTCGACCTCGCCGTGCGCGATATCGAATCGTCCATGCAGGCTTTGCGCGCAGAGCCCGAACACGCGGGCAAGATCGGCGCGATCGGCTATTGCCTCGGCGGCAAACTCGCCATGCTGGCAGCGGCACGCACGTCGATCGACTGCGCGGTGAGCTACTACGGCGTCGGGCTCGATGCATTTCTCGACGAAGCACCGCGCATCCAGTGTCCGATGGTGTTCCACTTCGCCGGCGACGATGCGTTCTGCCCGCTCGACACGCGCGAGACGATCATGCGCGCACTGGCCGTCCAGCCGCAGATCGAACAATACGTCTATCCGGGTTGTGATCACGCATTTGCGACACCGGAGCGCGAGCACTTCAACAAACCGGCCACGCTGATGGCGTATTCGAGAACGCTCGCGGTATTGCGCAAAGTACTCGGCCCGGTACACGACCTCGACGCTCTCTGGGAAAAACACTGCTACTACGAGTTCGCCACGCGCGACGTGAATGCGATCATGCCGACCATGGTGGCCGAACCTTACGTCAACCATGTGCCGACCATGACGGGCGGTGTCGGCCATGACCAGCTCAAGCGTTTCTACAAATATCACTTCGTCGATGCGAATCCGGCCGACACCCGGTTGATTCCAATTTCGCGCACGATCGGCACCGATCGCATCGTCGACGAATTCGTGTTCTGTGCGACCCACGATCGCGAGATCGACTGGCTGCTGCCCGGCCTCGCGCCCACCGGCAAGTACTTCGAGATTCCGATGCTGGCGGTCGTGTGTTTTCGCGGCGACAAGCTCTACAACGAGCACATCTACTGGGACCAGGCGTCGGTGCTAGTGCAGATCGGCGCGCTCGATCCGGCGGGCCTGCCCGTCGCCGGAATCGAGACCGCCCGCAAGATGATCGACGAAAGCCTGCCGACCAATACGTTGATGCCCAACTGGGCAAGCAGTGAAGGCAAGCCGGTCTGAGCCGTCGCCGCGAACTTCGCTGCGTACTTTTTTACCAACCCGGTCCGCACCCGCGTCTTCTGTGACGGCGGGCAGCGACACCCTGGAACC
This sequence comes from Paraburkholderia sp. GAS333, assembly GCF_050435665.1. NCBI lineage: Bacteria > Pseudomonadati > Pseudomonadota > Betaproteobacteria > Burkholderiales > Burkholderiaceae > Paraburkholderia > Paraburkholderia sp. GAS333. Next base: position 371,983 of record NZ_JBNDKS010000006.1, read on the forward strand.
GATACATGAAACTCGCTAAACGCATCACCGAAACGTCGAAAAAATCGTATGGCATGTACGAAAAAGCCCGCAATCTGCCGGGCGATAACGCCGACCTGATTCATCTGGAACTCGGCTGCCCGCACGCCGACACCCCGTTGCCGATCAAGCAGGCCACCGTGGATGCGCTGATGCGAGGCGAAGTCCACTACAGCGACATGCGCGGGCTTCCGGCATTGCGCGAAGCGCTGGCGGGCAAGCTGCGCGAATTCAACCGCCTCGACGTAACGGCCGACGACATTCTGGTCACCAACGGCCTCACGCATGCGTCGTTCGCCGCCTTCTTCGCGTTGATCGATCAAGGCGATGAAGTGATCCTGCTCGCGCCGTATTACCCGCAGCACATCGGCAAGATTGAACTGGCGGGCGGCAAGCCGGTGATCGTCGATCTGGACCGCGCGAACAATTTTTCCATCGACACGGCCGCAATCGAAGCCGCGATCACGCCGCGCACCAAGGCAATCGTGATCGTCAATCCCGCCAATCCGACCGGCCGCGTGTATAGCCGCGACGAATTGCAGGCGCTGGCGAATCTCGCCATTCGTCATGATCTGGTGGTGCTGTCCGACGAGGTCTACGAAGAGATCGTCTACGACGACGCGAAGCACATCAGCATCGGCTCGATTCCGGGCATGAAGGAGCGCACGATCTCGATGTTCGCGTTCACCAAGTCTTTTGCGATGGACGGCTGGCGCGTCGGCTTCATGACCGCCCCCGCCGATGTGATGCCCGGCCTGCTGAAGATCACGGCCAACGATGTCACGCATGTCAACACGTTCATTCAGGCGGGCGCGCTCGCGGCCGTGACGGGTGAGCGCGCCGTGCTCGCGCAACTCGTGAACGACGACAAGGCCAAGCGCGACGTCGTCGTGGATGCGCTCAATACGATGCGCAATGTCACTTGCGCGCGCCCCGAAGGCACGATTTACGCGTTCGCGAACATCAGCGCGACCGGACTGAGCGCGCAGGAATGCGCGGATCGCATTCTGGTCGAAGCGCGCGTGGTCGTGGAAGCAGGCAGCTTTTACGGCAGCGCCGGCGAAGGCCACCTGCGCGTGTGTTTCGGCTCGGAATCGAAGGAGCGGATCGTCGAAGCGATGGCGCGCATGAAGGCATTCTTCGACGCGCTATGAGGTTTCGCGCCCCGCTGTAAAGTTTTCCTCGTGATGTTTGTTGTTGCTATCTTCGCCGGTCAGAAATTCTTCTCTGACCGGCTTTTTTTGCCTCATAGCAAACTCCGGCTGCCGCTGCGGTCTCGCCGCGCCGTTTGACTTTCCGGCTGGTTCCGCATTGAAATTGGCGATTATAAACTGATCAAAACAAAAAATTGCGCGCCATTTTTTTGGCGGATGATACTTTCAGACGGAACGGAGGGTAGTCTGGAGCGCCGGATCCACAATCAAAATGATAAAATTCAGGGAGTTTTGATCTAACGATCACGGAGCAATCATGGCTGACCAGATCCAGCGCGTCGTAAAGCGGTCGACGATGCAGGAGTCGATTTATACGCAGTTGCGCACCTCGCTCATGCAAGGGCGTTTTGAACCCGGTACCCAGTTGACCGTCGCCACGCTCGCCGAGGGTTTCGGCTCGAGCGCCATGCCCGTGCGCGAAGCGCTGCGGCAACTCGTGGTGGAGAATGGGCTGGTGGCTTTACCGAACGGCACGATTCAGGTGCCCGAGGTGACCACCAAGCATTTGCAGGATCTGTGCGAAGCGCGCATTGCGCTCGAAGGCCTGGCCACCGAAATGGCCTGCGCGCACGCAGACGAAGCCGCCGTGCGCAAGCTCAAGCGGCTGATCGCCGAACACGAACTTGCGATCAAACACGACGGCATCCACGAAAGCCTCGTCAAGAACCAGGAGTTCCATTTCCTGATCTATCGCCTGTCCGGCTCCACCGTGCTGCCTCAGTTGATCGAGACGGTGTGGCTGCAATGCGGGCCATACATGCGGGTCATTACGGAAGAAGTCGAACGCAATCAGGAAGTGCCGTACAACACGGCCGGCACCAACTACCATCACATCGTGATAGAAGGATTCGAGAAGCGCGACGCTGCGTCGGCACGCGCCGCGATGGAGAAGGATATCCGCTCGTCGTTCGAGTTCCTGCTCGATATTCTGCATCGACGCGACACCAGCGTGACGGCGTGAGCTTTCACGCAAATTAGCCGCATATAGCGGCTAATTTGTGGCGACGCTGGTCAGCGAATAGCCTGGCCAGGTCGCTCAACTTCCGGCATTGTTTGATTGTTGAAGGGCGCGCCATCCGGTCGATCGCTCAGCGTTACACGCCCTTCGCGATTGCAGATGGCGCGTGTCCACGCCTTTCACATGCGCCGTCAGAATTTATGACGAATACCGATGTCCGCGACAACCTGATTCGCATTCGACGACGTACCAATTCCAATGATCGCGGCCCTGGCGTTATTGCCTTGCGCGTGCTCGGCCAACAGCATTGCGTAGACGTCGGTGCGCTTTGAGAGGGCGTAGTCGAGCGTCGTGCTCACCTGGTGCAATTTGGTCGCACCGACGGCAGTCATGGTGTACCCCGCCGCCGCCTGCAGCGCGGGCGTCAGGAAGTAGGTAAAGCCAACCTGGCCGTTGCGGAACATCACGTTTTCGATGTCCTTGCCGCGAGTGCCTGCATACAACGACTGGGTGTACATCGCATACACGAACGTGCGGCTAAACTTGTAGCTCGTTGCAATACCCATCGTGCGCAGATAGCTGCCGCCCACAACGACGCTGCCGCTCGGCAAGCCGGTCAATGACGAAACATCGAGAGACGACGCCGATCCTGATACCTCGGTATAAGCCGCCGCCACATTCCACGGGCCGGCGTTGTACGTTGCCGAATAACTGTATGCCCGACCTTCGCCGTTGATGTCGCCAGCCAGATTCGAAAAGCCGTACATCGCACCGAACTGGAAACCGGACCAGACAGGCGTCATGTACTGAACCGAATTCGCGAGCCGCAACGAATTTGCGCGGTCGTTGGCGAACGGGTGATCGGAATATTGGCCCAGCAACCACGTCGAGGTTTCGTACATGCCCAGCGTTGCGCCCATGTAGTCGTACTGATTCCCCATCGTCAACGTGCCGTAGCGTTCGTCTTTCAAGCCGACATACGCCTGCCGTCCGAATAGCTTGCCGCCCTGCCCCAGCGCCCCTGTGCTCGTACTGAACCCATTCTCGAGCACGAAAATAGCGCTCGTGCCGCCGCCCAGATTTTCGACACCCTTGAAGCCGAGCCGGTCGGCCTGCATCACCGAGGTGCTCTGCATGAATTGACTCTTGCCGCCAATGTTGCTGACGTAACCTACGCCCGCGTCAACGATGCCGTACAAGGTGACGGAACTTTGCGCGTTCGCGGCCCCGCTAAACGCGAGCATTGAGGCGATAGCCGCGCCTGTCAGAAGTAGCGAGGGCAAGTGGCGAAGGTACGGGCGTCTGGTCATGATCTGAAGGCTTTGTAGAGAAGTCGGCTAGTGGAAACCGGCTCGACATCCGCCGGTTTTCTTTATTTGATCAAATTATCATTTGATGCCTGACATTCTTTTTTGGCCAATATCGTTTGTCAAGAACAACGTAAATACGGCTATCGCAAAGTGTTGCTCAGGCAATAGGCGTCGCCCACGCTCGCCTCGACGGTGAATTTTCGCAACCCAAAAAATATTTGATCGAACGATCAGGCGAATGCGTATCGCCCTGGACCGATTGAACGGCTGTCGCGACCGGCAGCGACAGATTGATGGGAATCAGGTGGTTCTCGCCATCGCGCTCTAAAGCCGTGACCGGCGCAATAGATCAACGCGGCAGTTGCTGTCGAAGTGACCACGACGAAGCGATCCATCTCATCCGGCATCGACGTGCGAGCCTGGCTTTTTTCCAGATCGACAGTGAGATCGCAGAAAAACTCACATTCCAGATTTTTGTTGCGGCTCGCCTCGTTGTCGCCACGCCCAACACACCACGCCGCTTTTTAAAGCCACTCGACACAGTTCATTTTTCGCCGCTGACCGGTCAAGCCGTCGGCGGAAATGAGGGCGAGTGAAATCAGAAAAATTGGCAACGTCGCGATTTCTTATCAATCTGTTCACTAACATCCATCCCGCTAATACAACTTTCGCCAGCAATACAAGTGTTTCCTGCGGTAAGGATCGATGGCACATGGAGTGCATTGATCGACACAGTCGAAGCCCCCGAACAGTACAACGCTCACACGCTCACTTCTCCCGCTAAAACCCGCACGAATCGCACGTTCGCGACACCTTCCTCGCTCCACACCACCTCCGCATCTGCGCATTTCAAAACATCGTGTTATCGGATCGACATGTCGATTAAAGCAATACGTATGCATGTTTGAAAGGCGACAGTCAGAATGTTGCCCGAAAACTTTCACTCTTTAATGGTCCAATGCGCCAGCTTCATCCAAGAGTTTTGCCATCGCGTTTCTAACAACAATCCTCCAGACCTCCGTACTTACCGACGGAAGGACTGGGCAGCGAATGTGGAGCCCCAAATGTTTCGCCGAACCCTTTTGCCCATTCCGTTTGCCGCAGCACTATGTGTGCTGAGCGCATGCGGTCACAGCAATGACAGCTCGCCCGCATCGACTTCAGCCGCCTCTTCGCCGGCTGTTACCGTGTCCGCTCAGGACGCGCTGACCACCGCTACGCCGATCAAGCACCTGGTCGTGATCTTCGGTGAGAATCGTTCTTTCGATCACTACTTCGGCACCTACCCGAACGCGCAAAACCCGGTTGGCGAACCTGCGTTCACGGCAGCGGCCAACACGCCGACGACGATCAACAACCTGAACCAGAAGTCGCTGCTGACCAGCAACCCGAACTTCCTGAACACGGCGAACAACGCGTTTTCGGCAGGCAGCGGCATCAACCCGTTCCGCCTCGACCGCAGCCAGGCGAACACGAACGGCCAGTCGCACGACTACCGCAACGAACAGCTCGCCTACGACAACGGTGCAGCCGACCTGTTCCCGAAGTACACGGGTAACAACGGTGCGAGCAGTGGGTCGACGTTCGGTACGCCGGGTCTCGTGATGGGCTACTACGACGGCAATACCGTCCAGGCGCTCTGGAACTACGCTCAGAACTTTGCGATGAGCGACAACATGTACACGGACACGTACGGTCCGTCGACGCCGGGTGCAATCGAAGTCATCTCAGGTCAGACGAACGGTGCAGTTCCCGCGAACGGCGCAGCGCAGGGCGACAACGTGATCGCCGACGGCGCAGGCGGCTTCACGATGAACGGCGACTCCGACCCGACCGGCGACACGTGCTCGTCGACGGCCGCCACCGATAACGTGGTGATGTCCTCGGCCAATAAGAACATCGGCGACCTGCTCAACGCGAAGAACATCTCGTGGGGCGGCTTCATGGGCGGCTTCAACCTGACCACCACGAACGCGAACGGCACGACTGCATGTAAGCGCAGCACGTACTCGTCGGTTCTGGGTGCAACGAAGGCTGACTACGTACCGCACCACAACTGGTTCCAGTACTACGCGACGACGGCCAACCTGGCGCATACGCGCCCGACCTCGACCGCGCTGATCGGCCAGACCGACCCGCTCGATTCGACGGCTACGCCGGTTCACCACCAGTACGACACCGACGACTTCTTTGCAGCAGTCAAGGCGGGCAACTTCCCGTCGGTCAGCTACCTGAAGGCACCGGCAGTCGGCGACGGCCACCCGGGCAATTCGGATCCGCTCGACGAGCAGGCGTTCTATACGAAGGTCGTCAACTTCCTGGAGCAACAACCCGACTGGAAGAACACCGCCATCATCCTGACGTACGACGATTCGGACGGCTGGTACGACCATGCGTACGCAACGCCGACGACCTCGTCGTTCGACACGACCGCCGACCAGCTGAACGGCGTCGGTACGTGTAACGCAACGGGTGCCGTGCAAGGTGTGGGCGTGTCGGGTGCCAACGTGAACGGCCGCTGCGGTCCGGGCACGCGTGTTCCGCTCGTCGTGATCTCGCCGTATGCACGTAGCAACTACGTCGACCACACGCTGATCACGCAAGCTTCGGTTGTCAAGTTCATCGAAGACAACTGGCTCGGCGGCACGCGTCTGGGCGGCGGTTCGCACGATGCAGCGACGGGCAGCCTGAACGCCCTGTTCGACTTCACGAACGGTGGCGCAACGCCGGCTGTGTATGTCGATACGAACACTGGCGCGAAGCTGTCTTCCGCGCCGGCGACGGACTAAGTAGTCAGACTGAGACGTTCGGTTGGTCTGTCTGTCATGCCGTGGGAAAGCTTTTATTCAACCCTGCGGCATGACATTCGATGAACCGCACGTTGACAACAGACAGTCAGTCAATGCGTCGAGCCAGCCGGTACGGTGGCTCGACTTGCTTATTTATGTGTCGTTCAGATTTGCTACAGCTATTGCCATGAACTCTCCTTCGAATGCTAGCCTGCCTTCGCAACTCCCCACCGGACGCGAGCCGTCTCCCGACGCCGCCAGGCCCACGCTGCGCCGCCGGATTCTGTGGACGTTGTCGGGCATCGTGCTGGCATGCGCTGTCGTAACCGGCTACGCGCTGCTTTACCCCGAACGCATGCCCGAGGCGATCGGCGACAAGGTTGAAGACCTGACGGGCGCGAATGCGCACCCTGTCACGCTGCTGCGCCCTCCGGTCGCGCCGCTCAGCGCGGCCGCCATGCTCGGCAGGGAAATGTTCAATGACCCGTCGCTGTCGGCGTCGGGCAAACAGTCGTGCGCGTCATGTCACAGCGCGTCACACGCTTTCGGGCCTCCTAACGATCTGACCGTACAGCTCGGCGGCCCTCACATGACCGACTCCGGTTATCGGCCCGCGCCGTCGCTTGCGTACCTGTATCGTCAGGCGCCGTTCAGCATCGGTCCCGATCAGGGCGATACCGACACCGCGCCGATCAGTCTCGACGTGCTCGCATCCGCGGCACAAGGCGTGCAACGTGCGCAGAAAAATGCGGGCGTGGCGCCTGCTGCGCCGGCGATGGTGCCGCAAGGCGGCTTCTTCTGGGACGGCCGCGCAAGCACGCTTCAGGACCAGGCGCTCGGACCGTTGACGAACCCGGTCGAAATGGCGAATCCGAACGTGGCAGCGGTCGCCGATAAGCTCATGCATTCGAAGTACATCGATACGATGAAGCAGCTTTTTGGTCCGCGCGTTGTCAGCGATCAGAATCTGCTTGTATCGGAAGCCATGTTCGCGATTGGCCGCTACCAGTTCGAAGATCCGGCGTTTCACCCGTTCTCGAGCAAGTACGACGCGTGGCTCGAAGGGAAAGCGCACCTGACTCAGGCCGAACTGCGCGGACTGCGCCTGTTCAACGACAAGGACAAGGCGAATTGCGCGGGTTGCCACTTGAGTCAACCGAGTTCTGACGGTCTTCCGCCGGTCTTCACGGATACGCAATATGAGGCGCTCGGCGTTCCACGCAATCACCAACTGGCGCTGAATAAAGACCCGAAGTTCTACGACATGGGCGTGTGCGGACCGTTCCGCACCGACATGACGAAGGACACGCAGTATTGCGGCATGTTCCTGACGCCGACGCTGCGCAACTCGGCAAATCGCGGTGCGTTCTTCCACAACGGCGTGTATCACAATCTCAAGCAGGTCATGGACTTCTACAACCTGCGCAATACGAGTCCTGAGAAGATCTATCCGCACGATGCATCGGGCAAGGTTCTCAAGTATGACGATCTGCCTGCCCAGTATCAGGCGAATATCGACGTTGCCGATGCCCCGTTCGATCGCAAGCTGGGCGACAAGCCCGCGATGTCGGATGACGACATCAACGACATCATTGCGTTTATGAAAACGCTCGATGACGGCTACGAGAACGTTCGAAAGTAATTGCTGAGTGAGAGAAAGACGGGCGCGGTATGCGCCCGTCGCGCATTAACCGGATTGAAATCCTCGCGTGGCGAGGATTGAAGCGAGGCATTCGAATAAGCATCCTCTCTCTCGAGAGGATGCTTATTCGCAACAGATAGTCAGTCGATTGCGGCTCCGCCGGCCGAGCAAGCCTGCCGCATTGCCTTCAGCACGACGGGTTGCATCTTTTCGGTCAACGACTCGGGATGGGCATCGACATATTTATCGATGATAGTGCCGACCTGACGCGCATCTGCATGCAACGTGCCGATGCAGCGCTGCAACTTCGCGACTTTCGCATCCGGCGCGCCGAACGCCGACGAATAGGAAAAGCCATCGAGCACGCCAATCACGTACGCCGTACGCAGCGATTGGCTTCCACCCTGAAAAAGTTTGCCCGTGAGAAAGCCGTTATTCGTCTCGGGGGCCGGACTCGCGTGCGCGACGGAGCACAGTGTGACGAGTGCCGCGGCGGCCAATGATCTGTTCATCTGATATCGATTCAAAAGGATAAGGTGCGCTATTGTGTGCCGCTTTTGTGACGGTTTCTGCGCCGACGCTTTAATTTCATCGCCGTCTTTCAATCGCCTGTCAACTACGTCGACTTCTTAAGACGAACGCCCCCAACGTACACGCGATCATCGCAATGCCGGCAATCAGAAAGGTGTCGCTGTACGCCATCAACAACGCTTCCCTGCCCACGGTCTGATTGATGATGCCTAACGCAAGCTCGCGTGCGCCGCTCAAGTCGCCCTTTGGCAATACGTCGGCGCGCGGAGCGTGATTGCTCGCGAGCAGCCTGGCGAGATAGGCGACACGCTCGCGGAATGCAGGCGAAAACAGCGTGATCGATTCGCCCAGACGCATGGCGTGCAATTTCTCGCGCTCTACGACAATCTGGCTCGCAATCGCAATGCCGATCGCGCCGCCCACGTTGCGCACCATCGTGAACAATCCCGACGCCGAGCCGAGCTGACTTTTCTCCAGACCATCGACGGCCATCACCGACAGTGCGATAACGACGAGCGACTGCCCAATCCCGCGCACAATAAGCGAAGGCACGATCACGTTAGACGCGGAGTATCGATCCAGATGAATGTTCATCAGGCAGCCCGCCGCAACCAGCGCGAAGCCGAGAATGATCGCGGTACGCGCGCTGGTCCGGCGCATCAACGGTGGCGTCAGAAAAGACATCACGAATTGAACGAGTCCATAAGGGATCATCGCGAGCCCGATATCGCGCGCGCTATATCCCTGCAATTCCGCGAAATAGTTCGGCACGAGAAACACCACGCCGAACACGACCGCGCCGAACAGAAACTGCATGAGGCTCGCAATCCCGAAGTTGTAGCGGCCAAGCAGACGCAAGTTGATGAACGGCTCCGGGCGGCGCAACTGGATAGCGACGAACACGCCTAGCCCAAGCGCCGCAACGATCATCATGTTGACGATAAATGGCGACGCGAACCAGTCCTGACGGCCGCCCTCTTCCAGTGCGATCTGCAAGGCGCTCAAGCCGACTGCCATGGTCAATATGCCGGGCCAGTCCGCGTTGCGCAGCTTCCCGAGATGCATCGGCAGTGGCTTGATTGACCAACTGATTGCGCCGAGCAGGATAAGCGTCGGCGGAATCTGCAGATAGAAGATCCAGCGCCACGAGTACATATCGGTCAGATAACCGCCCATTGAAGGACCCGCCGCCTGCGCGACGTTATTCGCAATTGCGAACAGCGCCATACCGAGCGGATGCCGCGCGACCGGCAACTCGGTGACGATCAGCTGGAACGACAGCGGAATCAGCACGCCACCGAATGCACCCTGCAACGCGCGGGCAACGATCATCGTGTCGATGTTCGGCGCGACCGAACACGCCAGCGAAAACACCAGAAAGCCGCTCGCGCCCGTCAGCAGAACACGGCGGATCGTGAAGACCTGCACCAGCCATCCGGTCAGCGGAATGACGATGATTTCCGCGACCAGATAGGCGGTCGTGATCCACGATCCTTCTTCGAAACTCGCGCCCAGCGAGCCACGAATGTCGGGCAGCGACGCGTTCGTCACGTGCACATTCATGCCTGCCATGAAGCACCCGAACACGCCGCCGAGTACCGCAATCCATGTACGGAGCGGGATTTTTTCTTTATCTGCTGATGCAATGACAGTCGATGTCATGACGGCTGCCCGCCGTCCGCGTGGCGCGTATCGACGTTCACGACGACCGACATGCCCGCGCGCAGCAGCCGCGCGTCCTCATGCGATGCGTCGAACCGTATCCTGACAGGAATGCGTTGCACGACCTTCGTGAAGTTGCCTGTCGCGTTATCGGGCGGCAGCAGCGCAAATTCCGCACCGGAGCCTGGCGCAATACTCGTCACCTTGCCGCGCAACGTATGCCCGGAATAAGTGTCGACCTTGATCTCCACCGGTTGGCCGACATGCATATCGCCGAGTTGGGTCTCCTTGAAGTTGGCGACCACGTACACGTCGTTCAACGGAACGACCGCGAGCAACGGCATGCCGGTCTCCACGTATTGACCCTGACGCACAGTGCGTTGGCCGATCACACCATCGCGAGTCGCGCGGATCACCGTATGCTGCAAATCCAGCTGCGCCAGCGCGAGCGCCGCGCGCGCTTCGCTTACCTGCGCCTTCGCCTGCTCGATACCCGCAAGACTCTGCTCCCGGCGCCTGCGCAACACGTCCTGCTGATCCCGCTGACTCTGTACGGCAGCGCTCGCTTTCGCCAGCACAGCAGCCGCTTTCTGTTCTTCAGCCCGCGCGAGTTCCAGGCGCTGACCGCTCGACGCCTGCTGCGCATATAACTCCCGATAGCGCGTTGCATCGGCATCGCGGCGCACGGTGTCGGCCTTTGCCGCAGTCACGTCGGCCTGCGCCTGCGCGATAAGACTGCCCTGCTGGGTCACTTGCGCGTCGAGACTCGCCACTCCCGCTTCCTGCTCGCGAATATTCGCGAGCGCCGCATTAACGGCCGCTTCCGCGCGATTCACCTTCGCCTGATAATCGCGGTCGTCGATCCTTATCAGCACGTCGCCTGCGCGAACCTGCTGGTCGTCCTGCACCACGACCTCGCTGACATAGCCCGGCACATGCGAACTCATCGCCACGATGTCGGCGCGCACATACGCATCGTCGGTGCTTTCGATGAAGCGTCCGACGCTCCACCAGCGAACACCGGCCACGACCGCCACCACGGCGACGATCACGACGCCTGCTGCAATCAACTGTTTTCTTCCGGGAATCGTGCGCTTTTCAGGCGCGACAGTGGTGCTCATAACTGGAACCTTCAATGAAAAATAACGAATGATCGGAGCGGTATCGCTGAGCGTTTCAGCGCTGCCATCCGCCGCCCAGTGCCTTGAAAACGGCAACCTGGTCCGACGCAAGAACTTCGGTCGATGTCGCCAGCGCAGCATCGGTCGTGACGAGACCGCGCTCGGCATCGAGCACGTCGAGGAAATCGAGCGCGCCGGCCTTGTAGTTCAGTTCAGCCAGTTCGAACGCGCGGGCATGCTGTTCGCGAGCCTGTTGCAACGCGCGATGCCGGTCCCATTCGGCGCCGTACAGCGTGAGTGCCTGCTCGGTTTCCTTCAACGCGTTCAGTACGCGACTGTCGAACGACGCGAGTTCGGCGGCGCTGTCCGCGCGCGCTTGCGAGAGCTTCGCGCGACTCACGGCCATGTTCGGAAAGTGCCAGCTGATCAGCGGACCGATGCCCCAGGCCACCGCGTACTGGTTACCGAGCGACGCAAGGCTGCCGCTCGTCGAGAGCCAGTCCACCGAGCCGCCGAGCACCACCGACGGGTACAGCTCCGCCGTCGCCACGCCCACGCGCGCACTGGCCGCGGCAAGGCGTCGTTCGGCTTCACGCAGATCGGGACGCCGCTTGAGAAGCGCGGCGCCGTCACCGACCGGAAACGGCGTCGCAATCAATGGAACGGCGTGGCATTGCGAAGCCGCAACCGGAATGTCGGCGGGAGTGTGGCCGGTCAGCACGGCCAGTTCATACAGCGCCGCGCGGCGCTTGCCCTTCAGGTCGGGCAGCGTGGCCCCGGTATCGCTGACAAACGCCTGCGCGCGCACCACTTCGAGTTCGGACACGAGGCCTTGCGAGCGCTGTATCTGCGTCAATTGCGCAACCCGTTCGGCGATGGCCAGCGAGCGCTGCGCCACGTCGATCTGCTGACCGAAGCTGCAGGCGTGCGCGTAGGCGTCCGTCGTTTCGGCCGCGATGGCGACGCGCAACGCGTCGCGAGCCGCCTCGGTCGCTTCGGCGTCGGCCTGCGCGGACGCAACCAGTTCGCGCACACGGCCCCACAAATCCACCTCCCACGACACCGCCAGCGAGGGCGCATACGCCCAGCGCGTAGCGGCGCTCTGGTGGGTCGCCGCCGCGACGATCTGATCCGTACTCTGCTTGCCGTAGTTGCCGCCGAGCGCCACGTCCGTGTCGGGAAGACGCGCGGCGCCAGCTTCGTTCAACACTGCTTCCGCGCGCTGAAGATGAGCCGCCGCGACCGCGAGATCGCGATTGTTGGCGAGCGCCTGCTGCACGAGGGCGTCGAGTGCGGGATCGCGATACAACTGCCACCAGGAATCGACCGTCGGCGCGGCGGAAACGGGCGCCGCGGCGGTCGACGCAAACGGGCGGCTGGCGGCATCCGGCACGGCAGGTTCGCGGTACGGCGGCCCGACCGTGCAGCCCGCGATCACGCTGGCAAGCGCGCCGAGACGCGCGACTCGTAACACACGGCGGGAACGGCGCAAAGTGGGTTGAAAGAAACGCCACGAACGGAAATTCGTCATCGATTGCCACGTCAATAGGATGAAAAGACAGCGGCAATGCTAAGCTCGTGACCCTGGTTTTTCTCGCGCAGAATCAACATTCATCGTCGCAAAATGGACAACCCATCGCGGAACTACGCTCCAGCAGAGCAAACCCATCCGGTTGCGGTCATCGCCACCGATCCGCCTGGCCGGACAGCCTTCCCATCGCATGCGCACAGGCAGGGGCAATTGATTTACGCGATTTCCGGCGTGATGATCGTTCGCACCGGCGACGGCAGTTGGGTCGTGCCGACCGGGCGCGCGGTGTGGGTGCCGGGAGACACCCAGCACGCAATTGAAACCACCGGCGATGTGCGCATTCGCACGGTATTCGTCAAGCCGGGGGCGAGAGAAGGATTACCCGATGCGTGCCGCGTGATACTGGTCAGCACGCTGCTGCGCGAGCTGATCGTCACGGCTGCGGGGATCGACGAATGCTCGGCGGACAGCGCACGCGCGCGCCGCATCATGGAGTTGATTCTCGACGAGATTGAAATTGCGCCCACACTGTCGCTGCATGTGCCGATGCCGCGTCACCCCGCGCTCGTCAGGCTATGCACGCAATTGATCAACCATCCGTCCGAGGTGGTGACGCTCGCAAGCTGGGCACTTGAAGCGCACATGAACGAGCGCACGCTCGCGCGCACCTTCCAGCGCGAGACCGGCATGACGCAAGGCGCGTGGTGCCGGCATACGCGTCTGCTGCTCAGTCTGCCCCGGCTGGTCGCGGGGGCGTCGATACTCGAAGTCGCGCTCGAACATGGTTACGACAGTCCGAGCGCATTCGCCGCGATGTTCCGCAAGACGCTAGGTGTGCCGCCAAGCGAATACTTTCGCAAGGGGTAATGGAGTGCGGTGAAGAGGCCACGGAATGTCGATTTCGCGACGGCCTTTCCCGCTTATATTTTTCTGCGTGCCGCGATGGCACGCTCTCTCAGGTTCTGCAGCAGACGGCTTGTGAATTTCGATTATTTGCGCCGCTATTTCTCGTGCAATCCGCCAGAGTCTTCATGATTCCGGCGGCTATTTCCCACTACCACTTCGCGCCGAACGTCGTTCGCAACTCGTCGATCTGTGCGTCGGAGAGCGGCTCCGGCTTCGTCGTTTGCATCAACCAGAGTTGCGCGGTCTCCTCCAGTTCTTCGAGTCCATACGCCGCCTGCGACACACTCGCGCCCCACACTACCGGACCCAGCCGCTCCAGCAATACGCCGCGTACGCTGCTGGCGAGCGCGCGAATCCGCTCCGCAACCTCGGGGTCTCCAGGACGCCGATATGGAATCAGCGGAATGTGGCCGACTTTCATCACGTAGTACGGCGTGATCGGCGGCAGGATATCGTCGGGCTTCCAGACACCCGCCAGCGACAACGCGACCAGATGAGTCGAATGAGTATGGACGACGCCGTTCATCGCCGGATTCGTGTCGTACACATTGCGATGGAGCGCGAGTGTCTTCGACGGCTTGTCACCGCTCACCCAGTTACCCTCGCGATCCACCTTGGCGATCGCGGCAGGATCGAGGTGACCGAGGCACGCATCGGTCGGCGTGATCAGCCAGCCGTCGTCCAGTCTCGCGCTGATGTTGCCCGCCGAGCCGACCGTGTACCGGCGCGAATAGAGATCCGCGCCGATTCGCGCGATCTCCTCGCGCGCGCTGTTCTCTGCCCGCTGAGCCGCAGAAATAGTCGTATTCATTGCGGGCGATCCATCAGCTTGTCGAGTTGCGTCAGTGCTTTCTCGAAGAAATCGACGGTGCCGAAATTGCCCGATTTCAACGCGAGCGCATAGCGCTGGTCACCGTTCGAAACGGTCCAGGGTACACCTGGGTCGATCTGCGGTCCGATCGTAAGCGCTTTCACGTCGAGCGCATTGACGATGGAACCCGAGGTTTCTCCTCCTGCAACGACGAAGCGGCGCACACCTGCGTCGCGCAGGCGCTGGGCGATCCCGGCGAGCGCGTGCTCGACGAGGCTCCCCGATTCGGCGACGCCGAGTTTGCCCTGCACCGCCGCGACTTCTTCCGGCGAACTGGTCGCATAGATCAGCACGGGTTCCTTGCCGATGTGCTGCTGCGCGAACCCGAGCGCCTCGTCGATCACCTTTTGCGAGTTCTCCGCCAGTTGCAGCGTATTCAGGCGGAACGCAGGACGGCCGTTTTCGCGCCAGTGCGCGACCTGCCCTTGCGTCGCGCGCGAGCAGCTACCTGCGAGTACCGCGGAGAGTCCATCGACTGCGGGCAGCGCTTGCGCATCGTCGCCCTGCGCCAGCAAGCCGGCGCGGGCGAAGTTACCCGGCAGACCAAGCGCCAGTCCCGAACCGCCGGTCAGCAGAACATCGTCGGCACAGGCTTCGCCGAGCGTGTAGAGGTCGGCATCGGAGATCGCGTCGGCAATCGCGACACGCACGCCATCGGCTTTGAGCGCGGCACGTGCGGCGGCGAGCTTTTCTCCGCCGGGCTGAACGGCGTCGTAACGCAGCAGCCCGACTTTCGATTGCGTCTGACGTTGCAGCGTGCGCACCAGGTTCGCATCGGTCATCGGCGTGAGCGGATGGTTCTGCATGCCCGATTCGTTCAGCAGCAGATCGCCGACAAACAGATTGCCGCGATACACGGTACGGCCGTTTTCCGGAAACGCCGGGCAGGCAATGGCGAAGTCCGTGCCGAGCGCTTTCATCAACGCATCGGTGACGGGGCCGATATTGCCGGCGTCGGTGGAATCGAAGGTCGAACAGTATTTGAAATAGAACTGCTTGCAGCCGAGCGAGCGCAGCCACTCCAGCGCCGCGAGCGATTCGGCAATCGCATCGCCGCTCGGCGATGTACGCGATTTCAACGCGACCACGACCGCCTGGGCCGACGTGTCGAGCGGCGCGGTGGGCACGCCGATGGTCTGAACCGTACGCATGCCGCCGCGCACCAGCATGCTGGCCAGATCGGTGGCGCCAGTGAAGTCGTCGGCGATACAGCCGAGCAAAGTCGAATCGAAGTTCATGGATTGCGCTTCCAGTAAAACCGGTACGAAGACCCTTCGGAAATCTCAGGCCAGCATGGATAAAGAAAATCTGGACAAAACCACAGCCAAAATTTGTAATCGGTTACAATTTTAGCATCAACTTTTAGACAGGAGAAGCCATGTCTCGCATCGTCCTACTCCACGCGACCCCGGTGGCCATGCAACCCGTCCATACCGCGTTCGCTGCCAACTGGCCGGAAGCGGAGATCGTCAACCTGCTTGACGACGGACTGACGATCGATCGTGCCCGCGAAACGGAGTTGGGCCAGGTAATGATCGATCGCTTCGTTCGCTTCGGAATGTATGGAAAGGATATTGGCGCAGACGGCATTCTCGTCACGTGCTCCGCGTTCGGCCCCGCTATCGACGCGCTGTCGGCATCGGCTGGCGTGCCCGTTCTCAAACCGAACGAGGCGATGTTTCAGGCGGCCATCGCGCGCGGCAACAACATCGGCATGCTGGCGACCTTCGGCCCTTCGGTCAAAACAATGACCGACGAGTTCGAAGCGTACGTGCGCGAAGCGGGATCGAAGGCGACCTTGCGCACGATCATCGTGGACGACGCAATCGACCTGCTGCGCAAAGGCGATGTGGAATCGCACAATCGCCTGGTCGCGGCTCGCGCGCCGGAATTGTCGGACTGCGACGCGATCATGCTCGCGCATTTTTCCACTTCGCGCGCCGCCGATTCCGTGCGCCAGACAACCGACGTTCCCGTGTTGACCGCACCCGATGCAGCCGTCGCACAAATGAAGGCGTTGATCGACGCAAGCGTAAAACTTCGTTGAGGCCGACGCGGCCGCAACCGGTTTAGCGCGATAATAGGGCCTATAAATCCACCACTATTCTTACGATCCAGGAGACGCCAACGCATGGCAACGGAATCCGATCAGCCGCAATCAGAAGGCCGTCTGCGGGTGAGCGTCGGCGACGTCGCGCGCCTCGCGGGGGTGTCGACTGCGACGGTGTCACGCGTACTCAATCGTCCCGAGGCTGTACGCGCAGACAAACGGGAAGCCGTGCGCGAGGCCTGCAAGGCACTGGGTTACGTGATGAACGGCGCGGCCCGCGCGCTCTCGCTGAACCGCACTTTCACGGTCGGCGCAGTGGTGCCGACCATCGAGACGCAAACCTTTTCACGCTCGCTGAATGCGTTTCAAAGGCGGCTACACGACGCGGGTTACACGTTGCTGCTCGCCAGCAGCGACTTCGACCCCACCGTTGAAATGGAAGGCGTGACGAAGTTGCTCGGCCACGGCGTCGATGCGCTGCTGGTCGTCGGCCGCACGCACGATCCGAAAATGTGGGAACGCATCGATCAGCACCGCGTGCCGTGCATCCAGATTCTTGCCATCGACCCGGAACGCCCGAGCATCGGTTATGACAACATGGCCATCGGCCATCTGATTGCCGACCACCTGGTGCAACTCGGCCATGCCGATATTGGCGTGATCGTCGGTACTCCGCCCACCAACGATCGTGTCACCGAGCGCATTCGCGGCATTCGCAAGCGCCTTGCCGGCAGCGGGCATCAACTGCCCCGCGAGCGGATTATCGACGACGCGTTCACGCTGAACGAAGCGCGCCAGGCCGCGATCAAGATGCTATCCAACGCGTCAGACCGGCCCACTGCAATCGTCTGCGGGAACGATCAACTGGCGTTCGGCGTGCTGCTGGCGGCATCGGCGAAAGGGCTTCGCGTACCCGAAGATCTATCCATTGTCGGTTTCAACAACTACGATTTCGCGGCCCACCTGTCGCCGCCGCTCACCACGGTCAGCGTCGGTCTTGCTCAACTCGGCGAGCAGGCCGCCGACTATCTGCTGCGATGCCTCGACAACGTCCCGCACCCGCCGGGTTCGCCGCGAATAGAAACGGCGCTGATCGTGCGCAGCAGTACGGGACCTGCGCCGGCCAGGTCGGCGACGAAGCGTCGCCCGAAAGCGACGCGCCCCACCACTGCCTGATACATCCTTTCAGCGAACCCGTTCAGACGGGTTCGAGACCGTAACGGCGATACGTTTCACGCGCGGCGGCGTCGTTGATATGCGCCAGAAAGCGCTTCGTTTCATCGAGGTTGTCCGTACCGGCAAAACAGGCCGCAGAAAATGAAAGCGCGTTCTGTGCGCCGGGTGGGAACGGGCCGACGATCTCGATCCCATCGACGGTGAGCAATTCGCTGATCTGCTGAACGGCGAGATCCGCTTCGCCGCTCAACAGCTTTTCAGCAGCCAGCCCGTCCTTGATGATCGTCGCGCGGGCATTGATCTGGTCGGCAATACCCCATTGCACAATTAGCTTGCTGAAGTAGATGCCGCTTGCGCCGCTGTCCGAATAGGCGACCGAACGCGCGTTCAGCAAAGCGTCCCTGAACTGATCGGCATCCCCGATGGAAGGACCGGGCGCACCACGTTTGACGGCCACACCCAGATTGGAGCGCAGCAACTCGACGCGCGTCGATGCATCGACGACGCCTTGTTCAACCAGCCGGTCCATGGCTTCACGAGTCACCAGCAGCGCGTCTGCGCGCTTGCCTGCGGCGATCTCCTTGACCAGCACGGATGTCGGATTCCATTCGATCCGCACCTGCCCGCCCGACTGCTCGAAGCGCGGCAGAATGTCGACGGCGAATGGCGTTTGAACGACAAAGCCCGACATCAAATGCACGGGTCGATGGTTTGAATCCTGTTTCATCATTTTTTCAACGCCATGAAAATCGGGAGTAGATGGGCGATCAGCATGAAACGAGCACCTGTTACGCGATCCGCCGAACGTGCTCACGCGTCAGTTCTTCGATCCGGCGAACCCCCAGCAAAGCCATATCGCGATCGATTTCGTCGGTCAGAATCTTGATTGCATGCAGCACGCCGTCGGCACCGCCCAGCGCCGCTCCGTACAGCAGCGGCCGTCCGACGAACACGAAATCCGCGCCGAGCGCGAGCGCCTTCATCACGTCGGTGCCGCGCCGGATGCCGCTGTCAATCATCACTTTCATGTTCTGCTTGAACGACGCCACTTCTTCCAGCGTTTCGAGCGGTGCGATCGCATAGTCGAGCTGACGGCCGCCGTGATTCGACAGGATCACACCGTCGGCCCCGCACGACTGCGCGATACGGACGTCGGCAGGCGTCATCAGGCCTTTCACGACGAGATTGCCCTTCCAGCGCTTGCGGATCGCCTCGACGTGCCGCCACGCCAGCTCGTCGCGCTGATTGGTATTACGCACCTTTTTGGACATCATCGGCGGACCGCGCTCAGCATCGGTATTCTCGAAATGCGGCGCACCGTGTTTCAGAAACGTTTGCGCGACCGTGCCAAGCAGCCAGCGCGGATGCAGCGCGCTTTGCCACATGACGCGCGGCGTCATCTTGATCGGCATGCTGAAACCGCTGCGGATGTTGTGTTCGCGATTGCCGAGCATCGGCGTATCGCCGGTGACGACCAGCGTTTCGTACCCCGCCCGCTCCACCCGATCCACCAGCCGGTCGATACGCGGCTGGTCGCCCGCGAGATAAGCCTGGAACCACGCGTGTGGATTCTCGGCAATCACGTCTTCCAGCTTGATCAGCGCGGACGCACTGAGGATCATCGGAATGTTGCGGCGCCGGGCCGCTTCGGCAAAGCGCAGGTCCGCGCGATAGGCGACAAATGCCGATCCGCCCAGCGGCGGAATACCGAACGGAGTCGCATAGCGCCGCCCGAATAGCGTGACGCCCTGGTCCCGGCCCGACACGTCGACGAACATACGCGGCAGGAATGCGTAACGCGAGTACGCATCGCGCGCCATCCTCACCGATGACTGCGTTTCAACGCCGCCTGCAACGTACTGAAAAATCATCGGCGGCAGAACGCGCTGCGCGTGGCGCTCGAAGTCATCGAGCGCAAGAAGGTCGCGAAACGCGCGCGGCACCGGCGCGGGAGCCGGTTTGCTTTCTACTTGTAACGGCTGCGCCGTTTCATTCTTGATGTCGTCGACGGTGGGGTTCTTCATAGCCTGCGTTTCCATGTACTGCCTGCCAGGCGCGGTCAGGACAGGTGCCTCAATTTGTAATCGGTTTCAAATTTTAGTGTATTATGCCCTCAACCCGCTCGTCAATCTTGCGATGTTTCAAGCGAATACGACGAAAGACGATCTGTTTAGTGGGGAAATTACTTATCTAGCATCATTTTTGACGCGAACCCCGCTCCTAATGATGCAACCGATTGCAGATTTCGACGCCGGTCGATCACTTGCGAGATCAACCGGCGTCTTCACAGGAGCGCGGCACGAGCCGTCAGCAGGCGACATGGCGAAAACCTTTGTCTTCATCTCGAATGCGCGGGATGGCGATATCAGCGGATACGTGCTCGATCGCGAGCGCAAATCGCTGTCGCCCGTTTCGCGGACGAAGGCCTCCCCGATGGTGATGCCGATCGCTATCGATCCGGGCACCGCGACGCTTCACGCAGCCGTACGGCGCGCGCCCTATGCGTTGCTCAGCTACAGGATCGACCGGACGACGGGCGACCTGACGCCGCTCGCGAGCACGCCCGTGGCGAACAGTCTCGTGAACCTGAGCTTCGACATGTCGGGGCGCTGGCTGCTGGGCGCCTCTTACGGCGCCAATCTCCTGGCTTCGTTTCAGATCGACGCCGAAGGATGTCTGCAAGGCGATCCGGCCAGCACGCTCGCTGGCGGCGACAAACCGCATGCAATCGTGCCCGATCGACATACCAACCTCGCCTTCGTCCCGTACCTCGGCGACGACCGCATTCACGCGTATCGCTTCGACGCCGCGCATGGCCGCTTCGCCGAACAGCCGGAGTATTCACTCGACGCCCCCGCTGGCTCGGGTCCGCGGCACGCGTCGATGTCAGCGGATGGCCGCTTCCTCTATGTGCTGTGCGAGCTGCTCGGCACCGTCGTCGTGTTCGAGCGAACCTCGCCCGACGCCCCGTTCGTCGAATTGCAGCGGGTGGAGTCGATTCCGGCGGCCGCAGGCATGGTGCCGGGCCGCGCCCGCCCGCCCTCGGGCGTTGCACCGGGTCCCGACGACACACCCGACCCCGACTCGATCTATTGCGCCGACATTCGCATGACGCCCGACGGCAGGTTTCTGTACACGTCGGAGCGCAGTCACGGCCTGCTGAGCCACTTTTCAATCGACCCGTCGACCGGACGAATCGAACTGATCGACACGCTTGAAACCGTTGCAAGCCCGCGTAGTTTCGCGATCGATCCAGCTGGCGAGTTTGCGATCGTCGCGGGGCAAAACGACTCGCGCGTGGCCTTGTACGCGATCGAACGGGCTAGTGGACGACTCAAGCTGCTCGAACACGTCGATGGCGGCGGCGACGCAAACTGGGTTGCGATAGCGAGCTTTGCGTGATGCGCCGGGAGCCCGCGATGCCGAGCTGGTTCAGCGCGATTCTATGCATTCGACGCGCGGTTCAATCGGGCAGTGGGCTCATAAAAACAGAAAACTTAGTTCGTTCGGAGACGAGATGAAACCTGGAAAGTATCGCTATGTCGTAGCGACCCTGCTGTTTCTGGCAGGCGCCATCAACTACATGGACCGCGCGGCGTTAGGTGTGGTCGCGCCGATCCTCAAGAATGAACTGCATATCTCGCCGTCGCGGATGGGGCTCATCTTCAGCAGCTTCTTCGTGGGCTATTCGCTGTTCGCGTTCGTCGGCGGAAGGCTCGCGGATCGCTACGGGCCGCATCGCGTTTTCTCGTGGGCGATGGGTGGCTGGTCGCTGGTCTGCGGTCTGACTGCGACGGCGGGCGGATTTGTCTCCCTGCTTTTCTTGCGCACGCTGTTCGGCTTCGGCGAAGGTCCGATGAACGCGACCACGAACCGCACGATCACGAACTGGTTTCCCCGCGAGGAAACCGCGACGATGATCGGCTTCACGTTTTCCGGCCAGACAGTGGGCAGCGCGATTGCCGGCCCTATCGTCGGCTTGACGGCTTTTGCGCTCGGCTGGCGCGTGTCGTTCGTCGTGGTCGCGGCACTGGGGATCGTGTGGCTGATCGCGTGGCGCCTGTTCGGCACCAATACGCCGGCAGAGAACAAACGCGTGGGCACCGCCGAGCGCGAACTGATCGAAGTCAGCCGTCACAACGTCGAAGTCGCGACGGGCGATAGCACTGCGCGTGCTACGCCGCTCAAAACCTTCCTGTTCCGGCCCAGCACGCTGGCCGTGGCAGCCGGTCTGTTCGCCGCCAACTACATGCTCTACGTTTTCATTTCGTGGATGCCCAGCTACTTCACGGACAGCCTTCATCTGAGCCTCCAGGCGATGAGCGTGGTCAGCGTGATTCCGTGGCTGTGCGGCGGTCTCGGCTTCTTCGGCAGCGGCATCGTCGCGGATATGTTCTTCAAGAAGATGAGCAACAAGCTGCTGGCTCGCAAGATGAGCGCAATCGTGCCGCTGGCGCTGTCCGGTCTGTCGATTCTGGCGGTTGGGCACGCGCAATCGACGGTCACGATCGTCACGCTGGTCGCGTTGGCTGTGCTCTTTCTCACGGCCGCGTGCCAGGGCTGCTGGGCGACGATCCACGAATTGATTCCGGCCGAGCATGTTGGCGGCGTCGGCGGGTTCGTGCATCTGCTCGCAAATATCTCCGGCATCGTAGGACCGGCGCTGATGGGCATGGCGGTCGAGCACCTCGGCGGATACGACAGCGGTTTTCTGGTGGGCGCGGTGATCGATCTGCTCGGCGTGCTCGCGATGCTGTTCTTCATCACGTCGCGGACAAGCGACCGCGAACCGGCGCTCGATTCATCTCAGGCGTAAGGGACGGCGGGAACGGCGGGAACACACTGTCGCGCCGCGCGTATTCGCACGCGTGGCGCGCGGCGTGTTTCGAACGGCGTCCCGGTGACAGACATTGTTTCAGACGGAGAGTAAGCAAGTGAGTGCAAGTCAGGAAGCGCGCGACGGGGTCGACCTGCAGCGTAGAAGTGCGATGTTGTTCGGGGCCAGCGCCGCGTTGGTGTCGGCCGTGCCCGCGTTGCTGCCGGTGTCGGCGCAAGCGGCCAGCGAGAGCGACGGCAACGGCGATCAGGCCCGCGTGAGCGCGCCGCCGTCCGCTGCGGCAATGGGCAACCGGGTCGTGCCGACGGCCGAAGAGCCGATGCACCACGTCATCATGCAAAACAGTCAGATGCGGGTGATGCGCGTGATGATCCGCCCCGGACAGTCGACCATGTGGCACGCGCAGAACCTGACGTTCGTCAATACCATCATCAATGGTTCGCGCTCTTTCATCGAGCGCAAGGGCGAAGGCGCGGGCAAGGTCGTCGACATGAAGACGGGCTCGGTCCGCTTCGGCGACTATCAAACCGCGGGCATCGTCGATCAGGTCAGCAACATCGGCGACTCGCTGATTCATCAGGTCGCGTTCGAAGTGATCGCGCTGGAACGCGGCAACTACGGCAATGCGGACCGCGCAAGCGTCGGCGCATTCTCGCTGGTGCTCGACAAGCCGCGCGTACGCGGCTGGCGTCTGCGTTTGCAGCCCGGCGAGATCGCCGCACCCTATCAGCAGTTCGGACCCGGCTTGCGGGTGATTCTCTCCGGCGAACGGCTCATCGAGCAGAGCCCCGGCGACATCGGCAAACAGACGACCCTGCATAAAGGCGATGCGTTTTTCACCGAAGCCGGTACGCGCACGCTGACCAACGGTGGCGAAACGCCGCTCGAACTCATCGAGTACGAGCTGCTGTAATCGACGGCGAGGCGCACCGGCATTTGCCTCGTGCGTCTCGACAGCGGCATGCAAGGCGTCAGCCGGTCGCCCTGCTCTCATCGACGGTATATGGCGCCGCGTCCCCCTGCGCCGAGCAATCCAACAAGAAGATGCGATTCACACACATTCTCGTCAGCGCTGCATTGGCAGCCGCCGCGTCGCTTCCCGCGTACGCGTTCGCTCAGGATGCCTCAGCACCTGAGCACGCAAACGCGCCGGCTATTGCCAGCGGCACAGTTGCATCGTCGGCCGCCGACTCGCCGTTGATCTCGTCGGGCCGCTATCTGGCCATCGCAGCAGATTGCGCCGCATGTCACACGGCCCAAGGGGGCAAGCCTTTCGCGGGCGGCTACCCGATCAACTCGCCGATGGGTACGATCTACTCGACCAACATCACGCCGTCGACGCAAGGCGGCATCGGCGACTACACCGAGGCCGACTTCGCGCGTGCATTGCGCCAGGGCATCCGCCGCGACGGCAGGCATCTTTATCCGGCAATGCCCTACACGTCGTATGCCGCGCTGACGGACAACGACGTTCACGCGCTATATGCGTATTTTCGTCATGAGGTCGCGCCGGTCGATGCGGTACCGCCCAGCACGGCGCTGCCGTTCCCGTTCAATATCCGCTCGTCCATGGCGCTGTGGAACGCGCTGTTCCTCGACAGCAAGCCGTTCGAGCCGGACCCGCACGTGTCGCCTCTGATCAACCGGGGCGCGTATCTGACGAACGCGCTTGAACACTGCGCTGCCTGCCACACGCCGCGCAATGCGCTGATGGGCCAGAACGACGCACGTGCGTTCGCGGGCGGCTCGCTTGGCAGCTGGTACGCGCCGAATATCAGTTCTGACCCGCTCAGCGGAATCGGCGGATGGACGGATGCCGAGTTGACGCAGTACCTGAAAACAGGCTCGGTGCCGGGCAAGGCCCAGGCCGCCGGACCCATGGCCGAAGCGATCGATCACAGTCTGCAATATCTGAGCGATGCCGACCTTGCCGCCATCGTCGCGTATCTGAAGCAGACTGCGCCGATGCCCGCCGATGGAAAGACCGTCCGCTACGCCTACGGCCAGCCTCTGAACGAGGCGGCACTGCGAGGCAACGAAGCCAAACCGCCCCGTGGCTGGCAGATTTTCTCGGGCTCGTGCGCGGCGTGCCATCAGGTGAACGGCGGTGGGCTGAGCAATCACGACTACCCTTCGCTCTATCACAACACGGCTACCGGCGCGTCGAATCCGGACAACCTGATCGCCGTGATCCTGTTCGGTCTGCAGCGCGACGCGCACGGCAAACCCGCCTTCATGCCCGCCTTCGGCCCAGGCGCGAGCTTCACCGATCGTCTGTCGGATCAGGACGTGGCGGATGTCGCCAATTTCGTTTTGCATCAGTACGGCAATCCGGCCGTCAAGGTCAGTGCGACCGATGTCGCGGCCATCCGCGACGGTGGCAAGCCGCCGCTGATCGCACAGGCCGGCCGTTTTGCGCTGCCGGGTCTCGGCGTGCTGCTGATCCTGATCGTCGTGCTCGTCTTGCTGATGCGCTCGCGTTCACGCGGATCGCGCAAGCAATCGGCGGCCTGACATCATGCGCGCCGCCAACCGCATCGTTCTACTTCATTTCGCCTCGCAGACGGAAGGACTTCACCATGCCGACATCTAAAACCGCCAGCACGCCGCAACATCGAGCGAGCGTGAAGCGTGACGCGGCCGCTCACTGTCCGTCACGACGGACGTTTCTGGCGGTCGCCGCTGGCACCGCCATCGCCGCGCTCGCCTCGACGCCGATGTCCTGGCTGCCGCGCGCTCAGGCGGCCGAGGGTGCTTCGGGCACGACATCGGCTGCGTTCCTGCGCGTCTCGATGTTCGTCACCGGTCAGAGCGATCTGGATCACGAAACCGGCGACCGCTTTTTTGCCGCGCTGTCGCGGCGCGACGCGAGTTTCGCGACGAAGATCGACGCGCTGCTCGCTCACGTCGATCAGGCGAAGTTCTCCAATATGGACGCGTTCCTCGCGGCAACGCCTGCCGATGCAACATTGCTCGCCACTGCGACGAGCGTCGTGTCGGCGTGGTATCTGGGCATTGTCGGCGACGCAGCGGACGCCGAACTCATCACCTACGCGGATGCGCTGATGTACCGCCCCACGCGCGGAATACTCGCGGTGCCCACCTACGGTCCGGGCCCGCTCGCCTGGGGCGCAAAGCCGCAATCTTCCTGACGCAGCACGACGGCTTGCCGCTTTAGCGCGACGCGGCAAACAACGCAAAAGCCAGCGAAAAAAAACCGCGCAATCAAACGAGAAAGACAGTAATGAGCAATTTCGACGCAGACGTGATCGTGATCGGATCGGGAGTGATGGGTGGACTCGTCGCGAGCTCGCTGGCCCGCGAAGGAAAATCGGTCATCGTTCTGGAGGCGGGCCCGCGTGTGAAACGCGCGGATGTCGTCGAGACCTTCCGCAATGCGCCGGTCAAACTGTCGCTGGCGAACATGAAGCTGCAAGGCGGCGGATCGCCTTTTCCGAGCATGCCTTATGCGCCGTCCACGTACGGCGACTATCTGCAGCAGACCGGCCCGGTGCCGTATAAAACCGCTTATCTGCGGGTTGTCGGCGGTACGACCTGGCACTTCGGCTCGGCGCTGTGGCGCATGATCCCGAACGATTTCAAACTCCAGACGCTCTACGGTCGAGGCCGCGACTGGCCTTTCACCTACGACGAACTCGAGCCGTACTACAGCCGCGCGGAATACGCGCTGGGCGTCAGCGGCGTCGACGATGAGGACCAGGGCGGCAACGGCGGCGCACCCTTCCCGCCGCGCAGCAAGCCGTATCCGATGAAGGGTCTGCCGAACAGCTACTTCTTCAATCGCGCGACCGAATTGCTCGGCGCGGGCGGCTACCATCCGATCAGCGAGCCGAATGGCCGCGCCACCCGTCCTTACGGCAACCGGCCGGTTTGCGCGGGCAACAACAATTGCAACCCGGTGTGCCCGATCGGCGCGAAGTACGACGGCTCGATGCATATCGACGACGCCGAAAAACACGGCGCGAAAGTGCTCGAAAGCGCGGTGGTGTATCACATCGAAGTTGGCGCCGACAAGAAGATCAGCGCGATTCTGTACAAGCAGCCGGACGGCACGTCACATCGGCTGACCGCGCGTTATTTCGTGCTGGCCGCGCATGCGATCGAGTCGCCCAAGCTGCTGTTGATGTCCACCTCCGCCGACTATCCGAACGGCGTCGCGAACTCGTCCGATATGGTTGGCCGCAACCTGATGGACAACACCGGCATCAGCATGAGCATGTTTGCGCGCGAAGACATGTGGCCGGGTCAGGGGCCGACCGAATTGCTGATCTACATGAACTATCGCGACGGCGCGTTCCGCAAGGACTTCCCTAGCTATAAAACCAAGGTGCGCAATACCGTCCCGACCGCGCAACTCACGTCGAAGCTGATCGCAAAAGGTGTGCTGGGCAGCAAGCTTGACGAACAGATCCGCCTGCATTCCGCGCGCGATATGAACTGGGCCGTCGACTTCGAAATGTTGCCGCTGCCGCAGAATCGCGTGACGCCCAGCAAGACCAAGACCGATGCGCTGGGCTTGCCGGTGCCGTCCATCTACTACAGCGTCGACGATTACTGGAATGCCGGACGGGATTTCGCGGTCAAGGATTTGCAGCGGATGGCGAGCTTCCTGAACGCGGACGTGACCGCTACCGATGTGAATCACCAGAACCGTCAGCACATCATGGGCACGACGATCATGGGTAGCGATCCGCGAAACTCGGTGGTCGATGCCGATTGCCGCGCGCACGATCACCAGAATCTGTTCATTGCCGGATGCAGCGTCATGCCTGCGGTCGGGTGCGTCAACCCAACGTTGACGGGCGCGGCGCTCAGCATCCGGGTCGCCGATACGCTGTTGAAGGAGATTTAAAGCTCGCGTTTGGCGACGGTTGATGTACGACATCTCATATCACGATCAAATAAAAACGGCAGCCTTTTCAATAAAGAACGGGCTGCTTTCGCGCATTCATCGTTATAAACGTCGCATTTATACGATGACTGACCATATAGTAGAAACCCGTATATAATGCGGTCCGAAAGCTGAGGCGGCCAGGTGGTCCAGCTAAGCAAATCAGGACTGAGCGCCCCGTGAAGATCGGCGGCTGACGACCAACCTCGCAGTATCCACGTTGTTCGCAAGCCCGCTTCTGCTGCGACGCAGTCTGTTTCAGCGCAGCGATTGAC
Source organism: Paraburkholderia sp. GAS333 (assembly GCF_050435665.1). Taxonomy (NCBI): domain Bacteria; kingdom Pseudomonadati; phylum Pseudomonadota; class Betaproteobacteria; order Burkholderiales; family Burkholderiaceae; genus Paraburkholderia; species Paraburkholderia sp. GAS333. The sequence continues at coordinate 399,786 of NZ_JBNDKS010000006.1, forward strand.
TCTCCCTTTGCTTCTGAATCGCCTGACACACCAAACAGCACTCGATGTCGCTCGCGCCGCCCTTTTTACGGTGCGCAGCGCACAGCGAATTTTGCATTTCAGTGCGTCCCTGCATTGTTTCTGTCTCCACGAGCATTCCTCACTATGTCGATGGTAACCAGCGCCTCCAGGCGAAAATTTTTGCTGTCGGCGTTGGTCGGCCTTCCCGCCCTGGGCATCGCCGTCCACACGCTCAGCGCCCCCGAGGCTGCCGAAATGGCGGCCCCCGATCTTGCCAGCTACACGCCCGAATTCTTCTCTGCCAGCGAGTGGTCGTTCATCCTCGCCGCGTGCGACCGGTTGATTCCCGCTGACGGCCGCGGCCCCGGCGCACTCGAAACCAACGTCCCGGTGTTTCTCGACCAGCAATTGCGCGGCGAGTTGGGCCACGACGTATATCTGCAAGGTCCGTTCGACGTCCACGCACCCGCGACGCTCGGCTACCAGTTGCCGTACACGCCGCAGCAGATTTTCCAGCGTGGCATCAAGGCCACGGACGCATGGTGCATGCGCCAGCACGGCAAGCGCTTCAGCGATCTCGACACCGCCGGCAAGGACGCCGCGCTCGGCTCGCTGCAAAGCAACGAGGTCAACTTCGCGAACCTCGGCGAAGACGCGTTGAAAGCCAGCCAGTTCTTCGCGGAGTTGCTGTCCGATACGAAGAACGGCTATCTGTCGGACCCGATTTACGGCGGCAACAAAGGCATGAAAGCGTGGATCGCCATCGGCTTTCCGGGCGCGCGTGCAAGCTACCTCGAATGGGTCATGCAGCACAACGTCAAGTATCCGCTCGGCCCCGTCAGCCTGACGGGCATGCGCGCGTAAGCCGGCAACGGACTTCACCAGCTTCAACAAGGTACATCGTGGCAAAAATCACCAATGACGCAGTCGACGTCGTCGTCGTCGGTCTCGGCTGGGCCGGTTCGCTGATGAGCATCGAGTTGGCTCAGGCGGGCCTGAAGGTGCGCGCGCTCGAACGCGGCGAAGATCGCAGCAACGCCGACTTCGCCTATCCGAAGCCCGCCGACCAGTACGCGTACGGCGTACGCAACAAGATCATGGTCACGCCGCGCGACGGCGCGCTGACCGTGCGCCACTCGGCCAGCGACACCGCGCTGCCCACCCGCAAGTGGGGCGCGTTCGTGCCCGGCACCGGCGTCGGCGGATCGGGGCTTCACTGGACCGGCGTGCTGATCCGCCCGACCCCGACCGACCTCAAGCTCAAGACCTACGCCGACCAGGCGTACAAGCCGGGTCAACTCGAAGCGGGCATGCAGGTGCAGGACTTCCCGTTCACCTGGGACGAAATGGAGCCGTACTACGACTTCTTCGAAAAGGTCTGCGGCCTGTCGGGCACCACCGGCAACCTGCGCGGCAAAATCCAGGAAGGCGGCGATCCTTTCGAGGGACCGCGCTCGAATCCGCACCCGCTGCCGCCGCTCGAAGACACGCTCAATACGTCGATGTTCGACGCCGCCGCGCGCAAGCTCGGCTATCACCCGTTCCCGAATCCGTCGGCGAACGTGTCGCGCGCCTGGACGAATCCGTACGGCAACCAGATCGCACCGTGCAACTACTGCGGCTATTGCAGCAAGTATCCGTGCCTGAACTTCTCGAAGGCATCGCCGCAAACGGCCGTGCTCGACGCGCTGAAGCGGATGGACAACTTCGACTATCGCGTGAAGGCGAACGTGCTGCGTGTCGATATGCACGCGGACGGCAAAACGGCGAAGGGCGTGACCTACGCCGACGAGCACGGCAACGAAGTGTTCCAGCCGGCGAAAATCGTCGTGCTGGCGGGCTTCCAGTTCGTCAACGTGCGCCTGATGCTGCTGTCGGGCATCGGCAAGCCGTACGACCCGGTTAGCGGCAAGGGCGTGGTCGGCCGCAACTATGCGTTTCTCAGCAACGGCGGCGCGACCCTGTTCTTCAAGGACAAGAACTTCAATCCGTTTGCGACGGCCGGCGCGACCGGGCGTCTCTTTAACGACATCTCGCCGGGCAACTTCGACGGCCCGAGCCTTGGCGTGATCGGCGGAGCGAAGATCCAGAGCGCGCAATCGTCGGGCGCGCCGATCGGCACTGCGCTTCCCCACGGCACGCCCGCCTGGGGCAAGGGCTGGAAAGAAGGCATGCAGGACTGGTACGGCCACTCGATGCGAATCAGCATCACCACGAGCTGCATGTCGTATCGCGATCATTACGTCGACCTCGACCCGACCTATAAAGACCCGTGGGGCCAGCCGCTGCTGCGCATCACGTTCGACTGGAAGCAGAACGAACTGAAATTGCAGCAGCATCTGCGCAAGATCGTGCTCGACGTCACGAAGGAACTGAATCCGGACAGCTACTCGGAGAGCTTCCTGTCGCTCGATTCGCACTGGGACATCACGAAGTATGTGTCGACGCACAACGTCGGCGGCGCGGTGATGGGCGACTCGCCGGAAACCAGCGCGCTGAACAAGTACCTGCAAAGCTGGGACGTGCACAACGTCTTCGTGCCGGGCGGCAACGCGTTCCCGCAGAACTTCCAGGCGAACCCGACGGCGACGATCGGCGCAATTACCATTTTTGCGGCTCGCGCGATCAAGGAACAGTACCTCAAGAATCCCGGCCCGCTGGTGCAAGCATGACGGCAATCAAAACACTCAAAGCTCTTCTGGGCTCGGCACTGCTGGTCACGGCAGGCGCGACGCTCGCACCGACGTTCGCGTTCGCGCAGTCCGCGGAACAGGACGCCGCGTTGATCAAGCACGGCGAGTATCTGGCCCGCGCCGGCGATTGCATGGCATGTCACAGCGCGGCGGGCAAGAAGCCGTTCGCGGGCGGCCTTCCGATCGTAAGCGGACTCGGCACGATCTACTCGACGAACATCACGCCGAGTCAGCGTAACGGCATCGGCAACTACACCGAGCAGCAATTCGCCGACGCGATTCGCAAAGGCATCCGCTCGGACGGCGCGCGACTCTACCCCGCCATGCCCTACCCGGATTACGTGAAGATCTCGGACGCGGACGTCCATGCTCTGTACACGTACTTCATGAAGGGTGTCGCGCCGGTCGACGAAGCGGCGCCGGTCACCAGCCTGAGCTTCCCGTTCAACCTGCGCTGGGGCATGGCGCTGTGGAACTTCGCGTTCACGCCGAACAAGCCGTTTGCCGCGCCCGACGGCGCGACCGAACAGGTTCGCCGCGGCGCGTACCTCGTCGAAAGCCTCGGCCATTGCGGCAGTTGCCATACGCCGCGCGGCGTCGCGATGAACGAGAAGGCCTTCGACGGCTCGGACGCGAGCTTTCTCGCGGGCGGCGATCTGAACGGCTGGACCGTGCCGTCACTGCGCGGGATGGCCCACTGGACCCAGCAGGACGTCGTCGACTATCTGCAGACCGGACGCAACAGCAAGGCAGCCGTCGCGGGCGAGATGACCTCGGTCGTCTACAACAGCACGTCGCATATGACGGACAGCGACGTGAATGCGATTGCCGCGTATCTGAAGTCGTTGCCCGCGTCTGCGACCGCGCACGCGGAGCCGGTGGCCACGTCCGCGTCCGCGCCCGATGCGACGACGGCGAAACTGACGGCGGCCCGCGAATTGACCTTGGGCGAGCGTCTTTACGTCGACAACTGCGCCGCGTGTCACTTCGTGAACGGCAAGGGAGCGCCGCGCGTGTTCCCGCATCTGGACGGCGCGACGGTCGTCAATGCGAAGGACCCGGCGGGCCTGCTGCACGTCATTCTCGCGGGCGCGCAAACGCCTTCGACGGCGAAGGCGCCTTCAGTGCTGCCGATGCCGGGCTTCGCGTATCGCCTGAACGACGATGAAGTCGCGCAACTCGCCACGTTCGTGCGCAGCGGCTGGTCGAATCATGCGCCGGCCGTGACTGCGAGCGACGCCGCCAAGGCGCGCAAGCTGGCGGCCAAATAAGCCGTCAACGCAGAGGTCAGATGAGTCTGTTGCGTAACCGTTCGGCAACAGGCTCATTTGACCCGAAAGATGGTTGCGATCGCCCTGATTGCAGCGATCTTCAGCAAATCTATTCTTAAAGAGTTCGTGTAATCTGCCGTTAAAGTAGTCATCGTACAACTCCCGGATTCAAAGCGGCATGAGAAACGTCTCGGTTCGAACCAGTCTCCTCGCAGTTTTCCTGATCTTTGCCGTGATGATTCTGCTCGGAGGTGCGGTCGGCATCGCCGCGCTCAGTCGAGCGAACGAGAATCTGAATCGCGTCCATCAGATCGCCACCCAGGAAATCCTCGTCAACGACGGCTACAAGGATTCCACCCGCAGCCGCGCCGCGTTGACTCGCGCTTACTCCGCGCTCAAGGAGCGCAACGACGAAGCGACCCGCGACTCCGCGTTGAAGAGCGCCGGGACGACCATCAATCGTGCGGCCGCTGAAACCACCGCATTCCAGAATGCCGCTGCGTTCAAAGGCATCGACGACGCACTGAAGCAGCAGTTGATCGACTCGTCGACCCAACTCGCACAAACGCTGAAAAAGGCCGCCGACGCGCTGCGTGCCGGCGACACCAACGCGTACGCGGCGATCAACGACCGCGAAATTACCGCGAACGGCGCGGCGTATTCAGCGAGCGTCGAGAAATTCCAGAGCCTGGCCAGTTCGTTGTCCAACGACGCGATTACCCAGGACGATCAGGAGTATTCGTGGGTCATCAGTCTCGTCGTTGTCGGTGTGTGCGCCGCTCTCGCGCTCATCGTCGCGTCGCACTTCGCGTTGAAGCGGATTGTGACCGCGCCGCTGAGCGAGGCGACCAACCTGCTCGACCAGATCGCGGCGAACGACCTGACCGCGCGCATTCCCGCCGCGAGCGCCAACGAAATCGGCCAGCTTTTCGCGGCCATGCAGCGGATGCAGCGCGGCTTGTCGCAGACGGTGGCGAACGTGCGCAACAGTTGCGAAGCGATTCACGGCGGCGCGCGTGAAATCGCGGCAGGCAATCTCGATCTGTCCAGCCGCACGGAACAGCAATCCGCCGCACTGGAAGAGACGGCGGCCAGCATGGAGCAGTTGACCTCCACCGTTAAACAGAACGCGGACAACGCGCAGCAGGCCAGCCGCCAGGCGACCGACGCAGCCGACGTCGCCGAGGGCGGCGGCACGGTCGTCGAGCGAGCCATCCAGACCATGAACACGATCACCCAAAGCTCGCGCAAGATTTCCGAGATCACGGGGATGATCGACAGTATTGCGTTCCAGACCAATATTCTGGCGTTGAACGCGGCGGTCGAATCGGCGCGCGCGGGCGAACAGGGACGCGGTTTCGCCGTGGTCGCGAACGAGGTTCGCAGCCTGTCGCTGCGCAGCGCAGACGCCGCCCGCGAGATCAAGGCGCTGATCGGCGCATCGGTCGAGGACGTGGCGAACGGCAGCAGCCTTGTCACGCAGGCCGGCGAGTCGATGAAGCAGATCGTCCACGCGGTGCGCGGCGTCGCCACGCTGATGAATGAAATCAAGGCCGCGACCATCGAGCAGAGCGCGGGCATCGAACAGGTCGGCCAGGCCGTCACGCAGATGGATCAGGTCACGCAACAGAATGCCGCGCTCGTCGAGGAAGCCGCCGCGGCGGCAAGCGCGCTCGAAGAGCAGGCTCAGTCGATGACGCACGCCGTCTCGGCATTCCGGCTCGCTACGCACTGACAGGTGCGACGGCCGACAGTCTTATTGTCCAGAGTCCGCCTGGAATCTGGACACGAGAGAAATAGAACTATCGATAAACGGAGAAATGAATATGAACGTTAAACGCGTGGTGGGCGCAATCGCAATGCTGTGTGCCGGTGTTTCGATTACCGGCGTCTCACAGGCCGCGACGTACGCGTACGTGTCGAACGCGGATAGCCAGGATATTTCGGTGTTCAGCGTCGACGAGTCGAACGGCTCGCTTGCGCCGGTGGAAACCGTGAACGTCGGCGGAACGGTAATGCCGATGGCGTTTTCGCCGGACCATCTGCGGCTTTATGCCGGTGTGCGCTCGAAGCCGTATCGCGTGGTGAGCTTCGCGGTCAATCCGCTCGACGGCCGCCTGATCGAGCTTGGCAAATCGCCGCTTGCTGAAAGCATGGCGTATATCTCGACCGATGCCACCGGCCGCTATCTGTTTTCCGCGTCGTACGGCGGCAACATGCTCGCGGTGAACAGCATCGGCACGAACGGTGTCGTTGGCAACGTGCAGCAAACCATCAAGACCGGGCCGATGGCCCACGCAATCCGCCCTGCTCCCGACAACCGTTACGTGTTCGCGTCGGTGCTCGGTTCGGACGCGTGGCTGCGCCTGAAATTCGACGCGTCGAATGGACAGCTCACTGAAGACGCCGCGCCTGCCTATTCGCTTCCGCCGAAATCGGGTCCGCGTCACTTCGTGTTTTCGCCGGATCATCGCTTCACGTACCTCATCGACGAACTCGACGGCAAGGTGCACGTGCTCGCTTTCGATGCCGCTCACGACACCGTCAAGCCGATCGACACAGCCTCCGTGCTGCCGCCCAACTTCGGCGCAGCGACGCCGTGGGGAGCCGATCTTCATCTGACGCCGGACGGCCGCTTCCTGTACGTGTCCGAGCGCACGTCGAGCACGCTGTCGGCGTACAAGGTGAACACATCAACGGGCAAGCTGACGCGCTTTGCTACGTACGACACCGAAAAGCAGCCGCGCGGATTCAATATCGATCCGTCGGGCAAGTACCTGCTTGCAGTCGGCCAACTGTCGACGAATCTGAGCGCTTATCGCATCGACGGCAAGACCGGCAAGCTCACGGCAATCGGACAGTATCCGGTTGGCAAGGGCGCGAACTGGATTGAAATGGTCACGTTTAACGGCACGAACGGTAATTAAGGCTTTCCAGCGACGCGGCAATTGCCGTCTCGCTGGCTTCGTTCAGATCGGCGGGTGTCTTCGTAGCGATGGCACTCGCCGCTGAAAATCGCTCGCGTCATCCCACAAGAGCGGCGTGTCGAAAAAAATTTTGCGAGGGGATTGGCTTCTGCCAATTTTTTGGTTATAGTTTCGGTCCTCGCGTAGGGGAGTCGCCAAGTTGGCCTAAGGCACCGGATTTTGATTCCGGCATTCGAAGGTTCGAATCCTTCTTCCCCTGCCACCATTTCTCCACGAGATCGCAAGCGCGATCCTCGTTTAAATCCAGCCAGTCAGGCCTGGATTTTCTGCTCCCACTTTGAATACCGTGTGCTCGACTGAATCGTCGAGATCGTTGCACGTAACCCGAAGTGCTTCAGGTTACGTCAACAAAATCCAGCTGCTTACTGCCGCGACTGTGTCGTACCGGCCAGGTCCGAACCATAGCCGCTGACATCGCCTTTCTGAGCCGCCACAATTGCCTCGGCGCGCTGCACGTCGCGCGGATACTCTTCGTCGACGTTCGGGTTGTAGCCTGCCTTTTCGAGTTGCGCGAGTTCGGTGCGAACCTGCGCACGCGTGACGTTCGGGGTGGACTGAGCGTACGAGAACGCGGGAATCGCGATGATCGCGACGGCAACAGCTTTGCTCAGCAATGTCATTTTTCAGCTCCAGAAGTTTGCGTAAGAGACGTTCGTCTGCTTAACCAATGAAGCCAGTATAAGGGTTACCTCCAATAGGGTAATTGCTTATTTATTGCCCTTTCGTTACGAACTTTAACGGCGCTACAAGGCATTTCAGAGGGGCACGAATCGCCGCGGAAATGACCAACCTCCGAATAGAACATCCGGCAAATTTTGCGCGAAAAAGTCCGACTGGACGTTCGTCCTCCGGCAGCCAATCTGTCGCCCTACTCGGCACTCTTCATCGATGCCACGTATCGTGCGACATCGCGCACGTCCGCCGCGCTAAGCGTATTTGGGAACAGCTTCGGCATGATGCTGCCCGACGGTTCCCGAATACGCGCTTCGATATCCGCCATCTGACGACGGCTCGACATACCGGTCAATGCCGGCCCGACTCCACCCTCGCCGGTTTGCCCATGACAGGCGGCACAGTTTGCACGGTAGATGGCCGCACCGTGTTCGGGTGGCATCGCAGCTTCCGGCGTCGACGGTGCGCCGTTGCTCAACAACGCGATACTGTCAGCCGAAGGACTTGGTGGAATCGACACGAGGTACGCGTGAATACGTGAAATCTCGTCGTCCGAGAGAATCTTTCGGCTGAAAACCGGCATCTGCCCCTTCGGGTCGTGAACGTAGGCCTGCATGGCCGGCAGTGGTATCGGATGAGGTGCGAGTGCCGGTCCGGTCGTAATACTGCCTTGCCCGAATGTGCCGTGACATTCGTAGCAGCCCTTCTGCATGTACAGCGCGCGACCAGTGTCGATTTCGGCGCCAGCATCCGCATACGACGAATTCGACCATGCGATGCATGACGCCGCAGCGACGAGTGTCACAAGATGCGCGGTCAATCGCGAATGAGCCTTCATTTCCCGCTCCATCACCTGGGTTGAGTTAGCACATCGACGAGCGCAGGCTTGCCGCTCTTCACTTGAGACATCGCCCGCGCGAGTGCCGGCCCGAGTTCGCCAGGTTCCGATACTGGCCCTTCCGCCCACATCCCCATGCTTTTCGCCAGCGCGGCAAAGTCGATCGGCGGGTCCTGAAGCAGCGTGCCCATCGTCCCTCTTTCGGGATGCCGGTCCCGACGGCTCGCCATGCGCTGGATGTGCATGGTCTCCTGATGCCACGCCCGGTTGTTGTGCATCACCGTCAGCAACGGCAACGCGTGATGGGCCGCCGTCCAGAGCGCGCCGGGCAGCACCATCAGATCGCCGTCGGTCTGGATATTGACCGCGATGCGGCCCGCGTCGCGATGGGCAAGTGCAGCGCCCACCGCCGCGGGCGCGCCGTAACCCACTCCATAGCCGCCGCCCGAGCCAATGAACTGGTAAGTCTTCGTGAAGTCCCACAGCCGCAGCGGCCACATACTGATCGGGTTGGGCGGCGACACCATTGCCCAGTCCTCGTGACGGATCACGTTCCAGACTTCCTGACACAAGCGCGCGGTACTGATTGGACTGGCATCCCACGCACGCGTCGCGGCTTCGCGCGCGTTGTTGCGCATTTCCGCGAACGCGAGTTTCATCGGCTGCTCGCGTGCGGCAACGATCTCGCTTTGCGCGGGTGTGATGGCCGCGAGCACCGCGTGAAGCAAGCCGGGCAACGATGCTTCGGCATCGCCGGCAATAGCGAGTGCCGGTGCGGAATATCGTTCTGAATCCTGCATATTCGACTTACCGTACAGATAAGCCGTCGAGATGCTGACGACCCTGGCATCGCCGTGACCACGCGGTTTCGACGGGCGCTCGATCGTATCGGGCACGGTGCCGGTCAACCCCCAGACGTCGCCCACTTCGAGCGCGAGAATCACGTCCGCCTGCGCAAGCAGCTTCGCTTGTCGCGACGTGTGATTGAGGTAGTGACCGGTCGGGAAATTCATGCGCCCGAGCTGATCGACGACCGGCGCGTTGAGCGACTCGGCGATCCTGACCAGCGTGTCCATCGCCGCCTGCGTCCTGACAGCCCGATCGGCCACGATGACAGGTGTCTTTGCACCACACAGCATGGCGGCTGCGGTCGCCAGTGCTTCGCCGCTGGCAACCGGCGGTGTCGCTACGCGCAGCGGCGGCACGCGAATATCGCGCGGATCGGCGATCGGCTGTTCCTGCAATTCGGTATCGGCGACGATCAGCACCGGCTCCATCGGCGGCGTGACCGACATCGTGTATGCGCGCATGAACGACTCGGCATAGTGCTGAAGCGACATCGGATAGTCGTCCCACTTCGTGTAGTCGCGCACGAGCGCGCCGAGATCCTGCGCGGTGTGATACCACTCCACGCCGGGACGGCGCTTCGTTGCGTCGGCGATATTGCCTGCCAGCACCATCATCGGCACCCGGTCGCACCACGCGTTGTAGATCGCCATCGACGCGTGTTGCAGACCCACCGTGCTATGAACCAGGCACGCCATCGGCTTGCCCGCGACCTTGGCATAGCCATGCGCAATCGCGGCAGACGCCTCCTCGTGCGTGCAAACGATCAATTGCGGATGCACGTCGCCCGCGTAATTGACGATCGATTCGTGAATGCCGCGAAAGGTCGAACCAGGCATCGCGGCCACGTAGTCGATACCTGCGATTCGCAGCAGGTCCACCATCAAATCCGAACCGGGGTTGCCGATGTGCGCCGCGTCGGCCGCCGGTGCTTCCATCAACGACGGCGCCTGGGTTTCGGCCGCGATCAGCGCCGGATGCGGACGCTCGACGTCGGGCGCTTTGTCAGTGGCAGACTGCGCAGCGCTCGCGCCCGGTTTTGCCAGCACCGCTGCCGTGCCGGTGACGAGCGCCTCTTTGAGAAACTTACGTCGGCCAGTCATGTCTCCAATGTCCTCTTTATTATTCATTGAGCGGCGTGGCTTATGGGCTTGGCGCATGCCGTGAGTCGACTCGTGGACGTCGTCAATCGATATAGCGAAGCCCCAGTTTGTCCAACGGCTCACGCATCTGATACATGTCGAGCCCCAGAACGCCCGACGCTAGCCTCGCGCGCTTCTGCCCTTCGTTCGCCTCGCGCGCGCTGGCGCTTTCGAGCGTTCGCGCCGCCATTGCCTGCGGCACCACGACGACGCCATCCTGATCCGCGACGACGACATCGCCCGGCACGACCAGCGCGCCCGCGCATACCACCGGCACGTTGACCGAACCGAGGGTCGCCTTGATCGTCCCCTTCGACGAAATCGCCTTACTCCACACCGGGAAATTCATGTCGGCGAGCACGCTGACGTCGCGCACGCCTGCATCGATAACGAGACCTCGCGCGCCACGCGCCTTGAAGCTGGTGGCAAGCAGGTCGCCGAAATAGCCGTCCGTGCAATCGGCGGTGATGGCGGCGACCACGAGGTCGCCCGGTTGAATCTGTTCGGCAGCGACGTGCAGCATCCAGTTATCGCCGGGATGCAATAACACGGTCACCGCCGTGCCCGATGCAATCGCGCCGGAATAGATCGGCCGCATATACGGCTTGAACAATCCGGTCCGGCCCATTGCCTCGTGCACGGTCGCGCTGCCCAGTGCGCCGAGTGCCTCCGCGACACGACTGTCCGCGCGCGAGATGTTGCGATAAACCACGCCCAGTTCGTACATGTTCAACGTCCTTGTGCAATCAGCGCGGCGTCCAGCCGTGGATAAACCCGGCGCGCGTTGCCTTCGTAAATCTTGTAGCGCTGCTCGGGCTGCATGTCGGCGGCTTCGATATAGCGCTTCGTATCGTCGAAATAATGCTGCGTGTACGGATCGATGCCGCGCACGGCGCCGATCATTTCGCTCGCGAACAGAATGTTGTCGACGGGAATGACTTCCGTCAGCAAATTGATGCCGGGCTGGTGATAAACGCAGGTGTCGAAGAAAATGTTATTGAGCAGATGATCTTCCAGCGGCGGCTTTTTCATTTCCTGCGCAAGACCGCGAAAGCGTCCCCAGTGATAGGGCACCGCACCGCCGCCGTGCGGAATCACGAAGCGCAGCGTGGGGAAATCGTGGAACAGGTCCGAGGTCAGACACTGCATGAAAGCTGTGGTGTCCGCATTGAGATAGTGCGCGCCGGTGGTATGGAAACACGCATTGCAGCTTGTGCTGACGTGAATCATTGCAGGCAGGTCGTACTCCACCATCTTCTCGTAGATCGGATACCAGTAGCGGTCGGAGAGCGGCGGGCTGGTCCAGTGACCGCCCGATGGATCGGGATTCAGATTGATCGCGACATTGCCGAACTGCTCGACGCATTTCACCAGCTCTGGAATGCACGTCGCGGTATCGACTCCCGGACTCTGCGGCAGCATGGCGGCAGGAATGAAATGCTGCGGAAACAGCTGGCTCACGCGATAGCACAACTCATTGCAAATTGCCGCCCATGTGCTCGACACTTCGACATCGCCGATATGGTGCGCCATGAAACTCGCACGCGGACTGAAGATGGTGAGATCGAGGCCGCGCTCGCGCATCAGGCGCAACTGGTTGGTCTCGATCGATTCACGCAGTTCGTCGTCGCTGATCTTCAGTTCGGAAGGATTCGGACTGAGCGACGGCTGACCGATCGCGGCGACCTGTCTGTTGCGCCAGTTCTCCAGCGCTTTGGGTGCAGTCGTGTAATGCCCATGGATATCGATGATCATTCTGGCTCCTGAAATTCAGCGCGTGCATCGCTCACGCGCGTCTGGCTAGGTGTCCGGTCTTTGGCTAGAACAGCACGTCGATACCGACGGTCACTGCCGTCTGGCTTGACGAACCGGTCGGGTTGAGCGTGCTGACAACTGCATGTTTGTACGTCGTGTAGTCGACCTCTCCGTACAACGTCGTGCGCTTGGAGAGCAAATAGGCGAGCGAGATAATCGACAGGCCGCGGCGGCTCGCCTTGTCGGTCGACACGGTGGTCTGGTAATAGCCACCGTTGAAAATCACATCGGGCCTGATGGTCCACGACAGACCGCCGAACGCGTTGTTGGTGACCTGATGCGGTGTAGTGGGGTTTTGCAGGTCTTCGGACATGAAACCGCCGGACAGACGCACCGGGCCGATTCTGTAGCCCGCGCCAGCCATGTAATAGCTGTCGCTGAGATAAGCGGTGCCGGTCAGAATATTGCGGTGTCCATACACTCCGCCGATGTCGGCCGGGCCCATTTCGTAGCTCATACCGACGGAGCGCGTTGCTCCACTGCTGAAATTGCCAGGCACACCGCCGAACGAGTTGTCCACTTCGAACAGCAACGGCCCGAAGTTGTTCTTGTACTTGATGGAATTGTTGTTGCGGGTGCCGTCAGATGCAGTGGTCAACGGCAGGATCGGCGTGAAGTGAAAGCCGAACGGATCGTAAATGCTGATGATGTCGTGCGAAATCGTGTATTGGCGTCCGAGATCGAGTATCCCGTATTTTTCATGTCCAATACCCACGTACGACTGCCGGTTGAACAGAACGCCCGTCGTATTATCCAGTTGACCATTGCCGAGGTTGAAACCGCTTTCGAGGCGAAAGTGAGCATTCCAGCCGTCACCCAGATCTTCTCTACCCAGAAAACCGAGCTTGTTCGAACTGTAATAGCCGTTCGAGTTCATCGTCACCACTGAGCCGCCGCCCTTTGCCGCATTCGTCTGATAACGGACGCCACCGTCTGCGGTCCCGTAGATCTGCACGCTGCTTTGCGAATATGCGGGAACTGCGCCAGAAGCAAGCGAGAGCCCGACGCCAATGCTTTTCCAAACCTTTGCTTTCATCAAGTGTCTCCAATATATTTTTTATAAAGCAGGATACGGTGGACAAAGTTCTCCCCACGATACGTATAACTAATTACGCGTATCGATCTGGATACCTGTTCCGGTCGTTTCAGGCCGGTGGCATCGGATCTTCGATGCCACCGTCGTTGCGAGAAGATGCTGCTAGTTGCCTGCGTGTCCGCTGGTCGTCTGATTGAGGCGGGCCGGCGACGATGAAGGTGCCTTGAAGCCCGCTTTCAGCTCACGGTGTAATGCGACGCGGTCGAGCGCCTTTTCCCAATTCGCCACCACGATCGTGGCGACGCTATTGCCGATGATGTTGGTAAAAACGAATCCGCTGGACATCGCCTTGTGAATGCCGAGGATCAGCGCAATGGATTCGACGGGTATCGTGTTCGACGCTGTGAGCGTCGCCGCAAGCACTGCGATGGCGGCACCCGAAACGCCTGCTGCGCCCTTCGACGTCAGCAACAGAACGGCGAGCAGCACCAGTTGATCGTGCCAGGTCATCGGCGTGTTGGTCGCCTGAGCGAGGAACACTGCCGCTGCAGCAAAATACAGACACGTACCGTCGTGATTGAACGTGTAGGCAGTCGGCAGAACCAGACCCACTACCGATTTCTCGCAACCAAGTCGTTCCAGCTTATCGATCAGTTGCGGGAATACGGTTTCCGACGAACTCGTGCCGATCACGAGCAATAGCTCCGCACCGATATACCGCATCAGACGCAGCAGACTGAAACCGTTCACTTTCGCGATCGGCCACAGAACCAGCAGAAGAAACAGTAAGCAGGTCAAATAGAACTCGAGCACCAGCTTGCCGAGCGAGAGCAATGTGCCGAAACCGAATTTGCTTACCGTGAATGCAATGGCGCCGAATGCCGCGAGGGGAGCGATTTTCATCGTCAGCCCAATGATCCAGAACAGCGATCCCGACACTGCTTCGATCAGATTCAATGCAGGCTGCGCACGTTCGCCGATTGCCGCGAGACCGAACGCGAACAGCACCGAGAAGAACAGCACCTGAAGCACATCACCGCCCGCGAACGCGCTGATCGCGGTGTGCGGAATCACATTCAGCAGAAATTCGCTCGTCGTGATGACGTGATGCGCGCTGGCGACGTACGTATCCACTGCCGCGGAATGCACGCTGTGAATGTCAACGTTCATACCAACGCCGGGCTTCAGCACATTGACGACCACAAGGCCCAGCACCAGTGCGATCGACGTCACGACTTCGAAATACAGCAGCGCCTTGATCGCGACACGGCCAACCTTCTTGAAGTCGTTGACGCCCGCAATGCCGCTGCAAACGGTGCAGAAAATGATCGGGCCAATCAGCATCTGGATGATGCGGATAAAGGCGTCGCCAACGGGCTGCAGGTTGATGCCGAACTTCGGAAAGAAGTAACCCGTGGCGACACCGATCGCCATGCCAGCCAGCACCTGGAAAGATAAGTCGAGATAGAACGGGCGACGTTCCCTCGGTTTCGCGGCGGCGGATTTGCCGGGCAGGCTCATGGTGTCTCCTTGACAGACTACGGCGAATTCGGATTCGCTCAAAAATCGTAAAACGGACGAATGCAGCGTTAGCGCGCAGCGTCGCCCAGAACACCCATACTGTCGGCGAAGATTTCGTCGACGGTCAGCTTGCGGGGTAACAGACCCTGCTGCTCGCAGAACGCCAGAGTTTCTTCCAACGGCCCGCGAAGCGCGTCATACCCGAACAGCAGCTTATCCGGTTTCCCTGCATTGTCCGCGGCCACCGATTCCTTACCGCGTTTCAGCAGGTCGTACACCGCGCGCACGGCTTGCGGATTCGAATTCACCAATTCGCTCGTGACCGTCACCACATGGTTGATCGGCACATAGTGATGCAATGCATACCACTCTCGATCGGCAGCCGCCGCATTTTCAATCAGCGGTTTGAATTCGGGATCGTCGGGAAGATCGTTGCCGAGAATCGCGGCATCGATTTCACCCGCGCGTAGCATCGGCAATAATTGCTTGCCAGCCGCCCGACGAACGAAGGAGGGATCGGCATACTCTTCCAGATGGCCGCCTTCGATCGTCACCCAGTCGACTTCTTCGAGCGGCACCCCATAGGTCTCACCGAGAATCGCGCGCACCCACATGCCGGTGGTCTGCGTGTAAGCTCGCACGCCGACGCGCTTGCCAGCGAGATTGCCGAGATCCGGTTTGGCGCGCTGCGCGTTATAGATGATGCAGCCTTGCTGGAAACGCGCCGCAACGACGGCGGGCAAGAGCACGAGCGGTTTGCCGTAGGCTTTCGCCTGCAGGTACGTGACGATTGCCAGTTCGCTCACGTCGTAGGCCTGGCGGCGGGCCATCGGTGCGAACGCACCGTGAATGGGTTCGATCTCCTCGAACAGCAGTTCGACTGCGGGATCGGTCAGTTCGCCCGCTTTCAGCGCTCGCGTGTGCGGATAGGTTTTCAGCGCAGTCTTCAGTCGCACAGGTTGCGTCGTATTGCTCATGATCGGGTGTTCCAGTTGCATTCGAAGTCGACGGCTCAGGCGGCCAGTGCGGGATACACCTCAAGCGCGGTGCCGCCGAAGATCGCCTCCTGCGCGTCGGCGGGCAGCATCGAAAGGCTTTCGCGGGCTTCGGCCAGCAGTTGCGGCAACGCACCTTCGGCAGCCGGGAAATTCGAGCCCCACGCAATCCGGTTTGCGCCGAACGCGTCGAGCACGCGCGGGAAAAACGCGGCCGGCGTCGAAGCGCCCCGCCCCGCTTCGGCAATCGTCCGGTTCGTCAACTTCAGAAACACGCCCTGATGCGACGCGAG
This sequence comes from Paraburkholderia sp. GAS333, assembly GCF_050435665.1. NCBI lineage: Bacteria > Pseudomonadati > Pseudomonadota > Betaproteobacteria > Burkholderiales > Burkholderiaceae > Paraburkholderia > Paraburkholderia sp. GAS333. Next base: position 415,895 of record NZ_JBNDKS010000006.1, read on the forward strand.
GCTGAACAACGGCGCGGCCGCTTCGTACGGAGGACCACCGGCCAGGTCAGGACGTGCGAGGTGGTCGAGCAGCACCCGGATATCCGGAAAGCGCGCGAGCATGTTGAGAAGTGCGGGAATGCCCTGTGAGGTCATCTGCAGGCAGATCGACACGTTGTGACGCTGCGCGTATTCCCACACGGGAAACGAGCGCTCGTCGTCGAGCCAGCCCGCCTGCCCCGGCATCGTCGTGCCGGTCGTGAACAGACGCAGCCCGGCGAGTCCTGCGTCGAGCCAGCGCTGCAGTTGCGAGACGGCGTCGTCCGCCAGCACGTCGATCGAAAATACGCCGACGAATCGGTCCGGGTGATTGCGCACCGCCTCGACCACATAACTATTGTCGTTGCCGTAAACCGTCGACGCCTGCACCACCACAGCCCGGTCGATGCCCGCCTGGTCCAGCGATGCAAGCAGCCCTTCGAAGCTGACGGGGCGCTTCGCCGACCACTCGGACTGGTGACCGCCGACCGGCGCAAGCGGATAGCTCTGTTTATCTGAGGAAATTGCGTGAGTGTGCGTGTCGACAACAACGGCCATGAACGTGCTCCTGACTGAAAATGTTCTGCTTGAATGAACGTTAATGTAATCTCGATCACGTCAAACACCTCAATATGAAGTGAGGCCCAGCTCATAAATTTACGTTAAGCTGAGGGTTTTGGAGAGGTCGGCCGGGAGGAATAATGGGGGCTGTCGGAAAGGCATCGCAGGACGACGATCAGGCACGTTTGAGGCGTCTTTTCCTGTTCGACGCGGTGTGCGAGGCGGGAGGAATCGGACAGGCGGCGCTCCTTGCCGGGCGTACCCAGCCGGCGGTCAGCGTCGCCATCAGCAAGCTCGAAGCGAGCTTCGGCAGTCAATTGCTCGAACGCGGATTCGGGGGCAGTGAATTAACGGGTGAAGGCCAGATTCTGCAGCGACGTGTGCGCCGCATGCTCGATCAGATGGAGCGCGCCGTGACGAATCTGCTCGGTCAGACAGCGGCGGCACAGGCGCAGGCGGCCAAAATCTGCCGACGCCTGACCGACGGGCAGATTCGCTGTCACGTCGCGATCGCCGAAACGGGGTCTGCGGCAGAGGCGGCGCTGTCGCTGGGCATTTCACAGCCGGCGGTGCATCGCGCTGCACGCCAAATCGAGCAGAACGTCGGCGTGTCGCTGTATCGCCGTCGGGTGCATAGCGTGTCGGCGAACGTGGCGGGAATCGAATTCGCGCGCTGCCTGAGTCTCGCGCTCCATGAGATCGCGCAAGCGGGAGAGGAGCTGGCGTATGCGCGGGGTCAACTCACAGGGAAGGTGGCAATCGGCGTGTTGCCGCTGCTGCCGCCGCGCCTCGTCGCGCGCGCCATTCAACGGTTGAGGGAGCGCTACCCCGCCGCGCGCGTCACCGTCGAGGAAGGCTCGCATGCCCATCTGCTGCGGGAATTGCGCAGCGGAACACTCGACCTCATCATTGGCGGCTTACGCGAGCCTCGCCTTGCCGGCGTCGCACAGGAAATCGAACTATTCGCCGACCCCTACGTCGTGGCCGTGCGCAAAGGGCATCGCCTGGCGAGACGCAAGAGCGTCGCACTCCCCGATCTCGCCGACCACGACTGGGTGATGCCGCAGCACAATGTGCCGCGCCGCGCGGTGATCGACTCCATTTTTGCGCAACTGCCTGTCAAGCCGCCGCTGGTCCTCGAAACCAGTTCGCTCGCGATGATGCTGGCCATGCTGATGGAAAGCGATTGCCTCACGCTCCTCTCGCGCGCACAGATTCACGATGCCTACCCTGGACGCGAGCTGGTCGCGCTGGAACTGGAATTGCCCGAAGCGAGCCGCGCAGTCGGATATACGGTGCGAACCGACTGGCTCGGCACGACCCTTCAGCAAGCGTTCGTTGAAGGGTTGCGAGCGGAAAGTGAGTCTGAGCAATGAATCGCGCGGTGGTTGCGGCGCAGTGGTTGTAGCTCATTGCCCGCTGCAAAAAACCTCAGGCACCCGGCTCGCTACGTTCAGTGCAAGCTGTCGCGTTGGGCTAGCGGCTTGAACAAACGACTCCACGCGATGCTGACAAAAATGGTTGCACATCCCCCGAGCACGACTGAGCCGATCACGCCGAACACCGTAGCGGTCGTGCCCGATTCGAATTCGCCAAGCTGATTGCTTGCGCCGATAAACAGCGTGTTGACAGCGGAAACCCGCCCGCGCATGCGATCGGGCGTTTCCAGTTGAACCAGCGTCTGCCGCACGACGACACTGATCGTATCGGCCGCGCCCGAGATAGCCAGCAGAACGAGCGATAGGGGAAACGACCGGGACAGACCAAACGCTCCGATGCAAAATCCGTAAACGGCGACGGCGCCCAGCAGCTTTTTGCCGACCCCGCTTCGAATCGCATGACGAGACAAAATCAGGCCGACGCATAACGCTCCCACAGCCGGGGCGGAACGCAGCAAACCGAGCCCTTGCGGCCCAACGTGCAAAATCTCTCTCGCGTAAACCGGCAATAAAGCGGTGGCGCCCCCAAACAGAACAGCGAACAGATCAAGCGAGATAGCGCCGAGCAAGAGAGGGCTGCTCCACACGAAGCGCAGACCGGCAAGGATCGACTCAACCGTGGCCGGCTCGCGCGGCGGCGGCACGTAGTCGTAACGGACGAATGCGCACATGACCGCGCTCGCACTGAAAAGCACGGCACATGTGATGTAAACGGCGTTGACTCCGATTGCAAACAGGAGACCGCCCCACGCCGGGCCGCCGACTACGCAAATTTGCTGGACGACCGTGCTGAGCGCCATCGAACGCGCGAGCAACGATTGCGGAACCAGCATCGGCAGCAACGACTGCTGCCCCGCCATCTGGAACGGGCGGATGGCGCCGAGGACAAGAGACAGACCGAGCAGTACGTCGCGCGTCACGGCATGAGAAACCGTCGCTGCAGCGAGCACCGAAGCTGTGACAGCCTGAGCGGCAAGACAGACTGCGACGATCCGGCCGCGATGCATGCGATCGGCGCAGTGGCCTGCGACAAACGTCGTCGCGAGTCCTGGCAGAAACTGGAAGAGGCCGACGAGGCCCAGATCCCATGCGCTGGATGTCAGGTCATACATATGCCAACTGATCGCCAGCAAGATCATCTGCTGGGCAGTGATGGAGCCGACTCGCGCTGTCATGAAGCGCCTGAACGACGCACGGCCAATCAGTGCCGACATGCCGGTGCCTGCATCGATTGCATGCGGCGTTGTATCGCGAGGGGATGTCATTCAGGAATCGATTTTTTTACAGATGCAGATGTAAAAGCGTGGGCACACATATCCGGCAGGAAAACCTCGCGCCAGGAGAGGAGAAGCTCCGGCGCGAAGCGCCCGATCAGTTTTTGGGCTCAAGCGCGTGCAACGTCATCGCGAGTGAAACGGAGGTGAAATAGCCTATGGTAATCAGCAATTCGACGATCACCGGGCGGCCGAGTTCGGCTGCATAACGAGCGAATCGCGCATCGTCTATCACACCGCCTGCGAGAATATCGGCTACCGCTTCGCACACTACGCCTAGCCGTCCATCGACCGATTCGGGCCGTCGCTTTTCAAGAATCGCCGTGACCACCGATTCCGGAATCCCGGATTTAAGCGCATGCCGACGGTGATTGGCGATCACGTAAGGCGCGTTCCAGAACACCGCCGTCGAGAGGATCGCGACCTCTGTCTCGGCTTCGCTAAGCACCGGCGAGTGATCGACATGCGTACCGATGATTTCCATTCCTTCTGCGAGATGCGGATTGTGCAGCCAGATATTGAACGGCGTCGGAATGCGCCCTCGGCCTTCTCCAAGCCTCGCCATCACTTTCTGCTGCTCTTCGCTGGCCTTCTGTGGATCGACAGGTTCAAGTCTTTTGTCCGTCATGTTCTCTTCTTCCAATGAAACGATGCCAAGATTAATTTCACGCGCGCGCAACACGCATTGCATCGCGCGCTATTCGACCACCGGAGTCATTACGCGCCGCCTGCCGCAAGCATTGGGAAATACTGTCCCAGCAAACTGCTCGGCCACGGTATGTGGATAACCTGCTGGAAGATGCCGTACACCACGGCCGTCACGCACAGCGCGAGAATCAGGCTAAGCCGCCACGACTCGCGCCCTTCGACACGCATGAAGGCCACGATCATCAGCGGGATGGTCGGGATCATGCCGATCAGAGCCATACAAACGAGAAACGCGATAAACCACCCAAGGAATTTCGCTGCCCGCAGCAACACCGTTCTGTTCGGCAAGGCCTCTTCGTTGCTGCTGGCTACATCCATGTGGATGCCGCCAGCGCGCGCCGTTCCCGAAGGAGGCGCCACGAGAACCTTATTCGCCAGACTGAGCGTCGCGGCAACGACGAGGATGCCCGCTACCACTGTCGGTCCTATTCTTGCCATGAAGAGCCAGCCCTGTGCGCTCACCAGCATGTAGATGCCCACCCCGATGAAGAACGCGTAGGTCAGATCTTCGAGCTTGAAAACAACTTTCCCACTCGGCTTAAGCCGCGCCAGTCCGCCGCTGCGTACCAGCTTGAACAGGGGATTGAAAAAGATCGCTGCAGCAAGAATCAGCAGAACCATCACGCCCGGCCGCAATAACCAGTGGGTGCCATAGCGCATGAAAGAGATGGTCATGTAGCGCTCCATCAGCACGCCGAGAACGAGACCGAGAATCAGCGGCGGGCGGGTCCATTTCATCCGCTTCATGATCCAGCCAATCACGCCTGCAATCAGCAGGACAAAGAGATCGCCCCAACTACGCGAGCCCTGGAACGCGCCCACGTAAATGATGGGCATGATGACCGGCAAAATAAGTGTGTAGCGCAGCGTCGATATTTTGGCGAATTGCCCGCTCAGTAAAAAGCACAGGCCAGCGCCGAAGATATTGGCGAGCGCAATCGACCAGACCATCGAATAGGTCAGGTCCAGATGCTTGGTCAACATGTCCGGGCCGGGTATGAAACCATGCACCATCATCGCGCCCAGCAAGATGGCCTGAGCTGCGCCGCCGGGCACGCCGAACGCCAGCATCGGCACCAGGCTGCCGCCCTCTCGTGCATTGTTGGCGGCTTCCGGGGCAATCACACCGCGTACGTCGCCCGTCGTAAAAGTTTCTCTCGCGCCCTTCGAGGTTTGCATTGCATGACCATAAGCAATCCAGTCCGTTACCGCTCCGGTGATGCCGGGGATCGCACCCAGTGCAGCACCAAGACTGCCCAGACGAAGAACCAGGAACCAGTTTTTCAGCGTATCGGCCACCCCTTGCCGCATTCCTTCGCGTGAACTGAACTGCACGTTCTGCGCAATCGCCGTGCGCCGGATTGCGAGCTCGCACAACTCCGGCAATGCGAAGATCCCGAGAATGATCGGCACCAGTGGAATGCCGTCCTGCAGATAAAGAAGGTCGCCGGTCCAACGCATTTGCCCGGTCTCGACATTCGTGCCGATCATGCCGATGAGAATGCCGAAACATGCCGCGACGATACCTTTCAGCGGCGCGTTACCCGACAATGACGCAACCATCGAGATGCCGAAAATAGTGAGTCCGAGCATCTCGGGAGTACCGATCGACAGCACGAATGGTCGAACCAGAGGCAAGGAGACGCCGAGGATAACCGCACCGATCAGTCCGCCCAGAAGCGACGACATGTAGCACGCGCTGAGCGCACGTGAAGCTTCGCCTCGCTTCGTCATCGGCAGACCGTCGAGAACGGTTGCCTGCGAAGCGGCGTGGCCCGGTACGCCGAACAGCACGGCGGGGATCACGTCCGACGTGGTGATGACTGACGCCATGCCGAGCAACATTGCAAAAGCAGCATACGGGTCCATCGTGTACGTGAAAGGCACCAGCAATGCAAAGCCGGTCAGTCCGCCGATCCCTGGCAACAGTCCGATTGCGAGTCCGACCACGACGCCGAACACGAGAAAGATGAGACGGTGGAACTGTAAGAGTGTCGACAGAGCATGACCTGCTGCCAACAAGGTTGCATCGTTGAAAAATTCCATGAGTCATCCAGATTGGCGAGCAAGCCCAGCAGGCTCACTCTGTAAGGCGGCCGGAGGCAAAGATCAGGCATCGTATCAGACGGTCAATCGAGCGAAATCCCGGATTCGGCCACTGTCAGCCTCGTTACTTCGAGCACGGTTTCAGTACGGACCAGCGGATGCAAATAGAGCGCACGGAGGCTGTCGGTCGACAATTCTTTCTTTTCACTGCCCGCATCTGCAACCCATTACCGCTCCTTATCCGCCAGCGCCGGATATAGAATTTTCGCCGTACGACCCCAGACCCACGCACGTTCTACATCGCTGAGCGACGCAAAACAGATGTGCCCCTGATCGATCAACTTCCTGAGCGGCCCCGCCGACGCCGGGTAGTTCGAACCAAATGCCAGATGATCGGCACCGAACACTTTCACGAGATGAGGAAAGAACGCATCTGCTCCGCCCGGCGCTGCCTGCGCGAGGTCGAAAGTGCGAGGCGTTACCTTCATATAGACGTTCTCGTATTTCGCCAGTTCGAACAATTCAGCACAAGCGGCGTATGGAGGTCCGCCTTCGAGAACCGGCCGCGCGCAGTGATCGACCGCGATCCTTACGTTCGGAAATCGTGCAGCCAGCTCGGCCACCATGGGAACACCAGTAAGCGTCGTCTGGACCACCATCGTCATGCCGATCTCCGCACAACGCTCCCAGATCGGGAAAGTCGCCGGATCGACGAGCCAGCGCCCGTCCCCCTGATGGGTCGCGCCGCCGGTAAAAAGTCGAATGCCGCCCATTCCACGGGCCAGCCAGTAGTCGAACGTAGCCAGCGCGTCGACCGCCAGCAGATCGAACGAATAGACGCCCGTGAATCGCTTCGGCTGTTGCGCCACGCTGTCCGCAACGTACGCGTTGTTATGACCGTAGGTTGTCGAGGAGTGCACGATTGCGGCCTTCGACACGCCCGCCTCGTCCATCTCCGCGATCATTCTTTCGAATGTCACCGGTCGCGTGGCGGACCAGTCAGAGCGATGCCCATGTTGCGGAGCAATCGGATAGCGGACCGTGTCATTCGAAACGATATGGGGATGAATATCGATTATTTCCATTTTCATTTATCCGTATTCCTAACTAATGTAATGTCATCCATCTCCGACAGATGTATGACCTACCCGACTTGAGGCTATTTCAATGACGACCTGGAGCGCGCGGAATCAGATGCAAAACCTGCGCGCTCCCGCGCTCTTCAACCCGGACTAAAGATGAGCTTGCGTGCGCTTTCCAGTTGCGGCGCGGGTGTCGCGTAAAGCTTGTCGACAATCTGCTCCACTGCCGCGCCGTCGATCGGATCGATTGGAAATCCGGCGCTTGTCATCGCCGACTGGAACCCGGGATCGGCAATCGTCCTGGCGAAGGCTGAACGCAACGCCGCGAGTCGATCGGGCGGCACGCCGGCAGGCACCGCAATGGGCCGTCCCGCCGCGAAGGGAAGAAGGAACAGATTGAAGACCGCCTTCACCTCCGGGTTGGTGATATAGGCGCTCAGGTTTGGAACATTGGGAAACTCAGGCGGGCTTTTCCAGCCGAGTTCCAGCAACACTTTCATCTTTCCACTGGCGAGCAGCCTCACAGGATCGCCCTGCTTCAACCCGTCGACGGTCGACGCCCAACCGTCGACTTCGCCACGTTGCATCGCGAGATAAACTTCGCCTCGTCCCGTATAACCCGGTACGACGCTCATCTTCGTGCCGAGATACTCATTCAATAGCGCCGGTAAGGTCCGATCCTCGTTGGAGAACCCTGTCGCGCCACTGAACATCTTCTTTTTAAACAGATCGTCGGCGGTCGTGACGCCTGAACGAGTCATCGCAACCATGCAGTAATCGACTTTGTTCAGACTGCCAAGCCACTTCACCTTGCGCGGGTCGAACCTGCTTTGCCGTGGATCGAGCAACGGTATATAGAGATTGTTGCGCTGAAGGAAGCCCATGACAGTGCCGTCGGCCGGCTGTCGGGACTGAAGGGACGCTGCCGCCACCATCCCTCCGGCTCCGATCACGTTCATCACGACTGCCTGCGGATGTCCCGGCATGTACTTGACGAAGAAGCGTGCAAATTGCCGCGCAATGATATCGGTGGGTGTACCGGCATCGGCGCTGACCACAAGCGTGACCGTCTTGCCGCTGTAGAAACTTTCAACTGACTGATCAGAAGCCGGCGCGGCAACCGCCGTGGTGGCGACCCCCATCAGCACCGCGAAAGCGCGCAATGCGGTCCTGTAGTTCATAGTTCTGCATGTCTCCGATTGTTGTGCGATCCGTCATCACGGCAAGCTGTGCGAGGTCGCTGCCACCGATAGTGGCTCGTGTTGTCGCCAGCAGTTAGCGAGTCGACAGAACGAATTTTTGCCACTACGCCGCTTTCCGTCAATTGATAAAAACTGGGCTGCACTTGAGCAAATGGTCAAGCCGAGCGCGAAAGCATGATCGCAGGATTCCACTGACCCTGCAGCGACGACTGTCTCGTCGGCCGAATGCGTTGCGCCAATGCTTTATGTCACGGCGCGAAGTCGTTCGGATTCGTGTGCGGGGGATGTTAGAACCGGAAAGGAACTTCGCACCGGAGCAAATCAAGGCAGGAAGCAACGACCGCCTCATCAAACTTTGAACGCTCGCGGAAGCGCTTAATCATTCACTTCTTTTTGCGCGCGGACGACGCCCGGCCTGCGCTGTCAGAGGCAACCGCCATACTCTGCGCAGCGTCCTCCAGGCACGCGACCATCAGTTTCGCGCTGGGGCTCAGGCCGCGATTACGATTCCACAACACGCCTGCGGGCCGCAGCAATTGCGGCAGGCTCAGAGGCAGCGTGTGCAGACGCGGACCCGAATCGTTGACAGGTGCGCCGGCCATCACCGCAATGCACTCCGACACCTGAAGATGAGCTCGTGCAACGTGAATCGAAAGTGTTTCGATGTAATTGTTGGTCAGAGGCACATCGTGCGCTTCCAGCGTCCGCTCCAGCGGATCGCGCAAGATCGAACCGGGTGGCGGCAGGATCCACGGATAAGGCCGCAGGTCGGACCATTTCAACGACTTCTTGCGCGCCAATGGATGATGTGCGCCCGTCATCAATGTCACGGGTTCCTCGACAAGCTCTTTCTCCTCGAAGCTGCCCAGCGTGTCGGTCGGTGGCAAGCGGCCCACAACGAGGTCGAGTTGGCCTTGCCAAAGCTCCGGCAGCAGCAACGCTGTGGTGCCCTCCGTCACCATCACATTGGTGCCGGGCGAGCGTTGCTTCAGCAGATTGAGCGCCTGCGGCAGCAACACCGACGCCGAAGCCGGCAACATGCCGATGTGAATCTTCCCCGCCGTTCCCGAGTTCAGCGCCTTCAGATCGTCGCTGGCCTGATGCAGGATGGTCAGGATCGATCGCGCATGTCGAATCAGACACTCGCCGTACGGCGTGGGCACGATGCCGTGCGTGGTGCGCTCGAATAGCGTGAGTCCGAGTCCACGTTCAAGTTCGGCCAGTGACTTGGACACCGCCGGCACTGAGACATGTGTGATCTCGGCGACCTGAGTCAGATTGCGGTAGGTGTCGATGGTCGCGAGCAAACGCAGATGCCGCGCCTTCACGTTAATCTTGAGATACCAATCAAGCTCTGACACGTTGTGTCTCCCTCGCAGGTTTTACCATCTGGTTAAGTCCACGGTAATCTTATTCAATCGACCATGGGATCTGTCGCGCGCAATATCCGGATCTTTCAACAACCGTCGATCGCGGATTGCGTCGGTGCGAGCGGCTCGCGAGACCGTGAAGTGCGATTTGTGCGTCCGGCATCTCGAACGCCGTGAATGTCCACGCGCCGAAGCAGACAACAACGCAAGGCGCCGCACGACACGTGCATCGACAGCATAGACAGAGATTTCAGATGCCGCAGACTTTCAATCGTCGCCATTTCTTGCGCACGACAGGACGCCTCGCACTAAGCGCCGTCGCAGCCCCATTGACGGCACCGTATATTGCGAAAGCCGGTGCGTCACGTCTGACAGTGGTCAGCAATCCGGGCCTGGAGAATGCAACGCTCAACATACTGATGGAGCAACAGGGCTTCTTCAGGCAATTCGGTGCCAATGCGCTCATCGTCGAAGCCGCGGGCACCAGCGGTCCATTCAACGCAATCGCCACAGGCGCCGCGGATATCTGCATGGTATCGGGCTCCAACATCGTGCTGCCGCGAATTGCTGAAGGCGCACCGGTGAAGATCGTCGGTGCAGGGATGCGAAAGTGCGCGTTGACCATTTTCGCCCGGCCCGACGACATCAGAACGCTTGCCGACCTGACAGGAAAATCAGTCGCCGTGGGCCCCGCAAAGGGCTTGTTGCATATGCTGGTAATCCAGCTTTTACGGGAATCGAACATTGACGCTTCGCAGGTAAATTTCATCGATAAGGGAAGCAACGACGAATGCCATGAAGCCGTGGTTAAAGGCGAGGCCGATGCTTGCTGTTCGAGCATTTCGCATCTGAATGACGATGATGGGCTCGTGACCATCAGCGGCGGCAACTTGTGGGAGACTCTGCCCCGATGTGTTTTCCAGACCGCTTATGCCGCCGATTCCGCTCTCCGTGACCAGCACGCGAACATCGTCGCGGTCATGGCGGCTTACGGCGCGCTCTACGACTACCTGATGTCGCCGGCTGCGCATGATGCATTCTTCGAAGCGCGCAAGCATGCGCAAAAGAAATTCGATAAGGCTTCGGCGCAGGCAGTCTGGAATTTCAACCAGGTCCAGCGACCCTACTCACGGGACCTGTCGTTGACCCACGACGACATCGACTATCTGCAGGATATGGAGATCAATTTTGGCAGCCTGAAGCAGAAACTGCCTTTCCATTCGATAGCGGATATGTCGCCGGCAAACGACGCAGCGATGCTGCGCGTCGGAACACGTTAGCGGAACCACTTTGGCACGATCACTGAATCCTCGCGCGACACCCTATTGAGGTATCTGCGAGAGGATTACTTTTCTACCCCATTTCAATTAGGCACCCGAAACGTTCAATATAAGCTGAATTTCCGGGGACCAGATCAACGAAGTTCGGTCGGGCTCGCCGCGATCAGAAACGATGCTTGATGCCGGCGATGACGGACAACTGCGAGCCGCCCGGCGGTGGCGCCTGGACTGGCAACATGGTGCTCGCCGCAAGAGCGAGATTGCCGCTGTTATGAATGTGATCAGCCGTGACGTACAGCGAGGTGGTCTTGGACAGCGTATAGACGCCGCGCAATACTTCGACCAGAGCTTTATTCGGCGAATGATCGTATCTGAGATTGGCGACCATGCCGTCGATTGAAATGTTGTGCCCCACAGGCACCGTTCCCGTCACCCAGACCAGATCGCTTCTCGGTGTGGCGATGCCCAGGTTGATACGCCGGATCCAGCCAACGCCGAACCTCGCTCCGTCTACGTTGAAGTAACCGCCCAGGACGTATCGGCTATCTGTCAGGTTCGGGGCCGTGAGTCCTCCGTAGGTCGCCGATGTACCGCCATTGTTGCGCTCATAGGCGGTGGCCGCACCCCAGTTGTTGCCGGTGTACTTGAGCAGCGCGGACCATTCCTTGCACTCCTGATAAGGGGTTGTTCCGCCGGGGCAATTACTGCCGACCACGCTGACAGGAGTGGCTGCGACTCCATCGCGGCCGAAGCTGTAATTCACGCCGCCTTCCAATGCACCGAGGTGGACGCGATAGCTCACGGCGTTGTCCGCACGAGGGTTCGCCACGCCATTGTCCAGCGTAGTCAGGCCCTGCGCACCGTCGCCAAACGGGTTGATCGCGGACATGGCATAGAAGCGCATCGTGTATTGGCGGCCAAACGTCAGCCGACCATAGGGGCCGTCGAGACCCACGTAGGCCTGGCGTCCGAACAGACGTCCGCCCTGGCTCGACGTACCGTTCTGCGGCGAATAACCGCCTTCCAGGTTCCAGATGGTCTGCACTCCCGCGCCGAGATCCTCTGTCCCGCGCATGCCGAAGAACGAGGTCGCCATGCCCGATCCCATCTGGAAAGCGCTGCCAGTCGTTTTGCCGGTGGCCGCATGGCTGAGGTACTGCACGCCTTCGTCGATCGAGCCGTATAACGTAACCGAGCTGGAGCTGACTTCCTGAGCCGATGCCGGTCCAACATACATCAACGCCACGCAAGCGCACAATGCGAGCTTGTGATTCATATCTGCTTCTGTCTCCATGTAGTAATCCGCGATCCATCTTTGTGACGCCTCATAGACGTTGGCCGTCTCGAGGTGGATCGCGTTGTCTCTGTTTTGCTTTTTGATTCGAAGCACCGCAATTCTTGCTAGCTTGTCGCCGTAGGTCTATTGAAATAATCTGGTCGTGGCTTGAGGAAACCGTCAAGTGATTCGCCGAAGAGTTCGATTGGCAGCAAGACGCGTATCGATCAGGTGAATGAAAAAACGGGATCGTCAGGCATAGGGGGGCCATGCAAAGTACCCGCTTCCGATAGAGGGAAGCGGGTGCGGAGGATCGGCGTTGGAGCGGCTCGGAACGAGCCTGTGAAATCTGCAGAGGCCGCGAATGGGCGATGCAACGGAGCACGCGTCGTCCAGCGGAAAAGAAACTTCCCCGCCGGACGACGCGTTGTCGAAAGCGCAAACGATAGTCGAACAGGATCCTTCGCTCTCGAAGCGCGACGGGAACTGGTTGTCAAAAGCCGGGCGTCTACTTAGTGAAAGGGCGCCAGCGATCCGCATTGATCGCATGGCAGCCGTGACCAGTCACCCGCTCATGACCACACAACTCAGACACGCAGGTCGACAAACAACTCGTCCATCGACATCCGGCGCGGTGTGAGGCCCTGTTTGAACGCAGTGGCTTCCAGTGCCTCGATGGTCTTGCGATTTTCCTCGATACCGTAAGGCAGCGGATCGTGACCGACAATCTGACGCAGCTTCAGGTACTTGTTATCGCCTGCGCTAGTCGACTCGCCTGCATCAAGACGCGCCAGCCACTCCTTCTTCGCCTGCGCAAACGCGTCGTAAATCGACTTCGCGATCCACGGATGCTCGGCCAGCACCGAATCTTTCACGACGATCGTGCCATGCATCGGATAAACGCCGGTACGTGCGTAGTATTCCGTTTCGAGTTCGGTTGCGTTCGGCAGCAGATCTGGATAGTCGGCTTCGACTTCTTTCCAGCCACTTGTGGGCGCACCCGTGCGCCCAATGCCCGCGTTCGCGCCGAAGCCTGCGGCGAGTTCGCCTTTCGCCATCATGTCGGCGAGCGAGCTGCCCTCGGGTGCATGAATCACGTTCGACGGCAGCTTCAACTGCGTGACGTGTTCTTCATCGTCGACTACCCACGTAACCTTCGACGAATCCAGGCCGAATTCATCCATCAGTACCTGGCGGGTCCATACGCCTGTCGTGACCGAGTACGCACGCACGCCGACCTTTTTCCCTTCGAGGTCTTTCGGATGCTTGATGCCCGCGTCAGGCCGCACCAGTAGTCCGCCATGATGGAAGCGTCGCACCACGAAGATCGGCAGGGCAACGAACGGTGCGCCGTAGGCGCGCGCAATGATGTAGGTGGTCGGCGCCAGTTCACACACGTCGAATTCGACGTCACGCACCATCCGCCGGAATGCGCCGATCTGCGGTTTGACGGTGACGAATTCCGCGTCCACACCTTCAATGGGGATTGATCCGTTACGAACGGCCGACGTCTGCGGATGATCCGCAATGGCGATCTTGAGGTGAACCTTCGTTGACATCTGTCTCTCCTGAATAATTGGCTGTGGCGAAACCCGATCCGCGCCTGCGACTCGTCACCACAAAAAATTTCTGGCCTTCCGGAATGGGCCGGCTGTTCAGTGCCGGAAGGTCGAGACAATGATTCACGCTCCCCCCACACCCGGCTGTCAGGCGATCAGGATGTTGCCAGCGCACGGTCATGCGGTCGATTGAATAAAATTACTTGAGCCTTAACCAAATGGTAAAACCTCGGGAATACGAGGTATCGAAGGAAATTTTGCCGATGACGCGCATCACGCCTCGCGGATCACTGCCCGCCTGAGCCCACGGAGCCCGCCGACCGCTCCACCTCGGTAGACACCAGTAGCGGGCTGACCTCTTCGAGGCAACCCAGCATCAGCATTGCGCTTGGCACGAGCGGTTTATCGGCGCGCCAGGCAGCGCCGAGCGGAGATCTGACAAAACCTGGATCGAGTGGCAATACGTGGATAGGACTGACTTCTGCGTACGGATACTGGATATCTATCGTGTACAGCGCGATTGCATCTTCGGACTGGATATAGGCGCGGCTAAGATGAGCGGAAAGGGTCTCGATGTAATTGAGCGGCATGGACATGCCATTACGCGCAAAGGTACTTTCGATCGGCTCCCGCAATAGCGATCCTGGAGGCGGAAGCACCCACGGAAAGTCCTGAAGATCTTTCCATTTCAAATCCTTTCTTCCCACCAGCGGATGATGCGGCCCGGTCACCAGCCGGACCTGCGAATACATGAGAACCTTCCCCTGTAATCCAACCATCGCCGACTGATTAGGGAGCCGTCCAACCACGAGATCCAGCTCGCCTCGCCGTAGTTCCTGCAATAGTGTCGTCATCGGCCCCTCGAAAATCGACACATTGGCGTGCGGCGATTGTTGCTTGAGCCGCGCGAGCGCTTTCGGCATGATCGTTGGAATCAGACTGGGGAGCGCCCCAACGTGAACCTTTCCTGACTGTCCCGTTTGCAGTGCCTTGATTTCCTCGGCAACACGCCCCAACCCACTCAGAAGAACCCGAGCATGACGGACCACGCATTCACCATATGCGGTGGGTCGCAAGCCGTTGACGGTACGCTCAAACAGTTTTACACCGAGTGCGCCCTCGATTTCACTGAGCGATTTTGAAACCGCCGACACCGTAATGAAGGAGTTCGACGCGACTTCGCTTAGATTTCCAAAGTCATTGACGGCCAGGATCAAACGCAAGTGGCGCGCTTTCAGATTTGCAGTCAAATACCAGTCAAGTTGACTCATCAGGTCTCCGTATTCGTCACCGCAGGCGGTACTCCGCACACGGTTTTCACCGCATTTTACCCTTGTGCGGATTTCCGCTTCATAGCGACGCTGCCATTCCGACTCGCTACAACGCCAGCACTGACACTCGTCGAGGACCTTTGCATCGTCGAGTGCGAAACAACGGCAAACGTCGCAGATAAGCCGCCGCTCGCACGGTGGCGCAGCGGTTTGGACGCTATTCCACTGCGTGGCCGATACTGGTTTACCCGGCCAGATTGTCAGTTAAAAAATGCCATTCAATCTAAGTTTTATGCATGGACCGATCGCCTCCCGCGCACTTAACCTTAACGAATGAGCTTCGATAACTTTTTCTCCCGAATCGATAACGAACAGGCAATAAATACCTGCAGTCAACGGAGATCGAATTGAATGGAGAAATGAACTGAGGCTGTTGGTTTGCGTCGTCGTTACCGGTCTTCGATTCGGCAGCCAATAATTTTGGCATCCGATCCGAACAGACTTTCCTCGTTATAACCCCGGCATACGCGAGCACACAGGAATGCTCGATGGTCGATTCATCGCCAATATATTAGGCATCCAGAATAATAAATATTCAAAAAAGCATCGGCAACCAGATGCAGATAACAACGGAGATATCGCTTGAAGAAATTTGCCACTCTCGCATGCGGCACGGTCTTGTCGTGCGCGTCCACTTCGGCCGCGTTCGCGCAGTCGTCGGTCACGCTTTACGGCGTGCTCGACAATGGTTTCGTCTATCAAAGTTCGTCGGGCAGCAACAGTTCGGCGGTCCGCGCGGTACCAGGCGGACTCTTCGCAACACGTTACGGCTTCAAGGGCACTGAGGATATCGGCGGCGGCCTGCACGTCAATTTCCAGTTGGAGCAAGCGTTCTCAGGTCAAACGGGCGCCGCGACCAATCCGGCCGACGCGTTCAATCGTCTGGCGTATGTCGGCATGTCCGGCGGCTTCGGCGAAGTCCGCTTCGGGTTGCAGAACTCGCCTTCCTACGACGTCCTCCAGGCAGCAATGGACCCGTCCTGGGTCAAGAGCATCGCGTCGCCGATGAATAACTTCAATGGCCTGATCATCCGCGCGAACAATGGTATCTCCTACTACACGCCGACCTTCGATGGTCTGAATGCCAAGTTCATGGTGGCATTGCGCGATTCGTCGGCAGGTGGGTCGGGCAACGGCATTGGGTTCTACAACGTCGTTCTCCAGTACATCAACGGGCCATTGAATGTGGCGGCCGGCTATGAACGCGGTGACGAGCCGAGCGTCGGCGCCGGCGGCAGCTATACGCTCGCAGGCGGTGCATTGGCAGGTCCGGGGGCGGTATTTACCGTGTTTAACGCGGGTGCTTCGTATGCGATCGGAGCCAACCGCATCTGGCTGGCTTATCACACGGAGCATCTGACGAATACGCCGAAATACAAGCAGCACGACGTCTACCAGATCTCGGACTCGTATCAGATCTCGCCATTTGCGTTGATTTCGCTGATGTACGGTTACCTGTACGACCGCACGGGAGAAGGCAACAACGCGCAGCAGTTGGGTCTGCTTTTCGAGTACTCACTGTCCAAGTCGACTGAACTCTATACGGCGGCCGGCTTTATCCAGAACAGGAACCAGGCTCAATACACGCTGTCGGGTACCGCTTATTCGGGCCTCGCCGTCACTCCCGGTACCAATACGCGCGGCATTGGAGTGGGTCTGGTTCACAAGTTCTGAGGATGCGGCAGAAACCCCAACCGGGGCTGTCCAGATGCCCCGGTTGGGCAGTCTCGCTGTTATTGGGCGTGGCCGTTTCCAAACCGGCACAGCGGATATCTTCAAACAGCCCGGTGCGGAATTCGGGCGCAGGCAACTACGCCTGCGTCCGTGCTCTGCGCCGGGCGCCTTTCGTCGCGCCCGGCATGGGCGTCACGACTTCCGCAAGCAGTTCCTCGTGCAATCCCCTCAACACGTCGACGAATGCCGAAGCGAGTCGCTCCCGCGGCCTGTGCGGCGGGAATAGCAGGTAAGTTGGAAACAGCGTAGCCGGTAGAAATGGCCGGATCGCGATGCCCGGCCCGGCAAAGTCGCGAGCGACGATCGGGTGGGCCAACGTCACGCCCATACCGTGGCGAACCATCTCGCAGCACATCGCGGTGTATTGCGCCTCGATCGCCAGGACACGCTGCACGCCGGCGCGCAGAAACACTTCATCCATCATGGCTCGCGTACCGTCACCGTGACACAGCGAGATGAACGACTCCCCCTCCAGATCTTCAGGCTTGACGGTGCGCTTTGCCGCGAGCGGATGCGTGTCCGGCATCACGCAAACGGCCGCCACGTTCGACAACTGCTCGACTTCGCAATCGGATGCCTCACTCACATACACCGCCACGCCGAGATCGCAGAACTGCGACGCCGTCCAGTGATTGACGGTCGCCGACGTGTTGACGTGAAGCGACACCGTGACGTCGGGGAATAACCCGACGAAGCGTTTGATTGCATGCGGCACCAGCGTCATGCCCGCCGACGGCATGGCCGCGATGCGCAATCGCCCGCTGCCGAGATTGCGAATCTGCGCGGCGGCGTTCGCGAGGCCCTGCAAACCGACAAACGCGCGTTCGACCTCGCGAAAGAACGCTTCGCCCTCGCTGGTCGGAATCAGCCGCACACCGCTGCGTTGAAAAAGCTGCAAGCCCGTGTCGCGTTCCAGTTGCGCGATCAGCCGGCTCACATTCGGCTGGGACGTGAAGAGCGCCTTGGCCGCAGCCGTCATGGAACCCGACACCATCACGGCCCGAAACGCCTCTATGTGCTTGAGATTCATACGTATTTTCCCTTAGACCAGCACCTTCAACCCATATCATTCTTGCATGGATAGGTATTTTATTCGTATTGGACGACATAGCCAGCCAGCGCGACACTGCATTTTATCGACGGGCCGACTAGCCCGCGCCACCCACATCGGAACTGGAGATCGTCGTCATGAAAAGCGCGTTGCATCGCCGTCTGTCCGCCCCTTCGCGCGCCGCCGTCGCGGCGCTTTCCTTCGCTTCCGCCCTCGCCGCGCCGCTCGTCGCCCACGCCGAGACCACCCTGTACGTCGCCAATGTGGGCGGCTCGAACGAACAGGTCTACCGGCAAAAAATCATCCCGGCGTTCGAGAAGGCGCACAACGTCAAGATCGTTTATGTCGCGGGCAATTCGAGCGATACGCTTGCCAAGCTGCAGGCGCAGAAAGGGCATCAGCAGATTAACGTCGCGGTGATGGACGACGGTCCCATGTATCAGGCGATGCAACTGAACCTGTGCGCGAAGCTCGACGACGCGCCGGTGATGAAGGACGTCTACCCGCTGGCGAAACTCGGACCGACTTCGATCGGCGTCGGTATGGTCGCAACCGGCATCGGCTACAACGAGGAAGCGTTCAGGAAGGCCGGCCTGCCGCCGCCCGATTCGTGGAAAGCGCTTACCGATAGCCGCATCAAAGGCAAGATCGGTGTGCCGCCGATCACCAACACCTACGGCCTGCATACGCTCGTCATGCTCGCGCGTCTGTCGGGCGGCGGTGAGAAGAACATCGACCCTGGCTTCGCCGAAATGACGAAGGCGGTTGCGCCGAACGTGCTGTCCTGGGCGCCGACGCCAGGCGAGATGGACGGCCAGATGCAGGCAGGCGACGTGATCCTCGCCCCCTACGGCAGCGGCCGCGCGGTGGCCTTGCAGAACACCGGCTTCCCGCTCAAATTCGTCTACCCGAAAGAAGGTGCGGTCGCGTTGCAGGTAGCAGCCTGCGTGATCGCCGAAAACGCCCAGCCGCAGTTGTCGCAGCAGTTCGTTCAATACCTGCTGAGCCCGGAAGTGCAGGCGGCACAGGCGCAAGGCATCGGTTTGGGTCCGGTCAACAAGACCGTCAAGCTCGCGCCAGACATCGCCGCGCGCGTGCCTTACGGTCCCGAACAGATCTCGAAGCTGACCGCAATGGACTGGGCGACGATCAACCAGCATCGGACCGAGTGGACCGAACGCTGGAACCGCTCGGTCGAGCGTTGAACTCCGTCACCGGCATTTCTTTCCGCGCGGCGCGCGATCTGATGAAGGAGCAAGACGCATGGCCTTCCTGACTCTGCAGGGCATCTCGAAACGCTACGGCGACTTCACGGCAATCGAACAACTCGACCTGTCGGTCGAGCGCGGCGAACTGCTCTCACTGCTCGGCCCCTCCGGCTGCGGCAAGACGACCACGCTGCAAATGGTCGCGGGCTTCGTCACGCCGACCACCGGCCGCATTCTGCTCGACGGACGCGACATCACCCATGAACGCCCCGAAAAGCGCGGTCTCGGCGTGGTGTTCCAGAGCTACGCGCTGTTTCCGCACATGACGGTGGCGGCCAACGTCGGCTTCGGCCTGGAGATGCGCAAGGTCAAACGCAAGGAGCGCGACGCGCGCGTGGCCGAAGCGCTATCGCTCGTGCGTCTCGACGGACTGGGTCATCGTTATCCGAAAGAACTGTCGGGCGGCCAGCGGCAACGCGTGGCCATTGCCCGCGCCGTCGCCATGCAGCCCGAACTGCTGCTGCTCGACGAGCCGATGTCCAACCTCGACGCGAAGCTGCGTGAAGAGATGCACATCGAGTTGCGCGCGATCCAAAAACGCCTCGGCATCACGACGATTCTCGTCACGCACGATCAGGTCGAAGCAATGACCATGAGCGATCGCATCGCGGTGATGCATCGCGGCACCATCGCGCAACTGAGCACACCGTATGACGCCTACGAACGTCCGGCCACGCCGTTCGCGTCCACCTTTCTCGGCCGCACCAATGCGATTGCCGGGGAAGTATTACGGCGCAATCTACGTTGCGCGGAAGTCGAGGTTGCGGGAACGACGCTCCACGTACCGCACGAAGGACGTCATGTGCAGGGCGCAGTGAACGTCTATATCCGCCCGGAAAAGGTTCACCTCGCCAACGGCAATGCGCGCCTGCACGGACGCATTGCGACGCGGGTATTCGTCGGCAATCAGTGGTTGCTCGAAGTGGAGACCGAACTCGGCAAGTTGCGCGTCGCGCAGCCGAACTACGGCGCGCCGCCACCGGATGAAGGCGATCGGGTGGGCCTCGTCTGGACCGACGACGACCTGCGCGTACTCACGCAAGACGATCAGGAGACCGCTCATGGCCACGCTTGAGGACGGCCGTCCCGGCGCTGCGCCCTGGCTGCTGTCGGGACCTGCGCTGCTGCTTTTCGTGGGCCTGCTGCTGGTGCCCCTGCTGCTCACGTTGATGCTGTCGTTTCGTGTCTTCAGCGACACGGCGGGCGTTACCTCCGCCTATACGCTGTCGAATTACTGGGAAGTCGTTAGCGATCCGTACTACGGCACGATCTTCCTGCGCACCGCCGGTCTCGCGTTCGGCGTCACGTTGCTGTCCATCGTGCTCGGCGTGCCCGAGACCATCGTGCTCGCCCGGATGAAGCGTCCGTGGCAATCGCTGTGTCTGTTGATCGTGCTCGGCCCGCTGCTGATCTCGGTGGTGGTGCGCACGCTCGGCTGGCAGATTCTGCTCGGCAACAACGGCGTGCTCAACAACCTCCTGCAAGCATTGCATATCACCGACGAACCGATCCGCCTCGTCTTCACGATGACAGGCATGATCATCGCGCTGACGCATGTGCTGGTGCCCTTCATGGTGATGTCGGTATGGGCCAACATGCAGAAGCTCGATCCGCAAGTGGAATGGGCCGGCCGTTCGCTCGGCGGTTCGCCGTTCGCCGTGTTCCGCCGCGTTGTGCTGCCGCAGATCCTGCCCGGCGTTTTATCCGGCTCGATCATCGTGTTCGCGCTGTCGGCGTCGGCGTTCGCCACGCCCGCGCTGATCGGCGGACGGCGCCTGAAGGTGGTCGCCACCGCCGCCTACGACGAATTCCTCGGCACGCTGAACTGGCCGCTCGGCGCGAGCATCGCCGTGTTGCTGCTGATCGCCAACGTGGCGATCGTGATGGGTTGCAGCCGTCTCGCCGAACGCCGCTTCCGGCACATCTTCGATTAAGCGTTGGAGAGCGATCATGAAACAGAACGGCATTCTCGGGCTCGTCTACAACGCGTTCTTCCTGACCTTCATTCTGGCGCCGCTGGCGGTCGTCATGCTGGTGGCGTTCACCGACAAAGGCTTTATCTCGATGCCTTTCGATGGCGCGTCGCTGCGCTGGTTCCGCGCGATCCTTGCCAACGACGACATCGTGTCGGCTTTCTGGCTGTCGGTGCGGCTCGCGTTCGCGGCAGCGACCATTGGCGTGCTGCTTGCGGTGCCGGCTGCGCTCGCCATCGCACGCTACCGCTTTCCGGGCCGCGCCGCGCTGACCAGCTTCTTCCTCTCGCCGATGATGATTCCCGCCGTCGTGCTCGGCATCGCGTTTTTGCGCTTTCTGTCGCTGCTGCATCTGTCCGGGTCGTTCTGGTCGCTGGTGTGTGCGCACGTGATCATCGTGCTGCCGTACGCGTTGCGGCTGGCGCTGTCGGCGGCGGTCGGACTCGATAGCGACGCCGAGCGCGCGGCGCTGTCATGTGGCGCGAGCCGCTTCACCGCATTTCGCCGCGTGGTCCTGCCAATGATCCGCACCGGGGTCGCGGGCGGCTGGGTGCTGTCGTTCATCCAGAGCTTCGATGAACTGACCATGACCATCTTCGTCGCGACGCCCGGCACCACCACGCTGCCCGTCGCCATGTACAACCAGATCGCGCAGACGATCGATCCGCTGGTCGCTTCGGTGTCGGCGGTGCTGATCGTCGGCACGGTTCTTCTGATGGTCCTGCTCGACCGCATGGTCGGCCTGGACCGCATTCTGATTGGAGAAGCCCGATGACATTGACAGGCACTACCAGTCCCGACGTGCTGGTGCTTGGCGGCGGCCTGGTCGGTTCGGCCGTGGCCTACGGACTCGCCCGCGAAGGCGCGCGCGTCACCGTGCTCGACGAAGACGACGGCGGCTTTCGTGCGTCGCGCGGCAACTTCGGCCTCGTGTGGATTCAGGGCAAGGGCTATGGTTTGTCGCCTTACGCACGCTGGTCGCGCAGTTCGGCGACGCGCTGGCCGCAACTCGCCGACGCATTGCGCAACGAAACCGGCGTCGATGTCGCGCTGCGTCAGCCGGGCGGCTTTCACTTCTGCTTCACCGACGACGAACTCGCCGAACGCGACAAGCGCCTCTCGACGCTGCAAACGGAACTGGGCGACTACCCGTACCGGATGCTCGATGCCGCGGACGTCCGCGCACGCATCCCGCAGATAGGACCCGACGTGATCGGCGCAAGCTACTCGCCCATGGACGGTCACGTGAATCCGCTGAAGCTGCTGCGCGGATTGCACACGGCCATGCAGGCGCGCGGCGTGCGGCTCGTCTCCGGCGAACGGGCCGAACGGATCGAACCGCAGGCGAATGGCTTCGTCGTACACGGAAAACGCGGCACGTATCGCGCGTCGAAAGTGGTGCTCGCCGCCGGACTCGGCAACCGCATGCTCGCGCCGTTCGTCGGACTGAATGCGCCGGTCGCGCCCAATCGCGGACAGGTGCTGGTCAGCGAGCGCGTCGCGCGCTTTCTCGACTATCCGACGCTCAACGTGCGCCAGACCGACGAAGGCAGCGTGCAGTTCGGCGACTCGATGGAAGAAGTCGGCTTCAACGACTTCACCACGACGCATGTGCTCGCCGATATCGCGCGACGCGGCATACGCGCCTTTCCGATGCTCAAGGATGTGCGGCTCGTGCGCATGTGGGCGGCATTGCGGGTCTACAGCCCCGACGGCTTTCCGGTCTACGACCAGTCCGATGCGCACCCCGGTGCGTTCGTCGTTACCTGCCATAGCGGTGTGACGCTGGCGGCGGCTCATGCGCTGCGCGTGGCGCCGTGGATCATGGGCGCGCCCATGCCCGACGAACTGCCCACTTTCTCCGCGCGGCGCTTCGAGCACGCCCGGGAACTGACTCCTGCTCACTGAAACCGATATGACTGCCCAATCGATTCCTACCCTGTTCAAGCCGCTGCCGGGCGCGACCGCCGCGAACGTCGCCATCTGGTTCAACGATCAGCCTCTGTCCGTGCCGGGAGGCCGCTCGGTTGCCGCCGCGTTGCTCGCGGCCGGCGTCTCGCGCTTTCGTGCGACGCCCGTATCGGGCGCCCCGCGCGCGCCCTTCTGCATGATGGGCGCGTGCTTCGAGTGTCTGGTCGAGATCGACGGTGTGCCGAGCCGCCAGAGCTGCATGGTCGAAGTCAAGGCAGGGATGCGCATCCGCTCGCAGGAAGGCGCACGCGATCTGCCACCGTTCGGTACGGCCGATCCGATCGACGCCCCTTTGGAGAATGCCCATGCCCGCTGATTTCGCTGCTGAATCTGTCGACGTCGTCGTGGTCGGCGCCGGTCCTGCGGGCATGAGCGCCGCGACGCGTGCGGCGCGCGCGGGCCTGAAAACCGTGCTGATCGACGAACAGGACGCCGTGGGCGGCCAGATCTATCGCGGCATTGGCCGCGCCGATGCGCGTCGCAAGGAGATTCTCGGACCCGACTATGCCGCCGGCAGCGCGATCGCCGACGCGTTCGCGGCATCCGGCGCACAGCACATCACCCAGGCGAGCGTCTGGCAGGTCACGAGAGAGCGCGGCGTCAATTATCTGAAGGACGGCAAGATCGGCAGCTTCGACGCGCAACGGGTGATTCTCGCGAGCGGCGCACTGGAGCGGCCTTTTCCGATTCCGGGCTGGACGCTGCCGGGGGTGCTCACGGCAGGCGCCGCACAGATCCTGCTGAAGAGCGCGGGCGAAGTGCCTGCCGCGCCGCCCGTGCTGGCCGGGTGCGGGCCGCTTCTGTACCTGCTCGGCTGGCAGTACGTGCGCGCCGGTGTGCCGATCCGCGCGTTGGTCGACACCACGCGCCACGAAGATCGCTGGCGCGCGAAACGGCATATGTTCGCGGCGCTGCGCGCGTGGCCGTTCCTGAGCAAAGGCCTGCAACTGATTCGCACGCTGCGGCAGGCGGGTGTGCCGATTTTCGAGGCGGCCGACGATCTGCGCGTCGAAGCGCGCATCGGCGAAGATCAGACCGGGCGTGCCGCCGCGTTGCACTTCACCACGCAAGGCAATGCACATCGTGTCGAAGCCGATGTGATCCTGCTGCACCAGGGGGTCGTGCCGAACACCCAATTCACGCAGGCGCTGCGGGCGTCGCATCGCTGGGACAACGCCCAACTGTGCTTCACGCCCAACGTCGACGCATGGGGCGAACTCGACGTGCCTGGCATCTTCGTCGCGGGAGACGGTGCGGGCATCGGCGGTGCGCAGGCAGCCGCGTTGCAGGGCTCGCTCGCAGGTCTCGCCGCCGCCGCGCAACTCGGTGCCATTACCGGCACGGCGCGCGATGCAGAAGCCGCCGCGCTTCGCGATGCGCTGGCGGGAGTCATGCGCATCAGGCCGTTTCTCGACAGCCTGTATCGTCCGCGCGACATCAACCGCATTCCGCGCGACGAAACCGTCGTCTGCCGCTGCGAGGAAGTCACGGCCGGCGAGTTGCGCAAGTTCGTCGAACTCGGCTGCGTCGGGCCGAATCAGGCGAAGTCGTTTGGACGCTGCGGCATGGGACCGTGTCAGGGGCGCATGTGCGGGCTCACGGTCACGGAGGTGATTGCCGACGCGCGCCGCGTCTCGCCCGCCGAAGTCGGCTACTACCGGATTCGTCCGCCGATCAAGCCGCTCACGCTCGGAGAACTCGCCGGTGAATGACACGTCCGACGTCAACCGCGCAACCATGGTTCAGGAAGCCGACGTGCTGGTGATCGGCGGTGGTCTGCACGGCACAAGC
The DNA here is from genome assembly GCF_050435665.1 of Paraburkholderia sp. GAS333. Lineage (NCBI taxonomy): Bacteria > Pseudomonadati > Pseudomonadota > Betaproteobacteria > Burkholderiales > Burkholderiaceae > Paraburkholderia > Paraburkholderia sp. GAS333. The sequence continues at coordinate 440,829 of NZ_JBNDKS010000006.1, forward strand.
AGCGCTTTCCACCTCGCACGACGCGGCGCGAAAGTCATCGTGCTCGAAGCCGATTACGTCGCGCGCCACTCGTCGGGCGTGAATGCAGGCGGCGTGCGCACGCTGGGTCGCCCGTTGCCGGAAATTCCGCTCGCGTTGATGTCGCGCGAAATCTGGCATGGCATGCCCAGTCTGCTCGGCGATGGCGAGGATGGCGGTTTCGTCGCCTCCGGTCAGTTGAAAATCGCCGAGACCGACGCCGAACTCGATGCGTGCCGGGAGCGCGTCGCGTTGCTGGAATCACACGGATTCACGCACGAGAAGGTGATCGACCGTGAGACCGTACTCGAACTCGAGCCGGCGCTCGCCCGGCATGTGACAGGCGGCATCTGGGTCGCGCGCGATGGCTACGCGCTGCCTTATCGAACCACCACGGCTTTCCGGCTGGCGGCGCAACGGCTCGGTGCGAACTTTCTCGAAGGCACGCCCGTGCGCCGTATCGAACAGCGCGGCACGCGCTGGTTTGCGCACACGCCGCGCGGCACGTTCAGCGCCGACAAGCTGCTCGTCACGGCAGGCGCGTGGTCCGGTGAACTGGCGAAACAGGTCGGCGAAGCGGTGCCCGTGCATCCCGAAGGTCTGATGCTGATGGTCACGCACCGCGTCGCACCGTTCTGCAACGCGACGCTCGGCGCAACCGGCAGGCCGCTGTCGTTCAAACAGTTCGACAACGGCACGGTGGTGATCGGCGGCAAGCTGATCGGTATCGCAGACCTGGCAGGCCGCCACGGCGAGATCGATTTCGCCCGGCTCGTGCGCAGCGCGCGGACCGTCACCGATCTGTTTCCGCATCTGCGTCATCTCGGCGTGAACCGGGCGTGGGCAGGCGTCGAAGCGTTTACCCAAGATGAACTGCCGGTGATATCCGCGAGCCGCGCCGCGTCGAATCTGTATTACTCGTTCGGCTATTGCGGCAGCGGCTTTCAGTTGGGGCCGGGCTGCGGCAAGCTCGTGTCGGAACTGATGCTCGACGGCACGCCTTCTCTTTCCCTCGACGCATTCGCCATCGACCGGTTCGGCCGTGCCTCGGCCGCTGCCCCGCTCGCCTCCCCGCTTTCGTCTCACGCGGCAGCTGCATCGCCGGTCGCGCATTAGCGCCGATTCGTTTTGTCATCCCATCGCGCTGTCGAACCGGTTGCGTGAGGGTTTTTCCGATCTGCTTTTCTATTTCCCTGGAGAGATTTCAATGAGCGATATCGTTCGTATCGACACCAATCAACGTATGAGCCGCGTCGTCAAGGCAGGCGGTCTGGTATTTGTCGGCGGCCAGACTTCGGGCGACGTCACGCTCGACGTCAAAGGTCAGACCGCTAGGGTGCTGGAGAAAATCGACGGTTTTCTGGAGAAAGCCGGCATCGACAAAACCCGGCTTGTTTCCGCACAGGTTTGGCTCGCGGACATCAGCCGGGATTTCGCAGGCATGAACGAAGTGTGGGACGCATGGGTTCCACAAGGCCACGCACCCGCGCGCGCGACTGTGCAGGCGCAGCTAGCCACGCCGGAGTTACTGGTCGAGATCGCTGTCGTCGCGTGTGCCTGAGACACACCGATAAAACGCCGGGCTGTCTCCTGCCGGACAGCCCGGCGGCAAACCCTCGACCGGATCGCGCTCGCACGCTCAACGATCCCCCCCGCCAAAGCCGTCTCCAAAACCCCTCCGCTACAATAGCGTCCGACAACTGCCGGCGCGCCGCCAGGCACGCCGGCGGCTAAACGCACATAATCCTACCTTTGCCGCGCGCGTCTTCCGGGCCGATGCCGGGCGCCGTCGACGATCAATTCTCGCGTTCTCACCGTCAATCGCGCCGATCCGTGCGCCAACGGCCGCCAGAAAGCGCGCTCGTCAATCGACCGGCTAACAGCGCACTCACACCGCGTCACCGAAAAAACCGCCTCTCTCACTGCTGTCATGAACAACCCTACCGCCGACCGCCCCGCCACTCCCGCGCGCGCCCCCAACGCCGCGAACTCGCCGCGCTTCCTGCTGTTTCTGATCTGCCTGTTCGCGTCCGCCGGGCAACTCGCGATCGACATCTACGTGCCCGCGCTGCCGGCCATGGCGCGCTTCTTCGCGACCTCGCCGCAGGCGATCCAGTCGAGCGTGTCCGGCTACATGGTGGCCTACGCGCTCGGCCAGCTCATCTTCGGGCCGATCGCCGACGCACACGGACGCAAGCCCGTGCTGGCTTTCGGGCTCGTCATCTATACGATCGGCTGTCTGCTGTCGCTCGCCGCGACCAATCTGGAAACCTTCATCCTCGCCCGCTGTTTGCAGGGCTTCGGCATCGCCACCACGAACCTGCTGGCGAAGGCGATCATCACCGATTCGTTCGCCGGACACGCGCTCGTGCATGCGTTCACCTACATGTCGATCGCGTGGGGACTCGCGCCGATCGTCGCGCCGGTGATCGGCGCGCATCTGCAGACGTGGTTCGGCTGGCAGGCCTGCCTCGTCTTCCTGCTCGTCTATTCGCTGGTGATGTGGGGGCTGCTGTGGCGTTATCGCGAGACGTTGCCGCGGCCCGTGCATCTCGCGCCGCGCACGCTGATGGCAAACGCGGGCAAGGTGCTGTCGAGCCCGGTGTTCCAGAGCTGTTTCCTCGCGCAGGGTCTCTGCTACAGCATCCTGCTGGTGTTCAACATCGTCGGTCCGTTCATGGTGCAGAACACGTTGCACAAGCCGCCGACCTTCTTCGGCTATCTCGCGCTCGGCATCGGGATGATGTACTTCCTGGGCGGTCTGTCGAATCGCATTCACGGTCCGCGTCTGCCGAGCGCCGAGCAACGGCTGCGCTTCGGCGCACGTCTGATGGCGGCCGCGTCGATGGCGATGCTGGTGCTCGCGCTGACCGTCGGCCTGCGCGTCTGGACGCTCGCAACGCCCGTGCTCGTAATGGGCTTCTGCGCCGGTGCGATGTATCCCACGTTGATGGCGAAGGGCAACTCGCTGTTCCCGCACATCGCCGGTCTGACGAGCGCGATTCTCGGCTGCGCGCTGCTGCTGGTGTCGTCGGCGATGATGGGACTGGCCGGCTTCGTGTCGGTGCAGGAACTGACGCCGCTGGCCGTGTTTTTCGTGATCCTCGCGATTACCGTCGTGGTGATGGTGACGAAACTGCTGCGCCATCTGGCGCAACTCCAGCCTGCCACGGCGGTGAGCGCTCACGGTGAGACGGCGTGATTCTCGCCGTCTCCGCCTGAGTCATGCACCTGCGTCACACGCCTAAACCGCCAGCAGCAACGTCGCCACCGTGCCGGGATGATTGTCCGTGAACGCGACGCTGCCGCCGTGCAACGTCGCCACCGCGGCAACGAGCGAGAGCCCGAGCCCGACCCCCGGCGTTCCCCGGCTTGCGTCACCGCGATAGAAGCGCCCGGTGACCTTGGCCTTCTCCGCGTCGGGAATGCCGGGGCCGTTATCCGCGACGGCAATCGATATCGCGCCGTCTGCATTGCGTGTGGCCGACACGCGAATGGTCCCCTGAACCGGCGCGTATTTCAGCGCGTTGTCGATCAGATTGCCGACCGCCTGCGCAATCAGCAGATGGTCCGCCACCGCGCGCAAATCGCCCGCACATTCGACCGACAAGCTCACATTGCGCAATTCCGCGACCGGCAGATAGAACTCGGCGGCCTCCAACACCAGATCGCCGATATCGCCCTCGACGAAACCCGCGCGACGGATGCCCGAGTCGATCTCCGCAAGCCGCAGCAGCGCATTGAAAATCGCCATCACGCGATCGATATCGACGAGCGCCGCATCGACTTCGGAAAACGTTTCGTCCGGGCCGGGCCGTAACACCGACAACGATTCGAGACGCGAGCGCAACTCCGCCAACGGCGTGCGCAGATCGTGAGCAATCGCATTCGACACGTTGCGCACGCCGTGCATCATCTCGGTCAGCTCGGCCTGCACGCGCTTCAACTCGGTGATATCGACCACCGTGCCGGTGAAACGCACCGGCAGCCCCTGTTGATTGCGCAGCGCGGTCCCGCGTACCAGCATCCACCGATAGGCGCCGTCCGCGCGCATGACACGATTTTCGAGTTCGAACGACGCGGTCTTTCCGCCCAGATAATCTTCGATCGCACGCTCGGTCTTCCCGCGATCGTCGGGATGGATGATCTGCATGTACTGCGCCGAGGTCATCGTTTCCGCTGCGGGACCATAGCCGAGACGTTCCCAGATGTTCGTCAGATGCACGCGGCCGCTCATCACATCGCCGTCGGGCATGTCGACTTCCCACACGCCGATGTCCGAGCCGCACATCGCAGCTTCGAGACGTGCGTTGGTTTTGCGCAGCCACGCGGCCTGCTCGGCCTGACGTCGCTCGGACACATCGTGGAATACCACGACGACGCCCTCGACTTTCGCGCGATCGTCGGTGATCGGCGACACGCTCGCTTCGACCGGCGTGCGGCGGCCGTCGAGAGATTCCAGCAACGTGCCGGTAAGCGTTGACGTGCGCGTGCCGGATTTCAGCACACGCGGCACCGGATCTTCGATGCCCAGTCCGTTCGCTTCGTCGATCGCGACGAAGACTTCGTCGAACCTGCGGCCTAACGCATCGCTACGCTGCCAGCCCGTGAGCCGCTCGGCCACTGCGTTGATAAACGTGATCCTGCATTCGCAGTCGGTCGCGATCACCGCATCGCCGATACTCGACAGCGTGATCGCATAGCGCCGCTCGCTTTCGCGCAAACGCGCTTCGGCGCGGTGCTTGTACAGCGCCATCTCGACAACCGTCACCAGTTGAAGATCTTCAAACGGCTTCAGGATGTAGCCAAACGGTTCGGCCAGCGCCGCGCGTTTTACCGTTTCGCTGTCAGCGTACGCAGTCAGGAACACCACCGGAATATGGCAGCAATCGCGCAACTCGCGCGCCACTTCGATCCCGTCGATTTCGCCCTCGAGACGCACGTCCATCAACACGAGATCGGGCGTCGTATCCAGTGCGAGTTGCAACGCGTCTTCGCCGCGCGCGGTCATGCCGACAATCGTATGGCCGATGCGCTGAAGCTGTTGCTGGATATCGCGGGCGACGATCCGGTCGTCTTCGACAATCAGAATGCGTGCATGCTCCATATCAGTGAGCCCGCTCGCCAGCGGTGTTGAACGTGACCGTGAAGGCGGTGCCCGGCCCGGTCTCGACAGCAAGCACGCCGCCTATCTGCTGCGTAAGGTCGCCGACCAGTTGCAGGCCGAGCGAACTTGCATTGCCCGCAGCAAAGTCCTTGTCGATGCCGACGCCGTCGTCCGCGACACGCAGCACGTAGTGCGCGTTGCCATCGTGCTGCACATCGCGTTGCAACGACACGCACAGCTTCCCGCCGCGTCCCGCGAACGCATGCTTGAGCGCATTCGACACGAGTTCGTTGATGATCAACCCGCATGAGGTTGCCGTGTTCATGTCGAGATCAACCTCGTCGACAGCGAGTTCCAGCACGACCCGCTGACGGTGCAGATCGTACGCACGCGCAAGGTGCCCGCACAATCGCTCGATATGCGTCGCCATCGGAATACGCGCGAAATTGCCGGCGCGATACAGGTTTTCATGCACGAGCGCCATTGAGCGAACGCGATTGCGGCTATCCGAAAACAGTTCGGCGACGGCCGGATCGGTCACGTTGGCAGCCTGCAGATTAAGCAGACTGCTGATCAGTTGCAGATTGTTTTTCACGCGATGATGGACTTCCTTCAGCAGCGCGTCTTTCTCTTCAAGCAGCGCTTCTCTTTGTTGTAGCGATGAATTTTCGAGCGAGATGGCGGCCTGCGATGCGAGCAACCGCAACACTGACACGCGCGACGGCGTGAATACGCCGGACATCTGGTTGTTTTCGAGGTATAGCGCGCCGATCAGCCGCTTCTGGTTCATCAACGGCAAACACAGTGCCGAACGCGGCCGCGCGGCGAGCAGATAGGGATCGGCGGAAAACTCGGGTGGCAACGGTTGCGCGTTGTCGAGCAGGACGAATTGCCGGGTACGGATTGCGTAGTGCAGCAACGAAAGCGGCAGCGCATTCTCCGCCACCGCGCGGGCATTCACGCCCACCTGAATGCCGGTGCGGCCCGTCGTGGCTTCGGCTTCGATACACAGCGCGTCGCCTCGCGGAATCACGAGCAGTCCACGTTCGGCACCGGCATGTTCGAGCATCACGTTCATCAGAATACGGATGACGCGCTCCAGTTCTACCTCACCAAACAGCGCCTGCGACGATTCGACGATCCCGACAAGATCGAGACTGTCGAGCGGCATCCCGTGGACGGACGGCGCCACACTCGTTGCCGTCCGCACGATCGCGGAGCCAGGCGTTTCTTCGATACCGAGGCCACGCGCGTCGATAGCCGCAACCCGGCTCGCCGCGCCCCATGTTGACCACGCAACGCGCGCATTGCGCCAATAAAGCTGCGCGATGGCAGCGAAACCTGCGGCATCGTAAAACGCGGCGGCCCGTTCGTGCGCGAGCGCATCGATCTGAACGAAACCATGCGCGCGGGCCTGCGCAATCGCGCTGTCGTAATGACGCATCGCGTCCATTTGTGCACCGGCGATGCGCGCCAGTTCCGCCTGCACCAGGCTGAACCGGCAACCAAAATTATCCGGGCCGTGATCAGCCCATTGCGACAACTGCCCGTAATGCGCGTGCAACCTGGTCGGCAGCGCCGCGCCGAACTCCAGCTTCGACGAGCGCGCCAGCATCGCGTAGAAATGAAATTCGGCAACTTCGAAATGCCCGGACGACGTCCATAGCAACGGCTCCGCAAAATCGGCCGCTATCAGCGCACCGTCGATGTCGCCGGCCAGATAGCACGCCTGCAATTTGCGAATCCAGTACCAGCAGGCGGCAATCGCCAGGCACGGGTCGGACGCAAGATGCGCCTCAAAATCGGCTTCGTCGAATGCCGCATCCTGAGGCACGCCGCGCAGCATACGGATCAGTCGCAACTGGCCGGTGATGATATCCACGATCAGGCCGAACTTCGCGGCTTGCACGAGTTCCAGCCGCTCCTGCGCCTGACGCTCGATCTCAGCGAGGTTCGTCCCAGCGGCCAGTAGGCTCGTGATCAGCGTGCATGAACTGAAGCCCATGTACGTGAGATCGCCTTGCTCGCTGGCGGCGTCGAACGCGCGCCGCAGCAGTGGCAGGCCCGCGCCGATGTGGCGCGTCCACGGCATTACGTGGTACGCGAAACACATGTAGACGCGCGCACGGAAGCGGTCGAGCCCGCGCTCGTCGACCAGTGCGAGACCGAGTTCGCCGAACTGGAAGCCCGCCTCGTAGTCGCCGAAACAGGGCCCCGCCACCATGCCGAGATACGCGTAACCGAGCGACGACGCATCGCTATTTCCATGCGCGAGACCGAGATTCGCCATCCGGCACAACACGAGGCAGACCAGGTTCTCGTCGCTGAAAAACGCGGGCGGCAACACGGCGGTCAGCACGTCGAGCGTCGCCTGACGGTCGCGGTAGTTCAGCAACGGCAAGTCGATCAGCGATGCAATCGGCCGCCCGTCGATCTGCGCGAGCAACGCCTGATATTCGTCGCACGCCGCGTCGCGCGTCGGGTGCGCGGACCAATCGACGCCGACGCTGCGCAGATACTCCAGGCACAGCTCCACCGCGACGTCGCTGCGATCGAGCGCCGTGAAAAGCGTGACGCGCAGCCAGGCGACCGACGCGCGGTCCACGAGATTCGCGGCCCGCGTTGCCAGCGTTTCGAGGCGGATTCGCGCGTGCTCCGTCTCGCCGGTCAAGAATTCGCACTCGGCGAGAAGGTAGTCGAGCGCGAACACCAGCGGATAGTTGTCGGTCCACGCGTTCGCGTCGCACAGCGCGAGCCCGGTTGTCAGATACAGCCGCGCCGACGCAAACGCGGTCGAGCTTTTCGCCCGCCGCGCGGCCATCAGATTCAGGGTTGCGGCCTGCTCGCGTTCGGCGGGACTCGCCAGCAGATCGAGCGCGCGATTGAACTGGCTGACGATTTCGAACACGCCGCGTTCGATCTGATCGGGCCGCGTCTGCGCAAGCAACGCGCGCGCGATCTTCAGATGCAGCGCCGGGCGCGCGTCGGGTGCGATTCGCGCGTAGGCGGCTTCCTGCACCCGATCGTGGGTCATCCGGTACGCGCCGTCGACGTGCTGAACCAGGCCGACGCTCACCGCATCCGCGAGCGCGGTTTCGATTCGCCGGGGCGCGTGACCACTCACCTGCGCGAGCGTGGCGAGCGGCACGGCGTCGCCGAGGCAGGCGAGATAGGCCAGCGCGTCCCGGCTTTCGGCCGATAACCCGTCGATCTTGTCCACCATCAGATCGACGATATCGCCGGACGACAGATGCTCGCGAATCGTATCGACAGTCCAGCGCCATGCGCTCGACGAGCGATCGAACACGAGTTGGCCGCTGTCGGCGAGCGTCATCAGCAACTGGCTGGCGAACAGCGGATTGCCGCCGGTTTTGTCGTACAGCAAACCCGCAAGCGGACGCGCGCTCGCGCAGTCGCTACCCAACGCGTCGGCGGTCAACTGGCACAGATCGTCCGCGACGAGCGGCTGCAGCACGATCTCGCTGACATGGCCGGCCGCCGTCCTGATCGACTCGATCACGCGAGCCAGCGGATGCGTCGCGCCGACTTCGTTGTCGCGATAGGCGCCGACAATCAGCAGATCGTGGACCGGCGCGACGGCCACGAGTTGTTCCAGCAGCGACAACGTAGCCGCGTCGATCCACTGCAAGTCGTCGAGAAAGAGCACGAGCGGCTCGCCCGGCTGCGCGAATACGGCGATAAAGCGGCGCATCGCCGTGTGAAAGCGCGCCTGCGCATCTTGCGGCGACAACGCGGGCAACGGAGGCTGCGCGCCGACCACCAGTTCCAGTTCGGGAATGACGTCGACCAGCAACTGCCCGTTCGATCCGAGCGCATCGCGCAGACGCTCGCGCCAATGCGCGACCTGTTCGTCGCTGCCCGTCAGAATCTGGCGGATTGGTGTCTGAAACGCCTGCGCGAGCGTTGCATATGGAATGTCGCGCTTGTACTGATCGAACTTTCCGGCGACGTAGCGGCCTGTCAGATCGCGTGCAAAGCGACTGACCAGCGCCGACTTGCCGACCCCGGAATGCCCGGCCACCAGCACCAGTTCACAGCGCCCCGCTCGCGCGATACGCGCAAACGCCGCGTCGAGTTCATCGAGCGGCGCGCGGCGTCCGTATAGCTGGTCGGGAATCGTCAAACGCTGCACGGCATCGTGCGTGGTCAGTTCGAATGTGTCGATTGCGGCCTGCGCGATCCATTGATCGAGACAGCGACCCAGGTCCGCTTCGAGCGCGGTCGCGCTCTGATAGCGGTCGTCGGCACTCTTCGCGAGCAGCGTCGTCACGATCGACGCGACCACGGGCGGCACGTCGGCTACGCGCCCCGCAATTGGCGCGGGCTGCCGCGTCATGTGCGAGTGAATCCACTCGGCGGCGGTGGTTGCGTCGAACGGCAATTCGCCGGTGAGCATCTGATACAACACGACGCCGAGCGAATAAAGATCGCAGCGCCGGTCGACCCGGCGGCTCATGCGGCCGGTCAATTCCGGCGCGATATAGATCAGCGAGCCGACTTCCGTCATGGCGAGAACAGACGGATCGGGCGCAGCGCCGTCATCCGATGCAACCGACGTCATGCCGAAGCGCGTCAGCGCAACCGAGTTTTCATCCGTCACGAGAATGGTCGCGGGCCGCACGTCGCGCACGATCAGATCGTGTCGATGCAAGCCGGCGAGTGCGGCGGCGAGCGCGCGTGCCACGTCGAGAAACCGTCTGAGCGGCCACGGCGCACCGAGCATGCCCGCGAGCGGCAGGCCGCCGGGATCGTCGAGGACGAGCGCGGGTTGACCATCGAGTTCGATCAACCGGCGCGGCCGCGCGACACCGCGTATATCAAGCGATGCACGCAACGACATAGCATTCGTGAGTCGCTCGACCACGCGGGCGGACGGCAAGCGGCAATCGTGAGATGGCGTCAGCAGAAGCGCCGCTTCACCGTCCTGCCTGCCGATGACGCGCGACAGCACAAGCTCCCCATCGTCCACGAGGACCTCAGGCGCAACGATGGTCTGGTCGTACATACGCGTTCCTCGATAGCCCGGCCAACCCGCCGGCTGAGCTTGGGGTTCAGTCGTCGGCCGTCAACATGTAGCCGGAATTGCGAACCGTGTGGAGCAGCGAGCGCGCAAAACCCGCGTCGATTTTCTGCCGGAGTTTGCTGACGTGGACATCGATCACATTGGTCTGCGGATCGAAATGATAGTCCCAGATATTTTCGAGCAGCATGGTGCGCGTGACGACCTGCCCCGCGTGCCGCATCAGGTAGGCGAGGAGCTTGAATTCGCGGGGCTGGAGCGCGATGGGCTTGCCGTCGCGCGTCACTTTGCGGGAGATCAGATCGATAGTCAGGCCGTCGACCGTCAGCGTGGTGTCGGCGGGCACTTCCTGCGTACGCCGCACCAGCGCATCGATTCGTGCGAGCAGTTCGCCGAATGCGAAAGGCTTCACCAGATAGTCGTCGCCACCGGCTTTCAGGCCGCTAATGCGTTCGTCGACGGCCGCGAGCGCGCTGAGGATCAGTATCGGCACCTTATTGCCCGCAGCACGCAGCCTCGCGATGATTTCCAGCCCGTCGAGGTCGCCCGGCAGCATCCGGTCCATCACGATCACGTCGTAGGACCCGCGCGTGGCCAGTTGCAAGCCGGCTTGCCCGTTGTCCGCGTGGTCGATTGCATGCCCTGCTTCTGCCAGACCCTTCTTCAGGAAGTGGGCAACCGGCTCGTTGTCCTCGACGAGCAAGATCTTCATTCGGCTCTCTTATGGTGATGCACGTTCAGTTTGGTCAAACGATGGCGCAACGTACTCTACGGCCATTATCGGGCTGGAATCTACCCGCAATGCCGCGCGTCACGGATTAAATTTTGTTCATATTCGGAGATCGCGCGGCAAGTCTTACCTTAAATATCGTTCATATTCCCGCAAACCCGATTTCGGTAGCTTACGATTCGCTCCGACAGTGAAGAAATCGAGGTAACGAAGCATGCCCTCCCAGACAAACGGCTCCGTTGCGGCACCGGTACGATCCAAAGACTCGTTGGGCTGCGTGTCGAACCGCTTGCTCAAAGACTTCGAACTGGATGCAGGCGAATTCAAATTTTATCGAAAATGCACGCGCAATGGCCCGCTCAGTTCGGTCGCGACGCCCGCTTCCGATCGGGGCATGCTGGTGGGCGTGTCGTTGAAAACGGGACATCACAGGCGGGTGATTTCCGGTCGGCATCAGGCGTCGCAACATTTCGGCCGCGACTCGGTTTACCTTCGCGATTTCTCCGACGACTACCAGGCCGACATGTACGGCGCCTTCGACTTTGTACTCATGGAACTGTCCACTGAATCGATCGCTAAAGCTTTAGACGAACGTCAAGGCGCCAAACCGCGCGGCTTTGCGACGCCGCTGGTTCGCGAGGACCCGGTGCTGGGTCACTTCGCGCAAATTCTCGCGCTCACGCTGGAAGGTCCGGGCAAAGCGAGTCCACTGTTCGTCGAGCAACTCGGCACCGCGATCGCGACGTATGTAGTCGACCAGTATGCCGGACCGTCCGGTGCACCTACCCGCTCGAAGCGGCGCCTGTCGCGTGCGCAGGAGGCCCGCGCGAAGGAAATGCTGCTTGCGGAAGCCGACGGGAATATATCCATCGAAGAGATTGCGGCCGCGTGCAATCTGTCGCGCAGTTACTTCATCAGCGCGTTTCGTGAGACGACGCATTGCACGCCGCATCAGTGGCTGATTCAGCAACGCATTGCGCGCGCGCGTGGGCTGCTGGTGAGTTCGGATGCGTCGCTCGCGGAGATTGCGGTCGCTTGCGGATTTTCCGATCAGAGCCATTTTTCGCGGATGTTCTCGCAGATCGTCGGCGTGCCGCCAGGCACATGGCGCAGGTCGCAATAACACAGCATAGTCTGCACGATTCGGAAATGCCCGGTCTCGCCTTGTGGGGAAAACCGGGCATTCCCACTTACTGTGCGGATTGCGCAGCAGCAATAATCGTATCGGCGACGGCCTTGGGCTGGCTGAGCATCGCCACGTGACTCGTATCGACATTCGTGACATGCGCGCCAATGTTTTTGGCCATGCTCTGTTGCAGGTTCGGATCGATCATCTTGTCCTTCGCTGCGACCACGAAATAAGACGGCTTGTCATGCCACGCAGCGGTCGTGACTTTTTCGCCGATGCACGCGGCGGCCCACGGCCCTTGAGTCGCGGCAATCAGGCGACGCTCCGGCAGCGGCAGATCCTGCGCGAAATCGGCGAGCACGGCTTGGGTGGAAAGCGTCAGATAGCCGGCGGAATCCTTTTGCAATTCGCTTGCCCAGACGGGCGCAGGCATACCCTTCGTCATATCGTCGATTGACTGTCCGCCATCGGGTGCAAACGCCGCGACATAGACGAGGCTTTTAACCTTGTCGTCATTGCCCGCCTCGCTAATCACCACGCCCGCCCAGGAATGGCCGACCAGAACCACCGGGCCGGTCTGCTGATCGACCACGCGTTTGGTCGCGGCAACGTCGTCTGCCAGTGAACTCAACGGATTCTGCACGGCGACCACATGAAGGCCGCGCGCTTCGAGCAGCGGAATCACTTTCTCCCAGCTCGAACCATCGGCGAATGCGCCATGCACGAGCACGACATTCTTGCCCTTCAGATCCTGTGGCGGTGCCGCGTGCGAAACCTGAAATGCGCACAGGCCACCGATCAATACTGCGGAGCCGAGGAATCTTTTCAGAAAATCAGTCATGGTTCTTTCCGGCGGAATTGAAATAGCGTTGAATTGAGCGACCCGCTGACAGGCATAAGGCACCAGGATCATAGGTACGGGTGAGGGAATGAAATCAGTGCACGCAGATCGCCGCGCAGCCCGAGTTCAACGCAGAGTTGGATCAACCTTGCGTCCGCACATTTAACCTCGCGGATGTATCTGCAATGTGTTCGCTGTGCCCACGCTATGCAAGCGTCCTTATCCAGACGTGGGATAGATACATTGGGATACAAAAGCCGGCGGCAGAAATAAGTCCGATATGAACTCGACGTATCGAGGCCGCATGCCTGCTCTTTCGTTAATTCATCGCAAGCAAACTGACAGAATTGTTTCCCAATGTGTATGCCGTTCGCGCAGATACACAGCCTTGCAATACCTCCCACTCCCGACATAACCCAGATACCTCGTTTGGCTTTAATGCATCCAACGACGGAATCCGCTGAAGACATTCATGCAGACACCACGCTCTGCGGTCTGCGGATACCGAACGGATGCTTCCAATCTGGTCCCTGTTTCAGGAGAACGACATGAAAGTAACGATGCTCGCTTTGGCATTGGCGGCCTGCGCGATGACTGGCTCCGCTTATGCAGCCAATCCGACAGCTAATTCTATTGCCGACACACACGCAGCCAGTTTCGACTCGCAAAACACTCCGCACGCGAAAACGCGTGCCGAAGTTCGACAGGAACTCGTGCGCGCCGAGAAAGACGGTCAGCTCGCCGCGCTGAACAAGTTCTATCAAGGCAGTTAAGCCAGCCTCAGCCAACAGAACATTCATCGTTCATCACTCAACCTGAACAATCGGAATCGATCATGACCCAAGCTGAAAAAGTGCTGTACACCGGCAAGACCCACACCACCGGCGGACGCGATGGTACTGCGCGCAGTTCGGACGGCCGCCTCGACGTGAAGCTGTCCAGCCCCGGCTCGGCCGCGCCTGGCACCAACCCCGAACAGATGCTGGCGGCGGGCTGGTCGGCATGCTTCATCGGCGCAATGGGACTGGCCGCGCAGAAGCTGAAAGTCGCGTTGCCGAAAGAGACCGCTGTCGATGCCGAAATCGATCTTGTCACCGCCGACGGCGCGTACTTCCTGCAGGCTCGCCTGAACGTGAGCGTGCCGGGTGTCGATAGCGAAGTCGCCCAGGCACTCGTGGATGCCGCGCACCAGACCTGCCCGTACTCGAAGGCCACGCGCGGCAACATCGATGTGGTCATCACGGTCGTTTGATCGGCGTTGCGGGTTTTACCCGCACTCAAGGCTCGCCGCCGGCTCAGGTATTAAAAACTGCCGCGCGAAATCGAGCGCCCTTCTCGTGAATAACACGCCGGTGCACCGTAATCGGTGCGCCGGCTTTTTTTAGCGCCAGGATAATAACCATGACTTCATCACCGTTCTCGCCTCGCCGACGCCAGATTCTCGCGGCCTCCGCCGCCGTGGCCGCAGCGGGATTGATCCCCGGCACGTTGTTCGCCGCAACCGGCGGCGACCCGATTCGCCCGTTCAAAGCCAACGTGCCCGAGGCCGCACTCGACGATCTGCGTCGGCGCATCGCGGCCACGCGCTGGCCCGCGAAAGAAACCGTCAACGACGAATCGCAAGGCGTGCCGCTGGCGCGAATGCAGGCGCTAGTCGATTACTGGGCCACCGACTACGACTGGCGTAAAGGCGAAGCGAAGCTCAACGCATTGCCGATGTTCATGACCGAAATCGACGGACTCGACATTCAGTTCATTCACGTGCGCTCACGCCATAAACACGCGATGCCGTTGATCATGACTCACGGCTGGCCTGGCTCGATCTTCGAATTGATCAAGGTTATCGCACCGCTCACCGATCCCACCGCACATGGTGGTAGCGCCGACGACGCGTTCCATATCGTCATCCCGTCGCTGCCTGGCTTCGGTTTTTCGGAGCAGCCGAAAACAACCGGCTGGGGCTCGGATCACATCGCGCGCGCGTGGGGCGAATTGATGGCGCGGCTTGGCTATACGCGTTTCGTGTCGCAAGGGGGCGATTGCGGCTCGGTGATTTCGCACCGCATGGCCATGCAGAAAGTGAAAGGCCTGATCGGCATTCACGTCAACATGCCTGCAACCGTGCCACCCGATATCGCCCGTTCGCTTTCACTCAGCGATCCCGCACCGGCCAGCCTGTCGCCGCAAGAAAAAGCGGCGTACGAATCGCTGAGCGTGTTCTATCGGGACAACTGCGGTTACTCGTCGATGATGGTGACGCGCCCGCAAACGGTCGGCTACGCGCTCGCCGACTCGCCGGTCGGACAGGCCGCGTGGATGTACGACAAAATTTCGCAGTGGACATATAGCGGCGGCGTGCCGGAGCGTTCGCTGTCGCGCGACGAAATGCTCGACGATATTTCGCTGTACTGGCTCACGAACAGCGCGACATCGGCTGCACAGATTTACTGGGAAGATCATTCGAACAACTTCAACGCCGTCGATATTTCAATGCCCGCCGCGGTGACGATTTTCCCGGGCGAGATTTATCGCGCGCCGCGTAGCTGGACCGAACGCGCGTATCACAACCTCATTTATTTCAACGAGGTCGATAAAGGCGGTCACTTCGCCGCGTGGGAGCAACCGGAGCTTTTCGCTACTGAAGTTCGCGCGGCATTTCGTCCGCTGCGTTGAGACTGGCGACGAAGCAGCGCACTATCGGCGACAGCCTATGTCGATGACAACAGAATTGCCGGCTCTGCTGCCGCCGATGCTTCCCCGGCTGTGGGCGTTCGCGCTGCGCATCTCAGGAGACCGGCACGACGCCGACGACCTCGTGCAGCGCGCGTGCCTGCGCGCGCTCGAACGCGCGCATCAGCTGCAACCGGGAACTGCTCCGCTGAGCTGGATGTTCTCTATCGTGCAATCAACGTGGATCAACGAACTGCGCTCGCGAAGCGTGCGTAACCGAATCGGGATGGATTGGGACGACCTCTTTCTCGAAACGGTAGCCGACCCGGCTGCATGCACGCCCGAACAACAGGCAATGAACCGGCAGATTGTTCAGGCTGTGCAACGTCTGCCCGAAACCCAACGACGGGTGATGCTGCTGGTAGGAATCGAAGGACTCAGCTATAACGAAGCAGCTCAGACGCTCGGCGTGCCGGTGGGGACAATCATGAGCCGGCTTTCACGGGCTCGACAGACCATCGGCGCGCTATTCGACGACCGCTCGCGCCCGGTAGCAACTCGCCGACGTCAATAATTTCTATCAACGTAGCTGAGATCGAATGAGTGAGAGGTACTTCATCTCCGTTTCGTTTCCAGGCACGATTACGCCGCAATCTCAACCGTCATTTCAATTTCGACGCATGCACCAAGCGGTATTTGCGCGACGCCGAATGCCGAGCGCGCGTGCTTGCCGTTCTCGCCGAACACCTGGGCTATCAGGTCCGACGCGCCGTTGGTCACGAGATGTTGTTCGACGAAGTCCGGTGTCGAGTTGACGAGGCTCATCACCTTGACGATCCGCGCGACACGGTTGAGGTCGCCAATCTGCGCGTGCAAGGTGGCGAACAGATCGATTGCGGCCGCGCGAGCAGCGGCCTGGCCTTCTTCGGTGTTCAGCGTATCGCCGAGCTTGCCGCCCCATACCTTGCCGTCCTTTTTTGCCAGATGGCCTGACAGGTACACCATATTGCCGCTCTGTACGCTCATCACGTACGCTGCTGCCGGCACACCGACAGACGGCAATTCGATTCCAAGTTCCTTCAGTTTTGCGTAGACGTCATGGCTGCTCATGCAATGCTCCATTGGATGGGTTAGCAAAAAATGCAGACGGCGATGCGCGCCCGTCTGCGTGATTTCATCGGTTCATCAGTGCCAAAAGCGATGCCACCGCCCTTGGCCCTTCGCTCAAACGCCAGGATCGACCGGAGAAACCGGCACGCCGCGCGCTTCGATTGCCTCGCCCGCGAGCAGGCACAGATCCTCGCGATAATGCGCGGCGACAATCTGAACACCCACGGGCACCCCGTTGACGAGTTGCGTTGTCACTGCAAGACCGGGCAACCCCATTGCCGGCAGCGCGCGCATCGTGAGCTGCGCTTCCCACACGCGATCGAAACCCGCCGCCCCTTGCTGATCGAGATCGTCGGGAAACGGTAGCTCGCCGGATACCGGCATCAACACGACCGCATACTGATCGAGGAACAGACGCCATTGACGCAACAACGTCGTGCGCCGCACCAGCGAACGGCTGATGACATCGGCAGGGAGATCCTTCACCTTCAGACGCGCCGCGTTGACGACCGCCTGCGCACCCGGATCGCCGTCACGCGCGACCGAATCGACCAGCGCGTCGAAGCCGTCGCCGAGCCACAGCCGTTCCTGCAACAGCGCCGTTTCGCGCATCGACGGCGTGTCGTCGATTTCCTCGATCGTCCAGCCCGCGTCGGCGAGGCGTTGCGCAGCATCACGCAAGGCATCCTCGACTTCTCTGGCGATCTGCATACCGCCCGGACGCAAACAGAGTGCGGCACGCAACGGCACGTCGCGCCCCACCAAGGGCATCGGCATATACCAGGGGTCGCGCAGATCGGGCGCGGCGAGCGCGAGAAGACCGAGCCGCAGATCGCCGATCGTGCGCGCCATCGGGCCCGCTGCCGACATCAGTTGCGCACCGATCGCGCGCTCCGGCGACGACGCATTGAACGCGGGCACGCGCCCCGACGTCGGCCGCAGTCCGTGGACACCGCACGCATACGCCGGGTAGCGCACCGAGCCGCCGATATCGGTGCCGAGCGCGATCTGCCCGATGCCCGCCGTGACCGCCGCTGCGCCGCCGCCCGACGAGCCGCCGGGCGTGATCGACGGATTGCGCGGATTCAACGTGCGACCGTGAACCTGATTCGACGTGAACCAGCGTAAAGCGAAGGTCGGCGAATTGGTGCGGCCGAGCATGATGGCGCCGGCTTTTTGCAGATTATTCACGGCGGGGCTGCTGACTTCCGCGATCAGGTCTTCCTGCAGACGCGTGCCGTTGGTGGTCGCAAACCCGGCGTGATCGATGTTGATCTTGGTGGTGACGGGCACGCCCGCAAGCGGCCCTGGATCCTCGCCACGTGCGATTGCGCGATCGATGTCGTCCGCCTGTTGCAGCACCCACTCGGGCCGATGCGCGACCACCGCGTTGATCATCGGATTCACGGCTTCCAGACGCTGCAGCGCGGACTCCGCCGCCTCGCGCGCGGACACTTCGCGGGTCTTCACACGCGTGGCCAGTTCAACTGCGGACAATCGCCATAGTTCACTCATGTTGCCTCCAATAAGCACGTTGTACGGAATTCCGGCTGCGTGAGCATTTGTGCACACGCACATCGTTGCAGATTCCAGCGTCCGGTATGGCGCAGCACATGGCCGTCCACGTCTGGACCGAATCGCTTTTTTTGCAGGTTCTTATTTAACCGGGTCGACGTATCTGGTGTATGTCTGTCGATGGTAAAAATGCAAGCTACTTTTTCCAGGCGCGCGGCAGATACATTGCGACACACGTGGCGCACGGCGTCAGCCGCAGGCTGGAAAACAGGCTGAATTTGATTTGGGAGTCGCGCGTTGCGAGATCCGATCAACCGATTGGCAGATCGGTGCGGTACTCGACCGCGTCGGCGAGGATCATCTGATCTTCATTGGCCGGCACGCGCAGTCCGCGAGTACGGGGCCGAAATACGCGGTCGCCGCGCCTGATAGTGCGGCCTGTCAGCACGCAGGTGGACGTGACGCGGGACAAGCCGCTGCACCAGATCTGCTCGATATAGCGACCGCTGCACGAGTCGCCCCACGACACGCTGATCGTGGCTGACGACAACCATTCCGTCACCGTGATTTGCGCAGGCCGTCTGATCGCGCGATGGCACGCTTCGGCGGTAGACAAGCGCTTGTTGATACGGCATCGGGTTAGCGCCACATGGCGTTTTCTCGCGCATACGTCGAGTTGTTCCGCAGACGGATCGAGGACGTTCAGCAGCGTGCGAACCACGATGTTGTCGTCGGATAGCGACGTCATCGACTGATCTCCAGTAGCCGGTGTGATCGTAGGGCGAAAGCGGCCGCGCTCACACGGCATCGCACGACGAGGACGCCCCCGTCGTGCGATGCTTCAGCGTGCCGAAGCGGCGAGCTTAGCCGCCGCCTTGCTGATGCAGCGACAGCTTGCTGCTGACCAGCGTGACGCCATGCACCTGCTTCGTCGCGTTGACCGCCACCGCTTCCTGATCTTCGCTGAGGATCTGGCCCGCCAGCGTCACCTGACCCGTCTTCGCATTACCGAAGACCGCGATCGATGCCTGTTCCAGACCCTTGGTTTTCTGCAGCGCTTTTTGCACCGTGCGGGAGAATGCGCGATTCGCCGCGCGAATCGACTTCTTCGTCGCAGGCGCGGGTTGGCTGGTTACGGCGTTTGCCGCGTTGGTATTCTGGGCCGCGTCGGTTGCGTCCGCTGCGAATGCCGGTACGGTTGAAAATGCCGCCAATAACGCAGCAAGGCTGCCACTCACCACAACTTGTCGAAGGTTCATCGTCTTATCCTTATTTTTTCGGTTGGTGAAACGTGAGAAACGCGTGGAGCCAGCACACATCGGCGTCATTGCATGGTGAGGCTGCATAGGGAGATTAGAACCGCCCAATGTATCCTGCGTGTTTCCGCGACGTATCGAAATGTATCTCGATGGCGGGCGTCTTGATACGCGGCCAGTTGGCCAGTTGCAAGCACCAGCGCGGCCATCGCAGCTCGAATACCGCGCAGTTTTGTATCGCCACGTATCTACGCGTTTCACCGATACAGGACGTTTCGTATCACCACTACGCCGGACATATGCGAGATACGTCCGCGCGCTCCAATACGTTCATTGCTGACTTATTGGAGGTTTCTCATGTTCGATCGACTCAGGATGGCCGCTGTCGCTGCGGGTGTCAGCGCTGTCGCATTGCTGGCCGGCCTCGCCTATACCGGCAACGCGGCCACACCCGCCGCTTCCCTGCAAACCGGTGCATCGGCGCCCGATTTCAAGGGTATCGACGGCTGGCTCAACAGTCCGCCACTCGACGTGAAACAGTTAAAAGGCAAAGTCGTACTGGTCGATTTCTGGACTTTCGATTGCATCAACTGCGCACACACGATTCCTCATGTCGAGGACTGGTACTCCCGTTATCGCGACAAGGGGCTCGTTGTTGTCGGCGTGCATACGCCCGAGTACTCGTTCGAACACAATGCGGACAATCTGAAGAATGCTGTCAAGCGTTTCGGCATCCAATACCCGGTCGCGCAAGACAACCAGTACGCGACGTGGAATGCTTATGGCAATCAGTACTGGCCGGCGCTGTATCTGTTCGATCAAAACGGCCGGCTGGTGTATAGCCATTTCGGCGAGGGTCGCTATGACGAGACAGAGCAACAGATACGCACGTTGCTAGGGCTTAATAGCAAGTAGATTAAAGAACACCCTTGCAGCGAACGGTCATGAAGATAACCGGCATACGCGGCGGGCTACTCTTGCCGCATTGCCGTACATCTCAAATGACGCAGGAGGAAATTGACGCTCGCAGACGCAACCGCGTTATGAAATAGAATCAGATGCCGCAGCGTCTTCTTCAACGCGACACGGTCGAATGAATGAGTGGCCTTGCTCGTAGCACGCGCCGCGGCGTCTCTGCGATAACGGCATGTGCGCCAGCCATGTTTGCGTCGACCGAACGAGGCGCTACACCGGGTTTTCCTTCTACAACAGAAACTGCATCTGGAGAATGGCCGAGACTCAGCCGCGCCTCCAGCCCTCCCCCGCTACGGTTCGCCAACCGCAATTCCGCGTTCATCGCTATCGCAAGTTGACGGGCAATCGCAAGCCCCAGCCCCGAACCCTTCAAGTTCCGCAAGCCACACGACTGGCCACGATAAAAAGGCTTAAACACTTCTTCCAGTTGATCCGGGTGAATACCCGGGCCGTCGTCGAGCACGGAAATCACGAGTCGAGACGACTCACAGCTCGCACGTACTTGCACCGTGCTCCCGAATTTCAGCGCGTTATCGATAAGGTTGACGAGAATCCGGCGCAAAGCGTGCGGAAGCGTGAGCACGGGATCCACGATAGGTGAGTCGAGAATCATGTTATGCCCCGAGTCTTCATAGTCCGACACTATGCTTTGGACCAAGGCACAAAGATCGATACGCGACGGCGCCTCTGTCGTACCGTGAAGCGTGCGCGCGTAGGTGACGCCCTCCTCGACAAGGGCGTGCATCGTGTCGAGATCCTGCAAAAGCCTGGCGCTATCCTGTTTGCTTTCCAGCATTTCAGCGCGCAGGCGCATGCGCGTAATCGGAGTCTGTAAATCGTGGGAAATTGCGGCGAGAACCTGTACGCGTTCCGCAGTACAACGCGCGAGTCGTTGCTGCATGCCTTTAAAGGCACGAATAGCCTGAACGATTTCCTTAGGGCCGTCTTCGGGCAATTCCCGAACAGTCATGTCCGGGCCGAGGCGATTTGCGGCATCAGTCAGCGCAATAATCGAACGACTAATCAGATTCCCGCAATGTGAAGAAAGCACGGCCAGCAGGATCAATTGCAACAGCGGCGCCAGAAACATCCACACGAACCCGGAGACCTGCGGCAGAAGCGACAATGCGATTAACGCACACGCATAAGTCAGTACCACGCTCGCTGCCGATACGAGGAACAGTAGTCTCGCTAAAGGTAACTTGTTCATCATCGACAGCTCCATGTGGAAGGCAAGGCGCGACAAACAATACGAAGTCGACCACCGCAATTAAAGCGCTAAAATGCGCGGGCAGCTATTGGACGATGGTGTTGGTCGATACCTAATCGATACTCCGGCGATGTTCAAATATCGCTTCGAACCCGTGACAGCCTCGACGAGCGTGAGCAGCCGAATCCATGCCGGCATCGAAGAAAACAGCGACGGGAAAAGCTGCGTGACGCAGCGTCAGCGTGTCGGCTCGACGGAAAGGTGTAGTCGCGCAGCCATGATCACCAACTCGGGTAATGATGACGCTTTCATTTTTCGCATCACATTGCCGCGATGGGCTTTCACGGTAATTTCGCTGATGCCTAATTCACCACCCACCTGCTTGTTCAGACGCCCCGCCACAACGAATGCCATCACTTCGCGCTCGCGCGGCGTGAGCGACTCGTAACCCTCGCGGAGTTCGCACAATTGCGCCTCGTCCGCCAATGCCGCAGCACTTCGTTCGAGGGCGTGGGTGACCGCGCTCAACAATGCGTCGTCGCTGAATGGCTTCGTCAGAAAGTCGACTGCGCCGGCCTTCATGGCCTGTACGGTCATGGGTACATCGCCATTACCCGTAATGAACACGATCGGCATGTCGGCGCGCTCGGCGCCGATCAACCTTTGCAAATCGAGACCGCTCAGATCCGGCAGGGACACGTCGAGTACCAGACAGTTCGGCACACGAGCTCGCGGATAGGCGAGAAACATTTGCGCGGACGCAAAAGTGACGGGTTGCCAGCCAACGCTGACCATGAGCAATTCCAGAGATTCACGAACCGAGATATCGTCGTCGACGATAAATATGATTGGAACCGGCTTCTCCATGGACGGCGACCTCGACAAGGGCCAGGTTAGCTGTTGAAACTGGTATAAGTTCGGCGTTGTCATCCATCTAATTCTTTTTGAACGCCTCGTGCAATGCTTCAAGCAAGGCGGTCTCGCTAAAGGGCTTTAGCAAACAGGCGACTGCTCCCTCTCCAACCAGTTCGGAACCGGTTGCCCCATCGCCATGCGCCGTAATGAAAATGATGGGCACGGCCTTTTGCCGGCGAACAAGTTCGCGCGCCAACTCGGGGCCGGACATCCCCGGCATGGCGACATCCAGAATCAGGCAACCCGTTGCATCGACTTTATCCGATGCGAGAAACGCTTCTGCCGACGAAAATGCATGCGCGGCAAACCCCAACTCATTCAGCAAATCGGGCAGCGACTCGCGCACGGATTCGTCGTCATCCACAACCGACACGAGCGGCCGCAAGACCATCATAATTTCCCCACGACATGCTGGCTATTCAAATGCCTGCGCCCGGACACCGGAGCCTGCCGGCAATTGTTCTCTGCC
Organism: Paraburkholderia sp. GAS333; assembly: GCF_050435665.1. NCBI lineage: Bacteria > Pseudomonadati > Pseudomonadota > Betaproteobacteria > Burkholderiales > Burkholderiaceae > Paraburkholderia > Paraburkholderia sp. GAS333. Next base: position 463,815 of record NZ_JBNDKS010000006.1, read on the forward strand.
ACATCTGTCGGGACGGGCGACAGCCTCAAGCATGCGCCTTTCTGGGGCCATATGGATATGATACTTTAGTATCGATTCAAAACCCGCAGCGCATCGACCGACGTTTTTTGAGTCCGGCGGCGCGTGTCAATACTGTGTCAATGCCGCGATATCACCGGAATTTCGGCATATCCGTGACGCCGGCAATCCAGCGCGCACTCCTGCCGAAAGCGCCTTTTCGTTGCTTCTGGTGCGTCGGAATCGAAAATGAAAACGTAGCACCGCCGCTTTCGTTGGCGGCGGCCCACAAACGGCCATCGTGATTGTCGATAATCGATTTACTCACCGATAAGCCAATACCCATGCCGCCAGGTTTGGTCGTATAGAACGCATCGAACACGCGCGCAGGGTCATCCGTCCCAAAACCTGGGCCGGTATCGGCGACTGAAGCACACACGCTTCCGTCGGTGTCTTGCCCGGTCTTTACGAGCAACTGTCGTGGACGGTCGTCGATACCGCTCATCGCCTCCAGCGCATTCAGGATGAGGTTGAGGATAACCTGCTGAAGCTGCACCCGGTCTCCTGTAATGAGCGGCAAACTTTCGGCAAAGTCGATCTGAAGCGTTACCCGGCTACGATGCAGTTCGCTGCGAAACAGCGTAATGATCTCGTTGATGGATTCGTTCAGATCGACGCTTTCCATCGTGGCGTCCGTCTTGCCGAATAGCGCGCGCAATCGCTTGATCACGTCCGACGCGCGGTTACCGTCCCGAATAGTGCGCCGCGCGGTTTCGCGGGCGCCTTCGAGATTCGGAGGATCTGCACCTAGCATCCGCAGACACGTACTCGCATTCGTGATGATGCCGGAGAGCGGCTGATTGACCTCATGGGCAATGGAGGCAGTCAATACCCCGAAGCTCGATGCTCGCGAGACTCGCGCGAGTTCCGATCGTGCTTCGATCAATGCGACTTCGGAACGGCGCCGCTCGGTCACGTCCTGAATCGCGGCAATGTACTCGAGTTGGCCACTCGAATCTTTCGTGGCATGCGCGACCACATGCATGTACTTGACCGACTGGTCGGGCATCAACAGGCGGTACTCGTGCTCGTAATCGATTGCACGCTGCTGACGGTCGAGCATGTCGTCGAATGAAAGACGGTCTTCGGGATGCACACGCGAACGGATCGATTCGAGCGTGACTGGCTTGGTCGGATCGAACTCGAACATCCGGTAGACCTCTTCGGACCAGACGATCTCGCCCGTCGACACCCGCTTTGTAAAGCCGCCTGTTGAACTCAGCCGACGCGTTTCGGCGAGAAAAGCTTCGCTCAATCTAAGCGTCGCGTCATTCTGCGTACGCTCGACGACAATGCTCGCAATACGGGAGATCTGTTCTATCAGGCCTTGATCGAACGGAATTGGCGTTCGATGATTGTCGTAATAGATAGAACACACACCCATCACCTTGCCGCTCGCCGACACTACAGGTATCGACCAGTACGCACGAATTCCGTAATGCGCGGCGATTGGACGCCACGAACAATGTTCCCAGCGCGGGTCGGATAGAAGATCGGAAACGATCACCTGTTTATTCGATTGGGCCGCGCTCAGGTATGGGTCGCTGTCGGCCGTACCATCCATGATCGATTCGATGAACTCTGGAGGCAAACTGGGTGCTGCGCAATCTTCCAGACGCGTGGTGCCTGGCTGCATGACCGCGATACTGCAATAACAGCCAACGGTGACACTTTCAACCAGACGGCAAAGCCATTCCAGTATGACCGGCATGGGACGGCCGCCCGCCACCATTTCGAGCAGCTCGGTTTCTCCCGCGAGCAAAGCCTCCATTCTGCGCCGGTCTTCGATGTCGGTATTCAGCCCGCACCACTTCACCAATTGGCCGGATGCATCCACGATCGGGCGCGTACGAATCAGAAACCAGCGATACTCTCCGTCGAAGCGGCGCAGCCGTGCATCTACTTCCCGTGGCTCTCCGGAAGCCAGACCGGCGCCCCAGCGTTCGAGCAGTTCGGGCAAGTCGTCGGGATGAATTGCATCCTGCCAGTGCTGAAGGATGATCTCTGCATTCATGCCAGTGTATTCACACCAGCGCCGATTGAGAAAGTCGACCTGGCCGTTGGGTAGCGCGGTCCATACGAGACCGGGCAGCGCATCCATGACGTGGAGAAGTTCTATTTCCATTCCGTTGGTGGCCTGGAGAGTTAATTGCCATTCCCGATAGACAGGCAAAGCGAGAAGGCAATGGTTTCTCGCGAGATCTAATGCGCCGGCGGAATGTACCGATAAGTACTTATCTATGGAAAGTCATTGAGTACGCGCTATTGACTGACGCAGACTCTTACCATAAATTCATGCCTTCCAAAAAAAGCGCCATGCAAAGCGCTAATCATCGACACATAAGGTGCAATGTGCCTGATCAATCCCGGCGGCCGCCGTTGAGATATTACCACCCGCTCAAGGCATTGTTTGCCGCTGCAGTCGTAGCAATAACCGCTTCTCAGGCACGAGCCGACAATGTAGTAATGATCGGATATGCCGGTGCATTGACCGGCCCGCAGGCTCATCTCGGCAAGGATGTCGAGCACGGCATCAGGCTCGCTATCGAAGAGATCAATGCGTCGCATCCGGTTATCGCGGGTGTTCCCACTACCTTCAAACTCGACGCAGAAGACGATGCTGGAGATCCGCGCATTGCGACATTGATCGCCCAACGCTTCATCGATAGCGGTATGAACGCTGTCATTGGACACCAGAGTTCGGGAACCTCGATCGCGGTGGCACGGCTCTACGCGGCAGCGAACATTGCCGAGATAACGCCCTCCGCCACCAACCCGCAATTCACGCGACTCGGCTATCGGACGACTTTCCGCGTCATTGCAGACGACAACTTTCTGGGCACGGCCATGAGCCGTTATCTGATCGACACGATGCACGCGCGGCGCGTGGCCGTGATCGACGACCGGACCGCTTACGGCCAGGGCGTGGCCGATGTATTCGTGGACGCCACGCGTCGCGCGGGCGGCACGATCGTCGCTCGTGAATATACGACCGACAAGGCAGTGGACTTCAATTCGTCGCTCACGCTATTCAAAGACAAACGGCCCGACGCGATTTTCTTCGGAGGCGTCGACGCGCAAGCCGGTGCCATGCTGCGTCAGATGAAAAAACTCGGTGTGACAGCGCCGATGTTAGGAGGTGACGGCATCTGCACGCGCGAGTTGCCGCAACTGGCCGGCGACGCGCTTGTGAGCAATCTGTTTTGTGCGGACGGTGGTTTGAGCCTGGCCGCGATGCCTGGCGGTCCGTCGTTCGATCAGCGCTTCTTTGCCCGATACGGCCAGCACGTGCAACTGTATGCGCCATATGCCTACGACGCGATGATGGCGGTGTATCACGCTGTCGTTCAGGCGCAATCGGCGCAATCTGGGAAGATCGTCGATGCGTTGCGACGTGTCGATTTTCATGGTGTGACCGGCCAGATTTCTTTTGACGACGCGGGCGAGCTGCGCGCGGCGTCGGCGACCATCTCCACGTTCAAGGATCAGAAGAAGCTGACGCTGCTGGAGATCAGAAAATAAGCGGCTCGCTGTTAGCTTCTGATTACTCTGCCCGCTCGCGATTGGTCGCAAGCTTCGACGCCCCACTAATGCCTGCGTTGAGCGGACGTAAATAGAAAGGCGACGCGATGCGCCGCCATTTCGGGACTAGTGAAAGATCGGGTTTCAGAACTGGGCAGTCAGTTGGAAACCTACCGTGACGCGCGCGGTGGGAAAACCTGATGGCTTGTAGATCGGCGTGCCAGCAAACAGGTCATAGGCCAGTGCACCCGCCTTCGCCGACGCACTACCGCGCACGCCGATTACAGCACCCGCTAGCTGCGTTCCGGCGAGAAATGCCGCACTCGGCCCGAATACATGACCATAGTCGATGCCTGCATAAAGCGATTGCCCTGTCGATCCGATTGGCAATTGAAGCTCGTTGCGCCAAAAAAAGCCGCGCTCGGCCGCAAGCATCGTCTCACCATCGAAGCCGCGTACCGTGTAGCGACTGCCTATCGTCAGGTCGTCAATGTAGTTGAGCGCGTTGTTCGTGAACTGGCCGTGGACGCTTGTCACGTAGCGTAGCGGCTGCGTTGAGATCTGGAATGGCACGGACAGATTCGCGTCGAGTACGGCCATGTGGAAGCGGTACGTAGGACCATCCAGGTAATAGTCCGGCGTCGCCCCGAGTCCACCGATGCCCTGACGGTAGGCGAGACTGCCATCGAACTGCGATGCGCCGAAATAATGACGATCGGTCAGACCGGCTTCGATGAACGTGTTGTTGCGGCGCTGCTGCGGGATATCGGTGTCTTCGATGAAACTCTCGCCAAAGCGCTTCGTCAGCCGGAACTGCGCGCCGAGTACATTGTTCTGGCTGCGCATGAGCACGCGTTGCAACTTGAAGTCCACAGTCTGCGAGTTACCGCTCGATACGAACGTCTGGTTAACGCCCGCGATCTGCTGATAGTACGTATTCGTATAGGCCGACAGCGTAGCTGTCCAGTAGCCCCATGGCATCGAATATGAACCGTTCCAGCCGTGCGAGCCGAGATTCTTGTCGCCGAATTCGAGGTCCTGACTCACACCCACGTTGAAGATATCGTTCAACCCGAGCGGGTTATCGATGCCAAGGCTCAGGTTGCCTTGCAGTTTTCCGGTAGCACGGGTGCCTGAATTGTCCACCGACGCGACCACGGTCCACGGTTTCGTGCGCTTTACGTCGAGTACAACGTCGCTTTCGCCGGGTATGTCAGTCGGCACGATCTGCATGGAAACGTCCTGACTGCTGACGCGCTTCATCTGTTCGAGTCCCTGTTCGAGGTCTCGCAGATTCAGCACGTTGCCGTCGCGCGTCGGGAATGCGGATTTCCATGTGCCGCGTGGTGCTTTGTCGGCAAAGCGGACCTTGCCGATGACGCCCGGCACCAGCGCGAATTTTAGCGTCCCGGTAGAGAGGTCCTGTTCGGGCAGCAGTACGCGTGTGGTGATGTAGCCGCGGCTCAGTATGGTTTGCTGCAATCCTTTTGTGAGCGTGTCGAGTCCTGACTTGCCGACGCATTGCCCCCTGTAATGGTCGAGCCATTCGCGCGCGAAAGCAAAGCGGTCGAGCGGCAGTGCAGATGCGCCTCGCGCACGCACTAGATCGGGTAGCGTCGCTGGTATGTCCAGCACGAATGTGTCGATGCGGAAGCATGGCGTTTCGATTGGCAGGTCGGGCCGGTTCGAAGCGCGCTTGACGGTCGAGCGTACTGAGCGTGCGTTGACGGCCGCCTCGCGTTGTTGCGCGTCGCGCTGTTGTTGAACCTGCTGGTTCTGTTCTGCGTTGGCGCGGGCCGCGGCTGCCGTGTCGGCGGGTGTTGTCGTCTGCTGCGCGTGGGACGCGAGCGATACCATGGCTGTGAGCGGCAGGCCCGCCAGCCTCTTTCCTATCTTCATTTTCGTTTAGAGGTGCAAATCAGTTGGAACGGGCAAACCAAGCAAGGTTGCTCGGATTACCAACTCGCTATCAAAGGTGCCGTTATGACGAAGACTTCATGCTCCTGTTGTTCCGCTTGTATGAATTCGGCGCCGCAAGATTTTTCACCTCAGCGACATCCTGGCTCACAGGCGGGTCCGCCCCGTCCCAAATGCAGTCGGACCTGGCTTTAAATCCCGGGGCATGCCATATCCCGCCCTCCACTCGAGCAACGACCAAGCCGCGCTCTGCGGCAGAGATGCAAATAGCCACCGCAGCTTCGCCGACACCTTCATCACGACGCTTCCACAGAGTTCGAAGAAGTCATTCGGTGGTACGTAAAGCCTCTGCAGATCAATACTCATTCCATTCACTTCCAATTGATTCGACTATCAGGAATCCAACCCGGATGCGGCATCACTTCTAGCGTGGTCACCCGGCGTATTCGGCGCGGAGCGATTGTCCGTTGTATGTCCGACTGGGAATGCTGCAATCACGGCTTCAATGTTGCGGTTAGTCCACGCTCTGGGCCCAAGACATTTAATATTGCTGACCGGTCTAGACTTTTGAATACATCTCTTTCAGAAATTCCATGAACTGGTCATTCAGGCCTTGACTGAGCGCATCCCAACCATCTAAATGAAAAACGCTCAGCAACTCCTCAAGCTTTGGAGTGGCGTTGAAGTACAAGCCATTCCAAAATATTTCAGCATCCATGCTGTTTGCCTTGCCTCCGAAATTCAACAGGTTATCTAACAGACGAGCTCCCGCTTCGCCTGATATCTCCTTGCGATGCGTACCTTCGAGAAGTCCGACGTGAACGTTAATGCGGAGGAAGTCAACAACAGCCAGCTTCCATAATTCGGGGGTCGATCCAAATTGACCTCCATGCACTTGTGACAGCGCCGCGTTAGGAGAGCAATCATCAAGCCCAGATACGACGAGCTGTTTCTGATAGTTAATCTCAGGGAATGAAATCATGGTCAGCTCATTTTCCATGGAGCTTAAATTTCGCAATCTCGTCTCTATTGATTTTCTTGACCGCAGGGTTATTGACTCATGTCTATCCAGCAAGTGCCCGCCAGCATCTTCGTGTGCTTGCAGTCCGCCTCCATCCACGAGACGACTGGAATCACCATCACTGCCGCTGTTCAGCGTCGCATTACTGTGCACATGCCCCGATCACTCCCAGTCAACGGCGCCTCATCCCGGTGTACGAGGTGTGTCAGGGAATTGTCCAATTGTGACAAAGACTTCGTCCAAATCCTCATCCGAAATAACGCTCGCTCTGGTCGGTTCGCCAGGAAAAATTTGGCTGATTCTCTCACTCCACAAAGCTGCGATGAACAGTGCGAGTTCTTTTGCCTTGTCGAATGAAATTCCTTGAAAAATATCCGTTAGCTCAACCATGTTTGTCCATGCCTGAGCCTGCTCCGGGTTCATACCGGTGCTTCGATACTCCTGGTATCTTTCTTCATCAAACCATTCAACGATCACGACAACGCCATCGAACATGGCCATTTGCGGAGCAAACAAATGACCCATGCAGAGCACGAAATCCCAAGGCAATGCGACCTTTGCAGAGACGGCATGTATGAAGTCTAAGGCCGAGAATTTTCCGCCGTTTGCCTTAACGAAATCGTCGTATTTCCAGCTTTCAATAGTCATTTCACTTACCCCTTGGGATTTCATTCGGTGTAGCAGGTCGAACCACGCCTTTTCCCACAAATACTGTTCCATCCGGCGCTACATTTGTACTTGTTTCCTTAACGTTGGGACGTGGGATTCCCCCATGATCTTGTCCAGATCCGCGATATTGGAGCGAAGTCCCGTCGCTGTTGTACGTGGTGTACTGCCCGTCAGGTCCGGGGCGCTCTATGATTGTATGCGGCAAACCATCGGCTTCCGGCAACGGAGCGGGCGGCTTGTTTCTTGACTTGCCGCTTGACCCAGAACTATCACCCACGCTTTCGGAGTTTGCGTCGTTCCCGCTATTCAGCGTTGCCGTACCCGGCGCATACCCCGGCGTCGCAACCGGCATGACCATGCACGCCGGACCTTCGCACACAGGAACCATTATCGCCGAGCCGCCAGCGGCGGGCGGATGCCCGCCGTTGTCAGCGTCAACGAGCGGATTCGGATCTGCAGGCGGCGTTTGTCCATTATTGCCCACCACCTTGCCCGCAAACTCTTTGACCCACCGCGTAATGTCCTCAACCGGACTTCCATACGTCTGCTTCAGCCACTCAGGTATCGACGCCTGATTGTTCTCTACTTCGATCAGTCCAGCACCAGTTGCAGTCGCCGCATTCGTTCCCGAGGCCATCGCGATCCCGGCGACCAGGCTCGTCACCAGATTTTCCCGCGCCTGACGGTCTTCCGCTGACATGTCGGTGGTCGGCGCCAGCAGCGAACCAAGCACCGAACTCGCTGAGCGCACTGTTCCACAGGAATCGGTACTGCCCTTGACCGATGGACAGAAACGCACTTGTCGATCACTTTTCCCTGAATCCATATTCCGAGGGAATTGTCCAGTTCTCGTCGGGAAAATCCGGCCAGCCGAAACGCGGATCGCGGTACGCCTTTTTTATATCGTGTGTCAACCCATCGAAGAAAGCGGCCATCCCCTGCAGAGTTATGCCAGCATCTACTAGAGCTGCTTTTGCAGTGAGCCGGTCCTCTTTGCCAATTGCCGAATCGTACAGATCGATCGCTGCCTCAAGAAGCCGCATATTGGATTCAAGTTCATCGGATAGGTTAAGCTTCCAGTCAATATGCCACTCGAAATCATCATTTTTCTGATCGTATTTGCGCAAATCACCGTCCGTCAATCCATGCGAGAGGGCCAACTCGCGCAGCAACAGCTTGATTCTGTTCAGTTCCATGACTCTCACTTGACATTGATTGTGCGACCGGACCCAGCATCGGTCTTGGCTTGGTTACGCGTTCCATCAAGGTTCACGACAGCATTGAAGTTGCCTCTGCTTTCGAACACTTCGAGATGGTCCATATGCTGGCCATCAAGATAAACGTAATCTCTCTTCTTGATAGCGTCGCTAACATTCGTGGTGACCTTGAAAACGCTCTGCCCGTCAACTCGGTAATTTGTCTTTTGCGTCGCGGCTCCTAAGTCCGAGCCAAAACCGGTGCTGTCGAAGTATTGCTTCATGTTACCAACGGCGCCCTGATTCGGCGTGTATCCAGCCACGGTAACCGCGTCAGTGACCAAATCTCTAAGCCAGTCCGGTGCCTTGTCCGTAATCAACTGACTGACGATCTCCGGCCCCGGCAGTGGCGTCACAAGCGGTCCCGCCTTGATCGACGGATCAAGTTCCGTGGCAGGGTCCGCAATCACCCCGTCACCCTTGGCCGCTGTTTCTCCCTTCAGGCCCGGCAGGCTGATGAGAGGCGGCAACCATGACGAAGCCACCACAGAAAACTGATTGTTTTCCCCAACAACTGGTTAGTAAAACATGTCGAAATTGCTTAAGGCGACGCTATAACCGGGCAAATTCCGAAGCGTGTCGTGAGAACGTAGGATTCGAGACCACTTGCTTCTGGCTCAATCTTTACGCGCCTTCCGCCGTCAAAACTTACAGTCAACATCAAGTTAGCGTCGAATTCCGTGTTCTCTACAACGTGATTCAGACACTCGAACAAAAGTGGCCCGGTTGCTAATTTTTCACCATGTCCAACGGAAATATGTCCCAGATAATCACATTCAAAAGGGCATTGAATCAGGAGATGTGCTCCGCTCGAAAAGAGCAAGGTTAGTGAACCAACGCTGACAGTCACTCCTATCAGGATACTTGTACGAATCTCTGTCAAATCTTTTTCTTCAATCATCGTTGGCCTCTTATCGTGTGGGCGGCAACGGCACATGAGTCGGGCCTCGCGTGCCCGTTCCACCAGTCGCGGGATTTGTGGGTTGCCCATTTTTTACTGAAATCCAATAGCCATTCTGAAGACCCGGCACTGTCGTCGACTCGGGCGGCATTACTCGGATATATGTACTTCCTGGTGCATTCGGGTCCGTTCCGGGCGGAAAGTAAATAGTACTGCCGGGCGTGCGACCAGGCTGACTAACCCAACCAGTTGGAATGACTTGCCCTTGGGGCGGGTTCGACAATGGCTGAAGGTTGGGTGACACTCTAGGACTTCCTGACGCGCTGGAATCCCCACCGCTCACTGCCGTAATGACATAGTCCACCAACCCCTTCGCCACACCCACAACCGGCGGCGTCTTGAAGATGCCGTCGATCACGTCCGATCCCGACGGCGTCGTCATCGGCATCCCCGCCTTGATCGTCGGATCAAGCTCGGTGGCAGGATCAGCGATGACGCCATCACCTTTGCTGGCCGTTTCACCCTTGAAGCCGGGCAGCTTGCCGAGTGCCACCAGCCAGCCCGGCAACAGTGAAGTCGATGAGGCGACCACAGAAAACTGATTGTTTTCCGCTTCGATCGTTCAGTTTTTGCTCGGGGACTGGTGGCTCGTCTTAGTCGGACAAACGATGTGTTTCAGTCCATAAACACCTTCATATTCGCGGGGAAGCCATCCATAGTTGTCGGACACAATTTCTCCACCACAAAGAAAGCATCGGTCCGGCCAGCCCTTTGCACGCCACGCAGCTATCACGTCAAAGGGTGCTCCGTGTGCGTGCGCTGTCCATTCCTTCCTAGAAAATCCCAACATCTCAACGACGGGAGGATCGGATGCAGTTAGGTTGTCCATATACCAGTCATAGACCTGCTCTGCTTCATCAAGCGTTAGCCGATTAGCGATCAGATCATCAAGTAGGTTGCGTTTTTCCAATTTTTCACCGATTCAATGTTCTGCCGGGGACAGCAGGTTTATACAGTTCGCCGGTAATAGGGTCTGCGGAGCCTAGATGACGTCCTCGTTTGTCATAGACCTCAATGTCGTTGTGCGTATAGTCCCATTCATAGAGAAGTTTGCCATCCGTCTTAACTCCGTTGCCCGCATTTCGTAAATCCTGCCAGACCGGACTGTCTGCCTTGCCGGGATTCGTCAGCCTGACATCATTGCTATTTCCTCCCGTCGAAGTAGTGACATAGTCAACCAGCCCCTTCGCCACACCCACAACAGGCGGCATCTTGAAGATGTCATCGATCACGCCCGATCCCGACGGCGTCGTCATCGGCATCCCCGCCTTGATCGTCGGATCAAGCTCGGTGGCAGGATCAGCGATGACGCCATCACCTTTGCTGGCCGTTTCACCCTTGAAGCCGGGCAGCTTGCCAAGTGCCTCCAGCCACCCAGGCAATAGTGCAGTCGATGGAGCTACCACGGAAAACTGATTGTTTTCCCCTTCGATCTGTCCAGCACCAGTTGCCGTCGCCGCATTCGTTCCCGAGGCCGTCGCGATCCCAGCCACCAGGCTCGTCACCAGATTCTCCCGAGCCTGACGGTCTTCCGCTGACATGTCGGTGGTCGGCGCCAGCAGCGAACCAAGCACCGAACTCGCCGACGCCCCCAACGCACCCGCGCCACAACTCTGGCGGCTCCCCGCCGCTCCAGAACAGCCGACAATCGCATGCAGCGCCGCACGTGCCGTTTCGCCAGCAGCAGTACTGTCCTGATCCAGACTATCCGCGATCTGTTTGACTTCAGCCGCGCCGAGTTGCTGGATATACGCCACCGTCGCGCTCTGCGCGAACTGGCCCACGCTTCCCGTCACGTTTCCGCCAGCCGCCACCGTCAGCGCGGTCAGCATCTGTCGATAGCTCCCGCCCGGCCCCCATTCCGCCGTCAGCTGGTCCGCCTGTACCTGCGCCGCCGCCCGCTGTTCCGGCGTCAGCGTTGGATCATTGGCCGCCGCTTTCGCCGCCTCCGCTTCCTTCGCGCGGTTGTTCACGAACGTGCCCACCTGATTGACGAACTGGCTCGTGATATCGAAGCCCGCTTCAATCTTCTCCTTATCGAAGATCGGTGCAATCGTGCCCGGCGTATCCGACGTGTCGCGGCTGACACCAGCGACTGCCTCATCCGCCGTCTGTCCGGTCAGTTGTTGCTGCTTCGCGCCATCGGTAATCGTGATGGTTCCACCACTGATCGCGCTCTTCGTCGTCCCGCTCGCGTCGCCCGATGCACTCATGACGATGGGCGGTGCCATCGAAAGTCCGCCACTAGTGGGCAGGGTCGTGCCAGGGATGGGGTTGACGTTGGTCGCTGCCCCAGACGGGCTCTTGCCGATGTCGCCGCCGTAACCACCGCTGATACCCACCGACTGCCCGCTGTATTCGGCTCGATTCTCGATATCGCTATGCGTGAGCGTCGCGGTCGCCAGGCTGTTGACGCCGTTCTGCACCGCCGTGTCGCTGCTGCTGATCACCGCGCCTTTGAGGTCGGTGTTGCCCTTCACATCGATCTGGAAACCGCCGTCGCCCGCGCTGATACCCGACTGTTCGGTGACACTCGCGTAATTGCTGTTCAGTTTCTGCTGACTGTAGTTGCCCGACACGCTGGAGCCGCCATAGCAGATCGGCGGTACGCACACGCTCACCGACACGCCCCCGCTCTGCTGCTTCGAACCGTAGGTACTGGTGTCCTGGAGACTTTCGATATTCAGATTGCCGCCGACGTTGGCGACCACCTGCTCCCCATTCGCCACCGCTCCCTTCAGGTTCGTATCGCCGCCCGATTGCAGCGTCAGGGTATTGCCCGCATTAACCTGAGTGTTCGTCCACGTCGTATCGCTACCGTTGCCATCACCCTTCGTGCCCGAAACACCCGCCTGGAATGAAATCCCGTTCTGCGAGCCAATGCCAAACGTCACACCGATACTCGCACTTGATCCGCTGTTCGTGCTCTGCTGGCTGTCGGTATTCTGCGCGGCCTGAAGGTTGATGTTGCCTTCGGCGTTGAGCATCGCGTTATTGCCTGCGGTGAGGTTGCTGCCGGTCACATCGATGTTGCTGGCGGCTCCCGCACCAGCCGCCTTGATCGTCAGGTTATTGCCTGCGGATACCGTGCTGCCCACCGCCGTACTCGACGACGCGACCGAATTGCTGTTGCTGTGGCTCGTCCCAAGCGACACGTTGATGCCCACGCCGCCCACCGCCGTCGGGTTGCTCATGACCGCGTCATAGGCGTTCTTGCCAGCGAGTCCGGTCGTCGCAGCAGCGAGCGCGTCGAGCCGCGCGTCGCCTTTCGTCTGCTTCGCGTCCTTGCGCATCTGGTTCGCGGTCTCCACCACGGCCAGGACCGCATTGCTGATGCCCGCAGAAATCGCGGTCTGTTTGAACGACTGCTGCTCGTTCTGCGTCGTGGTGTTTTGCGCCGCATCGACGGTGACGGTTTTGCCGGTCAGATCCAGATCGCTGGCCGCATGCAGCGTGCTGCCCGTCACGTGCAGGTCGTTGCCGGCCGTGATGGTGACGTTGCCGTTCAGCGAGCCGACCATGCTCCCATTGTTCGTGATCTGCGTGGCTTGCTGCGCGTCGGTCGTGGTGCGCATGCCGATGGTGTAACCTTGCAGCCCGCCGTCGAACTGGTTCAGCGGATTCAGGCCGCCGAGGAAGCCGTATTCCCGTTTGCTGTAGTCGCTCTGTGACTGCTGGGTGTCCTGCGAAGTCGTGATGGTGACGTTGCCTGCTGCGGCGATTTTCACGTCGTTCGTGCCGACCACGTTGCTGCCCTGAATCGTCAGGTCGCGGCCCGCCTGCACGATCACGGTATCGCCCGACACCGTGCTCGCGACGCCGATGTTGGCATTCGAGTTCTGCTTCGTGTCAGTGACCGACCCGCTGACGAGACTGCCTCGCTTCGACTGGACCGCCTGATAGTTATCGTGCTCTTCACGCGCCTCGCTGATGATCACGTTGCCGGTGGCAGCGATGGTTGCCGTCCCCATGCCGTTATCTACACCGTTCGTCACGCCCGCCGTGAGGCTTGAGCCGGTCAGCGTCACGTTACCCTTGCTGGCGTCGGTGCTGGTCGCCCCCAGCGTCGCATTGCCGCCTGCCGTGAAGGTTGTGCCAACCGCCTGCTCATCGTACGTATGGTCGACTTCCTTGCGCGTCTTGTCGTCGGTGGCGACGTTGTCATATTTCGCGGTATCCGTGACGGTGGTTGCCGTCAGGTTGCCGCCCGCCACAGCAGCAAGGTCGCCGCCAGCACTGACCGCCGCGCCCCTGAGCGTCATGTCGTTGCCGCTCTGTATGGCCAGGTCGCCGCCCATCGAAATCGCGCTGGTCTGGTTCGTCGTGCCACTCGCTTCCCAGTGATGCTGGTCGTTCAGCGTGACAGACTGGGACGTGGTGGACTGCACCGCATCCACCGTGATGTCGTGGCCCGCCGTGATCTGCGCACTACCACCCGCGCTGATGTTCGCGCCATGCACCATCAGGTCATTGCCGGCTGCGATCACCATGTCGCCGGTCGATGCGATCGTGCCGTGCGCGCCGAGCAGGGTCTGGCTGACCTTGCTGTCGCCCGCAGCGCCGCTGACACCAACGATATCAACCAGCGTCGTATTGACGATGTTGTTGCCCGCCAGCACCGCCACCCGGTTGCCGCTAATCGTGCCCGACGCGTTCACGACGTCGTTGGTCGCCGATACCACCGTCGTGCCGTTCGCGCTGCTGCTGCCGATCGTGCCGCCCCGGTTCAGGATATCGGTCGCGCTGACCACCGTCTGCGTGCCGCCCTTGATGACGCCGGAATTGACCGCACTACCTGTCGCGTGAATCTCCACGTCATCCGCTGAAATCAGCGCGCCGGTCGGTTGCAGGTCATTCGCATGGGTCTGCGCGAGATAGACGACTGGTGCGAGCACCTGCTGCGTGGTGCCGTCCGGCAGCATGACAGTCTGGCTGACGAGCCACACGATGTCGCTGGTCAGTGCATCCATCTGCGCGGCCGTCAGCGCAATGCCGGGCTCGAGCCCGAACTGCTGCGCGACGTTCACGCCGTTCGTCATCAGCGCCTGATACTCGTCCAGGTTGTTCGTGTAACCCTGGAGGTACACGCGGCCGGTGAGCTGCGTGATCTGGTCGCGTACCAGCTGCTCTTCATACATGCCGTCGCCGAGGCGCTTCTCGACGCTCTGCGGGTTCAGCCCCAGTTGCCTGAGCATGTAGTCGCTGGAGATGAAGCTCGTATAGCTGGTCAGGCGCGGATCGGTGACGATCAGGTATGACGCGCCGGGCGCAGCCTGGTACGTGTAAAGACCGCTTGTAGGCAGCGTGATCTTCAGCGCGCCAGTCGCGCCCGCGACCGATTGCGGCGCATCGATCGTCTGCGTCTGGCCGGTGGCCAGATTGACGGTCTGCGCGCTGCCACCCGAAATGCCGCCCACGGCACCATTCGCGCCGAGTGTGCCGCCCGTCGCGCCGGTGGCTGAGTTCGCCGCCGCCACATTCGTATTGTTGATGTCGGTTGCGCTGATCTGCACCGTGTTGTCCGCGATGATCGTCCCGCCCGTGCCGCCGATGGCGACCGGCGATAGCACAATCGACGGTTCGGCCACCTGACCGACGTCCTGCGTAGGATCTTCGTTCCATGCGTAGGTCGACACGATGTCCTGCCGCTGGTACTGGTACAGCGTCTGGCCCAGGTTGTTCACCTGCGTGCCGCCATAGCTGCCGCTGGCCGATGTATCGAGCGTGCTGTCCTGCGTGGTGCTGCCGATCCGGATCGAGCCGCCTGCCGCAATCGCACTGTAGTTGTTGTTCAGCGCGCCGACATTGGCGAGCGTCAGGTTGCCGCCGGCAAGAAACTGCCCCTGCTGCGCCTGGTCCGTCACCTGATCCTGCTGCGTGGTCGTCGTGGTGTCGCGCGCAGTCTCTACACGCTGGTATCCCTTGTGTCCATCACTGCGGGTCGGATATTCGGTGGCCGGGTCGTAGTTGATATGCGGATCGTAGCCGTCCCAGTAGGTGACCGTGACCGAGCCATCGGGATTCGTCGTGGCCGTGTTGTACCAGATCGTCTGCTGGACACCGTTCACGCTCACGACAAGGGCGCGGTCGGTGGCGTTTGCGCCCGAGGTTTCCGACACCACATCCGGGGCGGCGTAGGTCGTCGTGAGCGGCGTTTTGTAGGGACCTGACCAGACTGAATCGCCACAGCCAGCATTCCCGTCGCCGTTGCCCGGCGTACAGGCGATGTACTTGCTGCGCTTGGTCTGATGCAGCGACGAAATGTCGGTCGTCACGGTATCGATGGTCGGCGCGGGGCGCGAGTTCGTCAGCGTCTGCGTGGCGATTTCGATATTGCCTTGCGCCTCGATGGTGGACTGGTCGTTGGTGACCGAATTGCTGCGATTCGCGAGCAGGCCGCCAGCGTCGCGTGTCGCATCGGCGGCGATGTTGATATCGCCGAGGCTGAACAGGTTCGCACTGCCCGTGTTCGAAATATCGCCGGGCGAATAGAGGTGCAGTTGCGACGCAGCGGCCATGATGGCGGCGGTCCCGGTGTTGACGATGGACTGGCTGCCATTGAGCGTGACCGTGTTACCGATGATGGTGGCCGTATTGGTCAGCGTGGCGCTGTTCGTCGTCACGTTGTCGCCCTCGATGCGGCCTTCATTGGTAATCGCATTCGCGGCGTTGACGGTCGTGGTGGCCGAATTGAGATCGGCACCCGTCTGGTTGTCCAAGTTCGCGGCGTTGACCGTGAGCGCATTGACCGCGCCCAGCGTGCCCTGATTCGTGAAGCTGCCCGCAGTGGTGAAGGTCAGGTCGTGATTCGCCTGGATCAGATTGGCTGCACCGAGCGTGTAGTCGCTGTTGAGCGTGACTGCGGCATCGTTGCCTGCCACGATTCTGCCGTCGCCGGTGAGCTGGTTCGTCGCCACGATCAGGTTCTGGTCGCTGCCGATCGCGCCGCCCTGGTTTGCCAGCGTGCCGGCAGTGATGGCTACGCTGCCACCACTGCCGGCATCGTTACCGATCCGGCCCGATGTGTTATCGAGCGTCGCGGTGTTCAGACCGAGCGCGCCATTGGCGTGGATCGAACCGTTCTGGTTCACGACCGACGCGCCCGCCTGGTCGAGCGTGAGATTGTTGGTCCCCGAGAGCGAGCCGCCCGTGTTGTCGACCGACTGCGCGATGTTCAGCGCCAGGTCGTGGCCTGACACGATTTGCGCGCCATCCGTGTTCGACAGCACGTGCGCGTTCACGGTCACGTCGCCGTTGCCGCCGATGGTGCCCGCGCCGCTTACGCCGCCCGCGTTCGCGTTCGTCACGGTGGCGGCATCGACTGTCGTCGCGCCGTTGCCGATGTTGGCGATGCGGCCATCCGTATTGTCGAGCGATGCGCCCGCGACAGCGAGTGTCGACGCCGCGCCATTGGCGCCGATCTGGCCGCCGGTGTTGTCGATTGCGCGCTGTCCGGAGGCCGTGACCGTGCCGTTGCCCTCGATCATCCCGGCGCGATTGCCGAGCGTGCTGCCGGATAGCACCGACGCCGCGCCACCCGCAATCAATGTACCGCCCGAATTATCGATGCTGCCGCCAGTCACGGACACGTCGCCATTGCCGCCGATCAGGCCGTTGCCGGTGTTGGTGAGTGCGCCGCTGGCGTTCACGGTCATCGACGATTTGCCGCCGTTCGCAATCGTGCCGCCATCATTGGCGACGCTCTGCGCTGCCGCGGTGAGCGCGTCATTGGCCTGAATCGTGCCACCAGTGTTGTCGAGCGCACCCGCATCGGTCACGGTGACGTTCTGCGCGCCGATATAACCGCCCGCGCTGTTGTCGAGCGAGGCTAGTTTCAGCACCGCCGACGACTGGCCCGCGAGCGTGCCGCCACGGTTCGACACTGCGCCGCCGTCGATGGCAAGCGCGCCATTCGTGGCGATCGTACCGCCATTGTTCGACAGCGAGCCGGTGTTCACCGACAGTGTTCCGTTACCCGAGTTCGCAATGGCGCCGTGATCGTTGACGAGCGTCGCGGGACTGAGCGTCAGGTTCGCGGCATTGGTCTGCAACGAGCCGTTTGTGTTGTCGAGCGTGCCGGAGACGGCAATCGTCGTCGCGCCCTTGCCGGTCTGCGTGATCGTGCCGCCGTGGTTGACGAGATTCGCCGCGCTCAGCGCAAGCTGGTCCGCGCGGAGCGAACCCGCGCTGTTATCGAGCGTCGCGGCGCTCAAGGTGGCGTTCTGTCCGGCTGAGATCGTGCCACTGTTGCTCAACGTCATGCCAGTCGATGCATTGACGTTCCCATTCGCCGCCAGCGTGCCGCCATTGACCAGCGTCTGCACGGCGGTCGCAATCAGGTTCTGCACGGCCGTTATCGAACCTGAGTTCGCGATCTGTCCCGCCTGGACGGTCACGCTCCCGTTGCTCCCGATCGTACCGGCTGCACCATTGTTCAGCAGGCCAGCCGTCGAGAAGGCGAGGCCGGCAGCGTTCAGTGACGCAATATGTCCCGCCGTGTTGTCGAGGCTCCCTGCGTGCGCGGTCAGCGCGCCCGCGGCCTGCATCGTGCCGCCCTGATTCGAGACAGCGCCCGCGACGTTCGCCGTCAGCGTGTCGCCCGAGACGATCTGGCCACTACGATTTGATAGCGCACCTGCGGTGATCGTTAGCGCGATGCCCGAAGAGAGCGCGCCGTTATCGTTCGTCAACGCGCCGCTGGCGGTGGCGTTCACCGTGCCGCCTGCGGTGGTCGTAGCGCCGGACAGATTCAGGTCTCCACCGCGCGCGTTCAGCGCGAGGTGGCCGTTCGCCGAGGTCGTGCTGCCGGACAGGTTGACCGACCCGCCCTGAAGCGTCGCATTGCCACCGGCTGCGTTGCGGCCTGTCGCGGAAAGCGCGCCGGTTGCGCTCACGCCCAGATCGCCCGCTTGTGCAATCGAGCCGTCGCTGTTGATGCCCGCACCCAGCGTGCCACTCGAACCGACACTGCCAGCCGTGATGGTCAAATCCTGCTGCGCGGCCAGTGTGCCGCTGTTCTCCAGATCGCCGGCCGTGCTGACCGATAAACCTTGCTGACCGTAGGTCGTCCCGCTGTTATCGACGCCGTCGTGCGCGGATACGACGAGGATGCCGCTCGCGTTCGTCTTGCCGGTGAGTACCAGCTTGCCCTGCGTCGTGAGCGTCAGATCACCAGCCTGTGCTGCAATCACGCCTGCATTGGACACGCCGACACCGTTTTCGGTGCCGACCAGAACGATCCTGTTCGCGTACATGCCGCCAAGCTGGCTAACGTCGATGGACACACCGGGCGCTGCGCCAGTGCCTGCGATGGGTGTCGCCGCCAGCGTGTCATGCGAGACCTGATTCGCGCCCGTGACGACATTCAGGTTGTTCGCATAGATCGCCGCATTGGCCTGCACCGCGCGTGCAATCAGATCGACCTGATCGACGTTCGTCGCGTTCAGGCCTGCACCCTGCACGGCAATATTGCCACTGGTAACGTTGAAGCCGCTCAGGTTGCCGCTTGCATCAAGGATCGGCGAGCCCGTGGTCAGAATTCCTCTCGTCGTGTTGATAAAGCCACCACCATCGACCACGATGCCTGAGCTGTTCGCCACGACCACTTCCGCTTTGCTCCCTGCCACCTCAAGAAACCCGCGTAACTGGCTCGGCGAATTGCTGTTGACCTGATTAAGAATGATCCGCGCCGACTGCCCCGGCAGCAGATTCGCATTGCCGTTGATCTGGCCGGCCTGCTGCGTCTGCACGATAGTTGGCGAGTTATTCAGGATGACGCCAGCCTTCGGCACATCGAACTGCGAGTACGTGTTCCGGGATACGCCAGCCCCGCTCGGTCGGTTAATGTCGACCTGGGTAACACCGTTTGCGGTCTGGATCACGGTCGGCGCATGCGCGCCCGCTGCTGTGACCTGCGCGTCAACCAGAGAGGGAGCCGCACCGAAGAGCATCAACGCGGCGAACGCCGTATGGCGCATTGAGAATAATGAGATGCGTCGCGCTGGATGCTGACTGCTGGTCTCGCCCGAATCTGATTTGCCCGTACCGGTGGCAGTTTCCGCAACGGCAACCAGCATCCCCCTGGGCCGGCTGAACACCAGCCTGAAAATGTTCCTGTTCATTTGTTTTGCAATGCATAACTAATTTGGTCGGTGCGAAAACTAACCCAATCGCACCGGACCATTGGTCAACAATTGTCAGATTCGAGGCAAATGCACCACACGTCGGGAAAACAGGACAAATCTGATGGCATTGACTCGATTTCCTCGTGACGCATTAGTTACGCGCGATACATCAGCGCCTACACCGATGACGTTTTCGACAGACTTTTAACTCCAGAAATTAGTCATACTTAGCAAGTAGATTTATCAAAATCTGAAGCTTGCTTTTCTGTCGTGAGACGCGCCGATCGATGGGAAATGTTTCAGCGGAGACTGAGGGACTTGAACAAGGGAGTACTTCGACGCGCTTCCGTCCATCGCGCAGCAATGCCGGAAGGCGCAAAGGGAATTTTCCGTCGGCAGACGCGGCGAACTCGCGAGCCGCGCAAGTCGCGCTTTGGCGAAGACACAAAGAAAAACAGGCGACCAGGTCGCCTGTTTTTTTAAAACGAATACCAAGGTCGGGAACGCCCCAACCCGGCAAAAAACTCAGAACTGCTCGATCCACGTCGCCAGGCGATCGGTGCCAAACTCCGTTTTGCGTTGCGCCGGGCGGAATGCGATAGCGTCGCCCTCACGAGCGGACTCGAGCGCGAAGTCGTTGCCGTCGAGCCAGAGAAGGCTCGCCAACCAGACAGCGTGCTGATCCGACACCGCCTTGCTAACCGGTTCACTCAGGAATTCGGCCAGCGCGGGAAGCTCGTTCCACACCAGCGCATCGCCTTCGCGACGAACCTTGACGCCCGCCTCCTCCAGCGTGCCGGCCACCGCCGACACCGCGCCGCTCACGCCCGAGCCGGCATGCCGGTTGCGCAGCGCCGCGAGATTCTCCGCCACTTTGTGCCCGAAAATCCCGCTCCGGTCGCTTTCCGCCGCGACCAGATCGGAGTAGTCGAGCAGCAGCCAGTCCGGCTCGGAAATCTGCACATTGGCGAGTACCGCTGCGGCCAGGTAGGTCTCGACCGGCTGGAAACGCTCCGGCCCGATCAGCGTGGCCGAAATCGAGCGGACCACGCCGATGCGCGTGGCGATAGTCTGCTTCTGCAGCACGCCCAACTTCTCGCGCACCAGATGATCGCGCTCCTTGCGCAACTCGGCCAGTTCGAGCGCCTGCTTCAGTTCCATGCGCAACGCGGTGATATCCCACGGCTTCTTGATATAGCGGTGGATATGCCCCAGGTTGACGGCCGCGACGGTCTGATCGATCTCCGAATATGCGGTGGTCAGGATCCGCACGACATGCGGATAGCGCTCGCTCGCGTAACGGAGCAGTTCGTTGCCGAATTCGCCCGGCATGCGCTGGTCGGAGACAAGGACCCCCACCCTGTCACCGTGCTCGTCCAGCAGCGCCTTGCCCTCTTCCACCGAGCCGCCAGTCAGGACCGGCGCCAGGCTTCCGATAGCACGCTGGAAGTACTTCACGGCCGTGGCCTCGTCATCGACGAAGATGATCGCCGGCGCCGACTCCTGTGTGGCTTTCGTTTCGTTCATCAATAACTCCTGTGCGTTTTATCTTTGATATGGGGGAAATCCAGCATGACGGTGGTGCCGCCCCCCGGCGTCGACTCGATCCGGATGCCGCCGCCGCAGGACTGCATGACGCGGTTGCATAGAATCAGGCCGAGGCCGTTCCCACCGGATTTCGCGTGGGTGGTGATCGGGTCTGTCAACAGGCTGGCTTTCACCTCAGGCGGAATGCCAGGGCCGTTGTCGCAGATGCGGATGCTGGGCTCGGGTTCCGCTATCACGGTGAAATGCACCGACGGCGCGGATACATCCGCGAGCGCGCGCAGCGCATTGGACAACAGCGAAGAAAGCACCAGCGCCACGCAATTCGGTTGCGTCACCACCGGGAAGTCGCCGACGACCTCGACCTCCACCCACGTCCGCTGCGTCGTCGCAAACGGGTAGGTGTCGAGCAGAGCGGAAATCAGCCCATGCGCCGTGACCTCGCTGCGCGGATCGCTGCCCGCGAGCCGCCGGTGCCCGTTGTGGACCGAGCGCCAGAAAGACGAGACCACGGATATACAGTATTGCGCGCTCTCACGCATCGATTTCGCCGCGCCGGCGATCTCACCGTCGGAATCGTGCTCACCGTCGGCGCGATTTTCGATGCTGCGCGCGTTCAGCGCGATAGCCGCGAGCGGCGTGTTCAATTCATGTGCGAGGAAAGCGAGGGTCTCGCCCATCGCCATCAAGCGCTGATTCTGCAATGCGCGTTCGTGGAAGCGCTCGAACGCCACGTGCAGCGTCTCACGCACCATCGTCGGCGTAAGCGGCTTTTCGAGGATGCGGAACACTTCGCCGGCGTTGACCGTTTGCAGCAGCACATCCTTGTCGGCATAAGCCGTGACCAGGATGCGGATGATATGCGGATACTCCTGCGCCACCTGTCGCAGCAGATCGCCGCCGTCGCGCCCAGGCATGCGGAAATCAGTGACCAGCACGGCAATGCGGGCACTGTCCTGAAGCAGGATGGCGCTCGCCTCGTCACTGCTTCTGGCGAGCAGCACCTCGTAATCCGCGCCTAACGTGCGGGCGAAATACTTGCACGCCAGCTCTTCGTCGTCGACGTAGAGAAGCGTGGGCCGTGTCTGTCTGATGTCATTCATCGTGTCCTCACGGCGCGCGCGACAGATCGAAGCTGAACGACGCCCAGCTTCCCAGCTCGCTCTCGGCGAACAGCAGACCGCCGTGGCGCTCGATGACCGCATAGCTAATGGACAGCCCCAGACCCAGACCCTGCCCGATGTCGCGCGTGGTAAAGAACGGCTCGAACACGCGCGCGAGATTTTCGCCGGGGATACCGGGTCCGTTGTCCTTCACGGTGATGTGCAGACGTTCCTCTTCCCACCTGACCGCGATGTGAATGGCCGGTTTGACCGTGCCTGCTTTGCGCATGGCCAGCACTGCGTTGGAAAGCAGGTTGATCAGCACGCCGATAATCGCGGCCTCGTCGCCTTGCACGAGCGTATCCATCGGAAGGTCGCGCGTGACCGCTACGCCGCGCAATTCATGCGCGACGAGACGGATCGACGAATCGAGCGCCTTCTCGAACAGGAACGGCGTTCCCACTTCAGCCTCGGCGCCGGGCTTGCGGTACGCGAAAGTCTTCAGGTCCGACACGATGTGCTGGATGCGCTGCATACCCTGCTTCGCGTCGACAAGACATTCCTGCAGCGTCGGCTCGGTCTTGGTCACGGGTTCTTCCAACCCGACTTCGATCGCCATCAGACAGAAATTCACCGGATTGTTAACTTCATGCAGCAAGCCCGCGGCCAGCGTACCGATCGCCGCCATTTTTTCCTGCTGTAGCAACTGCCCTTTGATGTCGACCAACTGACGGTTGATCACTTCAAGTTCGGCATTTTTCGCGGTGACCTCGGACTTCAGGCGAAACAGCATGAAGCGCACCCGCTCGTTAAAGAAGGTATAGACGGCACTGGCGGCTGCAGCAAACAGAAGCAACAGGACGTTGACGGTGAGCGTGCCCGCCGGCGCGGCGCCACGCGAGTGCAGAAGGCATGCGAACAGGTACAGAACGCACGACAGCACGCCGAAGACCAGGTTCTGCCACAAGCCGAACGGCAGTGCGATGCCGGACGCGAAGATGGCGAGATTCAAGCCCATGTAATACGGCGACAGCACGCCGTCGGTCTGCCAGATCATCCACGAAATCATGATCTGCGGCAGCAGCAGCCACGACAGCGTCAACCATGAACTCAGATTCCGTCCCGTCGAATTGCTCAGCAGCACCACAATGCCGCCGATCATCAGCGAGACGAGCACGCGCGCCGCCGCGAACGGTGCCAGCAGTTGTGGATACTGCGCGTAATCCAGCCCCACGCCGAGCAGGACGAGCACGATGGCCGTATAGGCTCCACCGCGGCTGAACGTCACGCGAAAATCCGCCAGCTCGGTTTGATAGCCTGTGTGCAGTTGGGCAGTGCTCATGGATGACGTGTCTGCTGACGTTCAGAGGATCGTGGCTTCTGCGAACACATTCACCCCAGTCTCGTCGACGTAGAGCTTGTGTCCGTCGGACTGTTCAGGCAACAGCGATTCCATACCGCTCTCGTTCCGGTAGATCAGGTACCACTCGAGCAGATGCTCCATGCCGAACTTCTCGGGATTCGCCGAGTGCACGTTGGTGACGAGCAACTTGCCGCCGGGCCGCGTGCGCGAAGCGAAATAGCTGAGCAGGCGCGCGCAGACCTTGTCCGACAGATAGTCGAACAGACCCGCGCAGTACACCGCGTCGAATTCCCGCAACGATGCGTCGGGCGTGATCTTGCGTTTGAGCAGGTCGTGTACCGACTGGTGCACGGTTTCCACCACGACCTTGTGCCCGGCTTCAGCCGCCGAGCGCTCGATGGCGTCTTTCGTAAAAGCCAGCGTTTCTTCGCTGAAGTCGACCAACTGGAACGACAGCAGATCGGGCCGCGCGTATTCGCGCACGAAGCGCTGAATCTCGAAAGCCGGCCCGCAGCCGACGTTGAGAATGCGGAACGGTCTGCCGGCAACGCGAGCGGCTTCGGCCTGGCGCGTCAGGAAGTCGATCAGCAGCGTGATCCGGTTACGGTGCGCGGTCGCCACGGCGGCTTTGAGAAACGCCGTATTGACGATCTGGAAGTAGGTGGTCGGTCCTTGCTGCGGGTCGTTCAGGATCTGATTGACCATCTCGTAGTCGCCGGCGTAGCCGAGCGGCTTCGTAAAGGTCCGGTAGACAAACGGCGCACGAAGCAGCAACGGATGAAGCGCCGCTTGCGCATAGGTCCGATGCACGGGTGCGATCTCGACATCGACGCGCTCGGCCTCTTCTTCCAGACGCACAAGGTATGACTTGACCTTGTGCATGATTGGCGTGGCGAGTTCGTAGAACAGATCTTCGCGCAGCTTGCCATCGGTCTTCGGCAGGCTTTCGGTCAGATCGACCTGCTCGACCCAGCGCGACACTTCCGACAGGAACGCGCGCATCTCGTTGACCACGATCTGGTAGTCGCGGCGGATGTTGAAGCGCGCGTCCCAGTCGGTGACAAAGAGTTCCGCTTCCCGGCCGACCGATCTGGATTCGTTGGAAAGAACGCTCAGCTCGCGCCATTCGTCGATCAGCGCCAGTGAAACGACCGCGGTGAGACCGGTATTCACCAGACTGACCACGACGGCCTTGCCGAGGTAGGCATTCCTGGCACCCATCCGCACGCTCAGGTCGCTGAGTACCTCACTGACCTGGACAATGGAATAGGGGTTATAGACCTCCATTACCAAAGATTTTCTCTGGAGGTTAATGATCGTGCCACGAACCTGTTCGCGCTGCGAATTGCGAAAACTGACTACCGGGTCGATTTGCGTTTGAGAGTACACGGTATAAGAACCTGAGGAATCTGGAAAAACGCAGTTGGGTGTTCGGATGAGGTCCCGTGAATGGCCGCCGCGCACACGGCATTGTGTAGGGCCGTTGATGCGATTCAGATCGGATTGCACTTGAAAACATCCAAACCCTATGCCAGAGAGGCTTTGGCGAATGGCAGTGTAACACCAACAAGTTCAATCTTGAACTATGCCAAATTCGGAATGAACCATGTACGCCAACTCCCCTTGCGCAACATTAACATGCGGTAAAAATTGATTTTCTGGTAAACAATTTTTTCGAAGACTTGCTCGAAGCAGACGTTACAGGCGTTGCGGATGGATTTGCATGATGGTGCGCAAAAAACCGCAAAAAAAGCTGCCGCCGGGTCACCTGAGATGGATTCCAAAATTCAATGCCCAATGGATATGACCCGGTATAGGACCCGGGATCCGGTGCGGAATGGGGAATGTGACATGGAGCGGATTGCGCGGAGCGGCGGCATCGGTTATCAGGCGGCATCGGTCTCTTTGATGGAGGTGATTATGGTCACAGGGTTGTCGTTCTTTCTGCCCGACATCAATCTCAATGCGAGCCGTCTCCCCGGCATTTCCACCAGATAGTAGGACGCAGCCGAACACGCAATCACCAGTGCAAACGCGAACGATGCGGACACGACGACGGAGAGGCCGCCCAGATGCGCATCGGAAAGTACCATGGCCCGTTTCATCACTGGTGCAAGAAGGATGTGAACCAGATAGATGGAAAAGGAAATCTGGCCGAGGAAAAATACTGCGCGATTGCCGAACATCGCATTTGCAGCCTTTGAATTGCCGAAACACGCCATCATCGTCGCAAACAATAACGCGTAGATAATCAGGTCGGGAAGGCCCGCTAAATAGGCGGCCAGCGTGCCCAATACGGACAAGACAGCGAACAGATTGGCCGACGCAATCGCGCGCAATAGCGGCGTGTGCATGAGCCGGTAGCCGATCAGGCCGAACGTGAAGCCCGCCACACATCGCATCAGCGGATAAGGCGTGTATCCATGGAAAATGTCGAGATAGCCTGTGCACACGGTGCAATCGCTGTTGCCGATTGCGGCGGCCAGAAGAAGCGCGCCGCTCAGCATAGCGACGACCCAGGCCAGCGCTGTCCGGCTTTGTATCGTCAGTGCGACCAGAACCGGGAACAGGACGTAGGCGCCCAATTCGGTACTCAGCGACCACGCAGGGCCAACGGCACTCTCCGAGAATCCCCACGCCTGAACGAGGAACACATTGGCGATCATCGCTTTCAGTGTCCACGTGTCGGGCATCGCGAGTCCGAGACCGACGTGCTTGCTCAGATCGTAGGCCGTCTTCACGACCGTCACGAAAAGATAGAGCGGAAACACGCGCGCAATGCGCTTCTGGATAAAAACGAAATACGGCTGACGTCCTGCACCGAGCGTCACCGTCGATGCATAGTTGAGCGCCAGCACCAGGCCGCTCAGCATGAAGAACATATCGACAGCAAGATAAGCATGCTGCAATGGATTTCCAACTGTATCCGGCTGCACATAGAAGTGTCGAAATACGACCGACAAAGCCGCAATACCGCGCACTCCCGTCATTGGACGAATTTCCCCGGACTGCGTGAGCATTCGACGAGCACTTGCAGATCCCATTATCACCTCGCTTCCATTCGAGTTCACGTCTCGGCGTGTGGCGTGTGGCGTCGGGCACCCTGTAACGGGTTGCCCGGTTCGTCGTGCGGCCCGTCACTATTACAGTGAGAAATCGTGCGCTCTGTACGGTAAGGCTCACTAAGCAAGGCGATAAAGCATTACGAAACGTAAGCCTTCATGCGTGAAAGGAAGCTGATTCTGTCGCGCGAAATAGAGGCGTTGGCTCTATGCGCGCAATGGCTTTGATAACCTGAGAACTCTGGAAGAGACGCGCGGGCGTCGCACGGTCGCCGGCGGTAGTGACTCGATAACAATAAAACGCGCCCCCTGCATGCAGGCATTTCTTTCCACTTGCATGCAGGAATACGCGGTAGTTTCTAATGCCCGTGCCGTTCTTCTACTGCAATCGGTGTTTGCCTGGCCTGGCGGCTCAACATCAACGTGACGATTGCGGATACGCCGAGTGTCGCGCCCACCACATACAGTCCCGCTGAATAGCCGCCGGTGACGTTCTTGAGCCAGCCGATCACGAATGGCCCGACGAACCCGCCGAGATTCCCGACGGAGTTGATCATCGCAATGCCCGCCGCCGCGCCGGCACCCGACAGAAACATGCTCGGCATCGCCCACAGCGGCGCTTTGGCAGAACTGATCCCGATGTTCACGATCACGAGCGCGACGATGATCATCAGCGCGCTGCTCGCGCCGCCCGCCAGCGCGAAACCGACGAACGCCACCACGCAGGGAATGACCACATGCCACGTCCGTTCCTGCGAGCGGTCCGAATGCCGTGCCCATGCAATCATCGCCACCACGGCAAGAACGCTGGGAACACCTGCAAGCAAACCGGTTTCGAACGATCCGAAGCCGTACTGACGAATGATCAGCGGCGCCCAGAGACCCAACGTATAAAGACCCGCCGAGGTCCCGAAGTAAATCAGCGCAAGCGCGAGAACACGCGGGTCGCGTAATGCGCTGAGTGCGCCTGCGGTATGTCCGGCGTGCGAGTGCTTTTCGTCGGCTTCGACTTTCAGCCTGGCGATCAGCCATTCACGTTCGTCCGGCTGGAGCCAATGCGCCTTCGCCGGTGCGTCCGTCATGTACTTGAGCACGACAAAACCAAGAATGATGGCGGGAACCGCTTCGAGAATGTAGAGCATCTGCCAGTCGTGGAGTCCGGCGATAGGCGGCAATTTCATGATGGCGCCGGAAAGCGGCGAACCGATCGCAGTCGAGATCGGTGCAGCCGCCATGAACCATGCGGCTGCCACAGCGCGTTGCCGGCTCGGAAACCACAGGTTCAGGTAAAGGATGATGCCGGGGAAAAAGCCTGCCTCTGCGACACCCAGAATAAACCGTAGCGTATAGAAGCTGGTCGGCCCGACGACGAATGCAGACGCTGCCGACACGATGCCCCACGAAATCATCACGCGCGCTATCCACCTGCGAGCGCCCACCTTGTGAAGAATGAGGTTCGACGGCACTTCGAACAGGAAGTAGCCGATAAAAAACAATCCGCCGCCAAGACCGAATGCTGTCGGTGACAGGCCGATGGCCTTGTTCATCGTCATTGCCGCGAAACCGACATTCACGCGGTCCAGAAAACTCACGAAATAAAGCAGCATCACAAACGGGATGATCCGCAACATGAGCTTGCGGGACACCCGGTTTTCGAGTTCTGAAATCATTGTCTCCTCCTGGGAGGTTGGGCCATGCCCTGCCTGAAACAGCGAGAACGCGTCGCGTATCTGGGCCGGTCAATCCAGCTCTGTCGATACGTCGTTACATTGATTGACCAGGTCGTGTCTCCCACCTTGTTGTTATTGCGCGGACGAGTGGGGACAGGCCGCGCATTGCGAGCGGCGCCTGTCGGATTCGTCTTTCATCATTCGCCGGCGTTATCCGAAAACCCCTGCTTTTTCGGGTGTTTTCAAACGCGAGCCCGCTTCACGCATGCCTAGGCAGCACGCGCCGGTTGCGCGACCGCTTTGCCGAGAAGCGCGCAGACAGCAGCGGTCACATCGGCCGTAGTGGCGTTGCCGCCGAGATCCCGCGTATGCAGCGAAGTATCGGCCGTCACGGCTTCGACGGCTTGCATCACGCGCTTTGCCGCATCGAATTCACCGAGATGTTCGAGCAGCATGACGACCGACCAGAACGTGCCGACCGGATTGGCAAGCCCCTTCCCCATGATGTCGAAAGCAGAGCCGTGGATCGGCTCGAACATCGACGGAAAGCGGCGTTCCGGGTCGATGTTGCCGGTCGGCGCAATACCGAGGCTGCCCGCGAGCGCGGCAGCGAGGTCGCTCAGGATATCGGCGTGAAGATTGGTGGCGACGATCGTATCGAGGCTCGCGGGACGATTGATCATGCGGGCCGTCGATGCATCCACCAGTTCCTTGTCCCATTTGACGTCCGGGAACTCTTTCGACACCTGCACGGCGATCTCGTCCCACATCACCATGGCGTGACGTTGCGCATTGCTCTTCGTGATGACGGTCAGCAGTTTGCGCGGGCGCGACTGCGCGAGCCGGAACGCGAAGCGCATGATCCGTTCGACCCCGGCGCGCGTCATCATCGACACGTCGGTTGCCGCTTCAATAGGATGCCCCTGATGCACACGGCCGCCGACCCCCGCATACTCGCCTTCCGAGTTTTCGCGGACGATCACCCAATTGAGGTCTTCGGGCGCGCAACGCTTCAACGGTGCGTCGATGCCCGGCAGGATGCGCGTCGGACGCACGTTCGCGTACTGATCGAACCCCTGGCAGATTTTCAGGCGCAGGCCCCACAGCGTGATGTGATCGGGAATATCCGGGTCGCCCGCCGAACCGAACAGGATCGCGTCCTTGTCGCGGATCGCGTCCAGCCCATCGGCCGGCATCATCACGCCGTGTTTGCGGTAGTAGTCGCCGCCCCAGTCGAAGTTTTTGAACTCGAAGGCGAACGCGTTGGAGGTGCTGGCGAGTGCCGCCAGCACCTGCTGACCGGCCGGGACGACTTCCTTGCCGATGCCGTCGCCGGGGATGGTTGCGATGCGATAGGTTTTCATGTCTCCGTTCCTTCTCGTTTAATCGGTGTGAATGAACTCTACCCACGCTCGGAGGAAAAAAACGGTGCTAAACTCAAAGCATCTTTAACTTTTATTCACCAATCAGCCGATGCGCGATACTGTCCAGGCGGCCGACCTGAGCTTCTTTTCGACGCTGGCATCGTCCGGCAGCCTGAGCGCTGCCGCCCGCGAGCTGGGGCTGACGGCGGCGGCGGTCAGCAAAAGGCTGACGCAGATGGAATCGCGCGCGGGCGTGGCGCTGATCAACCGCACCACGCGCCGGATGATGCTGACGCCCGAGGGCGAGTTGTATCTCGAACACGCGCGGCGCATTCTCGATGAAATCGACAGCCTGGCCGAGCTGCTCGGCAGCGCGAAGAAAAGCCCGAAGGGTTTGCTGCGCGTCAATTCGACCCTCGGATTCGGTCGCAGCCACGTCGCGCCCGCGGTTTCACGGTTTGTCGCGCGCTTTCCCGATGTTTCCGTTCAGCTCCAACTCTCGGTGACCCCGCCGCCGTTGACCGACGATACGTTCGACGTCTGCATCCGCTTCGGCGAGCCGCCCGATACGCGTGTCGTCGCACGGCGTTTGGCGCCGAATCGAAGGCTGCTGTGCGCCGCGCCGTCCTACCTGGCCGCACGCGGCGTGCCGCTGAGCGCGCATGATCTGACGCGGCATAACTGCATCGGCATCCGGCAAGGGGATGAAGCCTACGGCGTGTGGCGTCTGAGTTCCGGGCGTGGTGCGGCACGCAAGACGGAAGCCGTGCGCATCAACGGAACGCTGACGACCAACGACGGCGAGATCGCCGTCAAATGGGCGCTGGAAGGACACGGCATCCTGCTGCGCGCGGAGTGGGACATCAACGAATATCTCGCCGATGGACGACTGGTGCAGGTGTTGCCCGATCACGAAACGCCGAACGCCGACATCTTCGCGGTCTACTCGCAGCGGCATCAGATGTCGAACCGGATACGCGCGTTCGTCGACTTCATTGCGCTGGAGTTGGGGAAGGAGTTGAAGGTTTAGGGGTTGAAAGCCCGGCGTAGGCCGGCCCGTTGGCAGGCACGGAAATGGCCGCACAATCGGCCCCCTGTCAGCGCGGGAACGCCTAAACTGGACGGACGTCCATTTCATCAGGATGCCGCGCCACGGTGGACTCGCTGCCTGTCAGCGCTCTTTCCGCCAGGCTGTAACAGCACCCTGCCCTCATGGGAATCAAGATGATCATCGCGCCAAATGCAGGAAGCGCCGATAACGGCGTCGTCACCGTGGCAAGCGCGCATTCGGGCGCCACTACCGTCGAGCGCTTTCAGGCATTGATCCGCGAGCGGGGGCTGACGCTGTTCGCCTGCATCGATTTCAGCGGCGACGCCGGGCGAGCCGGGCTTGCGCTGCCGTTCAGCCAGCTTGTGATCTTCGGCAACCCGAAAGCCGGTACGCCGTTGATGCAATACGCGCCAACGGCCGCGCTGGATCTCCCGCTCAAGGTGCTCGTCTGGGAGGACGCGGACAGCCGCGCGTGGCTGTCGTTCAACTCGACCGACTACCTCCGCGAGCGCCACGCGCTCCCCGGCGATCTGATGAAACCGGTCAGCGGTGTCGCGGCGCTGGTGGATGCTGTTGCGCGATAAAGCACGTTGAATACAGGAGCGAGAAGGCGGAAGCGACCTACGAACTCGTCACGAGCGGCGGCGCGCGTGCGAAAGTCGCGGTCGAGATCGAATAGGCCGCTACGCCGGCCGCCCTGCCGTCATGTCATCGCGCGTGACCGCCGCGTTCGGCTTCGGGCGGCAGGCCTGCGAGCATTCGCCGCGCGTCTTTTTCCGATAACGCGTAGCTGAAAAAAGCCGCATAGAACTGACGTGTCAGCGCAACCAGATCGTCATGTTGCGCACGCTCAGGATGAAACATCTGCGTCGCCCAGCGAATCTGCAAAGCGACTTCGGGACCATAGCGGTCCCACGGAAAAACGCCTGCTGGATTGCGATAAACATGCTTGTCGCGCACTGCGTCCAGCGTGTCCCACAGAGCGTGTTGCGGCGAATCGTCGATAGCGCCCGCATTCGCCGCCAGAACCACGATATCCGGGTGCCACGCCAGCACCTGTTCGATCGATACCGGCTTCAGGTTGCCGCGCAGGCCATCGGCGGCGTTGCGGCCACCGGCAGCCTGAATCCACTGATCGACGATCGTATCCGCGCCGTCCACCTTCAAAGGGTTGATCGACGCGACATGCAGCACGCGCGGCCGGTTTTGCGCAGGCAGATCGCCGAGCGATTTCGCGGTGTCGGCAAGCGTCTGCTGCAAATAACGCCGATAGCCCGCCGCCCGTTGCATCGCGAGCGGTGTATCGAGCGTGCGCGCCGTCAGGTCGATGCACGCGAGCATCGAGTCGAAGTCGGTGAAGTTGACCGGCACGACGTCGAGACCGGTGCGCCGCAATGCATCGATCGACGGATCGGCGGTCGTCGTAAAGACGACATCGGTATCGAGGCGCAGCAGTTCCTCGCCGTTCATCGTCGCGCCGTCCACTGCTTCAGCATGCGAAAGACCGGGCGCCACGCGATACATCCACGGGAACGCCGACGGACGCGCGACAGTCGCGACCACGTTGCTGCTCGCGCCGAGCATCAGAAGCACCGCGTTATGCGCGTACCACGCATCGGCGATATGGGTTTTGGGTTGGGCGAAAGCGGCGTGCGTACCGCTCAAACCCAGCGCGGCGGATATCAGCGCACTCGCTGTCCATCGATGAAAAAATCGCCAGCCTCGCGTCATGAATGCGCCCTCACAGATCGAATTGCACCGACGCCGACACCGTGCGCGGCGCGCCAAGCGACGCGCTCGCGTTACCCGCGCCCGTGTAGCCATTCAGGCCGCCCGGCACGATGTTGGTCCAGTAACTGCGATTGGTCAGATTGTCGACAGCGAGACGGAACGTGACCGCGCGATGGTAGATCTTCGTCAGATAACCGACGCCGACATCGAAGGTCGCATACGAGCCGACCGAGTAGACGTCGGCGTTATCGGTGGGACGCGAGCCGATGAAATGCGCGTTGAAGTCGGTGAAAAGACCCGGCACTTGTGGCACTTTATATTCGGCGAGCAGATTCAGCGCGAACTCCGGCAGGCCGACAATGCGCTTGCCTTCCGTCGACGCAGAGCCGGTATCGAACAGACGCGGGTCGAGCCAGGTCACGCCGCCGAATAGTGAGAGATCGCGCGTTACCTCGCCATCCATCATCAGTTCGATGCCGCGATTGCGTTGCTCGCCAGCCGTACCGTAGGTGCCGTCCGCGAGCGTGTACGCATAAGGACGGGTGATGCGGAATGCCGCCACCGACGCATTCACACCGCCCAGCGCGAGCTTGTAGCCCACCTCCCACTGCTTGCTGCGATACGGCGCGAGAATGTTGCCCGCGTTGGTCGATCCGGTCGGCGCAGTGTCGCCTTGCTGGAGGCTGTCTGCATAGGTGACGTACACGCTCTGATTGTCACTCGGTCTGAACACGAGACTCGCCGCGCCCGACAAACCCTGATCCGCCGATTCGCTGGTCTGTACGCCTTTCACGCTGTAGTTGTGCGTCGACAGCCAGCTTTGGCTGCCGGTCAGCAGCACGGACCAATACGGCGAAAACGTGATGTCGTCGCCCGCCATGAACGATTGCTGCGTGCTCTGCGCCGATTGATAGCGATGCGTGAAGTCAGGCACGCCGGTCAGATCGAACGATTGCGGATTCGACAGATTGCCCGTGCCGAGTGTCGTCGTCGCGCCCGCCACCGGATTGAAGTTGTCCCACGTAAAACCGCTTGTACCAAGGCTGATTGCGTGATCGATAGAACCGATTTTAACGTGTCCATTCAGGTACAGCAGGTTGCTCGTGATCGTGAAGCGGCTCGCAGTCGCCGTGCCGATCGTCGTCGTGTAAGCGCCCGCGTTGCTGGTCAGCGTGTTGGTCGGCGCGGTCGACTCACGATCTGCGATCTGTCGCAACACGGCGGCAGTCAAGTGCCAGTCCGGTGAGAAGTCGTGACGCACGCGAATCGAACCGGTGTCGGTGGTGTCGTCGTTACCTGCGTTTTGCAAGCCATATGCAGAGTTGGTCGGATCGAGCGCAGCCGGGAAATGGACCCCGCTCGCCAGTGCAAACGTCGCGGGAAAGCCCTTCGTCACATAGTGATAGTGGCTGAAGTTGGTTTCAATCACTGTGTCCGGCGACAGATGAAAATCGAGCGCGAGACTGCCTAGCTGACGACGCACCGAGCTGTGATCCGTATAGCCGGTGCCGGTTTCGTCGAGCAGTGTGAGGCGGTAGCCAATCGCTTTCGACGGCCCGACGCGATCCGACAGATCGACGCCGCGCAGAAAGCGGCTCTGCGTGCTATAGCCGAGCGTGAAGCGCATCAGCCGGTCATCGGTTGGACGCTTCTGGACGTAGTTGAACGTACCGGCCGGATTCGCCGGCCCGTATAAGGATCCGGCGAGACCGTCGAGCACTTCGATGCGGTCGAACTCTTCGAGCGGATAGTCGGTCGTCGACACCACGTTGAGTCCGTCGATGCGGCTGTTCTGCACGACGCTGCCCTGAATCCCGCGCGTCTGCGGACGCGCGCCGTCGCCTTGCGCTTCGGGCAGATAGCGCAACGCATCGGCGACGCTTTTCAGTTGCTGATTCTGGATCAGATGTTGCGGCACGACGTTGATCGTGTACGGCGTGTCGAGCCGGTCGAGTTTGCCCAGCGGACCTAACGTCGCGTTATCGACGCGCAGGCTGTCGGATGTGGATGCCGTAGACGGCGCGGCACTGACGGCCACCGTCGGAAGCACCGTTGTGGCGGCTGCGCTTTTTGTGGCCGGTTCGGAAGCGTTCGCGGCGACAGCATCGCTAGATGCAACCGGCGCGGCTTGCGCGAACGCATGGCCGGACATGATGACAAGCGACACGGCGGCGAGCGCCCGGTCGATGGCGCGGCGTTTGAGATTCATTAGCACGGGGGAGGTTCGGGAGAAGAGAGAGAAGATGTCGGTGCAGCTGTGTCGGCATGCCCCGGAACGAAGAAGCGGTATCGCTCGACATCGAGTTGATCCACGGCGACGTCGTACAGTTTGCCGATTGCACGTGCGTCGATCACGTCGCGCGGTGCACCATCGGCGATGACGCGGCCGCGTTCGAGCAACACCGCGCGCGTCGCGCCATGAAACGCGTCTTCGGGACGATGGGTCGTGTTCAGAATTGCGTAGCCCTCCGCAGCGAGTGCGGCAAGCAGCGACAACATGCGCAACTGATGGCCGTAGTCGAGACCGGTCAACGGTTCGTCCATCACGAGAATTCGTGCTTGTTGCGCGAGTGCGCGCGCGAGCAGCACGCGCTGCCGCTCGCCGCCGGACAGCGCCATGTAATTGCGCGCGGCGAGATGCGCGATGTCGAGGCGTGCCAATGCGGCGTCGATAGCGGCATGGTCGGCGGAGCACAATGTGCGGCCCAAGCCGAGATGCGGCACGCGTCCGAGCGCCACGATCTGCGAGACCGTGTACGGAAAATGTGCGACGTGGAGTTGCGGCACGTAAGCGACGCATCGCGCGATGGCTTGGCGCCGCTGCTTCGAAATCGGCGTGCCATTGAGCACGACAGTTCCCGATTCGGCGGACAACAGTCCGAGCAGGATGCGCAGCAACGTGCTCTTGCCCGCTCCATTCACGCCGAGCAGCGACACGATCTCTCCCGTCTGAACCGACAGGCTCACGCCGTCGAGTATCAGTGCATGCGAGCGTCGATATACGATGTCGCGACAAGCAAGGGTGGCGTTCATTCAAGTCCCCCTTGCCGCAGCCGCCGCAACACGAACACGAAGGCCAGCGCGCCGAATAGTTCGGTGACGATGCCTAGCGGAATCTCTCCCGCCGATACGCTGCGCGCGCACGTATCCGCGAGAATCAGACCGGCCGCGCCGAGCGCCGCGCTCAACGGCAGCACGCGCCGGTTCGACGCGCCGACAATCGCGCGCGCGATGTGCGGCACCAGCAAGCCGACCCACCCGATCACGCCCGCGAGCGACACCGTCAGCGCGGATATCAGCGTAGCGACGACAATCACGCCGAGCCGGATCGCGCCGACCGGCACACCGAGACTGCGCGCTTCGTCGTCGCTCAAGGTCAAGGCGTCGAGTAGCGGCGCAAATACGCACAGCAGCGCGATGCCCGCCGCGAGCGGCAACGCGAGCCGGGCAAGATCGGCCCAGCCGCTTTGCGCGAGACTGCCGAGCAACCAGTAGACGATCGCAGGCAATTGATTGAGCGGATCGGCGACGTATTTGATCAGCGACAGAAGCGAAGAGAACAGCGCATTGCTGACGAGTCCGCCAAGTACGAGCATCAGCACGCCACCACCGCCCAGCATCCGCGCGATGCCGAGTCCCATCGTCACCGACAGCGTTCCGCCGACAAACGCGAACATCTGCACCGACGCGCCGTGCGCGCCGAGCACGAGGCCGAGCGCCGCGCCGAATGCCGACCCGCTCAGCACGCCGAGCAAGCCCGGCGACACCAGCGGATTGCGAAATACCGCCTGATACGTAGCGCCCGCAGTGGACAGCGCCGCGCCAACTA
Source organism: Paraburkholderia sp. GAS333 (assembly GCF_050435665.1). Classification (NCBI taxonomy): domain Bacteria; kingdom Pseudomonadati; phylum Pseudomonadota; class Betaproteobacteria; order Burkholderiales; family Burkholderiaceae; genus Paraburkholderia; species Paraburkholderia sp. GAS333. Next base: position 500,060 of record NZ_JBNDKS010000006.1, read on the forward strand.
GCGCCGCGCACAACACGCGCGGCAGGCGCGTATCAACAACGACCGCGTTCAGCAGCGCAGCGTGTTCAGGAGGCGCATGCAAATGCAGACGCGCGGTGAAGGTCGCGAATATGTCGGCGATTGAAACCGGGTAGCGACCGGCGCACAGCGACACCAACGCGGCGGCCACGAGAAAAACGAAGGCGGCAGGCAGCGCGCGAGGGCGTTTTTTCGATGCGCCAGATTCATGCGATGCAGCGCGCGGATCGGCATCGGCAAGCGTGTTCCGCGTGATAGGCGGCGACATGGCGGTCCAACTGTGACGAAAGAGCGCCGTATATTACTGGACATAACGGTCAGCAAATTAACCTTCCAGAACGTTATCCAGATAAGACTTATCGACCAAACCGCGCTTTTTCTAGCGTTTTTACTGCTTATACGACTTTATAAATGTACCAACTGGTTAGTTGCGACGTAACGTCACACCGTCGATCCGATGCGCCCGTGATCTCCGAACTGCACGTATCCATCTAAAAGCGATGCCCGCATCTCATGCCACCCAACGTTGTGCTTCAGGCACTCCCAGGGTGCGCGCCGCACTCCCGTTTCACTCTCACGGTGCACTTCTCAGCGTACGGACAGCGGTTAAATCAGGCCCGACCGACTGGCACACTTCATGCATAGCGAACATCATTCAAGTCACTTGAATTTAATTCACACTCATTTCAACAGCATCGAACTGCACGGGAGCAACATGCATAAGCCTTTCCGCACTCTGGTACTGTCATTGACCGGCGCACTCGCGTTTTGCGCATCGGTCCCGGGTTGGGCGCAGGACAACGACTTACTGTCGCGCGTCAAGACCAACAAGGAAATCACCATCGCCACCGAGGCGCGCTATGCGCCGTTCGAATACGTCGACAACGGCAAGATCGTCGGCTATGACGCAGATCTGATGCAGTACGTGCTGAAGTCGTTGCCCGACGTGAAGGTCAAGCAACTCGACCTGCCGTTCCAGGGCTTGCTGCCAGGCCTCGATGCAAAACGTTTCGACATCGTCGTCACTGCCGTCACGGTCAACAAGGATCGCGCGAGTCATTTCGCGTTCACGTTGCCTGTTGCCGACGCCACCACCGGCGTCCTGTTGCGCACCAACGAGACCGCAATCAAGACCCCGGACGACCTGAACGGCAAGATCGTCGGTTCGCAAACCGGCTCCGCGCAACTGCAGGCACTCGTCGCACTCGACAAGAAACTGAAGGACGCCGGCGGCCCCGGTCTCAAGCAGATCAAGCAATACGTCGCGTTCGACGAAGCCTACGCGGATCTCGCGGTAGGCCGTCTCGACGCGGTCGCGCAATCGGTCGCGAATCTCGGACCGCTGATGAAAGCCCGCCCCGGCGTATTCATGGTGATGCCGCAAACCATCGGCCCGAAGAGCTATTTCGCGTGGGTCGTGCGCAAGGACGCGGACAGCGCCACACTCGCCAAACTGTTCAGCGACGGCATTGCGCGCGCAAACAAGGACGGCACGATGAAGAAGCTTCAGGAGAAATGGTTCGGCTCGACGATGGACGTGCCCGCCGACGCTCTGCCCGCGCCGACGATGTAAGCATCACCTCCCCCATCCGATCATCGAGACGACATGAACACGCCTGATCTTCTGACCCGCTGCCTCGGCTATCTGCCGCAGTTACTGGACGGCGCATTGACCACGCTGTGGCTATCGGCGGTGGCGGTGCTGTGCGGCTTCTTCGCCGGCATCTTCATCTACACGATGTCGGTCAGCCATAGCGCGCTGATGTCGCGCACGGCGCGGGTCTATGTCAGCGTGTTTCGTGGCACACCGGTGCTCGCGCAGTTGCTGGTGTTCTATTACGTGCCGTCGGCAATCGGCATCACGCTGCCGGGCGTGGTGGCCGCGGCCATCGGCTTGTCGTTGAACACCGCGGCTTATCAATCGCAGATTCTGGGCGCCGGTTTCCGTTCGATTCCGCGCGGCCAGATCGAAGCGGCCAGCACCTTCAATCTCACGCGACGTCAGACGCTGTGGCATATCGAAGTCCCGCAAGTGGTTGCCGTGACGCTGCCTGCGCTAGTGTCCGAGATGATCGATATCGTGAAGGCGTCGGCGGTGATTTCGGTGATCGCCGTCACGGATCTGATGCGCGTGGGTCAACAGTTGGCGTCGTCAAGTTACCGGCCGCTCGAAGTCTATACGCTCGCTGCGTGCTTTTATCTGGCTATCACGACACTGCTTTCTGTCGCCGCGCACGGCTACGAGCGCCGTCTTGCGAAGCGCGTCTGATCCGCGAAACAAGATACAGGGACCGGCCGATTCTTATGAACGCATTTTTCTCTCTCATACCGCGCTTTGCCGACGCAATGCTCGTGACGCTCGAGGTCAGCCTGCTTGCTGCGCTGCTCGGCATGCTCGGCGGCTTCGCGCTCAACGCGTTGCGGATGCGCTTCAGCAAGGCGTTGAGCGCGCCGTACAAAACCTACGTGTGGTTGATACGCGGCATGCCGTATCTGTCGCAGCTGGTGATCGTCTATTTCGGCTTGCCGGTACTCGGGCTGACGATGACCGCCGTGCAGGCCACCGTCGTGTCGCTGTCGATCTACGCAGCGGCCTATTTCGCGGAGATTTTCCGCGCGGGCTGGTCGAGCATTCCCCACGGTCAGATTGAAGCTGCACGCGCATTCGGTATCGGCAGATGGGCCGCTTTTCGCTCGATCGAATTGCCCCAGGCATTCGCATTCGCTGTGCCGCTGCTCGCCAATCAAGTGATTCTCGTGATAAAGGAAAGTGCGGTGGCGTCGATCATCACCGTTCCCGAACTAACGATGACCGCGAGCGACATCGTCGCGTCCACCTACACGTATATCGGCCCGTACGCGATGCTGATCGTCTGCTACTGGCTGCTGACCCAGGCCGTCGCACTCGTCGCTGCGCGCGCCACCGCGTTGATTCCTTTTATGCAGAAGACGTCATGAGCGCACTCCCCATTCTTCAACTCAAAGCGGTCGGCAAGTCTTATGGCGCGACTCGCGTGCTCAAAGGCATCGACCTCGACGTGATGCGCGGCGAGATCGTCACGCTGATCGGCCCTTCCGGTTCCGGCAAAACAACCGCGCTGCGCTGCATGAATTTTCTCGAAGCGTACGACGAAGGCGAAGTGTGGATCAAAGGCCAGTTGCTCGGCTATAAATCGAGCGGCCGCACCGAGCGCGATCGCGACAGCGAGGCGAGCCTCGCCGAAGTCCGTCGACCGGTTGCAATGGTGTTCCAGCAGTTCAATCTGTGGCCGCATATGACGGTGCTGGCGAATGTGGCCGCGCCGCTGGTGTTGTCGAAGAAGATCGGCAAGGACGAAGCGCGCCGTGCCGCGTTGTCCGCGTTGCAACGTGTCGGCCTCGAACACAAGGCGGATGCGTATCCGGCTCGCCTGAGCGGCGGTCAGCAACAGCGGGTGGGAATTGCGCGTGCGCTCGCTATCGAGCCTGAAGTGATGCTGCTCGACGAGCCGACGTCGGCGCTCGACCCCGAGCTCGTCGAAGAAGTGTTGAGCGTGATCCGCTCGCTTGCGCAGGACGGCATGACGATGGTCATGGTCACGCACGAAATGAGTTTCGCCGCCAAGATTTCCGACAAGGTGGTGTTCATGGAGGCCGGGCAGATTGTCGAGGCCGGGCCGCCCGCGCAACTGTTCGGCAACACGCGCACCCCTCGTTTGCAGCAGTTTTTGAAGCCGTGGTTCGATCGGAGCCTGTCGCCTGCCCCTACCACCTCAAACGGGGCCACGAACGCCACCACGACCGGTTTAAACGTGCCAGAAGCGGCTTTGATTGTCACAGCCGATCGGGGACCCGCATGAGCGCTCATCTCATTGACGACGCAGCGAGCGCCACAGCGGCTCACGTCGATCCCGCACGATTGCTGACCGCGGTCGAAGCGCTCGCCAGTTTCGGCGCGCGTGCCGACGGCGGCGTGGATCGCCCCGCACTCTCGGAGCGCGACCTTGATGCGCGCCGCTACCTGATCGACCGCGCACACGCACTCGGCTGCACCGTCACCACCGACCACTGCGCGAACCTGTTCATCCGCCGCGCCGGCACGGAGAACCTTCCGCCGGTCATGACCGGCAGCCACGCCGACACGCAACCGAGCGGCGGCAAGCTCGACGGCTGTTATGGCGTGCTGGCAGGACTCGAATGCATCGAAGCACTCAACGATGCAGGTATTCGTACGCGCCGTCCGCTCGACGTGGTGGTGTGGACCAACGAGGAAGGCACCCGTTTTCAGCCGGGCGCGATGGGATCGAGCGCATTCGTCGAACCTGGGTTGATCGAGGCTTACCGGCTAGCGAGCGATGCGCAAGGCGTCACACTTGCCGATGCGTTGACCGCACATAAGCATGCATTTCCAGCGCTGGCAACCCGCGATGAAAAGCTGGCCGCGCATGCGTTCATCGAGTTGCATATCGAGCAAGGTCCGCAACTCGAAATCGCGGATATTCCGCTCGGCATTGTCCGCGGGATTCAGGGCGTGCGCTGGTATTCAGTGACATGCAAGGGCGTCGCCGCGCACGCAGGCACCACGCCAATGCACGCACGCCACGACGCGATGACGTTGGCGATCAACGTGCGCGCCGAGATCGAAGCGTTCGCCACAACCCTCGGCGCGGAAAACACCCGCGTCACGTTCGGCCGCTGGAACGTGTCGCCGAATTCGATCAATACGATTGCGTCGTCGGTTACGTTCACCGTCGATTTCCGTCACCCTGATGACGCCGTTCTGGCCGCCTTCGATCAACAGATCGCTTCGTGCGCGCAGCGGCATCGCGCAAAACTGGAGGCGATGTTTTCCCACGCGCCGGTCGCCTTCGAACCGGCGTTGCTTGATCGCCTGAGCGAGGCCGCCGAAGCACTGAATGCGCCGACGATGACGATGACGTCCGGCGCTTTCCACGACGCGATGTATCTGGCCCAACACTGTCCCACCGCGATGCTGTTCGTGCCAAGCCGCGACGGCATCAGTCACAACCCGCTCGAACACACCGACGACGATTACCTCGTGCTGGGCACACGCGCGCTTGCGCACTGCCTGGCTACGCTTTGCAACGAACCTTGATAAAGGACTGACGATGAGCACGCTTCACACCCACACGCACGCACACGACCATTCGCACGATCACGTGCAGGACAACGGCATCGAAACCGGCCTGAACGCGACGCTGAACGAACCGATTTCCGCAGACGGTACGCCGGAGCTGGGCAAGACCTACACCGTTCCCGCACGCTGTGGCCGCGCGGTTCGCGTGAAGGCCGGACAGACGATCCGCATTGCGAATCCGCATGGCACGCAAGTTTGCGATACGTGGATCTTTAACGCGGAGCATCTGAACGAATTCCTGTCGTTCGAACATACCCGTGCGTTTATCGACAAGGTGATTCCGCAGGCGGGCGATCCGCTCGTGACGAATCATCGCCGCCCGATTGCGGAGCTGGTGGTCGATACGTCGCCGGGTGTACACGACACGATGATCGCCGCGTGCGACCTGTATCGCTACAAGAACCTCGGCGTCGAGGGCTATCACGACAATTGCGCGGACAACATGCGTCTCGCGCTGAAGGCGATCGGCCTGCGCGCGCGCGAAGTGCCGCAACCTTTCAATCTGTGGATGAACATTCCGATCAAGTCCGACTACTCGATCGACTGGCTGCCGCCGGTATCGAAAGCGGGCGATCATGTCGACATCAAGGCAATGATGGATTGCGTCGTGGTGATGTCCGCCTGCCCGCAAGATATCATTCCGATCAACGCGCTGAACCCGCTCGAAGTCGAGTTCACGGTACTCGCGTAATCAGCCAGACGCTCTCCCAACCTTTCCGATAGTGCTACGGTGGCCACCAGAAAAACAACCTCCCCCACGAGCAGCGGCCACGGCCCTGCCGCCGCGCCATCGCAGGCCACGCCGGCCGACTCGCTCGGCGTGCGCCTGAAACATGCGCGGATGGTGCGTCAACTGACGCTGAAAGCGCTCGCCGAGCAGGCCGGCTGTTCGGAAAGCCTGCTGTCGAAAGTGGAAGGCGGTCACGCAACGCCTTCGCTCGCGACATTGCACAAGCTTGCGCTTGCACTGTCGACCAATATCGCCGCGCTTGTCTCCGGACCGGACATCAACACGTCGCCGGTGCAGCGCGCGAACGAACGGCCCTCGGTCAGCTTTCCGACCAAAGGCAAGCGCGGATCGATCATGCTGGAGCGCGTCGTCGTGCCGTCGCCGGGTCAACTGCTGCAAGGCGATATTCACGTCATCGAACCGCATTCCAGCAGCGACGAACAGATTTCGCACCTCGGCGAAGAACTCGGCTATGTGATCGAAGGCGAACTCGAACTGACGCTCGACGACGAACGCTATCTGCTGAAAACCGGCGACTCGTTCTACTTCCCGAGTAGCCGCCCGCACAGTTATCGCAATCCGGGCAAGGTCGTCGCACGCGTGCTGTGGATCAATACGCCCCCTACTTTCTAGGACTTTCAACGTGTCAGGCACCGATCTCTCGCAGATGCAGTTGCCGCGTTTCAGCGGCATTCCGACTTTCATGCGTGTGCCGCCCTGTACCGACCTGAACGCATTGGACATCGTTCTCGCGGGCGTGCCGTTCGACGGCGGCGTGACTGCGCGGCCAGGCGCGCGTTATGGTCCGCGCGAGATTCGCAACATGTCGACGCTGATGCGCTCGACTCATCACGTGACGCGTTTCAATCCGTTCGACGCATGCCGGATCGGCGATATCGGCGACGTGCCGTTCACCGATCTCTATCATCTCGAACGTGCGCACGAAGACATTCGCCGCTTCTTCGAACCCGTTTTCGCGGCGGGCAAGATTGCGTTGAGCGCGGGCGGCGATCACTCGATCACCTATCCGATCTTTCAGGCGATGGCGCCGAAAGAACCCATCGCGCTGGTCCATATTGACGCGCACACCGATACATGGGACAGCTTCAAAGGGTCGAAATTTACGCATGGTGCGCCGTTCCGCCGGGCGGTCGAAGCGGGTTTGCTCGATCCGAAACACACCATTCAGATCGGCATTCGCGGTGCGCAGAATTCCGACGAGGGCTGGCGTTATTCGCTCGATAACGGCATGCGTGTCGTGTTCATCGAAGAGTTCGATGCCTTAGGACCGGCCGCGATTGCTGAAGAAGCGCGGCGGGTGGTCGGCGATATGCCGGTGTATCTGTCGCTCGATGTCGACGGACTTGATCCGGTGTTCACACCGGGCACAGGCACGCCGGAAATCGGTGGACTCACGACGCGCGAAACTCTGGCGTTGCTGCGCGGACTCGACGGTCTGAACTGGGTCGGCGGCGACGTCGTCGAGGTTTCGCCGCCGTACGATCCGAGTGGCAATACAGCGCTGGTCGCCGCAACGTTGATGTATGAAATGCTTTGCCTGTTCGCAAAACGGATAAGTGCGGCGGCAGACGCACTGACGTAGCGCGGATTGCCGTGCCATAGTTTCATTCGGGTGCGCTGGCGCACCCGAATGGGCCTGAAACGCGTGGCACACAGGCTGGAATAAGGCCTGATTCATGGCCTTATTCTTGCGTCAACGATCTCACTGCCAGACGACGGAGGTCGACCATGTACCTGCTCCCGCACATCACGCCTGAACTCATCGTGCTCAAGCACTCGGTGGAATGCGGAGAACCCCCACCAATCGACGGTGATAGGAATACAGCCACCCAGGTCGGCCGAGACCGCACGGGCATATGGTCGCGCCTGATGTCGATTTTTTCGTGAGCATTCGCAAAAAAACGCCAGCCGGACCACTTCAATAGCGGTTCGATCAAACCTATTGCGTCTAGTCGTTCCCTTCGCGGTTATCGACAAACGGCGAATCCGTATCGCTACCGCCGGCGCGCAGCGCCTTGCGTGCTTCATCCGCTAGTTTTTCGTAATGCTTGCGGAAGCGGCTCAAATCTTTCTCCTCAAGCTCTTCCAGATCGAGCAGCGCGTTGTGCGCGCCCGCCATCGCGCGAATCAGTTCGTCCAGCTTGATCTGCATCGCCGCGGTGTCGCGGTTCTGCGTGTTCTGAATCAGGAAGACCATGAGAAACGTGACGATCGTCGTCGACGTGTTGATCACGAGTTGCCACGTATCGCTGTAGTGAAAAACCGGACCGGTGACCGCCCACAAAATCACCAGCACGGCGGCGGCGACAAAGGTGACCGGCCTGCCCGTCATCGTGGAAAGGTAGCTCGAAAACTTCGAAAACCAATTTCCGCTCATCACGATCTCCATTGTTCAGGTCAATCTATCGAATGTAATTGATCAGGAGACCCACGCGCTCTAAACACGCAATGCTAGCCAATCCAGATGATAATGGTTATCATTCACAAACCCGAGTACGAAGGCGCTCAGTCCCACGCAAAGGGTGCATACCAGGAGCCTTCGTCATGCACCAGCACACTGACCGCTTTACCCAGGATGGCTCGTCTTCGGCGAGTCCGAGCCTGCCGTTGTGGGAATCCATCACGCGCGAATCGCTCATCGCGGAACGCGAAGGCCAGATCGTGCTCGCGCTCGCCGGTTACCGACGGGCGCTTTCAATCGCGCGCCAGTTGATCGACAGCCCTCCACCAGGGCGTGCCGAGGATTGCGTAGCCGCGCTGGTCGTCTCCTGTCATAACCTCGCCGATCTGCACGCCGGTCAAGGCGAGCCGGACCTTGCCGCCGAGCATCTAAGCCGCGTCCACGAAGCGTTAATCGCGCTCCTCCTGGATGCCAGCCGCGACCCCGCTCTTCAGCAGGCCGCCGTCCGTCACAGCCGCGAAACACACATGGCGCTGATCGGCCACGTGTCCCGCCACGGCGCCGACCCGCTGATTACGCGAGCGCTTCGCGCGGGCTGCCTGGCGATGAACGTAGACAACCCGACCCGACACTGACCATCCTTCACAATCCGCAAGGAGCCGCCTCATGCCGTACGTATTGCCCGAACTGCCGTATGCGGTCGACGCACTCGAGCCGCACATCGATACCCGCACGATGGAGATTCACCACTCGAAACACCATCAGACCTACGTCAACAATCTGAATGCGGCGCTGGATGGCACCGACTATCAGAATCTGCCGGTCGAAGCGCTGGTCGCGCAACTCGAATCACTGCCCGAGCGGTTGCAACCGGCGGTACGCAACAACGGCGGCGGACACGCGAACCACAGCCTTTTCTGGCAGGTGATGTCGCCGCAAGGCGGGGGCGATCCCACTGGCGAGATCAGGCAGGCAATCGATAGCGATCTGGGCGGTTTCGACGCGTTCAAGGATGCCTTCACGAAAGCGGCGCTGACACGTTTTGGCAGCGGCTGGGCATGGCTGAGCGTCGACGCGCAGGGCAAGCTGGTGGTCGAAAGCACAGGCAATCAGGACAGCCCGTTGATGGCCGGCCCGATGTCCGGCAACACGCCGATTCTCGGCCTCGATGTGTGGGAGCACGCGTACTACCTGAAGTATCAGAATCGCCGTCCCGAATACATCGCGGCGTTCTACAACGTGGTCAACTGGCCGGAAGTCGCGCGACGCTACGCGGCGGCTCGCAGCCAGTAAGCTTGCGCCTCAACGGTTCTCTTGCCGGGGCGAGTCGTTTTGCGATCGCTTACCGGCAAGATGATTCGCCATGCAGAATGTTTCCGTCGATACACCGCCCTTCACGCTGCCCGCATCATCCATCGCACAAGACCAACATAGCCCGGAGACTTCGATGAACACGGTGGCGAACCGAACCACGCTCACCGAACGCACCTCGACGGCGATCCTGGACGTGCTCGCCGGCAAGCGGCGCGGCGGCATTCGCTCGATGCTGCTGTTTGCGGGACCGGCGGTGATCGCGTCGATTGCGTACATGGACCCCGGCAATTTCGCGACCAACATCCAGGCCGGCGCGCGGTTCGGCTACTCGCTGCTGTGGGTGGTGGTGCTGGCGAACCTGGTTGCGATGCTGTTTCAGGCGTTGTCCGCCAAACTCGGAATCGTAACGGGCCGCAACCTCGCGGAATTGTGCCGCGAGCAGTTTCCGCGCCCCGTCGTCTACCTGATGTGGGCCGTCAGCGAAGTCGCCGCGATGGCGACCGATCTCGCCGAATTTCTGGGCGGCGCGATTGCGCTGTCGCTGCTCTTCAACCTGCCGCTGATGGTCGGCATGACGATCACGGCCACCGCAACCTACGGCATTCTGCTGTTCGAGAAAAACGGCTTCCGTCCGATGGAAATCGTGATCGGTGCGCTCGTCGGTGTCATCGGTCTTTGTTATCTCGTGGAGATGTTCATCGCGCCGGTCGCATGGGCACAGGTAGGCTTCCACGCCATCGTTCCGTCGATGCCCAACGCCGAAGCGCTGACCATCTCGGTGGGTATCGTCGGTGCAACAGTAATGCCGCACGCCATCTTTCTTCACTCCGGCCTGACCCAAAGCCGCATTGCCGGACGCGATACGCGAGAGCGTCGCCTGCTGCTGCGCTTTTCGAACTGCGAAGTCGTGGTCGCGCTCGCCATCGCCGGGCTCGTGAACATGGCCATGGTCATCATGGCAAGCTCCGCGTTCCACGCGGGTCACAGCGACGTCGCGCAGATCGAAACGGCCTATCACACGCTCACGCCGCTGCTCGGCGCAGGCGCGGCCGCCATTTTCCTGATCTCGCTGATCAGCTCGGGCATTTCCAGTTCCGTCGTCGGGACCATGGCGGGCCAGATGATCATGCAGGGCTTCGTCGGCTTTCGCATTCCCGTGTGGTTGCGGCGGCTCGTCACGATGGTGCCCGCGTTCATCGTGGTGGCGTTGGGCGTGAACGCGACGCAGGCGCTGGTGCTGAGCCAGGTCGTGCTGTCGTTCGCGTTGCCTGTTCCGATGATCGCGCTGGTGCTCTTCACACGACGCCGCGACCTGATGGGCGAATTCGTCAACAGTCGCGTGACGGACTTCGTCGCCATCGTGGCGACAGTGATTATCGTTGTGCTAAACGTTGTCTTGCTGCTTCAGACTTTCGGCTTCGGCGTGTACGGCTTCACTGTCTGACCGCTGCCGCGATCAGACAGACTCAACTTAGTTCGACTACACGCCGTTCACGCATTACGCAGCCAGCAGTCCCCGTTTGCGCAACATCGACGCCGCTTGCGGATCGCGTCCGAGAAACGCCCGGAACGCCGTGCGTTGTTCACGACTGTCGCCCGCGCTATAGACGTAATGCAGCAGCTTGCCGGCGAGCGCCGGATCGAATGCGTCGCCCGCTTCCTCGAAGACATCGAACGCCTCGGCTTCTAGTACTTCCGCCCACATGTAGACGTAGTACCCCGCCGCATAATAATCGCCGCCGAAAATATGGCCGAAATGCGGCAAGCGATGACGCATGCCCACTTCGCGAGGCACACCGAGGCGCCCGCATTCTTCTTCCTCGAAACGGGCGATGTCGATATCGGCGGGGTCTTTCTGCAAATGCAGCGCCAGGTCGATCAGCACCGACGACGCATAAGCCACGGTCTCGAATCCCTGATTAAAGGTTTGCGACGCCCGAATGCGATCGATCAGCACGGCGGGAATCGCCGCGTTGGTCGTCACATGGCGCGCGTGCTTAGCGAGAACCTCCGGCACGGTGGCCCAGTTCTCCATGAGTTGCGACGGCAGTTCCACGTAGTCTTGCGGCACATTGGTACACGACAGCCGCCCATAATTCACGTCGGACAACAAGCCATGCAGACCGTGGCCGAATTCGTGAAACAGCGTGCGCACGTCGTCGAAACTCAGCAACGTGGGGCCGTCGCCGCCGCGCGCGAAATTATTGTTGTTGACTACGACTGGAATCGCCTTGCCGCCGTTACGCGCTTGCCGGCGATAAACGCTCATCCACGCGCCGCCCTGCTTGTTGGGACGCGCGTAGTTGTCTCCAAGGAATACGCCGACCAGTTCGTCGCCGCGCCGCACTTCCCACAGACGCACGTCCGCGTGATAGAGCGGCACACCTGTCTGCTCGACGAAGCGGACGCCGAACAGACGGTTAGCGCAATCGAACATCGCGTTCAGCATCGCCTCGAGACTGAAGTACGGCTTCACTTCGGCGTCGTCCAGCGCATAGCGCGCCACGCGCACTTTTTCGGCGAGGTAGTACCAGTCCCACGGTTCGATGTCCGTGGGTTCGCCGAGTGCCTCGGCTTGCGCGACCAGCGCCTGGCGCTCCCGCGCGGCGCTCGCTTTGGCGGGCTCCCAGACCTGCTCGAACAGCGCGTACACGGCCTCGGGTGTGGCCGCCATGCGGTCGGTCAGCGCGTACTCGGCGTAGTTGTCGTAACCGAGCAAACGCGCCTGTTCCGAGCGCAGCACGAGAATCTCATGCGCCAGCGGACGATTGTCCCGGTCCGGCGCAGTGCCGCGATTCGTCCATGCGCGCCACGCGGCTTCGCGCAAATCGCGTCGCGTGGACCAGGTCAGGAACGGCTGCACCAGCGAGCGCGACAACGTGATCACGTAACCATCGACACCGCGTTCCTGAGCCGCGCTTCGCGCTGACTGCCGCACGAAATCGGGGAGTCCGGCAAGCTCGGCCTCGGTCGTCAGCGGCAATTGATAGCTGGATTCGTCGGCGAGAACGTTTTGCGAGAAGCGGGTGTACAACCCGGCAAGCTGTTCCGCGATGGCCGCGAAGCGCTCGCGCGCGGCGCCTTGCAGCGTCGCGCCCTGGCGCACGAAATCGGTATGCACGCGCGACAGCAGACGCTGTTGCTCTTCGTTCAATTCGAGCGATGCCGCCTGCTCATGCACAACATGCAGCCTCGCGAAAAAAGCGGCGTGCATGAAAACCTTGCTACCGTGTGCGGCGAGTAGCGGCGACATCTCACGCTCCACCGCCTGCAACGCGGGCGGCGACTCCGACGAGCACAGATTCTCGAAGGTCAGCCGGACGCGATCCAGCCTCGCGCCTGCGGCGTCGAACGCGGCGACGGTGTTGTCGAAAGTGGGGGCGTCGGGATTGGCGCCCAGCGCGTCGATTTGCGCGAGGTGCTCGATGAACAGCTCGGCGAAAGCCGGTGCGAAGTGTTCAGGCTGGATTTGCGCGAACGGCGGCAGTTCGTAGCGGGTTTGCCAGTCTCGTAACAGCGGATTGCTGTGGTCGGTCATCGCGATCTGCCTTGTGGGCGTCAAGGTGGTGGAGCCAATATGATAAGACATCGTGCGGGTGGATCAGAGGACCGCGCCCGCAGGTCTCTTGTATTGGTGATTGCCAGTCGCGCCGCCACTCACCACGGAACCACTCTCCCGAGATAATCCAGATAATGCAGTCCTGCGCGGCCGTCGTACTCATTTATCGTATTCACCAGGTTCGGAATACTCTCCTCGATAGTCAGCCGCGCGTCAGGCCCGCCCATGTCCGTGCGCACCCAACCCGGCGCCATCAGCAACAAGGTTCGCGTATCGTCGGCGTGGCGAGCGGCAAAGCTCCGCATGAACATATTCAATGCCGCTTTGCTGCCCCGATAAACCTCGTAATTGCCGTTGACGTTATTCGTGACACTCCCCTGCCCCGACGACATCACGCCAATCGTTCCTGTCGCTGGAACGAGATGCTGAAGCGCTTCGATCACCTTCATCGGACTCAGCGAGTTCGTCACCATCACGCGGACGAATTCTTCAGTCGAGACATCCGCGATAGTTTCCCAATCGGCGTTTTTCACGCCGGCATTTACGAACAGCAGATCGATCTGCCGGTCTGCGAGACGGGTGCGTAAATCGGCGATTTGCGCCGGGATCGTGATATCGACGGTTTCCACTTCGAACGCGCCGCCGAGTTGCCGAAGTTTGTCCAGCGAGTCGGGACGGCCGGTGGCGATCACGCGCCAGCCGCGTTTGAGATATTCGGCGGTCATCGCCAGTCCGAGACCACGCGATGCGCCGATGAGAAGCGCGGTTTTCTGCTGAGTCGGAGTTTGCATGTGAGCTGTCCATTGTCAATCACCGAAGCTGGATCGCGTCGGATCAGTCCAATGTATCCGCGCCCGGCACATGGCGGAAGACGCAACACATGCATTCATAACTTGCACCCAACGCCTTGTCACGCGATGCGATGTTACGATCGAAGCATGTCCGAACCCGACCTAAATCTGCTGATTGCGCTCGATACGCTGCTCGCCGACGGTAGCGTCGCGGGCGCTGCCCGTCGCCTGGGGCTGAGTGCATCCGCGATGAGCAGAACGCTCGCGCGGCTGCGTGCGGCCACCGGCGACCCGTTGCTGGTCCGCGCGGGTCGTCAGATGGTATTGACGCCCTATGCCGCGGAAATCCGCGAGCGCGCGCGAAATGCGGCTCATGAGGCCCGCGCGTTGCTGCGTCCAACGCAGGCCCAAGTCGATTTCTCGACGTTGCGGCGGACCTTCACGATTCGTGTCAACGACGGTTTTGTCGAAGCGCTCGGCTCGCCGCTGATCGCCGCGGCCACGGCGGTCGCACCGCATGTCTGCCTGCGGTTTGCGCCGAAATCCGACAAGACCGCGACGCACTTGCGCGACGGTTCGGCCGATCTCGAGATTGGCGTGCTGGGCGAAATGGGCCCCGAGGTCCGTGTGCAGGCGCTATTTCGCGATCGCTTCGTGGGCGTCGTCAGGAAGGGGCATCCGCTTGAACTGGACGGCGAAGTGAGCGTCGGGCGATACGTCGCGTTCGGCCATGTCGTCGCGTCGCGGCAGGGGCGTATGAGTGGCCCCGTCGACGAAGCGCTGGCTGCGTTGGGTCTCGAACGAGCGATCGTGGCCGTGGTTCCGAGCTTTCCCACGGCGCTCGCGGTGGCCCGCACTTCGGATCTGATCGCACTCGTGCCCGCGTCCTTTCTCGGCGACCGGGCGGAATCTCACGACGATGCTGCGAGCGCCGCAACATTCGTCTTCGAGCTTCCCGTGGTAACCGAAAAAATTACCGTGTCGCAGATGTGGCATCCGCGTCTGGAGGTCGATCCGGTTCATCGCTGGTTGCGTCAGCTGGTGCTGTCGGTTTGTCGCGAGCGCTTGCCGCTGTGAATTCGTAACGACGGGTTCACTCGCCATTCTGTCGGTGTGACTGTACTTTTCGGCACTCGTTTTCCTATTCGGCGCGGAAGCGACCGCCGCCATTAGCGACGCCACGAGCCGTCGAAGGCTTCCATCGCAATCGGCAAAAAGCCCGCGATGCCGCGTCGCTGACGCATCCCGCTGCTTCCTCCGCCCTCGCGGCACAAAAAATGCGTACGGTACGGGGGTCCCACCCTGCGCAGCAGCGCAGTCTGCATTGCGGGCATACCGGCATCGACAAAGACATGGAGGCAGACAATGGACCAGACCAGATATCCAGCGGATTCCACGCTGGCGGCAAACGATCCGGTGACGTTCGCGCATCGGCACGACGGCGTGGTCTCCTGGGGCGCCATATTTGCCGGTGGTGTGGGCGCGGCTGCGTTCGCGCTCATCCTGCTGACGTTGGGCACCGGCCTCGGTTTGACGTCGATCTCACCGTGGTCGTCAGCGCCGTCGAACGCGAAGGCATTCGGCTTTGCGGCAGTGCTGTGGGTCTGCGTCACGTCGATCCTCACGTCGGGCCTGGGCGGCTATCTCGCGGGACGGCTGCGCCGCCGCTGGCTGGCCGTCGATATCGACGAAATGCACTTTCGCGATACCGCTCACGGTTTCCTGAGCTGGGCGGTCGCGACGCTCTTCACGGCGGCGATCCTGACTTCGGCTATTTCGGGCATCGTGCGCACGGGCGCGCAGGCCGCGGCGCTCACAGCGTCGAGCGGCGGCACCATCACGATGGAGACGATGCAGCGCGGCAATCCAGCCAGTCAGATGAACACCTGGCCGCTCGGTTATTTCATCGATTCTCTGTTCCGCATGCCCGCCGGGGTGCCCGCTCCTTTGCCGGATGCTTCGGGACGCAACGAAACACCGCGTCTCGAAACCGCGCGCATCTTCCTCAATAGCGCGGCAACGGGCGATCAACTGTCGCCGGAAGACACCGCCTATGTCGGTCAACTCGTGGCGCAGCGTACCGGCCTCGCGCCTGACGCGGCTCAGGCGCGGGTGACGACGACCTACACGCGCCTGCTGCAAAAAATCACCGCACTCGACGCGGCCGCAAAAGACGCCGCCGACAAGGCGCGCAAGATCACGATCGGCGCGTCGCTGTGGCTGTTTGTTTCGCTGTTGATGGGCGCGTTTTCCGCGAGTCTGATGGCAACGTACGGCGGGCGGGAACGCCAGCTTTAATTGGGACTTCGATTCACTTTCCGAAGGGGGTTTTCATGCGTTCCATTCTTCTTTATATGCTCGGCGTGCCGATTCCAATCATCATTCTGATCGCGCTGTTCTGGCATTGAGCGCCGACGCTTTGTGGATCGCCGGACGGTCGTCCGGCGGCCGCCTTAGCGATCGTCGCCGCAAGCGCGACATTCGTACCGCGCCAATCTGGGGGATGCGTCATGGTTCAACGCGCACTGGTTAGCTGGAGAAAGTCTTCGTTTGTCGCATGGGTGTCCGTCGCGACTGGCGCGGTTTTCCTCGTGCTCGCGCTGCCAATGGCGGCATTTGGTGCGTTCGTCATCGGGGCTTGTTGCGCGTATGCTGCGCGGCGGAATCGGCGGTAGCAGGGGCTTAGGCCAGGGCTGACGCTGGAGGCGAGGTTTTCGCCGGTCTGCGTCAGGAGCGCCGTCAACCTGAAATTCTCCGCTGCTGTCAGCCCGCATCGACCTGATTAAGAAAAGTAACGCGTCCAGGATTCATGCGAACCCACCACCGCATGACTAACCGGCAACGGTTGCCGAACTCGTTCACGCATGAGGTCAAGGTTGCCGCCTAGTGGACGTTTGTTGTCGTCATCACAGCCGCCAAACTCAGGACCTTGCGGCAAGACTATTGACAGGAACGCTAAGTAATACCAGATTTGCAAGGCGCTCTCCCGACGTCTTGCAAACCAGGCGATACGCAGACGACATGGCGAACGCACCAATCCAACTATCGGAGACAGGCCATGCAGATGCAGCGTACCGCCCGGAAATCCGGCGGCATCGGTTCCTCGTTAATCGTCGCGCCCGTGCTTACCGCGCTCTCGCTAAGCGGTTGCGGCGACAGCCTCAACCCGCCCGCGGCGGCGGCTACGCCGCTCACCTGCTCGCAACTCGTCGGCAAGACCGTGCCGGCGGCGTCCATCGGCTTACCGACTACCGGCGCGACCGTGTCGGCCGCCACCACGATGCCCGCGTCGGGCAGCGGCGCGACGGCGGTTGGCGAATATTGCCTGGTGAGCGGCGCGATCAGTCCTGTCGATCCGAACGCACCTCAGATCAAATTCCAGATCGCAATGCCCACCACCTGGAACAACAAGGTCATGATGTTCGGCGGCGGCGGCTACGACGGCACGATTCCCGCACCGACCGGCAACGTCCCTGCCGGACCCACGACGCAACTCACACCGCTCGGACGCGGTTACGCAACCTTCGCCAGCGATTCGGGACATCAGGCGAACGCGCTCGGCAGCGAGGACGCGTCATTCGGCGTGAACGACGAAGCGATCAACAACTTCGACGGCGACGCGCTGAAGAAAACGCGCGACGTCGCGGTCTATCTGATCGACGCGCGCTACGCGGTGAAAGCACCGAAGCGCGCGTACTTTGCGGGCGGGTCGTCTGGCGGTCGTGAGGCACTCGCCGTCGTGCAGCGCTGGCCGCAGGATTGGGACGGCTCGATCGTGCTCTACCCCGCGTGGGCGGCCGCCAGCCTCGACTTGCAGTTTGGCCGCATCACGCGCGCTCTTGCCGCGCCCGGCGCGTATGTGGATCAGGCCAAGCGCAAGGTCCTGCTCAACGCCGTGCTCGCCGCCTGCGATACGCTCGACGGCGTCGCCGACGGCGTGATCAGCAACGTCGCGGCCTGCAACGCCACGTTCGATCCGTCGACCGCGACGCTCAACGGCACGCCTCTGCGTTGTACCGGCGGCACGGATACCGGCGATACGTGTCTGTCGGATGCACAGATTTCGGCGCTCAACGTGTACAACACGCCGATCACGTTCAGCTACACGCTCGCCAGCGGCGAAACGCAGTATCCCGGCTTCAACGTGTATGGCGCAGATCTGGGTATTGTCAACGCGTCGGCCTTGCAGCCGACCGTCACGACGCTTGCCATGGGCACTTCGCAACCCGCGTCGCCGATGCCCACCACCGCTCCGTACATGAGCGTTTTCTGGGACCAGTGGATCCGCTACTTCGTCACGCGCGACGCGAGCTACAACTCGCTGAATGTCGATCCGCAAAACCCGGGCAGTCTGCAGGCGCGGATCAGCCAACTGACGGGGTTGCAGGACGTCAACAAAACCGATCTGTCGGCGTTCAACGCAAAGGGCGGCAAAATCCTGATGGCGCATGGGATGGCCGACGCACTGGTCAGCACGCGCTCGTCCGAGCAGTACTATCAGCGGCTGCAATCGACGATGGGGGCGTCTACCGTCGCTAATTTTGTGCGTTTCTACGAGATTCCGGGCTACGGACACGCGGTGAGTTCAGTCTTCAACGCAGCGTGGGATTCGCTCACGACGCTGGAGAACTGGGTCGAGAAAGGTGTCGCGCCACCCGCACAAATTGTCGCGGATACAGCGGGCGTACCGGGGCGCACGCGGCCGCTTTGCGAATATCCGGCTTTCCCGCGGTATAGCGGTTCCGGCGACGTGAATGCCGCGTCGAGCTTTACGTGTGCGACGCAGTGAGGTGGTGTTGTAGCGCGGTGGTGCGGTGGTGCGGTGGTGCCGTCGTGCCGTCGTGCCGTCGTGCCGTCGTGCCGTCGTGCCGTCGTGCCGTCGTGCCGTCGTGCCGTCGTGCATTAATGATGGCAGGGGCGACGCTCTTGTATTCTTCTTTGCTTTGTCCTGCTTTCGCTAACGGTCTTTGACTGGCGGATGAAGCCGAGCGGCGCCCGGAAAAAGTTGCCCGATTGACGTTCGATCTGCCATCGGGGCGTACTCTTCGGCGCGCGGTGAAAGGAGCGACTCGCGGATGACGGCAGTCGGCGGCTGCACGCGCAGGCTCGACCATTGAAGGATGGCTTTCGCAGACAGCGCCGCGCGCTTTCCTTTGCGCGAAGGCCTGCACGCTCACTCTCCGACGCGGCGCGGCTCTTCGCACAGGGAACGCGGACGCCCTCCTGCCACATCGTCCACCGACCGCTGACGTACACTTCTGCGCAGTAATGCCGAGTGATGACAAGGAGCAAAGCAAGTTATGACGAGCGCGACGACACGCGACGGCCGCGCGGACAACTGGCTGGTCGCGCGACGCGATCAGGAGACCGGCATCGAAGGTTTGCGCGCGCACTTCAGCGGCCACGCGTACGACCCTCACGATCACGACGACATGCTGATCGGCTACACCGAGCAGGGTGTGCAACGCTTCCAGTGCCACCGGTCGCTGCACACGAGCGTGCCGGGCCGCGCGATCCTGATCGAACCGGGCGCGCTGCACGACGGCCACGCGCCAGACGCGAGCGGCTTCACCTACGCGATGCTGTATCTGCCGCAAGCCTGGGTCGAGCAGGCGGCGCGGCGGCTGAATATTGCCGGACTAAGTGGCGTCGAAGCGGCCTTCGGCCATACGCTGGTTGACGACCGCAGCCTCGTCGATGCGATCCGCCAGGCATTCATGGCCATTTACGGCGACGAAGGCAGGCTTGCACGCGACCAGACTCTCGACCGCCTGCTAATGCAACTCGGCGGCCAGTTGCGCGACGCACCACTGACGGACGAACTCGCCGCGCCGCCCGCCGTCGCCCGCGTGCGCGATCTGTTGCACGAGCAGATGGACGGCAACCTCGGACTCGACGAACTTGCCGATATGGCCGGCATTGACCGGTTCCGCCTGACTCGCCTGTTTCAGCGCACGTTCGGCACGTCGCCGCACGCGTATCTGGTGCGCTTGCGCCTGCGCGCCGCGCGCAGATTACTGGCGGTCGGCCGTACGCCCGCACAAGTCGCCGCCGAAGTCGGCTTCGCCGATCAGAGCCATCTTGGCCGCTGGTTTCGCCGCGCTTACCGGATGACGCCGGCCGCCTACCGGCGCATGTGCACAAACGTTCCAGACTGATTACCTCGGGTCACCGATCATGAGCGTCTCAACGAGGAGCAATCATGTTCGATACCAAAGTGGCCCTGATCGTGCGCGACGATCTCGCGGTCTGGCAAAAACTCAATGTAGTCGCGTTTCTCGCGACCGGCGTTGCCGCTGCAATGCCCGAAGCACTCGGTGAGCCCTACGAGGATGCAGCCAACCGTCAATACGGTCGCATGCTTGGTCAACCGATGCTGGTATTCGCCGCCGACCTGCCCGGTCTTCAGGCTGCGCACCGGCAGGCACTGACCCGCGAACTCAAGATCGTGCCGTATGTCCATGCGATGTTTTCGACCGGGCACGATGCAGCGAATCGCGAAGTTTTTCGTGCCGGCGATGCGGCGAATCTCGACTTCGTGGGCCTCGCGTTGCATGGCCCCAAGAAAGCCGTGGACAAAGCGGTGAAAGGCTTGTCTTTGCACGCGTGAGCGTGGACGTGAGCAGCCTCGCAGCGCTGAACGCGTGGCGATAGACAAACACAGCTTGTCAACCGGGCGTTTGCCATCGTCGTTGACTGCCTATGTCCGCGTGCACCCACCCTCCTGAATGTTGACCTGTCGGCCGTCGATCTGCTTCACGTGGCGGCTCGCCGCGCGAGTCCGCCCGCCACTGCCACTCTCAGCTCTCAGCTCTCAGCTCTCAGCTCTCAGCTCTCAGCTCTCAGCTCTCAGCTCTCAGCCGTGACTATCGACCCACGCCCGGCACCAGTCGAGCCCGGCTATGCGCGCTTCATCGTCCGATTCATAGGTGCCGAGTACGCCGGAACCTTCGACGAGCTTGCCCTCGCGCATGATGGTTCCGCCCGCTGCATATCCGCCGTTCTGCAGAATGGCGTGGCCCCAAACGGAATATCCCTTGTAGTTTTCCGACTCCACTTTCTGTCTCTGCATTGAGCTGCATTGAACTGCTTTAGCGACTTTCAGCGCGGCAATACGATGGCCTCACAGGTACCAGTATCGGGTCCCATCAGTTCTCCCGCAACCTGTTACACGAAGGCAGCCGTCAACCCGAACTGACTTATTACGAGTTCAGACACGAAGCACGTTACCTTCCGGCGTAATCACTCTCGGAATATAGAGGGACGGCGGAACAGACGGCTTCTTTACCACAGCGACCGGCGCATGTTTGACCGGGGCCGATCGGGACAGCGGATCTGCCACACGCCGCGGCACCACCTTGCCGGCATTGCGGCTGGTGACAGTCGCACCGTGAGTCTTCGGCGCAGACTTGCTCGTGGGTGCGCCAATGCGTGCCTCAGGCGGATTCCATATCTCCACGTAGCGCTCCCCCGCCGACACCGATGAAGCGATCGTCAGCAGGAGTACGCCGGCGCCAAAAACTCGAAGCATGTTCTCTCCGTCTATCTGTTTGCGTCTACGGACGACAAGACCTTGCCGTACCAATGCACGAACCGTCGCAGCCGTCACAGTAATGGCGGTCGCGCACCGAACGGTCGACACGCCATGCACTCGATGCGACCGCCGCCGCGGTGCCCACCGAGCGGCCGTTTTCGCTGGCATAAAACGTCGGCTCGCCGGCTTTGCCGCGACGAATGGCTTCGTCAATTTCCTGCTCGCCAAATGCCGACTTCATGTCGGCAACGAATGCCGCTGTTTCCGGCATCGGATGACTGACAGGCTTCCGCACGCGCATGTCCATCAATTGGACTCCAGAAAAGTGCCGGTTCACTGTTTCAACCGCTCATGCCGGATACTGTACATTCATACAGTAATTTTCGCAAACGAGACTTTCGGCCTGTCTGCGGATTGTTGTCCCTTCACAATAAATAAGAAAAAATGCAAACGTAGGCGGCCTCCGTCAGACGAACATATTTTCTTAATAGCCCGGAGCGCTCTCGACTACCGGCACTCGATGCAGCGAATGGCCGCATTTCTTTCAGAGAGACCGCCGCTCCGCCAGACGATGCAGGCTGAACTATACTGACTCGCTCCCGCACAGCCAGCCTGCCAATGTCGTCTGTAGCCCAACCGCGCAACTCTTCTGCGCAGTGCACGTCCCGCAGCACCAATCCCGCAGACTATCAGGGTGCTCCCGGTCTAGCTTCCGTCATGGCCAAGGAGTATGCAGACGGTTTTGCCGTCGGCGAGCATAGGCACGCTCGCGCGCAATTGATCTATGCGACGCGCGGCACCATCGAAGTCATAGCTGGGCAGAAGCTTTGGCTCGTTCCGCCGCAGCGGGCGCTCTGGATGCCGGCCGGCATGCCACACGCGATGCGCGCGCGGGGGGCCGTTTCATTGCGCAGCCCGTACATCCGTACCGAAAACTGTCCACCCGGATTTCCTGATGAACCGCTCGCCGTCAACGTAACTCCGCTATTGCGCGAGCTGATCATACGCGCTGCATCGATTCCGCTCGACGACGAACCTGCCGGGCGCGATAGCCTTGTCATCGCGCATCTGCTCGCCGAAATCGAATGGGTGCCGGGCCATCCACTGCGCATGCCGAGTGGCGGCGATCGTCGACTCAAGCGGATTTGTGACGCGATTCTCAGTGCGCCTGCCGACGCGCGTACGCTCGACGCGTGGGCCAGGCAAGCGGGTGCGTCGACGCGCACGCTCGCGCGCCTTTTTGTCGCCGAAACCGGCATGTCGTTCGTGCATTGGCGCCAACTCGTGCGCGTCCAGCATGCGTTGCCGCTGCTCGCGGCCGACAGGCCCGTCGGTGAAGTGAGCATCGCGCTCGGCTACGAAACGCCGGGCGCCTTTACGGCGATGTTCCGTCGCGTGACAGGCACGACACCGAGCGCCTATTTCAGCTTGTCCGATCCGGCGTAGTGGATGTCCAGATCGAGGGTGAGTTGCGCGCCGCGGCCGGGTATCGTGACGCCTCATGCGCCGAATTGAAGCGCGTCAGGTAATTCACCAGGGATACGCAATGGAACGTCAAAACGTGGACTTTCTTTCAGAGGGCGTGCGTCTGCGCGGCTGGTTCTATCTGCCCGCACAGGCGCTGGCGGGCGCGCATCCGGCCATCGTGATGGCGCATGGATTCTCCGCAGTCAAGGAGCAGTATCTTGATCGCTACGCCGAGGTGTTTGCGAACGCGGGTTTCGCTGTGCTCGTCTACGATCACCGTAATTTCGGCGAGAGTGAAGGGATGCCCCGCCAGGAAGTCGACCCGGCTTTGCAGAAGCGAGGCTATCGCGATGCGCTCAGTTATGTGTCGACGCGCCCCGAGGTGGATGCGTCGCGCATGGGCATCTGGGGTTCAAGTTTTAGCGGTGGGCATGTGCTTGAAGTTGCTGCGATTGATCGGCGCGTGAAGTGCGTGGTCTCGCAAGTGCCGCAGATTAGTGGTTATCAGTCGGCATTGCGCCGAACCCGCGCCGATCACGTGCCGGCGTTGCTAAGCCGTTTCGAGTCGGACCGTGCGCGGCGCTTCGCCGGAGGATCGCCCGCCATGCTGCCCGCGACGAGTGCCGACTCCGCCGAGCCATGCGCGATGGCAGGCGCGGACAGCCACGAGTTTTTCGCCGGAACAGCGGCTTTTTCGCAGAACTGGCACAACGAGGTAACGCTGCGCAGCGCCGAGCTTTCTCGCGAACATGAGCCCGGTGTGTACATCGCGCGCATCAGCCCCACACCGTTGCTGATGATCGTCGCGGATGCCGACACGTTGACTGCCACCGATTTGTGTTTGCGTGCGTATGAGGAAGCGCTGCAACCCAAGCAACTCGAGATGATCGCGGGCGGACACTTTACGCCCTATGTAGAGCACTTCGACACTACCAGTCGGTGCGCTGCGGACTGGTTCAGGCGTCATTTGAGCGCCGACCATTGATGCAAGGCACGGTCCGGATCTGACCGTGCCTTGTTGTCCACGAATTGCCGACATACACCATCGGTCACGACAGACTCCTGCGCCGCACCGAGGCGCCCCCTCCGCTGACGACCTAAGTGACGAGGACAGCTTTGGCGCCATCCGCAGATTCGTAAGCCATCGCGAGCCTGATCTGATCGCGATGAAATTCTTTACCGATTCTGGTCGTGAACATGGAATCGTCGATCACGCCTTCAAGCGTTTTCAGCGCGGCAACAAGCCTCGCCTGCTCCTTCACTGTCCGGCTTTCGAAATTGCTGAACCGCTTCATGCTCAGGTTCTTCATCATGAACAGTACGGACTGAATGGAAAACGGCGCAGTGCCTCCCAAAAAGCCGTAGAAATAGATCGTCGAATTCATCGGCAACGCAGGGGCGATGCTCGTTAGCAAGTCGCCGCCGACCCCATCGAATACCGCCGTCGCCCCCAGTTCGGCGGAAAGCACACTGAGCCTGTCGTTGAAGCCCTCGGTAGTGACGATGACATGCTCCACGCCCAGACGGGCCAGCGCGTCCCGCGCTGCCGTTGTACGCACCAGCAAAATCGCCGGTATGTTTCTTCTGCGCGCAAGCGAAGCGAGCGCGTGTCCGGTGGCCGAATTTCCAGCCGTGACGATGACGCTCCTGTGGCCCGCGCTCACGATTTCTTCGAGGAAGGCGTAGGCCGTCATGACGTTGACGAGCGAGCCGCAATAGTCGCGCGCACGAACATGGTCCGGCAAGATCAAACAGGTCGTATAAGGTACATGTGCCCGTTCGCACCAAAGCCCAACACTCTCCGGGCTTCTGTCAAGCGACCGGTATACCGCCACCTGCTTGCCCGTATATTCCAGGGGAACGCCTGCGCCCACTGCGACCACGCGCCCAGCCCCGGAGGCACCCCATACTCCATGCGGACCCAGCGCAAGGGCGTTACCCGCTGCCGTGGGCATCCTCAGGAAAGTCTTGTCGCCGTGGTTGATTGCCGAGGCGTCCATGTCGATCAGCACATGGCCGGGCGCAGGCTCGATCGGGGTCGGGATGTCACGAACCTCGAGCTCGCGGTCGGGTGTTACGCAAATTGCTTTCATCGTTCAACTCCTCCGGGTTACATGTCGGTAATGGCATGACCGTACGATAAGCAAACTCATTCATTGCCGAAACGCTGTCTCAGGGCATACCATCCATTCCACTCTGGAATCGATGCGGATAGCCCCTATGGATCGAATGAACGCGATTCGCCTGTTTGTACGCCTCGTCGAATGCGGCAGTTTTTCTGCCGTTGGGCGGGAGGAAGGGATTGGACAGCCTGCGGTCAGCAAGCAGATCGGCGCGCTGGAACGGCATCTTGGCGCCCAACTCGTTTTGCGGACCTCGCGCCAGGTTGTGATCACGGACGCGGGACAAGCTTTCTACGAGTCAGCGAGGCAACTGGTGGATGACTTCGACGCGCTCGAGTCGTCCGTAGGCGAGCGGCAGCAGTCGCCACGAGGCGTGGTCAGAGTCAATACGGCTCCGGCGCATGGCCGGCTTTGCATCACGCCGCTGCTACCGGAGTTCTTCCGGCAGTATCCGGACGTCGCGATTGAATTGTCGGTATCGGAACGGCATGTCGATCTTGTCGGCGACGGCGTCGATCTGGCAGTTCGCCATGGGCGACTGATGGACTCTTCCCTCACTGCGCGGAAGCTATCCGAGACAGACTTCGTGCTCACGGCCAGCCCTGGCTATCTTGCCGATCATGGTATTCCGACGCGGCTTGCGGACCTTGATAAGCACGCCTGCATCGTCTTTGCGAATGGCCGCGAGCGCTACCCGTGGTCGCTCAGGAACGGTAAGGAGCGCGTCTCCTACGTGCCGCACGGGTCGCTGCTGACTGGCGATGCGGAGCACATTCGCGCGGCTGTGCTGCACGGCCTTGGCATCGCACAGGCGCCTTTCTGGCTGATGGCGAAAGAAATTCAGTCCGGCGAGGTCCAGTTGTTGTTGCCAGATTTGCAACCCGATCGCGTGCCTATTCATCTTGTCTATCCAGCGGGTCGCCGGGTACCGATGAGGGTTCGAGTGTTCATCGAATATCTTGTTTCGGCATTTGCGCGTTCAGAACTTTGAAGTGCAGTTTCGTGACCTTTGACTGCAAGTGCACCAACGCCGCCACGCAGAATCGTCGCTTGCTACGTGTGCCGCCTGAACGGCTCATAGTGACCACATAGAGCCCGACGTGATCAGACCAGGCCTACCCATAACGGCCGGCCGCGCCGATACCGACGATACGATTGCTCTCCGACTCGTTGCAAGTCATTCATTGTCACTGGGAGCGACCGATGGCCGATTGTCTGCCGGGCACGGCCCGGTAAATGGGACGGACCTTTCACCAAAGGGCAATCTGGTTGCCCCTATCCCCTATCGCGTCGTACCGCGGCATCAGCGACACTAAGGGGGGTGAGTAGCGAACGCATTGTGTTCGGATTGAGACCAGCCCGCGGTCCTGTGGAATGCTCCGCGGTGCAATGCAGCAATGGGCTCACGCGCGCATCCGGTCCCGACGTGGTCCTTCTGTTAATCGAGGCGGTGTCAACTCATGATGAACATGACAAAACGGCGCTTTACGATGGCAGTGATTTACCTGCTCGCTCTCGCATCCGGCACCGCCGGTGCCCAGGATGGTAAAGAGCCGCTTGGAGGCCAGCCGGCGGCGGGCAGCCGACCGTCCGCAGACCTCAATTATCAGATATTGAGGCAGCGTGCATTCGAAGCGGTCAATTGGGCGCTGCCCGCTGTGGAGATTTATCGCTTTCGTCCCGCTGGCGCCGAAGCCCTCGGTTTGAAGGACAACGATATCCTGGCGTATTCGAAACCGGCAACGCCGAATCTCGAAGTAGTGACAGGTAATAGTTCGACGCCTTATATCTCCGCATTTACGGACCTTCGCAAGGGACCGGTAGTGCTCGAAATTCCACCGTCTGGAACAGACGGCAGTCTGTATGGACAGGTCGTCGACGCGTGGCAATTTACGATTGCCGACGTCGGTCCATCTGGACTGGATCAGGGAAAGGGCGGCAAATATCTGTTCACCCCGCCGGGCTATACCGGACCGATCCCTGAGGGATATATCCACGTTGCGTCTCCCAACTATCGGATCACGATGGCATTCCGCTCGATCGTGCAACCCGGAAAAACGGTCGACGATGCGTTCAATTTCTCGCACCGGCTACGCCTGTACTATCTTTCGGATGCTGCCAATCCACCGCAGCAACGGTTCGTCGACCCAGGCAATCAGCGCTACTCGACACTCCCGTTTTTCGACGAACGGTTTTTCAATGATCTTGCCGACATAGCTAACGTCGAGCCCGTCAGGCCCGAAGACAAAGTGATGATGGGTATGCTCGCGTCATTGGGAATCCAGAAAGGCAAGCCGTTCAATCCGGATGCCGAGACGATCCGGGCAATGCGCCAGGGCGCTGCCGACGCATGGTTCAGCCTGCAGTCATACTTCGATCATCCACCCAAAGAGGTTCTCTACTGGCCCGACCGGCACTACATTTCATTACTGCTCCCCGACGAAAAAAAGCAATTCGATTATGTGTACGACGACCGGGTTGATTATGTAGGACGGGCCAGGGCTTTCTTCTGGTGCATCTACATGCCCAAGACGCTGAGCGATTCGCCGGGGACCATGTATATGGTTGCCGTGGCCGACAAGAACGGCAAACTGCTCGACGCAAAGACGAACTACAAGATCACGCTTCCGGCGGCGATGCCTGCAAAGCAATTCTGGGCCATCACCGTCTACGACCATGCGACGTGGACTTACATTTACAGCAACAGCGAACGCACCACTTTGTCTTCGTACGACATGGACAAGATGAAATTGAATAGCGACGGCAGCGTAACGATCTACGTCGGCCCGCACGCGCCAAAGGGACTTGAATCAAACTGGATTCCGACGGCTGGCCGGCGTCCCGCTCCGACAGTACGGTTCTACGGACCGACGGAGGAGTTGATGAACAAATCGTTCAGGCTCCCTGATTTCGAAGTTGTGGGCAAATAGGGAAAGGGATCTGGCTATTCGCCAGGCTTGCAGGTCTGGTGAGATTGAGTATCGGCACTGGCAGCGCGAAGCGCGGTTCGCAATCGGCAGAGCTCAGGCTTGAAGCAGACGTTTACCCGAAACAGTTGGCCATGAGGGCAAATGTCGCCCCATGGCTTAACCGTGGCCGACGTTCATTGTGTTGCATCGACCGGTTGAATCCGCCGGGCGTAGCGGTTGAATCCTCATTCCAAAGACATCGAATCATAGTCTGATTGCCCACACGGGCAATTCCGTTGCCCTTTGTCCCAATAGCCAATTCTCCAGAAAAACTCGATCCTCCTGCGAGTAATCGACCCGAGAATATTCTCAGGGCATACAAGATTACGCGCTTCCTTAGAGCACGTAACGATGACTCTTTCACGTAGAGATTTTCACCGCGTAAGCATGGCCATGGCTGGCGTTGCTGAAAGGTCCGGACTTCACATTCGGTCCTTTCGAAGATAGATCTTCCGGCCGCAGCAGCAGGACTGCACTTTACGATTCTGAGAAGCCACAGGAGTACAGCCGTGAATACATCGCAATCCGCAATCACGAAAAATCTTGCTGCCGCGCTGGTCGCGCTAGCCGTTGCGGGGTATTACCCTGAAGCATTTGCTCAATCACAGCAGCCGACGCCCGCTCAGACTCTTGCCGCAAGCCATGACGCGCTGGCGAACGCGCCGTTTTCCGGGGACTTTCCCACCAATGAATCAGCCGAACTGCTTCGGGACGAACTGTACTTCCAGCGAGCTGTTCAGGTCTATTTATGGTCGCTGCCCGCGATCAACATGTTCGCGATGAAAGAGGGCTCGGAGAAAATCTACGGTGCTGGATACAACGTGCTTCCGGTCTGGAAAGAGCGCCTTAATGCGAAAACGCAAGTCACCACGCCGAACTCCGATTGTCTTTACGCGATGACGTACGTCAATCTTGCCGAAGACGGCCCGATCGTTGTCGAAGTGCCTCCCAAGAATCAGGGTATCCTGGACGACTTCTATCAACGGCCGCTCTCGGGCCCGACGATCGACGGGAAAACGTATACGGGCGACTTCGGATTTGCCGGGCCTGACGGCGGCAAGGGTGGCAAGTATCTGATCGTCCCGTGGAACTACAAGGGAGCCGCGCCCAAAGGCTATTACCTTTACCGTTCCCGGACCAACAATGTATTCGTGTTTTACCGGGGCTTTTTCACCGACCCGAAAGATCTCAAACCCGCTAACGCGCTGATTGCAGGCACGCGCATTTATCCTTACGGCAAAAAGGATTCTGCCAAACCGATGCAGTTCCCCGATGGATCGGCGACGCCTGCCGATATGCTGTTTCCGCATGACGGCACGTATTTCGACATGCTGGCCCGTTTTGTCGATCAGGAAACGGTCGACCCCGCAGATATGGACTGGCGCGGCATGATGGCGGCGATCGGTATTGAGAAAGGCAAACCGTTCCAGCCCACGGCCCGGCAGCGCGAGCTGCTGGACAAGGCGGCGAAAACCGCGTTTGGGATGAGCAAGGTCGAAATCTATAACGGTCTGGTGGACCAGCCCGAGGCCAAATACTATCCAGACCGGCAATGGGTGAACGTCTTCGCCGGCCAGAACCCGTTGTTCCAGGCAAGCAGATCGTTCACCAACCTCGCTCAACGGGATGCGTACTTCACAACTGCTTACGCGACCAGCCCAGGAATGGTCGTAGACCTCGTCGAAAAGGGTGCGAAATATCCGTCGACCTGGCGCGACGCGGATGGCAATTTTCTGGAGGGCGGAAGCAGCTATCAACTTCATCTGCCGCGCGATATTCCTGCTGCCAACTTCTGGTCAGTCACGGTGTACGACTCGATCAATGCGTCCGGATTGCAAAACGGTCAGCCCCTGCCCTCGTTAAATTCGATGGACAAGCCGGTGCAGAACGCCGATGGTTCATACGATCTTTACTTTGGCCCGAACGCACCGGCAGGCAAGGAGCGTAACTCGGTGAGGACGGTTCCGGGCAAGGGCTATTTCATTATTTTGCGTCTGTATAGCCCTAAGGAGGCGTTCTTCAAGAAGACCTGGAAGCCTGACGACCTCAAGCGCATTTCGCAATAGAGAGGCTTATGTGAGAGGCCGGCCGTTCGCTTTGCACTGAGTGAGCGGCCGTTTCCGAGGTCAATGCTGACCTTCAGACGACCGGCAAGCGGCATATCCGAAGGGCCGGCTTTGGTCGTACCCGGAAGGTCGCCCGGAGTGTGTGTGCGATGCATCGTCCTGGTCAACGAACTTCCCTGATCGACCGAGACCGTGTGAAAACGCGTTGATCGCCTAAACTGAATCAACACGCTGATACCGGGTGACTCATGAAGCGATTCGTTGAGGGCGATGACCGCAAGCAGGTCGCACTGCTTCCCGAATGCGTCGACGACTACATTGGGCAGGACAATCCGGTCAGGGTCATCGATGCCTTTGTAGAAGAGTTGGATCTCGCAGAACTTGGATTCGACGGTACAACACCCGCGCTCACCGGACGCCCGTCCTATCATCCTGGAGTGATGCTCAAGATCTTTATCTACGGGTATCTGAACCGGATACCCTCCAGCCGGCGTCTTGAGCGCGAGTGCCAGCGCAACGTCGAGATGAT
>NZ_JBNDKS010000007.1:0-267228 GCF_050435665.1 Paraburkholderia sp. GAS333
TTGATCGGTGCAATGCGTCTGCGTCGAACTAGATTGACCTGATTGGCAATCGCTCGCTTAGCGGTGAAAAACCCGTTTCCACACAGGCTGGACCCTGAAGGGCCGATGAGCTTTCTCCAATGCGGACGTCGAGGGTAAGTTTTCACATCTCAGCGTCGTGCACCTCGCGACCAAGCACAAGACTCAGCCGAGCACAGAGCACAGTGAGCCAACCACTCCATAAACTCGACTCAACCCGGCCACAGAAAAGGAGACCGCCAGGCTCCGCCGAAGCCCAAATATATCGAGTGTCACCTTCGCGACCATACCAGTAAGCGCAATCAGGGTCGGCTATCCAGCCGTCCAATGTCTTATATACGGCCACCACTTTTCGCCCGGCTCCACCCTGTATTTCCAACGTCTCGTTCTGACTCACGCGCACGGTCGTCATCTCGGCGGCTGGAACATCGAGATAAATTAAGCAATCGATAAACGCATCCATGTTGCGCCCGTAAAACGCAGGGAAGCCGGGGGTTTGCGCAAAAGACAGAGTGAAACGACTGTGGAATTCGTTGAGGTACCGAATGCCTACGTTCGCTGGTACAACGAGAAGCGGATCAAGGGCTCCCTTGGTTATCTCAGCTCCATCGAGTACCGTGAAAGTCTCGGGCTAACGACATAAATCAGTCCAATAAAATGGCCGCATCCCCAGTGGGTCAGTTCTGCGTGAACATCAAAAGGCGATGGCTCCCGGCAGCGAGAGAGATTTCGAGGGAAGGTCTACACCCGCGGACCTTATGCGGCTAGCGATCTGTCCTCGACTGTGGCGTCGACGAATCGGATCAAGTGTACGGAAAGTCAGTAAGCGCATTCTTTCCCCGCCTGCCCCGCTTCTCTACGAGTTCGGCCACCGCAGGGTGGCCGGTGTTCGCTCCATCTCGATCGACTGAATCGCTCGGGAACTTCTGAATGTCCTCCATCATGGATATCCAGTCGCCACTGGTCGTCCGCATGGTCCCGGCCCTTCTCGACATCGTCGTATCGGACGTTCAGTGCTATCTATCTGATATTTTTCGGCGATGCATGTTCCCGCTTCGCGTCCTTGTGCCTGTATGATAGTTTCCGCTGCTCTGACGGTAGCCAAACAAAAGCACATCGCTCCCTGGACAACACAGCCGTCTCCATCGTAACCCGGGCCTATTTCACCTCGCGGCCGTCGACACCCTGACTCCCGCTAATACCGTAATCGCGTATGTCTTCCAAGGATTTCATTGCGTCTATCGGTCGTGTTGTCGGCAAAGCGAATGTGCTGACGAGCCCGACTAAAACGAGAAGGTATCGGACCGGCTTCCGGTATGGCGGCGGCGACGCACTTGCCGTCATTCTTCCAGGCACGCTTCTGGAGATGTGGCGAGTTCTTCAAGCTTGCCACGCCGAGAAATTTGTGATCATTTGCCAGGCGGCCAATACCGGGCTCACAGGTGGTTCCACACCTGTGCCGGAGGGCTATGGCGGCCGGCCGGTAGTCATTATCAATGCCATGCGCCTGAGCCGGCTGAAGCTAATCGCAGACGGTAAGCAAATCATCTCCCAACCAGGCGTCACGCTGAATCAGCTCGAGAAAGCACTGCGCCCACTGGGCCGCGAACCTCATTCGGTGATCGGCTCCAGTTGCATCGGCGCATCGGTCACGGGCGGCATTTGCAATAACTCAGGCGGCTCGCTGATCCAGCGCGGCCCGGCCTACACGCAGTTGGCGCTGTATGCGCAAATCGACGAGAACGCGCAACTTCGACTGGTCAATCACCTGGGAATCGATCTCGGGTCCACACCGGAAGAAATCCTCGGACGTCTCGATGCAGGAGAAATTCCTGCAGAGCACATCCGGTTCGACGCCGACCGCCATGCCTCCGACCACGAGTACAGCCAGCATGTGCGCGATGTAGAGTCCAGTTCTCCAGCCCGCTATAACGGCGACCCCCGCCGTCTTTACGAAGCATCGGGGTCCGCCGGAAAACTTGCCGTCTTCGCAGTGCGACTGGATACGTTCGCGGCCGATAAGGAAGCTCAGGTCTTCTACATAGGCAGCAATGACCCGGCTGAACTGGAGTCACTGCGCAGAGACATTCTCACCGGCTTCAAATCACTGCCGATTGCGGGCGAATACATGCATCGTTCCGCCTACGATCTGAGTAAAAAGTACGGCAAGGACCTCTTCCTGTTTATTCAAAAGTACGGAACGGACAAGATCCCACTGGCATTCGGCGTGAAGAGCCGGTTTGACGGCATATGTGAGAAATTCGGCCTTAAAGGAACCCTCAGTGATCACCTGCTTCAATTCGCAATGCGGTTTTTCCCGGACCACATGCCGCGGCGGCTGAACGAATTCCGCGACAAGTATGAGCACCATCTTCTGTTAAAAATGGGTGGCGACGGAATCGAGGAAGCCCGCAATTATCTGAAGACCCGCTTTCCAAGCCAACACGGAAGCTATATCGAATGCAACGATAAAGAGGGCGGCGCAGCCTTCCTCAATCGTTTCGCTATTGGCGGCGGCGTCACCCGATACCGGGCCGTGCACTCGCGTACCGTCGAAGATATTCTCGCGCTCGATATCGCCCTACCCCGCAATACACAAGATTGGTTCGAGCGGCTACCGCCGACCATCGCCTCGAAAATTGAGTACACCATGTACTGCGGCCACTTCTTCTGCCACGTTCTGCACCAGGAGTATCTGGTGAAAAAGGGCGAAGATTGCGAGGCGCTTAAGAAAGAGATTCTCGAACGACTGGACCGCCTGGGTGCGAAATATCCCGCCGAGCACAACGTCGGACAGATCTACGCGGCGTCTTGCGAGCAGGAAGAATTTTTCCGCAGGATGGATCCCACGAACTCGTTCAATCCAGGAGTCGGCAAGACCTCACGTAGATACGCGTGGGCGAACTACCGTGAATAACAGGATTTTAGTGGTTCCGTTTCATCACGCAATACATAACATAGCGAATACTGTCGGAAAGCCATTCCGGCGCTCGTCGACAGATTTCGCTTCGCTCTTACGCCAGTTTGCTCGACGACAGTTCAGAGGCGAAACCTCGCTACATCCGGCTCGACTGCCCCGCTCGCAACGCGAAGCCGTGCCCCTTCTGCGAGTCGCCTGACTTTGTTCGCGTCGGGCTGTGACCTGAACCTGGTCCGGGCGGCTATATCTGGCCGCCTGACGAGCGTTCGGCGGACATGCATCGGACGGCGGTAGCACCAGGATCGATGCCATCTGCCTGGCCAACACCCGGAACCGGATCGTCCTGGAAGCGGCAGCGGCGACCCTACGACACCGCGTTCGTCATTGAGCGATCACGGTCGCAACTCACGGTCGGCACAATGCTAAAGCTACAGAATCCCACGAAGCTGCCGATAACCCGTCAAGCATGTAGAGCTTATCGTTGAGCGAAGCCAAGGCAAACGGTTACCGCCCGCACTTCGCGATAATGACGCGCACAACGCATCCGCTGCACAGATCCAGCCGCCGACGTACGAGATGGAAAATAGAATGAAGCACTCAGGTGCCGTGCACGACGAACAGGCAACCCGTCTGGATAGACTGGCCGAATCGGAAATCAACCGTACCGGTTTCCGACTGACATTTCCAATAGCTCTCGAAAGCCGCTATTGGCTCGACATCGCTCACGAGCGGCTTCAGGAACTGCGCTTTATCGCCCTTTGGGGCATCTCCGGCTACTTCGTCCTCGGCGTGTTGCTGAATCTGACCATCATTCAGAGCCCGGACTGGAAGGGTGTAGCTATCCAGTTGGTGGGGGCAAGCGTCGCCTGCCTCGCGATCATCCAACTGTTTCTGCGCGATTCGGTCGCGGCAGCGCAGCGCGAACTTGCTCTCCTCGCCTGCTGCCTGATCTGCACCCTCGCTGCGATTGTCGTCGTCGCAGCCAAGCCGTCACCCGTCACGTTGCGCGATTTTCTGCTGGCCATCCCGCCGGCTAGTTTCGTGCTGATTTTCGTCCGTTTGCGCTTTCACCAGGCAGCGATTTTTTTCGTCGCCAACCTCAGCGTGTACGCGCTTTCCCTGCTCGCTCATCCGGAAATCAATCGCAGCGACGCGTCATTCCTGATGGGCTTCATGACGACACTGCTACTTCCGGCGCTCGTAGGCGCTCATGCTTTCGAGCGCGCTTTACGTCGAATTTATTTGCATCGATTGATGGAACGCATGCGCAACGACAGTCTTGCATCGCAGAACGCCGCGCTCACCGGCCTGTCGTACACTGATCCTCTCACCGGCGTCGCGAACCGGCGCCGGCTCGACGAGGCGCTATCCGAAATGACGACAAAGGCCGATTCAGGCGGCGTGTTGCTGCTGATCGATATCGACAAGTTCAAGGTTTTCAACGACCGCTTTGGTCATCTCGCGGGCGATGCGTGTTTGTGTCACGTCGCGCGGTGTCTGTCGTCCGCGTTGCAGAGCGAGGACCTGCTCGCCCGCTTTGGCGGCGAGGAGTTTGCCGTGTTGCTGTCTGGTGTGTCGATGGACGATGCGACACGAACCGCCGAACGGCTACGCGAAGCAGTCCACGGACTGCGTTTTCCTGCACAGGGCCAGCACGCCAGCGTGACGATCAGCGTTGGCATTGCCGGGCGAACCGGCCTCACCACGCCGCAAGCGCTGATCGGAGCCGCCGACACGGCGCTGTATGCCGCGAAACATGCCGGACGAAACCGGGTGGAGATCGCGTTGCCGGGACTGGAATCCTGGAGCATTCAGTCTTCCTAGCGACGATCGCCTGGCAATCGCCGGTTCCGACAACGTTGCGAATGACGGACCCTTGAAGGCACCTTTCGGCGGATTGGCCATATTGGACACAATACTGGCCACCGGCTCAATCAGCCGGCCTTAGCTGACATCGGGACGGACTGATTGCTACTTCAGCAATGTGGCTGACTGCAATCGGAAGTCTGGCATGGCGGCCGATTGCCGTTTTGTCAATCAGCGAACTCACCCTATCGACCCATATGGGACGGTCAAGACCGCAGATAGCGGACGTTCGCGATGTCGTCAGCTGCGTGTGGACAGCATATGAAGCTTGCGCAGGAAGTTTTTCCTTTTTCCCACTTGCGAAAAAAAAATTACGGCAGCGTAGGCGCTCATTGAGTCATCGGAGTCACCACTCATGCCCTTACCCGGTAGGCTGCACCACATTGAGCTAAACGTCTCTTCACAAAAAGTCTCGCTAAAATTATGGAAGCCACTTCTCGAGCGATTTGCATATGTCGAATACCAAGCTTGGGACAGCGGCCGGAGTTACAAACTCGATGACACATATATTGTTTTTGTTCAAGCCAGCGAGTCGCTGTCGGCGGACGGACACGATCGTAGACGCGTCGGATTGAATCATCTTGCATTCTCTGCTGCCTCACGCCAGCAGGTCGATGAGATAACGCTTTGGATAGCCGTTCGGTTTTTGCTTCTACCTCGGCCGGTTGTGTTCGGTCGGCACTCTCCAGTGCTTCCAGATAACGCTGAATGTTCTGCTCGATTTGTTCCTGACGCTTTGCGACCTTGTTAGGTGTGAAGTTGTTATCGCGGCTGTTGACCGCTTTGAACTTGCTGCCGTCGATGGCCACAACTGCTTGCGTGAAGAGTTTCAGGTCACGGCATATCACCACGAGGCGCCGACATACATTGCGGATACGCGTTATTGCACGTGCAGCGGCCGCCACAATTCACGGACCACTTTGCCGGCAAATTTCATGGCCCACCTTATATCCAATCGATCTACTGGTGGTCGCGCGGGCTGATCGGACGGCAAAGGAGGTCCTCGATT
This sequence comes from Paraburkholderia sp. GAS333, assembly GCF_050435665.1. Classification (NCBI taxonomy): domain Bacteria; kingdom Pseudomonadati; phylum Pseudomonadota; class Betaproteobacteria; order Burkholderiales; family Burkholderiaceae; genus Paraburkholderia; species Paraburkholderia sp. GAS333. The sequence continues at coordinate 5,814 of NZ_JBNDKS010000007.1, forward strand.
TCCTTGTTTTCCCCAAAGGTAGTCTCGGTCCACATAAGCTGACCATCCTTACTGAAGAAAGCCGCTCAAGACTGAACATGTTTCGGCATCTGAACCTAAAGATCCTGCTGGCGCTCGCCGAACATAGTCCACTGGAGGCATTCAATGCACACTGAACAATCCCAGGCAGTAAGCATCCCTTTGGAACGTATCAGAATTTTGAATCCGAGGGCTCGTAACAGACGAAAGCACCAGGAGATAGTGGAGAGCATCGGCGCGGTTGGCCTGAAGCGGCCTATTACCGTGAGCAGGCGTGAAGATATCGAACGGCATAAGTGTCTCCTAACGTCATCGAGATATCACCACGAGTTGGACTACCCTGCCTGTGTCAGTCCGTCTCGTACACGACGGATATCTAGTCACGTGCAGCACGCGCGCACAGTTTTCGCCCGATCATCCTGAATTTGACCCGAAGACTCATCGGTGACGTAGTGGGAGTCCTCAGGAAACGCTAAACAAATGGTCTCCCGTAAGTCAGGGGAGCCGGTGCGTCCCGCCTCTAAATGGTCATTGATTTTCCGAGTCACCTGCTATTCTCACACCGAAGCCTTCTTTAGCATTGCAACGTCTGCAATCTCCGTGACGGAGGATGTATGCCGCTAGCGTCACCCATCCGACTCTTCGCAACACGCCGTTACGACCGTCATGTCTTCCGGTCGTGGCCGTCGCCCGAAAATTGAGCGCAGCGGATCGTGGCGAACCGCTCCCCCCTGGCATCGCGAACGCTGCAAGGCCACGCCGGACTTGCCATTGCCGCATCCTGCATGTGCTGGACCGTGTGCGTTCACTCTGCGTGGGCGCAGGCGTGGCGAGACGTCGCCCCGCCGTCGACGCCGCGAACATCACCGCCCTCCTCGCTCAATCCGCCCGCAGCAGCGCAGGATCGTTCCACGCAGATTGCCGTCGCCTCGCTAGCCGGACTGATGTTCGACGCCGAGAATCCCGCGACGCCAAGGCCGACGTCGTCGCCCGCGTCTCCCCGTATCGCCGCCGAAGGCTTACCCCTGCTCGATGCAACGTTTCTGCAAACGTTCGAGCCGGACCTGGACAAGCCGCTCACCTTCGGCCGGCTCGCCGACATCCGGCGCGCGGTGGTCGAGCGTTATCGCAAGGCGGGCAAACCGCTCGTCGATGTGTACGTGCCCGAGCAGGATGTCAGCTCGGGTGTCGTGCATATCGCCGTCGTCGAATTCCGCCTGGGCAAAGTCCGCGCCAGCGGCAACCGTTATTTCTCGGACCGGCTGCTCACGGGCGAAATGCCGCTTCGGTCCGGCGCGCCCATTCCGCAATCGGCGATATCGGCAGGATTGGCGGTGCTCAACGCCAACCCTTATCGGCACATCGACGTCGTTTTCGCTCCCGGCGATGTCGCCGATTCGACCGACGTGATTCTGCAAACGCAGGACCGTTTGCCGCTACGCGTGAATGCGGGCTATGACAACGCAGGCGTGCCCGATCTCGGCCGTGATCGCTTCTTCGCAGGAATCGACTACGGCAATCTGTTCGGACTCGATCAGCACATCGTTTACCAATTCACTGCCAGCAACGATTTTTTCAGCGGCAATCCCGCAATCGAAGGCCGTCCGGACCATGCGCGCTTCACCGCGCACGCGCTCAACTACATCGCGCCGCTGCCATGGGGCGACAGCATCGAACTGTTCGGGGTATACGCGCAAAGCACGCCGCGTCTGCCCGACAGTTACGGACAGACGGGCATTTCCGCGCAACTCAGTGTCCGCTATGACTGGCGTCTTCCGGGTACAACCGACACCCAGCAAATGATCCAGGTCGGCTACGACTACAAGCGCAGCAACAACGATCTGGAATTCGGCGGCTCGCAGGTGTTCGGTTCGAACACCCATATCCACCAGTTTCTGTGGATCTACACAATCAGCAAGCCTGTCGATGCAGGACCGGAGAGTGTGTCGGCCACGCTCGTCGCCAGCCCGGGCGGCCTCGGCGACGCCAACGACGACGAGGCCTTCGCTGCGTCACGAGCGGGAGCCGCCGCCCGCTATGTCTATCTGCAACTGGCGGCGCAGCGGGCCTTCGCGCTCGGCGGCGGCTTCACGCTGAACACACACGGCGCGTTTCAATGGACGCCCGACACGTTATTGCCGAGCGAAGAAATGGGCCTGGGCGGCGAGTCCAGTGTGCGCGGCTACACACCCTATGTGGTGCTGGGCGACCGCGGCTGGAATCTGCAGACCGAGTTGCGCACACCGGCGTGGCCGTTCGGCACGAGCAATGCATTGGCGCAGCCCTTCGTGTTCGTCGACGCGGGACATGTTTGGAATCGTATCGCTCAACCCACTGAGATCAGCAACGGTTCGCTGGTCAGTGTCGGCGCGGGCGTACGCTTCCAGTGGTCGCGTTTCGTCGAATTTCGCTGCACCTATGGCGTGCCGTTGAGAGCGCCGACACCGGGTGGATCGAAAGCGCCCATGGTGTTGCTGTACGTGTCGATCGGCAGCTAGCCGGACTGCGGCGCACACAGCGAAACGCGCCACATCCCCCCGCAATCGACAAAACCTGGCGCAAAAAGACGGGGTTATAAGGCTTCGCCCGGCCTGCACGTCTGGTAAGCTGAAATGCTCTCTACCCATCGATCCAGCGGGATCTTCTGCAATCGGTGGCTTGCCATCCGGCAAGGATGGCGCAGTCAAGACAAGGAGGCATGTATGTCTTGTCAGTTGTCCTTCCAATCCCTTCCCCATACTCCCGCCAACCGTCGCCGCAACTCACCGGGCCTGATGTTTATCGGCTTGTCACTTGCCGGGCTGATGCCGGCATCCATTGCTTTTGCCAGCGGCGTTCTGCCGCAAGGCGGTCATTATGTCAGCGGTCAGGGCTCGATCGCGGCCAGCGGCAATAACGTTATCGTGACGCAGCCCGGTTCGAGTCGCGGCGTAATCGACTGGCGCAATTTCTCGATCGGCAGCAACAACACCGTCACGTTCGACAACGGCTCGGGCGCAACGCTCAACCGTGTCACGGGTATGTCACCTTCGGCCATTCTCGGCCGGCTCAGCGCAACCGGCAGCGTGTATCTGATCAACCCGCAGGGCATCGTCGTGGGACCGTCCGGTGTGATCAGCACAGGCGGACGTTTTGTCGCGTCCACGCTCGACGTCTGCAACTGCGCGTTCATGAGCGGCGATACGCTCGCACTGTCCGGTCAATCGAATGCGGCCGTCATCAACCTTGGCAAAATCAGTTCGAGCGGCGGCGATGTGTTCCTTGTTGCACGGCGCGCAGTCGTCAACACCGGCACGGTAAGCGCGCCGAACGGCACCGCTGAATTCGCGGTCGGCCAGCAGGTATTGCTGCAGGATTCGTCGAGCAGCCGGCAGGTGTTCGTGCAGACAGGCAGTAAGGGCAGCATCGCCGATACAGGCACGGTGCGCGCTGCCCAGATCAATCTCGAAGCCGCGGACGGCAACATCTATGCGCTCGCGGGGGGCGGCTCCCGCCTGCGCGCAAGCGGTACGGCCACTCGCGACGGCCACGTCTGGCTGGTCGCGGACGGCGGTCTCGTCGACCAACGCGGCAAGATCGTGGCAAGCAACGCGGACGGCAGCGGGGGCACCGTCGATACGCAAGCTGCGCGCCTCGCATTCGGCGATCGTGCGGTCGTCACGGCAGCCCAATGGAACCTGTCGACGCCTGCTTTCACGATCGACCCTTCCGCAGCTGGCGCGTTGCAACGCAGCCTGAATGCGGGCACGTCCGTCGCCGCAACGGCCAGCGGCGCCAACGGTGCGACAGGCGACCTCGATGTGGCAGCCAGCCTGCGGTGGAACGGGCCGGCATCGCTCACGCTCGCTGCGTATCACGATGTTTCGGTCGCCAGCGGGACGACGCTCGCGAATCAGGGCACCGGCAATCTGAATATGCGCGCGGACGCGACGGCCATCGACAACGGCAGCAGCGTGGTGAACAACGGCACTATCGACTGGTCGGCGAGCACGGGTAACGTGAGCGCTTTCTACGACATGAACGGCACGTACAGCGCGGGTTCTCAACTGGCCAACGCAGCATGGGTGCCCGGCGCGTACAGCGGGTTCGTCACCCAGATCACCGCCTACAAGCTGGTCAATTCGTTGACCGACCTGAAGAACGTTGCGCTGGATCTCGGCGGCAACTATGCGCTCGGTGCCGACATCGACGCGAGTGCGAGCAGCAACGGTTCTTACGTGCCGCTCGGCAACGCCGTGACGCCATTTACCGGTCAGTTCGACGGCGAGGGCCACACCATCAATGCGCTGACGCTGGAGGCGTGGACGCCATCCACACCATACGATCCGCAACTGATCGGCATGTTCGGCAGCATCGGCGGCAAGGGGGTCGTGCGGAATCTGAACCTGAACGGCACCGGAGCCAACAACGATCTCAATCCGCTGTTCGGCGGTTTATACGCTGACATGGGCATGCTGGCCGGCGAGAACGCTGGAACGGTCGTTCGTGTCAACGTGTCGGGCACGTTGAGCGGCGGCAACTTCAGCATCGTGGACGAAGGCGTGGCAGGCGGCCTGGCGGGCGACAATACCGGCAAGATCTTGCGCTCGTCGAGCAGCGTCGCGGCCACGACGGGTGGCACGCTTGGTGGCCTCGCGGGCGCGAACGAAGGGAGCATCTCGCAATCGTTCGCCACCGGCGCGCTGGTGTCGTCGGGCTATATCAACGAAGGCGCGGGCGGGTTGGTCGGCATCAACTTCGGCTCGATCAGCCAATCTTATGCGACCGGACCCACAACGCTGTCCGGCTATTGTCGTGGTGCGGCCGGCACGCCGTGCGGTGGCGCCGCGCTGGTTGCGATCAACAACGGGACCATCAGCCAGTCGTTCGCCACCGGTCTCGTGACGCAGCCGTTCTATGAGCCGATAGGTGTGGCCAGAGCCAATACCGGAACCATCGCCAATGATGTCTATTGGAATCAGGATACGACTGGTGCAACGGTCGGTGTGGTGTACGGCACGACGATTCCCGCCGCGAACGGGCTCACCAGCGCACAGATGAGCACGCCGGCTTCGTTCCAGGGGTACGACTTCAGTTCTGCGGGCGTGTGGGCCATGCCTGCGGGCGCCACGCATCCGGTTCTGAGGTGGCAGCTCACGCGGTGAGTGCATCGGCCGTGCATTTTTTATGTGCCTCCTCCCCGTCTATCGACGGAGGCGGCACGGCGTTTGCCTCTTCTCGATCGGGCGCGGATTCGCGCGGGCTTTTCGCGCATACCGACATCGATAATCGCAACCTCCGGACGCCGCTCCTTCATCAAAGGTAGCGCGTCTCGCCCGTTGTCTGCTGTAGTGACCTCGTGACCTTCGAGCTCAAGCAACACAGCCGGTGCCTGAACGGCATCACGGTTGTCATCCATGAGTAACAGTCGCACCGCGGTCGTTACCAGACGGGTCCCGGCGATATTGAGAGCGTCATCTGCTGACGCTCTCAATATCGGCAACCTCAGCGTCGCAGAAGTGCCACGTCCAGGGATCCGCGCGTCTGACCGTAGAATACGATCGCGCCAGTTATTCCCACCTGGTCAGTTCTCGATCGTTTGGTCGCCAAGCTGGTGACTTGTGCCCTGTCGAGCTTGATCACGAGCAGATTGCAGATGTTGTCTCGAAGGTCACCGGTCACAACGTTGTCTATGCAGTCTTATCGCTCAAGCGGTGCCGGGGGGCCGAAGTAATCCGATCTTTCCGAATTCATGACTCAGTATTTCGAGGAAGTAGCAGTGGACTATTAGAACAGCGTTTTTTCAGGAACGAGCGATGTGGATGCTCGAATCATCTGAATTCCGCCTCGCTGAACTCCTCGCGGACTTTGATGCTTGCGCTACCGTTTTGGAGATGTTTTGGCGTGACGGAATACGTGCACCGTCACGCATATAGTTGATGCCGCTGCGACTGAAAATGTGGAGCAAAAGACGCGGCAATGAACGATTGGCTTGAAAGTGCTCGACGGCGCGACTGAAATAGCGCTGGAACGTTGGTATCAGCAGCGCGCCGACTATGCTTGCCGCAGTGGCTGTAACCAGGAAGAGACGAAAGTCACTGAGCAACCCGCCTTCCAGATGCTGAGCTATATCAAGCTCGACACGTTTGGCGATGAACGGCCCTTGAAACGAGTTCGCCGTTCGGGAGACAAGGGCGATGATCCCGAACAAAGAGAATGACACGGCGATACGCCGCGTGCGAACGCCCGCGATCCGTACCGCATAGGCCAGCGTCGCGATGACGTGAATTACGAATGTAAGTCCGCAGATGATGAGAAGCTGGGTGTCCATGCTATCGCGACGAGGTTGGGCAAGTGTTGGAGTCTACCGGAGCCCGTCCTCGTTCCGATTGTCATCAAACTGACGGCCGATGTCGAACGTCCGACCGATCCTTGCCGTACTCTGTCTCGTGCATTTTGCATTGAATCGATTCGCTGCTCATACCAAAAGACAGTGGTGGTGCAACTGCTAGTGAAACACGATCGCGCCGTTCTGCGCACACTTCTTGAAGGCCTTCATCCAATTACCATAGGACTCTAAAAAATTGGCATCCGGCACTTGTTCAGCCTGACTACGGTACCGGACGAAATCACGGTAGACCTTTCGGCACACGTCTGGACCAATAACGCCTTCTGCATCCGAGAAGTCGATCAACTCCCAAAACGGGCCGCCTTCCAGTTTCCATACGGTCTCGTCGTATCTCACTTCGACCGCGTTGTCCCGCCTGGAAAGCGTCGGCTCGTATCCGGCCAGCTTTGCCAGTTCATTGCGCCAGATGTTGTAGCCGCTATACGAGCCCGCTCTGAAGTCGAAAGAGGATTCGAACTGGTAGACCTTTTCAGCCTCAAGTCCGCGAAAACGCTCAGGGAAATCCACCGGAGACAGAATGACTTGATTTTCTCCTTGCGGCCTACCCTCCGATGACACGACTGGTGATTTGACTTCCGTCAATTCGCTATATGCAGTGACGTCTAGCCCAGCGTGCGCGATGGGGATAAAGAGTAACGAAAACGGGAAGAAAAGAATTCGCTTCATAGTTCAATCGATTTGACGAGGTCCGCCAAGTGTCCTTAACGACATTATCGGCACGGCAGGTACATTTTTGAATCGCTTGAGATGGTTAACGGATGGTTAATGATTTGAGCGCGCCTGCCGAAGACCGCTTCGGCCGTTACGAGCTTTCAGAGACCAGCAACTCACCATCGAACCAGACATCCTCGTAGTCCGGCGCAAGCAATACACGCCATCCCGGCGGCAGTGCCAAGTAAGGGACAATGTTCGGACAGCGCTCGATCAGGTGGGCGACATGAAGCGGCTGATAGAAGTCAGCGTCCGGTGAGTGCTCGCCACCGTAAATATACCAACCAGACGTACCGTTTTCCGGGGTTAGCCGAACCGCGTGAAGCGGCACGTTCTCAAGGGATCCAAGCGCGATCCCTAGCTTCTGGCTCGCCTCGGGCGGCATGTATTCTGCACCGAATCGGTGGCAAACGTTTCTTTGATCATTGGACATGGTCGCGCAATATGCTTAGCTCGTCGTGATTGTCGCCGATCCTGCGAGGTTTGTTGGATGTCCCAAGTTGGCCGATCGCTGCCTCATACGATTTGGATGACGGGCCAGCGGCGGCCGCCAACGTGGTCGACTGCGCACGACCCTCAAGAAACTTCCAGTTTTCCCGTTAGTCGACAGTCGCGAGCATCGATCGTTAGTCGGGAGCGGTCAGTTATTTGGCCAGCATTGCAAGGTCGACATACTGTCGTCAAGGCGGGGGAAGGACACCCGTCAATGGGGCACCAGTGTGTGATCCCGACGGCGCCCAGGGTCTCGGGCACTGTCTGCGTCAAGTCAGTCGCAGGCCATGCCCCGCCGCCGCACTTGGTTCGTGTTTGCTGCTAGCGATCGAGTGTCACCCGGCGGACTGTGTACCCAGCCTTTTCCAGACGGGGCAACATCGATGACGGTCCGACCAGATGCCCAGCGCCAACAGCCACAAGAATCGGTCCTTTCATGGACTGGATACGCTCGCTCAACAAGGCATCCATAAGGAGCGATGTGCCGTGTGCGTATGTGAAATCGCTGACCTGTTTAAGCTCCGGCGCGTCGCCCGGTTCCATGGACCTTTCAACATCCACGGTGAGGGACTTGACGTCACCTTGCCTCCAGTCTTTGGCCAAATCCTGAATGAGCCGATTGTCCAGGACGCGGTCAAACCGTTTGCAGGCCTCAAGCAGTTCGGTAATCTGGAGGCGTAATGGCAAGGCTTCTCGCCATCGCATATCCTCTTCAATTGAAAGCTGTGTGCCGAAGTTCCTTTGCGCATTCTGGGCGCCCTGTCCTAACCGAATCTCGAATCCCACGTAGGCAGGCGGTGCCTTCACGCGTCGTATTACCAGAACCGCCAGGGCCCATGGCTTAAGACGCGTAAAGACCGGATAGGGTATGTGCGCCTTATCCGTGCAGGCATGCAACGCATCCAAATCTGCCGCACCGAAGTAATTTTCGAGACTGTCGGTCGGTGGATACGTCTCCATCTGCGCAACCGCATCCTTCTCAGCCTGAGTCGCGCCCGCGATTGGCGACTCAATCACGACGGAATTCACCCGCATAATGACTTACTCAATACAGCGTCAATATCCTGCGCCGGGTCCGGAAGGACGTGCAAGGTTGGCATCAACAGCAAGACCGGCCGTCCCGGAGCGGTGGCCTCCCATAGCATTCCCTCTTCGGCGCAAGCAGGATTCGTAGCCATCGCGCATACGGCCAACACTGCGACGACCCACGACCCGACAAACCGCAAGGTGCTTTGCCACATCCCGTCACCCTCCCAGTGCAATATCCAGCAGGCCGTTTAGCTGCTGCACGCCCTCTTAATCGAACTCAACTGCGGTGTCGTTCAGTCTAAGGCCCCACATCAGCACCGCAATGCGACCTTCGATGTAGTTTCGCTGCTGGGAATATTGCCGGTCTTCTGCCGTCAAGACGTCTGAATTCACGCTGACGACGTATCCACCATTTGTTCATTGGTGGGCTGCGCCTCGCTTTCAACTGTAAGGCGCAAGCCGAGAGAGGCTTTCGACCGACTTGCTTATTTCGAACTGTCACGATTCCAAGCTCAGGTTCGACTGACCGTTCCTGGCCGTCTTCGCCTGTTGCCGAGCTCGATCCCCGCCGGTTGCCGGATGTCGCTCTTACGGCCGCTGTTATGCACGAGAACTGGCTCTCAATTGCGGCCGGCCTCATTCCACCTTAACCTGTCACCCAACTCTCAAACCCGGAACTGCACGATGCAAGCACATCCTCTGCGCCTCTATCCCGGCGACGATCTCCGAGTCGCCCTCGAAGGCGTGCTGCTTCACCTCAAGGTGCAAGCGGCCTTCGTTATCCAAGGCATCGGAAGTCTCAGCGTTGCCCAGCTTCGATTTGCCGGGGATCAGAATCTGACTCAACTGTGCGACGATCTGGAAATCCTGACGCTCGCGGGGTCCATATCAACTAATGGAGCGCATTTGCACATGTCGGTTTCCGATCCACACGGTCGTGTGTGTGGTGGTCATGTTGGACACGGTTGCACCGTCCGTACAACAGCGGAGATTTTGTTGGCGCTTCTTCCTGAACATTGCTTCTCCCGTGAGCACGACCTAAGTTCAGGGTTCATGGAACTGGTGATACGAAATGAACCACGTTGAAGTAGATTCGACGTACCCGTCTGGACGCGCTGACGAATGAGGTTTTCGACCCGTTGCTGACCTTCACACTGCTACTAGTCGCCGACCGCTTCCGAGGTCTAACAGCCGTACTCGAATCTGCGACGGCTGACTAGCAGAAGTCGGACTCTGTGAATCATCTGGACGAGCCGTATGCCTGTCTCAACTTGTTCCACAAGGAGACGAGCGCCGTCCCAAAGTCCAATCGCAAGGCTGCGGTTGTGAGGGAGCGCCTTCGAGTCCACGTCTTTATAAATCGAAATCACGGCGGTATAGCCTAAGTCGATCATCTTCTCATTTCGCAGCGCCGGCTCGGAAATGAATTCAATACGGACCGGTTGGCATAACCCTGGTGGTGGTGATTACGTCGTATGTCATGCAGCGTTCTAGGTTGATGTCCGCAGTTGCTAGGCTTTTCTGCTGCTCGCCTCGGCGCCATCCATAGCGCCTGTATGCGGAAAGACTTATCGCAATATAAATACCTCAATACCTCGTTTCCTAGAAGACACACGGAACGGAGCGAGGTACGGTCGCCCGTCGGCGAGTGGAAGTTCAGCTGCATCTTGCAACGTTTAGGCGTGAATGGTGCGAGCCCACTGTCTTGCGGGACCGTCGGTCAGAATACCGGCGCAGACGACGATGGTTCGTGAGCCTGAACATCCACGCCGAAGGTGCGTTGGCTCGTCACGCCGGTCGCAAGAGGTTGACGCGATGTTTGCCATCAGCGCTCGTTCAATGGTGACGGTTGTGCGAGCACAAAAGTTGCGATCTGAAGAGTAACGTAATTCGGTGACCGCTTCATAAATGATAACCCCGCCAGCACGTTAATTCACGCAAACGCTGGATGGTGGATTTTGTTAAATGAGCGCTAGCGCACCGATGGACTTTTTGTGCGCAGCAAGAATCACGGCTGGACTGATGGCTCGGATCGCTCGTTGGCTGGCCGAGCGGGTATCGAGTGCGGACGCGTGAACCAGGCTTTCAGCGGAGTGACAATGGAGAATACAGGCGCTCGTTCGAATTCGGCTAGCACCGGTGAAATCCGGCCGATGACAGGTGTGCGCGGTATCGCCGCCCTATCCGTCGTCGCGCTGCATTACCTCGACAATGCCGACGCCGCTATCCGGCCGTGGCGGCACGCCTATCTGGCCGTCGACCTGTTCTTCATGCTCAGTGGAATGGTGTTGGCGCTCACCTATGCGTCGACGGCCACGCTTCAAGCGGGGCGTAGGCCTTATATCAACTTCATTCAGAAGCGTATCGCCCGCATCTTTCCGCTTTATCTTGCCGTCACGCTTGTGCAGACCGCCTTCGATCTGAGCAGACATATCGCTCGGGGAATTCCGCTGCCGTCCACCCTGGAACCCACGGCGATGGTCGCCAATCTGTTTCTCGTCCAGTCATGGGGCATTTCGAACAGCATCGTTCAGCCAGCCTGGTCTTTAAGCGTCGAGTTGGCTGTGTATCTGGCGTTCCCTGTGCTGGTCGCATTGACCATCCGAAGCCGGCCGGCGATAGCGTGGGCGATGGCAGGATTGAGCGTCGTGCTTCTACTGACTGTTTCGATCGGCAGCCGCAACTGCGGCATCGTGTGCAATGGCTTTCTCGACGTCATCACCGGCAACACGCCATATCCGCTCATGCGATGCGCCGCAGGTTTTACGTTCGGCCTGCTCGCATACCGGCTCTTCAGCCTACCCAAAGTCAGAGCAATGGTGACGACCAATCTATTTGCTCTTTTATCGGTGATTGGTGCGCTCGCCGCTTTTAGCGTGGGACTTCACGACCTGGTCGTCTATCTTCTGCTGTTTGCAACGGTTCTTGCGTGTTTCGGAAATTCCAGGGCCGCGAACGTCATGTTCGGCAATCGCATGTTTTTTTCCTCGGCGAGATTTCCTTTTGATCTATCTCGTTCACTTTCTGCTTTATGCCCCCGTGCGACGGACTCAGGCATTTTCCGCCGCACACTTTTGGCAGTCTGGCAGGCGTTATTTCGGCGTTTGCGACATTCCTTGCCGTGATCGCCCTGGCGACCGTGTCCTATCGTCTGATCGAAATTCCGGAGAAAAAATTCGCGTTGAGACTGATGACGCGCTCCAGAAGAGACCCTACACAGCTTCCGTCCTTCATGACGAAAGAAATCGACACGCACTAGCACCGGGACAGTTGCGTAGGTCGAGCATGTCTAGCGACGGGTCATTCATCGACTGGGTATCAAGGCATACGAGAAACCTGGACGGCGCGCTGGCTAAGGCCATGCCATTGCGCCATTAACCTGAAGAAGACGCCAACGGAGTGTCATATATGGAGCCGCAACCTCTTACTACACCGCGTGGACCGGATCTTTCCAGCCGGTCCACCGACTCTGCTCCGGCATCGGCGCAAGACCCGTCCGTATCCGCCGGCCTTGGGCGTCCCGGTTCGTTCATCCATGAGCTGCTGTGCGGCCCCACGCCGCTATCAGCGCGCACCTTCTGGAGCCTAGCGATCCTGATCAGCCTGATCGCATTCGGCCTGCGATTGATTACGCTGCACAGCCGCCCCTTGGAACTGGACGAGACTTATAGCGTCTGGTTCGCTTCACGACCATGGCACGAACTCTGGCATGTCGTCCCGTTGTATGAGACACATCCGCCGATGTACTACTCGATCCTCAAGATCTGGATGGGGTGGTTCGGTGAAACGGAAGTCGCGCTACGCATCCTGTCGGTCCTCGCAGGTGTGGCTACGATACTGTTGGTTGCCGTCAGCGGCAAGCTGCTGCGTGCCGGACCGCAAGTCGAGCGAGCCGGACTTATCGCCTCGATTTTTCTGTCGGTCAATAAAGGAAATGTGCTCTACACAGAGTTGGCACGTCCGTACGCAATCGAAACGTTGACGACGGCAATTGCGATACTTTGCTCGGTCATCGTGCTCAGGCATCTCATCAGCCGGCAACCAGCCGCTATCGCAGACAGTACAGCCCTTAAAACAGGCGCGGCAAACAAACCAGCCCTATTCAGGCCCGCGATGATCGGGCTGACCCTGTCCGCCAGCTTGACGTTGTGGTCGCACAATACGGCCGTGCTGGTCGTGTTCGGTATTGGACTAGGGTTACTGGTCTCGGTAGTGTTCTGGACACCAGGCAACCGGCTACGCTCGGCCTTGACGATTGCAGCGCCGTTCGTCATTGCGTTGGCCCTCTGGTCACCCTATGTGAGCTTTTTGCTTCTCGCCACGAAACACGTCCAATCGGCGTTCTGGGTCAAGTTCAGCTGGTTTGAGTTTTCCACGGCATGGTCACTTGCGGCCGGCGGCAAACTTCCTATGGTGCCGGTGTTCGTGCTGTGTGCCGCCGGCTATATCGGTCTGTGGCGCTCCTGCCGCCCGGTTGCCGTGCATCTGGCGATTCTGTTGCTGGTGCCTTTCCTGATAACCCTCGCTTTCAGCTATTTCATACGACCCGTCTTTATCGACCGCCTTTTCGAGTGGATGGTGACGCCGATCCTGTTTCTGGCTGCGCTGGGGTTCGTGTGGGCAATGCCGCGCAATCTCAGCCGGGCGGCGGTGCTTGTCGCGGTGTTACTCCTTGCCGGTGCGCAAACCATGATGTTCTACCTGACCAAACCCCAAGAGGATTTTCGTGCAAGTGTCGCGGAAGTTGCCAACCACTATCAAAGTGGCGACTTGCTGGTTCTAGTTCCGAACGATACGCAAGTGGCCGTGCAGTACTACGCCAAGAACTTTGCCAAGCTCCCTGATCTGCTGGTTGTACCGTCGCCATTCCCTGCAACGGACATGGACCGCCCGTATCCAAGCAACCTTGCCGCGCCAGGCATCGTTCCAGCCGATCGTGATCTGGTGAAGCAGGCGCTCGCCACCCATCACCGGGTATGGCTGATTCAGAGAGGGGCGGATCTCTACGACCCTGATTCACTGATCCGCAACGAGATACTTTCGCTGCGAAAGCCGGTGCAGGTACATGACGATCACACGCCAGAGCTATGGCCAGAACTGTTCGAGTGAGCCAGCGAAGAGCCGTGGCAGTTCCGGTGAGAGTAGCGGGAGAAGGTGCGGGAAAGATCATACGATTTGCCGTCGCAGGAAAAACTGTCTGTCATCCTGTGGCGGCGAACCCGCTTCAGGCCTGGCCGCGTGACCAATCGGGGCCTGAAGGTTGTGTGTGATAGCGAACGAACCTGTATCCCGATGTTGGCTAAATTGCGTCAGGTTGTCCCGCCGCGCGTCGCTGCGCGATCGGATCGGCTGACTGGCGCAATTCCGGCGATTAAAGAGGCAAACAATGGATACAATCGGTCGCGAACAGCAACTCGACGCTCCCCTGTTAAGGGAGCGCTATGTGGACCCGTCGCGTCTTGGCGACAACTATCGCGCAGCGTCGAGTTCCTCGCCGGCGAATGCCGCGTTTCCGGAGATCAACACGGACACGGTGCACCTCTCGCTGGTCGTACCGATGTACAACGAAGAAGAAATGATCTCGCAGTTCTTCGACACCACGTTGCCCGTGCTGGAGATGATCCACGGCATCACGTTCGAAGTTGTCTGTGTGAACGATGGCAGCCGGGATAACACGCTGTCCGCGCTGCTGGCACGCGCCGCGGTGGATGAGCGCATCCGGGTGATCGATCTCACCCGGAATTTCGGCAAGGAAGCTGCGCTGTCCGCCGGCCTCAGCGAAGCGTCGGGCGACGTGATCGTTCCGTTCGATGCCGATCTGCAAGATCCGCCGCACGTAATTGGAAAACTGGTGAGCAAGTGGCGCGAAGGTTACGACGTGGTGCTCGCCCGCCGCAGCAACCGTGATTCCGACTCGCCGATGAAACGGATGACGGCCGCGCAGTTTTACAGAATGCACAACGCCGTTTGTGACACGCATATTCCGGAGAACGTCGGCGACTTCCGCCTGATCACGCGTGAGGTGGCAGAGGCACTCAAGAAGCTGCCGGAAACACGGCGCTTCATGAAGGGGCTATTTGCCTGGGTAGGTTACCGGACGGCAGTCATTGACTATGTTCGCGAACCTCGTGCGGCCGGAACGTCAAAATTCTCAGGCTGGAAACTCTGGAATTTCGCGCTGGAAGGATTCACGAGCTTCAGCACCTTGCCGCTGCGCGTATGGACCTACGTCGGCAGTGTGGTCGCAATGGGCGCGTTCCTGTACGCAGCGTTTCTGATTGCGCGTACGCTGATTCTGGGCGTTGCGGTGCCAGGCTACGCGTCGCTTCTGACTGTGGTCCTGTTACTTGGAGGCGTGCAGTTGATTGGCATCGGTGTGCTGGGAGAATACATCGGACGGATCTATTTCGAGTCGAAAAAGCGCCCCGTATATCTCGTGCGAAGCCGCTACCAGAAGCAGTCCACCGCCCATGATGTCTGAGCGCCGTCCTGCTGCGCGCTTTGTTGCCTACGCCGCTGTTGGCGCGACAGGGACGGTGGCGCAATACCTCGTACTGATTGCGCTGGTCCGGCTCAACCTGACAACTGCCGCAGTTGGATCGATGGCAGGTGCGATTGTCGGCGCGCTTGTCAACTACTGGCTGAATCGGTGCATTACGTTCCGCTCCACCGCGAGTCATCTGAGTACGCTGCCGAAATTCGCGGCAATCGCGGGCGTCGGCGTGGTCGTGAGCGGCCTTGTGATGAAAGCGCTCACAGAAGATCATCACGTTAACTATTTGTTCGCACAAGTCGTCGCGAGCACCCTGGTCCTTGTACTGACGTATCTGATCAATTCCGCCTGGACGTTCAAGACACGACGCCCTGTGGCCGATGCCGGTTTCGATTCGTAGCGGCGCCTAAACGATCTACATAGACCTTGAAGAAGGGCGGGTGCTAGTCTGTTCTGGAGCCTCCACTCTTCTTCGAAGGCGCAACCTAGCGTACAACGTCCTCGGCATGCTGACGTTTGCACCGTCCCTTGCCCGGACCTCAGCACGTGACAAGCGAAAAAAAGCCCGCTCTCAACGGAGCAAGCCATTAAACACGCCCCAGGAAGGGATCGACCATTTCCCGGACAGCAGACGATACCCACCCAATATTTCGCTTTCAAGTATCACTGATACACGACTCCTCGCTGTTTTTATGCAACATCAGCATGGACGACAGGCTGTGCCGCAAGGCGCCTAGAGACTCCACGCAAGCCAGGTGTTCGTCGCTTCCTAAGTGCAGACTGTCGAGCCGACGTTGCTCCGCGCGGATGCGCGATAGGGTCAGGCGAACGACATCGTTGGCCTGTTTCCGGAATTGCTGACGTTTTTGCAGTTCGTCCATTGAGTCTATTTAAGCGTTTGCCGAGTTATCTTAATATAACTGGCCTTCACGTAGCCCCATTACCGCCTGAAACCCATGCCCATGCAATGGGCGGATAATTCTGTCTTGCCACTTACCGGGCGCCCGTCGTGAATGTCGATTTTCATAGTGTAGAGAGTCTCGCTTGTTCTGATCGGCATCTTCCAACCTGAAACGGAAGTTTGAACGTCCGATGGACAACTCAAGCGAACGTCGCATTTTGGCCGCACACTGCCTCATGCATCTTGCATCGGCACGTCCGCGAGCTGTTGCGGACGACCGCCCCTAGGGGACCCGGAACGGACTCGCACGTCGTTTGCTAGCTGCCATTGATGGGCCAGATGAGCCGTGGCCCCACGCAGGTCATGGCATCGCTTTGAAAGCCTATGCAAGAGAGCCAAAGAGAGAATGTTAATATCGTCCCGATATCAGGCCGAAAGAGCAGTGAATATTACCAACGGGGGCGACGACCATGGACGATGCCGATACTAAAAACAAGACGCTA
The DNA here is from genome assembly GCF_050435665.1 of Paraburkholderia sp. GAS333. NCBI lineage: Bacteria > Pseudomonadati > Pseudomonadota > Betaproteobacteria > Burkholderiales > Burkholderiaceae > Paraburkholderia > Paraburkholderia sp. GAS333. The sequence goes on from NZ_JBNDKS010000007.1 coordinate 22,349, forward strand.
ACGATCCCGCGCACATCGGGAAAAGCGTTGTCTGTGCTTGTCGTGTTAATGGTTTGTTTTTTGGTGATTTTCGCGCTCCGAGCAGGCCATTTTCTTTCCGTCACGGCGACCACTGTTGCTGCCGCAGTATGTAGCGTGGTTTGGCTGCTGGGACTGCTTTCAAGTGAAGTATGTGTGTTCACAAGTCATCCACGGTCAATGCGCATCGAGCGATGGATCGTAGATGCCCGGGTACACGCAAAACTGATCGATATCGATGCGGTACGCTGGATTCGATCACGTTGGACCATACAGGGTCTAACGCTGGAACTCGGAGTTGAAAACTCCTGGGACACAATCGAGGTTCAGACGACTTACATGTCGACACAGGAATTTGCACTCGCGCGTGGCGAACAAGAGTCGAGAGTTAATGAGCTTCGCGCTTCTATTGCGCAGTTGCTCAATATCAAAGATGCAGGATGGGAGAAATATCCGACTCAACGAGCTTCGTCCTAATGCTCAGCTTTTTGCCGTATCCAAGTGGGAAAGAAGCATTCTGTGCAGTGCTGAAAGCCTCGAACGTCGGCTTTCGAGTTCGCAACCCGATGACCGCATGTGGCCTGTGCTAGACCGTTACTAACCTTCCGATCCGCAGGGTCATCGTGACGTCGTCAACAGAGCGCCCGAATATCCGAAACCTGTCCATCCGTCGTCCAACTTCGACGAAACTCAAGGAGCGGTAAAGTTCAATCGCGGCATAGTTGTCGCTGAACACGGAAAGGTCTATCCATTCGATGCCATTGCGCATAGCGAAATCTATAGCCTCTTTCATCAACCGCCGCCCTAAGCCCTTGCGGTAAAAACTCTCCTCGACTCCAATGCCAAGGCTTGCACGATGTAACTCCGTCGATATGCCCGATCCGGATAAATCGAGATGTGCTATGAAGCGCGAGTCGGGACATTCCACTGCCCACGCTCGCAACCATGTCGGCTGAGCCAAAGGGTTTGCCAAGCCTTTTTCAAAACGTGCGCGTCGCTCGGGTGATTTGAAGTCAACGGATTCGATTGCAGAGAAAAACGGACGACCATCGCGTCCTGATTCAGCGATCTGCCGGTTCATATGCTCCGCCCAACGTTCGAAATCAGAGACCGTCAAAGGAACAATTGCTGTCATCCCAATTCCTTGGTGATTTTGCACTTGCGGGATTGTCACCGATTTGGGCGGACAAAGGGAATGGCCGGTGTTGGCGGAACCTGACCGGTACCCACACCACGTCCTGAACCGCCACTTCGCGGCACAACCCATCATCGACCACGCTTGACGCGGGCCATGGTCTTCCCACCCTTCGCGGAGGGACGACGCTTGCCAAAGAGCTCGACCAGCCGTGTCTCGCATTCGGAAAACGAGTACCCGCGTCGCTGCGAGATCATGAACGTGAGGGGGCGCATGTGCCATGCGCGCCGTCGGACTTCGACCAGCGTTCCCGTCGCCAGGTCTTCCGCAACCAGATGATGCGGCATGTGCCCCCAGCACAGGCCTGCCTTCAGCAAATCGTGCTTCGCGCCGAGGTCGTTCACGAGCCACTGGCGCTCACTGGCGACCCCCTGTTGTGTCTTTTCCGCATCGGGTTGATTGTCGGTGACGACAAGCTGAATGTGCCGCCCGAATTCCTCGCGAGGGACCGGCCCTGCAATGGCGGCTAGCGGATGCGATGGCGCACAGACCGTCACCATTTGCGCGTCACATAGATGCAGCCTTTCTATCGCACCTGAGCCCAGTTCCGGCACATCCGCGATCGTCACCGCCAACGCGCACGCGCCGTCGAGAAGTAGACGCTCGCCTCCCTGCATCGTCGTCATGCGCAGATTGATGGCGATCGTCGGAAAGTCCGCCTGAAGCGTAAGCAGAGATTCGATCAGAAGCGCACGCGGGAAATAGGTATCGACGGCAATCGAGACCTGCGGCACACCGGCTTCGGCAATCGACACCGCGCGCATCTTCATTTCCTCGGTGCGGGAGATCACGCCGCGCGCATCGGGCAGGAGGCTGCGGCCCGCAGGAGTCAGCGTCGCTTTGCGCGTGTTGCGCTCGAACAGCAAGACGTCAAAGGCAGTTTCGAGCGCGTTGACTGCGTGACTGATGGCCGACTGCGCACGCATCAATTCGCGCGCAGCCCCGGAAAAGCTGCCTTGGTCGCACACGGCAACAAAAGCCCGAAGTTGATTGATCGTAACGTTGTCGAGCATGGCTATCTAAAAAGTAGATGGGATTGATAGATATTCAGTCAATTGTCTTCATCAATCAAGCGTTCCAGAATCGAGGTTCTCACTTTGTTTTGAAGGACGCATCACATGAACAGGTTAAATGGAAAGACTGCCGTAATCACCGGCGGCGCGACCGGCATCGGCCGCGCGGCGGCAAAGCGCTTCATCGACGAGGGCGCGTTCGTATTTATCTTCGGCCGCCGGCAAGCAGCGCTCGATGCGGCCGTGGCCGACCTCGGGCCGAAAGCCCGCGCGGTGAAGGGCTCGGTCTCCGATCTGGCGGATCTCGATCGACTGTACGCGGCGGTAAAGGCCGAACGTGGGACCCTCGACATCGTCTTCGCCAATGCCGGGGCGGGAAGCATGCTTCCGCTCGGGCAGATTACCGCTGAACACATCGACCAAACCTTCGACACCAACGTGAAGGGCACCATTTTCACGGTCCAGAAAGCGCTGCCGCTGATGAGCCAGGGCGGTTCGATCATCCTGACCGGATCGAGCGCCGGCACGACCGGCGCCCGGGCAATGAGCGCCTACAGCGCGAGCAAGGCGGCAGTGCGTAACCTCGCCCGGAGCTGGGCGGAAGACCTGAAGGGCAGCGGCATCCGGGTCAACGTGCTGTCACCCGGGGCGACCGCGACCGAACTCGCGAAGGAGGCGCTAGGCGAGGAAGGCCAGAAGGTCTTCGCCTCGATGACTCCGCTCCTGCGCATGGCTGACCCGGCGGAGATCGGGGCGGTGGCGGCCTTTCTCGCATCGTCGGACAGCAGCTTCATGACAGCCAGCGAGGTTGCCGTTGACGGCGGTCTGGCGCAACTTTGAGGAGAGCAATCAAATGGCACACTCACTAAAGGGCAAAACCGCTCTCGTTACAGGAGCATCGCGTGGCATCGGCCGCGCCATCGCCGAACGTCTTGCAAAGGACGGTGCGACGGTCGCACTGAGCTACAACGCCAGTCAATCCGCAGCAGACGAGGCAGTCGCGGCAATCGAGAAAGCCGGAGGCGCTGCGTTCGCGATCCATGCAGATCTCGTTGATCCGGCGAGCGTCCCGGCCCTGTTCGAGAAACTCGACGACGAATTCACCCGGCGCAACGGAAGCAAAGCCCTCGACATTCTGGTCAACAACGCCGGCAATTCTGGCTGGGTCGGCTTCAGGGACGCGACACCGGACAGTTGGGACACCCTGATGGCGGTGTACGCCCGCGCACCTTTCTTCATCGTTCAGGCCGCTCTGGATCGTCTCGCCGATGGTGGACGCATCATCAACATCTCTTCTGCTGCCGCCACGAAGCCCGTCACGGCAGCACCCGTCTACTCGATGGCCAAAGCGGCCATCAACAACCTGACCCACACGCTCGCGGCCGAGCTGGGGCCGCGCGGAATTACTGCGAACGCTGTCGCGCCGGGCTACACGCGGACGGACGCGAACGCCGCCTTCCGGGAGAATCCCGAGCTCGTGAAGGCAGTCGAGGCCGAAATCGCGCTGGGACGCTTCGGCGAACCTTCAGAAATCGCCGCCGTCGTGGCGTTCCTGGCTTCCGACGATGGTCACTGGGTGACCGGCCAGACGATTGAAGCGAGCGGCGGCTACAAGCTCTGACCGCGCAGGAAAACCAAAGGAGAATCTCATGAGCTACGCAATCATCGGTTTCGGCAAGATCGGCCAGGCTCTGGCCAAGGCGTTTGCCCGCAGCGGCATCGAAGTATCCGTTGCAACCACGCGTGACCCGGCGAGCTTTGCATCCGATGCGGCCGCGATCGGGCCCACGATCATTCCCACAACTCTGACGGAAGCCGTCAAAGCGGAAGTCGTCTTTCTGGCTGTCCGTTTCGAGTCGCACCCGGAGGTCGCAAAGACGCTGACCGACTGGAAAGGGAAGATCATCATCGACGCAATGAACACTCAAGCCCCGCTTGAGGAGCTGGACGGGCTCCCATCCTCGGCGGTCGTCGCGAAGGCGTTCACCGGGGCCGATCTGGTCAAAGGCTTCAACCATCTGGTCGCGGCCGTCCTTGGCCAGGACCCGGCCGTACACGGTGGCCGGAGAGTCGTGTTTCTCTCGAGCGACGACAACCGCGCCGCAACGGAAGTTGGTGCGCTTGCGGCAAGACTCGGTTTCGCGCCAGTCGAACTTGGCGGGACTTCTGAAGGCGGGCTGCTCGTTCATGCTCGCGGAACTAGCTGGGGGCAACTGATCTTCAAGGACTTGATCAAGTTCGACCGATGAATAACAACTGCCGGGAATATCCGCCAGGTCGAATAGCGGATTACCCGGCACAACCGAAGTTTGACCGTCCCAACGGGAAGGCTCAGGAATGACGCATCGTGGCTGCAACTTGACGGACTCACCATGAGCAGAGTTCGCGCGACTGCCGATGTTCGTAGTTCAGCTGCCGCGCGACAGCGACGCACCGCTTTTCAGTCGCTCGGATTGCGATGCGGGCGAGTGTCGGGTTTCGGAAGGAGGTGAATGAGTCTTGACGGCGCATATGGGACGATCAAGACCGCAGAGAGCAAACGTTCGCGATGTCGTCCGCTGCGTGTGGACACCATATGAAGCTTGCGCAGGAAATTTTTCCTTTGTCCCACTTGCGAACGAAAAATAATTACGGCAGCGTAGGCGCTCATTGAGTCATCGGAGTCACCACTCATGCCCTTACCCGGTAGGCTGCACCACATTGAGCTAAACGTCGCTTCACTAAAAGTCTCGCTAAAATTCTGGAAGCCACTTCTCGAGCGATTTGCATATGTCGAATACCAAGCTTGGGACAGCGGCCGGAGTTACAAACTCGATGACACATATATTGTTTTTGTTCAAGCCAGCGAGTCGCTGTCGGCGGACGGACACGATCGTAGACGCGTCGGATTGAATCATCTTGCATTCTCTGCTGCCTCACGCCAGCAGGTCGATGAGATAACGCTTTGGATACGGGAGAACAATTTCCGCCTCCTGTACGAAGATCGGCACCCATTCGCCGGTGGACCAGAACACTACGCACTCTATTGCGAGGATCCTGATCGCATTAAAGTCGAGGTGGTTGCACCGGCTTAGAAGTCTTGGGACGTGCATCGCGCGGATGCAGGTAAGCCTTCAATGTGCCCACAAATTCGACGATCTAGCAGCTGATCCGAACGTCTCAAACTGGCCGATAGGATGAGGTTCCCAGCGCCTGCTTATCGATGCTCCAGATCGAAAATCTGAATCTGGCTGGGTGACCGGTTTGGAGAAAGTCATCTGACCGAAGTGGGTCGGGAGGGTGAGTTCGTAAATGCAGGATGCTGCCGTTGAATTGGTCGCTGTGGCCAGCGTCAGCATTCCGCCACATTGCTGACGCACAAGCGGCACGCCCCAGTGACCGCAATGGCCGAATAGGGAATCGTTCCCTGAAAAGTTCGCCGAGGTTCCGGCGCCGCCAATCTCAGGATCATCGACCTATTCCATGGATCAATTTCGTCGTGGATCATGCGAATGCTAATCCCGCGTGAGATTTCCACGGACATTGCTCGAACGCCTGAAACCCTTTTCTGGCAAGCCTTTTTGTCATGTCCCTACTCCGCCAACTAACGGGTTCTATCGGCCAAACCATTCAGATACCTGATGATCGAGCGGCCGAATACGGATGACCGCGTCATACCTTTCAACGAAGGTTCACGTGGAATGTCCGATTCACGGGGCCAAAACCGCCCGAGCCAGATCTTTCGCACGGCTCTCATACGTTCCGAAGTTCTTGCGTCGCTCTCGCAAGGTCTCTGGAAGGCGGCAGGCCGAACAGACGGGCATATTCCCGGCTGAACTGATTAGGGCTTTCGTAGCCCACCCCGAATGCGATCGACGTCGCGCTTCCCTGCCCTGAGATCAGTTGCGACCGCGCGTGCAACAACCGGATTCGCTTCTGATACTGCAACGGACTTAACGCCGTCACTGCCTTGAAATGGCGATGAAACGCCGACACGCTCAATGCCGCCATTTCGGCCAGCGCATCCACCCTGATCGGCTCGGTAAAGTTGCGTCGTATCCAGTTGATTGCGACTCCGATCCGCGCAAGCGCCGTGTCCGGCGATGCGATGTCTCGCAGCATCCAGCCGAGCGGCCCCTGAAGCACCCGGAACAGAATCTCCCGCTCGTAAGCCGGCGCGAGCACTGCGATCTCGTCCGGCCGCTCCATCAGCCGGAGCATTCGAATCCAGGCGTCGAGAAGCTCGCCATTAACCGGCGCAACCGAGAACCCCGAACCGAACAGCGTGCTGCAGACCTGCGCGGGCAAATCGCGGATAAGCGCCGCGACGATAGCGGAGTCGAGAGTCAGGCTGACCGCAAGATACGGTTCGCCAGTCGCGGCCGGATGGACGGACCCGACGGCCGGCAGATCGACAGACATGACGAAGTAGGTCGCCGGATCATAGCGAAAGGTCCGGTCGCCGACCGTCATCGTTTTGGATCCCGTCAGGATCAGGTTGACCATTGGATCGTAGACAGCGGCGAGCTGGTGCTCGGGGATTTCACCCTGGACCATCGCGATACGCGGAATGCCGGTTTCCGTGCGCCTGTTCTCGGCCCCGGAAGCCAGTGCTCTCAGTTCTTGCAGTTGCTTGTCCATCGTCCGACCCTAACAGGGGCCACCTGGGTAAGCAAGGAGAAAGCAGAAATAGGCAAGTTTCGAGGAGGATCGGGTGAGTGCATGGTGATCGATATCCGTAGTCTCCTGTTACACCATACATAGCAGGAGAGATGCATGAAGATCGTCATCGTGACCGGAAGCAGTCGCGGCATTGGGGCCAGCACCGCACTCGAATGCGCGAAACGCGGGATGGGCGTGGTCGTCACTTACAACACCAACCCGGACGAAGTCGGCGGCGTCATCGCCAGCCTGCTGTCCTAAGAGAACCGCTGGATCAACGCCCAGAACATCGAAGTGGCCGGCGGCTACATCATCTAATAAAGGAGAAGGAATCATGCTCGACCACGTCTTTCTATCTGTGAGCGATATCGACCGCTCGATTGCGTTCTACGAGAAGACGCTTGCACCGCTCGGCATCGTCCATGCGCTCGACTACGACGGCAGTCAAGGCCCTGCCGGTCATCCCGATCTCAAGGGTTTCGGCGCGAACGGCCGCGTGTTCTTCTGGCTGCGTGAAGGTACGGTCGAAGGCCGCGCAGCCCATGTCGGTTTCGTCGCCAATGGCCAGCGCGAGGTCGATGCGGCCTTCACGGCAGCGATCTCGGCAGGCGCCACCGAAGTCCATCCGCCCGCTCCGCAGCTTCACTACGACCCTCGCTACTACGCGGCTCAGGTTCGCGACCCCGACGGCTACACCCTCGAATTCGTCTACAAGGAATGGCAGCACTGACATGAAGAAACTCATGATTTACGGCGCGACGGGCTACACCGGCCGTATGGCGGCCGAACACGCCGCGACAGCGGGCACCCCGCTTATCCTTGCAGGACGCAACGAAGCCACGCTTGCAGCGCTCGCGGCGACGCTCGATGTCGAGTATCGGGTCTTCACACTCGACGACACCACGGTGATTGATCGGTCACTGGACGACGTCGGCGTTCTCCTCAACTGCGCGGGCCCGTTCATCCGGACCGCCGAAGTGATGATGAAAGCCGGTATCCGCAATGGTGTCCATTATCTCGACGTCGCCGCGGAACTTGACGGCTATCGTCGGGCGGAAGTGCTCGACGTCGAGGCTGTAATTGCTGGCGTCATGCTCCTGCCGGGCAGCGGAGGCAGCGTCGCGATGCTCGGCTGCCTTGCCGGACACGCGGTTGCGAGAACGAAGAATCCCTCGTGTATCAAGGTGGCCTTGCATGTCTCAGGTGGTCTGTCCCGAGGCTCGGCCCTCAGCGCCATGGAAAGCGTCACCGCCGAAACTCTGGCGCGTGCAGACGGAAAGCTTGTTGTCCGGTCAGCCGGAGCCATCTGCAAACTCGACTTCGGCAAGGGTGCCGTCGACTGCTTTCAGGTGACGCTTCCCGATCTCATCACCCTCTGGCGGTCGACAAAGGTTCCGGACATTGAGACCTTCGTCCACGTGACGGGCGACGGATTTCCGCAAGGAGATCTCTCGACGCTTCCAGACGGACCGAGCGAGCAGGAACGGTTGGCCAATCGGTATCAGGCCGTGGTCGAGGTCACTGACTCCGACGGCACGGTCGTCCGATCGGTTCTCGATACGGTCAATGGCTACACGTTCACGGCGACCGCTGCCGCCGAGGCAGGCCGGCGCGTGCTGTCCGGCGAGGTCCGTCCGGGTTTCCAGACCCCCGCGCTGCTGTTTGGCAACGGCTTCGCGAGGTCAATCGCCGACACCAGCATCACCGACCTGTAAGGAGCCGCCCATGCAGAAGCTCGTCGATACATTCATCCAGGCCGCTAACGCTTTCGACGTCGAGAGCGCGCTGATCCTTTTCACGTCCGACGCTGTCATTGACGATGTTTCGGTTGGCGATGCCTTTGTCGGCACTGAAGGTATTCGCCTTTACCTCGAACAGTTCTTCGTTGGTTATAAAACCACCAGCAAGCTTTTATCGTTCGAGAGGCTGGACAACTCCAACGCGCTCGTTTGCCTCGATTTTACCGGCGACTTTGGTCACGAGATCGGGACGCTCAAGATCACTGCCGACGCTAACGGCCTCATCGAGCGCATCGACGCCGATCTCGATTAACCGTCGCAGCGCAACACCTGGCGCATGCAAACGCGCCGATGCCGGGGACGGCTTCACTTTGCAAGCCTCCGGAACAGCAAGGACAACTCCCATGACCCTATCGACATCACTAATCAGCGAGACCGCAGACAAGCTTGCGGTCGTCGATGCCCTCTATCGTTTTACCGCCGGCATCGATCTTCGTGACGAAAGCCTTTTATCGTCGTCTCTCGCAGAGAACGCGATATCGGACTTCCGTCCGGCTGCTGCTAAAGCCGGGTTCGACTATCCGGTCATCGAGGGCAGAGACGTTATCGTCGCGGCTTTGACCACCTCCCTTGCGACACTGGATACGACGCACTCTGTGACAAACCCGCGTGTCACTATCGACGGCGATCAAGCACACCTGGACGCGCTCGTGGAAGCCCAGCACGTCCCACGGAACGATCACACGCGCCATTATCTGATGAAGAATCGCTACGACGTCGAGTTGGCGAGAGAGGGAGACATCTGGGTCATCACGCGGAATACGGTCGACAACGTCTGGCGCTCCGGAGATCCTGCTGTTCTTTCTGTCGTATAGGGCGGCGCCCCGACCCGTTTGATTCGTTAGGGGACCTAGATGACTCAGTCGCTTTTAGCGGTATCGCAATCCGCTGGTTGATCGCCGGTGGAAGCTCGCCACACGTGAAAGCTGATTGACTCATCGACTCGCACATCCGAGCGAGTAGCGTGCGCTCACGCCGCTTATCAAGCGCATTTGTGAAGCCGAACCACGCCAATGACCTCATTGCATTCAAGGCCGACTCTTGACAAACTCGTGACAGCGCAGGCGGATCGATGATGACGCAGGACTTGCGTGCGGGCAACGCGGTCGAACACTACGGCAGTTCTATCCTGGCGTTCCGACTCGCGACAGCCTCAGCGAGCCATCGCCCGAACCCGCCGGGACGCGGCACGCATACGCCGGCATTTCTGCTTCGCCAACCATTGGAGTGATTCCTGAAGAACTCCAGCGGGAACCTCGTTGAATGTCGAACTGCGAATCAGGGATTCACTCGCGGCAATGTCATTGAACTGTCCCAGCTTATTTTGCACTGACGTCAATGCCTTGATGTCGCGTCCGCGACTATCGTTGAGAACGGGCTGAAAGAATTCGAGCAGATACCTGAGCTTCTTGCCTGCCTTGCGGACGTCGTGAAGATCTTCCTCGTGAGTAGGCTCGCCACGTGCCGCACGCTTACTGCGCTTTTGCAGCGTGCGTCGCGCCAGTCGGACGCGCTTTTTAGCGAATGTCCGAATGGGCAGATCACTGCAACACGACTGCAGCGTGGTTTGCGCGCCAAGCAGAACAGCGTGCAGAAACGCTTCAATATCGGCACTTTTGATCAAGGCCTGGCTATCCGCAACCGCCTGTGCACGCTTCTGCCTGACTGCGTCCATGAGCGGTTCGAGCGAGGTTCCCGACTCCTGCGCGGCACTCAGGAGATCGCCGACGATGTCCCAGTCACGCGTGCCGCCTGCCACCGCAGCGAGACGCCTGAATTCTTCGACGGCCTCCGCAGTCACCTCTGCTCCAAGATACGGTGAGTAGGCCCAGTACAGAGCACGCAGCTTTCTGAAAGCGACGCGAAGTTGATGAAAACCCTCGGCATCGCTTTTCGCGGATAACGCTCTTGCGCTTTGCACCGCTTCGGCAATCACCGGCGTCGCCAGTAACGAGAAGGTGCCGGCAACGGATTCCGTTTCGGCAAGTGACGAAGCGGCCGGTCGCCGCAATACTTTCAATCGGGTGTTGGGTCGTGGCAGGCGCCAGTCACTATCCAGATCCATTTCAACCCCAAGGTCGGACGAGAACATGTTTCGCTCAGACCTTATCACACCGCCCTTTTCCATCCGCCTCTTTTGTGACGAATTAATGAAGCATGCGGTTATATCTGGCCGCGCCGAACATTAAAGATCCGGCGCGGCGACTGCGCTTAATCAGAGGCAGACAGCCAGAAGGTCAATTCCGCGTCCGGCTTTTTTCCTGACGCAGGGAAGTACTTGTTTTGCCAATTGTCGTTTGGCTGAAGCCCTTGCCAGCTATCTTTGGTTCCGTACTGCGCAAGCAGATATCGCCAACGATAGTGGTCGTACACATCGAGAACATGGACGGTGTAAGCGCGCGCGAGGCTCTGATTTCCCTTGATGACAAGGAAATTCTCATCGTTGGTGAACGACGCCTTGTACCCGAGATTGTGGCTGCCCACCACCACCGTGCAGTTTTTCGGGTCGAACGGATCGATGACCACGATCTTGTCGTGAATGACCGCGTGACCCGCATTAAGCAGTTCCTTTTCCCACATGCCAAAGGTGTCGTCGATCGCGGTGGCCGGGATGACCTGTGCAGGATCATCTGGTTTCCGGTTGTTGTCGTGCAGATCAATGACGAAGTTACCCGCACGTTCGACGTTGGTCAGCGCGCCGCGTATGAACAGATTGGGATTGGCGACGAGAGCCTCGGCCGCCGCCTCGATAACGCTCGGCTTACCCGGATCAAAACACAGGAACAGGACGGCATGTTTTGCCGCCTTGATCAGCTCCTCGACGGCGGCCATATCGACCGGTGCAGTGGGATTTTTGGGCTTGTTTTTCTGCAACGTGTTCGGTGAGTACCAGACGGTCGCTTCCGCCGCTCCGGGGACATCGACTTTGACCGGCGTTTCATTTTCGGTGCGGAAGGTTTTTCCCTGCAACGCGTGTGCGTCGCCATTGGCGTCGTCGGTATCCTGCTTCAGTCTGTCCCAGTAATCCGAATAGGCCTGCGCGACGCTTGGAGAACGGATGATCAGGCTGTTATTCGTTTGCGCGCAAAGTCCAGTGGACGTCCAGTTGGTCGAGCCGGTCAGCACGGCGGCGGGCTTGCCCTTGCCGTCCAGGTAAAGGACAAACTTGTTATGACCGATATGGCTGCCATCAGGCAGGATTCGATCAAGGATATCGACGCCGGATTGATGCAGAGACTTTCTCGCCGGCTTGTTTTCTTTATCGGGGTCACCGCTGTCGCTATCGAAAGTGTTCGACAGGATGAGGTGCAGCCGCTTGTTGCCAATCAGGTACGACTCCAGTTCTTCGTCATTCAACTCGTAGAGAGCGGCATAACAATTCCCGCCTTCCTTATTCGCTTCGACAAGCAGTGCGGGCAACGCAGTCAGGAGATCGCTCGCTAGAGATTTGCGCAGCGCGTCTTTCGGGTCGGCTATCCGTTTTAACAGCGCGCCTTTATCGGGCGCTCCCGTACGTTTGCTAACGGGCACTTCGTGAGTGAGCGCCTGGGTGGCGAGAATTCCCCGGTTGAAATAAGCCTTCAATGAAGATTCCGCGCCGGTAGGGCCGTGGTCTTCGGATAGCGTCACGGGATTTGAGAAGAGCGGCCGCACGTCCGGATACGGAGTGAGCGTGGGGACACCCTTGGCGTCGAAACTTCCCTTCAGCGGAATGATCTGGTAGATGTACGGCCCCGGCGACGCGAGATCCGTCACATACAGGTCTTTCCAGAAGAGTTTCTGGATGGGCGCCTGCGCGGTGGTCCGGCCGCCCTTGCCTGCGGCAGGATCACCCGGAAAACTCGCCATGGCGGGTAACGACTCGCCCTGCGCTTCGTCGCTGGCGGTGTTCGCTGAACTGGCTGGAATGCGCCGAACGTCGCAACCCACGCAATCCTTGAGCTTATCCGCGAACGTCCAGGCAATCAGAATCACATCATTATTCGAAAACGCGATGCATTTCGTCGACATGTCTCTCTCCGTGTGAAGGCGCGCGAGGCGGGCTGCCCGATAAAGGGCAACCTCGCGAGAGTAGGCGACGAAAACGTCAGTTTTGAGGCAAGGCGCTCGCCTGACTTGAACGATGCCGAGATTGCAGCCTGGCTGATGAATCGTTGTGACGAAAGCGGTGACGGTTCGCAAGAGCCAGCGTCTGCTCTGGAGCTCCTGCGTGAAGGGGGCATGCAATTCAGGCAGACCAGACACAGCACGGGCACGGTGGCAGGCGTAAATAACAAGCCCGCCAAGCCCGAATTTCACCGACTTTCAAACCATACACATCGTAAAGCCACCGACTTCCGGCCTCTCAAAACCCATCCCGTGACACCCAACTCTTATATAAGATATAAGACGTTTGACACATACTACCTATCCCCATTAAAATTTAGCCGATAGCACTCCCCGGCACAGCCACGGCGGGCCGGGAAGCCCTCCCCCAAAACGCCAACACAGCCGGTTCCTCATGCTTGAAAACTTTCGCGCTCACGTAGCCACACGGGCGGCGCTCGGTATTCCTTCCCTGCCGCTGACCGCACAGCAAACCGCCGACCTGGTGGAACTTCTCAACAACCCGCCCGCAGGCGAAGAGCAGACCCTGCTCGACCTGATCACCAACCGCGTGCCCGCCGGGGTCGACGAGGCCGCCCGCGTGAAGGCCGGCTTCCTCGCTGCCGTCGCGCAGGGCAAATCCCCCTGCACACTGATCTCGCGCGCTCGCGCCACGGAACTGCTCGGCACCATGCTTGGCGGTTACAACATCCAGCCGCTGATCGAACTGCTGTCTGACGCGGAAGTGGGCACGGTTGCCGCCGAAGCGCTGAAGAAAACCTTGCTGATGTTCGACGCGTTCCACGACGTCAAGGAACTCGCCGACAAGGGCAACGCCAACGCACAGGCCGTGTTGAAAAGCTGGGCCGACGCCGAATGGTTCACGAGCCGCCCGGAAGTGCCGCAAAGCCTGACCATCACCGTGTTCAAGGTGACGGGCGAAACCAACACCGACGACCTCTCGCCGGCGCCGGACGCGACCACCCGCCCGGATATCCCGTTGCACGCGCTGGCCATGCTGAAGAACGCGCGTCCGGGCATCACGCCCGAAGAAGACGGCAAGCGCGGACCGGTCAAGTTCATCGAATCGCTGAAAGAAAAAGGCCATCTGGTCGCCTACGTCGGCGACGTGGTCGGCACGGGCTCGTCGCGCAAGTCGGCCACCAACTCGGTGCTGTGGTTCACGGGCGAAGACATCCCCTTCATCCCGAACAAGCGCTTCGGCGGCGTGTGCCTCGGCGGCAAGATCGCGCCGATCTTCTACAACACCATGGAAGACGCGGGCGCGCTGCCCATCGAACTCGATGTGTCGCAAATGGAAATGGGCGACGTGGTCGAACTGCGTCCCTACGAAGGCAAGGCACTGAAGAACGGCGCGGTCATCGCCGAATTCCAGGTCAAGTCCGACGTGCTGTTCGACGAAGTGCGCGCTGGCGGCCGGATTCCCCTCATCATCGGCCGTGGCCTGACTGCCAAGGCACGTGAAGCGCTCGGCCTGGCTCCGTCCACCCTGTTCCGCCTGCCGCAACAGCCGGCAAGCAGCGCCAAGGGCTTCTCGCTCGCGCAGAAGATGGTCGGCCGTGCATGCGGCCTGCCGGAAGGCCAGGGCGTGCGCCCGGGCACCTACTGCGAACCGAAGATGACCTCGGTCGGCTCGCAGGACACCACCGGCCCGATGACCCGCGACGAACTGAAAGACCTGGCGTGCCTCGGCTTCTCCGCCGACCTCGTCATGCAGTCGTTCTGCCACACCGCCGCTTATCCGAAGCCGGTCGACGTCAAGACGCACCAGACGCTGCCGAACTTCATCAGCAATCGTGGCGGCATCGCGCTGCGTCCGGGCGACGGCGTGATCCACTCGTGGCTGAACCGCATGCTGCTGCCGGACACGGTCGGCACCGGCGGCGATTCGCACACGCGCTTCCCGATCGGCATCAGCTTCCCCGCAGGTTCGGGTCTGGTCGCGTTCGCCGCAGCCACCGGCACGATGCCGCTGGATATGCCGGAATCGGTGCTGGTTCGCTTCAAGGGCAAGATGCAGCCGGGCGTCACGTTGCGCGACCTCGTCAACGCGATCCCGCTGTACGCAATCAAGCAAGGCACGCTGACGGTCGCCAAGCAGGGCAAGAAGAACATTTTCTCGGGCCGCGTTCTGGAAATCGAAGGTCTGCCCGATCTGAAGGTCGAGCAGGCATTCGAGTTGTCCGATGCATCCGCCGAGCGTTCGGCTGCGGGTTGCACGGTGCACCTGAACAAGGAACCGATCATCGAGTACCTGAACAGCAACGTCACGCTGCTCAAGTGGATGATCGCGCAGGGTTATCAGGACCCGCGTAGCCTCCAGCGCCGCATCAAGGCAATGGAAGCTTGGCTCGCCGACCCGCAACTGCTGTCGCCGGACGCGGACGCTGAGTACGCCGCCGTCATCGAGATCGACCTCGCCGACATCCACGAGCCGATCGTTGCCTGCCCGAACGACCCGGACGACGTGAAGACGCTGTCCGACGTCGCCGGTGCCAAGATCGACGAAGTGTTCATCGGTTCGTGCATGACCAACATCGGTCACTTCCGCGCCGCGTCGAAGCTGCTGGAAGGCAAGCGCGACATTCCGGTCAAGCTGTGGGTCGCGCCGCCGACCAAGATGGATCAGAAGCAACTGACCGAAGAGGGCCACTACGGCGTGTTCGGCACGGCCGGTGCGCGCACCGAAATGCCGGGCTGCTCGCTGTGCATGGGCAACCAGGCACAGGTGCGCGAAGGCGCGACGGTCATGTCCACGTCGACCCGTAACTTCCCGAACCGTCTGGGCAAGAACACGAACGTGTATCTCGGCTCGGCCGAACTGGCCGCCATCTGCTCGCGTCTGGGCAAGATTCCGACCAAAGAGGAATACATGGCCGACATGGGCGTGCTGACCGCGAGTAGCGATCAAATCTACCAATACATGAACTTCGACCAGATCGAAGACTTCAAGGACGTGGCAGATACCGTCGCCATGTAAATGTGATGGCGAGCCATGGCGCACTGCGCGTTATGGCTCACGAAAAAAAGCGCTGCAGGTGTCGAACCTGCAGCGTTTTTTTTATGAAAATCGAATTGGTCAACCCAACATCCCTCCCAGCTGCCCGGCACGCAGGAATAGTCGCGCCCCCTTACGCGGGCCGCCGCATGCCAGTCGCGTTATCTTCCGTAAATTGCTAAGCACCTCAGCAACCCGTTCATATCGATAGCGGGATTAGTTGGTTTCAGCATCGCCCTCATGTTGTTTAGAGTCGTCGGGCAAGCCTCCCGGCCTTCCCTGATTCACGACATGAAGACATGAAAAACCTACACGACACACTGAGACACACCCTCCTCGCGCTGCTGGCTGTTTCCGCCTTCGGTGCCCAGGTCTCTGCCCGCGCGCAGGACGACACAGCGGACAAAAACGTGCCCTCGCTCAAGGGCAAACGGATCGGCATCACGGCTGCGGGCACCGATCACTACTGGGACCTGAAGGCCTATCAAGGCGCGGTCGACGAAGTCAAACGCCTGGGCGGCACGCCGATCGCGCTTGATGCCGGCCGTAACGACAACCGACAGATTGCGCAGATCCAGACGCTGATCGCGCAGAAGCCGGACGCAATCGTCGAACAGCTCGGCACGGCCAGTGTGCTGGAGCCGTGGTTGCAGAAAATCCGCCAGGCGGGCATACCGCTCTTCACGATCGATACCGCGTCGCCGTCGAGCCTGAACGACACCACGTCGGACAACTTCTTCATTGGCGAACAGCTGGCGCTGAAGCTCGTCAACGACATCCACGGCGAAGGCAACATCCTCGTCTTCAACGGCTTCTACGGGGTACCCGTTTGCGCGATCCGCTATGACCAGCTGAAGGCGGTATTGAAGTACTACCCGAAGGTTCACATCATCGAACCCGAACTGCGCGACGTCATTCCAAACACGGTGCAGAGCGCGTATGCGCAGGTCAGCCAGCTGCTCGCGAAGTATCCGAAGGGTCAGGTTTCGGCGATCTGGGCGGCCTGGGACGTGCCACAGGTCGGCGCAACGCAAGCGGTGGACGCCGCGCATCGCTCCGAAATCAAAACCTACGCGGTGGACGGCAGTCCCGATGTGGTCAACCTGGTCAAGGACCAGAAGTCGAGCGCTGCGGCCGTCGTCGCGCAACAGCCCGCATTGATCGGCAAGACCGCCGTCGACAATGTCGCGCGTTATCTGGCGGGTCAGAAAGATTTGCCGCCGTACACGTACGTGCCGTCGATTCTCGTCACGAAAGACAATGCCGGCTCCATTCAGCAGACCCTCGGACAAGTCGCGCAGAACGGCGTTGTCGCAGCGAAATGACAGCGGACGTGGCCGCCCCTGCCCTCGCGCTGCGCGATATCGTCAAGGAGTTCAACGGCGTACCCGCACTTCGGGGCGCGTCGCTGGCGGTTGAACGCGGCACGGTGCACGGTCTGATCGGGCAGAACGGTGCCGGTAAATCGACGCTGATCAAGATTCTCGCCGGGCTGCACTCAGCCGATAGCGGCGCGATCGCGGTTGACGGCGTGGACGTGAGTCTGACCGGAAGCGCGTCGCGCGACGCACTTTCGCAGATCGGCTTCATCCATCAGGAGCGCCTGCTGCCCGCCACGTTCACCGTGGCCGAGGCGTTGCTGATCGGCAGCGAGCCGACACTCGGCAATGGCGGCAAGCGTGGCGGCCGCTTCGGCCGGCACCGCTCCGCTGCCGGCATCCTCGATGTGCGCCGGATGCAACGTGAGGCGCGCGCCGCGATCGCCACGCACTTCGACATCGATCTTGCACCCAACCGGTTGATCGCCGAGTTGAGCGTCGCCGAGCAGCAGATCGTGCAGATTTGCCGTGCGCTGATGCGCGAACCGCGCATTCTGGTTTTCGATGAACCCACGGCGGCGCTCGTCAATCGCGAAGTCGGACGATTACTTCAGACCATCGACCACCTGCGTCAACGTGGCCTGACGATTCTCTACGTTTCCCACCACCTGAATGAGATCGCGGCGATCTGCGATCGCGTCACGGTGTTGCGCGACGGCAAGGATGTTGCCCATGTCGACGCCCGCACGACATCGACCGAGACGCTGGTCAACGCCATGATCGGCGTCGAACTGGCCAGGCGCACCGCACGGCCCGCACGAACCGTCGGCAGGCCGTTGCTGTCGGTACAGGGGCTCAGCGCGGACAACCGCTTCGAACAGGTGTCGTTCGAGTTGCGGCGCGGTGAAATCGTGGGCGTGACGGGCCTGCTCGGCTCTGGCGGCAAGCAACTCGTGCGCAGCCTGTTCGGTCTGGAGCGAAATGTACGCGGCGAGATCGCCATCGACGGCAAACCGCTTCGCCTGCGACGGCCTGCCGATGCAGTGCGAGCCGGTATCGCCTTTGTTCCCGAGGACCGTCGCGCACATGGCGTCGCTCCGTCGCTGAGTGTGCGCGAAAACATCACGCTGCCGAATCTTGCGCGGTTCAGCCGCTTCGGACTGATCGGCAGAAGCAATGAGCGCGCCGCCGTGCGTCAGATGATCGACGCGCTCAATATACGCACGCCCGGCGCGGAAGCACCCGTGCGTCATCTATCAGGCGGCAACCAGCAGAAGGTGGCGTTGGCGAAATGGCTGATACGCGGATCGAGTCACGCGGCACCGGTTTATCTGCTCGACGAGCCGACCGTGGGCGTCGACATCGGTGCGAAGGCCGAGATTTATCGACTGCTCGACCGGCTTGCGAATGAGGGCGCGGCAGTCCTGCTGTTTTCGAGCGACCTGATCGAGCTACTCGAGGTGACCGACCGGGTTCTGGTGATGACGCGTGGACGCATCGTCAAGGAACTGATCTCGCGAGAGGCCGACAGTCAGGACGTGCTTGCCTGGGCCACGGGCGCACGTAGTGCCACGCCCCCCGACATAACGCCAACCACCGGACTACCTTTGCCCAAGGAAACCGCAGCATGAGCAACGCGCTCGACAGTGCCTCCCCACGCCCCCGTCTCGCACTGCCGGCGGGATGGTTCGGCGCGCAGTTCTGGCTACGCGGAGGTGCCGTGCTGGCCTTTGCGGTGGTGTTCTTTTCGTTCGCCGCGAGTTCGCCGCTGTTTCTGAGCGTGAGCAATCTGGCGAACGTGATGCAGCAATCGGTTGTCGTCGGCATTCTCGGCTTTGGGCTGACAGCGGTGCTGATTGGCGGCGGTGCGGACCCGATCAAGGGCGGGCTCGATCTGTCTATCGCGGCGAACATGGGCTGGTGCGCCGCAGTCTATGCCGTGACGCTGCGCCACGGTCTGCCCGAAAGCGCGGCGCTCGCGCTCACCGTCGCGGCCGGTGCGGCCCTCGGCGTGCTGAACGCATTTGCCGTCATCGTGCTCGGCATCTTTCCGCTACTCGCCACGCTGACCACGATGAATATAGCCGCAGGGCTCGAACTCGTCCTCACGCAGAACACCTCCGTTCCAGTTGCGTCGCCGGTGATGGCGTTCCTGCTGGACAGCGACCGGTTCAACGTGCCGCATCTCGCTTACGCCCTGGTCATCGTCGCCGCGCTTTTTACCACGCTGATTCACTACACGCCGTTCGGCTTGCGACTTCGCGCTACCGGTGCGCATCGCGACGCGGCCCGGGCGGCGGGGATCGCGACCCGACGCTATGTCGGGGCAAGCTACGTCCTCAGCGGTATCGCGGCTGCGCTCGCGGCGCTGGCATCGTCGGCGTTGTTGAGCGGTAGTTCGCCGGGCGCTGGCGAGAACCTGCTGGCGGTCGTTGCCGCCGCCCTGCTGGGTGTCGTGTTCTCGCGGCGGCTCGTACCCACTATTCCGGGCACCCTACTCGCCGTGCTGTTTATCGGCATCATCAACAACGGCTTTCAACTCGACAATGTGTCGAGCTATTGGGTCAACGGCGTCGAGGGCGCGCTGATTCTGTTCGTCGTTGCGACCACCGCTGTGATCCGTCGAAGCCACACCGGGAACCATGCGAATGATTGAACGGATTGCCCATCTGCAACGCTACGCGCTGATAATCGCGCTGCTTGCCGTAGTCGCCTTCTTCGCGATTGTCGCTCCGGGTTTTGCACGCCCCGCCAATCTCGCGGATGTCCTGCTCAACAATTTCGCGCTACTGGCGATTGCCTCGCTTGGGATGACGCTGGCCTTATCGATTGGTGCAATCGATCTGTCACTAGGCACGTCGATCGACGTTGCCAGTCTCGTGTTCGTCTTGCTGAGCGCACATCAGACGAGTCTGCCCATCGCCCTCGTTGGCGGGCTCGCGGCTGCGCTCACAGTCGGCGCATTGAACAGCGTGCTGATTGCGAGCCTGGGCATTGCGCCGTTCCTCGCGACGCTCGGCACGTTGTTCATCGGACAGACGGTCCAGCAACTCGCCACCGATGGCGGACAACCCGTCTATCTGTTGAGCGTACCGTTGTCGTCCTATTTCAGCGAACTGGCTCACGGCGCACTTTGGGGAGTACCCGTGCCGTTATGCGTCGTCGCGCTGCTCGCGGTCGCGGTCCACGTGGTGTTGGCCCGCTCGGTGTTCGGGCGGCACGCGAGCGCACTCGGAGAGCAGCCGGGCGTCGCGCGTTACTCGGGACTCCCGGTGGGCGCGATCATTTCGTGGACCTTTATCGCCAGTGCGTTGATCTATGGGGTGGTCGGCGTGCTGTTGTCGTCGACGGTGAAGGCGTACGTGCCTCAGGCGGGAAACGGGTTTCTGCTCAACGCGATTGGCGCGACGTTCATCGGCACGACGCTTTCTCCGACGCGGCGACCCGGTGTCACCGGCACGCTGCTGGGAGTCCTGCTGATCAGCCTCGTTGCCAACGGCTTGTTGCTGATCGGATGGAATTTTTATTGGCAACAGGTCGCCACCGGCGTGCTGATTTTCGCGGTGCTCGCGCTGAGCTTCGTACAGCGCGGCGGCCGGTACGCGTGAAGCGCGGGAGCTTGCCGTCGAGCCACGACGAGAGCTTCAGTCGGGTAGGGATTCCACACGAAATGGAACAACAGGCGCTGACAATCACCCGAGATAGGAGAGGTGTGTCGCTTCTCTTCTATTTGGCTTTCGATTTCCGCCGCACAACTGTCGTGCATGCTCCAGGGCAGCGTTAGTCAACCACAGTAAATTATCCCTACTGTGCTACGTGAGAGAGCAACCGTGTGCCATCTCTCTTGCGGAACCGCATACAAAACGTATACTTGCGGTATAACTTCCGCGAGGCAGCGTGGCTAATTCCTCTTCCCCAAACCCCGAGAAATTGGGCGACCTGGCGTATCACGCATTGCGCCGCATGATTCTCGATAAAGCGTTGCGCAGCGGCGGCCCTGTCGTCGAAGGGCGTCTTGCCGAAGAACTCAACATCTCTCGCACGCCAATGCGCGAAGCGTTGCTGCGCCTCGAAGGCGAAGGGCTGCTAGTCCGTGCGGGTGCCCGCTCGTACTCCGTGCGCTTTGTCAGCGCGCAGGAGTACTTTCAGGCAATGAAAGTTCGCGAGTTACTGGAGGCGGAAGCGATTGGTCTCGCCATCGGCAAGATCGAGAAAAAGGTCGTTCAGCAATTGATCAAGAAGATCAAGGCGCTGGGCAACGGCCAGCAGGAACAGACCCACTGGCAACTGGACGACCAGGTGCATAGCATGATGGCGCGCGCGAGCGGCAATGACGTGCTGGCGCATATGATCGATCTGGTGCGCACCAATAGCCGTCTGTTCGAACTGGTGACACCGTTCAATCGTATCGAAGAAGATCGTGCCGAACATCTGGCTATTCTCGAAGCCTATCTGGCGGACGACGCCGAAGCATCTCGCGCGGCCGTCCGTCAACACTTGCAGAATCTACGCCGGTTCGTACTCGAGCGCCTCGCAGAAGGTACCTACAGTTAGGGCAGTTTCAGCAATCCGGGCACGTTCATCGAACTCGTTAGTGCCGCAATATCTTGCCGACGAACTCTCGTGTCCGCGCCTCCTGAGGCGCATCGAATATCTGCTGCGGCGTGCCGGATTCAATCACATGACCGCCCGCCATAAACACGACTTTTGACGAGACTTCCCGTACGAAACTCATTTCGTGCGACACGATAAACATCGTGATGCCGTCGGATGCGAGTTGCCGGATCGTATCCAGCACTTCGTTCACGAGTTCGGGGTCGAGCGCGGCCGTCACCTCGTCGAGGAACAACACCTTCGGCTTCAACGCTAGTGCACGGGCAATTGCCACCCGTTGCTGCTGTCCACCCGACAATTCGTCGGGGTACGCATGCAGGCGATGAGCAAGACCGACTCGCGTCAGCAGATCAATGGCGTTCTTCTCGACTTCCTGACGCGGCCAACCCTTTATCTTCGTCGGCGTAATCATGACGTTGTCGAGCACCGTCATGTTCTGGAAAAGGTTGTACTGCTGGAATACGATCGCGATATCCGAGCGCAATGCGCGAAGCGCAGCTTTGTTCGCGTAGTTCACGGCTTCGCCATTCAGACGTACGTTTCCATGTTCCGGCGGCAGCAACCCCATCAGCACGCGCAGCAGCGTGCTCTTACCCGATCCGGACGGACCAATCAGGCTGACGATCTCGCCCTTCTCCACCGAGAGGTTGATCCGTTCAAGGACGGTATGCGGTCCATAGGACGCTTTCAGGTCAACGATTTCGAGTTGCGGCAAGTTTCTTCTCCATGCGCTTACCCAAGCGCGACAACGGATACGACATCAGGAAATACAACACCAGGATCGCGCCATACACAAGCGTCGCAGAAAAACCCTTGTTGCTTAACACCTTGCCGGCAGACGTCAGTTCCATCACGCCAATTTGCGATGCGAGCGCGGTGTCCTTGATGAACATCACAAAAAACCCGAAGGTGGGCGGCACAATGACACGCCATGCTTGCGGCACGATCACAAAACGCAGCGTTTCGAGGTAACTGAAATTGAGCGTGCTCGCCGCCTCCCACTGGTTGACATGCACCGACTCCAGCCCGCTGCGGATAATCTCGCCAAGATACGCCGACGCGATCAGGCAGACGCTAATCAACGCAACGCTGAACGTAGAGAGATTGGCGTTGAGCGACTGGGTGGCAAAGAACACCAGCATCAGCGTGACAAGGAACGGTATGCGGCGGAACACGAGGCAATACGCGAACACGATGGCGCGCACCGGCGCCATCGCGCGCGAACGCGTGACCCGCAGTATCGCGACCACGAAACCCGAGACGAAACCTGCGAGGCAGCCGATTGCAGACAGTACGAAAGTGGCGACGAGTCCTTCCAGCAGCAACAGCAGGTTGTAGTACGAAAACAGATGCGTCAGTTGAGTCATCATCGAACCGGCCATCAAAACACCTTTATCTTCGCGCGGCACACGTGACGGCCGAACATCGCGAGTGCGAAGGTCGCCAGTATCGTGATGCCGATATACATCACGGCGGCCACACTGAACGCCTCGACAGACAGATACGTCTGCGATGCAATATTGCTGGTACGCCCAGTCAATTCCTCGACGCCGAAAATCGATGCCATCGACGTGCCAAGCGTCATCACGATGAACTGGTTGGACAACGGCGGAAACATCACTTTCATCACGTGCGGAAATATCACGTGACGCACGATTTGAGGTGTCGAAAAGCCGAGCACTTCGGCTGCCTCGATTTCCGCCCAGCGTACCGAGGCGAAGCCCGCGCGCTGAATCTCGCACAGATAAGCGCCGGCATTGAAGGTCGCACCGATCAGGACAGCCGTGAACGGCGACAACGTAATGCCGATTTCAGGCAGGCCGAAAAACAGAAAAAAGATCTGTACCAGCTGCGGCGTATTGGTTGCAAAGGTCACATACGCAGTCACCAGACGACGCAGGAACGTCGGCCCATAGCGCAGGACCGACGCGCACAGGAGGCCGATGAGCATGCCGAAAATGAATGCGAGCACCGCAATCTGAAGACTGAGCCATGCACCGCCGAGCAGATAAGGCCACTGCTCGAGGATCGGCCCGAATTGAAGCGTCATCGAATCCGCACTCCCTGAAACGAATGGCGCGGTGCCGCCGCTTTATCGCCGAAGCAGCAGCGCACCACGCTCGATTGAATTATTGTGCAGCGACGGTCGGCGGCGCAGCGGTCGGGTCGTAAAGCATCGGGCTGCCGAACCACTTCTTCCAGCTCGCCGCCACATACCCGTCTTTTTGCAGCGTGCCGATTTCCTTATTCAACCGCTCGGTCAACGCCGTGTTGCCCTTCTTGATGCCGATGCAGTCGTAATCCACTTCGATCGGTGCATCGACCACCCGCCATTTCGTCTGATAGTTCTTCGTGTAGCTCAACATGAAGTCCAGCACATCGATCAGCGCATCGGCGCGACCCTGCGCAATGGCACGCACAGCGTCCGGATAGTTGTCGAGCAACAGCAACTGCGCCTTCGGCAGCTTGTCCTGAATCAGCTTGATCGGCGTCGTGCCGCGCACCTGCACGAGACGCACCGATGCATCGTTCAGCGCCATATAGTCTTTATACGGCTTGTCCTGCGTGGTCAACACGCCCAGCACTTCTGTATTCACCGGATCGGTGAAGTCGATCACTTTCAGACGATCGGCGTTACGGGTCATCCCGCCCATGACCGCATCGATCTTGTCGGCCATCAGGAAAGGCACGCGGTCGTTCGAACCGACCGGCACGATTTCGAGCTTCACGCCGAGCGAATCGGCGATCTTGCGTGCAATCGCGACATCGAACCCGTCGATATTGTTCTTTGCATCGTAGGTGCCGAGCGGCGGCAGGTTCGGGTTGATGCCGAACACGATCTTCTTCGACGCAATGATTTCGTCCAGGGTCCGCGCGCTGGCATCGATTGAGCCGAGCAGCGCACATGCCGCGAGACCGGCTGCGAGCAGGCGGCTCAACATGATCGAGGGTTTCATACTATGACTCCGTGAGAGGGCGTGATGATGAAGTGACTACTCCGGCGAGGTATTCGCAGTGCCTCGTTTTTTTGGCGATTTTGCGTATACGTATCGTATACGTTAGCATCAAAACATCGCCTAAATTAGTTGTCAAGCGAGCCTGGCAACACTGTCGGCAACGAAGCCCAAGAGGACGCAATGCGCATTCACGATCCCCACCGCACGGCTGCGGTCGAGCTGTTTCTTGATGGCCGGCGCTATTGCGCACACCCAGGCGAGAGCGTCGCAGCCGCCCTGTTCGCCGCAGGCGTCAAGACCTTGCGTGTCAGCCCGCGTTTGAATCAGCCGCGCGGTATGTACTGTTTGATGGGTTCCTGTCAGGAGTGTCTGGTGATGGTCAACGGCAGCAGAGTGCTGGCGTGTCAAACGTCGGTTGTAAACGGCATGCGTATAGAAACCGTCCCGGAGACAGGCATCGATGTCTGACATGATGTCCTCGTTCGATGTGATCGTGCTGGGCGGCGGTCCCGCCGGCGCGCAGGCGGCTATCGCGGCGGCCTCTACCGGATTGCGCGTCGCGCTGTTCGATGAAAACGTATCGGCGGGCGGCCAGGTTTATCGCGCGCCGCTCGCCGGCGTCGCACCGACGCCAGGCGCAGATCAGGCCGCAGGCGATGCATTGCGCAGCGAGCTGGCGGCGAGCAACGTCACCGCTTTCTTCCGTCATCCGGTTTGGGCGGTGACGGGCAACTATCGCGTCGATGCAACCGGCCCCGACGGTCCGCTTCACTGCACCGCACGCGCGCTGATCGTCGCATCCGGTACGACCGAGCGTGTCGTACCGTTCGAAGGATGGACGACGCCCGGCGTCATCGGTCTCGCCGCGGCGACGATCCTGCTGAAGTCGCAGCACATGCTGCCCGGGCGTTCGACGCTGGTCGCCGGCTGCGGCCCGCTGCTGGCTGCGGTCGCCGCCAAGACGCTGGAAGGCGGCGGCAAGGTCGAAGCGATCGTCGATCTCGCCAGCACCGGCGACTGGGCGCGCGCGATGCCCGCGATGCTCGGGCGGCTCGATCTGCTTCGCCAGGGTTTCAAATGGTGGAACGCGATTCGCCGCGCAGGTACGCCCCGTTACGCACGCCATACGATCGTTCGCGTCGAACCGGCCGGCGACCGCCTGCGTGCCACGCTTGCCCCTTGCGACGCCGCTGGCCGGGTGATCGACGGCGAGCGCAAAACCGTGTTGAGCGACTGCATCGCGGTCGGCCACGGTCTCACGCCTTCCAGCGAAATCACGCGTCTGTTGCGCGCCGAGCATCGTTATTCACGTGCGGCCGGTGGCTGGGTCGCCGTAGCCGACGCCGACGGCCGCACCTCCCGTCCTCTGCTGTATGTCGCGGGCGACGGTGCGGGGATCGCCGGCGCCGCCGCGGCCGCAACCCACGGCATGCTCGCTGGACTCGCCTGCGCGCGCGATCTCGGCGCGAGCGGAGCTATCGCCGCCAAACGCGTTGCCGATCTGCGCCAGGCGCACCGGGACGCCTCCCGTTTCGGCCATGCGATGGCGAACCTGATGGCGTTGCGCGCTGGTCACGTCGACAGCATCGCGCCCGATACCATCGTCTGCCGGTGCGAGGACGTCACGCGCGCGGAGATCGACGCGGCCTGCGATGCGGGCGCACACGATGTCAATCAACTCAAGGCATGGACGCGCTGCGGGATGGGCCCGTGCCAGGGGCGCACGTGCGGCGACGTCGCAGGCGAGCTTCTGATGCGTCGCATGGGTGCGAACTCGCGCGAAGACGTCGGCTGCTTTTCTGCCCGTACGCCACTGCGTCCCGTGACGGTCGAAGCCCTGACTGGAGCATTCAAATACGACGACATTCCGATCCCGAAGGCGGCACCGCTATGAACGACCGGAACCTGTCCTCGCTCGACACGCTGCACAAACCGATCGACGTCACCGTCATCGGCGGCGGCGTCATGGGCTGCACTACCGCATTGTTTCTCGCCCGGGGCGGCATGCGGGTCACACTGATCGAACGCGATGCGCTGTGCCGCGCTGCCTCAGGCGTCAACGCAGGCACGCTGACTTTGCACATGACGCGCGCCGCGCTCGTGCCCTATGCCATCCACGCATGGAAGATGTGGATGGAAACCGACCAGTGGCTCGGCGAGGGCGTGCTCGCGACCGCTGCGCCCGGACTGTCGCTGGCATTCACTGAAAACGAACGCGACCTGCTGCGTGCGCGTGCCGCCGCGCGCCGCGAATATGGCGCGGAGATCGATCTGCTCGATGCCGAAACCGCGCTGCGGATCGAACCTGGTCTTAATCCGGCGATGCTGGAAGCCGCACATTGCACCACCGACGGCTTCGCAAGCGCGTATCTCACTGGTCGTGCCTATCGCGCCGCATTAAGCGCGGCCGGTGTGCAAATCATCGAAAACACCGCGGTGACACGCATCGAAAAGTTGAACGGGTGCTATCGCGTAGATGGATCGCAGGCGGGCAAGCAACCACTCGTCATCGACTCGACGCGCATCGTGATGGCAGGCGGCGTCTGGCTCGAACCGCTGCTCGGCATGCTCGACATTCACATTCCCGTCAAAACGCTGGTCAATCAGCTGATCGTGACCGAACGGATGCCGCCCGTCATGCGCACCGTGTTGAGCATTGCCAACGGTCTTCTGTCGATGAAGCAGTTCGCGAACGGCAGCGTCGTCATAGGCGGCGGCTGGCAAGGTGTCGGAGATCGCGAACGTGGTCCGGTCGAGACCATTCCGCAAAACCTGACTGGCAATCTGCGCCTCGCACAGCACGTGATTCCTGCTCTCGCCAAAGCCCGCGTCGCGCGGATCTGGCTCGGACTCGAATCGGAAACCGCCGACGCCATGCCGATGATCGGCGCGCTGCCCGGCCTCGATCACGCCTATGTCATCGGCTGCGTCCATTCCGGTTATACGAGCGGCCCCTACATGGGCAAGCTGCTCTCGCAGGCAATCCTCGGCGAGACGCCCGAGTTGCCCCTGTTCGATCCCGCGCGGCTGATCGCGCCAACGTCCGCACACGATGCGCCAGCACTTTCCCCTCGAGAACACACGCAATGATCCCCTCGCACGACGCTCCTCTTAACGGCGTTTATGCCGCCGCACTGTGTCCGCTTGATGCACACGGCCGCCATCTCGACGAAGCCGCATTGGCGAATCATCTGGATACGCTCGCGTCCGTGGACGGCATCGCGGGCCTGCTGATCAACGGTCATGCCGGCGAAAACTTCGCGCTGTCCCGCGACGACAAGCGACGCGTGCTCGACATTGCGCATGAGGTGTGCGGCGATCGTTCGATCATCGTTGCGGGCGTGAACTCGGAAGACAGTTTCGAAGCACAAGCACATACCGACGATGCCAAAGCCGCCGGCGCCGATCTGACGCTGCTGTTTCCGCCTTATTCGTGGGCTTTATCGACCGATCTCGCGACCGTCGTCAATCATCATCAGATCGCCAACGCGAACGCACACTTGCCGATGATGCTCTATCAGGCCGGCGTCGGCACCGGTGCGATGGCTTACACCGCTGACATGCTGTCGGCGCTGGTCAAGCTTCCCGAGGTCGTCGCGATCAAGGAAGGCAGTTGGGAAACCGCCCGATACGAAGCGAACCGCCGCCTCGTGAAGGCTGCCGCACCGCACGTCGCCGTGATGGCCTCGGGCGACGAGCATCTGTTCACGTGTTTCGCGATCGGCACCGAAGGCAGCGTCGTCAGTCTTGCGGCGGTCGTGCCCGAACTGGTCGTGGCGCTGTACCGCGCGTTGCAGGAGCGCAATCTCGTCGAAGCACAGCGGTTGAACGAACACGTTTATCCGCTGGCAAAGGCCATTTACGGCACCGCGCCGGGCTCGCATGCGAACGCGCGGCTCAAGGCCTGCCTGCATCTACTCGGCAAATTTCCGCATGCGTGCGCACGTCCGCCGATTCCGACCCTCACGGCAGCAGAGACTGCGCAGCTCGACGAGGCGCTGTCATTTGCCCTCTCATTTGAACTTGCGATTGACCACGACCGGAGCGACTCATGACGCAAACCACGACCCGCACGCTGATTCGCGGCGGCCGCCTGATTACCGCCATTGACGACTATGTCGCCGACATCGTTATCGAAGGCGAACGGATTGTTTGCATCGGCCATCAGATCGAAGCAGGCCCGGATACCAAAGTGATCGATGCAACAGGATTGCTGGTATTTCCCGGCGGCGTCGATGCGCACACGCACATGGAAAATACTTTCGGTCCTTCTGTCACGTGCGATAACTTCGATTCCGGCACGCGTTCTGCTGCATTCGGCGGCACGACGACGATCATCGACTTTGCGTTGCAGGACGCCGGCACGGGTCCGCTCGACGCGATCGCGCGTGCGCAGCAAAAGGCCGGCTCGGTCTCGCATATCGACTACGGATTCCATGTGATCGTCACCCGGGTCGACGATCAGGTGCTCGCCGACATGCAACATGCGATCCGGCACGAGGGCGTATCGAGCTTCAAGATGTTCATGGCCTATCCCGGCACGGTGATGTCCGATGATGCATCGATTTTTCAGGCGATGCGGATGGTCGGTCAGCACGGCGGCATGATCGCATTGCACGCGGAAAACGGCACGGTCATCGACCTGCTGATTCGCGAAGCACTCGCGCAAGGCCATACATCGCCGCGCCATCATGCGCTGACACGTCCCGCGATCATGGAAGGCGAAGCCACGCATCGCGGCATCAAGCTCGCGGAACTCGCGGAGGCGCCGGTCTATTTCGTCCACCTGTCCGCGAAAGAGGCGCTCAAACATGTGATCGAAGCGCGCGATCTCGGCATTCCGGTGTTTGCGGAAACCTGTCCGCATTATCTGTTCTTCGACGAGACCGCTTACGCCGACGATAGCTTCGACATGGCGCGCTATGTGATGAGTCCGCCGCTGCGCTCGAAAGAAGCGCAAAACGCGTTGTGGACCGCGCTGAAGACCGACGACCTGCAATTGATTTCCACCGACCACTGCCCGTATTGCATGAAGGAAGGCCATCGTGGCAACGTGAATCAGAAGCCGCTCGGTGCCGACGATTTCTCCAAGATTCCGAACGGCGTGCCGGGAGTCGAAACGCGCATGACGGTGGTCTATGACGGCGGTGTTCGTATCGGTCGCATTTCGCTGAACCGTTTCGTCGAATTGACGTCGACAGCGCCCGCCAAACTGTTCGGACTGTTTCCGAAGAAGGGCACACTCGCGATCGGCAGCGACGCGGATATCGTTCTGTTCGATCCGCGCGAAGCTCACACCATCAGCGCAGACACGCAACATAGCGATTGCGATTTCACGCTCTTCGAAGGTCACGAGGTTACGGGCCGCGTGAAGAAAGTACTGTTGCGCGGCGAATTGCTGATCGACGACGGCCAGTGGGTGGGACGCAGCGGCGGTGGTCAGTTCGTTGCGCGCGGCGAACTCGGCGCTCATTTCTGACGCTCGCCACGCCATGCCGATCTACAACTACCGTTGCGAAACCTGCGGCGTATTCGACCAGATACGCCGCGTCGCGTTGCGCGATGAACCTGCGCCGTGCCCGCAATGCGGTGCGTCATCGGCACGTTCGCAGAATGGCTTGCCCATGCTGCTCACACGCGGCGACGAGACCCCGGTCGAGAATGACGGCGCTTATTTAGGCCGGCACGCGAAAAGTTGTCTCTGCTGCGTTTAACGCGCGGCGCCTGTCGCGCTAATGCGTAGGCGCACTTTTTCCGCTTTATCAGCGGTGCCAGTGCAATCGTCAGTCTGAACGGCTTTGCAATAGACGAAAATAGACGAAGGGCGCTGTTCGGTGAACAGCGCCCTTCGGGATCTTCAGGAACTTCAGATCGCTTCGAACGTGATGTCTTGTGCACCTTCCCACAATACCTTGACGCCCAGTTCGCGAAGATTTTCCTTACCTTCGACGATTGTCAGGAAGTGATTGCCTGCGAGCTGCCCCATCTTGCTAGCGAACAGGCACGATCCGTACGCCATGATGATTTCGGTTTCGCTGTAGCCACCCGGGTAAAAAAGAATGTCGCCAACCGACGGGTGACTCGTGTGATTCTCGAACCCTACTTCTACGCCGTCATTTTCGAGTTTGAATTCGCCGAGCGGCACCCAGCAGCCCTCGCCGCTCCAGCGTACGTGAATGATTTTCTGCGTGTACGGAAGCAGCTTCATAAAAGCAGCAACAGTTTTCGGTGCATCGGGATTGGCTTCAGCAATAAAAGTCAGGCCGCAGGATGTGATACGAAGTCGAGTCATGGGAAGGTTCTGTTGAGAATGGCTGAAGGGATGTAGACCGGAACCCTCAGCACGTGAGCATGTGACAAAGCGCAGGTTGATGCGATGGTCGTCCGGTTGAATGGAGAACATTTTGTCGACGCCACTTATACATCGACATGGACAATTAATTCGGATTCCATCAGGCCAGTTTCACAGGCATTCCCGTTAAACAAACACTTCAAAAATCGACGCTCCCCCGCTTATCCATCTACGTAACAATGCTTCAATTCGCACATGCCTTGACCGACGATCCAGATTTTGCAAGGCCGATCCATATTGTCACGAGGCTCAAAAGTGTCATGACGAAGGCGAGCATCGCGGCAACATGCAGGCCCGCGGCAAGATCACCGGACTCGGGACGCACGAGTGAACCGAACACGCCCACGCCTACGACCCCGCCGATCTGCCGAGCGGTGTTCAACACGCCCGAAGCGATGCCGATGGACGACGATTCGACATGTGCGAGCACGGCCGTATTGATCGACGGCACCGCGAGCGCAACACCTGTTCCGACGGCCAGCAAGGGTAATGCGATGGCGAGCGTGCCGCTGTCGGCGTGAATGAATGCCAGCGAGACATAGCCGAGCGCTGCCAGCAACTGGCCGACGACCATCGGCAAGCGATGACCGAAGCGTGCGGTGAGGCGGCCCGATACGACGTTCGCGATGGTCACGACAGCGGTCATCGGCAGGAACGCGATGCCGGTTTCGAGCGGCGTGTCGTGACGCGCATTCTGGAAAAACAGGCTCATCGCGAACATCAACCCGTAATAGCCGAAGTTCAGCGTAAAGCCCGTGATCGAACTGACGTTCAGCACGGCGTTGCGAAACAGCGCAAGCGGCAACAGCGGCTGCGCGTGACGCGCCTCGACGGCGATGAACAACGAGCCCGCCACTAGCATCGCCGCGAGGCTCGTCATGACCGTGGCACTCATCCAGCCGAGGCGGCCGCTTTCGATGACGGCATACGTCAACGCAGCCAGCGTGACGATTGCAAGAGGTTGCCCGGCCAGATCGATGCGGCGCGCCGCGCGACGCACCGTGTCGGGCGCATGCCTGAGCGTGAGCCAGATGCCGGCGATGCCGATCGGCACGTTGATCAGGAAGATCGACGGCCAGCCGAAACGATCGACCAGCACGCCGCCGACCAGCGGACCGGCGCCGAGCGCCAGCGCCGCAGTGCCGGCCCAGATGCTGACGGCCCTGGCGCGCGCATGCGGGTCCGGAAATGCCGCGCCGAGCAGCGCCAGCGACGAGGGCACGCACAGCGCCGCCCCCACGCCTTGCAGTACTCGCGACGCAACGAGCATCGCCGCGTCGCCCGAAAGACCGCAGCCGATCGACGCGCAGGTGAACACCACGAAGCCGCTGACGAACACCCGACGCGCGCCGAAGCGGTCGGCGAGCGCACCCGCCGTGAGCAGCAGGCACGCGAACGCGAGCGTGTATGCGTTGACGACCCATTCGAGCGCGGTTGCGTCCAGCGCGAGGCTCGCGCGCATGCGATCGAGTGCGACATTCACGACTGTCACGTCGAGACAGATGAGGACGAAACCGAGGCTCGTCGCCAGCAGGGCGAGCCGCGATGACTGTCGCGGCGTGGGGTGTTGTGTACGCATAGGTCCTTGCGGGAAATGACGCGCGCGAGCCGGACAGAACCGTGCAAGTCGTCGCGAAGCCCGAACTGTATTCCATAACCTACGCTTGATAAACGCAGGTGTATTTGACACAGAACCCGGTATTATTGAGGAATGGATCTTCTCAAGACGATGACGGTGTTTGTGCGCGTGGTCGAAACCGGCAGCCTGACGGCGGCGGCGGTGGCGTGCGACCTGTCGCCGACGATGGTCGGCACTCACCTTCAGGCGCTGGAAGCGCGGCTCGGTACGCGGCTCATCCATCGCACCACGCGCAAGCAGCAGGTGAGCGCATTCGGTCAGACGTACTACGAACGCTGCGTCGAGATACTCGGCCTGATCGACGATTCGGAGCGGCTCGCGCACGATCATCTCGCGACGCCGCGCGGCCGCTTGCGCGTGACGGCGCCCGTCATGTTCAACAACGAGTGTCTGATTCCGGTTATTGCCGAATACTGCGAGCGCTATCCCGAGGTGAAGCTCGATATCGTCGCAACCGACGCAGTCTCGGATCTCGTCGACGACGGCTTTGAGGCAGCGATCCGCATTGGCACGCTGGGTAATCCCGATCTGGTCGCGCGGCCGCTCAAGCCGTATCGGCTCGTGCTATGCGCTTCCCGCGCCTACCTGAAGGCGCACGGCACGCCCGCGACGCCCGACGCGTTGCGCACGCATCAGTGCCTGACCTACGCGTATCCGCCGCGCTCCGAATGGTACGCGGCGCAGCCCGAGTGGGTGCTGCACGGTGCGGAAGGTCGCGTGGCCGTGCGTGTGGATGGGCGCCTGAAAATCGACAACTCCGAAGCGCTGCGGCGCGCCGTGTTGCGCGGTCTGGGCATCGCGATGCTGCCGGCGATTCTGGTGAACGACGATCTGCGCGCGAAACGGCTGGTGGAAGTGCTGCCTGCCTATGCCGCGCCCGAGCGGCAACTGAACCTGCTTTATTTGAGCGAGCGGCACATGTCGCCAAAACTGCGCAGCTTCATCGATTTCGTGGTCGAACGCTTCGGTGCGGAAACGACGACGGATCTGGGTGATTGAACGGAACGCGGCACGAAGTGGTTGTGCGTTATGACGCAATTGGATGGCTCGTAGCCGACTAGCGTCCGCCGACAGCGCGGCAGCTGAAATCCCTCCATACGTTCAAGTACTCACGGCGAGACGCTCTCGAAAATCGGTTAGACCCACGCAATAGACCTTCCCGATTGATCGATTTGAGCATTGGCCGCGGATATAGCGGCTTGCTCCATGGTCGTTGCTCCCTGTGGTGCCTTGAGGCGCCCCGTCGTGGGGTCCACCGCCGAGTCATGGTAGTGAAGCAACGCGATACCGGCACGTTCATCGAACCACCGATGCTGTCCTGAAAAATGCAGGTAATAGTTGGCGTTAGAAGGTGCGTGTCGGAACGGAATCTGCGCTACGTGAATCGCCAGCCACATGGCCACCTGGTCGACGTGCGTTTGTTTTTTTGCTCTTTTTAGCGGTTCGATGTTCTGCAACAGCCAGAGCGCCCAATGCCGCCATGCCGTGTCTACCTGCTCGACAAGGTGTTTCGGGATGCCGTACATGCCGCCGTTGCAATTCCCCAGGAACGTCAGATCCTGCTCGGCATGTCTCCTGGTGGACCCTACCAAGTCTCGCAGCATCAGCACCGGTTTTCGCAACAGACGGATTATTCGCCCCTTGGGCGTGCGGTCAGCGTGTATGTCCAGACGCGTTCCGCCATTGCCACTCCCTGCGAGCCCCAGTCTGCCAGACGCATCGACTTCAATCAGGCGCGGCTCTTCACGCATTCCGGCAAGCCGGGCCACCTCTCGCAACACCGGCAGCGGCGGGTTCGGACCGTCGACGACCTTAGCCGTCAACTCCGTGTTGCTGAGATGAGGGCGTAGATCATCCAGAGCGATCATGTCGGTATCGAGCAGGACAATGATCGAAAAGTCGAGGTCCTTCAGATTGCTCAACTGCGCCAGCTTGTTGCAGTAGCGACCGTCGCCGAATGGCTTGATCTGGTGCGTCGTGCAGCCCAGCTCTTGGAAGCTGCGTCTGGCTTCATCCGGCACGCTTTCCGTGAACTGGACGTGAATATCGGCAGGGTCATCGCAGCTATGCTGGCGCAGAGACAGCGCCAGCTGGTACCCCATGGAGGCGAACTTGGGGTGTCGATCGACAACGAACGAAAACAACGTCTTCCCGGCGTTGGTCGGTTCGCGATATGGGTGCGCTAAAGATGACATGGCGAATGCGTGGCTCGTCGAATTTCAGCTAGGGCAAGCGAACTGCCCGTACGGCGCGCACTGCGGCCGAGATAAATTTCGAGATCGGCTGAACCGCCGCTGGCGTTCGCGTCGGTGCCTGTGCTGACAATACGTAATGCTCGGCATCTTTGAGCGCCGAAACCAGCGCAGGCCTGGATTCTTCCGCCTTGTGTGAAAGCGTTGCGCACAATGCCTGGAAAAGGCGTTGGGCGAGTTGCGGCGCAGTGTGCGCGGCGTCGAGTTCATCAGGGGTAAATTGCCAATGCCGAAGGCGATTATCCAGGAACTCTTGAGCATAGACAGCGACCCGCTGGGCGTTCAACGCAAGCCCCAGGCACTTGGAGACACGCGTGAGTTCCGCGACCGGCGCATCGATAAGCGTGTCGTAATCGACGAACACCCGCCGCCGCCCGTCTGTGGCGCGAATCGCGGGTGCCATGTGAGCGAGCCACAGCCGGCACGATTTCTCAAGGCTGAAGCGGTCCCGGCGTTTCAGCGACCGGGCCACGCTGATCGGATTTCTGATTGCAATGACGTAGAAGATGCGTAGACCGGAACGTTCGAACACTGGCATCCAGAATGGCAGCAATCGCGAAATGCGCGGGTCTTTGAGCGCGAAGATCTTCGTTCGACACTTCTCGATCAGCACCGAAGTCGCACGCTCCCGAAAGACATCGAGCATCGCTGGAGCAATCCGATCGAGGTCGACAGGGGCCAATGCGTCCCAACTCGACCCGGCTGCGTGAAGGAGCTCGACGTTGATGCGGTGAATATCGAGATCCTCGAAAAAGCCCTTGTCGTTCTCCCCTGCAACCGGCTGACCGAGATTGGCGCCGAAATCGGCACCCATCGTCTCCATTGCCCGAGTAATGGCGCTAGTTCCGCCTCGATGCATACCTAAGACAACAATGAGCGTGGATTCGGTGTGCGGACGATTGACCGCGAGAATGTCATTTTCTAGAAGAGGATATGGATGCGAATAGACTTCCGTCACGATAAGCCCTAGTAGTGCATTAATGCGAGTCACCACGCGATTCGAGCCGCGAGACGCTTAACACAGTCATGCATAGGCCGAAGACGACTCAACGCAGAAGCGAAAGAGGTGCGGAAACCGTGGTCAAATTGAGGTGGCTGAATAGCTTTAACCATCATAGCAGCGGATCGGGCCATGAATCGTCGAATCACGATGTATAACGGTTTATTGGCGCAAGAATTCGATTACCGAATATTCGAATACTGACGGCAATATTGAATTACAGAATATTTCGCGCATCACTACAAGAAGCAAAGTGTTCCTGAAACGCCGCAATGTAATCTTATTCATGATCAGTGGGCAGATTGAATTGAGCGTTGTCTGATACTTCGAAAGATAGCGGGGTCTCATATCCGATGCCTGAATTGCCGGCTATACCGCTGATAATCCTTGCGCTCCACATCGCTCAGACTATTGAGCGTCGCTCAGGAGAGCACCGACGACATCACAGTCACGCTTTCCGTTTGCCCCGCAGCGAGACGCCTGAATTCTTCGACCCATTGCGCGACTGCGGGACGACTAAACCTCACCGGCTCCGCGATATCCGCTGCACCAGAACCGCCGCCCGCATCGTCGGCAATCTCTCATCTCCCGATCTCGCTCAGCGCGACACATAAGGATCGGCGTAAGTCGATTGCCAGCCGCCGCCGAGCGCCTTGCAAAGCGTGATCAGATTCGCGTCGGCCGTCGCCTTGCTCTGTTCGAGGTTGCTCTGCGCGTCGAGCAGTTGCTTCTGCACGTTCAGCACGTCGAGATAGTCGAGCGCTCCGCCCTTGTAGCGCTGCTGCGCGATCGAGAGTGCCCGCTGATTCAGTGCGACCACGGCGGACAGCCGCTCCTGACGCAACTGCTCCGCGTCGTAGACGACGAGCGAATCGTCTACCTGGCGCCAGGCGTCCAGCACCGTGTGCCGATAGACAATGGCCGCCTCCTGCTGTTGCGCCTCACGCAGTTGCAGCGTTCCCTTCAGACGCCCGCCCTCGAAAATCGGCATCGTGATGGATGGCCCGACTACGAACTGCCCCGACGCCCAGTTAGCAAGACTCGAAAGCTGAAGGCTTTGAAAACCCGCACTGCCATTGAGCGATATACGCGGATAAAAATCCGCTTTCGCCATGCCAATCGAAGCGGTGGCCGCATGCAACTGCGCTTCCGCCCTTCTGATATCGGGTCTGCGTTGCACGAGTTCCGACGGAAATCCGATTGGCACTTGCGCCGGGAGTGCCGGCACATCGTGCGCGTCGCCGAGGGTTTGCTGGAGCGCTCCCGGTTCTTTGGCGAGCAGCACACCAATCGCGTTGATCGTGGTTTCGCATCGCGATTCCAGTGTCGGGATCAGACTTTCGATCGACGCTGCCTGCGCGGATGCATTCGCCACATCCAGATCGGTGGTCACTCCTTCTTTCGCGCGTATTTGTGTGAGCTTCGCCGTATTGCGGGCAATGTCGAGATTCTCTCTTGCGATCCGCAGAAGCGACTGGGTTTCGCGCAACTCGATATAGTCTCTCGCGAGTTCGGCACGAGCCGAGAGCAGAACGGCGTTCCGATCCTCGTACGAAGCATCCGCCGAGGCCGACGCGGCTTCCACACCACGCCGGACGCCGCCCCAGATATCGAGTTCCCACGATGCGTCGAAGCCAGCCTGATAGAGGTTATAAGCAGGCGAACCCGACGACCCCGGCAGCGGCGCGACGCCAAGCGGCGTATTCCCCGATGCGGACTGCGATTGACTCGCGGCAAGATTCGGGCTTTCGTCGAGTTCGTGACCGACGCGCTTCGCGATAACGCGCATCTTCAGGGCGTGGCTACGACCGCGGCACGAACCTCTCCGTAGGCGGTCACTAGCGAAGCCAGGTCGAACGCGCGGTTCAGCCCGCTCGGGTTCGGCACGACCCACGCGTGTGCGCCGCCAAACAGGTCGGCCTGTGGTCCCCACTGGATATTGCGCGAGCCCGACATCGCCGAGATCGCCATCTTGCCGAGGAAAACAACGTGACGCGGCGCGTATCGCTCTATCTTCCGCCGGAAAGTCTCTCCCGCCAGTTCGATCTCTTCGCGCGATAACTCGGCGGCCTGCGCAGTTGGTCGTGCGACCACGGTGGTGAGGCCGTACCCATAGCGAAGAATCGTGCGATCGTTTTCGGGGCGAATTTGTTCTGACGTAAAGCCTGCGAGATGAAGCACGCGCCAGAAACGATTCCCTCTGCCGTCGAAGTGATGCCCCGACGACGCTGCCCGCACGCCCGGGTTGATTCCGCAAAATACAACCGACAGGCCAGGCGCAAGAAGATCCGGCAGAGAGTGCGGGGCATCGCGGGAAGCGACGAGAGTTTCGCTCATTGAACGGTCAGCCGCTGCTCAACAGCGTTACCGGCGCGCGACTCGCTACCAGCATCGCCGCGAAATCGTTGCCGGTACTGTTTCGGTGTGACCTCCAGCCGCCGCGAGAAAGTCGTGCGCATATGCGTGGCGCTGCGAAAGCCGCATTTGAATGCCACGGTCTTGAGCGGCGCATCCGACTCCTCGAGTAACTTTCTCGCAGTGTCGACCCGAACCTGCTCGACGAATACCGACGGCGTGACGTTCGCGTACTTCTCGAATAATCGCGAGAAGGTCCGACGGCTTACTGCAACCGCGCCCGCGAGCTGTTCGATCGACAGCACGTCGGTGATATGGTCGGTCACGTAGCGGTGGATTTTGCCGATAATCGGATCTTCATCGCTGCCCGCTCCAATGTACGGACTGTATTGCGACTGCCCGCCCTCGCGCTGGATGTAGACGACCAGACGTTTTGCAACACGCACGGCCAGTTCGTGTCCCCAGTCTTCCGCGACCAGCGACAGGCACAGATCGATTCCAGCCGTCACACCTGCAGACGTGAAGAGGCGCCCATCGCGAACGAAAATCTTGTCTGGCTGAACGCTTACCTGCGGGAATTCCTGCGCAAGCCGGCCGGCGTCAGCCCAATGTGTCGTCACCTCCTTGCCGTCGAGCAGTCCCGCGTGCGCGAGCACGAATGCTCCATTGCAGACGGAGCCAAAGCGCGTCGCGTCGTGGGCCTGCTTCAGCAGCCACGTGAGAAATTCAGCAGGCGGCCTGATGTCCGGAAGCTGTGGACCGCCGGCGATCAGCAACAGGTCCCAACGCGTATCGATATCCGCATAGCCAAACGGCACCGAAAGTTGCATCCCGTTCGAGCAGACCACCGCACCAGCTCGCGGGCCCACGAGAGAAACCTCGTATTTCTGCTGCCCGGAGAGGAACGTGTTTGCTTCCGCAAATACGTCGAGAGGGCCCGCCACATCGAGCGCCTGCACACCATCGAATATAACAATGGCGACTTTCATGCCGTGACCTTGTTGGATTAAATGAGCCTGTTCAATACCGGCGGTTTATCAGCACCGAGCCGAAGGGCTGGTCGGGCCGACTAGCCTCTATTGAAGAGCGATGGCCCAGATTACCCCAATGTCCTGAAAACGGTGACTCACTAGCCGGCAATTGACTTTTGCGTCTGTGTAATGAAAGACGGCCTCGGGGAACGTCGCGCGGACCGACGTCGTTAGCCGGGAACGGCATGCAGCGTGGCCTCTGCGAGTCCGCTGGCACAAAATCAAGCCCGTTTGGCCGGGTACTGAGACATCCGCCAGTTTGCACGTCCGGGCCGGCTGACTAGACTGGAACACCCGAATACGGCGACATCCGCTGCACCAGAATTTGCGGAGCAGGTTGCTTCGCGACCATCGGCGAAGACGCTTTCATCATGTTGAACGCGCGACGTATAAGTTGCCGCCACACGAGCGAGGCGCGACCGTTCGTCGTCGACAGATTCCCGGAGTAATGGCATATGCATGTTGCGATGATGCTGTACACAGGCTTCCGG
The DNA here is from genome assembly GCF_050435665.1 of Paraburkholderia sp. GAS333. Lineage (NCBI taxonomy): Bacteria > Pseudomonadati > Pseudomonadota > Betaproteobacteria > Burkholderiales > Burkholderiaceae > Paraburkholderia > Paraburkholderia sp. GAS333. The sequence continues at coordinate 62,130 of NZ_JBNDKS010000007.1, forward strand.
CTGCTCGAAGTGAGTGGGCCAATGGATGTTTTCCACGAGACGAATCGCCTGTGCGGAGAAACGATGTATGAACAGCATCTCGTAGGTCCATCACTGGGACCCGTTCAATGTTCGAGCGGCATTTCGGTAGATACAACGGAATGCTTGCGGGATGCACTTCCTTCATTCGATATCGTCGTCGTACCGGGTTCTCCAATGGCCGACCCGGGGCGGCTGCATCACGAACTCGTGGATTGGCTCAGCGATGCGGGACGTGGCGTCCGAAGGCTCGCCTCGGTATCCAACGGAGCCTGTCTGCTCGCACGCGCCGGCCTGACCGATCCGCGTTGCGGACGAGATGGCCAGCTCTACTTGTCGCGAGGCGCCACCGACAGTATCGAAATGGCGCTACGCCTGGTCAGCCAGGATCTGGGAGAGGAGACCGCGTTAGGCGTTGCGAAGTCACTCTCACGCCAGTGCAACTGGGTGCGACTTTGACGCTGCCTGGATCTGGCAATCGCTGCCCACAGGACCGGCTACCATCAGACGAATTTCCTCATTCCATGATCGATGACAATCTGATTTACAAGGCACTCGCGAATCCGTTTCGCCGCGATATCCTGAAGTGGCTGAAGACACCGGATCAATACTTCACGAGCGGGTATGTCGATGTCGGGCGCGGAGTACCGTTGAACGCGATTCTCGCGTTGAGTTGCCTGTCGCAATCTACCGTATCGGCGCATGTCACGGCATTGATCGAGGCGAGACTGCTCGTGTCCACCCGCGTCAGTCAGTGGCTATTTCTGACGCGCAACGAGGAAGTCATTCGTGCCTTTACGGCGGGACTCGGCAGTCATCTTTAGCCGATAAGCGCGGAGTCGCTCGCCCGTCTCCTATCAGATGATGCGGGTCATTCAGACACAGCGCGAATTTCCAGAAAAGTCCCCACCAAACCTTTCAACTCCCCTTCTGCAAAATCCCGTCAGGGCGTTTAGACATGCCTTCTGGCGCGTCTTGTTGCAGTGACGAGATGACGCAAGCTGTAACCGGTAAGAAGTGTGGGCCGGCACTAGTGAAAGCGCTCCCACTCGTCGACGCTCGCTAATTAACATACCTTATTAACCAACCTGTTCATATTAAGAGATCGATCATCACAGCTCCACGCACGAACCTTAGCCGTTAAAAACACACAAATTGCCTGCATTTAGCCGAAATTATCAGTTTTGCGCTCAACAAGGCGAAGCCGTCTTTTTTGTATTAAAATGTACGAACTAGTTAGTTGCTAGCACAAAACGTGAGTGCTGTGACTCATCCGCGTCAACGTCACGCAGCCCACGGAAACTGGGCCGATGCACATGCGCACTGCTTCGTCCAACCTTCGCGAGCCACCCGTTCGCCCGATCAGCCTGCGGTGCAATGTCCGCTCGGGCCTCGGCGAAATCAGAGGCGATGGTTAGCTTCGATCCGGTGCCGGCATCGCAATGCACGCGATGCCGCCAGCGTCACGGAGCAGACGGGACTCATCCTCGTCCAGAGTATGTGCAGCAGAACGCGATGACCTGGCGTCATCACCCGGAAGCCTTGACCGGCTTCCGGCACGAGCCGATTCATCACCGCCGGAGCCAGTGCGCGCCGGCTTTACGACCTGGCCCATGCACGCCGCCGCAATTCGGGCGACCGCTTGCATGCGCTATTTTTTGCGTATTAATGAAGACAAGTAATGTCCAAGCAAACTCAAACTAAGCCACCATCTACGGCGGCCCGTGTCGGCCTGTCCGTCGTGGGTGGAGTGGGCCTTCTGCTCGGCCTGTATTTCGCCATCGGCGGCGGCATGCTGATCGCCCGCGGCGGCAGCTGGTACTACCTGCTGATGGGCCTCGCCGTCTGCGCGGCCGGCATCCAGTTCGCGCGCCGCCGCTCGAACGCCTACCTGATCTTCATCGTCGCGGTCATTGCAACTGCGCTGTGGGCTCTCTGGGAAAGCGGTATCGACTTCTGGCCGCTGCAAGCTCGCATCTTCATGTTCACGATGCTGGCAATGGTGCTCGCGCCGGTCTATCCGGCGCTGCGCCGTTTCGAGGGCAAGAGTTCTGCGAAGGGCTTTGCGTGGACGGTCGGCGTCGTGCTGCTCGCCTGCAATGCACTGTTCGTGTATGGCATGTTCATTCCGCACGGCACGTTCGGCACCGAGTCGAGCGCCCCTCTCGCGAGAAATCACACCGGTGGTGGCGACTGGTCCGCGTACGGCCACTCGGCTGGCGGCGACCGCTTCGTCGGCATTCCGCAGATCAATCGCGACAACGTGAAGGATCTGCAGGTTGCGTGGACCTATCACACCGGCGACGTGCCGCTCAGCCCGACCGGCGGCGGCGCGGAAGATCAGGAAACTCCGTTGCAGGTTGGCGATACGCTTTACGTGTGCTCGCCGCACAACACGGTAATCGCGCTCGACGCCGCGAGCGGTCACGAAAAGTGGCGTCATGCATTCCCGAGCAAGACGACCGTCTGGGTGCGTTGCCGCGGCCTCGCGTACTTCGATACGACGAAGCCGGTGCAACAGCCGAGTGTCAGCGGTTCGACGCCGATCACGCCGGTTGCGTTGCCGGCTGACCAGGCCGTCTGCCGTCGCCGCATCTTCATGAACACGATCGACGCCCGTCTCGTCGCGCTCGACGCGGACACCGGCAAGCTCTGCCCGGACTTCGGTCAGAACGGCATGATCGATCTGAAGGCAGGTCTCGGCAGTGCGACCGACCCACTCTATGAACTGACCTCCGCGCCGACCGTCGCGGGCACGACCATTGTGGTCGGCGGCCGCGTCGCGGACAACGTGTCGCTCGACATGCCGGGCGGCGTGATCCGCGGCTTCGACGTGATCACCGGCGCGATGAAATGGGCGTTCGACCCGGGCAATCCGCAGGACAAGCAGGCGCCCGCAGCAGGCAAGACATTCACGCGCTCGACGCCCAACGTGTGGGCGCCGATGTCGTACGACGCGACGTCGAACACGGTGTACATGCCGGTCGGCAATGCGGCAATCGACCTGTGGGGCGTGAAGCGCACGTCGCTCGACGAGTCGTACGGTGCGTCGATCCTCGCACTCGATGCGACGACCGGCGTTGAAAAGTGGCACTTCCAGACCGTCCACCACGATCTGTGGGACTACGACGTGCCGATGCAGCCGACGCTGATCGACTTCCCGGTCGAAGGCGGCAAGACGGTGCCGGCGCTGGTGGTCGGCACGAAGATGGGTCAACTGTTCGTGCTCGACCGTCTGACCGGCAAGCCGCTGACGAAGGTCGTCGAACAGCCGGTGAAGACCGCGACGATCCCGGGCGAGCCGTACTCGAAGACCCAGCCAGTGTCTGTCGGCATGCCGCAGATCGGCGCGGAAGTGCTGAAGGGCTCGGACATGTGGGGCATGACGCCCATCGACCAGATGATGTGCCGGATCATTTTCCACGGCATGCGTTATGACGGTAAGTTCACTGCACCGGACACCGACACGTCGCTCAGCTTCCCCGGCTCGCTCGGCGGGATGAACTGGGGTGGTCTGTCGTATGACCCGGACGCGGGCATGATCTTCGTGAACGACATGCGCCTCGGTCTGTGGGTGCGCCTCGTCAAGGAAGCGACTCGCAGCGGCACGTCGGACGGTAACGAAGCTGTGAACGCGGGCATGGGCGCGGTACCGCTCGGCGGCACGCCGTACTCGGTGACCAAGGACCGCTTCTTCTCGCCGCTGGGCATTCCTTGCCAGAAGCCGCCGTTCGGCAGCCTGACGGCAATCGACCTGAAGACGCGCAGCGTCGCGTGGCAAGTGCCGCTCGGCACGGTGAGCGACACCCGCCTCGCCGGCGTGCAGATGCACATGCCGGCCCCGATCGGGATGCCGACAATCGGCGGCTCGCTCAGCACCGGCGGCGGCCTCGTGTTTTTCGCCGCGACCCAGGACTACTATCTGCGCGCGTTCGACAGCTCGACCGGCAAGGAAGTCTGGAAGGCTCGTCTGCCCGTGGGCAGCCAGGGCACGCCGATGAGCTATCAGGTCAACGGCCGCCAGTACATCGTGATCTCGGCGGGCGGCGCACGTCAGTCGCCGGATCGTGGCGACTACGTGATCGCCTACGCGTTGCCGCAATAACTCGCGACGCGAGAGCCTGAAGCGCGGTTAGCTTTTCACGCGCTTCAGCGCACGCAATCCTGGCAACGGCATGCCGTCGACGCAGTTCCGCGTTGGCCGCATGCCGTTTTTTCTTGCGATCCCCGCAGCGCATTGCGTGCGGTTCTTTTTCAGCTTTTATGAACGACTCACCAATCGCGCCGTATGCCGCGCGCCGTGAAGCCTCGCCTTTACGTCACCCGCTTCGCGAACCCGCAGGATCACGCACCGCGCTGCGCGCGCTCAGCCGATTCGCCCAACGTAGCTCGGCAATGCTGGCCGTGTTCGCCGCATCCGCGGTGACGGCCCACGCGCAAAGCTCGGTCACGCTGTACGGCGCGATCGACACCAGCATCGAAATCACCAACCCCGGCGCGGGCTACGTTGCGCGCATGGACTCCGGCGCCTATCGCGGCTCACGCGTCGGCGTGCGCGGCGCGGAAGACATCGGCAACGGCGTCAAGATTCTGTTCGACCTGGAAAACGGTTTCAGCTCGAGCAATGGTTCGCTCGCCGTCGCCGGCTCGATCTTCAATCGTCAGGCCTGGGTCGGCGCATCGACGCCCTACGGCACGGTCCGCGTGGGCCGTCAGTATTCGCCGATCTACATTCCGTTCAAGGGACAACTCGACGCGTTCGGCGCCGGCACGATCGCCTCGGGGCTCGACAATCTGTCGAAGATCACCCCGTACGAGAGCAACGCAATCACGTATCTGTCGCCCGAATTCCACGGCTTCTCGACGACGTTGATGGCCTCGCTGCGCGACTCCACCGACGGTGACGGCAACGGCGTCGCCGCCCACATCGAAACGCTCGCGTGGCGCAACGGACCATTCCGCATTTCCTACGCGCATCAGCAGACGCACGGCGACGGCGCGTTGCGCGCCAATCTCGGCGGCGTCTCTTATGTGTACGGACCCGTCACCGGATTCCTGTCATTCTTCAACGGCGACGGCGGCACGCCGCGCTATCACAACGACGGCGCGTCGGTGTCGGCGCGCTATGCGCTCAGCGACCGCTTCCGCGCGTCGCTCGGCTACACCTACATGCGCGACCGCTCGGGAGGCGACGACAACGCCGACCAGTTCAGCGCCGCGTGCGAATACGATCTGTCGAAACGTGTGCTGCTTTATGCGAGTGCGGGCTGGCTGCGCAATCGCGGCGACGGCGAAATGACGCTGAAAGGGGTGAACGTCACCGGGCTTACGCCGTCGTGGCCCGGCGCGAGCGTGCGAGGCGTGCAGTTCGGGATGATTAACCGCTTCTAGGCGATGCGCGGATGAAGTCAGGGCGTGCCGCCGGCAAGCACTCGCACACAGGCTTACATAGCGCCTGTCAAATCAGCCGCGCTCACCCGTTGCCTGTCCGCGCTTACAGATAACACTCGCCATCGAGATACGCTTTGCGCCAGCGCGTGATCGTCACGCGCTCGAACAATCCGGCCAGAAAGAACGGATCGGCAGCGATAAATTGTTCGGCTTCGTCGCGCGTTTCCAGATCGACGACATACACGCCGCCGCCCGCGCCACTGCCGTCGTCGTTCAGCTTCGCGCCGCAGGCAAGCAGCAGCGCCTTGTGCTTTTCCAGAAACGCCAGGTGCGTGTCGCGCTCGCGAGCGCGCATGTCGGCGTGACCCGGCTTATCGAATGTTTCGATGATGTAGGGCATGCGACTCCTTTCAGTTCGACGCAATAGCGGACGGGTGCTGCGCCAGCGGCGTGACGTCGAGCACCATATAAGGAAACAGCGGCAACGCACTGAGCAGCGTATGCAGCTCGTCGTGCGACTCCACGTCGAATACGCTGTAATTCGCGTACTGGCCGGCGACGCGCCACAAATGGCGCCACTTCCCTTCGCGTTGCAGATTTTGCGAGAACGCTTTTTCTTCGGCTTTCAGACGATCGGTGAGCGCCGTGTCGGCGTCGGCAGGAATCTGAACCTGCATGTGAACGAGATACAGCATTCGAACCACTCCATTGCATTGAACAGGCCGCCTTTGCGGGCGGCCATGTGTTGACTCAACCCCAGGCGAGAACCGCCACCGTGTACACAATGCCGATCCAGAACATCATGATCACCGTATATCCCATGATGTCCTTCAGTTTCAGCTTCGATAGCGCGAGCGCCGGCAGAATCCAGAACGGCTGGACCAGATCGTTCCACGCATTGCCGAGCATCACGGCCGTCGCGGTATGTCCCACCGAAGCGCCGATCGACTTGGCCGCCTCGATCATGAACGGCCCCTGAATCACCCAGTGACCGCCGCCCGACGGCGCGAAGAAGTTGATGAAGAACGAACTGACCAGCCCCCAGAACGGCAACGTGGCGGGCGTCGCGATCTTCACGAAGAAATGCGAGAACGTGTTCACCAGACCCGACGACGCCATGATCGCCATGATCCCCGCGTAAAACGGATACTGCAGAATGATGCCGCTAATCGTCCTGATACCTTCGTTCAGTTTCTCCACGTAACGAATCGGCGTACCGAGCAGAATGATGCCGAGGAACAGGATGATGAAGTTGATCAGGTTCAGATCCATCGAACCGCCGCCGTGGAAGTACAGCACCACGTAGACCACGCCGATTGCGCCGATCACATAGCTCAGCAGGCGGCTGTTGTTCAGGCGATTGGCGATTGTATTGCTTTCGTCGATATCGACGGCCGGCGTCGCCGTTTTCGGTGCCTCGTTCAACGCGCGGTCGATTTCCGTCACGGGCTGCCCCGGCTTCGGATGCAGCCACGCATTCAACAGCGGCAGCGTGATAATGACAACGAGGCTCGTCAGAAGCATCGCGGGCGAGAAGATGGTTTCCGACAGCGGAATCACGCCCATCTGCGCTTCCATCGGATGCCCTTTGGTCGAGATCAGCACCGGAATACTTGCCGACAAACCGAGACCGTACATCGTAAATCCGCTATAGGCCGACGCGATGATCAACGGGTAGTGCACGCCCTTGATGCTCAGCGCGAGCTTGCGCGCGACGATGCCGCCGATCACGAGGCCGAAGCCCCAATTCAGATAACTGCCGATCCCGCCGACCAGCGTGGCGACGATCACCGCCATGCGCGGATCGTGCACGCGTGCGACGAGACGATCGAGGAAGCGCTCGGTAAGCGGCGCGGTGGCGAGCACGTAGCCCATCGCCAGAATCACCGCCATTTGCGTGGTGAACGCAAGCAGTGCCCAGAAGCCCTTGCCCCAACTCAGCGTGAGCGCGCTGACCGCCTGCCCCTGAACCAGCACGGCGAGAATCATCGTGAGCAACGTGAGGCCGATGGCGAACACGAACGGATCGGGCAGATACTTACGCATCAGCTCCGTGAAGAAAGCGGTGATTTTCTGCATGTGACTGTCTCTGGCTTGGTCAAATATATTTATCGGGTCATGCGGTGATACAGCGAATGAAGCTGGGTCTTACGGATACTCCCTACGATTCGTTTTGCGCGGAGTCTTTGCGATAACGCGTCAAGCCCATCAATGCGCGGTCGCGCCACGCGACGCGTTCTTCCCACTGTTCGAGCGGCATCGCGCTGCGACGCGCGGCTTCCACTGCAGCGACGAGTTCCGGTGTCCACGGATCGCTCTGGCCGCGTTCTGCGCCCATACGCGCATACGACGGCCCCATCTTCTGTGCATGCGAAGCGATGCCGCCGCGCGTGTTCAGATCCGCCGTCTCGAACGGGCCGATCACGGACCAGCGCAATCCGAGACCTTCACGCACCACGGTGTCCACATCGTCGACGGACGCAATGCCATCGCGCACGAGGCAATACGCTTCGCGTAGCAACGCGCCTTGCAGCCGGTTGAAAATGAAACCTTCCACTTCTTTGGCCACGCGAACTGGCTTCAGGCCCGCTTCGGTGTAGAGACCGATTGCACGCGTGACGGCCGCGTCGTCGGTAAAAGGCGCGGGCACGATTTCGACCACGGGAATCAGATACGGAGGATTGCCCGGATGCGCGACGACGCAGCGTCCGCGACCCGGCAGCGTTTCATCGACAAAACGCGACGCCGCGAGAAACGACGACGCACTCGCCAGAATCGCGTGCGGTGGCGCAGCGCAATCGAGTTCGATAAACAACTCGCGCTTGAGCGCTTCGTTTTCCGGCGCGCACTCCTGCACGAGATCGGCGTCTGCGGCGGCCGCTTCCAGGCTCGCTACGATTTCGACACGGGCGGCGATATCGTGGGAGGCTTCATCGAGCAAACCGAAATGCGTCAACTCGTTCAGGCGCTGCATGATTTCTGCAAGCGCGAGATCGCGCCGCCCGGCGGCCGGATCGAACAGACGCACCTGCCAGCCCGCCCGTGCAAACACCACCGCGAACGCAATGCCGATACTGCCCCCGCCCACAATGCCCGCCCGCCGCGCCGCCTGTGCGTTCATGCTCACACTCCCGCGACGCCGACGGTCATGCCGCCGCACACGTACAGCACCTGGCCGGTCACGAAGCCGCTGCGCGCATCCAGCAGATACGACGCGGCGTGCGCGATATCGTCCGGCATCCCGACGCGTTTGACCGGCACGCTTTCGATGATCGCGCGTGTACGCGGTGCATCCGGCGGATTCGCGCGATCGAACAACTCGGTGCGGATCGGGCCGGGACCGATCGCATTGGCGGTGACGCCGAACGCGCCGAGTTCGAGCGCCCACACGCGCGTCATGCCGATCAACGCGGCCTTGGTCGCCGAATACGCGGTGCGCAATTCCTTGCCGAGCGCCGCGCGCGACGACATATTCACGATCCGGCCGAAACCCGCCGCCTTCATGCCCGGCAACAACGCCTGCATGCATTGCAGCGAACAGCGCACGTTGAGCGCCCACGCACGTTCGAGTTCTTCGGCCGATTGCTCTTCGGCGCTCGCCGGCACCACCACGCCGACGTTGTTCACGAGGCGCGTGATGGGACCATCCGCGAGTGCTTGTGCGAGCGCGTCGGCGGTCGCCTGCTGGTCCGACAGATCGGCGATCAATCCATTGCCGACGCGATCGATCACGACCACGTCGTAACCGTCTTCCCTGCAACGTTCAGCGCACGCAGCACCGATGCCGGCGGCACCGCCGGTAATCAAAACTCGTTCTTTGGCCATGTTCCGGATTCAGGGTGATAAAGAGGAAAGACTCAGACGGTGGCGAGCGGCGTGACAGGCGAACCCATCGCGCCGGGCAGACGGAGCGGCGGCGCGGTCAGCATAAAATGCGAGCGGCCATTTGCGCGCAGCCACGCGGCGAGATCGCGCAGATACCAGAGTTCGCCGAGCGGCAAACCGAGTTTGAAGAGGCAATGGTGATGCAGCGGCATCAGCGGATGGTCGCCCGGCGTGGCCGGGGCGCGTGCGGGATAGCGCTCCACCGCGTAATTGTCCGCGGCGAGGGCAGCGATGCCGGAATCGGTGATCCATTGCAGCAGCCGTTCGTCGCGGCCGTCGAGTGCGCAGCAGTGGCTGTCGAGCACCGCTTCGTCGGGCTGGCGGTTCATCTCCAGCACCATCTCGGCGAAGCCGGTGCGGAGCACCAGCATGTCGCCGCGCTCGATCTCGACGCGATCGGCTTCGATGGCAAACATCAGATCGTCGTAGCCCACCGTGCGATGTTCGCGCGCAAAGTGCGCCACCAGGTCGACTAGCACGCCGCGTCCCTGCATGCCCTTCACCGCGAGATTTTCGATGCCGAGCACGTCGGCGTGACTGTGTTCGCCGCCGCACGCGTGCGCTGCAAAGCCTTCGTTCGCGCGATATTCGACCGGGCCGACAATATCTTCGTTGGCGCGATAGCCGTTGTAGTAGACGCTCTCGGGCACGCCGTCGCCGTCCGCGTCGAAGCGCGCGCCCACGTGCGCGAGCGAGTCCCATTGCGTCGAGTATTGCAGGCTCAGTAGCACCTGGTCGTCGCTGACCACATCGGTCGCGCCCGCTTCGTTGCGCGCGAACGGGAAGTTGACGTAAGGCAGGCCGTCCCTGAAAGTCGGCCGCAGCACGGGCGGATGTCGGCGCACGTTCAGCTTGTTGTCGCCGGGAAAATCGAGCGGCAACGACAGGCAAAAACTCAAACCCGCGCGGATTTCACGCGCGCCCTTGAGGACCTGTTGCGTGCCGATCAGATTCGGCCTGCCGAGTTGGTCGTCGGGACCGAAGTCGCCCCAGTTCGATCCTTCGGGTTTGTTCTTCCAGCGCATGTCAACTTCCTATGGCAATCCAGGCTGCGTGTTTTGTCCATGTGCGGACCGCGAACAGCGGACAGTGAAGCACTCCGTCACGCGAGCAGGGCGGGCGGAATCTGGCCGTAAATTTCAAGCAGCGCTTCGACCGCGCGCGCTTCGTTTTTCAGCAACCGCGCTTTCGGGCCGCCGATCACGAGCGCGAACGCCTCGCCGTGAATCAGGAACCCGCGCGCCAGCCCCGCCACGTCTTCGACGTTCTCGCCGGTCGAGCGATGCCAGCCTTTTTTCACGCCCTCTTCCACTTCGATCTCGAGCGTCTTGCGATCGATCACCGAACCGTCGGTCGATGCGGTCAACGGTTCGCAACTGTCGAGCAGCCTGCGGCGCGCATCCACCGACAGCGCGCCGAGCAAGGCCTTGCCGGCCGCGCTCGCATGCACGTACATGAAGCCGCCGGGTTTGTCGCTGTAGCGGATCTTTTGCCGCGACTCCATCACGTCGAGGTAGACCACGCGATTTCCGGCCAGCGTCGCAAGCGCCGCGGTTTCGCCGGTGGCGTCGCGTAGCGAAGTGAGCAACGGCTGGAACAGCAACGTCAACGGGTCTTCGCTGCAGATGTCGCGGGCGACATGCAGCAGCCGTTGCGTCGGGTAGTAACCCGCCTTCACGCCCGGCGCGTACAGGTAGCCCTTGGCCACCATGGTCTGCAAAAGCGCGTGACAACTCGACAGCGGGATCTCGGTGCGACGCGCGATCTCGCTGTAAATCATGGGTTGCCGCACTTCGGCAAAGAGGTTTATCACGTCAAAGACGCGCACTGCAGTTTTCACATCCATGACAACATTATCGACATATCGATACCAAGATTACAATGGGTTGACGGGTTTACACCTACTCGCTCGATGTTTTCAATTAAGCGGACGCAGGGTAATCACTTAATTGACGCGTCTCACGGGCCGTCCCTATAGTCGCGCTTTCCGTTCGCTAACGGACCTTACGTTCTTTTAGCGAACAAATTGCAGACGGACATCAAGTCCGCAACGTGCATTCGCGACACAAAACCGGAGACGTACCAGGATGGCGCTCACGCTCGACACGCAGCACCGCAACGCCCGCAAAGCGGGGATTGCCTCTTTCGTTGGGACAACGATCGAATGGTATGACTTCTACGCGTACAGCACGGCGGCGGCGCTTGTGCTCGGCAAGATATTCTTCCCGACAACGTCCGCGCTAGCCGGCACGCTCGCGGCTTTTGCGACTTTCTGGGTGGGCTTCCTGGCGCGGCCAATCGGCGGGATCATTTTCGGCCACCTCGGCGACAAGGTCGGCCGCAAGAAAACGCTGATCATCACGCTGATGCTGATGGGATGCTGCACGACCGGCATGGGCTTGCTGCCCACCTATAACCAGGTCGGGCTGCTCGCTCCGGCTCTGCTGATTCTGCTGCGCTTGATGCAGGGCATTGCGATGGGCGGCGAATGGGGTGGCGCGGTGGTGCTGTCGTCGGAACATGCGCCGAAGGGCAAGGAGATTCTTTATTCCGCGTTCGCGCAGCAAGGTTCGCCTGCGGGCAATCTGCTGGCTACCGTCGCTTTCCTGCTGACCTCGATGCTGCCGGATCACCAGTTCATGACGTGGGGCTGGCGTATTCCGTTTCTGTTCTCGGCACTGCTGGTCGTGGTGGGCATGTTCATTCGGATGAGCGTCGACGAATCACCGGCCATGCAGGAATTGAAGGACAAAAACAAGGTGGCGAAGCTGCCGATCGGCGAAGTCCTGCGTAACCACAAAGGGCTGGTGGCGATGGGCGTGGGCGCTTGCGTGATCGGCCTGTCGGCGACTTACTTCAAGACGACGTTTGCGCTGTCGTGGGCTGTCACGAGCATCGGTTTCGACCGCACGCAGTTTCTCACGGTGATTACCGGGGCGATCGTTGTGCAACTCATCGTGCAACCGTTCGGCGCGGTGCTTGCCACGAAAATGGACCTGAAAAAAGCGGTCATTTACATGCTGGTGCCGGAAATCGTCGCGCTGCCGTTGATGTTCTCGCTGATCGCCACCGGATCCACCAAACTCGCGATGCTCGGCATGGCGCTCGCTTCGATTCCGCATTCGCTGTACTACGCGGCAATGGCCGGCATCCTCGCCAAATCGTTTCCGGTTCAGGTGCGCTACACGGGTATTTCGCTTTCCTACCAGATTTGCGGCATGGTGTTCGCAGGCACGACGCCAATTCTCGGACAGTACCTGCTCGGCGCAACCGGATCGATTCTTTCGGTCGTCGCGCTGGGTATCCTTCATGTGCTGATTACGCTGTTCTGCGCGCTCGGTTTGATCACGCGCATGCATCAGGAAGGGGCGCGCGACGCGGCGCGTTCGGCGGCGCTGGCGGAGGTTTGATGGGTGCGGGGCGGCTGCGGTGAGAGTAGGCAGTAGATATGGCGGAAGGGGCGCGGGCGAGTTGAATTGCTCGCGAAACACTCGCAAAAAGGATGGGCTAGCAGCTTAAAAGTCATTTCTGAACGCGGGTGGTTTCAGTGAAAATGCAGGAGCAAGGTGTCGTGCCGGACCTGGCATGCCCCATGCGTACACCCTCACTGTTCGCAACCGTGCTCTTCCGCTCCCGACCGACATGGACACTCCCCGCAAAAAGCCCCGCTCTGCCTCCTCGTCTTCCGGCGCTCGTCCTGGCTTTGTCAGCGTGCGTGGCGCCCGGGAACACAATCTGAAAAATGTCGATGTAGAGATTCCGCGCGATGCGCTCGTCGTGTTCACCGGCGTGTCGGGCTCGGGCAAATCGTCGCTCGCGTTCGGCACGCTTTACGCGGAGGCGCAGCGGCGCTATTTCGAATCGGTCGCGCCGTATGCGCGACGCCTGATCGAACAGGTCGGCGTGCCCGAAGTCGACGCGATCGAAGGCTTGCCGCCCGCCGTCGCCTTGCAGCAGCAACGAGGCACACCGGGCGCGCGATCATCGGTGGGCAGCGTGACGACCCTATCGAGCCTCGTACGCATGCTGTATTCGCGAACCGGTGACTATCCGCCGAAACAGCCGATGCTGTTCGCCGAAGATTTCTCGCCGAACACAGTGCAAGGCGCTTGCCCAGTTTGTCACGGGCTGGGACGCGTGTATGAGGTCACGGAGAAATCGATGGTGCCCGACGACTCGCTCACCATCCGCGAGCGCGCGATTGCCGCATGGCCGCCCGCATGGCACGGACAGAATCTGCGCGACATCCTGGTGACGCTCGGCTACGACGTCGACACGCCCTGGCGCGATCTGCCGAAAAAAACGCGCGACTGGATTCTCTTCACCGATGAACAGCCGACGGTGCCCGTCTACGCCGGTCTGACGCCGAAGGAGACCCGCGCTGCTCTCAAACGCAAGGACGAGCCGAGCTATCAAGGCACGTTCACGGGCGCGCGCCGCTACGTGCTCCACACCTTCGCGAACACCCAGAGCGCGCTAATGAAAAAGCGCGTGTCGCAGTATATGGTCGGCAGCGCTTGCATGGCTTGCCACGGCAAACGGCTCAAGAAAGAAGCGTTGTCGGTGAAATTCGCCGGGCTCGACATCGGCGAATTTTCGCAGTTGCCGCTCGCCGGACTCGCCGCGATTCTGCAGCCGATCGCACGCGGCGAATGGCCGGAGCCGGTTACGGCGACGTCCCGCGCAGCCAGCGTGCTGAGCAGAAGCGCCATGCGCGATGCCGTCGACAAACGCGTCGCCGCCGGAGGCTCCGCGCACAAGGCGTCGCCCGATGTGCGCCGTACGCCGAATCTGTCCGATGAGAAGCGACTCGCGGCGCAGCGCATCGCGGCCGAACTGCTGGAACGCCTGACTGCGCTGGTGGATCTTGGCCTGGGTTATCTCGCGCTGGAGCGCAGCACGCCCACGCTGTCGTCCGGTGAGTTGCAGCGTTTGCGACTGGCCACGCAACTGTCTTCACAACTCTTCGGGGTCGTGTACGTGCTCGACGAGCCATCCGCCGGTTTGCATCCCGCCGATGGCGAAGCGCTTTTCAGCGCATTGCAGGAACTGAAAGCGGCGGGCAATTCGCTGTTCGTCGTCGAGCACGATTTGCAGATGATGGAACGCGCCGACTGGCTGGTCGATGTCGGCCCGGCGGCCGGCGAAGCCGGCGGTCATATCGTTTATAGCGGGCCGCCTGCGGGCCTCGCTGCGGTTGAAGCGTCGCAGACGCGGCGGCATCTGTTCGCGCCGCCGGCACTCATCGAGCGCACCGTGCGCGACGCCGCAGGCTGGTTGCGGCTCGCCAACATCACCCTCAACAATCTGCGCGGGCTGAGCGTCGCGTTGCCGCTCGGCTGCCTGACCACGGTGACGGGCGTATCGGGGTCGGGCAAATCGAGCCTCGTGAGCCAGGCGCTGCCCGAACTGGTCGCGCGACGACTGGGAAAGACCATCGACAGTCCCGACGATGATGAACAGGACCCGCTGCTCGCCACCACGACGGCGCAGACTGGTGGCCACATCGTCGACGGCATGGAGGCGGTCCGGCGGCTCGTGCGCGTCGACCAGAAGCCGATCGGGCGCACGCCGCGCTCCAACCTCGCTACCTACACCGGCCTGTTCGACCACGTGCGCAAACTGTTCGCGGACACCCCCGCCGCCCGCAAGCGGCACTACAACGCAGGACGCTTTTCGTTCAACGTCGCGCAAGGCCGCTGCCCGACCTGCGAAGGCGAAGGCTTCGTCAGTGTCGAACTGCTTTTTCTGCCGAGCGTGTATGCCCCCTGCTCGACCTGTCACGGCACCCGCTACAACACGTCGACACTGGAAATCGCGTGGCGCGGCAAAAACATCGCTGACGTGCTGGGCCTGACTGTCGATGCAGCATGCAGCTTCTTCGCCGATGAAGCGGCAGTGATGCGTGCGCTCGACGCGTTACGCAACATCGGCCTCGGCTATTTGCGGCTCGGCCAGCCGGCCACCGAACTATCGGGCGGCGAAGCGCAACGCATCAAGCTCGCCACCGAGCTGCAACGTGCGCAGCGCGGGGACACGCTGTATATCCTCGACGAACCGACGACCGGCCTCCATCCCACCGACGTAGACCGGCTGATGGTGCAGATGCAGCGGCTCGTCGACGCGGGCAACACGGTGGTGATGGTCGAGCACGATATGCGGGTGGCCGCGCAAAGCGACTGGATCGTCGATGTCGGACCGGGTGCAGGCGACGCGGGTGGAACCATCGTGGCGAGCGGCACGCCCGCTGAAGTCGCGCGCGAAAAGGAGAGCCGCACGGCGGGGTATTTACGACGTTACGTGATTGCATGAGCCGGGAATTGGCGAGCATGGAACGGCTCGGGCGCAGTCTTACTGCGTACCCATAGCGCTTTCCTGTCGACGAACGATGCAATGTACCGCATCCGGTAGACAGGAACCGCCGTGCGCAAGAACGGCAAGCTCGCCGCTGTTCAGCGAGCACGGCTTGCCCGCGCCACGCCGTATTACGCGGTGCACATCGCAATCGCTGCTTTACAGCCTCGCAATTTCAATCGATACGGTCATGTTGTGGACCTCGCACACACTCGAACTCGTCAATACGACGGGACAGTTTCATCAACTCGACTTCATCGATATTTCAAAGCACGTGAAGTTGCAATTGATGCTGCGGGAAGGCGCGATATTGACGCGGCCTGCTGAATTTTTCATTCGTTGTATCGAGAATACGAACGAAATATTTTCGCTTCCGTTGAAATAAGGCAGGCCATGTTTTGAGTGCGAGGCTCTGCCACTTCAAAACACCAAAAAACGGCCGCTAATCAGATCGTCAAACTCATCACCGCCCCGGGCCGGGCGCTCGCCTGACTTTCCAACGCCTGCTCGATAAAGCCAATAAACGCGCGCACGCGCGCATTCAACGCCGACCGCTCGGCGACGCATGCGTAGAGGTCCATCGGCTCAGGTTCGGCATAAGCCTTATTGCGTCCATCCTGTCTGAACAACGGCACCAATCGTCCGCTGTCGATCAGCGGTTGCGCGACGAAACTCGCGAGCCGTGCGATACCGCCGCCGTTCGCCGCGATCTGCGCGAGCATGTCGATGTCGTCACAAACGAAGGCCGGATTCACTTGCGCGTCGAAGCGCAGGCCGTTCCGCACGAATCCCCACGGCAGAAAGCGACCATCGGTCGGATATCGAAACACCACGCACGCGTGGTCTTTCAGATCCTCAGGAGAGCGCGGCACGCCCGCGCGTTCGAGATACGCGGGCGACGCGCAGAACACAAACGGGCGCGACGCAATCCGCCGCGCGACCAGTCGATCATCGAGTTGCGCGGATATACGAATGCTTACGTCGATACCTTCCAGCCGATGATCGACGGGCCTATCGGTGCCGATGAGTTCAATGTCTATGCGCGGATATGCGGCCTTGAATGCCGGCATCAGCGGCGCAAGAACGTGGCGGCCGAACGCCGCCGTCGTAGCCACACACAACCGCCCTTTCGGCGACGCTTCCAGAGTTGCCGCCTGCGACGCGAGATCGATATCGCCCGGAATATGGCGCACCTTCGCGTAGTACCGTGCGCCGCTTTCGGTGAGCGCCATGCTGCGCGTGGTTCGCGAAAGCAGACGCACGCCCACGTGCGTTTCGAGCCGCGCTATGCCCTGACTGACGGCGGCGGCGCTCACACCCTGCGCGCGTGCAGCCGCTGCAATGCTGCCGGTCTCCACGACACGAATGAAGCCGTTGATCAAGCCCAGAATGTCCATTGCCCCTCGTTGCTTCTGTCGTCCATTTCGTAAATTTTACTTAAGAATGAATCAAGCATCAGAGCGCTACCGACTTGTCTGCCGGCTTGCTACGCTGGCCCTCTCTTAACCAGTCAGCACTAACGAGGTTCAATCCATGCCATCAAAAACGACATACAGTCGCCGTATTCGCTTTCCAACGGCGGCCACGCCCTATGTCTTCGCGCTTTACATGGCGACCATTATGGCGTTTCTCATGTGTCTCGTGATCACCGTCGCGGAATTCGGTATAGATGGGCATTACATGGAAAATGTGACGAATGCATATCGTGTGGCAATGCCTGCGGCGTTTGTCTGCGTGCTGATCGTGCGTCCGATAGTCGCCCGGCTCGTTGCGTGGACGGTGCATCCGCACTGATGAACTCCGCGCGTAGCGTCGAGACGTCCTTAAGCGCGAAACCTCGGTTCCGCCCAATCCGCTTTGCGCGCCGACGCGACAAATGCCTGGAGGTAGTCGATCGAGTCGTCCGACTCGCGTGTTCCAAGGAAGATCTGTTTGGCGATGCCCTTCTTGCCGAGCCGCAACGGCGTAAGCGGCATCCATCCCGCGTATTCCTCTGCCAGCCAGCGCGGCAGTGCCGCCACGCCGCGCCCGCTCGCGACCATCTGCAACATGATGTCGGTCGTTTCGATCACCTTGTGGCGCCTCGGTACAACGTTGGCGGGCGTCAGAAACTGCGTGTAGACGTCGAGCCGATCGGTTTCGACGGGATACGTAATCAGCACCTCCGAAGCAAGCTGATCGGGCGTGATGTAGGGTTCGCCCGCAAGCGGGTGCGCGTCGGCGACAACCAGCACCTGCTCATAATCGAACACCGGCTGAAATGTCAGCCCTGTCTTTTTCAACGGATCAGGCGTGACGAGCACGTCGATGTCATAGCCGAACAACGCGCCAATGCCGCCGAACTGGAACCGCTGCTTCACGTCGACATCGACATCAGGCCAGCTGGCAAGATAGGGCGACACGACCTTGAGCAGCCATTGATAGCACGGGTGACACTCCATGCCGATTCGCAGCGTGCCCCGCTCACCTTGCGCGTACTGCTTCATACGCTCTTCCGCCAGTTCGAATTGCGGCAACATCCGGTTCGCGAGGCCAAGCAGATACTGTCCGGCCTGCGTGAGTCTGAGCGAGCGTCCCTCACGCGCGCACACAGCCGTGCCCAACTGCTGCTCCAGCTTCTTCACGGTATGACTCAACGCCGATTGAGTCAGGTGCAGCTTGTCGGCGGCGGCGGTGAGCGAGCCCTGCCGCTCCACCTCCCTGATAACCATCAGATGACTACGCTCCAGCATCACGGTCTCACATGAACAGAATTGATCGATGCATGAAATAAATCCATTTTTATTCATGCAAGTAAAATTCTATCATCGCCTCCAGTTTGTTTTCTTTGGACGGCGCACAAAAAATGGTCACCACACATAATCTGGGTTTTCCGCGCATCGGCGCTAAACGCGAACTGAAGTTTGCACTCGAGAAATACTGGAAGGGCGAGTCGTCGCGTGACGAGTTGAAAGCCGTCGGCGCGCAGCTTCGCGAGCGTCACTGGAACGACCAGGCAGCGCTCGACTTCGCCCCTGTCGGCGACTTTGCGTTCTATGACCAGGTGCTGGACATGAGCTTCACGCTCGGCAATCTGCCGGAGCGCGTGCGCGATTTTCACGGCGATACGCTGGACAATTACTTCCGCGTGGCGCGCGGCCGTTCGGCTCACGGCACAGACGATCACGACGCCTGCTGCGGCGGCGTGGCGGCCGGTGAAATGACGAAGTGGTTCGACACGAACTACCACTACATCGTCCCTGAGTTCGACGCGAAAACGCAATTCTCGCTCGACCCGTCGCGCCTGCTGCAACAACTTTCGCAAGCTCGTGAGAACGGTGTCAACGCGAAGCCCGTGATCATCGGACCGGTGACGTATCTGTGGCTCGGCAAGTCGAAAGACGGCTCCGACAAGCTCGATCTGCTGCCGCGCCTGTTGCCCGTGTATGCGGCATTGCTCGACTATTTCACCGCGCAGGGTATCGAGTGGGTGCAGATCGACGAACCGGCGCTCGTCACCGAACTCGACCCGGCATGGCGCCAGGCTTTCGCCAGGGCCTATGAGGCGCTGTCGACGCGCCGCATCAAACTGCTGCTGGCAACATACTTCGGCCCGCTTCAGGACAATCTCGAACTCGCATGCAAACTGCCTGTTGACGGCATTCATATCGACGCGATCAATGCGCGCGATGAAGTCGCCAGGGTCGTCGCGCATCTGCCTGATCTGTCGGTGGTGTCGGTTGGTGTCGTCAATGGCCGGAACATCTGGAAGACCGATCTGACGGCCGCGCTGGAATGGCTTGAGCCGCTACATGGGTCGCTTGGCAACCGACTGTGGATCGCGCCGTCGTGCTCGTTGCTGCATACGCCCGTCGATCTGGATAGCGAACAGAAACTCGATGCTGAAATCAGATCGTGGCTGGCATTCGCGCTGCAAAAGCTCGACGAACTGAAGACGCTCGCCGGTGCGCTGAACAATGGCCGTGCCTGTGTCGCCGCCGCGCTTGAAGCGAACGCGGCGGCGATTGCAAGCCGCCGCGCGTCACCGCGTGTACACAACCCGGCCGTCAAAGCAGCGATTGCGCGGATCGACGCAGCACTCGGCAAACGCGTCAGCGCGTACACACAGCGTGCAGAAAAACAGGCAGCGCTTCTCACGCTGCCCGCGTTCCCGACTACGACAATCGGCTCGTTCCCGCAGACCAGCGAAATCCGCCACGCGCGCAGCCAGTTCAAGGCGGGCGAACTCGATCAGTCCAGCTATCGAACAGCGATGGAACGCGAGATCAAACGCGCGGTGCAAGAGCAGGAAGCGCTCGGTCTGGACGTGCTCGTGCATGGCGAAGCGGAACGCAACGACATGGTCGAATACTTCGGCGAGCAACTCGACGGCTATGCGTTCAGCCAGTTCGGCTGGGTCCAGTCGTATGGCTCACGCTGCGTGAAGCCGCCGATTCTGTTCGGTGATATCAGTCGCCCGAAAGCGATGACCGTCGAATGGACCCGGTACGCGCAATCGCAAACCGTCAAGCCGATGAAGGGCATGTTGACCGGCCCTGTCACGATCCTGAACTGGTCGTTCGTGCGCGATGACCAGCCGCGTTCGGTGTCGTGCTACCAACTCGCGCTGGCAATCCGCGAAGAAGTACTCGATCTGGAAAAGGCCGGTGTACGTGTGATTCAGATCGACGAAGCCGCACTGCGTGAAGGACTCCCGCTGCGCCGCACGCGATGGAATGAGTACCTGCGATGGGCGGTCGAATCGTTCCGTATCACCGCAAACGGCGTGCAGGACGAGACGCAGATTCACACTCACATGTGCTATTCGGAGTTCAACGACATCATCGCGTCGATCGCCGATATGGACGCGGACGTGATCACGATCGAAACATCGCGTTCGGACATGGAACTACTCGACGCATTCGACAACTTCAACTATCCGAACGAGATCGGCCCTGGCGTGTACGACATTCATTCGCCGAATATCCCGAGTGAGGAACACATCGTTCAATTGATGAAGAAGGCAGCTGAGCGGATTCCGGCGGAGCGTCTGTGGGTGAATCCGGATTGCGGTTTGAAGACGCGTGCGTGGGCTGAAGTGATTCCGGCGCTGACCAATATGGTCGCTGCGGCCAGAACTTTGCGCTCGGCTGCCTGATCTCACTCGAATATAAACCGGCAAACGATTGATGCCTGATCGAGAGTCGCGAATGACGGCCGCCTCCTGGCGGCCGTTTCATCTTTAGTCGTCACAGTTGCCTGTTTTAAGAAGTGGATCGCCGCCGATTTCATCGAGCATTAGCGTGATCCAGCCCAGCGGGTATTCGAGCGCGACCGGCGTACTACGACGAGTAGTGCGCATCGAAACTACAACCTGCTTTCAACTCTCGCCATGAAGCGGCAAAGAGAAAGGATTGCCTTTCTCAAGCGTAAGACTATCAATCGCTATGTCCATCCCGCTACGCAATTGATCTCCTACGACCACGGTCCGCTCCTTTCAAACCAGTCGAACGGGTCGCGCGCTCTTCTATTCGTACGCAGGCACAGCAGCCGCGCCGCCCCCCCGCTTCTACCCCGCATCCGATTAGTCAATACCTGTTGCGATCAGACGACGCCTAGCCCAATTTATTACTGCGCTTTTGTTTCTGGAAATATCATTCGCACCATTGCGCGGACCTGACTCGGCGCATCACCTTTAGTTACCGCCGCGACGGGGAGCATTTCTCACCGACGGCTTCTATAAAAAATATCGCTACTGCCATGAAAAAAACGACTGCGGCAATCGGCGCCGCTCTGCTCGCCCTTGCCACCCAATCCGCGTTCGCACAAAGCTCGGTCACGCTGTACGGTCTGGTCGATACCAGCGTGCGTTACCTGACCAACGCAAACGCCAATAACGACGCTCAGGTTGCAATGGGCGAAGGCGTCGAAACGCCGAGCCGTTTCGGCTTGAAAGGCTCTGAAGATCTGGGCGGCGGTACGTCGGCGATCTTCAAGCTCGAAAATCAGTTCCAGTTGTGGTCGGGCAAGCTCGACAACAGCAACAATCAACTGTTCCAACGTAATGCTTACGTCGGTCTGTCGAACCAGCAATACGGAACGTTGACCTTGGGTCGTCAGCAAACGCCGTTCTTCGAGGCCATGGGCAACACCTACGACCCGATGACGGTCGGCGACTTCTGGCAGGACAGCTGGATCTATAACGGCATCGGCCCGTTCCTGTTCACCAACAGCTCGGTAAAGTACACCAATCAGTTCGGCGGCCTGCATCTGAGCGGCATGTATGGATTCGGCGGCGTGGCAGGCAGCACCGGCGAGAACAGCATGTACGGCTTCACCGCGTCGTACGATCTCGGCAATCTGTCGGCTGTCGTCGGCTTCCAGCAGAACGATGTGTCGGGCAAGAAGTTCAACCTGTTCAACGTCGGCGCGGTCTACGCGGTGACGCCGTCGCTGAAGCTGCTGGGCGGCTGGCTGCACGCACAGGACAACACGGGCTTGACCGACGTCGACATGCAGCAGTCCGGCGCTCCCGCGCTGGCCCACGTGAGCCCGAACCGGATCGACGACAGCTTCTACGTCGGCTCGACCTGGCAGGTCACCTCGCCGCTGGCTCTGACGCTGGCCGGCTACTACGATCACGCGCGTAACGCAGCGAACGTCGACGGCACGCTCGGCACCGGTGTCAACTATTCGGCTACGATCCTCGCCGAGTACTCGCTGTCGAAGCGGACCGAAGTGTACGGCACGGTCGACTTCACCCGCGGCAGCGGCGCGTTCGTGGCGGACTACCCGGGTCGCAACAATCAGACGGGTGTTGCCATCGGTCTGCGCAATATTTTCTGATCGGGCGGCCTGACCCGTCAGGCGCGACGTTCAGCGAAAACCGCCCGCATCGTGAGATGCGGGCGGTTTTTCATTGTCAGCACGGTTTGCGTTGCGTCTCCTGAATGGGTCAGCCGAGCCACGTCCTGATTTGCGCTGCCATCACCGAACTCGAGATGCCATAGCGGTCGTGCAGCGTCGGCAACGCACCGGCATCGAGGAACTGATCCGGCAACGCGACCTGGCGGAACTCGGGCGAAACCCGCGCGCGCATCAGCGTGCTCGCCACGGCTTCGCCGAGGCCGCCGACCACGCTATGGTTCTCCGCGACGATCACGAGCCGCCCCGGCCTCGCGCATTGCTCGATAATCGTCGCTTCGTCGAGCGGCTTGATGGTGGGTACGTGCAGCACGGCCACGCTCGCCGAACCGTCGTCGAGCAGCTTGGCGGCTTCGAGCGCGCGCATCGTCATGAGGCCGGTCGACACAATCAGCACGTCGCGGCCGTCGCGCAGCAGCTTCGCCTTGCCGAGTTCGAACGTGTAGTCGTATTCGTCAAGCACCACTGGCACCTTGCCGCGCAATAGCCGCATATAAACCGGCCCATTGTGCGCGGCAATTGCACTCACTGCCTGCTCGGTGTCGAGCGCATCGCACGGATCGACAATCGTGAGCCCGGGGATGCCGCGCATCATCGCGATGTCTTCGGTCGCCTGGTGGCTCGGACCGTAGCCCGTCGTCAAGCCCGGCAGCGCGGCGCAAATCTTCACGTTGAGGTTTTCTTCGGCGATCACCTGGTGGATGAAGTCATAAGCACGACGCGTCGCGAACACGGCGTAGGTCGTGGCGAACGGGATAAAGCCTTCCTTCGCCATGCCGCCCGCTGCGCCCATCAACAGTTGCTCGGCCATTCCCATCTGGAAGAACCGCTGCGGATGTTCCTGCGAAAAGACGTGCAGGTCCGTGTATTTCGACAGATCGGCAGTCATGCCGACGATGTTCTGACGCTTGCGCGCTTCGGCTGCGAGTGCGTGACCGAACGGCGCAGGTTGAGTGCGCTGGCCTTCGCTGGCAATCGACGCGATCATCGCCGAGGTCGTCAGGCGAGGCTTGTTCTCGGCAGGTTTGTCGATGACGTTGCTCATGCTCCGGCTCCTTTCGCATGCAGTTGGTCGAGCACGTCGATGGCGTGTTGCCACTCGTCCTGCTCGACGCGGATAAAGTGGTTTTTCTCGCGCGTTTCGAGAAACGGCACACCCTTGCCCATCAGCGTGTCCGCGAGAATCACGCGCGGCTTCGCATCGGCGAGATTGCGGCAGCGATCGAACGCCTGAACCACAGCAGCCAGATCGTTGCCGTCCACGCGTTCGACGTGCCAGCCGAACGACGCCCACTTGTCGGCGAGCGGCTCGAAACCGAGAATCTCGTGCGATACGCCGTCGGCCTGCTGGCGATTGACGTCGACAATCGCGATCAGGTTGCCGAGCTTGTGGTGAGCGGCCGACATCGCGGCCTCCCACGTTGCGCCTTCATCCAGTTCGCCATCAGACATCGAGTTGTAGACGAACGCCGGATTGTTCTTCAGACGCAAGCCGAGCGCCATGCCGACCGCGATCGTCAGGCCTTGCCCCAGCGAGCCGCCCGAGATTTCCATACCCGGCGTGTAGGCGGCCATGCCCGACATGGGCAGACGGCTGTCGTCCGATCCGTAGGTTTCCAACTCGTCTTCCGGGATGATCTTCGCTTCCAGCAACGCAGCGTAAAACGCAATCGCGTAGTGGCCGTGCGACAGCAGAAAGCGGTCGCGCCCTTCCCACTCGGGTTCATCGGCGCGGAAGGTCAGCGCGTGGCAATACGCGGCGGCGAGAATGTCCGCGTAGCCGAGCGCCTGGCCGATATAACCCTGCCCCTGGACTTCGCCCATCCGCAGCGCGAAGCGGCGGATCCGGTAGGCGGAGTTGGCGAGCGCGGTGGTCGCATCAATGGTGTCGGTGTCCATCATGGCTCCAGTGTTCATTGAGAAAAGTGCAGCGTGCTCAGCGGTTGACCACTTTCGCGGGCACGAGGAAGACGAGCAATGCGCCGATCGTCACGGCGGTCGAGATAAAGATGAGTCCGGCAGTCGATTTGCCGGTGAGGTCGTTCAGCCAGCCGACAATCGCCGGCGAGAAGAATCCGGCCAGATTGGCGAAGCAGTTGACCGCTGCGATGCCCGCCGCCGCCGACATGCCGCCAAGCACCGCGGTAGGCAGCGACCAGAATTGCGACGACGACGCGAGAATTCCCGCTGATGCAATGCTCAGGCAGATGATCGACGCGCTGACGCTGCCGAGCAAAGGCAAGGTCGCGAAGCCGCCTGCCGCGATCAGCATCGGCACAGCGAGATGCCAGCGGCGTTCGCGTTGGCGATCCGCGCTCATGCCGATCAGCGGCAGCACGACGATTGCGCACAGGTATGGAATTGCCGTGAAGATACCGACCCACAACGGGTCTGCCACACCGGATTTGCGAATGATGGTGGGTAGCCAGAACGTCAGGCCGTATTGTCCGAGCACGACGCAGAAGTAGATCCCGGCCATCAGCCACAAACGGCGATCACCGATAAACGCGCGGATCGAAATATGCGCGACCGTATGCTTCGCGTCGGCCGCGACGTTGCGTGCAAGCAGTGCCTTTTCGGACTCGCTCAGCCACTTCGCTTTGGCGATGCCGTCGTCGAGATAGAGCAGGATCGCGATGCCGAGCACGAGCGAAGGTACGGCTTCGAGCACGAACAACCACTTCCACCCTTGCATCGACATCACGCCTGCCAGCGAGTGCATGATCCAGCCAGAAAGCGGGCCGCCGATAATTCCCGCAAACGGAATAGCCATGAAGAACATCGACAGGGCTTTGGCGCGGCGGGTCGATGGAAACCAGTAGGTGAGATAGAGAATGACGCCGGGCGCGAAACCCGCTTCCGCCACGCCGAGCAGAAAGCGCAGGCAATAAAACGCAGTGGGTGTCTTCACGAAAATGAAACTCGCGGAGATCACGGCCCATGTCAGCATGATTCGCGCAAGCCATCTGCGTGCGCCCACGCGATGCAGGATGAGGTTACTCGGTACTTCGAACAGAAAATAGCCGAGGAAGAAAATGCCCGCGCCCATGCCGTACACGGTCTCGCTGAAATGCAGGTCGCTCAGCATCTGCAGCTTCGCGAACCCCACATTCACGCGGTCGAGATACGCGCCGAGATAGCACAACATGAGAAACGGAATCAGCCGACGCACGACCTTCGCGTAGGTCCGCGCTTCGAAAGTCGCGGACTCGACATGCGGCGTCATATCGCCCACCACGGGCGAAGCAGTGAACTTCGATTTCATGCCTGTCTCCTGTGGATCGACGTTAGCGCTTTGCGTGCGGAATCGGAGTCAGCGCTAATGCAGCGAATCCGACTGACCGTTCAAGCGATAACGTCAATCTCATGCAAGATGGTCCTCACCATGTCTTGCAACGCGTCCCAAGTTTTTCTTGAGTACGCGAATCAACCGGCTTATTGCCGGCGTCGGCGTCAATGGATCAGCATGCCGCCATTCACATCCAGCGTGATGCCCGTGAGATACGTGGACAGGTCGCTCACGAGGAACAGACACGCATTCGCGACATCGGCGGCGTCCCCGAGACGGCTGAGCGGAATGCCCTTGATGATGTCCGCCCGCATTTCGGTCGTCAGCTTGCCGCCGGTGATGTCGGTCTGGATAAGTCCGGGCGTGATCGAGTTGACCCGAATGTTGTTGGGACCAAATTCGCGTGCCATCGCACGCGCCAAACCCAGCACGCCTGCTTTCGCGGCGCTGTAATGCGGGCCACCGAAAATGCCGCCGCCGCGTTGCGCGGAAACGGACGACATGCACACGATGCTGCCGCTGGTCTGCTCTTTCATCACCGGCAAGACTGCCTGGCTCATATAGAGCGTGCCACGCAGATTGACGTCCATGATGGCGTCGAAGTTCTCCGCGGAAATGTCCAGTGTGCGAACCGGTTGGGTAATGCCCGCGTTATTGATCAGTCCGTCGATACGGCCATACTTCTCGAGCGTCGCACGCGCGGCAGCGACGCAGGCCGCTTTGTCGGTCACGTCGCACGCGAGTCCGAGATGACCGTCCCCCAGATCCGCTGCGGCATTTTTTGCCTCTTCTTCGCGGAGATCGAGAATCACGACCTTGGCGCCCTGCGCAACCAGCGCCCTGGCCGTCGCTTTGCCGATGCCTCGCTGCGATGCAGCACCCGTTACGATCACCACTTTGTTGTCGAGCAACATCTCTGTCTCCTGAGTTTGATTTGATGGACAGAGTGTCTAACTCGGGGCGGCTGCGATCAACGCACTACGGCTCAATCGTCATTGAGAAAAATTCAGATGAGCCCGGGTACAGGAAAACCCTGGCGCAATGATCGGGCTCACTCACGCAGAGTGCGGGATTCAAGTGCAATTTCGCGTTCGATCCACGCGACGAAACGCTCGACTCGCGGCAACTCTGCATGCTGCCTCGGGTAAACAAGGTGATGCGCGCCAACCTCGACGGCATGGGTGTTGTCGAAGACCGGCACGAGCACGCCTTCACGCACTCTCACCGACGCCAGCATCAGACTTTCGAGCGCAATGCCGAAACCGAGGGCAGCCGTCTCCAGCGACATGTAAGAGCGGTCGAACGAGAAATCAAACGTTTTGTGTGCCGCCGACACGCCGGCTCGCCCAAACCATTGCTTCCATTGAACGTGCGGCGTTTCCGAATAGATGAGCCTGTGTTGCAAAAGATCTTCAGGCGAATTCACGGGATGCTGAGCGAGATATTTCGGCGAAGCCAGCGGCGCAATGAACTCGTTGCGCAGCGTTTTAACTTCGAGGTCGCTCCAGTTTGCATAGCCATGACGCAGATCGACGTCGTAATAGCCGCTGGTAAACGACACATCTTCATAGGAACACGCGAGGTTCAACTGGATGTCGCCATTCGATTCGTGAAACGACGCGAGGCGCGGCAGCAGCCACATCAGACCGAAGCTCGGGCTCGAATGCACCCGCAGTATGTCGACGTCCGAACGGCTCGACGCGCGCTCCGTGGCGCGGCTCAGATCGGCCAGCGAGCCCGTCACGTCGGACAGATAACGCTCGCCCGTAGGCGTCAGCACGAGTCCACGGCCGGATCGATAGAACAGCGACTGGCCGATGATCGATTCGAGATTGCTGATCTGGTGACTCACCGCCGACGCGGTCAGGCCGAGTTCCTCGGCCGCACGGTTGACGCTCTTCGTTCGGGCCACGCTTTCGAACGCGACGATGGCCTTGACCGGTGGAATGCGCATAGTGAATTTTTTTCAGACGAAGTTGAATGAAACCGCCTTGTTCGCAAGTGTTCCGTACTGCCATTCTGTCTACAAGCCTCGCAGAACCACGCGTGTTCATACGCGAATGACGCGGCCAATCATAAGCATACGTTGCGCAGTGCAGCAACCGCGCAGGAGACAGCAATGAATTATCCGACTTTCCTCCCGGAAGCGCGATTTATCATCGGCCACCCGATTCGTCCTCACTCCATCTGTCTCCCCTTCCGGTCCAACGTTCACGCATTGCGTCGAGCCGCGCCGTATTCGTTCCGATAGTTCGCCGCAAGGAGACAGGAGATGGATCAACCTCGCTATTTATTAGCCGCACGTTCGATAGTCAAACGCTTCGGTCCTACGAGCGTGTTGAACGGCTTCGATATTTCGATTGCGCCCGGTGAGGTGCATGCTTTTCTGGGCGGAAACGGAGCGGGAAAATCGACGCTAATCAAGATCATTTCAGGGCAGTTCGATCGCGACGGCGGCACGCTCGAATTCGACGGACAGGACATCGGCGCGTCGGCGAGTTCGCATGTTGCGGACGGCTCGCTCGCGGTCGTCAATCAGGAACTCGCGCTGTTGCCGCACCTGACAGTGGCCGAGAACATTGCGATGCCGCGACTGCGGCGCGGGACCGCGCGTTATAGCGAACGTGCTTCGATGACCATTGCGATCGAAGCGCTGTCGCTAATCGACGCGCAATTCGCGCAGGTATCCGCAGGCCGTCTGGTTGGCGACCTGACCTTGCACGAGCGCCAACTGGTTGAGATCGCTCGCGCATTGGGGTCGGGCGCAAAGCTGCTATTACTCGACGAGCCGACCGCGAATCTCACCGCCGCCGAGACGACACGTCTGTTCGCCGTGATACGCCGTCTGATTGCCGATACCGGTCTCGCTGTTCTGTTCGTTTCGCACCGCATGCGTGAGATACGGCAGATCGCAGACGTGTGCACGATTATTCGCGATGGCAAAACCGCCGTCGATCGTGCTGCAATCGATGCGATCACGGACCGCGAAATTGTCGAGTGCATGGGACAAAGCATCGTCATCGACGAGGCGGCCGCGAACATCGCCGTCACGACGGAAATCGCCCAGCCCGCGAATGTCGCGGATCATGCGGGCAGTCAACCATCACAGCGAAATGCTGGCACGCTTCGCATCGAGCGCGACGGCATATCGGTCGATGTGAGTGCCGGATCGATCATTGGACTTGCCGGTGCGCCGCTGGGACCTTCATCGCTGATCGATGCATTGACAGGCATTGCACCAGTCGACGCCTGGAACATCACGCGCGACGGCAAACGCATCAACTATCCGCATCCATGCGCGGGCGCACGCGACGGCGTCGGCTTCGTATCGGGAGATCGCTCGAACAAGGGTGTGCTTGCCACGCTGCCGATCGTCGACAACCTCGTCGCTGCGGCACGCGTGGTGAGCCGGCGCGGCATCGTCAGACACGCAGAGGTCGAGCAAGCCACCCAACTGCTCGACGCGCTAAAAATACGCGCGGGATCACTATGGGATTTGCCCGCGACGCTCAGCGGCGGTACGCAGCAAAAGCTGCTGATCGCCCGCTGGCTGCTGCTACGCCCGAAGCTTCTCGTTCTTGAAGAACCCACACGCGGCGTCGATATCCGAACCAAACGCGAAATCTACGCGTTGATCCGAAAAATGGCCCAGCAGGGTACGACGATCATCTGGTGGTCTACCGAATACGTCGAGCTTGTCGAACTGTGCGACACGGTGCTCGCATTCGATCTGGACGGCAAACCCACTGACGTATTGCGTCACACCAGCGTCAACGAAACCCAACTCGCTACGTCTACCGGCATGGCGGCATAGGCGGATGTATGTCGCGAAACAGGTCGTCATATCGACCGGCGGACGTGCAGGAAAGATCGATCAGGAGACACTTATGAAATCAGTTACGCATCCCATCGCGGAGCAGCGTTTGCAACGTTCCGGTGCAGGCCGTCGATTGTTGTCGACATATCGCTCTGAAATTGCGATTGCCATCGCGATCATCGTGATCGAACTCGCTGTCGGCATGATCGTGCCGGCCGCGCTGTCCGGTGGGAACATCTCGAACGTGACGCAGGCGGCCGCCCCGCTCGTCATCATGTCCTTTGGCGTTCTGCTCGTCATCATCACGGGCGGTATCGATCTTTCGGTCGGCTCGGTGTTTTCGCTGACCGGCATGGTGACGGGACTTGCGATGTCGCACGGCTACGGTGCGATTGCGAGCAGTGTCGCGGGATTGTCGGTCGGTGTGCTGATCGGCGCCATCAACGGCGCGCTGGTCACTTTCGTCGGACTCGCGCCGTTCGTCGTAACGTTGAGTACTTATGCAATCGCGGGCAGCCTTTCGTTCATCGTCACCGATGGCCACTCACTGCCTATTTCGAATCCCGACTACTGGCTGCTCGATTCCGGCACGCTGATTCCGGGTCTGCCTAATTACGCGCTGTGGTGCGTGTTACTGCTGATCGCAATCGAATTCTGTTTGCGAAAAGTTGTCGCGGGGCGTTGGCTATACGCAATCGGCAGCAGCAGTTCGTCAGCGCGCGTCATCGGGATTCCGGTGAATCGCGTCAGATTGGGCGCTTATCTGATGTCCGGATTGCTGGCGTCGTTTGCGAGCATCGTCAGTGTGTCGTACATCAGCAATGCGGAAGCGACCGCGGGTTCCAGCCTGATGTTGCAGGCAATAGCAGCAGTCGTGATCGGTGGCGCGAGCCTGTTTGGAGGCACCGGGTCAGCGGTCGGCGCGATGCTCGGCGCGCTGATGATCACGATCATTCAGAACGGCGCGAACCTGATCGGCGTCAACAGTTTCTGGCAAGGCACGGTGACGGGCGTTGTCATTCTCATTGCGGTTCTGGTCGACCGCGCTACCAAGGCCCGGCGCTAACAGCGGGTCAATCAGACAATCGTCAAGGAGACAGATCATGTTCAAGGACAATTCAAACACGCTCGATAATGCGCCCCTCCGTCCGCTCAAACGTGCACTCGCGGCCTCGATACTGGTGCTTCTCCCGGTAATAGCATCGCAGCCGGTTGTCGCTGCGGACAAGCAGACTGTCGCCTATATTGCGCCGTCGCTCGATATTTCTTACTGGCAATGGGTCGCCTACGGTGTCAAGCAAAGAGCAAAAGAACTCGGCATGGACTACGTCGAATTCACCTCGGAGAACTCGCCGGCCAAACAGATGGACAACGTGCGTACCGCGATGACGCGTGGCGTCACTGCCATCGTGATGGGCCCAGTCAGTTCGACCAGCACGCCGCCTGTGCTTCGTCTGCTGAAGAGCAAATCGGTGCCGATCGCTTTCACCGGTATCGGACCGCAAGCGGGAGAAACCGACTTTACGTCGGCAGTGACCGCCAACAATTACGATACGGGTAAAGCACAGGGCACTTACGTGTGCAAACTTGCGAAGGACCGTGGCAGCAACAAGGTTGCGATGCTTTCGCTGCCGCAGGATCGCGAGAACGCGCAGAAGTACATGAAAGGCGCGCAGGAGTCATTCAAGGCCGACGGTTGCGATCTCGTTCAGGTACTGGAAACGCACGGCCTGACCGTCAACGAGGCGGTGCAGCAGGCTAACGACGTACTCACCGCGCATCCCGATGTGAAGGCGATTTATGGCATGTACGACGAAGCCGCAACCGGTGCTGCCAAAGCGCTGCAAACGCGTGGGATTGTCGGCAAGGTGGCGGTCGTCACAGCCGACGGCAGCCCCACTACGATCAAGCTGTTGCGAGACGGCACGATTCAGGGCATTTTCCTGCAGGAGGCCGTCGGACAGGGAATCGATGCAACCACCCAGGTGTACAACGCGTTGAACCATAAGCCGACGACCCAGCAATTGGCACTCAAGGAGCCGCTCGTGACGAAGGAGACAATCGATCATCCCGAAGCTCAGGCAACCGTCAAACGGGTCTATCCGCCGTCGGCCGGCAGCTACTGAGAACTTTATCGGAGAGACGCAACGCCGCTCGCGCAGCAACGAGCGGCGCAGGCTCATCAGCATTGCCTATGAGGAGACGACGTGGACAACCTGCCTATCATCGACCCGCATCATCATCTATTCGACCTTGAGCACGGCAACTATCCGTGGCTACAGGGACCCATGCTGAAACGCGTATTCGGCGATTACTCCGCGATTCGCCGGGACTATCTGATAGACGATTTTCTGGCTGATATTCGCCACCAGAATGTCGTGAAAACCGTGCACCTCCAGGTCGAATACGATCACAACGACCCGGTCGCGGAGACGCGATGGTTGCAGAGCGTGGCCGATGTGCACGGCTATCCGCACGGTATCGTTGCATTTGCCGATCTGGCGTCGCCGAATGTTCAATCGGTGATTGAAGAGCATTGCCAGTATGCGAACGTGCGCGGCATCCGCCAGTGCCTTAACTTCCATCGCGATCCGGTCAAGACGTTCATCGACAGCCCTCATTTGATGAGTGATCCGCAATGGCGTCGCGGCTATGCATTGCTGAAGCAGTTCGATCTGTCATTTGACCTGCAGCTTTACTACACGCAGATGGAAGAAGCGCTCGCCCTCGCCCGGCAGTTCCCTGACACGCCGATGGTGCTCAACCACACCGGCATGCCGGTCGACCGCTCGCCGGAAGAGATCGACGGATGGAAAAAGGGCATGACGTTGCTCGCATCAGCGGAAAACGTGTTCTGCAAAATTTCGGGTCTGGGAATGGGCGACTGGAAGTGGACGGTATCGAGTATTCGCCCGTTCGTGCTTCACGCGATCGAGGCGTTTGGTGCAAACCGCTGTATGTTCGCGAGCAATTTTCCGGTCGATAAACTCTTTAGCAGTTATGACGCGGTATTCGATGCATTCAAGGAAATTACCGCCGATTTCTCAGTGCTTGAACGGCAGGCGCTGTTTCATGACAACGCGGAACGTGTGTATCGTCTGTGAGATTGAGCGTGAGCAAAGATCTGGTTGGCGGTTGACACTGGTCCGCTATCGCGCGTGACGGCCACCTTCTGGCGGCCGCATAAAGAGCATGGCCTGTGGCCGTCTAAAGATGAAGAATCCTTCATCTTTCCGCCAGTTTTTCCCGCAAACGCTATGCGTATTCTTCTACGGCATCACTTGCCGGAGCGTCGGCGCATGGCGTTCTTCGCGACACAAGAATTAGGATCACGCCTGACTCTCCGGCATGAAGGACCAACCGCTACCAAGGGATCTTCATGTCCAACTACAAGCCGTTCATCGCCGCCAGACAGAAGTTGGCACTCGTCGCGAGCATCGTCCCGCTGACTCTGATTCCTTTTACGACGGCATCGGCCGCACCGGCCGACACCCCGCCGCCGTACGAAAATCTCTCTACGCTGCACGTCAAATCATCTGCGCTGAAGCCGTTCGAAACTGTCTTGCGTCAGAACGCGGCAGATGCGCGTCATGCGCCGGGCAATATTTCGTTCACGATATTTCAATCGCTATCGACTCCGTCGACGCTCTATGTACTAGAACAATGGAGCACCGAAGCCGCGTATAAAGTGCATATGCAGCAGCCTGCACTGCTCGCGATGCACAAGGCGGCACAGGACGATCTGGACGGTCCGATCAGTCACATGCGCATTGCACCGGTTAGCCCCGGCGACGACTCCCAGCCCAAAGAGATGACCCACGCGAATCAGACCAGCAATGTACTGGTATTCCTGAGCGTGAAAAGCGCCGCAGAAAAGCAGTTCCGCACTGACATAGCCAATGTGACACCGACCTTTCGCGCCGCGCCCGGCAATATCTCATTCGATGTCTTTGAGGACACGGGGCATGCTGATTCGATGGTGCAACTGGAGCGCTGGACCAGCGACGCCACTCATCAGGCAAATCTGAAACGACCGATCATCGGCACCATTCGCGCGGACTATGCGCTCACGCTTGCCGCGCCGATGATGAATGGACGGGTCCTGCTCAAGGACATCACCAACGGCTAACAGGCCGTCATCACTACATCGCGGAATAAGCTCGAAGCAGTACTGCAAAGCAGCGAGCAGGAGTGGATAGTCGCACGACATTCCGCTCCACGATTTCCCGACTATCGACGCGCGCGTGCCACATCAGCATGTACGCGTCGAACGCGGTCAATCCCACCCGCCGCCCAACGCACGGATCAGATTCACCGCCGCCAGCAACTGCCCCGTGCGCGCCTGAATCAGCGAACGCTGAGCGTCGAGCGCCGACGTCTGCGCGGCGACCACATCGAGATAGCTCACCGCGCCATCGCGATACTGCCCGGTAGCGAGCGTAAGCGCGCCCTGCGCATCGTCGGCGGCGGCGCTTTCGTGCTGCGCCTCGCTGCGCAACTCGCGCACGTTCGCCAGTTGATCCTCGACCTCGCGAAACGCCTGGAGCGCCACCTGCCGATAATCGGCACTACGTTCGTCGAAGACCGCACGAGCGCGATGGTCCATTGCGTTGCGTCGGCCGCCATCGAAAAGATCGACCGCCAGTTCGGGACCGAGCGACCAGAACGACGCAGGCGCACTCAGCCAGTTACCCGGATCGTCGGACTGGAAGCCGCCCGCCAGGCCCAGCGAGATATCGGGGAACCACGCGGCGCGCGCCACACCGATTGCGTAATTGGCCGCGACAGCCCGTTGCTCCGCAGCGGCGATATCGGGCCGCCGTTGCAGCAACTCGGACGGTACGCCCGCAGGCACATCAGGCACCGTCGCCGACGTCTGGGCAACAGGAAGCGTAAACAGCGATGCCGGTACGCCTGCCAGCGTCGCCAGCGCATGTTCGGCAGCAGCCCGTGCGCGACGCACGCGGGCCTGATCGGCGGCGACGTTTTCGAGTTCGGTGCGAGCGCGGTACACGTCCAGTTCCGACGAAATACCGCCTGCGTGACGGTTCTCGGTGAGCTTCAACGCTTTCGCATCGGCGACCTGGGTGCGCGTCAACAGATCGGCCTGTTCGTCGAGCCCGCGCGTGTCGAAATAGGCGTTTGCCAGATCGGCTTGCAGCAGCAATTTAACGGCAGCAAGATCGTCCGCGCTCGCCGCCTGCTGCGCGGCCCCGGCGCGCACTTCGTTGCGCACCTTGCCCCACAGATCCAGCTCATACGACACGCCGATTGAAGCCGTGTGCGACCCATACGTGGCAGGTTGCCCAGAACCGCGCAGCGGACGATAGTCCGACTGACGGTTCTGCTCGCTATCCACCTCGAGCGTCAACGATGGAAACAGCCCCGAGCGCGCAGTATCGAGGTCGGCGCTGGACTGGTCGTGCCGCGCCACCGCAGCAGCCAGTTGCGGATTGTCCTTCACAAGCTGCGTTTCGAAACGGTCGAGAGTGGGATCGCCGAATGCTCTCCACCATTCGTCGTGACGCACTTTCGCCGGCCATTGCGCGTAGTGCCAGACACCGGACGGCGTGGGCGCCTCCTTGAACGCGGCAACCTGCGGCAACGCCGGCGCGTGATAAACCGGCGCGAACGAACACGCGGCGAGCGTGGCCGCCATCGCGCACGCCGTCATGCGAAGCACCCTATGCATGACCCTGACTCCCATTGCCTGCATCCTTCGACTCGACGATCTTCACTGCTTCGCCCGCCACGATCGAATCGGGCGGATTGTCGATCACACGGTCGCCATGCTGCACGCCGCTGGCAATATCGAGCGCCGTGCCGTAGTCGGTGCCGATCACGATGTCGCGCAATGCGACACGGCCGTTTGCATCGACCACCGCCAGTTGCGGATGACTGCCGCGAAACAGCAACGCGCTGGCCGGCACACGCACGTTACCCGCTGCCGCAGGCAACGTGAAATGCACCTGCGCGTATTCGCCTGGAATCAACGCACCGTCGCGATTGTCCGCGTTCAGTTGCACCAGCAGCGTGCCGGATTGCGCGTCGACGTCGTCGTTGCTCGACGCCACGGTTGCGTCGAACGACTTCCCGGCCCGCTCCGGCACGTCAAAAGTCACATGCATGCCCGGCACGATCCGTCCCGCGTAGTCTTGCGGCAAGCGCACGTAAAGCCGCAATTGCGCGGTCGATGCGACCGAAAACAGTTCCGGGCCGCCCGTATCGCCCGCACTCACCAGCGCGCCGATATCGGCGTGACGCGCGGTCACGATGCCGTCGAACGGCGCGGTCAGCGTGCGGAACGATTCGAGTGCCTGCAGGCGACGAACGTTCGCTTCACCCGCCGCGTAATCGGCGCGTTTGACGGCGAGTTCCGAACTCTTCTCGTCGGCGGCCTGTTGCGAGACGGAGTCCTGCTTCAGCATCGCCGACCAGCGTCCTGACGTGCTCGTCGCGAGCGCGAGGTCGGCCTTCTCGCGAGCGAGATCGGCCTGCGCCTGCGCCAGTTGTTGATCCAGCTCGGGCGTATCGATTGTCGCGAGTTTCTGACCTTGCTTGACCTTCGCGCCAATATCGACGTACCACGCTTTCATATAGCCTGACACGCGCGCATGAATCGACGCGTCGTCATGCGCTTCGAGCCTGCCCGGCAGATCGAAACCCGCGCCGCCGGTTTCCGCGACGGGCAACAGCACGCGCACCGACGGCACGGCTTGCGCATTGGTCCAGGCGGTCAGGCTGTGGTCGGTATGAAGCCGGCTCGACACCCCTTCGGCATAGACGCCGACTGCCAGCAGCACCGCAATCACGCCGGCAATACGCAGACGACGCAGACGCTTTGCCGTGCCGTCGTCGGATGAAGCTCGGATCTCATTGGTTGACATGGTTTTCCTCGTTGACAGTCACGTCGTCTTTTTGGTCATGGCTACTCGCGGCGCTATCCGCAGTCTTGCGTCGATGCACGAAGCTGAACACCACGGGCACGAACATCAGCGTGGCCATCGTCGCGCAGATCAAGCCGCCGATCACCGCGCGTCCCAACGGCGCGTTCTGCTCGCCGCCGTCGCCGAGACCGAGCGCCATCGGCGCCATGCCGATGATCATCGCGAGCGCCGTCATCAATACCGGACGGAAGCGGGTGAAGCCTGCTTCCAATGCGGCCTTGACGGAGTCCTGCGTCGCCACCAGCCGCTCGCGCGCGAAGCTGACGACCAGAATGCTGTTCGCAGTCGCGACGCCCATGCATAGAATCGCGCCGGTCAGCGCCGGGACGCTGATACTCGTGTGCGTAACGAACAGCATCCACGCGATGCCCGCCAATGCAGCGGGCAGGCCCGAGACGATCACGACGGCGTCGAGCCACGACTGGAAGTTGACGACGATCAGCAGATAGATCAGCAGCACCGCACCGGCCAGGCCGAGCAGCAGGCCCGCGAACGCGCTGTGCA
The DNA here is from genome assembly GCF_050435665.1 of Paraburkholderia sp. GAS333. Classification (NCBI taxonomy): domain Bacteria; kingdom Pseudomonadati; phylum Pseudomonadota; class Betaproteobacteria; order Burkholderiales; family Burkholderiaceae; genus Paraburkholderia; species Paraburkholderia sp. GAS333. The sequence goes on from NZ_JBNDKS010000007.1 coordinate 99,238, forward strand.
TGGTCTGCACCTGGCCGCGAATCGTCACGTGCGAGCCGACCGGCAGTTGCGGCTGCATCTGCCTCACGATTTCGCCGATGTCGTCGGTGACGCCGCCCAGATCGCGGCCTTGCGGCGTCGCGTAAATCTCGACCAGCGGCATGATGTTGTAGTGCGACACCACTGCGCTGGTCACGCCACGGTGAATCGTCGCGAGTGCGCCGAGCAGCTGCGCGCCGCCGGTGCCGCTGACAGGCATCGTGCGCAGCGAATCGAGCGTGGTCATCCGGTATTGCGGCGTCTGCGCGACGATCGGATACGACACGCCATTGCGCGGATCGAGCCAGAAAGTAGGCGCGACCTGCGAGGTGCCCGACAGGTTCGCGACCGTCGCATTCGAGATGTCCTGCTCGGTCACGCCGAGCTGGTCCGCGAGAATGCGGTCGACGTTCACGCTCAGTTGCGGATAGTCGAACGCTTGCTGGATACGCGCATCGGCAATGCCCGGCACGTGCTGCACGCGTTGCAAAAGTGCCTCGATGTAGCGGCGATTACCGGCTTCGTTGGTGCCCGACACCTGGATATCGATAGGAGCCGGTGCACCGAAATTCAGAATCTGACTGACGATGTCGGCGGGCAGGAACGAGAACGTCACGCCGGGATAGATCGCGGGCAAGCGTTCGCGCAAGGTCTTCACGTAGCTCGCGGTGGGTGCGTGCTTGCCGGTCAGGCCGATCAGCACGTCGCCGTCCTGCGGGCCGATCGTGCCGCTGTTGCTATATGCGAGATTGATACCGCTGCCCGGCAAGCCGATGTTGTCGATGATGCTGTCCACGGCGGCAGGCGGAATCACCTGGCGCACGCTGCCCTCCACACGATCGAGCAATGCCGCGACCTGTTCGACCCGCGTGCCGACCGGCGCACGCACATGCAGCGCGATTTCGCCCGCATCGATATCGGGGAAGAAGTTCATGCCCAGCCACGGCAAAGTCGCGAACGACACCAGCGTCACGACGATAAAGCCCGCTGCAAAGCGCAGCGGATTCGCCACCGCCAGATGCAACAGTCGCGAATACCCCGCGCGCAACTTCTCGAACGACGCTTCGAAGCCTCGCTGAAATCGCGCCAGCGGATGATCCGACACCGCCATGTGCTCGCTGTCGTGACCATCCTGCAGATGCGCATGCGGCTTCAACAGCGCCATGGCCAGCGTCGGCACCAGCGTTCGCGACAGAATGAACGACGACACCATCGCCAGAATCACGGCCTCGGCCATCGGCACGAACAGGAATCGCGCGACACCGTCGAGCAGCAGCATCGGCACGAATACGATGCAGATACACAGCAGCGACACGAATGCGGGCGTCACGATCTGCGCCGCGCCGTCGAGAATCGCGTCGCGCACGTTCTTGCCTTGCTCCAGATGCCAGTTGATGTTCTCGATGGTGACGGTCGCGTCGTCGACCAGAATGCCGACGGCGAGCGCGAGGCCGCCCAGCGTCATCACGTTCAGCGTTTCGCCGAGCGCGGCGAGTCCGGCAATCGCCGCCAGCACCGCGAGCGGAATCGAAGTCGCGATGATGAGCGTCGAACGCCAGCTGCCGAGGAACAGCAGAATCATCAACGAGGTCAGCGCTGCCGCAATCACGCCTTCGCGCGCCACGCCCGTCACCGCGCCCTTCACGAATACCGACTGGTCGCCCATCACGACGAGCTTCAAACCTGGCGGCAATGTGGCCTTGATGCCAGGCAGCAGATCCTTGATACCGCTGACGATATCGAGTGTCGAAGCGGAGCCGCTTTTCAGCACGCTCATCAATACCGCGCGGTGTCCGTCGACTCGCACGATGTTGCCCTGCGGGCCGAAGCCGTCGCGCACGTGCGCGACATCGCGCATCAGCACCGTGGTGCCACTGACGGATTTAATCGGCAGGCGGTTCAATGCGTCGATCGACAACGGGCTGTTGTTCAGGTGCACGTTGTATTCGAAGTCGCCGATTTTCTGCGTGCCGGCCGGGATGATCTGATTCTGCCGCGCGAGAGCGGTCGCAACGTCTTCCGCCGACAAACCATGCGCGACCAGTTCGGCCGGATTCAGATCGATCTGCACCTGACGTGTCTTGCCGCCGTAGGGCGTCGGAATCGCCACACCCGCCACGCTCAACAGTTGCGGACGAATGATGTTGGTCGCGTAATCGGCGAGCTTCTGCTCGTCGAGACGATCGCTCATCAACGCGATCTGCAGCACGGGAACCGTCGACGCGTTGTAGTTCAGAATCAGCGGCGCGGTGGTGCCGGGCGGCATCTGCTTGAGCACCGTCTGCGAGATCGACGTGACCTGGGCCGTGGCGGTGCGAATATCCACCGACGGCTGGAAGAAGATCTTGACGATGCCGTAGCTGCGGTACGACTGCGACTCGATATGCTGGACATCGTTGACGGTCGTGCCGATCGAGCGCTCGTAGTAGGTCACGATGCGCCCGGACATATCGCCCGGTTGCAGGCCCGTGTATTGCCACACGACGCTGATCACCGGTATGCGGATGTCGGGAAAGATATCGGTCGGCGTTCGCATTGCGGCGAGCGGCCCGACGATCAGGATAAGCAGCGCCATAACCACAAACGTGTGCGGCTTCGATAGCGCGAGACGGACAAGCCTTAACATCGAATACGAGCTCCGGTCAGTGAAGTCCGCCAGAACACGGACCTCGTTCCCCGATCAGTGAAGGCCGATCCAGGACATGCCGGGTCATTTTGCGATCGCCGTTAAAGGCCGCCGTGGCGCAAAGATGAAGGAATCTTTAGTGAAGGGAACAACGCGCTTCGTCAGCGCGCGTGTAGCGAGCCGCTTGCCTGATGCAAACAGCTAGTCCGCATTCACGACGGCGCGATAGCCGAGCTTCGGCACGGTCATCAACGTGATGGGCAGATTGGTCTGGGATAGACGGGCGCGCAACCTCGACACGAGCAGATGAAGCGACGTGGTGTCGGCATCGGCTTCGCCGAAAATATAGTCGACCAGTTCGTCGCGCGCGACGGCTTCGCCGGGCACGCGCAGCAGCCGGTCCATCAACAGATACTCTCGTTTGCGTAAAAGCAGTTGGTCGCCATCGCGACCGACGAGGCTGCGAGTGGCCGGAGAGAGGAGCGGTCGCGTGAACGCAGCAGACGGTGTTGAGGGGCTCGCAGCAGCCAATGCCGCATGATCGCGCTGACGGCAAAGCGCCTGCAATCGCGCGTGCAGTTCCGCATATTCATACGGATGATCCAGGCAGATATCGGCACCCGCTTCGAGCGCGGCCACGCGGGCGTCCTTCTGACCTTGGCGGTCGATCACCACCAGCACCGTATGAGCGGGACGCACGGCAAACGCTCGCGCTGCGTCGGATGCACCGCCCGAGGTCAGCACGATGATCGCATCGACATGCTCGGCGCTCGCCAGATAAGCGGCATCGTCGAAATGGGTGAATTGGACGACGCTGTGATTCGACTCAGCGAGTGCTTCCGCAAGATAGCGCTGCGCGCCGCTGGTTCCCACGCAAACAATCCGCATGTCCGGTTCCTTTATGCGCGAGTGCGATGCTGCCAGCAGTCGAGTGTGACGCACAGTCCCGGCATCGCATCCGACAAGCTCAGTTCGAACTCGTGCAGATGCATGACCGCCTGCACGACCGACAACCCGAGCCCGGAACCGGGCACGGTGCTGGTCAATTCGCTTCGATAGAAGCGCTGGAAAACCGCCAGCCGCTCCGAATCGGGAATGCCGGGACCGTTATCCTGAACGACAATGCGCGGACCGTCAGACGCGGCGCTGACGGAAAGCTGCACACGTCCCCCTTCCGGCGTGAATTTGATCGCGTTGTCGAGCAGATTGACGAGCGCTTCGAACATCAGCGGATAGTCGGCGCGCACCATCGGTACGCTTTCCAGATCCTGCACCAGTTGCACACGCCGGGCGGCGGCAACCGGCGCGTACAGGTCGCCCACCTTACGGCAAAGGTCTTCCATCGATACATCGCAGAAGCCTTTTCGCCGGTTCATCGACTCGATTTCGGAAATGCGCATGATGGCGGCAAAGCGCTTTAGTACTTCGTCTGCTTCGTCGAATGCCTGATCGACGAGTTGCGCGTCTTCGGCAGCCATACCTTCTGTTGGAATACGCGCGAGCAGCGAACGAATGTGGATCACGGGCGTGCGCAAATCGTGTGCGATGCCGTCGCAAGCGCCCTTCACTTCGCGCATCAGGCGCGATACTTCGTCGAGCATGTGATTGACAATCTGCGACAGCCATGCGATTTCGTCGCGGCCCGCATCGGGTAAGCGGGCGTCGAGATCGCCGAGTGCAATCTGTTGCGCCACGCGTCGCACCTCGTTGACGCGCCGCAGTTGCGCCGTCGACACCAGCAGCCCCACGCCCAGGCCGCCCAGCATCACGATTGCCGCGCTCCATGCGAGGCCGCCGAGCATATAGCCGCGCAGCCGTGCCATTTCGTCGACGTCGCGAGAAATGACGAGCACGTTGCCATCCGCGAGACGCATGGCTTTGGTGCGCATGTACTCGGGCCGGGCGCTCGACTGTCCGTTCAACTCGGGCTTGCTCCACACGCCGTCGGCATCGGCGATCACGTCTTTGGGCAGCGCGACGATGTCGCCGGCAATCCATGTGCGGTCCGCGGCGAACAGGCCATAGTAATTCGTCGGACGGTGCATTTCACTGCGGATATGCGCGGCAATCTGCGTCGGCATCTGATCGACTGGCAGCGAAGAAAAGTAAGCGAACTGCCAGTTGATGTTGTAATCCGCCTGGGTCGCGGTATAGGACGCCGATTTCCAGTAGTTCAGATACACCAGCCCCGACATCGACACCGCGAACACCAGCGCGAACATCAGCAACAGGCGGAAAATCGTCGTGCGCCACAGACTCATAGTCATCTCTCAGCCCAGCATGTAACCCGATCCGCGGACGGTTTTGATCAACGGCCGCATGCCCTGAATGTCGATTTTCTTGCGCAGCAGGCCGATGTACACCTCGATCAGGTTCGTCCCCGGATCGAAGTGCATGTCCCAGACAGACTGGAAGATCATCGTCCGCGTGACGATCTGGCCGGAGTTGCGCGCGAGGTATTCGAGCAGCCTGAATTCGACCGGCGGCAACGCGATTTCCTGACCCGCGCGCCGCACGGACCGCGCGATCAGGTCGATCTCCAGATCGTCGACCTTGAGCATCGTGGCGACCGGCTGTTGCAAGCGGCCACGGCGACGCAGCAGCACCTGCACGCGCGCTTTCATCTCATCGGGTGCGAAGGGTTTGGCGATGTAGTCGTCGCCGCCCGCCAGCAGCCCGCTCACCCGCTCATCGACATCGGATAGCGCGCTGATCATCAGCACCGGCGTCTCGATGCCCACGCCGCGAATCGTCTTGACGATCGTCAGGCCGTCGATGCCGGGCAACACGCGGTCGAGCGTGATCACGTCGAACACGGGGTCCACCGCGCGGGCGATGCCCTCCTGCCCCGTGCGTACCCACTCCACGTCGAAACCGGCGTCGCGCAACGTATCGGTAATGTCGCGACCCACGATCGGGTCGTCTTCAATCGTCAGGATTCTGGTCATGGCTAACGCCTCCGCTGCGAGCATCGGCCTTCGATGAGAACAGCCGACAGTATCGCAAAGCCATTAACCGTGAAGATGAGAAATCCTTTAGGTTGCGGCCGGTTGTGTGGCTGCCTCAAGCTGGAAGGCGTCTAACGCGCACCTGTGAAGCGCTGGAGGGATCGCTAAAGGAAGCTTCATGTTTCGGCAGCAAGCTTCCCGGGGCCGCTCTGCAAATATGGCTGCACGCTGTCCCACACGGTGCGAAACCGCATCGGATCAACCCTCTGGAGTATTTCCACGCCATGAAACGAACCCTTTCCCTGCTTCTGATCGCAAGCGCAATCGCCCTGCCCACCGCCTCGGCGTTTGCCGTGCCGACACAATCCGCCCCGACGGGAATCAGCCGCCTGCAGGTTCGCCAGGAACTGTACCGGGCCTTTCTGACCGGCACGATGGCCAATGACGAGATGTACACGTACCCGTCGCCGCCGGCCAATCGCGCCGAGATTCAGGCGTTCCGCTGCGGCCAGGCGCGCGCGCATTTGTCGCACTCGGAGTTTCCGTCGATCGTGAAATCGGTATGCAGCAGTTGAGTGGACTGGCGAATGAATGCGCCCGTCTGTGTAGCTGGAGCGTCGGCGCCTGGATTGCGCCGGCGCGCTTTAAAGAAAACGGGCCGCTGAAAAGCGGCCCGGAATCGACGAGCGAATGAACGCTTTGTTCGACTCGCCCGATTAAACCTTGTTGACGGACGCGTCGTAGATCTCGTCGGCAGATTGCTTCAGCGCCTGATCGAATTCAGCGTCGCTCATCTGCTCGCGCAGGTCGTTGATCAACGCGCGCGAGAAGCTCGCGATCATGCCGTGATTTTTGGCAAGCCGCTGACATGCGTCGGAGCGTGTATAACCGCCCGACAGCGCCACGACGCGCACAACGCGCGGATGCTCGATCAACGGGCGATAGAAATCCGCGACGTCCGGTATGGTCAGCTTGATCATGACGGGGCTGTCTTCCGGCAACGCGTCGAGCCCCTTCAGCAGTTCCGTGCGCAGAATGTCCTCTGCAGCGGCCTTGTTCGGCGACTTGATCGACACTTCGGGTTCGAGGATCGGCACGAGGCCGTGCTTGCTGATCTGCGCGCCGATCTCGAACTGCTGCCGCGCAATCGCGGCAATGCCCGACGGCGACGCATCGTTGATGACCGAACGCATCTTCGTACCGAAGATACCGAGTCCGACTGCACGTTCGAGCAACGCGTCGAGCCCGGGGATCGGCTTCATCAGACGCACGCCGTCGGCTTCGTCTTCGAGGCCTTTGTCGACTTTCAGGAACGGCACGACACCACGGTCTTCCCACAGAAAAGCCGGCACCGGTTTGCCTTGCGCGTCACCGTTCATGGTGGCTTCGAACAGGATTGCACCGATCACCTTGTCGCCCGTGAAGGCCGGCGCGGTCATGATGCGCACGCGCATCTCGTGCATCAGTCTGAACATTTCGGCGTCGCCGCTGTACGCACTTTCGGGAATACCGTACAGCTTGAGTGCGCCTGGTGTGGAGCCGCCGCTCTGATCGAGCGCCGCGATAAAGCCCTGCTTCTCACGCATTTGCAACAGCATCTTCTCATTGGCCACGGACAATCTCCTTTTCAAACGAATACCTGATCGGAAACACGGTAACGCGGAATGCTGTCTGTATCTACTCCTTGTGTACGCAGCCTGTACGCAGCCGCACGCTGCATTGCTCGCGAGGCCGGCAAGTCCGGTAAGTGACGGCACCCGCTTCTGCGGATAAAGCCTGAAACGCTCGATGGAAACGCCGGTCCACTTCCGTCCTCCACGCCCCGCCGCCTCACGACGCGGGGCGTGGATGCACTACGGCAGACGCGCGAGCTTAGCCGAGCGTACGCGCGTAAAGCGCGAACAGGTCATTCCAGCCGCGTTCGGCGCCCGGGGCGTCGAAAACCGGCATGTCCGGCTTCATCCAGCCGTGCAATTTGCCTTCGTACAATTCGCTCTTGTGCTTGACGCCTGCTTCGACCAACGCAGCGTCGAAACGCTGTGCCATTTCAGGCGGGTAGCTATGGTCTTGATCCGCTGCGGCCACGAGTAGTTCCGCCTTCATCTTCGGCAACTGCAAGTGCGGGCTGGTCGGCAGGTCGGTGGCGAGATTGCCGCCGTGGAAACTTGCCGCTGCCGCCACGCGCTCCGGGTACCAGGCCGCCGCCGTCAACGCCATGCCGCCACCCATGCAGAAGCCGACGGTGCCGACTTTCGCGCCCTTCACGTCGGTGCGGCTGTCGAGGTACGCGAGCAGTGCAGCGGTGTCGTCGGCTGCCTGGTGGTTGTCGGTGCTCGCCATCATCGGGCCGACTGTCGCGCGGAAGTCACCCTTCAGAACTTCCTTCGGGTCGAGCGGACCGTAGCTGCCGAAGCGATAGAACAGATCGGCGAGCAGAACGACATAGCCCTGGCTCGCGACGTGGCTCGCCATCTGGAGCATCGCCGGGCGAATGCCAAACGCGTCCATGTAGAAGATCACGCCCGGCCATTGGCCCTCGCCGGCCGGCGTCAGCACCCACACGTTGCATGGGCCGTCCTTGGCCTGAACGGTAGTCTGGGACTGATTGACGCCGTATGCGTTCAGTGAGGTGGCGTGGTTGGAGTTGTCCATCGAAAAAATCCTGGTGGTAGAAAGATAAACGAAGGCTTTGTAAGGATAGCTTCGCTGCGGCACGAAGAGTTTAAGGCAGATGAGCGAAAACCGTGCCGCAGCCCGGCAGGGTTCATCAGACGGATGGAGGGAGATGGCGGGACGTGCAAGCCGGTTGAAATAACCGGCTCTTTTGCCTGGCGTTTTCGCACTCGATGCAAGGTCTGGCGAGTGCGGGCGAGCCCGGCGAACATGCGGCTGAATCGGGAGGGAAGAATTACGCGATCCGGCACAAATAACAACGTGCCTTCGATGCGAGCCGCCGGTGCATTGCAATCCGCTCGGGTGGCCTAGCGCCACAACACAGGGGCTTCTCCGCGTATTGGGTCAAAGTTGCGGCAATTACCCGACGCTATTGACCCGCGTGTCTGCCCTTCAGTGGCAATACAAATCGTTTTCCGCATTGAACATCTCGAACGCAAGCTGCGTCGCCCGATCTTCTCGCACCGAAGTCAGCCAGCGTTGACGCCGCCAATCGTCGACGACATGCTCGACATACACAGCACTCGCCGCGTCTTTACCACGCACCGCGATAAACGCGGGAGCCGCTTCGAACGAGCCAGGCAGCGCCCGGTAGTAAGCCCAATCGGGTTGTTTCAGCAGCGAGCGGATCACGTACTCGTCGTCGATCAACGCGGCACATTCGCCTGCCTGAAATGCGAGCAGCGCATCGAGCGGCCGGTCGAAGCTCTGCAGCGTCGCGCCGAGCTTGAGCGCGGCCCGGCTCGCATAGGGACTTTCGCGTGACGCGCAAACCGCGCGGCCGTGCATATCGGATTGCGTTTGCACGTTCCCGCCGCGCAACACGAGCGCCACGCCACGGCCCGACGAATAGGAGGTCGGCGCAAACGCAATCGACTCATCGGGCGACAACGCAAGACCCGCAATAGCCACGTCGGCTTCGCCGGATTGCACCGCTTTGCGCGCTTGCGCCGGGTCGCTCAATAGCAGCTTGACGGGCAAACCGACGCGTCGTCCGAGATCACCGGCAAGCGACGCGGAATAGCTCTCCGGCGCCCTCACCGAACGATCCACCTTGCCGACATACAGAATCGGCGCAGGCTGCGACGGCACGGCCACGACCAGTGTGCCGCGCGCAATCGCCGCAGCGAACGGTCGTTCGTCGCCGAATCTTCCGCGCCACACGTCACCTGGTATCGACTTTAGCAATGCGCCTGTCAGTACCAGCGCGGCAAGCGCCGCGAACGGAGCCCAGCGCAATCGCCGGCCGTTGCCGACGCCAATTGCATGTCCGGCTCTAGCCATTCTGTTCGAGCCCGACGCGCCAGCGCAGCAGCCGCCTTTCGAGTAGCGAAAGGCTCCTGTTGATCAACAGCCCAAATAGCGCAAGCAGCACGATGCCCGCGTACATATCGGGAATCTGGAACGTCTCCTGCGAGTTGAGCGTGTAGAAGCCGAGACCCGAACGCGCGCCGATCATCTCCGCCGCGACCAGCGCCGTGATGCTGTATGCACCGGCGAGCCGCACGCCGGTGAGGATCTGCGGCAACGCTGCGGGCAACACGACCTTCGCAAAGATGAATCCTTGCGACGCGCCCATCGAACGCGCGCAATCGACAAAAATGCGCTCGACCTGTTTGACGCCCGAAATCGTATTGAGCAGAACCGGCCAGAACGCGGCCCACACGATAATCGCGATCTTCGACGATTCGCCGATCCCGAGAAACAGCATGAACACCGGGAACAGTGCGAATGCGGAGACCTGTCGCAGCAACTGGTACAGCGGATCGATAATGCGTTCCGCGCGCCGGAACCAGCCGAGCGCCACGCCGCACACCACGCCGCCCGCCACGGCCACCAGAAGGCCGCTAAGAGAGCGCCATGCGCTCGCGCCCAGATGCACCCACACGTCACCGCTCTGCACCAGCTTGAAGATGGCAACCGCAACTTGCGATGGCGGACTCAGATAGGCCGCGCTCACGATGCCGAGCCGTGGCAGAAACTCCCACAGCAGCACGAACACGATCAACGCGATGGATCGCTCGAACACGATGGACAAACGCACGTTGCCGCGTTTTGCAGGTGGACTTTGCGTCTCCCGCGAGATGAGAACCGCCACGTCGGACACGGTATTTTGCTCTGACACGCTACGTCCCTGTTTGATAGGCAATGCTGCGTTCGCGCGACGGCGTGTGCACGTCGCCCAATTCGCGGCTGAGGACTGCCCACGCGCGCTCGCGCAAAGCGACGAACGCAGGCGAATGACGAATCGACGCATCGCGCGGACGCGGCAGATCGACCTCGATAATGTCTTTGACCCGTCCCGGCCCGCGCCCCATGATCGCCACGCGATCGGCCAGAAAGATCGCCTCGTCGATGCTGTGCGTGACGAACACCACCGTTTTCGCGCTCTGCTCCCAGATGCCGAGCAACTCCTGCTGCAACGACTCGCGGGTCTGCGCATCGAGCGCGCCGAACGGTTCGTCCATCAGCAGGATTTCAGGGCCGTAGGCAAGCACGCGGGCAATCGCCACACGCTGACGCATGCCGCCCGACAATTGATGCGGGTAGTGATCGGCGAAATCGAGAAGGCCCACGAGTTGCAGAAAACGTTCTGCCTCGCTACGCCGCTGTGCGCGTGCAACGCCGCGAATCTCCAGCCCTGTCTCGACGTTCTTGCGCACGGTGCGCCACGGAAACAGCGCGTAGCCCTGAAATACGAAGCCGAGCTTCTGGCTTGCGACGCCGACCGGCTCGCCGTCGACCGTGACGCTTCCTGAAGTCTGCGGCACGAGTCCCGCGAGAATGCTGAGAAAGGTCGACTTGCCACAGCCGCTCGGACCGAGCACCGCGAGAAATTCGCCGTCGCGGACTTTCAGATCGAAACGATCCAGCACCGTGTGGCGCGAACCATTCGCTTCGTTCGTATAGGTCAGCGAGATGTCGCGCGCAACGATCTTGTCGCGCACGCTCGCAAGTGCGCTCACGCGTTCGCTCATGAACGCTTCCCGCTGCCGGCGATTGCCGTGTTGTTTGCCGTAGTCTGCGTCTGCTTCGGTGCGAGCGGGTTGTACTCGTTCGTATAGACGTCCTTCACCGAGACCTTGCCCTTCGGAATCTTGCCGGCCTGTTCGAGAATATCGATGTAGTACTGGATCGGCGGCTCGGTTACGACCAGGTCCTTCACATACGCATAGCGCTCCACCAGTTTCTCGTCGATGCCCAGACGCTCGGCGGTCAGCTTGCGGGCTTCGTCGGGATGCGCATTGACCCAGTTCCCCGCTTTCGCTATGGCCGCGACAAAATCCTTGACCGCCTGCGGATGCGCACGTGCAAACGCACCATTCACGCTATACGGCGCCATGCCGCCAAGTCCGCGATCTTCGTCCCAATCGCTCCACAATTTATGCAATTGCGGGTCCGCTTCAGCCGCGCCCGAAAACGGCGGATGGATAATCGCAACATCCACATTCTTCGTGACGAGCGCCTGCTGCGACTGATTGTCGGGCACGACGAGCCAGTTCACTTTCGATACGTCAACGCCATGTTGCGTCAAATACTTTTTCGTCACGAATTCCGCGCACGCGCCGAAACTATTGAACGCGATAGTCTTGCCCTCGAAGTCTTTCGGCCCGCGAATGCCTGAATCAGCGCGGACGAAATACTTCATGTGGGGCGCATCCTGCAGCGTCTCGCCACCGGCGGAAATCACCTTGATATCCGCACCGCTCGCGATAGCCGAGATGACGAGCGGCACCATGCGGGTGCCGAAGTCGATCTCACCCGTCCCGACCAACGGAATGATTTGCGGCGCAGAAATCTTGCCGACATATTTGGGACGCGTGCTGGTGTTCTCGAAGTAACCCAGCTTGTCGGCGAGGTAGACGAGATCGAACGCCGGGTTGTCGGGGTACTTGAAGTACGTGATTTCCTGCTTCACCGGCTGACCGCCCGCCGACGCAGAAGTCTGCACTTTGTCGTCCTGAGGCTTACAGCCGCTTTGCAGAATCAGCGCGGATGCAGCGACGACAACGGCCAGCGCTCGCTTTGCGAACAGCGGCCGGTTGGATGAGAGAAGCGCCTTCATGGGATCAGCCTGATTGGGAACACGAGTGGTATGCGGAAATGGCGCCAGCCATTTCTGTGTGCCCAATTTTCTGCGTTTCCCGGTCAATGGCAAACCAACAAAACAAGCTTAGTTTATCTACTGAATCAGAATCGATCGATGTTTTAACGTCTTGATTGATGCAATGACGGAGGTCGTGCGTTAGCACGGTTGCCATTGCGTCGAACGCGTCACGCTTGGCGTCGGTCTTCAATGCATATCTGCATAGATGGTTAGCACGATTTCTTGCTTCGACGAGCCGGGCGCGAACCTTAACATCGAACGATCGTGTCCGTCGCGCAAGCTGGACCACTCTTTTTTTCGCGAGCTATTTTGAGCACTTCTCCTCCACGCCGCCTGCATCTGAACGTCAATATCCTGCATTCCGGTTTCGTCCCCTCCGCCTGGCGATTGCCCGACGCCGATCCGCGCGCGTTCATCGACGTCGCGCATTACGTGCGGGTCGCGCAGATTGCCGAGTCCGCGAAATTCGACGCCGTGTTCCTCGCCGACAACGCGTCGATCGCCGATCAGATCGACTTCCGCCCGATTACCGCGCTGGAACCGACGGTCCTGCTCGCGTCGATCGCGGCGGCGACCACGCACATCGGCGTGATCGGCACAGCATCGACCAGCTACAACGAGCCGTATAACCTCGCACGCCGTTTTGCGACACTCGATCATGTCAGCGGCGGCCGCGCAGGCTGGAATGTCGTGACGACAGCCGATATCGGGTCCGCCCGCAACTTCGGACGCGACACCGTGCCGGTGCACGCCGAACGCTACGCGCGCGCGGACGAATTCACGTCGGTAGTCAAGGCGCTGTGGAATAGCTGGGAAGACGACGCGTTCATCGGCGACAAATCGGCGGGACGTTTTATCGACACGTCGAAGGTTCATCCCATTGAACATCGCGGCGAATGGTTCAGCGTGGCAGGCGCGTTGAATCTGCCGCGCTCGCCGCAAGGACATCCTGTATTGATCCAGGCAGGCGGCTCGGCGGACGGCAGAGAACTCGCCGCACGTCACGCGGAAGCGGTGTTTTCCGCAGCGCAATCGTTCGACGAATCGGCTTCGTATGCGCACGATCTGAAGTCACGCGCGGCGGCATACGGGCGCGGCCCGAACGCGATTCGCGTATTGCCCGGGCTGACTACGATCATCGGCGCGACCGAGGCTGACGCATTGCGCCGTCGCGACGAACTGGTCGATCTGATTCCATGGAGTTACAGCCTCAACCGGTTGGCAGGCATTCTGGGTGTCCCTGCCGATACGCTGAAACTCGATGAACGCCTGCCCGACAATCTGCAATTACCCGGCGGCGGCAATGGCAATCACACGTTCTTCCACGCGACTCTCGCGCAAGCCCGCACGCATGGATACACCGCACGTCAACTGATTCGCGCGCTTGCCGGAGGCGGCGGACATCGCGTGGTCGTCGGCACGCCCGAACAGATTGCCGACGATATCGAGCACTGGTTCAAAGGCGGCGCAGCGGACGGCTTCAATCTGATGCCCGATGCGCTGCCTGACGGCTTGCAGGATTTCGTCGACGGCGTAGTGCCGATTCTGCGTCAACGCGGCCTGTTCCGTAGCGAATACGAAGGCCGCACGTTACGCGATCACTTTGGATTGCAGCGACCGGTGAGTCCGCATGCGAATGCAGAAGCGCCGGTTTTCGCCGCCTGAATCATCACCCGCATCAACAACGCGTCCCCTATTTGCCGGATTCTTCGAGGAGCTTTGCATGAACGCAGCCGCATTGCAGCCAGTCAAGCAGCTTGAAATCCAGCCGCTCTCCGCGCACATCGGCGCTGAAATTCATGGTGTCGATCTGACGCAGAAGCTCGATTCGAACCAGGTCACGCAGATTCGTGAAGCCCTGTTGAAATGGAAAGTCGTGTTCTTCCGCGAGCAGTTTTTGACGCATGAACAACACGTTGCATTCGCTGCGCAGTTTGGCGAACTGACCTTGGGGCATCCCGTGTTCGGTCACGTTGACGGGCATCCCGAGGTGTATTCGATCTCGAAGTACCGCAAAGCAACGCGCTTCGAAGGCCAGACGTTGCAGCGCCCCTGGACCGGCTGGCATACCGACGTGACTGCTGCGGTCAATCCGCCTTGGGCGTCGATTCTGCGTGGCGTGACGATTCCGCCGTACGGCGGCGATACGCAATGGACTAATCTGGTGACGGCCTACGAGAAACTCTCCGCGCCGTTGCGCGCATTCGTCGATGGCCTGCGCGGCCTTCACCGTTTTACGCCACCGGCTGGTGCAAGCGGCACCGATGCGTTCGTCAAAGCGGTCGAACAGCGCGCACTCGTGACCGAGCATCCGCTTGTCAGAGTGCACCCGGAAACCGGCGAACGCGCACTTTACGTGAGTCCGAGCTTCCTGAAATCGATCGTGGACATCACACCTCGCGAGAGCCAGGCGTTGCTCGAACTACTCTGGGAACACGTTACGCGAACCGAATTCACGGTGCGTTTCAAATGGGAAGCTGGCAGCATTGCGTTCTGGGACAACCGCAGCACCGCGCATCTCGCGCCAACAGATATTTTCGATCTCGACTTCGACCGACAGTTGTATCGCACGACGCTGGTCGGCGACATACCGGTCGGTCCCGACGGACGGCAATCGGTGGCGATCGAGGGCACGCCGGTCGGTGCGGCTGCGGCCGTTGCGCTCAATTAACGTTATCGGTTAGCGCTGACGCGCACGGACGCCAAGCGCGCTCCGTGCGTCGATCTGGCGGTAAGCGTGCTAATTCCCGGCGGCCACATACCGGTTCTGCGGACGCCGCAAACCGAGGTTCTCGCGCAACGTGCGTCCGGTGTATTCGTCGCGGAACAATCCCCGCCGACGAAGCTCGGGCAATACCAGTTCGATGAAATCATTGAGTCCATTCGGCAGCACAGGCGGCATCACGTTAAAGCCATCCGCACCGTAATTGACGAAGCGTTCTTCGAGTTCGTCGACAATCTGCGCGGGCGTGCCGACAAGTTGCCAGTGACCACGCGCACCGGCGATCCGCAAATAAAGCTGGCGAATCGTCAGATTTTCGCGGCGGGCCAACTCGATCGTCAGCAATTGACGGCTCTTGCTTGCATTGGTTTCCGGCAATTCTGGAATCGGACCATCGAGCGGATAACCCGACAGATCGAAGCCACCGGTCAGGCCCGAAACCAGCGCGAGTCCTACCTTCGGATCGATCAGCGACTGCAATTCCTCGAACTTCTCCTTCGCTTCGGATTCGCTGCGGCCGACAATCGGAAACACGCCCGGCATGATCTTCAGATCATCGGGACGACGGCGATATTTTTCCAGACGGCCCTTAACGTCCGCGTAAAAATCCACTGCGTCGCGCAAGGTTTGCTGCGCGGTGAAAATGACTTCCGCCGTTCTCGCGGCCAATTCGCGCCCGGCTTCCGACGATCCCGCCTGCACCACCACTGGATGCCCCTGCGGTGAGCGCGCAACATTCAGCGGTCCCTTTACCTGGAAGAAGCGTCCCTTGTGATCCAGTACGTGACGTTTGGCCGGGTCGAAGAAACGGCCCTCCACCTTGTCGCGTACAAACGCATCGTCTTCCCAACTGTCCCACAGTCCCTCGGTCACCTCGGCAAATTCGGCCGCGCGTTCATAACGCTCGGCGTGATCGAAATGTCTGTCGCGATTGAAGTTCTTTGCCTCGTGTTCGTTCGAAGACGTGACCAGATTCCAGCCGGCACGTCCCCCGCTAATATGATCGAGCGACGCGAACTTGCGGGCAATGTGATACGGCTCGTTAAAGCTCGTCGACGCGGTGCCGACCAGACCGATGCGCTCCGTCACCGCAGCCAGTGCGGACAGCAACGTGATGGGCTCGAACTGCGCGACATAACTGTGCGCGGTGCGGCTCAGAAATTCGACGCTGTCCCCGCGCGTGCCCACGCCATCCGCGAGAAAAACGAGATCGAACTTCGCGGCCTCGGCGGCCTGCGCCAGTTCGACATAGTGGCGGAAATTGAGTCCGGCGTCGGCGTGCGTATCGGGATGCCGCCACGCGGCAATGTGATGGCCGGTCGGATAAAGGAACGCGCCGAGGCGCAACTGCCCGCTACGTTTGCTCATGGAATGTCGGCGAAAAGAGGTTGACGGATCGGTGACGCGTCGTGCGCGACGTTGTCGTCACGCTACGTGGTGCGCCATTTCGCATCGGCGACGACGAGCTTTTTAGGAATCAGCTTCAATTCCGTGAACGTGTCGGCAATCTGCTGCTGGTAGTCGATCGTCGCGGCATCGATGGGCTGCACGCCGTAACTCGCCCGATTCAACGCGAGTTCGAGTGTCGGCGCATCGAGACCGACGAGCGGCGACAATTGGCTCGCGACCGCCGGAATATGCGCGCGGCTCCATTGATCGACCTGATCGAGTTCGGCCAATAGCGTATGAAGCAATTGCGGCTGCGTGTCGGCGAACTTTTTTGCGGCGACGTAATACTGCGTGTTGCGCACGAGTCCTTCACCCGTGGTCAGCACGCGAGCGTTGGCCTGCCGTTCTGCTGCGGCCAGATAGGGGTCCCAGATCACCCATGCGTCGATGCTGTTCTGCACGAACGCTGCACGCGCGTCGGCAGGTGTCAGATACACCGGTTGAATATCGTTGTAGGAAAGTCCCGCGTGCTGTAATGCCTTGACCAGCAGATAGTGAACATTCGAGCCGCGATTCAGCCCAACCTTCTTGCCGCGCAAGTCCGCCACCGAGCGAATCGGCGAATCGTGCTGCACAACGATCGCTTCGCCCTTCGGTGCGGGCGGCTCGTTGCCGATATAGACGAAGTCGACGCCTGCCGCCTGCGCGAAAATCGGCGGTGTTTCACCTACGGTGCCGACATCGACCGCACCTGCATTCAGGCCTTCGAGAAGCTGCGGACCCGCCGGAAATTCGAGCCATTGCACCGTCGCGCCTTGCGCCGCGAGGCGCTTTTCGAGCGTGCCCTGCGCCTTCATAACCACAAAATTCCCATATTTCTGAAAGCCGATCCGCAGCACATTGCCATTGGTCTGCGCGTGCGCCCGTTGCAACGGCAATAGCGTACTGGCGGCAAATGCTGCCGCACCCGCAGCGGCCGCTTTGAGCAACGTGCGACGGCGCGACTCCACTGAACCGAGGGTTGCCTGAGTGATCGACGGAATGCGCGGAGCCATAGGATTGCCGGGTCAATATAAATCGAGTGGAAACATACTTATCCCAGCGACGTTACCGGCCTGTGCAACGGACAGCAACCAAGCAAAGCTCATAACGTTATGAGCTCGACGAAGAACATTGGCGGCAATCGTCACTCGATTACTTTCAGTCTCACTACTTTTCGGTTCAATTGAAAAGCAGAATTAGTTGTTTTGGATTCCGAATGCCGAATGATTAACTGTTCCAGTTCCATACTTCGCTGAATCACCGTCACGTGTTCAGCGCGACCGACCTGGTTCTCTCACTCTCCATTCGACATGATGCCTTCCACTTTCCCGGTTTCTTCTTTGAGACGCCGTATCGTCCGCACGCTCGTCGTGATGGCCGCATTCGCTCCTCTCGCCTCGCATGCCGCCGACAGCAGCGCGCCCCATGAACTGCGCGTCGGCTTCGTTCCCGGACCTTATGCCGACGAATTCAAAGCCGGCGTCGAACCGCAGTTGCGCAAGAAAGGCTACACGATCAAATACATCGAGTTCAGCACCGGTCTCGAAGCAAATCAGGCTGTGTATCGCGGGGATATCGTGGCGGACGTGATGCAGCACGAGGTCTATCTGAAGTCGTATAACGACCGCAACGGCACCGATCTCGTCGGCGTGGTGCAGGTCCCGACACCGCCAATGGGCCTCTATTCGACCAGACATCGTTCGCTTGCCGAAGTGAAGCCCGGTGCGCGCGTGGCGGTGCCGAACGACCCGGTGAATCTGGAGCGCGCATTGAAGATCCTGCAACGCATCGGCTGGATCAAGATCAAGCCGAACCCGAATCCCGTCGATGTCACCGAGCAGGACGTGATCGCCAACCCGGCTGGAATCAAGATCGTTCCACTCGATTCAGCGCAGGCGCCTCGTGCGCTGGACGATGTCGATTACGCCGCGATTCAAGGCAATTTCGCGATTTTTAGCGGGCACAAGCTGACCGACGCGCTCGCGCTCGAACAGATGACGCCGCCGTATATCAACCAGGTGGTGGTCCGGGCTGGCAACCGCGACGCACGAGCGACCCAGGATATCGTGCAGGCTTATCAATCTGTGGATTTCCAGCACGCGATTCGCGGCAATCGCTTTTACGATGGCTTCCGTCTTCCGGCGTACTTCGATAAAGACTGAATGTGAAGCATGAGAAGGCGGCTACCTGGCCGCCATTTTTTTCGGCTTATGCAGCTTGCGCGTCGAACGTCTTGCCGGGGATCGCGCTGAGCAGCGTACGCGTGTACTCATGCCGGGGTGCGCGCCAGATCTCAGCGTGATCGCCACTTTCGACAATGCGTCCAGCCTGCATCACATGCACGCGGTCGGCGATATAACGCACTACCGAAAGGTCGTGCGAGATAAACAGATACGCGAGTCCGAGGTCGCGTTTCAATTCCACCAGCAGGTTCAATATCTGCGCCTGGATCGACACGTCGAGCGCGGAAACGGGCTCGTCGCAAATCAATAGATCGGGTTCGAGCACGAGCGCACGCGCAATGCCGATGCGCTGACGTTGACCACCGGAAAACTCATGCGGAAAACGGCCGAGCGCGGACGCTGGCAAACCGACGCGATCGAGAATCGCGGCGATCCGCGTCCGGCGTTGCCTCGCATCGCCGATGCCGTTGACTACCAGCACCGTATCCAGAATCTCCGCCACCGTGCGCCTCGGATTCAGTGATGCGTACGGGTCCTGAAACACCATCTGCACATGACGGCGCAGCGGTCGCAATTCGCGCTCGCGCAGTGGCACCAGATCGGTGCCTCGCAAAAGGATCTGGCCGCCTGCGGCGGGCACGAGCCGCATGATCGCTTTCGACAACGTCGACTTTCCGCAACCGGATTCGCCGACCAGCCCAACCGTTTCGCCGCGCGATATTTGCAGCGATACACCGTCGACCGCCCGCAATGTCGTCTTGCCATGCCGATGCGGATAGTCGATCCGCACGTCGTGTAGCGCAAGTAACGGCGGCTCGTCACCGCCAATTGCAATGGCGGGAAATGCAGGCTCGCCATTCTGACCAGTGCGTGCAGTGCGCGGTATCACGGCAAAAGTCGGCTGGCCGTCGTCGGCGATACCGTGACGGATTTCCGGCAACTTCCACTTGCGATGATGCAGGTCGTCGGCAAGATTGAGCGACGCGCCGAGCAGGCCGCGCGTATAAGCATGTCGGGGTTGCGTGAACAGTTGCGCGACCGTCGCTTCTTCGACTTTCCGGCCCGCCAGCATCACGGCGACGCGATCCGCGTGCTGGGCGACGACGCCGAGATCGTGCGTGATCAGCAGCAGCGACATAGACAGTTCGCGCTTCAGTTCGTCGAGCAGTTCGAGAATGCGCGCCTGAATCGTCACGTCGAGCGCGGTAGTGGGTTCGTCGGCGATCAGCAACCTGGGGCGGCATGCGACTGCCATCGCGATCATCACGCGCTGCCGCTGGCCGCCGGAAAGTTCGTGCGGATAGTCGTGCACACGCCGCTGCGGCTCGGGAATCTGCACCAGTTCAAGCAACTCGACCGCGCGTTTCCATGCGGCTGCCTTCGACAGCGACTCGTGCTGACGCAACGTCTCCACGATCTGCGCGCCAATCGACAGCACAGGATTCAGCGACGTCATCGGCTCCTGGAAAATCATCGAAATCTGCTGCCCCCGCACCGCACGGATTTCCTGCGGCGACAGATCGAGCAATTCGCGACCGTCGAAACGCAGGCTGCCGGTCACGCGGCCTGGCGTCGGCACCAGCCGCATCAGAGACAGCGCCGTAGCCGATTTTCCGCAACCCGATTCGCCGACGAGCGCGAGCGTCTCGCCTTGCGCAATGTCGAAGCTGATTCCACGCACGGCTTCATGCGCGCCGAAACTCACACGCAGATCACGGACTTCGAGCAGGTTTGCCGCGTTATTCACTTGATGCATCCTCAGTAACGTTGTCGGTCGCGAGTTGTTCAGGGGCGTTGACGCAGACGCGGATTGAGCGCGTCGTTCAGGCCGTCGCCGAGAAGATTCAGTGCGAGCACCGCGAGGACGATCGCCGCACCCGGCACCGCCGTCAGATACCACGCGGTCCGCAAGGAGTCGCGCCCGGAGCCGATCATGCCGCCCCAACTGACGACATTCGGATCGCCCATGCCCAGAAACGACAGTGACGATTCGATCAGAATCGCGCTCGCCACCATCACCGATGCGGTGACGATCACCGGCGGCAATGCGTTGGGCAATATTTCGCCGAATATAATGCGCGCGTTGCTGAAGCCCTGGCTGCGTGCGGCCAGCACGAAATCCGCCTGGCGTAGCGTGCGAAATTCCGCTCGCACGATGCGCGCGACGGTGGGCCACGACGCGACGCCAATCGCCAACGCGATGATCGTCACGCTCGGGCTGCCAATCGCGACGATCACGATCACCAGCAAAAACGACGGAATGGTTTGAAAGAGTTCAGTGATACGCACCAGCACGTCATCGATCAATCCGCCAAAAAATCCGCCTGCTGCACCCACCAGCGTGCCGATCACGAGACCGATCGCGGCGGATGATGCGCCGATCAGCAGCGACACGCGCGTACCGTGAGCGATGCCCGCCGCCACGTCACGTCCGAGCGAATCAGTGCCGAGCCAGTATTGATGATCCGTACCGGGCCATTCGAATGGAGCGGCCACCATGTCGAGCGGATCGCCGGGGAACAGATGGTCGGCGAACACGGCGAGCAGAAGGAAAGCCGCCAGCAGAAAAAGCCCCGCGAGCGCTGAAGGGTTACGCAACAACGCACGCCATATTCCACGCCCCTTCGCCGTCGAAGCGGAAATGTCTGTGGCGCTTGCACGGCTGCCGCCAATACGGCCGAGCAGGTTGCCCGCGAGTTGACGTCGCCAAGCCGAGCCGGTCGATTCGACCGGCTCATTCGCAGCAGAAATCAGATTGGGTAAATCGGAAGACATGTCATTCCTCTGGGAAGCGAGTGGGCGGACGCGAGTCGAATCGGACATCACGCGACGCGCGGGTCTAGCCATGCCTGTAATAGATCGACCACCACGTTCGCGATGATCACGAGCAATGAAGACAGCAACAGCACGCCCAGCAGCACGCTGAAATCGCGCGCCATGACTGCGTCGAGTGCGAGGCGTCCGAGGCCTGGCCAGCTGAACACGGTTTCAGTCACCGCAGCACCGCCGAGCAGCGTGCCGAAATGAATGCCGACGATTGTCGTCAACGGCATCAACGCATTGCGCAATACGTGGCGCACGGTCACGCGCCACGGGTGCAATCCTTTTGCCTGCGCGGTGCGGACGAAATCCTGGCGCTGCACTTCGAGCATCGCTGAGCGCGTGAGCCGCGCATAGATCGCAATGAAGAACGTCGACAAGGTCGCGGCAGGTAGCAGCACGTGTTTCGCGGCATCGGCGAAATAGGCGAACCCGTGCAACGACACACCGAGTGTCTGATTACCGCCGCTCGGCAACCAGCCCAGGTGCACCGAGAACAGCACAATGGCGAGCAGCCCGATCCAGAAGCCCGGCGTCGAATAGAAAAACAATGCCAGTACCGACAGCACGCGATCAGGCCACTTGCCGGCCCAATGCGCCATCACCGCGCCGAGCACCACGCCGACCACAATAGCGAACGACAACGCCACGCCCATCAGCAACAACGTATTCGGCAAACGCGACAGGATCAGTTGCATCACCGGCATGTCGTAACGCGGCGAATAGCCGAGACTGAAGTGCGCCAGATGCGACAGATACGACCACAACTGGTGCAGAACCGGTTGATCCAGTCCGAACTTCGCGCGCAGAACCTGCATCGTCTCCAAGGTTGCCGAACCGGATTCACCGGCGAGCACGTCGGCCGCGTCTCCCGGCATCAGCTTCAGCAGAAAGAAGTTCAGGATCACGATACCGATTATGGTCGGCAACGCCTGCCACGCTGTACGCCGCACTATCGCGCCGAAACGCATACCTCGACTCATTGCCGCTCTCCTGTCATGCGTGGGCTCATGCGCTCAGGTAAACATCCGCGAGATTGCCTTCGAGGCCTTGCGCGGACACCGTGTGGTTATGCACACGCCGATTTGCGAGCGTGACCATGCGCGGCGCGACGAGGTTGAGAATCGGCAGATCGCGATAGACGATCTGCTGGAACTGTTGATACAACTCGACGCGCCTGCTCTCATCGGTTTCGACTGACGCCGTTTCAAGCAAGCGGTCGACATCGGCGTTGCTATAGTGCGGCGCGTTCGAAAACGGCACACCGGGTCGAATATTCTTCGACCAGTAAAGACGCTGTACGCCCACACTCGGATCGAACAGCGTATTCACGCCGATGCTCGTGAAATCGAACTGGCGGTCTGCGTACACGCGCTTCAGGAACGCGGGCAGATCCTGCGAGCGCACCGTCACATCGATCCCGACTCGCGAGAGCGCCGACTTCACATAGTCGGCCTGGCGACGGTACATGTCGCCATACGGCAGGAAATCGTGAGTGAGACGGAAGCGCACACCACCGTCCTTACGCGGATACCCCGCTGCATCGAGCAGCTTTTCCGCGCTGCCGATATCGAATGCGTACGGCGCAAGCTTCGCATCGTGATAGGGCGAACCCGGCGTGATCGGCGTGGGCGACAGTTCGGCATAGCCGTATGCAATCGTGCGTTGCACGACTTGCGGATTGATCGCATGCGCAATCGCCTGACGTACCCGCAGGTCTTTTAGAATCGGATGATCGAGATTGAAATCGATCTCCGATTGCGGTTCGAGAAAGCGATAGCCGCGCGTTTCAATGCTCAACTGCGGCAACTGGGTAAGACGCGGCAGGTCGGTCAACGGCACCGGATTTTCGCCGCCCAGATCGAGTGCGCCCGTTTCGAAGGCTGCGGATCGCGCGGCTGCGTCCGGGATCACCTTGAATACGAGGCCGTCGATATAAGGTTTGCCTGCGTCCCAGTAATCCGGATTGCGCTCATAAACGATATTGGCGCCACGGGTCCACGATTTGAAGCGGAACGGCCCCGTACCGATGGGCGCGTTGTTGTGCGGATTGGTCAGCGGATCGCCGGATGCGTACAGGTGCTTCGGTACGATTGGCGATTCTCCTGCCGACAACGCCTTCAGCAGATACGGCGCGGGCTTCGACAACTCGATCACTGCGGTGCGTGCGTCCGGGGTCGCGACTCGCGTGACGTTGGCAAATGTGCTGCGTCCACGCGGATGCACCGACTTGAGCAGCTCGATAGAAAATGCGACGTCAGCCGACGTAAAAGGCTGACCGTCATGCCACTTTACGTTTTGACGCAGTGTGAACGTGTACTTCAGACCATCGGGACTGACGGTCCAGGCAGTCGCCAGTTGCGGCTTTGGCTTCAGATCGAAATCGTAGGCAAGCAGCCCTTCCAGAACTTTCGAACTGGCGACCAGCGCCGGCCCCGTCGTCTGGAAAATCGACACGAGAACCGGCGGCTCCGGGTTAATCAACATGTTTAGCGTGCCGCCCCGCTTCGGCGTCGCGCCTTCGGCTTGCGCGCGAACCAGCGAAGGCAAACCCGTCGCGGCGAGCGCCGCCCCCGATGAAATCAGAAAACTGCGTCGATTCAGCCCTGCCATGTGATCCAGATCCTTTAGCCAGCACGCGCAGGTTTTGCCGCGCGAGATATCGTCATAGTGTGGTCGGCAACGTCGCTGCCGCAGCACTTACGATAAAGCAGCAGCGCTGCCGACAGAACCAATCGTTCCGCATATGCAAAGCAGCAGGCGGACGAAAGGCTTACCAGTAACGTGTGGGATCACTTGATGGTGAAAGCCGCGCGCGAGCGCGACGCCGCCTTTCGGTTTTGACAGGTAGCGCCAATGGCAGTGCAATACCAAAGGCGGTTGCGTCGATGGAAAGGAGATCGATCGAACGGGGGCCGCTAATGACTCGCCGCCCCTGCTTTGGTTGACATGTCGAGTAGGCGAAAAACTAGAACACACGCCCTTCGGTCAGATGCGTGGTCACGCCGTTCAGTTCGTATTCGCCAATGACCCGTGCCTTGTGCAGCAGCGGGTTGTGACTGAAGATGGTTCGCAGATTGCGCCAGTGGCGATCGAAGTTATGCGCGCGCGCCGTCGCCGATGCACCGCCAATCTCGAACAGCCGCTCGCCTGCATACAACGCCAGCTTGCTCACCACCAGTTGCGTCTTGGCCGTGGCGAGCGCGCCTTCCAGCACCAGTTCTTCGGCGTTCGCGGCACCGTTGCGAATCGCTTTCGCCGAGCGGTCCAGCGTCCGCGCATTCTGTTGCACCAGCGCGTCGATAGAGAGGCTATGCGCGGCAAGATCGCCCACTACCTGCTGCACGAAGCCGTCTTCGCGCGCGGACGGTGCCGGACTATGTAACACCGGGCGGCCATGTTCGACGACATAGCGCCGTGCGTCCGCGAGAATATTGCGCACAATGCCCGCTGCCACGGCGACCAGATGCAGTTGACGCAGCGCACTGCCATGACGCCCGGCGAGACTCGTATAGCCGCGCGTCGCCACTTCATGTGCCAGAACCTGCACGTTATCCAGAACGAGACTGCCGCTCGCCGTCATGCGCTGGCCCATGCCGTCCCAGTCGTCGAGTACCGTCAGACCTTCGCGCGACACCGGAATGACAATCGACACTTTCTCGTCGTTTTCGTCCTGTACGTTGATGCGCGCGTAGTCGGAGAACGCAGTGCCGGTCGAATAGTACTTCTTGCCGGTCACGCGGAAATTGTCACCGTCGCGCACGAGTTTCGTGACGATTTCACCGGGACGCGACGTGCCGCGTTCCGTCGACGCACCGCCAAAAATCGCACCACTGCGCACGCGCTCGATCTGCGTGTCGTTGAATGCCGAGCGTGGCGAGAGCAGCAATTGTTCGGTCTGGTCGTAATGGATTCGCAGAGCGTGCGCGACATTCGACTCCGTGGCCGCAATCGACGTAACGACATGAATGAGGTCCTCCAGCGACCCGCCGAGTCCGCCCCACTCAACCGGAAAACGCAGTACGCCTAGCCCCGACTGACGAAACAGGTCGAAACGATCGAACGGCAACTCGCGCCGCGCCTCGCGTTGCGCGGCGTCTTCACCGATTGCTTTGGCCAGCGCTGGCAGTGCGGCCAGTGCGTCGTCGAGTGTCGCTGGCGCTTCAGTTTTGCGGGAGTCCGGCATACATGCTTTCCTTTTATAAGTGCAGACGGATCGCGAACGATCCGCCTATCCGATCAGAGTCTTTCATGGAGCAAGCGGCGAAACCGCGCCTGCTCGCGCAACGAATCAGTATAGGGACGCAGCGATTTTCGCTAAACCAGTGAATTGAGCTATGAATATTCGCCGTGCTGGATTGGGTTCATTTCTATGAATACCCAACCTGATGTTGGTCTGCCCGCCCACGACGTTAATAAGATTCGCAGATAACGATTCGAGGATTCGTTATTGGAACGTGCAACGGTGCATTTCTATACTCGATCCCGGTCAGCACTCACCTTCGACGAGTGCCAAATCTTTAACGAATCCATTCGACTTATGAGCCTACGTCCACTGCACGACCGCCTGATCGTCAAACGTCTCGATCAGGAAACCAAGACCGCCTCGGGAATCGTGATTCCGGAAAGCGCCGCCGAAAAGCCGGACCAGGGCGAAGTTATCGCAATCGGACCGGGCAAGCGCGATAGCGACGGCAAGCGTATCGAACCGGACCTGAAGGTCGGCGAACGTGTGCTGTTCGGCAAATACGCAGGACAGTCCGTGAAGGTGGATGGCGCCGAACTTCTGGTGCTGCGCGAAGAAGACGTCGTCGCTGTCGTCACTCAATAAGGGAATTCCGATCATGGCCGCAAAAGAAATCATTTTTAGCGATGTAGCACGTTCGAAACTCGTCGAAGGCGTGAATATTCTCGCGAACGCCGTCAAGGTGACGCTCGGTCCGAAGGGCCGCAACGTGGTGCTGGAACGCTCGTTCGGCTCGCCCGTCGTGACCAAGGACGGCGTGTCGGTCGCGAAGGAAATCGAATTGCAGGATCGCGTGCAGAACATCGGCGCTCAACTGGTGAAGGAAGTTGCGTCGCGCACCAGCGACGCAGCCGGTGACGGCACGACCACCGCTACGGTGCTCGCGCAAGCCATCGTTCGCGAGGGACAGAAGTATGTCGCGGCAGGTCTGAATCCGCTCGACCTGAAACGCGGCATCGACAAAGCCGTCGTCGCGGCAATCGATGAACTGAAGAAGATCAGTAAGCCGACCACGACAAGCAAGGAGATTGCACAAGTCGCGACCATCTCGGCGAACGGCGAAGAATCGATTGGCCAGAGAATTGCCGAGGCGATCGACCGCGTCGGCAAGGAAGGCGTCATCACCGTTGAAGACGGCAAATCGCTCGACGACGAACTCGACGTGGTCGAAGGCCTGCAATTCGATCGTGGCTACCTGTCGCCGTATTTCATTAACGATCAGGACAAGCAGGTTGCGATTCTGGACAATCCTTTCGTGCTGTTGCACGACAAGAAAGTCTCGAACATCCGCGATCTTTTGCCGGTACTCGAACAGGTCGCGAAAGCAGGCCGTCCGCTGCTCATCATCGCCGAAGATGTCGAAGGCGAAGCGCTCGCCACGCTGGTGGTCAACAACATTCGCGGCATTCTGAAAACGGTGGCGGTCAAGGCACCAGGATTCGGCGACCGCCGCAAAGCGCTGCTCGAAGATATCGCCATCCTCACAGGCGGCCAGGTGATCGCGGAAGAAACGGGTTTGTCGCTGGAAAAAGCGACGCTCGCTGAACTGGGCCAGGCCAAGCGCATCGAAGTCGGCAAGGAGAATACGACCGTGATCGACGGCGCGGGCGAGCGCGCGAACATCGAAGCGCGCGTGAAGCAGATTCGCACGCAGATCGACGAAGCCAGCTCGGACTACGATCGCGAAAAGCTGCAGGAACGCGTCGCGAAACTGGCGGGCGGCGTGGCGGTGATCAAGGTCGGCGGTGCGACTGAAATCGAGGTCAAGGAAAAGAAGGACCGTGTCGACGACGCGCTGCACGCCACACGTGCGGCGGTCGAGGAAGGCATCGTGCCGGGCGGCGGCGTTGCCCTGATTCGCGTGCGAAAGGCGATCAGCGGACTCAAGGGCGTCAACGCCGATCAGGACGCGGGCATCCGCATCGTGCTGCGTGCGCTGGAAGAACCGCTGCGTCAGATCGTGACGAACGCCGGTGAAGAAGCGAGCGTAGTGGTCGCGAGGGTCGCGGAAGGCAGCGGCAATTTCGGCTACAACGCGCAGACCGGCGAATATGGCGACCTCGTGGAATCGGGCGTGCTCGATCCGACCAAGGTCACGCGTACGGCGCTGCAAAACGCGGCATCGGTGGCGTCACTCCTTCTCACGACCGACGCCACCGTGCACGAAGCGCCGAAGGATGCGGCTCCGGCGTCGCCTGCGGGTGGACCTGGCGCGCCAGGTGCCGGCTACGACTTCTGATCTTCCTGTTTTCACCGGCGCATCCGGCACGCCAGTGCGTGCGTGAATGCGCCGGTCGACCTTGCCTGCCACGGAACCATGCGCTATTTCAAACTACTGAAATCTCTGGCGATGTTCGCCGCGTTGGCGACGGCGACGCTTCACGCGTATGCCGATAAACCCGCCGTTATTCGTATTGGCGTCGCTCAACAGGGCATCGGCGACCCGCCAACTTTCGGCGGCTCGCCAGCCGCGACGGTGCAACTACAGCAGCGGCTCGAAAAAGAATTTTCGGCTGACGGCATCAAGGTCCAGTGGCTCTTTTTCAAGGGCGCGGGTCCGGCGGTCAACGAGGCCATCGCCGACAAGTCGCTGGACTTCGCGTTTCAAGGCGACCTGCCCTCGGTACTCGCGCGGGCCAACGGTCTGAAGACACACATCCTGCTGGAGTCCGGCGTTCGCGCCGGCGTCAAGATCGCCGTGCCGCCCGACTCCGACATTCACACGATCAAAGATCTGAAGGGCCGCCGCGTCGGGATATTTCGCGGCACCAATCTGCAACTGGTAGTCGACAACGCGCTCGCCGCGAACAAACTCGACGAACGCGATCTGCATGTGATCAACCTGGACGCCGCAAGCTCGCTCGCGGCACTGGCGTCGAAAGGAATCGACGCATCGACTAACGACTATCACCTTTACAAACTCCGCGACCAGGGGCTCGCGAAGATCATCTACGAATCGCAGAACGATGGCCCGCAATTCACGCGTCAATCGCATCTGCTGGTCGTGGACGACTTCGAGCATGCGCACCCGGACATCGTGCAGCGGGTGGTCAATGCATTCGTCAAGGGTTCGCAATGGTCGTCCGACGAAACGAACCGGGACGCGCTATTCAAGCTGTGGGCGCAAAGCGGCGTGGATGTCGCGCAATGGCAGGCGGAGTTTGCGAACCAGCCGCTGAAGGCACGCAATTCGCCATTGATCGACCCGTTCATCGTCGCGCGCTATAAGTCGGTGGCGCAAGACGCGCTCAAGCTGAAGCTGATCCGCCAACCCGTCGATGTCGACAGCTGGTTCGAGCCGCACTATCTCGACAACGCGCTGCATACGCAAAATCTCGACCACTACTGGACCCGTTACGACGCGGCCGGTAAGCCGCTGAGCTAACTGCGCTAACCCACCACGGAGCGAGACGATGAGCGAAACGGCAATCCCCCTTCCCACCGCGAATGGCGATGCGCGCAGCGCTCAGCGTCACGCTCCGCGCGCACGCAAACGGCTGCGCAAAATCGCCTGGCACGTTGCACCGTGGCTGTTGCCCGCAACGCTATTCGCGCTGTGGACCATCGGCTGCGAGCGGGGCTGGATCGCGCCGCAGATTCTGCCGCCGTCGTCGCGTGTCTACGAAACGTTCGTGGAGCTCGCGCGTAGCGGCGACCTCGCGAGTAACACGCTAATCAGCTTGCAACGCGTGGTATTCGGCTTCGCCATCGGGACGCTGATCGGCTTCGTGACCGGCGCGGCGCTCGGTCTGTCGCGCACGTTCGAAGCGTATGTGCTGCCTGGCTTCAACGCGCTCGTGCAGATTCCCGTGTTGGGCTGGCTGCCGTTTCTGTTGCTGCTGGTCGGCGTGGGTGAACCGCTCAAATACATTCTGATCGCCCACGCCGCGCTGGTGCCGGTCACGCTCAGCACGTTACAGGGCTTCCGGCAGTCGCCGCAGAACCTCGAAGAAGTCGCGCGAGGTTATGGGTACAGCCACTGGCAGCGGATTGTCCACGTCGTGCTGCCCGCTGCCGTGCCGACGCTGGCAACGGGCGTGAGGCTGGCATTTACGAAAGCGTGGCTTGCGCTGGTCGTGGTCGAACTGGTTGCTTCGTCTGAAGGACTTGGCTATCTGATCGTTTATGGCAGGCAACTGTTCCAGCTCGATCTGGTGATGGCGTCGGTCGTCATGGTCGGCGCGATCGGATTCGTCGTGAACCGTCTGCTCGAAGCACTCGAAACGCGTCTGAGGCGCGGCCAGCCGTCCGCGTTTCGGGACTGAAACTGCGTCACCGCAAAGGAGCTCACATGCGCTTTCCTTCGATCTTCACTGCCCGCAACGGACCACCGCCCTGCAGTTGCGATCTGCCCGTCGAGCGAAAAAAGAAAAGCACCTTTCTCAGCCGACGAAGCGCTGCGTGGCGCGGCCTCGTATTGCCCGCTATTGCGGTCGCGCTATGGTCGGCGATATCTGCGTTGCACCTGGTCAAAAGCGGCCTGCTGGTGAGCCCTATGGCGGTTCTGCATGCCGGCACGCAACAACTGCAGAGCGGCGCGTTGGTGCGTGCGTTATCCGCGTCACTGGCACGCGAGGCTTGCGGGTTTGTCATTGGCACAGTCGGCGGATTGCTGCTTGGCGGCCTGCTGGGTTTCTCACCGATCGCGCGGCGGATGGTCGGGCCGAGCTTCGACACGTTCAAGCAGATCTCGCTATTCGCGTGGATTCCGCTGATTTCAGTGTGGTTCGGCCTCGGCGATGCCGCCAAGGTCGTGTTCCTCTCACTCGCGGCATTGCTGCCCGTCACCGCGCACACGTGCGACGGCATTCATGCCGTGCCGCGCAGCTATATCGAAGTGGCTCGCGCGTTCCGCTATACGCGATTGCAACTCGTCGCACACGTGATTCTTCCCGCCGCCCTGCCGTCGATCTTCACCGGCATCTATCTCGCGCTGATCTATTCGTGGCTCGCGACACTTGGCGCCGAGTACCTGCTGGTTTCGGGCAGCGGCATCGGCAATCTGCTGATCGACGGCAGCGAGCAGTTCAGGATGGATCTGGTGCTGCTGGGGATCATCGTCGTCGGCTTGACCGGCTGGGCGCTCAACTCGCTGGCTCGCGCTGTCGAGCGGGCCGTTTTTGCACGGCGAACGGTGCGTCCGTCGCGTGAAGCGACTACGTTGAGCGCATCCTGACGCACACGCTTCAAATGCAGCTTGTCCGCTAACTGATACAGGACCGTTCTCATGACCACTGTTGCATCAGAACTGGAAGGGCTCGACATTCGCCACGTTCGAAAGCGCTATATCCAGCACGGCAAGACGCTGGAAGTACTCGACGACGTCAGCCTGCATGTACGACCCGGCGAATTCGTCAGCGTGCTCGGTTCGAGCGGTTGCGGCAAGTCGACGTTGTTGCGTCTGATCGCCGGCCTCGATACCGATTACACCGGCGAGATTCTTGTCGGCGGTGAGCGGGTGCGCGATACGTCGCTCGAACGCGGGATCGTGTTTCAGGACCACCGTCTTTTCCCGTGGCTCACCGCGTCGCAAAACATTCAGGCTGCGTTGCGTAACGCGCCGCTTTCGGCGAAACAGAAGCGCGATGCGGTCGCCGAACACATCGCGCTGGTTGGTCTGAAGGGCTTTGAAAACGCGTACCCGAATCAATTGTCGGGCGGTATGGCGCAGCGTGTCGCGATTGCACGCGGCCTCGTCAACCGGCCGCGCGTGCTGTTGCTCGACGAGCCATTCGGCGCGCTTGACGCGTTGACTCGTGGGCGTCTGCAAAACGAATTGCAGCGTATCTGGCAACAGGAACACATCACGATGATCCTCGTCACGCACGACGTGGACGAAGCCGTGTATCTCGGTGATCGCGTGGTGACGATGGCCCCGCGCCCAGGCCGCATCAAGCGGATCGTCGATATCGGATTGCCACGGCCGCGTGAGCGTAGCGATCCACGGTTCATTCGCTTGCGTGACGAGATCGTCGCGGATTTTGGCGAGGCGGACGTTGCAAGCGATAAGCCGTTCGACGGCAACGACGGTCTGAAATCGCCGGCTACCGCTCCGAACCCGCCCATCACGGAATGGCGCCTCGCGTGGTAACGCGTGGAACGACGGTAAAAGAGAGCTAAAAACAACGGTAGTCGATGGAGAAAATGATGAGCAAGAGCAAACGGCAGATCAGACTCGGCGCGTTCCTGATGGAAACCGGCCATCACATCGCCGCGTGGCGCCATCCGGACGCGCATGCGGGCGGCGGACTCGATTTTCAGCATTACGCCGAACTCGCGCAGATAGCGGAGCGCGCAAAATTCGACGCGATTTTTTTCGCCGATAGCGTCAGCGTCCGCGATAGCAACCTGGCTTCGCTGTCGCGAACCGCGCGCGCCGATCACTTCGAGCCGATTACATTGCTGTCCGCGTTGTCGGTTGTCACGCGCAATATCGGGCTGATCGCAACGGTGTCGACGACCTTCAACGAGCCGTATAACCTGGCCCGCAAATTTGCGTCTCTCGATCATCTGAGCGGCGGCCGATCGGGATGGAATCTTGTCACGTCGAGCACCGAGTCCGAAGCACTCAACTTCAATTTCGAACAACACCCCGATCACGCGCTGCGTTATGAACGCGCGCGGGAATTCTATGACGTGGTCGCAGGCCTCTGGGACAGCTGGGAAGACGACGCCTTCATTCGCGACAAGGACAGCGGCGTGTACTTCGATCAGGACAAGCTCCATACGCTCAACCATCGCGGCACGCACTTCAAGGTGCGCGGTCCGCTAAACGTCGCGCGTTCGCCGCAAGGCTGGCCGGTCGTCGTGCAGGCGGGTGCGTCAGATGCCGGCAAGGAGTTGGCCGCGCAAACTGCGGAAGTTATCTTCGTCGCGCATCAGACTCTCGAAGAAGCGCAGGTGTTTTATCGCGACATCAAAGGCAGACTCGCTCGATATGGACGACAGCCGCATCATCTGAAAATCATGCCCGGCATTTTCCCGGTGATCGGCAGGACCCAGGAAGAAGCACAGGAGAAGTTCGACGCGTTGCAAAACCTGATTCATCCGACGGTCGGCTTGTCGCTGTTGTCCAATATGTCGGGCGGCGTCGATCTGTCGGAATATCCGCTAGACGGGCCGTTTCCCGAACTCCCGGAGACGAATGGCGGTAAAAGCAGGCAACGTCTGTTGCTCGATCTGGCGCGTCGCGAGAATCTGACCATACGTGACCTGTATTTGCGGATAGCGGGCGCGCGTGGGCATCTTCAGGTGGTCGGCACGCCGCAAAGCATCGCGGACCAGTTGCAGCAATGGTTCGAAGAAGACGGCGCTGACGGCTTCAATATCATGTCGCCGTGGCTGCCCGGTGGACTCACTGAATTTACCGAACTGGTCGTACCGGAGTTGCAAAAGCGTGGCCTGTTCCGCACCGAATACGAAGGCAGTACGCTGCGCGACAATCTCGGGTTGCCGCGGCCGGTGAACCGTCATGTTCTGGCGAAAGATGAGGCGGCGCTGGTTCGATAACGTCTCTGAAGGCCGTTGCGGACGCGCAATTGCTCGCGTCCGCCATTACCGCATCGCCCTCGTTTGTTATGTCGGCTGCCGAAAGAAGCCTCCTTCAGAAGAACAGCAGTGAGCGCAACTCGATACTGCGGCGCGCGGGCGCACCGAGTGGCGATGTCGGATCGTCGAACGCTGTGTGCGCACTGAGTCGTGCAATCGGATCACCCGCCGAATCGTAGATTTTCAGCAGCAGGTATTCGTCGGGCGTCATGTGCGGGAAGTAATACCAACGATGCCGCGGATTGAACACCAGCGCGTAGGTCTCGCCGACCTTGTCTGGATAAACAAGGTCTGATGCCACCAGATCGTTCAATGCGATACTGCGCGAATCACACAGCGCCAGCGGTGACGATTGCACGGTGTCGCCAATCGGCCGCCACAGGTTGACAATCGCTACGCGGCCTTGCAACAACTGCTCTGCTTCACCTGTAGGCAG
This sequence comes from Paraburkholderia sp. GAS333, assembly GCF_050435665.1. Taxonomy (NCBI): domain Bacteria; kingdom Pseudomonadati; phylum Pseudomonadota; class Betaproteobacteria; order Burkholderiales; family Burkholderiaceae; genus Paraburkholderia; species Paraburkholderia sp. GAS333. Next base: position 132,997 of record NZ_JBNDKS010000007.1, read on the forward strand.
GTGATCGCGTACCCTTCGAGGCCCCGACACGAAGGTCTGATCGTTATGAATGTACTTGACCGGCTCCCGCACGCCATCGGTGCGCTCCGGTTTTCCGTCACGTAGCGTGTGATCGAACACCACCACCCGTCTTGCACCGGTAGCGCGCTTAAGCAGCAATTCCGCTTCCGGGTAATAGATCGATTTGATCTGTGCCGGGTCCGAAAAATCGCGTAACGCGCTCTGTTGCCGATGCAGTTCGAAACCGTTTCTATCGATCGATAACGCGCCGGGCGGTGGCGCGACACGCGCGTTTGAAATCGGCACCCGATGTGCGCGATACACGCCACTGCGTTTCGGCACGCCCGGCGGCGGATCGTATTGATACGAAACGGGCTTTTCCCCGGTAAATTCGAGGTAATTCAATTCCGCGTCGATTGTTGTGGCCGACGCGGGCGTATCGATGACGATCTCGCTCATGTTCACGTCCTCATCACGTTAAAACGACTCATTGAACGGCCGCAAATCGATTTCCTGCGACCACGCGCTTCGACCTTGCCGATGCAGATGCCAGTACGCGTCGGCGATATCGGCGGGATTCAACAGGCCGTCGGGTCCGCGCTCGGCCACCCGTTGCGGCGACGCCGTGCGCAGACGCTCGCCGTCGATACCGCCGTCGACCACCACATGCGCGACATGAATATTTCGCGGCCCGAATTCGCGGGCAAGACTTTGAGTCAGAGATCTCAAGCCGGCTTTGGCCGACGCGAATGCCGCGAACGGCGGACGTCCTCGCAGCGACGCGGTTGCGCCAGTGAACAGTAACGAGCCGCTTCCGCTCTCAAGCAGTAGTTGCAGTGCAGCGCGGGCGAACAGGAATCCACCGAGTGTAGTCACACGCCACGCCGCCTCGAATTGCTCCGCGGACAATTCCAGCGTCGGCGCGCGGATCGCACCCGCTGCGTTGAAGATCGAGGCTTCGAGCGTGCCGGTATCAGCCAGTTGACGCGCTATAGCGGCCAGATCGTCTTCGCTGGTGACATCGCCCGGCAACGCGATTGCATGGCCACCGTGGGCGCGAATTTCGGCGACTAGCGCGTCGAGTCGCTCGCGCGAACGTCCCGTCACGGCGACTGTCAGGCCTTCACTCGAGAAGCGTCGCGCGAGTGCGGCCCCGAGTCCGGCGCTCGCGCCGACACCGGCGATCCACGCCAGGCGCGCGGAGCCGTCTTCTTTCTTTTGCTCAATAGTGGCAACCATCGACATCTCCATCGCATTTAGCCGCAACACGCGACGCGCGGCGGCAATTGACATAGGCACCCGATAATTCAGCCTAGGCGATTACCACGCGGGATGGAAATAACGATTCGTGGAAAGTTATGCGCTGAAAAAAGGCCCGCTGCAAAGCGTCGCTGCGTTCATTCCGGCGGAATGTCGAGCGGAACCACGAACATGCCTGCGGTGTATTCGACGTGGAAATAGCCGGTTCGCGCATAGGCCGCGATGCGCTCAAGCCGCTCGGTTGAGTTGGCATGGTGGACCGACGGCGCCACGGCTTCGTCCAAACGTTCATCGTGGATTTCACGCGTCTGACGCCTGACCCAGTGCCGCAGCACGTTACGTGGATGCCGAAATCCGTCCCAGATAGCTGTCGCTGAATTTGCCATCGTGCATGCTCCGTTAATTCAAGCCCATGCACCTCAAGTTATGTCATGCGACCGGATAACCGCAAATAAGCTTTTATGGAATGGTTTTCGCAGAATCGACGTGCGTCGATTGTGCGGGACGTTATCGAATTGATTAACGCTCTCGCTCCACAACTCCGGCGGCATTAGCGCCGGATCAGCATCGCAAGCGAACGATGTGCGTCGAGTTGCCGCTCGTATCCCGCTAGCGCGCCATCGACGCGACGCGTCACAGGCAGCGTGGCAACCGTGGTGACGTTGGAGAGCCCTGTCGACCCGCCTAGCGGTTTGGCACCTGCAAGGCAATATCCAATATCGCGGCGCGCATTGAAGCACGCGCGCACCTTGCCGCTTTCGACCAGGGTGGCGAGTGCAGATTCGAGAACCTGCTCCGATACGCCAAACTTACGCGAAAAAGTCCCGACGGTGTAGACGCGGTTATGTCTCATCTTCAGCATCAAACTGTTGATCAATGGATCCATGATCGATAAAGGTTAGGCACTGCGATTGATAGAGGAACAATGACTGAGCGTCGCCTTCAGAGCCTGCGCACGTCGTGAAAGCCAGCATGGCAGCATTCGCGGCGGACTGGAAACATCGAGTTGACATATCGTTATGAAGCGGGTTATGAACTGCGAGCCGGCCTGGAGGCAATTCGCATATATGGGAACCTGCATAGCATTTCGCACTTATGTATTTGTCAGCAGGTGCCCCTGTTCTCTAGCATCTACATCGTTTGCAACATGTCGTTTGCAAAAATACGAACACACCTTCAAAAATGAAAAGACAAACATTTATTCGAGCGATGCTCGCCGTGGTGGCGTTGAGTAGCAGCCTGGCAATCAATCAGGCAGCGCAGGCGGCCGATCAAACCTTGCGCGTCGGCATCATGTCCGGCGAAGACGAGGACGTGTGGCGTGTCGTAGCCGCGAACGCTGCAAAACACGGCCTGACGATCAAGATCACGACCTTCAACGACTATACGCAGCCGAATGAAGCGTTATCCCAGCACGACCTCGACGCCAACTCGTTCCAGCACAAGCCGTATCTGGATGCGCAAATCAAGGCTCGCGGCTATCAAATCGTGCCGGTGGGCTACACCTACGTCCAACCTATCGGCCTCTATTCACGCAAGGTGAAATCGGTTGCCGATCTGCCGAATGGGGCAACCATCGGCGTGCCGAACGACCCGAGCAACGAAGGCCGATCACTGTTGCTGCTGCAAAGTCTGGGGCTGATCAAGCTGCGCGCCGATGTGGCGCTTCTGCCCACGATTCGCGATATCGCGGATAACCCGAAGAACATTCATATCAAGGAACTGGACGCAGGTATCGTAGGCCGCGCGATCGGCGATCTCGATGCGGCGGTGATCAACACGGACTGGGCGATCAAGGCCGGAATCAAGATTCCGCAAGAGCGCATTGCGCAGGAAAAGGTGGCGGGCAACCCGTATCGCAACTTCCTCGCCGTGAACGAAAAAGACGCCAAAGCTCCTTGGGTGCAAGCGCTGGTTGAAAGTTACCAGCAGCCGAACGTCGAGAAGGAAATTCTCTCCGTTTATCACGGAGCGACGTTGCCGGCCTGGAACGAATCGTCGAAATAAGATTCGACACTGCCCGGGTTATTGCAACCCGGGCAGTGCTGCGCCGTGCCCCGGCCGCGCGTGTGTCTGCCTGCGTCACAGCAGGCGATTCAGCTACTGGAGTAGCTGCGACTTACTTCTGCGCGGCAAGCTTGTCTTGCGTATTGGTTGCGAAATCGCCCGCGTCGTGGCGTTCGTGCAATTGACTTGAAGGCTCACCGAACACACGATTCACCATCCGTCCGCGCTGCACGGCCGGACGTTCTCCGATTGCGTCGGCCCAGCGCCGCACGTGCCTGTAGTCCTGCACCGACAGGAACTCGGCCGCCTCGTAAAGCCATCCTTTTACCAGACCGCCATACCACGGCCAGATTGCGATATCGGCGATCGTGTATTCACTGCCCGCGATGTATTCGTGCGTGGCGAGCTGCTTGTCGAGCACGTCGAGCTGTCGCTTGGTTTCCATCGTGAACCGGTCGATCGCATATTCGATTTTGCTGGGCGCGTACGCGTAGAAATGCCCAAAACCACCGCCCAGGTAAGGCGCGCTTCCCATTTGCCAGAACAGCCATGACAGGCACTCGGCACGCGCAGCGGATTCGCCCGGCAGAAACGCGCCAAATTTCTCGGCGAGATAAAGCAGAATTGCGCCTGATTCGAACACCCGAACCGGCTCCGAACCGCTGCGATCCAGCAGCGCGGGAATCTTGGAGTTCGGATTCACGCCGACGAAGCCGCTGCCGAACTGATCGCCCTCGCCGATCCTGATGAGCCACGCGTCGTACTCCGCGCCACTGTGGCCGAGGGCCAGCAGCTCTTCCAGCATCACCGTGACCTTTACGCCGTTCGGCGTTGCCAGCGAATAGAGCTGCAGAGGATGGCGTCCGACCGGCAGGTCTTTCTGATGCGTCGCCCCCGACACCGGGCGGTTGATGTTCGCGAAGCGGCCGCCGCTATCTTTGTTCCAGCTCCAGACTGTCGGCGGGACATAGTCGGAAGAATTGCTCATGCAGGAAGCTCCTTGTATGGTTGGGATATTTGCTCCTGCATGAGATTAACAAATCGACGGAATATCTGCCGGACGCGGCGCGAATCCGTATCGGGCGATGTCAGCGGGATGGTTGCGGATCAGACTACTGACCGCGAGACGAGTACATTTCCGCACTCCATGCGGTTCATCCGTCGACCGCTTCCTTGACGCGATTCTTCACGCAGTACTCGATCAGTCCATCGATCGCTGCGCCAGCATTGTCCTGAATGGCAGGACCGTGCATCGGAAATATCGTTTCGATATCGTATTTCCTTATCTTGATCAAAACGGAATGCAGGTACTCGATGGACGGCAGGTATCCCGACTCCTCAATCGACGAAATCATCTTCTCCACCGGGTTCGCCCACTTGTCGTCAACGGTACCGAAACTCATGAAGATGTCCGATGAAAAAAGCGCCTTGAAACGTGGCACATAAATCACCAGCGCGTCCCACTGATGAACATGCTTGGCGAAGATCGGAATGATCACTTCGTCGTTGATCTTGATTGGTGTCTCGTCTTTGAAAAGCTTTGTTTTGACGGAGAAGATGTCGCCGAGCGCATGCGCGCAAATCGGGTGGGCATAAGCAACCAGCGACTTGTTGAGCGCGAGAAACTCCGGAAGCGCACCCATTTCATCGTCTTCGAAGTGCGGCACGATCAGGCTGCCCACCGACGCCACATCGATTCCTGCCGAAAGCAGATTCGACTTCAGCAGCGGAAAGTCACCGCGCGAACCCGTCTCGATACAGAGCGTGCCCGAAGCTGACTTGATGAAGAACTGGGAGAAGCTCAGATTGATCTTTTCGATATACGTGCTGTGCCGGACAATATGATCGGCAAATATATCGACTTTCGATAAGCTCATTTTGTCGTCTCCATGGTCGCTTCATATTGCCGAAGGGCAATCGTTCCGCGGCTCCCGAATTTTTTCATATACGCGCTCACGTACTGCTCGTTGCCATACAGAAATGCGATGTCTGTCGGCACCATATTGCGAATCGCAATCAGCGGAACCGGAGTTTGCAACGGACGAAATGCCTTGTTCCGCAAGCCGGGCTCGTCGCAATCGGGGAAGAACTGCCCGATCATCAGATGATGCTCGACAAACATGGGCTTGAGTTGCTTCTGAACATACTCGATTGCGCTGGACACGTCGCCAAGCCGGTCCGGGACAATAATTCGGCAACGATAGATATCGTCCCTGCCTCCGCCCTGCAGAAACTCTTCCCTATGCACTTCAATGTCATCGGAAAGACATTGTATGCTCGAAGAGTGATTCCAGTAGAACTCTATAGAGCGCTTTAATACCGCCGTTCTGGCGAACGGACATACGTCGCCCAGGCGCCCTAGTTCGGTGTTGGGAGCGCATAGGAAACTCTCGATCCATCTGAGGATTCGGGAGAAGCACTCGTCAGTCAACGCTTCTTCGAAAGAAATACTTTCCGACGCTGACAGGCGTGTTGCCATGGTCAACCTCACTATTCGCGGGTTTCGGGAAAGTCAGAAGCAGATCGGCAAACACGGGCGAAACATCGATCTGACACGCGCTTCACAACGCGCGTGTCTTTCGATATTCCCGCCACGATTCGTCGCTTACGACTTGCGAACGAAGTTTGCCTCTCGCGACGAGGGCATGGTCCTGATCAGTTGCCCCCACTCGTAATCGAAGCTGTCTTGCGAGAAACGCGTCACACCCGCACCTGGGGTGAAGGTCAATTCTCCAAAGAAGATTTCGTTGTCGTACGCGTATAGGTCTACGCGAACATATCCAAGGCCCTCCGACAAACGCGTGGCAATGTCGACGACTTCGCCCCAGTTGGGAGGGCGCCCGGCGGGATCGTCACTGCACGGATAGCCCGCCGCTGCGATATGCAGCGGATTCCATTGGGTATCGTAGAAATCGTGATGTGGCGTGCCGAAGCGGTCTGAAACCACCCCGGTATAGATCACCGGTTCGCCCTGTTCGCGATCGAAAATGTTTATTTTGTAATCGGGAGGCACCTTGCCGCTTCGGTCGGTCAGTAACTTCTCGAAGTAGATTCGCGGCTTGATTGGCCGGTAGTGCCGTTCGCGAGAGGCAACGGAGAAATCGGTGCTGAGCCATTGATCCGCGAGTTGCTGAAGCTCTCCAAACGAAACATCGGCTTTGTTCCATACCACTTTGACGAATCCACATCCGTGATTCGCTTTCATGACAAACGACTCAGGAAGCGTATCAAACACCTCCTGCGTAAAAACGTCGGGCACGGCTATCAAGGGAATCAGGTACTTTTCCCCGATCTTCTCCTTCACATATTCCCGAACCGCGAGCTTGTCCGCCAGCATGCTCCATAACGGATCGGGATGCAGACAACGATCCAGAATGATTTCGTTGAAGGTTGCCGGATTCCGCAGGTTCGGAAACCGCCCGACTCTTCTGCGATGTGAAAGGAATAAGAAAACCGAATCGGGAAGAAAATATTTCACGCCGTGGAGCACGCCCGAGTAGAGAGTGCCAATACTGTTCCGAAATATTTTTCTGCCTGATTCTGGTGAATGTGTGACGGTTTTCCGGGAATCAGAGTGCGTTTTCAGCGCAGACCAGAAGCTTCCCTGACCGGACGATGTCCGCCGTCCAACATCATTTGGCGTACTCATTGGAAAAGACCTCTCGACTCGCGAATTATCGGATGGGTTCCGCAAGCGGCCACTTGCGGCGTAGCGCGGCAAGACGCGTTTCTCCACGCCCCGAACGGATCAGGACGACTTTTTCCGGACGCACGCTCACGACGTCTTTATGCTGCAGTGAAGCATAGGCCACCAAATCGGTGCGACTACCGATATGGCCGAAAACCTTGAACTTCTGTCGTACCCGTATACGGAATTTGCGTGCCGGAACATCGAAACCGAAACTCCAGCGAAGGAGAACCAATCGGCCGGCAATCTGCGACCCGGCATGACCTTTGCAGCGGCGAGCTCGCCTCGACGACGCTATCCGGCGGGGTCATCTGATATCGTCTACGTTCGCTTCGGAAACAAAGCGCGTCCCCGTCTTGCGCCGACTGACATCATTCGTGCTGTCAGCGCGCCACCTGGTCTCATGATGGCAACAACCGACTTCTCCTATTTCAAACGGCCCTGGTGGGGCGTATTCGCGCTGACATTGTCGGCATTCGTTTTCAACACCACTGAGTTCGTCCCCGTCGGCCTGCTCACCGCAATCGGCAACAGCCTCGACATGGAACCGACCAACGTCGGGCTGATGCTGACCATTTATGCGTGGACTGTCGCTCTCGCGTCCATGCCGCTGATGCTGCTCGTGCGCAACGTCGAAAGGCGCAAACTGCTGATGCAGGTCCTGGCGATTTTCATCGTCAGCCACGTCATCACGGGCGTCGCGCCCAACTTCACGATATTGATGATAGGAAGGATCGGCATCGCGTTCGCACACGCGATCTTCTGGTCCGTTTCTGTCGCGATGGTCGTGCGACTGGTGCCGCCCAAGGACAAAAGTCGCGCGCTGGGTTTCCTGTCAGTCGGCACATCGATTGCGATGGTGGCAGGCATTCCCATTGGCCGCGTGATCGGCGAAGCGCTGGGATGGCGCACGACTTTTCAGATCATCGCGTGTGCAGCGGTAGTGGTGATGGCCGCGCTGTGGGTCACGCTTCCGTTGCTGCCAAGCGAGCGCGCCGGGTCGCTGCGAAGCCTGCCGAAGCTGCTGAAGACGCCCATGCTGATGGTTCTTTACGCCGTGACGGTGCTCACCGTCACCGCTCATTTTTCCGTCTACACGTATCTCGAACCGTTCGCGCACCTCGTGAACCACGCGAGCAACGCGCGCATCACCTATTTGCTGGTTCTGTTTGGCGTAGCCGGCATGCCAGCGGCAATCTGCTTCGGGCGCTTTTACCCGAAGCAGCCTCACCGGTTTCTGTTGACCACGGTGGCATTGCTGCCAGCCTGTCTGCTGCTGCTTTTCCCTTTCGCGTTGACCATCGGCACGTTGTCGCTTCACATTTTGCTGTGGGGCGGAGTGATCATCTCCTTCGGCCTTGCGATGCAGGCCCAGGTACTGGAACTGGCACCCGACGCAACGGATCTGGCCGTGTCGCTTTTTTCAGGGCTCTATAACGTCGGCATCGGTGCGGGCGCGCTGCTCGGCAATCACATCGCGCACGACTTCGGGCTGCCGTGGATAGGCTCGTTTGGCGGCGTTGTAGGGGCTATTAGCGCGGGGTTTTGCTGGATGTCGCTCGCTATTTCGCGGCGTGCGCGCGCAAGTTCGGCCTGATATCGCATTTCAAAACACGGGGCGGCCGACGAGTCATTCGTCCCGATCCGGCGCCCGCATTCAAATCCAGACGTAGCGCCAACCACTCGGCCCGCAGCGGACGCCGCCGCACCTCGCTTCGTTAGAACCTCACCCTTGCATACCATGCCTTTCAGGCATGCCACCCAGCCTCTAAAGTCTTTTTATTTCTTATCGGCCGAGCCTACATTACCTGTCAGGCGGCGACGAAACGATCCTCGAAACGGAAATACGGCTCCACAATCATTGACGACCCATGCGTTTTATCTATATCGCGAGGATGCCGGAAATGGACAAGCCGCTCGTTCGATGGTCGACGCGACCCGCATTCAGATGCTCACTAACCGGTAAAGGAAAGATCATGGCTAACTTGTTCACCCCTACGAAGGTCGGCGCTTACACACTGTCGCATCGCGTTGTTCTCGCCCCGATGACCCGCCTGCGCACCATTCAGCCCGGCGACATTCCAAGCCCGATGATGGCCGACTTCTACGGCCAACGCGCGTCGGAAGGCGGCCTCGAAGTGATCGAAGGCGTCAGCATCTCCGAGACGGCGCGCTCGTATCTGGGCGCGGCCAGCTTCTACCACGACGGCCAGGTGGCCGGCTGGAAAGCGATCGCCAACGCCGTTCACGCGAAAGGCGGCCGCGTCTTCATGCAACTGATTCACGGTGGACGTCAAAGCCACGTCGAAATGACAGGCGGTGTCGATCCGGTTGCGCCGTCGGTCGTTCCGTTCGAAGGCGTCGCGCTGACGAAGGACGGTTTCGTGCCCGCCTCGCCCCATCGCGCACTCGACATCGAAGAAATCCCCGGCATCATCGAGGAATTCCGGGTGGCCGCTCAACGCGCGCTAGATGCCGGTTTCGACGGCGTCGAACTGCATGGCGCAAACGGCTATCTCGTCGATCAGTTCATTCAGGACGGCACCAACCTGCGCACCGATGCCTACGGCGGTCCGATTGAAAACCGGGTTCGCTTTCTGCGCGAAGCGGTCGAAGCGCTCATTTCCGTGTGGGGCGCGGATCGTGTCGGCGTACGTATTTCGCCGTCCGGCGAATGGGGCGGCATCTCCGACAGCGACCCGGAAGCCACCTTTAGCTATGTCGCGAAGGTGCTCGACGAATACAGGATCGCCTACCTGCACGTGATCGAACCGCGCATCAAGGGCGACGACACGTTGCACGAAGGTCATCCGCCGGTTGCGAGCCACTACCTGCGTCCGCACTTTTCCGGGCCGATCATCGCGGCGGGCGGCTTCGACGGCGCCAGCGCTGAAGCAATCGTGAAGTCCGGCGACGCCGACCTGGTTGCCTTCGGACGTCACTTCTCGTCGAACCCGGATCTGCCGTACCGCCTCAAGCACGGCTTGCCGCTGACGCCCTATGTTCGCGCCGCGTTCTGGGGTGGCGACGAAAAGCACTATTCCGACTTCCCTGCTTATCACGGAGCAGCGGAAACCGAGGCGGTCGCCTGAACCGCGGGTACGTGGCCGATCATCCGGAAGATCGACGGCCACGTACCTGCCGTTAATCGCATGATCGACAGACGCTTATCCACGTAACGCGCCTCCACCTTCCACCGCATCGATCGGGCGAGTGCTGCCGCTCACAGGTCAGCAGAGAGCCGAATCCGCGCTCTGCATCGGCAACACCTGCCTGATCCACTGACGTGTTTTCACGTCAGTCATGTCATTTCCCCTCGCGCCGCCCTGCTTTCGTGGTAAAAACTTCGCCCTCGCGACCCGGGTTCACGCCCGCACAAAAAAAGAAGTCGCGGGTGATCTATCTGATTGAATAACATGACAAAGACAAAAACCTTCGCTGCGCTGGTGACCTCGGTCGCGGCAACTCTCTCTACTCCGGTATTCGCACAAAGCAGCGTGACCTTATACGGGCTCATCGACGTCGGCCTCAGCTATACCAGCAATGCACAAACCGGTCGCAGCAACGGCGCATTGAAAGGCGCGTCGCAGTACTCCTTCCAGGATGCGGCGACTTCCGGCGTGACCGGTTCGCGCTTCGGCATTCGCGGAACGGAAGACCTCGGCGGCGGCAATTCCGCGATCTTCACGCTCGAAAACGGCTTTGGCGGCGGCACCGGCGCGATTGCCCTGGGTGGCGCGCTATTCGCACGGCAGGCCTTCGTGGGCCTGAAGTCGAATACGCTCGGCACGGTCACACTGGGTCGTCAATACGACGCCGTCGACATGTTCGTGCAGCCGTTCGCCGCCGTGGCGACATGGGGCGGGTACATGGTTTCGCATGCCGGCGACGTCGACAATCTCGCGAATACTCGCCGCAGCAACAACTCGATCCGCTACCTGAGCCCTTCGTACAACGGCTTGAGCTTCGGCGGCGTGTATAGCGTTGGCGGCGTTGCCGGCAGCGCGACGCAAAAGCAGATCTACTCGCTCGGCGTGTCGTACGCAAACGGCCCCGTTGCCGTCGCTGCGGCGTATTTGAACGCACGCGACCCGAACCTCTCCTTCTACGGCAGCCAGGCCAACTCGGGAACAACCGCCGCCACCAACAACCTCGGCAGCATCGGTTCGGACACTACCGCGCAATCGATTCCGAGCTTCGCGGGCTATGCATCGGCGAAGGCGCTGCAGATCATCGCGGCGGGCGCGTCGTACAAGGCAGGCGCGGCGACGTTCAACCTCGTGTACACGAACACGCAGTTCCAGAACCTCGGTAACCTCAACGCCGGTCCGAATCCGTTCAACTACTCGGGTACCGCGACGTTCAACAGCGCGGAAGCGAGCATGTCGTATCGCTTCTCGCCGGCGTGGTCGGGGGGCGTGTCGTACAGCTACACGCATAACTCGGGTGCGAGCAATGCGGGCAGCGCCGTTTATCACCTGGCCGCTGCGGGCGCGGATTACTCGCTGTCGCAACGAACCGACATTTATGGCGTCGTCGTCTACGAACACGCGGCAGGAACGGACTCTCTGGATCAACCCGCCGTTGCTGCGCTGACCGGACAGACGCCGTCGGCGAACAATCATCAGCTTGGCGTGCACGTGTCGTTGCGGCATCGTTTCTGATCGCTGCCAACGCTAATCGCGATTGATCTGACGCGCGGGGCATGTTCCCGCGCGTTGCTAGTCGGTCGGCTGGTTAACCGTTAGTTGCGCACGCGCCGAAAATTACAAAACAGTCACAAATTGCAATTCTTGCATTAGAATGCGATTGATTCTCATTAATCAATGTGACTGCGTTCATTCGTCCAGTGGCCAATTCATCTGTAATGACTTATCAGATCGACGCCGTCGGCTTGCTCTACCGGGAGCATCACCGCTGGCTCGTCGGCTTTCTGCATCGCAGACTCGGTGATCGCGACAACGCGGCGGATCTCGCGCACGACGCCTTCGAGCGCCTGCTGCGCGGCGATCCCGCGCAAGCCATGCAGCAACCTCGCGCGTATCTGACGACGATTGCAAAGAATCTGATGGTCAGCCACTTCCGCCATGCTCAGGTCGAACGTGCCTATCTGGACGTCCTGGCAAGTCAGCCGGAAGCCACCGCGCCATCGCTCGAAACGCGTGCGCTGATTCTGGAGACACTGGAACGCTTATGCCGTCTGGTCGAGGCGATGACCCCGCGAACCCGCACGGTTTTTCTTCTCGCCCAACTCGACGGGCTCAGCTACCCGCAGGTGGCGCAGCAGCTTGGCCTCTCGCTCGATGTGGTCAAGAAGGCCATGTCCAAGGCATTGCAGCAATGCTATGCAGTGGTCTACGAGTGAGCCTGTTCCGCCCAATCCAGGCTTGACCGGATGACACCCGCGAATCGTATCGACGCGTCTATCGTCGCTCAGGCTGCCGACTGGGTCGTCAAACTTCAGACGGCTCCCGACGCACAGGATCAAGCCGAGTTCGAGCGCTGGCGATCGGCGAGTCCGGTCCATGCCGAAGCATGGCGACGCATGGCCGAGATGACGCAGAGCTTCAATGACAACGTCGGCGAACTCGGGTCTAAGACGGCGCGCTCGGTGATCGAGAGCGTCACCGCGCAGCAGAAGCGCCGTCGCGCGATGACACGCCTGCTGACGCTATCTGGCGCGGGTATCGTCGGCTGGACATTGCTGGACGTCACTCCCTGGCGCGGCTGGACTGCGGGTTTCAGCACGGCCGTGGGCGAGCAGCGCGAGTTCGTGCTGGCCGACAATACCCGTCTGACACTGAACACCGACAGCGCCGCCGATGTCCGCTTCGACGCGCATCAGCGCCGCATCACGCTGTACAAGGGCGAAATTCTCGTGGTGAGCGGGCATGACCCGGCGGGTCGCCCTCTGCACGTCGATACGCGCAATGGTGCCGTCACGCCGATCGGCACGCGCTTCGTCGTGCGACAGCCAGGCGAAATGGACGGCGATACGCGAGTCAGCGTGATGGAAGGCGTGGTCGAGGTTCGTCCCGCCAACGCGGCCGGCCAGGTCCTCACGCTCACGCGCGGACAAACCACGTCGTTCAACCGCAACGAATTCGAGCCGCCCTCCGCGCTCGATTCCAGCACCGTAGCGTGGATCGACGGGCTGCTCGTGGCGCGCAACATGCGCGTCGCCGATTTCATCGAGGAACTGGCGCGCTACCGGCGAGGCATCTTGCGCTGCGATCCTTCGGTCGGCGACCTGCGCGTCACCGGCACGTTTCCCATCCAGGACACCGACAAGGTACTGCGCCTGCTTCAACACGTTCTGCCGATCACGCTTCACAGCCGCACCCGCTACTGGGTCACGGTTACTCAGCGATCCGCCTGATCCCCCTTGAAGCAGGCCGCAATCGATACGTAACCGCGTCGATTGCACTTTCCCTATTCGTCGAAAACATTGCGCCGAAAAAAATCGGCACTGTTTTCTATTTCGAGCGTTAAACCTCATAAGACGAAGCCGAGGCGCACGGCAGCGTCGTCCATCTACCGCTCGAATCAAGGCCTTTTCATGGTTTCAGTTCAACCTCGCGCCACCGCGCGCGGCGCATTACGTCGTGCACCGAATCTCTTTACGCTGGCTATTGCCATGACTTTCGCCAGCGCGGCGCCCATGTTGCAAGCAAGCGATGCTCACGCGCAATCGCCGCGCGCCATCAACGATGTCCGACGCTACGACATTCCCGCCGGACGCCTCGACGACGCGTTGATCGCCTATGGACGTCACTCCGGGTTGATGATCGGTACCGATCCTTCGCTGACCGATGGCGCACAAAGCGCGGGCTTGCATGGAATGTACAGCGCGCCGGCGGGACTCGATGCCTTGCTGGCGGGTTCGGGTCTTGCCGCAAGCGTTGTCGAAGGAGGCGCCTACAAGCTCTATCGCATTCCGACTCCGCCTGCGGGCACGGAATCGACGACGCTCAAACCGGTTCACGTGAAAGGCCATGCTGAAACCGCGTGGACGGAAACCAGCGGATACGTCGCGTTACGCAGCGCAGCCGGCACCAAAACCGACACGCCCCTGCTCGAAACGCCGCAATCGATTTCGGTCGTCACCGCCGACCAGATCACCGATCAGGCCGCGCAAAGCGTCGGCGCGACGCTGCGTTATTCGCCCGGCGTACGCGGCGACAGTTTCGGCGTGACTACCGATCGCGACTATGTGCGCGTGCGCGGCTTCATGCCGAACTTCTATCTGGACGGACTGATGCTGCCGTACGGTCTCGGCGGTCAGGGCGCGCAATCGGAGCCCTTTGGTCTCGAACGTGTCGAAGTGGTACGCGGGCCGTCGTCGGTGCTGTTCGGACAGAATCCGCCGGGCGGCATCATTAGCATGACCAGCAAACGTCCGACCGACGAAGCGCGTCACGAAGTCGAATTGCAGGGCGGCAGTTACGACCGCGTGCAAGGCGCGTTCGACTTAAGCGGCCCTATCGATCAGGATGGCAAACTGTTGTATCGCTTCGTCGGTTTGCGCCGCGATAGCGGCACCCAGGTGGACGGCGCCGACGACAACCGCACGTACCTCGCGCCGAGTCTTACTTTCCGCCCCACTGCCGACACCTCGTTCACGTTGCTCGCGCAATATCAGAAGGACGATGCCGGGATCGCCACGCAGTACTACCCCGCGTATGGCACGCTGTACGCCAATCCACTGGGACAGATTCATTCGAATCAGAACCTGGGCGACCCCGATCGCGACACGCTTCAGCGCGAGTACTACGCGGTCGGCTATGAGGCGGACCACGCGTTCAACGACGACTGGAAAGTAAAGCAGGCGCTGCGCTACGCCCATGTAAAAACCCACAACTATTCGACGTGGGGCAATGGCTTCGTGACCGACGCGACGACCGGCTTGCCGACCGACTACCGCACGCTGCTTCGACGCGCGACGGACATCAACCGCAGCATGGACGAATTCACCGTCGATAACCAGGTTCAGGGCAAATTCAGGACGGGAGTGTTGAATCACACCATTCTCGCGGGTTTCGATTTCCGCCGCGAGACGATCGACAACTACACCGGCACCGTAGCCGCGAGTTCGATCGATATTTTCAATCCGGTCAACACGGGTGCCGCACCGGCCATCACCTACACCGCGAACAATTTGCAAACGCTGAATCAGTACGGCGTGTACCTGCAGGATCAGGTGAAGCTCGATCGCTGGATTCTGACGTTGAGCGGTCGTAACGACTGGTCGCGCGCCGCATTGAACAATCGCAATACGCACCTCACCACGACCGCGAACGACAACGCATTTACCGGCCGCGTCGCGCTGGGCTATCTGTTCGACAGCGGCATTGCACCGTATATCAGCTACTCGACATCGTTCGAGCCGCAAATCGGCACGACGTCGCCGGAATCGGGAAGCCGTCCTTACACGCCGACTCGCGGTCAGCAAACGGAAATCGGTATCAAGTATCAGCCGAACAATTTCGATGCGCTGTTTGCGGTGTCGCTGTTCGACATGAAGCAAAAGGACGTGCTGACGCCGGACCCCGAGAACATTCTGTATAGCATTCAGACCGGCGAAGTCGGCTCGCGCGGCGTCGAACTCGAAGCGCGCGCGGCGATCACGCGGCAGATCAAGCTGATCGCCAACTACTCGTTCACCGATACCCGCGTGCTCGCGTCGACCAACCCGGCGCAACTCGGCCACCAGTTGCCGCTGATTCCGAAGCATCAGGCAAGCCTGTGGGCAACCTATAGCTTCGATCAGCCGGTATTGTCGGGACTCGAAGTCGGCGCGGGCGTGCGCTACACCGGCGGCTCGTACGGCGATACCGCCAATCTGTGGAAGACGTCGAGCTACACCGTGTTCGACCTGATGGCCCGTTACGACCTCGGCCGTATCGACGGACGCCTGAAGGGCGCATCGGTGACGCTGAACGTGCAGAACATCGGCGATCGCGAGTATCTGACCGGTTGCCAGAGCGCGGCTTCGTGCGAATTCGGCGAGCGTCGCGCGATCCTCGGTACGGTGAGGTACCTTTGGTAAGCCGGCTCTGGCGCGTCGTATCGGCGAGTTCGCGCGGCGGGCTAACCTCCCGGATTGGCGTCGCCATTCTGGGAGGCTATGCGCTCGCCGCGTTGTCGAGCGTGGCAACGCTGCTTCTGCCCATTTCAAGGACAGAAGCGGTGATTGCCGGGCTGCTCGCGAGCTTTATCGTGTATGCGGGGGCCGTCATCTGTGTCTTCGCAACACGCAAGCCGGGCCACTCGGAGAAACGCGCCGGGCTTCGTCAGTCGATGGCGAATCTGCACACGTGGACCGGTTTGCTCGCAGGCTGGTTGCTTTATGCCGTGTTTCTCACCGGCACGGTCAGCTTCTATCGCGACGAAATCTCCGTGTGGATGCGGCCTGAACTCGCATCGCCACACGCGAATGAACCGGTCACGCAAAGCGTCGACCGGATCGTTGCGCATCTCGCGGAGATCGCACCCGACAGTCCGCAATGGCTGATCAGCGTACCGGGCAAACGCGGCAACGCCGCGCACGCGATGTGGCGCGACGCTAGCGGTTTTGTCGAAGGCACGTTCGATCCCCTCAGCGGAGAGCGCGTAAGCGTGCGCGACACCCAGGGCGGCGACTTCTTCTATAGCTTTCACTTCAATCTGTACTACGTGCCGCCGGTAGTGGGCCGCTGGCTGGTCGGCGTGATGGCGATGTTCATGCTGATCAGCATTATCAGCGGCGTCATTACACACAAAAAGATTCTCGCGGACTTCTTCACGTTCCGCAGCGGCAAAGGGCAGCGCTCATGGCTCGATGCACACAACGCGTTTTCCGTACTGGCGTTGCCCTTTCATTTGATGATCACGTATACGGGTCTTGTCACGCTCGCGTTGCTGTATATGCCGTGGGGAATGAAAGCAGCGTTTCCAACTCAGGCGGCGCGCAACGCAGCGGTGTCGCAAATCAACGCGTTCGTGCCGCCCGGGGAGCGCTCTGGACAACACGCACCACTCACACCAATCGCGCCGCTGATCCGGGCGGCCGAAGCGCGCTGGGGCATCGGCGCGGTACGCAATATAACGATCACCAACCCTGGCGACCGGTCAGCGAGAGTACTCGTTGCCCGAAGCGAATCCGGGCGTGTTTCGACCAGTCCGCAATTCCTTCTATTCGACGCGACCGATGGCCGTCTGCTGCGTGTGCAAGACCACGTCGGCCCGGCAGCCGAAACGAGAGGCGTGTTGTACGCGCTGCATATCGGTCGATTCGCCGATCTGCCCACGCGTGCGTTGTACTTCATGCTCGGCCTGGCCGGTACGGCGATGGTCGGCACCGGGCTCGTCATGTGGACGGTTAAACGCAGACCCAGGCTGCCTAATCCCGACCGTCCGCCGTTCGGCTTTCGACTGGTCGAACATTTGAACGTCGCGACGATTGTCGGCCTGCCCATCGCGATGACGGCCTATCTCTACGCAAACCGGCTGTTGCCGGAATCGCTCGCACAGCGTGCAGAGTGGGAGATTCGTGTGTTCTTTGTCGTATGGGCAGCCACTTTCGTCTATGTGGCGTGCCGGACTCCGGCGCGCGCCTGGGCCGAGTTGCTCACATGCGCTGCGATCATGTTTGCGCTGCTGCCCTGCGTAGATCTTTTGACAACCCACGGTCTGCTCTTTTCGCGTCTCGTCGATGGCGACTGGCTATTCGTCTGTTTCGACCTGGCATTGTTCGCACTGGCGGTTTTGTTCGCGCGACTCGCGGTACGCGTCAGACGGCGCGAACGTGCAATAGGAAGTCAGGGACGAGAATGCACGCGATAATTTTTTTCATCGCGCTGGCCGGCTTTGTTGCAACCTGCCTCGCATCGTCGCGGCAACAGGAGCGTCTGTTCGGCCGAACCATTCATGGAGACGCGCAGGTGCTGCTGCGTTTTGTAGCGTGCGCTTCTTTTTGTGCTGCGCTCGTCTACGCCGTTCACGAAGCGGGCTGGTCGTTCGGTCTTGTCATCTGGTTTGGACATCTCAGTCTTGCAGCGGGCGTCGCGTTTTTATCGCTGATCCTGTTCGATCGCTTACGCAGTATTTGAAAGAAGCACCGCACGTCTTGCTCAACCGGATTCAGCGGACAATATTCGCCCGCATTTCCGTAGCCGTTACGAAGCCTTATTCAGCGCCTTAAAAAACGAAGACACCAGCACGCTGTCGCGTCGCTCGCGCAAACAGCACACATGAATGTGCGTACTGACCGGATCGCCGTCGATCCGCAACGGCCGCAGCCTGTCATCGGGAACGTACTCCGACTGCGAGACCGTACCCACTCCCAGCCCGCGCGCAACGGCTTCACGCAATGCCTCACGGCTGCCTATTTCCATCGCCGTGCGCGGCTTCAACCTTGCATCGATAAACGCAGTTTCCAGCGCCTTGCGCGTTGTCGAGCCGGGTTCGCGCATCAATAGCGGCTCGGCGGCGAGTTCGTCGAGCGTGATCGTGTCGCGAGAAGCCAGCCTGTGCGCGCAATTGACGAACGCTATCACCGGATATCGCGCATACGGCTGCATGTGATAACGCTCGTCGTCGAATACGCTGGCAATCACGCCGACATCGCACGCATAGTCGTTCAGGTCGCGTAACACGTCCTCGGAATTGCCGAGCGTGACCGCGAGATGCATGTGCGGATATAGCGCGTGATACGACTCGATCATTTCCGTCACGTGGAACGGGCCGACCGCGCCGATCTTCAGCGAACCGTGTTTGAGCGTGCCGCTGTCGTGCAGCATCGAATTGGCATCGGCTTCGAGGCCGCTGATCTGCCGCGCGATCGGCAACAGGTCCATGCCGACTGCCGATAACTCGACGCGCCGTCCGCGCCGATGGAACAGTTCGACCCCGTGTTCTTCTTCGAGCGCCTGAATCTGCGACGTGATCGTGGTCTGGCTGATCGACAGTGCACGCGCGGCCGCGGTGAAGCCGCCATGCTGGACAACGGCGATAAAACTGCGCAACTGAACGAGCGTCATAGGCTGATAGGTGAATTCGTCATACGTATGGCCTGAATCGATCCATCGAAAAAATCGATTGAAACCCTGTAATTAACCGGGTGATTCGATCATAGGTGCGTCATGTGACAAAACTAAGCTGTGTTCATCGACACCTCGCCACCTTTTTGGGTCATGAACACGATGCAGCCTTCCACTCTTCACACCGCCTATTCATATGGCCGCACGTATCGCGGTCCCGTCACCACGGCCATTTTCGACTGGGCCGGTACCGTGCTCGACTTCGGCTGCATTGCGCCGGTCGATGCCTTTCGTCAGTGCTTCGCGTCGGCCGGTGTGCCGATCTCCGAAGCCGAAGCGCGTGCGCCGATGGGCGCGGCCAAACGCGAACATATCGTCGCGATTCTGCGGATGCCCGATGTGCAGTCGCGCTGGAAAGCACATCACGGTGTTCAGTCGAATGAAGGCGATGTCGACGCGCTGTACGCCGAATTCCTGCGCGTCGACGAGCGCAATGTCGCGCGCTATAGCGACCTGATTCCGGGCGCACTCGACTCGCTGGCCGCGCTGCGGGCACGTGGTATCCGCATTGGCAGCACGACCGGTTATCCGCGCGAAGTGATCAACAACCTGCTGCCGATTGCGAGCGATAAAGGCTATCGCCCCGACCATTGCTGCACGGTTAGCGACGTGTCGCGCGGGCGCCCGTTTCCCGATATGTGCCTCGACAACGCGTTGGCGCTCGGTGCGCCCGACGTGCGCGCGTGCGTCGTCGTCGACGATAGTCCGACGGGTCTCGAATCCGGTCTCGCGGCCGGCATGTGGACCGTCGGCATTGCGGCGAGCGGCAACGAAGTGGGCCTCTCGCTGGCCGACTGGCAGGCGCTCGACGACGACGGCCGACGCTCGCGACTGGAACCCGCGCGTCAACGTCTTGCGCGAACCGGCGCGCACTATGTGATCGACAGCATTGCCGATCTGTTGCCGGTGATCGACGCGATCGAAACGCGTCTCGCCGCAGGAGAAAAAGCGTGAAGACGTGGAGCTTTCATAACCCTGTGCGCGTGCGTCTCGGCGTCGATACGCTGAATGAAATCGGTACGCTGCTGAACGGCCGCAGTTATGCGATCGTCACCTACCCCGACACGCCATTCCGCGCAATGACCCAGCGGATCGAAACGATCGCCGGTCCCGCACTCGCCTGCATCGACAACGTCGAAGCGAATCCTTCCATTTCGATGCTGCGCGCTGCGTGCGCACAACTTGCCGCGTTGCCCCGTTTGCCTGAGGTGCTGGTCGCGTTGGGCGGCGGATCGGTGATGGATTCCGCGAAAGTGCTGGCCGCCGAACACGGCGAGTTCGAGCCGATGCTCGCGTATCTGACGCAAGGGCGCGAAAGCGGCCGCCGCGCATTGCCGATCATCGCGATTCCCACCACGTCAGGTACGGGTAGCGAAGTCACTTCGTGGGCCACCGTGTGGGACCCGGAGAACGACCGCAAGCTCTCGTTGTCGCGTGACGATTTGTACCCCGAAGCAGTGCTGGTCGATCCCCGCCTCGTGGTTGGCTTGCCGCGCGTGCAAACCGTGGCGAGCGGGCTCGATGCGTTGTCGCATGCGCTCGAAAGTCTGTGGAACGTGCATGCCAATCCGGTGACGCGCGGCCTGGCCGTCGAAGCCGCGCGCGAGATCATCGACGCGCTGCCGCAAGTCGCCGCCGATCCCGCCAATCTCGACGCGCGCAGCCAGATGGCGCTCGGCGCGTTGCGCGCGGGTCTCGCGTTCTCGAATACGCGAACCGCGCTCGCGCACAACATTTCGTATGCGATCACGCTCGGCCACGGCGTGCCGCACGGCCTTGCATGTTCGTTCTGCCTGCCTGCCGTGATGCAGGCCGCGCTCGGCGCAGATCCCGCGTGCGACGCCGCGCTCGAAGCCATTTTCGGCTCGCTAGATGAAGCGCCGCAACACCTAGCCGACTTTCTGCGAGCGCTGAACGTCGATACGCATCCTGCCGCTTACGGTCTCGCTTCAGGCGAATGGACCCGCATTGTCGACGAAGCATTCGACGGCGCACGCGGACGGAATTTCATCGGCTCGCGCGCCCAGTTTCCCTCTTTCGATTTCGAACCGACGCTGCTCAAGGAACCATCGTGAACCCTGAAAACACGATTCAAACCGACGCGCTCGCGCGTCTCGACAACATGCCGTGGACCCGCTTTCACACACTGCTGATCGTTGCACTGGGCGTTGGCTGGGCGCTCGATTCGTTCGAGACCAACATCATCGGCAGCGTGTTCGGCGTGTTGAAAACGCAGTGGCATTTGAGTTCCTCGCAAGGCTCGATCGCGGTGAGCGTGTGGGTGTTCGGGATGCTGGTGGGCGCAATCGGCTTCGGCTATCTGGCCGACCGCTTCGGCCGCAAGCGGCTCTTTCTCGCCACGTTGCTCTGGTACGCCGCGTTCAGCGTGATGACGGTGTTCTCGTGGAATTTCGACTCGTTCCTGTTCTTTCGTGCGATGACTGCGCTGGCCGTCGGCGGCGAATATTCGGCTGTGACCGCGACGATGGGCGAGTTCATTCCGAAACGCCATCGCGGTAAAACCGATTCGCTGATTCTGTCGGGCTTTCCGCTCGGCGCACTGCTGTCGGCAGGCGTGTCGTATCTGGTGCTGAACAATCTGCCTGCGGATATCTCGTGGCGCGTCGGTTTCGGTCTCGGTACGACGATGGCGTTGCTGTTCTTCTGGATTCGCCGCGTGATTCCCGAGTCGCCGCGCTGGTTGCTGCAACAGGGGCGTGTGAGCGAAGCGGAAGCGGTGGTCGATCAGATCGTGAGCAGCGCGTCGCCGGAGCAGGCGGCGCAAGCGGGCCGCCGTTATCCGTCGGTTGGATTCGTGCCGGAACAGGCTGCGTTCTGGCGCAACGTGCGGGCACTGTTCGGCGAATATCGCGGACGCTGCCTGGTGGCCAGCGCATTCAATTTCTCGCAGGCGGCGGTGGTGTACGGCGTGCTTTCACTGATGGCGCTGGTGATTCTGCCGTTCATGAAAGTGCCGGCCGGCGATATGCCGCTCTACTACATGTACGGCAACGCAGCGGCGCTGTTCGGCGGCTTGACGGCTTCGGTCCTGGTCGAACGTTGGGGGCGGCGTGCATCGCTGTTCGTCAGCTATACGTTCACCACATTGTCGATTCTGGTGATCTACGGAACGAGCTCGCTGCCGGGTATGGTGATCGGTTACTGCATGATCCAGTTCGGCGTGACGTGGGCCTATATTTCCGGCTACGTCGTTTCGTCCGAAATTCTGCCGACTCGTGTGCGGGCGACGGGACTGGGTGTTTCCGTGGCCGTGGGACGCGTCGGTGCGGTCGTGGCGCCGCTGATGTTGACGAACGCGTATGCGAGTTCGGGCACGCCTTCGTCGGCACTGATTGCACTGCTCGCGCTTGCGTTGCCGGGGCCGATTGCGGCGGCGTACTGGTGGGTTCGCGGTAGCGAGACGCGCAACGTGTCGCTGGAAACGGGAAGCGGGCAGGTTGGTGCGAGTGTGTTGCAGTAGGCGGTTTTGAGGAGCGGCGGTTGGCGAGCTTCACTGCTCTGGCCGACCGCCTCAGCCACCTCTATTCAATAGCTATCTGAGTTCGACGATTGCGCACCCCACTTCGCCTTTGAAATTTGAATCCACACACTGTCTCGATTTCGATTATCCTTTCGCACATGAAGCGATTCCACATCAACTCCATTATTAGCGCCGCGACAGTCCCGGCGGGATAGCTATTGAGTTGACAATACGCAATCACAACCCGCCCAGAAGGCGGGTTTTTGCTTTCTGGGCTCTCAACGGAGCGCCAGGCAATGACGAATGAAAGCAGTTCCGCTAATGCAGTTGACTCGTATGACGCCGCCGTTCTCCATATGGTGTGCGGCAAGATTGCGTCGGGCAAATCCACGTTGACGGCACGACTCGCGGCTGCCCAGCGGACTGTGCTGATCAGCGAAGACGTATGGATCGCACGTCTTTACCCGGACGAAGTTCATACGCTCGACGACTACGTGCGCTGCGCAGCACGCGTGAAGACCGTTCTCACAGCACACATTCAGTCGCTTCTGTCGGCGGGAATATCGGTAGTGCTCGACTTTCCATTCAATACGGCCAGCACGCGGGCGTGGGGGCAATCTTTATATCGGATCGCCGGCTGCGAACATCGGCTTCACTATCTGGATGTGAGCGGCGACATTTGCAAATCACGATTGAAGGCGAGAAACGCGGCGGGCGAGCATCCGTTCCAGACATCGGACGCGCAATATGAGCTGATCACCCGCTACTTCGTCCCACCCGCATCGAACGAAGGATTCGACATCGTCGTATATGACGAAACAGGACGTTGCTCGTGAGTTCCGGATAACGCACTGCAACGAACTCAATCATCCGCAAGAAAGTTCGGATGACTCGTGCGAATCTGATCGATCTGATTCAGCGTGCCCGACAGATGTTTGCGGAGCGCTGCCTGCGCGGCTTCTACATCGCCCTTTTCGATCGCATCGACGATCTTCGTATGATCGCGCACCACCGCCATCGTCTTACCCTCTACCGGCAGATGCAAACGGCGCAAACGGTCGATATGCCCGCTCAGCCGACGCACCAGATCCCAAAGCTGCGGTACGCCCGCCGCTTCATACATCTGCCGGTGGAAGGCCTGATCGAGCAAGGAGAACTGCTCGATGTTTTTCGGATCGCGAAGCTCGGTTTGCCCGGCAATCGTCGCGCGCAAGCGGCTGATTAACTCGGCGTCGGGCTGCCCGGCAAGCGTGCGTACGACCTCCAACTCGATCGAACGGCGCAGGAAATGCGCCTGCAACGCCGAGGTCACATTGATCTGACTGACGACCGTGGCGTGCTGCGGAAAGATGTCGACCAGCCCCTCTTCACCGAGCTTCATGAGTGCGTCGCGCACGGGCGTCTGACTCAGGCCATAGCGGGTCGCCAGATCGGCGCGCGAAAGGACGGTGCCCGGCGCCAGTTCGAGCGACAGAATCATTTCGCGCAGTTGTTCGAATACCTGCGGCGCAGCATGACGGGACCGATCGAGCCGGTTCGCCGTCGACGAAGAAGCGTTGATTTTCATGGCAAAAACAGAATGTAGACGCAGGCGCGGCATGCGACCGAGGCCCGCTGAGATACTAATACTATAGCCGACGCCCGAACCGCCCCGCGAGGCGGACAGCCGATTTTCGCCATACGGGCATGGGTATTTTCCCGACTGACGCACTAATACATTAGTGCTTTACAATGGATTCATCACACTCCCCTAGCCCTATTTGCTGATTGCCACCATGACTCGCGACATCACCATCACGCAGGTCCGCATCACGCCGATCGCCTTTCGCGACGGCCCGCTGCTCAACGCCGCCGGCATCCACGAACCGTGGGCATTGCGCGCCATCGTCGAACTGGAAACGAGCGATGGCCGCGTCGGTATCTCCGAAACTTATGGCGACGAGCCGATGCTGCGCGTGCTCGAGCAGGCGAAGGCGCTGGTGATCGGCCTGTCGCCGTTCGATCTCAACAAGATGGAAGAGCGTGTGCGGGCGTCGATCAAGGCCAGCCCCGGCGCGGTCGAATTCGAACTGGCGCCCGGCTCGCACGCGGCCAAGAACGCGCCGAAAGTCATCAGCACACTCGAAGTCGCGATGCTCGACCTGCAAGGTCAGATCGTCGGCGCGCCGATCGTCGACCTGCTCGGCGGCAAGGTCCGCGATGCGGTGCCCTACAGCGCCTATCTGTTCTTCAAGTACGCGGAGCACATCGAGAAGCCGTACGCGCCCGACGCGTGGGGCGAAGGCTTGAGCGCGGAGCAGATCGTCGCGCAGGCGCGTCGCATGATCGATATTTATGGCTTCCAGAGCATCAAACTGAAAGGCGGCGTGTTCGAACCGGAGCACGAAATCGCCTGCATGCGCGCACTGCATGAAGCGTTTCCCGGCATGCCGCTGCGTCTCGATCCAAACGCCAACTGGACGCTCGAAACGAGCATCGCGGCCGCACCTCAACTCGACGAACTGCTCGAATACTACGAAGATCCGTGCCCGGGACTCGCGGGCATGGCAGAACTTGCAAAACACACGCGCCTGCCGCTCGCGACCAACATGGTGATCACGACGATGGAAGACTTCCGTCGCGGCGCGGAGATGGGTTCGGTCAAGGTATTGCTCTCCGATCACCACTACTGGGGCGGCCTGCGCGCAACGCAGACCCTCGCGCGCATGTGCAAGCTGTGGGATCTGGGTATGTCGATGCACTCCAACTCGCACCTCGGCATCAGCCTGATGGCGATGACACACGTCGCCGCGAGCATCCCCAACCTGACCTACGCGTGCGACACGCACTACCCGTGGCAGGAAGAAGAAGTCATCAAGGGGGGACGCGTGAGCTTCGACAACGGCTCGGTGCGCGTGCCGAGCCAACCGGGCCTGGGCGTCGAACTCGACCACGACAAACTGCGCGAATTGCACGATCAGTACCTGTCGTGCGGCGTACGCAATCGCGACGACCTGAAGCAGATGCGCAAGTACGACCCTGGTTTCAGCGGCAAGAATCCGCGCTTTTGAGCGGCTTTTGAAGGGCCTCCAAGCGGCGTTCAAGTGCGCTCCAAAGCGTGCAAGAACCTGCTTTCAGGCCCGCTCAAGGCCCACTAATAAAGCAGCGTCAGACTGCCCTGCGCCCTGTGCAAACATCCTGCGCGCGGCGCACATTGGCATCCGAGGAGACACCCCATGAGCAGATCTGTTCCAGACGCGGCCCGGCGAGGCCACGCCGACACGCTGGCGAGTGCGGTACGCAAGATCAAGTGGCATGTGCTGCCGCTCTTCGTCGCGATGTTCATCGTCAATTACATCGACCGCGTGAACATCGGCTTCGTGCGTCAGCATCTGAGCGCCGACCTGGGCATCGGCGCCGCGGCCTACGGGCTCGGCGCGGGACTCTTCTTCGTCAGCTATGCGATCTTCGAAGTGCCGTCGAATATCCTGATGCAGCGCTTCGGCGCAAAAATATGGCTGACTCGGATCATGGTCACATGGGGGCTGGCCGCCGTCGGCATGGCCTTCGTGCGCGGCGAGATGTCGTTCTACGCGATGCGCCTGCTGCTAGGCGCGGCCGAAGCGGGCTTCTTTCCCGGCGTCATTTTCTATTTCACTCAATGGTTGCCGCGCGATGAACGAGGCAAGGCCATCGCGATTTTCCTGAGCGGCTCGGCACTCGCTTCTGTCGTATCCGGGCCGATCTCGGGCGGCCTGATGCTGATCAACGGCGCGGGCCTGCACGGCTGGCAATGGATGTTCGTGATCGAAGGCATGGCCTCGGTGGTGCTGGCCGGCTTCATCTGGTTCTGGCTCGACTCGAAACCGCGCGACGCCGCGTGGCTCAGCCGCGCCGAACAGGACGCAGTGATCGGCGAGATAGAAGACGAACAACGTCAGCGCGATGCGGCGCATGCGATCAAACCATCGGCGTGGAAGCTGCTGCGCGATCCGCAAATCCTGATCTTCTGCGTGATCTACTTCTCGGTTTCGCTGACCATTTACGGCGCGACTTTCTGGCTGCCGAGCATCATCCGCAAGATGGGACAGTTCAACGACTTTCAGGTCGGCCTGTTCAATTCGATTCCGTGGCTGATCTCGATCGCGGCCATGTACTTCTTCGCGATGCTCGCAGCGCGCTTCAAATTCCAGCAGGCATGGGTGGCGTGCGTTCTGCTGATCGCCGCGCTCGGCATGTACGCGGCCGGCCAGGGCAGCCCCGCGTTTTCGTTCGTCGCGATCTGCTTCGCGGCGATCGGTTTCAAGGCGGCGTCGGCGCTGTTCTGGCCGATTCCACAGGGCTATCTGGACGCGCGCATTTCCGCGGCCGTGCTGGCCCTGATCAATTCGATCGGCAACCTGGGCGGTTTCGTCGCGCCCGCGGCCTTCGGCCTGCTCGAACAGAAGACCGGCTCGATCGAAGGCGGACTCACCGGACTGGCCGTGATGTCGGTAGTGGCCGCCGGGGCCGTCTTCTTTGCCCGAATGACGCCGCGCGAGGGGCGGCCTGCGCTAGCGCAGCAATAAAAATTTTCTGGAGACACGATGAAAGTATTAGAAGCCAGTACGGCCGCCAGCCAGTCGGTCGTCGGACGTTATAGATGGACCATTTGCGCGATGATTTTCTTCGCGACGACGATCAACTACATGGATCGTCAGATGCTCGGTTTGCTTGCGCCGCTGCTGCAAAAAGACATCGGCTGGAACCAGGTGCAATACGCGCAGACCGTGATGGTGTTCACGGTCGCGTATGCAATCGGCCTCGCGACGTTCGGCCGGATCGCCGACCGCGTCAGCACCAAGGTGGTCTACGGCAGCGCGATGGCCATGTGGAGTCTCGCCGCCATGCTGCACGCGGCGGCGGCCACCGTGCCCGGCTTCGCAGCCGTGCGCGGTTTGCTTGGCTTCGGCGAGGCGGCCAACTTTCCGGTCGCGATCCGCACCACTGCAATCTGGTTTCCGAAGAAAGAACGCGCGCTGGCGACGGGCTTCTGGAACATGGGCGCCACGATCGGCGGAATCGTCGCGCCTGCGTTCGTACCGATCGCCGCTGTGATGTGGGGATGGCGTGCGACATTCGTCGCGGGCGGCGCGGCCGGATTCATCTGGCTGGTTGTGTGGCTGCTCGTGTACCGGCCGCCCGCACAGCATCCGTCGGTAACGAAGGGCGAGCTCGATTACATCAATTCGGATCGCGACGAAGTGGTCGAGCAGTCGGTTAGCTGGCTGTCGGTGCTCAAATATCGCGAAACGTGGGCATTTGTTTTCGGCAAGCTGCTGACCGATCCGGTGTGGTGGTTCTATTTATTCTGGCTGCCCAAGTGGCTCAATGAATCGAGGCATATCGACATCGGCAATCTCGGCTTGCCGCTGATCGTCATCTACACGATGGCGTCGGTCGGCAGCGTGGCGGGTGGCTGGCTGTCGTCCCGTCTGATGGCGCGCACCAACCGGCCCAACTTCGCGCGCAAGCTGGCGATGGGCATTTGTGCGGTGTGCGTGCTGCCGATCGCCACGCTGTCGCATTTCCAGAGCCTCTGGTACGCGGTATTCGCAGTCGGTCTCGCAGCGGCCGCTCACCAGGGCTGGTCGGCGAATCTCGTCACGATGGTCGGCGACGTGTTTCCGCGCCGGGTCGTCGGAACGGTGGTCGGGATCGGCGGCGTGGCGGGAATGGCCGGCTCGTTCCTGTATTCGGGTGTGATCGGCGAGACGTTGCAGCGTACGGGCCAGTACTGGGCGCTGTTCGCGGTGGGGGCATCGGCGTATCTGGTCGCGCTGTGCATCATTCACTTGTTGATGCCGCGTATGACCGCCGTGAAGTTGCGCGAACAGGGTGCCGTTTCGCGCTGAGAGCCGTACCGTTTTTATGCCGCCGCCGCGCCACGCCTAAAGTATTTCGACTTTCCGTCGATATACAGGGCTGAGGCGGCGGCCAGTGTCCCGAGGTGACCGCGATCATCCACCGACAATAACGACACACGGCACCATGACTACCCTATCGTCATTGAACGCAGCCCTTGTTACAACGGTGACGCCGTCATCGGGTACGACGAGCCTTGCCTCGACGGTGAGGTCATCCGCAGAAGCAACGGCCAACGCTGAATCCACCGTGGTCACGATTCCATCGCTGAGCGTGGAATCGCCTCTCGTGTACACGCAGCAAGGCATACTCGCCAACGTCGCAACGACGACAACGTGGGCGTCCAACCCTACCGACGCCGTCTCGATGACGATGGCCGGCGACTATCTCGCCGGCTCCATGTCCGGGCGATTCACCAATCTGGGCAGCGCACTGCTTGATCAATTCAAGACTAGCGGCAGCGATTTTTCGCAATCGGTCACGGTCGGCTCAACAGGTTTAACCGGTGCTGCGAGCCTATCCGGGCAAGGGCCGCAAGGCGATATCAAACTGACCGTCGAAACCGCAAGCGGCGTCAAGGTTGATATCGAAATGGATAGTGAAGACGGCACGCTGTCGGTCAGCACACACAGCAGCGGAACATTGAGCGATGCCGAGCGCAGCGCGATCGCCAATCTCGCTGACGGATTCCAGAAAGCAATCGACGGCCTTGGCGCCTATCCTCAGCAACTCGATTTGAGCGGACTGACGCAGTACGACACTTCCGTGTTGTCGTCGGTGAACATGCAGTTCAATGTGACGGGCGACGGCGCGAGCAATGTGTCGGCCAACATATCGCTGAGCAATTCAGCGAGAAGTGTGAGCATCACGAATTCCGAGGGAACGCTCAAGCTCAATGTCGATACGAGCGATTCCGCACTCTGGGGTTCAGGCGCCCAGCGCGACCAGGCCATTGCCAGTTATCTTGCGCAGTTTGACAACGCCAATGCGAAAGGTCACGGCGACGCAGCGTTGATGTCGATGTTCAAGGATGCGTTCACGCAAATGAACAGCGACTATGGGACGTCGTCGAAACAATTGCCGGGAACAACCTACGCGCCGTGGCTCGCTCAATCGGATCACGCAATGCTGACGGGACTCGCGGATTTCACCGCGTCGATCTCGGATAACGCGACGTCGCCGAATCCAGTGTTGCCGAGTCAGACTGATAATTTCGCTTATCAGGTTTCGCAAAGCACGCGAACCGAAGGCAATTTACTGAACGGTTCCATTGCGCAAACCCAGCAGTCGCATTTGCAGGCGAGCTATCACCAGTCGCTGGCGGGCGGTGCGGTCAAACTCGGTAAATCGCTGGCCTCGCAAACCTACGACTATATGCAGATCGACGACGACGCGAGCAGCACGGTCAACCTCGCAACACAACGCGGCAATCTCGTGCAGGCGACGTTGGATCAGTCGTCCAGTCAATCCACGCGGAAATCGGAGTACGTGAGGGGCGTGCTCGTTTCGGACGTCGACACGCCAACGAACAATTCCAGTTCGACAGATCTGCTTGCATTGCTGAAACCTTTATTCGCCGATCAGGAAGCCGAACAGAATAGTGGAACGTGGCAACAGGCGCTGTCGAAAATACATGGAATGGTTTTACTGAACACAAATGCGAGCTGAAGTCAGCGCTCGCCGTCCGCGATGTCCTGCAACTGCGTGACGTCGAAGCTCCCGAAAATTGATGCCTGGGGCGACGCCTTCTTATCGGGGGACTAGAACGTCACCGGCGGGCAACCCGTTTTGCGCTGCTCGCAACCCACCCGGAAACACCCGCTCGCAAAATGATTCGCAGCGCACGTGACGGGCCGAACGTCAGCGCGCCGACACACAAGGCGAGCAAAAACGTCACGTGAGGCGCATTGGCTAGAGCAATCGCCGCTCCCGTTGCCGACGTCA
This sequence comes from Paraburkholderia sp. GAS333, assembly GCF_050435665.1. Classification (NCBI taxonomy): domain Bacteria; kingdom Pseudomonadati; phylum Pseudomonadota; class Betaproteobacteria; order Burkholderiales; family Burkholderiaceae; genus Paraburkholderia; species Paraburkholderia sp. GAS333. The sequence continues at coordinate 163,340 of NZ_JBNDKS010000007.1, forward strand.
TCACGCTATTCCGCTGCCGTCGCGGAATCAGGGCTATGGCATTAGCTTCCCGCAATGCATCGCGGGACTGCGCCATCCGCAATAGAAGCGCGGCATGCTCATCGCTGCCAGTCGTTGCTCGCCGATTCATTTGAGTGACTCCCTGAGTGCGTCCAGATCGCTGCGAATCTCCGACTGCACGATATGTAAAGGTTCCGACAGCTTTTGCGCGCGCGCGACGATTAAAGAGGCCAAAGTCACCACCATCCACAAAATGGCGACGCCCCACACGACCGTCAGAAAGTACGGCGTACCCCACGCTGTCGCAATCAGCGCGATGCAAAGGAATGAAAGAGCGAACAGTGCGGCCACCGCCATCACGATGACAGCGACCACTTCACGCACGAGTCGTCTCTTCGTGTCGTCCACTTCCAATGCAACCAGTTCGCTGTAATCCGCGATCCGCTCAATACAGAACTGGCCGACATTTCGCCATCTACTGAGATTTGAATGGAGTGACACGGTGACTCCGAATAAGGTACTGGCGACCACGCGCCTTTAGTTTCGACGCGCGATTCAACCACTGGCGTTTCAATTCATTGGGCAGGTTGCGACGGTGGTACATGCGATGCCGTGCTCCATTTTTGGCTCGCGCAAGGAACGGGCCTCAGCGCGGCGTCCACTGCTTAATGTGTGCAAAAATTGGATCGTCCTCCTTTGCAGCGTTTTCTAGCGCAACCGTATGAGGAAATGAGGAATGTCCGTTGCTGTTCAAAACTCACGAAACTGGTTGAGGACGGAGATTTCCATGACCGAGCTATATCCATCGAGCCAATCCGCCGATAGCGCCGAAGATCAGAGCGAGCGAGCTTCAAGCGGCGCGATGCATGTCACACATCGAGGTGTCGTTATTACGGTAACGGCGCGCAAAAACTCAGAAGGTGCGTGGCTCGCCGCTATTTCGGCCTATATCGACGGCAAGCCGCTCGACTTGCCCCACGTCGAGCCTGCTACTCCAGAGTGGCTGACGGAATCGGAAGCTTTGCGGGCCGGCATCGAGCACGGCTGCTATCTCGTCGACCGCTATCTACCTCACCGGTAAATGACTTTTAACCTGGTGCAGGATTTACGCGTCAGCGGTGTAGCGGTGAATCGCTTATAACTGTGCCTCGATTGCCGCCTTATCTATGATCGACCATACCTGGCGAATCTTTTCTCGCTCGAATTCATAGAAGACATTCTCAGCGAATACGATTCGCTTCCCGCCTATAAGAAGCCCCATAAAAGTGCCGACCGGTGTGCAATCAAACCGCAGCCGGCTCGCAATGTAAGGCGGTTCGCAAACGATTTGCTGAATATCGAAGTGAAGGTCCGGAATGTCGCGAAAGTCTTTTTCCAGCATCGCCCGATAGCCCGACAAGCCGATTTTTCTACCATTGTGGATGGCTTCGTCACTGACGAATTGCGCTAACAGCTGCCAGTTTTGCGCATTCAGACAGGCAATATAGCCACGATAGATTTCCGAAAGACTGGTTTTATCCATGACAATCGTTCCTTGCTGATTAATCTACTGACATGACAATCTGCAGTTTGCGAAAAGGCGCTCAAAACTTCCACAAGTTGATGCACGGCTTAATCGAGCCTCACACAAGGTCAGAGGAATCTACGCGCGCTCACCAAATCGCGCGTTGCATCAAAGAAATTACAAAGCAACCCGGCTGTCGTCGATCGGCGACACTTTATTGCTGCCCCATTTTTTTCCGGAAGATTGGCCGTGACTGAAAGCCGGACAGGTTAGGATGGCTAGAGTTAAAGCCCTAGAAATCGAAGTTCGATGTTGCAAGTTCCTTTGTCTGATGAATCATGGCAGACGGTCTGTCATCTATTCGAGCCAGCGGTAACCGGCCGTGGACGGCCACGCAGAAATCCCCGCTACGTGCTGGACGCGATCCTGTGGATCCTGCTCAATAACGAAAAATGGCACCGGCTTCCCGCCATTTTTCCGCCTACGCAGACCTGCTACGCGAAGTGGCTTGAGTGGAGTCGGGACGGCACCATGACACGCGTACTGACCGAACTCGACCCGGACCGCGTTGTTTCCAACCTCGGTATTTCCAATTAAGTTCTGCGTCACGCACGTTGCGTGCAAGGTATTTTCTTGTGCGGAGCGCGTGACGACGATTCGCCAGCAACTAATAAATATGTCTATGAAAACGGTCGTGCTTCTTTTTATTAACCGGAATGTGCAGGAGAAAAACCACGCTTCGCAAGACGCGTACGGAAACCGCTTGAGCGACATACAGAAGAACTATGGTGCAGCCGCAAAAGACGCGTTCCCGTCGGCATGCGCAGAGGCTGTCGCCGGAGATTAATGCGCTGTTCTTATAGCCGCCGCATTTCGTCACGAGACTCCACGGCCCCATTGGTCGCTGGTCTATCCACAGGGGCGGACACGATGGAATCGACGTAGGTGTGAGCGCGGTTTTCGCCGTACCTGAACGCTTCCTGCTCCGAGAGAAAGACGAACTGCTCGGGAAAGCTGGCAACTTCCTGATCGGGAAAGCCTGGCGAGGAAACGCTCCATGACACGCGAAATCGCCGTGTCATGCCGCCCATGACATGCGCCTTCGCAGGCGTGACATGCACTTCGATATCGCAGCCACGATACGGCCCATATGATTGAATGGACATGACCTGTCTCCTTTCAGTACCACGATGCCTACAGCGACCGATCTTTTGCCGCATGCATCGTGCCTGCGCGCCGGGCGCCTGCTTTCGTGCCTGAGAACATTCGACCAGCTTTGATTCCGCAGACAAAAGCGTATTACCGACAAACGATTTCAATCCATGGGCAGACCGTCGAGCGGTCTGCCGAACGCCCCGTTAGCCCCCACCCTTCGCCTGATCTGCCGAGTTACCGCTACCGCCGCTCATCGACTTTTTCGATTTATGCGTCGATTTTTTCACGGTGCTGGAGTGCATCGCGGGACCCGATGCGGCCATCGCCCCCGCCGCCGGATTATTCCCGCCGCCACCCGATACATCCGCGCCCGATGGCCCTGCACCACTGCCGTTGCTACCGCCATTGCCGCTTCCTCCTGTGCCCGCGGCATAGACCGATGAGAAAGAACATCCCAACGCGACAATTGCCACGCCCACAAACTGTCTGATTTTCATTCTGTGCCTCCATTGAGTTTGAATTCTGACCTGGACGCACACGTCGCACGCTCCCAGTCTCCAACTACACAGCAACGGCCATACCACTACGTCCAGTTCCTCGACGACATGGCGGGCCAGCGACCTTTACCCGAAATCGGCGCACGCCGGAATTGCGGCGCACTCAGACGTCTCGTGATCAACGCGTCAATGCATCTCTCGACAGCGGGTAAATCGAGCGGTTTGCGGATAAAGGCCTTCCACAATGCCGACAGATTCGCAGGCGGGACTTCGCTAGACGTGAAAACCACGGCAATCCCGGCCAATGCCGGATAGAGCTTCAGCCTCTTGCAAAGACCGATTCCGTCGAGCCTGGACATATGCCAGTCCGTCACGATGACTTCGGGCAAATAGCGCGACGCCTTATTGAGCGCGTCTTCGCCGTCGAGCGCGAGCAGCACATGATGCCCTTGTGCTTCGACAACCAGACGGAGCGCCCACAAGGAATCGATATCGTCGTCTACGAGCAGGATCACGGACATAGGTTTTCCCCACTTTGCTCACATGCCGCAATACGTGTGCCGCTTCTGACAAAAAGGCATGTAGGGCGCTTTACGTCGGTTATGCGTCGAAAATCGAAAACCGAGTTATCGCGAAACCGCGGAATGATCCTTGCGAACTCGCCGTCAACGGCGTTTTTTCAGGCATTTTTCGGAGACAGTCATGAGTCAAACCGTTGGCGACTTTATCGTCGAGCGTCTTCATGCGTGGGGCGTTCGTCGCATGTACGGCTATCCCGGCGACGGTATCAACGGTGTTTTCGGCGCGCTGAGTCGTGCCCACACCGACGCGAAAAAAGATAAAAAGCCTAACCATGCAATCGAATTCATTCAGGTCCGTCACGAAGAAATGGCCGCGTTCATGGCGGCGGCGCATGCCAAATTCACCGGAGAACTCGGGGTTTGCATCGCGACTTCCGGTCCCGGCGCATCGCACCTGATTACCGGTCTGTACGATGCGAGAATGGATCACGTGCCGGTGCTCGCCATCGTGGGACAGCAGGCACGCGCGGCACTCGGTGGTCACTATCAGCAGGAACTCGATCTGGTGTCGATGTTCAAGGACGTGGCCGGCGCTTTTGTCGAACAGGCGAGCGTGCCCGAGCAAGTGCGTCATCTGATCGACCGGGCAGTACGTACCGCGCTTGCGGAACGCAAGGTCACGGCGATCGTGCTGCCGAACGACTTGCAGGACCTGCCCTACGAAGCACCCGGCCGCAAGCACGGCACGCTGCATTCGGGTGTGGGCTATCGCGCGCCACGCCTTGTGCCCTACGACGATCAACTGCAGCAGGCGGCAGACGTGCTCAACGCCGGCAAGAAAGTCGCGATCCTCGTCGGCGCGGGCGCACTCAACGCAACCGATGAGGTGATTGCCGTCGCCGAAAAGCTCGGTGCAGGCGTAGCGAAGGCGTTGCTCGGCAAGGCCGTTTTGCCTGACGATCTTCCGTGGGTGACCGGCTCGATTGGCCTGCTCGGCACGAAGCCCAGCTACGACCTGATGGCCGGTTGCGACACCTTGCTGATGATTGGATCGGGATTTCCGTATGCTGAATTTCTGCCGAAGGAAGGCGCGGCGCGCGGCGTACAGATCGACATCAAGGCGGACATGCTGAGCCTGCGTTATCCGATGGAAGTGAACCTCGTGGGCGACAGCACCGAAACATTGCGCGCGCTTCTGCCATTACTGGAAAAGAAAACGAACCGCTCGTGGCGCGACAAGATTGAAGGCTGGACCGCCGACTGGTGGACGACACTGGAAAAACGCGCGCATGAACCCGGCAAAGGCGCGGTCAATCCGCAACGCACCGTGTGGGAACTGTCCAAACGTATTCCGTCGAATGCAATCGTGACCAGTGACTCCGGCTCGGTCGCCAACTGGTACGCACGCGATTTGCAGGTTCAGCGCGGCATGATTTGCTCGCTATCGGGCGGCCTCGCGTCGATGGGCGCCGCGGTGCCGTATGCGATTGCCGCCAAATTTGCCTATCCTGAGCGGCCCGTTATCGCGCTGGTCGGCGACGGCGCGATGCAGATGAACAACATGGCGGAATTAATCACCGTTTCGAAGTACTGGAAAGACTGGGCCGATCCACGCTGGATCTGCATGGTGCTCAACAACGGGGATCTCAACCAGGTGACGTGGGAACAGCGTGCAATGGAAGGCGATCCGAAATTCGAGGCGTCGCAGAACATCCCTTCCGTGCCTTATCACAAGTTCGCGGAATTGATTGGCCTGAAGGGCATTTACGTCGATGACGCGGAACAGATGGCCTACGCGTGGGACCAGGCATTGGCCGCGAAATGCCCGGTCGTGATCGAGGTGAAGGCCGATCCAAACATTGCGCCGCTGCCGCCGCATATCACGCTTGCGCAAGCCAAAGCCTTTGCATCGACGCTGATTAAAGGCGATCCCGATGAAGGCAATGTCATCGTCGAAACGGCGAAGCAGGTGCTTGGCGCGGTGCTGCCGGGTCATCGCGATAAATGAGGCGTAGGGAAATTGTCTTGCGCAAAAAAAAGCCCAGCCGCCAGAGCTGGGCAATTCAGCGGAATCTATCCACTGAAGGAGGTTTTCTTTAGCGAGACGCGCATGCACGTTGCGCGCCTCGAATCTCATCCTTCCCGGAAGACCACAATTCAGTTAGCGATCCGAATATAAATTCGTGGTCTTCTGCAATCCGGCTAGTTACGAACCGAAATACACCGGCTTCGTACCGTTGTTTGAATCCACACGAATGGATTGCTTGATCTTGTGACCCACTCGCGACACGTCGCTGACAAACTCACCACGCAGATGATGAATACCCGATGCCGATGTGCCTTCGGCAACGCCGCCGTAACCAGCATCGGCTACGTTTTCTGCATTCACTCGAGCTTGCGCGGCCTCAATGTTCGCCGGGTATTTCGTATTGTCGCTAGCCGGGTTGTAGCCGGCCTTCTCGAGTTGCACCAACTGCGCCTTCACTTCTGCGCGGGTAACAGGCTGGTTCGATTGAGCGAAGGACGACACAGCAGGAATAGCGAGTGCGGCAGCAACGATAAGCGATTGAACGAGTTTCATGATATTCACCTCAGGGTTTTGTATTTCCGCAAACACCCGTTTGCGTTTCAGTGAATGCAGTCTATGCCGCAGCCCGCCCGTTATTAAGTAGCCGATGAACATAAGAGTGTTGTCGAATTTCGTCCTACCGATTGCGAACGATGGTTCGATTTCCATCGCGGCCCGACCTGCGCTGACCTGCTCATCCTGACAGGTACGCTAATCGCCGGGGATCGCTAGTACCAGTGCTGCATTCGTTCTGAGCTAACCCGTGCCTCTGTTTGCGCGCGTCGCCATCCGCAATAGCATCAGCCCTGCCATGGTCCTGCGATTCTCGCGGCAAAGACCGTGTCTGCCCGCTTACAATCCGGAGACCCTGTCGCAACGAGAGCAATCATGAACATCGAGCAATCCGTTGTCGCCGCGTTCACGCCTGCGGGCAGGCTGCGAGCGTCGATCAATCTCGGCAATCCGATTCTTGCCAATACGAATCCCGAATCCGGTGAACCTGTTGGCGTCTCGGTCGATCTTGCGCGAGCCTTCGCTCAGATGCTTGATGTCGAACTGGAACTGGTGATCTTCGATACAGCGGGCAAATCCGTTCAGGCGGTGAGTGAAGAGCGTGCGGATTTCGGCTTCTTCGCAATCGATCCATTGCGTGGCGAAACTATCGCGTTCACAGCGCCCTACGTGTTGATCGAAGGCTTCTATCTTGTGCGCGACGAATCGCCTATTCAATCGAATAGCGATGTCGATCAGGCTCACAATCGTGTCGCTGTCGGCAATAAAAGCGCTTACGACCTGTTCCTGACGAGAGAACTGCAGGCAGCACAGATTGTTCGCGCGCCGACTTCACCCGCCGTCGTTGCAACGTTCCTCGACCAGAATCTGGAGGTCGCTGCGGGCGTGAAGCAGCAACTCGAAGCAGACGCACGCAAGACCGCAGGACTCCGCCTGCTCGATGAGCGGTTCATGGTGATCCAGCAGGCCATGGGAACGCCGAAGAGCCGAGGCAACGCTGCGGCAGACGTGCTGAGCGCCTTTGTCGAAGAAATGAAGGCGTCGGGATTCGTGGCCCGCTCGCTGTCGCGACATGGAATCGACGGTGCATCGGTTGCGCCGCCTTTTGAATGACCCAGCCGGCAAATCAGAACGCTGTAAGTGACGTGGGTTCGCGCCCGCCCGTCCCGATCCTCTTGAACGCGGCCTGTCGATCGTATTCTGCGGTATCAATCCCGGCATTTCAGGAAAGTCCTGTGATTCGCCCTCGCGCGTAACGACGAGCGCCGCCTCTACAACCTCTACCGCCGCAATTCCGACAAGATCGCCTCGGCAAGAAACTCGCAGGGCGGCCGCTTCGACCCCGTGCTCCGCGCCAGCACCATCTCGAGCGCGTCGATTTTCGGCAAGCCTTGCGCCTGTCCGAGCACCACAAAGTGCGCCGGCACTGCGCAACGTGCCAGCGACACCACGGCAAGCCCCGCCTCGGCCATCGAAATCAGCCCCAGCAGGCTCGGGCTTTCATACGAGGTCCGGTAGGTAATCTTCGCGCGCTCAAGACTGCGGATCGCGTTTTCGCGCGCGACACTGCCGGGCAAAAAGACCGCAATCGGCAGCGGCCGCTCCTGCCAGATTTCGTGTGCGCTCGGCGCAGCCGCCCACTCCATCGGCTCGAAGCGGATGAATTCGCCCGACAAACCTTTCACACGCGTCGCGCAGACGAGATCGACGGAGCCGTCCTTGACCATTGGCGCAAGCGCGACGCTCGGCAAGCCGACCACCTGAATTTCCACTTTCGGATAAGTGACGGAAAACTTCTTGAGGATCGGCGGCAGCAGCGACGACGCGTAATCGTCCGGCACGCCGATGCTGACGCGCCCGGTCACGTCCGGCCGCACCACTGCCGCCCACGCTTCGTCGCGCAGCGCGAGCATGCGGCGGGCGTACGTCAGCAGCACCTCGCCGTCCTGCGTCGGCACGACATTGCGGGGCTTGCGGACGAACAGCGGCTTGCCGAGCGCCGTCTCCAGCGTCTTGATCTGCATGCTGACGGCGGACTGCGACCGATGCACGACTTCCGCCGCCCGGCTGATGTTGCCGGTGTCGGCGACGGCGACGATCATCGCCATCACGTCCAGGTCGAGCGCTTTCATTGATTGGTATCAGAAAAATTGATAGTTCCGATCAATATTACGCGATTTTCTAAATTTATGACATCGGGCATATTGGCGGCAAAAGGAGCCTCCCCAAAATGAACGCCCGTACCGACCACTCAGTGCTTGCCGTAGCAGATCTGTCGTTTGCGACCATCGGATCCGGCATCAGCGTGCCGTACGTCGAGTGTGGACAGGGCGAGCCGCTGGTCTTCGTGCACGGCTCGCTGTGCGACTACCGCTACTGGGAGGCCCAAACGGCGGCGCTGTCCGAGCATTTCCGCTGCATCTCGGTCAGCCTGAGCCACTACTGGCCGGCGAGCGAAGCGGTGATCCAGAGCGAGTTCGGCTGGCAGACTCACGTTGCCGAACTGGCCGAGTTCCTCGAGGCGATCGATCTCGGGCCCGTCCATCTGGTCGGCCATTCGCGTGGCGGTAACGTGGCGTTTCAGGTCGCGCGCGAATTTCCGCGCCTCATCAAGTCGCTGACGCTTGCGGACCCGGGCGGTCCGCTGCAAATCGACGGCATGCCGGACGCGTCGCTGCCTAGCGCGACCAATGTGTTGCGCGCGCGCGTCGTCGAACTGATCGAGGATCAGCAGGTCGACGCAGGGCTGGAGCTTTTCGTGGATTCGGTGAGCGCGCCCGGTTCATGGCGCAAGAGTTCGATCGCGTTTCGTACGATGGCGATCGACAACGCGAGCACGCTGCCCAAGCAGCTTCGCGACCCGCTGCCCGCTTTTTCGCGCGATGCGGCACGCGACATCAAATGCCGGACCTTGCTGATCGAAGGGCAAAGAAGTCCGCGCATGTTCCGCAACAACGTCGAAAAGCTCGCCGAGTGGATCGACCAGGCGTCGCGCGAAACGATCGCCGGTGCATCGCACGGAATGAATGTGTCGAATGCCGGTGCGTTCAACCGGCTGGTGCACGCGTTCGCGAGCTTCTAAGCGCATTCTCTGCGCGGTCAGTCTGCGGGCCGGTGGTATCGGCCCGCGCTCAGCCGCCGCGTTCAGTTGCCAGGCTCAGCCGGCGCTACCTCAAGAACCCGAAATCGCAGCCGTCGTCGGCTTGCAGAATCTCCCGCTCGTATAACTTCGCATAGCCGCGTTGGGCCTTCGATGCCGCGCGCGGCGGTTGCGCTGCGCGCCGCCGTTCGAGTTCGTCGTCCGGGACCAGCAACTCCAGCTTGCGCTGCGCGACGCTGAGCCGGATCCGGTCGCCGTCCTGTACCAGTCCGAGCGGGCCGCCGGAGGCGGAGTCGGGCGTGATATGCAGCACGATCGTGCCGTACGCGGTCCCGCTCATTCGTGCGTCGGACATGCGCACCATGTCCTTCACGCCCGCGCGCGCGAGCTTGCCGGGAATCGGCAGATAACCCGCCTCGGGCATCGCCGAATCACTGGTCGGCCCGGCGTTGCGGAGCACCAGAAAGTCTTCGGCGGTCACATCCAGATCGTCGCTGTCGATGCGGTTTGCGAGGTCTTCCAGCGAATCGAACACGACCGCGCGCCCTTCCTTCTCGAACAGTTTCGGGTCAGCTGCCGAGCGCTTCATGATCGCCCCGCGCGGCGCGAGGTTGCCGAACAACGCGACCAGCCCGCCGTTCTCGCGCACCGGGTCGTTGAATTCGCGGACTACCGCATGGTCGACCCAGCTCACGTCATGCAGACGGTCGCCGAGCGTCTCGCCGGTCACCATCCGGCAATCCAGGTGCAACAGGTGTTTGATCTCGCGCAGAATCGCGGGCACACCGCCGGCCGCGTACAGGTCTTCCATGTAGTGCTCGCCGGTCGGCTTCAGGTTGACCAGCACGGGCGTGGTGTCGCTCAATTCGTTGAGCCGTTGCAGATCCACCTTCAGACCGAGCCGCCCGGCAATCGCGGCAAGGTGGATCACCGCGTTCGTCGAGCCGCCGATCGCCAGCAACACGCGCAGCGCATTTTCAACCGAGTTCGCCGTGATCACCTCGCTCGGGCGGATCGGATGGCCGATCAGGTCGAACGCCGCGCGCCCGGTTTCCTCGGCGATCCGCAAGCGGTCTGCATCGACCGCGGGGCAGGCGGCGCTATTCGCGGGCATCATGCCGAGCGTTTCGGCGATGATCGCCATCGTGCTCGCCGTGCCCATCACCGCACACGTGCCCGCAGTCGATGCGAGACGCCGCTCGACCACGTCGATCTCCTGCGCATCGATTTCGGTCGCACGAAATTTGGCCCAGAAGCGGCGGCAGTCGGTACATGCGCCGAGCCGCTCGCCCCGATGACGGCTCGTCGACATCGGCCCCGCCACCAGTTGAATCGCGGGAATATTCGCCGACGCCGCGCCCATCAACTGCGCGGGCACCGTCTTGTCGCAACCGCCGAGCAGCACGACCGAATCCATCGGCTGCGCGCGCGTCATTTCCTCGACATCCATCGACATCAGGTTGCGAAATTTCAAACTGGTCGGCGTGAGAAAGGTTTCGCCCAGCGAGATGGTTGGGAATTCGATCGGCAAGCCGCCCGCGGCCAGCACGCCGCGTTTGACCGCGTCGATCATCTCCGGGAAATGGCGGTGGCAATTGTTGAAGCCGCTCGCCGAATGCGCGATACCGACAATCGGCCGATCGAGCATTTCGCGGCTATAGCCCATCGAACTGGCGAACGTGCGGCGCAGGTACACGCTGAATTCGCGGTCGCCGTAATTCGTCAATCCGCGTGCAAAACCCACGGGGGCCGAACCTGCTTTCGGGTCTTTGTCTTTCTTCTGATCGCTCATCGAGACACTCACTGAAGACGAAACTGGATGTATGTCGGTTCGAGGTAATCGCGAATGCCCAACTGTCCCCCTTCCCGCCCGATGCCGCTCTCCTTCGCGCCGCCAAACGGAATTTCCGCCGACGCGAGCAGCATGTCATTCATGTCTACCTTACCCGATTCCAGCGCTACGCTGACGCGGGTTGTGATGCTGAGCGGGTTCGAGGACGCGTTGTGCGCGCGCCCGTCGATGCGCGCCGCCACTTGCCATCGACGAGCAAGCCATCGTCGTCATACACAAGGAAACTCGTTAAGCGCCAGCTCTGCTAGAGCGTCTGCCCACCATACAGCTTCTCGACCTCCGGCACCCACGGACCAACATTCCAGCGGCCGTAAGCGCCCATGCCGCCTTCGTCGAGACGTCCCCAATAGACCGGCACGTGAACCACCGACAAACCGTCGTGCCGGTATGCTTCGTCGAGCGCCGCCTCCAGTTCTTTCGCGGACCATCCGCCGAACAAACCTTTCACGCCGGTCACCGAATTCGCCATTGCCACGAAGTCGACGCGCACGTCGTCGTTAGTGCCGAAGTCGGGGCCGTACTGCGCGACCTGCAACGACGAAATCGCGCCCATGCGACGGTTGTCGAACAGCACGAGCATGCCCTTCACGCCGTGCACGACCGCATCGATCAGAATCTGCGGATTCATCATGAACGAGCCGTCGCCGGTGAACGCCATCATGTAGCGGCTGTGGCTCGCGAACGCGCCCGCGAGCAGGCCGCTTGCGGCAAAGCCCATGTACGACGCGCCGCTTTCGGTGAACGTGTCGTCGGGGCGATCGTCTTCGGCCAGTTGGAAACCGTTGGCCTGCACGTCGCCTGCATCGAACAGCTTGACTGCGCCGATGCGCTTTGCAAACGAAGCGGCCGTGTAAATCGCGCTCGGCTGGGTCAGCACCTGCGTGCCCCATGCAGCGTCCATCAACGTCGGGCCGCCCACGCGTGCGCGCTTTAACGCGGTCCATTCGGCCTTTTTGGCGACGCATGCGTCGAGCCAGTCGCGACTCACGAGTTGCTTTCTCGCGCGCCGCTGCAACGCAACGATCAGACCGTCGACCACCGCGCCAATATCGCCTGTCAAAGCAACCGTGTGGTTGTAGTGATTCGCGTCGTGAATATCGCCGTTGATGTTGATGACCGCTTCAGCCATCGGATAACCCGTGCCCGAACAGTCCGCCTGGCAGACCGCGCGCGAGCCGACCGCAATCAGCAACGTAGCGTTTTCCATCGCGTGATTGCCGGACACCGAACCTTTGCTGCCGCCCACATGCATGTTGCGCGGATGCGCATCGGGCAACACGCCCAACGAATTCGGCGACAACACCACCACCGCGCCAGCCACATCGGCCAGACGCTCGAGTTCGGCGCCATAGCGGCGCGCACCGCCGCCCGCTTTAATCACGATCCGTTGATGACTTTCGATCAACTCGCACGCGGCGTCGTAAGCGTCGCTGCGTGCGGGAGCGAGTACCGGCATCAGCATGCGTTCGGGTAACGCGTCAACTCGCAACTGCACGCGTTTCGGCTGAACGTTGATCGGCAGCATCAGGAAAAACGGGCCGGCGAAATAGGGACGATGCACGGTTTCCGTGCCGCGCCGCATTGCGTCACGTAGCGCTTCCGGCGTATGCAGCGTGTACGCCCCGCTCATCGTTTCAGTCAGACGCAGAAACTGGTTCTGCCGCGGGCCGGGAATCTGCTGCATGTTGTAGCCTTCGCCGTGCGTGGTTTCATCGCCGTAGATGTGATAGACGCCCACGCCGTTCGACGCCGTTGCCAGCGATCCGGCAAAGGCCTGCAATGCGCCCGGCCCGATCGACGTCACGACCGCCGGTGTTTCGCCGAACACCCACGCGAGCGCGGTCGCCGCATGCGCCATCGCGACTTCGTTGCGGCACGGGAAAAACCGCGTGACGCCCTCTTCGGAATAGATACGCAGGATGTTGCCGAGGTCGGTCGTGCCGTGCCCCAGAATGCCGAGATATTTGCTCACGTTCTGACGCAGCAACGCGAGCACGAGCGCTTCGGAAACGGTCACATCGAGCGACGCATTCAGCGTGCCGGCGACGATGGCGTTCATCACGCCGCCTGCATTTGCAATCGCGCGCGCGCGATGCCGCACCTCAACCGCTGCGGCGCTTTCCGGCACCTCGGGTGCGTCGCGCGATTGCGGCTGGGCGATGGAAGTTTGCCCGGCCGTCATGCGCGACTCCGCTTACCCGACATGATCATCTCGACGATCTCGCCCTGACTGGTCTGCGCCGTGATCAGCTCGCCGGCCTTCTGTCCGCGATACATCACGGCGATCCGGTCCGTTACCGCGAGCACATCGCTCATGTTGTGCGTGATATAGATCACCGCGACGCCCTGATTCGCGAGCGAGCGCGTCAACTCGAGCACCTTGTTCTGCTCGGGCACGCTAAGCGCGGCGGTCGGCTCGTCGAGAATCACCAGGTTCGCTTTCCAGCGGATCGCACGCGCAATCGCAACCGCCTGGCGCTGACCGCCGGACAAACTATCCACCGAGACTTTCAGCGACGGAATATGAATATCGAGCCGGTTCAGCGTCTCGCGCGCGTCGGCATGCATCGCCTTGTTGCGCAGCACCTTGATGAGCTTCGGAATCAGCGTCGTGGTGATTTCTCGGCCGATGAAAAAGTTATCGGTGACACCGAGATTGGGCACCATCGCCAGATCCTGAAACACGGTCTCGATGCCGAGTTCGTGCGCGACTTTCGGCGCGGAGATATCGACCGATTGCCCGTTGCACCAGATCTCGCCGGAACTCAGCGAATGCACCCCGGCCAGTACCTTGACGAGGGTCGTCTTGCCCGCGCCGTTGTCGCCGAGTAGCCCCAGTACCTCGCCGGAATGAATGTCCAGGTCGACGTTGCGCAAAGCCTCGACGCCGCCAAAGCGCTTGCCGACCGAACGCAGTTGCATGAAGGGTTGAGCGTGTTCTGATCGCATGTCATGGGTCCTGTCGGTGCGGTCACAGCGTGGTCACGGCATCGTCACACGTCGAGCCGCGCGAGAAACGCACGGCTTTCGTCGAGTATCTGCTGCTCGCTCAACTCGAATCCGTAGACCTGTGCCTCGTATTCCACCGACAACGCGCCGTCATAGCCAATCTCCCGCAAGGCGGCAACTAGCGCGTCGAAATCGATTCCGCCCTTGCCGAGTGGCGGAAACGAGAAATCGGGGAAATGACCCGCGCCGTCTTTCATATGCACATGGGCAATGCGGTCGCCGAAACGATTGACGATTTCCAGCGGATTCGCGCCCTGCACGGCGATCTGGCTCGGATCGAAATTCACCTTGAACGGCACGCCGGGCAGATCGGCGACAAGCTGCGCGTAATCATCGGCGCGATGAAACAGATGGCCCGCAATCGCTTCGATACCCACGTCGACATCCAGCGACGACGCGTGCTCGACCACTTCCGCCACCGCGTCGGCGAACCAGCGCCAACCGGTATCCTCGCTCGTGCTGGTGGCGAGCGGCCCCGAAAGAATGTGGATGTAGCGCGTCTCCATCTCCACCGCTAGCTGGCTACATCCCTTCACGAAGTCGATTGCATCGCGGCGGCGTTGCGCATCGGGATGCAGCATTGGAATATGCGCACCCACCGCCGCCACTTTCAGATCGGCCGCACGGATCGCTTTGAGCACGCCCGCGCGTTCCTGAGGCGACGTGTCCGGCGTGATGTGCGCGTCGGCCCACGGCAAGGTTTCCGCATTCAGCTCGATGCCCGCGTAGCCCGCGCGCTTCACCGCGCCCACCACTTCGGCGAGCGTGCGCTTTGGCAGCCCCACCGTATGAAATGCTGCGTACATGTGCTCTCCTCCGCTCGGCGACGTTCGCGTCGCTGTGTCCGTTATGCGTACGTCAATACGACGGTAGATTGAACGGCGCGTCGACGGGTAACGGCAGATCGACCCAGCGCCCTTCGTTCTTCGAGATATACGCGCCCTGCACGACTTCCTGCGCGCGCAATCCATCGATACCCGACGCGAGCGGCACCGTGCCCTCGTGAATGCATTGGCAGAACGCAGCGAATTGCCCGGAATAAGGGCTTTTACGTGGCGGGAATATCTTGATCCACCCGCCTTCGAATGTGTTCCACCATGCGTCCGGGTAATGCGCTTCCCGCAGAACGTCGGGCAATTCGGCGGCTTTGCGCTCGGTGTAAATGGCAAGCGGCGCGGCATGAAAAGGATTGAGCGTTTCGCTCGCAATGTGAATCGAGCCTTCGGTGCCGTACAGATCCGTGCCGTCGCCAATCGCGGGCGAATAGCGATCCGACGACAGGCCGCCGCGCGCGCCGTTCGCGAAGCGCGTCAACAGCCACACGTTGTCATCGACTTTTTCCGGGAGCACGTGATGCGAGAGTTCGGCGAACACGCCCGTGATATCGCCCACCAGATGACGCGCGAGGTCGATGCGGTGAATCGTCAGATCGATAATGGTCGCGCCGCCCGACTGCACGAGGTCATAGCGATAACGCGACGCAGCGGGATACGCCGACGCTTTCTCCGAATAGACCGAGCGGAATGCATGCACGTCGCCGATAAAACCTGCGTCGATCAATTGCTTCGCAATCTGCACCTGGCTCCAGAAGCGCTGATTGAAACCAACCTGCAGCACGACGCCGGCCTCTTTCGCAGCATTCACGATGCGCGTCGCCGATTGAATGTCGATGGCGAGCGGCTTCTCGCAGAGAATATGCTTGCCCGCTTTCGCTGCGGCCACCGCTGCTTCCTCGTGACGATTGTTCGGCGTCGCGATGATCACCGCGTCGATCTCGCTCGAATCGAGCAACGCGTCGAGCGTTTCGAAGCTGCGGCTGCCGCTCGATTCCGCCAGCGCATCGGCGCGTTCGCGACTGGGATCGTAGATGCCCACCAGCTTCGCGATGCCCGACTTCATCACCGTGGGGATGTGGCTCAATCGCATGATCGCGCCCGCGCCGATCAACCCGATTCCCAGTTGCTTCTCTTGTGCCATGTTCATTCCTGAATGGATAAGTCAGCTATTTGATGATGCGAATCTTGCCGCGACGGATCGACACCAGCACCGACACGATCAGCACCGCGCCCGTCAATACCGTCTGCACATTGGTCGATACGCCGAGAATCACGAGGCCGTTGGCCAGCGCGGTCATCACGAGACTGCCGACCACGGTGCCGACGATCGAGCCCATACCGCCCGTCAAAGGTGTGCCGCCGATCACCACCGCCGAGATCGCCATCAACTCGAAACCGATGCCGGTGGTCGGACTGCCCGAACCGATCTGGGCGGTGAGAATGCCGCCGCCCGTTCCCGCCATCACGCCGGCGAGAATGAACATCGCGAACTTCACGCCGCGAATCGGCACGCCCAGAATGCGGGTCTTTTCTTCATCGCCGCCGATCGCGAACACGTAGCGGCCGAAGGTGGTGAACTTGAGCAACAGGGCCGTCAAGGTCGCCGCCACCAGCATGAACAGAAACGGCACAGGCGGGTTGCCGAGCGAGTTGTAGGGGCTCGTCAGCGAGATCGACACGGGCGTGCCCTGCGTCAGCATGACAGTCACGCCTCGCGCCATCGACAACATGCCGAGCGTCACGACGAACGACGGAATGCGGCCCCACACGAACAACGCGCCGTTGATGGCCCCGATCGCGCCGCCCACCAGCATCGCGATCGGAAAGGCCCACACGCCCAGTTGCGGCGTGAAATACGCAGCGCACACACCGGCCAACGCCATCGCCGAACCCACGCTCAGATCGATACTTCCGCCGATGATCACGAACGTCAGCCCAATCGCGACCAGGCACAGCACCGCGCCGTTCTGCAGCACGGTGCCGAGATTGGCGAGCGTCAGGAAACGATCCGGCGCGAGCACGCCGAACACCAGCACCACCAGTACGAGCGCAAGATACGCGATGTAATGCGCGACGAACTCGCTGTAGTCGAAGCGCTTTTTGGAGGGCTGCACTGCGGGTAACGAGTGGTTCGTCGTGGACATTGATTTACTCTTTGATCTTCAGCGGGAAGGTTTGACTCTTCGCCTGCGGGTTGTATGTCAGCGAGTAATCCTTCACGTTATACGGCGGCTGCGAATCGATGAACTGCTGTTTGAATTTCGCAAACGAAGCGGAGTCGACATCGAGCAGGCTCAGGCGAATATTCCGGTCGACCGGATCGTGACCGTTCACTTTGTCGTAAGCGATCATCACGGCAAAGCCAAGTTGCAGCCAGTGGCCGCCAGTCGAGAAGATGTAGTTGGTTTTCTGCGAGATCAGGTCGAGCGCCTGCGGCACGAGGTCCATGCCCGCAATCTTTATTTCGTCGGAACGGCCTGCTTGCCGGATCGCACGGAATGCGCCGAGACACAGCGCGTCGTTGTAGCACCACACGCCGTCGATCTGGCCTTTGCCATGCGCCGCGAGCATGTTCTGCATCGCCTTGTAGCCGAGGTCTTCCGATTCGCCCACGCCGAGGTATTGCACGAGCTTCACGCCGGGATGCGCCTTGATGGCTTCGTTCAACCCGTTCTGACGCCCTTCCGCCACCGACGAACCCGGCAGGCCGCCCAGCGCGACCAGGTTCTTCGCGCCGGCCGCAATCAGATGACTGGCGATGGAGCGGCCCGCATACACGTCGTCCGGCCCGATGAAGCCGAGATAAGGCGCGTCTTTATTGTCGGCCGCAAAGCCGGGATAGCGGTCGACGATCATGATCGGCAGATTCGCGCGATTGGCGATGCGGATCAGACCCGGCGCGCTCGCCGTCGATTGCGGCGTAACGACCAGCGCCTGGACGCCGCGCGAAATCAGCGATTGCACGTCGCTAATCTGTTTCTCCTCGCGATTCTCCGCGCCGACTACGACCAGCTTGGCGTTCAGTTGGGTCGCGACATACTGCGCGAACGAGACCGCGCGAACCCAGAACGGATTGTCGAGCGTGGGAATCGACACGCCGATCGTGACCTCCTTCGACTGCGCGGCGGCCGGCACCGCATAACTTGCCGCGCACGACAGCAGCACGGCCCCCAAGACGCGCAACAGCGCGCCACGCCTTGATACGCTAAACATGGTTGTCTCCTGTTCGAGGGGTTCGAAGCCCCATTTAGCTGCGTCAATCGGGTCCATGTGATGCCGGACGAATTAAATATAGGATCGTGTTTCACTATCGTCAACGCTGTTGCGTGTTTTTGATGGCTAGAGCTAACCCTGGTTCTTCAGATAATTGTCTGTTGGCCAGCCGGATGGGGTTTCCTCTCCGTAGTATCGTCATCCAATCGTTCGATTAGCCTATATCGTTGCGCTATACACAACTCAAGATCATCTGATGGCACAAAGCACAGTTGATCGCTATCATGGAGAGCAGCGAGTCGCATCGGCGGCCATTTCGAATGAGAGGCAACAGTGGAAATCCGATCTGTCACCAAGGCCATCCGCGTCATGGAAGCACTGGCAGATGCCGACGGCCCCGTCGGCGTCACCGAGTTGGCGCGTCAAGTGGATATGGACAAAAGTTCGGTGTCGCGCATGCTGCGCACACTGGAGAGCGCGGGTTATGTGTCGCAAGACCCGGTCAGCAAGAGTTATCTGCTCGGCCTGACGCTGGTTCACCTCGGGCAGAAGGTGCTCAGGCGGCTCAATCTGCGCAATGCGGCGCGTAGTTCGCTGGAATCGCTCGCGAGCCGCTCGGGCGAGTGCGCGCACATTGCGGTGCTGGTCGGCGGCCGCGCGCTTTATATCGACCAGGCCGCGCCGCTACGCGGCGTGAGCATCGACGCGCCCATCGGCACGCTTGCGCCGTTGCATTGCACCGCCCTCGGCAAGAGCCTGCTGGCATTTCAACCGCAAGGGGTGATCGACGCGTTGCTGCCGTCGCTCAATCTCGAAGCATTCACGCGACGCACGCTCACCGATATCGGTTCGGTCACACGCGATCTGACCCAGGTGCGCGAGCGCCGCGTTTCGTTCGATGACGAAGAGTTCAGCGTAGGGGTGCGCTGCATCGCCACGCCGATTTTCAAACACGACAATTCGGTGGCGGCGGCGATTGGTTTGTCCGGGCCGAGTCCGCGTGTGACCGACGAGCGCCTGCGCGAGTGGGAATCGATCCTTCAGGAAGAAGCGATTGCGGTTTCGATGCAGTTGGGATGGGAGCCCCCCCCGGGCATGGAGCGTGGAAAGGTCGAGACGATCGTGAATGGTTGAAGGTCGGCGCGCAGAACAGAACGCCGCTGGATTGCCGGCGGCCAACGCGCTCACGTCGAGTGATTGCTTCCCGACGCACTTACCCCGCCGCGCTTCTCGCGCGGGGCTTTTTTCAGGCGCCTAGCCGCCCGCCCGCTTCGCGCTGTGGCCATGCTTTTTTAGCGCGTCGATGATTCGTTCGCAATGGTCGCCCTGCACTTCGATCACGCCGTCCTTGACCGTTCCGCCGGAACCGCAGGCCGTGCGCAACTCTTTGCCCAGCAACGCCAGCGCGACAGGATCGAGCGCGAGGCCTTTGACAATCGTCACGCTCTTGCCGCCACGGCCTTTGGTCTCGCGACTCACGCGCACCGCACCATCACCGGCCGGTCGTGTTTTTGCAGCGGTTTTGCAGATACATTCCGCGATCGGGCGTCGGCATTCGGGGCACATCCGGCCGCTTTCGGTGGAATAGACAAGGCCGCTTTTCGAACTACTCTTCATGGTTAGCTGGTTGCCCGCAGGCATTGATGCTGGAAACCGGCCGAGTTTATCAGGCGTCATGGCCGGATTCCGATGCTCCTTTACGATCCAGGCGAGCGACCGTCATGGCGCGAGACTGCCCGTGAAGATGGCTAGCGGAACCGCTCGGGCCGGAACGGAGCGGCGTCGGCGAAAGGCTGTTCGCCAGTCATCATTTCCGCCAGCAGACGCCCGCTCACCGGGCCTAGCGTCAATCCGTGATGGGCGTGTCCAAACGAAAACCAGAGTCCCTTGTGACGCGGTGCGCGGCCAATCACCGGCCGCATGTCGGGCGTGCAAGGGCGCAAACCGAGCCACGGGCGCTCGTCGAGCCGCGCACCCAGGCCGAACGTCGGCGTTGCCGTACGTTCGGCGCGCGCCAGTTGAACGCCCGTGGGCCTGGCATCGCGAAGGGCGATTTCGACGCCGGTGGTGAGGCGCAGACGGCCTTCCATCGGCGCGATCACGTAGCCGTGTTGCGTGTCCACAATCGGCATGGACAGCAGCGGTTTCGTGGAGGCGTAGTGCATGTGATAACCGCGCTTGGCACGAAGCGGAATGCGATATCCGAGCGGCGCGAATATCCGGTCCGACCACGGCCCCAGCGCCACGACAACGTCCTTCGCGCTGATTTTTCCGGATGACGTTTGCACGCTCCACGCGTCGCCTTCCGCCTTCAATGTGGTGGCCTCGCCGCTCAGCAACGCGCCGCCGCCCTCTTCGAACAGACGTGCATAGCCTTTCGTCAACGCGCCGGGATTGACGACGCTTTTCGGGTCCAGCCAGTGCAGCGCCCCGCGAAATCCATCGGCGAGGCCGGGCTCACGCGCGCTCAACGCGGCGGCGTCGAGCGGCGTCATATGCAGCCCATAGGTACGCGCCGTTTGCGTCGCGGCTTTCACCTGCCGCTCGAATTCCGGCTCGCTGCGGAATGCCTCGATCCAGCCGCTGTTCTTCGTCAGGTTCGCAAGGCCTGCGCGGGCGATCAGAAGATCGTGCTCGGCCACGCATCGGCGAATCAGCGGCAACATGTCGTGCGCGGCACTGAGCAACCGCTCGGGCGACGACTCCCACCAGAATCGCGCGAGCCAACCCGCAAACGAAGGCAATGCGCGATAGTCCCAGTACAGGTCAGTCGACCGGTTGCGTGCATAGCGCAGCAGCGTGCCCAGATCGCGCGGAAATGCATAAGGAACCACCGACGAACTTTCGACCAGCCCCGCGTTGCCGAAACTGGTCTCTTCGCCCGGACCGCGCCGGTCGACCAGCGCCACGCGCCGCCCGCGATCCTGCAAATGCACCGCGGACGACACGCCGACAATTCCGGCACCCAGCACGATCACGTCGAAGTCCATAAATTCGCTCTGCTTTCCTTATCGATTACCGCCGATGCGCCCACGGCAGCATACGCACCGGTTCCGCAACCCGTTACTTCGCGATGATGTCACGGCCGAAGTATTTCTGCGAAAGCGCGCTGAGCGTGCCGTCTTTCTTCAGCGCAACAAGCGCCGCGTCGATCTTCGCGGCCAGCGCCTTGTCGCCCTTGCGCATGCCGAAGCCCGTGCCTTCGCCGAGCGTGGCTGGGTCGCTGAGCGGCTGGCCGGTAATCACGTAGTCGTGCCCGGACGGCTTTTTGAGGAACCCGTCTTCGACCGTTTGCGTTTCCTGAACCGCGGCGTCGAGCCGACCCGCGACGAGGTCGGCGTAGACCTGATCCTGGTCGGCATAAGAGACGACCGTTACGCCTGCATTCGCCCAATGGCGTTTCAGGAAATCTTCCTGCGACGATCCTTGCAGCACGCCTACGCGTTTGCCCTGCAGGTTCTTGACATCGGGCAGCAGACCGGAGCCGCGCTTCGCCACCATCACGATCGGCACGACGTAGATGGGCGGCGTGAAGTCGATGGTCTGCTTGCGCTTTTCGGTGATGTTCATCGCCGAATTGATCGCGTCGAATTTACGAGCCTGCAACGCGGGGATCAGTCCGTCGAACGCATTCTCCACCCACTCGCATTTCACGCCCATCTTCGCGCAGACCGCATTGCCGACATCGATGTCGAAACCCTGCAATTGCCCCGTCGGCGACTTGCTTTCGAACGGCGGATACGCGGCCTCGACGCCGAAACGCAAGGTGTTCTGAGTCTCCGCACTGACGGTCCCGACCGAACCGGACAACGCGACAGCGACGAGCAGTGAAAGTGGAAGCTTCTGAAGCATGGGAGGTCCCCTGTGTGGTTGGTCAGCGGGAATGCGACAACGCGGGCATTCGAGGCACAGACAGCCGCTGGCAATGCGGCTGCGAGAGAGCGAGGAAACACAACGACACCGCGTCGCATTGGCGCCCGCTCTGGAACAACAGTCTATTCTGGACTCTGATAAAAGAAAACAAATTTTCAAAATAAAAGTCCAGTCTGGACTTTTTGACTTTAGAATTGTTTTCACATCAGACGCCGGATGCCGGCAACGTAATGGAGAGCAGTTCAATGAGCACCCCGGAAAAAGCGCGCCCCCTCGTCGTCGATCAGGAAACCGTGCGCGATGCGCTGCCGCATCTCGACGTGCGCGGTGCGCTCAGGCAGATGTTTCGCTCGCTCGGCAGCGACGCCGCCGTGCAACCGCCGCAAACGCTGACGCTGTTCCCGGGCGGCGCGGGCGACTTCATCACGTATCTCGGCGCGATGACGCCCGCAAAGGTATTCGGCGCCAAGTTGTCGCCGTACCTCGTCACCGGGTCCAGGCCGATCATTACCGCGTGGAGCGCGCTGATGTCGATGGAAACCGGACAGCCTTTGATGTTCTGCGATTCGGGACTGCTCACGACCGAACGCACTGCGGGCGCAACCGCGCTAGCCGTGGACGAACTCGCTACGTCCGACGCCGCCACGCTCGCGATCGTCGGCTCGGGCGCGGTCGGCCGGGCTCATTTGCGGCATCTGGCCTCGGTACGGCCGTGGCGCTCGATTCGGGTGTTTTCGCCTGCGCTTCAGAGCGACGCAGCGGCCTGCGCCGAAATCGCCGCGCTCGACGGACGCGTCACCCTCTGCTCGCGAATCGAAGAATGCGTAGACGATGCCGACGTGGTGGCCTTGTGCACGTCGTCGGGCACACCCGTCTTGCAGGACGGCATGTTGAGCAAACCCGCGCTCATCACGTCGATCAGCACCAACGTCGCGAACGCCCACGAAATTCCGCCCGCTTGGCTACCCGCCATGGATGTCTATTGCGATTATCGGCAGACGACGCCGCTCAGCGCGGGCGAGATGACGCTGGCCGCGCAACGGCATGGCTGGTCGCCCGACCATGTGCGGGGCGATCTGCCTGAACTCGTGCTCGGCACGGCCGAAAAACCGTCGTACAGCAAGCACGCGTTTTTTCGTTCGGTCGGACTTGGACTCGAAGACGTCGCCATTGCACTGGAGCTTTTCAGGCACCTAAACGCGCAGCAGAACGACGCGTAGAGCGGTGCCGACCGGCGCGTCCACAGGGCCGCCCCGGCGTGCTTGAGCGCGTTTCTGTCATGGCAGAATGGCGCATGACAAACGGACGCGCAGCACCGTGAAGCAACACGCTGCGGACTCTCCGGACACTAAAACCCCACTTATTCCTATGCGAAAGCCCAAGACAACAGCCGCGCGCCGACTACTTCTGGAACGATACAGCCGTGTCGCCGACGGTATCGCGCTGCTGTTTTTCCCGTACGTCGAAATCGTCATTCACGACCTGCAAAGCCAGACCGTTGCCTATATCGCCAACAATCTGTCCAAGCGCGAATTGGGCGACGAATCCGCGCTGGAAGAGATCGACCACACCGCCGAATCGGGCACCATCGGCCCGTACGAAAAAATCAACTGGGACGGAAGACGGATGCGCTGCGTGAGCACCGTGCTGTTCGACGACGCGGGCGCGGCCGTCGGCGTGATGTGCGTGAACTACAACATTGCGGTATTCGAGGACATGAAGCACGTCATCGACCGGGTGATTTCCGGCGCCGGTGTCGTCAAACAACCCGAAGAACTGTTCAAGGACGACTGGCAGGAACGGATCAACACGTTCCTTCACACGTGGCTCCAGGAGCGTCAACTGGCGCTGAACTCGCTGACTCGCGACCATCGCCGCGAACTGGTCGAAGCGCTGTGGGCCGAGGGAGCCTTCAAGGGAAAAAGCGCGGCGAACTATGTGGCGAACGTGCTGGGAATGGGACGCGCGACGGTCTATCAGCACATCCGGGATTTGCGCGGCACCGCCGCATAGCGGTAACGTCGGCCGCAGAAGTTGCGTCAAGAAATTTGCGTAAGATACAAAAACACGCCATCTTCGAACGGCGTGCACTACGCTTTTATGTATCGCGAGCCGCAGGCGGCCCGACTTCTTGCGCAGCACAGGCTCACGCAGGCGTCACACGATCCTTAAGTCCGAACCCGAAGGGGACAGCATGACCAGAAATGATGCGGGCAGGAAGTTCAGCGCGACGTTGATTGCTGTCATCGCGAGTTTCGCGGCTGGTGCGAATGCGCAGACAGCAGGCGGCGCCTCAACCATCACGGCGTCGCCGATGGTGCAGGTATCGACGTCGCCGCCGGGAAGCCGTTCCGACGATGCAATTATTCTCGACGTTCGCCGCGCCATCCGGCGCGTACCGGATATGGTCGATTCGGCGATCCACATCCGCGCGCATCGTGGTGTCGTCACGCTCACGGGCTGGGTGCCGGAGAGCTGGCAGATTTCGCGCGCCGGCAACGCGGCGCGATCGGTACGCGGCGTGAGGGGCGTGTCGAACCGGTTGACGGCGAAAAAACATCACGTCGCGGCGATCGAGCAACCTCTCGCGCCATCGCAAGGATAAGCGCGCTGAAAGCTGCCGCTGACGAAATTCGCGTCATCCGCATGTGGAAAGAACGCGTGCGGCGCGGGTCGCCTGATTGCAGAGGCATGTGCGTCGCCGCTGCGCGGTTCTCTCGGGAATGCGAAGCGCGATACCTCGATACCTCGATATGCCCGCCACGGTCTGCGAGATTCCGAGTCCTGATAGTTCGGGCTCTGGAATTCTCGTGCACGATCGATACGCTCCCCCGCCCTTCGCCCAATCCTGAACGGACCAAAACCGCACGCCCGGCGACCCACCGCCCCCGATCAAAAAATAAAAGTGCCTCGCAAACCTTTGCGCGCCTGCTGAAACACATTGCGGCCTAATGAAATCCTTCGCGATGCCGTTATGCGCCATACATAGACGGTTCTTGAGGGCTGAATTTCTTGTCTGAGCATGTCTTTGGAAACCGGCGATAGATCGGGCTCTATCCGACGTATCTTCAACGGGACCACAACATGAAGAAGTTGTCAGTCAAGGCCAGACTCACGGCCGCTTTTGCAGTGCTTGCCGCAATGGTATTGCTTGTCTCGGGTCTTTCATTGAAAGCGCTCGGCGATTCGCACGAGCGCTTCGCCGGTTTTGTCGCGGGCGCAAACGCCCGCACCCTCGCGGCGCAGGCGGTTCGAACCGCCGTCGACCGGCGCGCGATTGCCGCTCGCGACATGGCGCTCGTCACCACGCCCGCCGATTTCGAACTGGAAAGAGTTGCGGAAGCCCAGGCGCAACACGACGTCCAGACACGTCTCGCGACGCTCAACGAGATGATCGCCAGCAGCACCGATTCGTCCGATCAGGCGCGCAGTCTCGTGAGCGACATCAACCGGATCGAGGCCGCTTACACGCCGGTTGCGCAGGCCATCGTCGCCTTCGCAGTCGCCAACAAGCGCGACGACGCTGTGCGAACGATCGACGAACAATGCCGGCCCTTGCTCGCGGCGCTGATCAAGGCGACCAATGGGTATGGCGACTATGCGCATACTCGCGCCGACGAACTGGTTCAACAGTCGGCCGAACATTACGCCACCCAGCGCGACATTCTGATCGCCGTTTGCCTGGCGTCTCTCGCCATCGCCGTTGTGGCCGGATCGCTGATTACGCGCAGCCTGTTGCGCGCGCTCGGCGCCGAGCCCGGCGCACTCGGCGAAGTGTCGCAGCGCGTTGCGTCCGGCGATCTCACACCCGTGCCGGGTGCCGCCGATGCCCCGGCGGGGAGCGTGCTCGCTTCGATGGGCGAAATGCAGGCGAGCCTGGTTCGCCTGATCGGCCAGGTTCGCGTCGCCGCGGACAGCATTGCCACAGGCTCCAGCCAGATCGCGTCGGGCAACGTCGATCTGTCGTCGCGCACGGAACAGCAGGCGGCGTCGTTGCAGGAAACGGCGTCGAGCATGGAGGAGCTGACGTCGACGGTCAGACAGAACGCCGAGAATGCCCAGCAGGCCAGTTCGCTGTCGAACAGTGCGTCCGAAGTGGCGGACAAGGGCAATGCGGTCGTGGGACAGGTGGTCAACACCATGGGCGAGATCAGCGCCAGTTCCACGAAGATCGCGGACATCACCGGCATTATCGAAGGCATCGCTTTTCAGACCAACATCCTCGCGCTGAACGCCGCCGTGGAAGCCGCGCGCGCCGGCGAACAGGGGCGCGGCTTCGCGGTGGTCGCGAGCGAGGTGCGCAATCTCGCGCAGCGCTCGTCCAGCGCGGCCAAGGAAATCAAGGATCTGATCGGCGCATCCGTTCAGAAAATCCAGGACGGTTCATCGCTCGCGGATCAAGCCGGAAAAACCATGTCGGAGGTGACGCGGGCGGTGGCGCGCGTGACGGACATCATGGGCGAAATCGCGGCGGCATCGACGGAACAGAGCCGCGGCATCGAGCAGGTCAACCTCGCCATCACGCAGATGGACCAGGCGACCCAGCAGAATGCCGCGCTCGTCGAGGAAGCAGCGGCTGCGGCGAAGTCGCTCGAAGATCAGGGGCAACAGTTGAATCAGTCCATCGCGTTCTTCAGGGTCGATTCGACGGCGGCTTGAGCGGCAGGCCGGCTCGCTTTGATGGTCGAGCGTGCGAACTGATGGCGTCGCGGAAGACCGAGGTTGCCGGAAAGCGGGACGCGTTCTCCCTGTTGTCTGCGAACGGTCCAGGCGCGCTGGACCTGTCGTCGCGATGCAAGCGTGTGCTGTCTGATGGTGGATAGGGACGCCCCCGGTTTGGCAATCGGGTGCATCCGTAAAGACCGACAGGCGCCGGAACGTCCACGCACGCGTCCGGCGCACATCCGCCGAACTGATAACACTGCTTCTTTTCGGCCGATTTGACGCGGATATCTGTCGCCTCGACACTGCCTCCCATGCAAAGCCTTAAAAGGCTGCACGTCTCCACCTCCCTGATGCGAGCAGACATGGCCTCCGTTCAATCCTCCAGTCCGACGGAGAGCGCTACCGCGACTCCCGAGCGTGCCCTTCGTCGAATCGTCATCGCGTCCGTTGCCGGCAATGCGATGGAGTGGTACGACTTTTTTGTCTACGGTACGGCGGCCGCGCTCGTCTTCGGTCAACTGTTTTTTCCGCCGAATGCCGATCCGCTGGAAACACCGGCTCCGGGCCTGCAAACCTGGTCACGCTGAACCCCGAACATCCGCAAGGGTGTGCGGCTATCTCTGCACGTCTATTGATTCTGTCAATGGGCGGACCGTGAGAGGGAAACCTTCGGGTTCGCCGGTTTGGTTCAGCGCCGGATTTGCAGCCCTGTCATGCGCCCGCTCACCCTTCCTCTATCCGTGATCGCGGGCCGTTCTAAAGCTCAATTGCCGGAGACAGACGGGGTATGAATTTCCACTACTCAACCGGGTTCATGTAGAACGCGGTAGCGGCCATTGTCTGGGCCGTTTTCCTTGTGCTCGTAAGGCATGCGTGCAAACGCGCCCCTCGTCGTTTCTGAGGCGCGACGGATTATGCCAACAGAAACCCCAAGCTTTCCCCGCAAGGCCGGATCGTTGTTCTGCAAGAACTGATCGCATTTTATTACGAGCGGAATCTGAAGGACGTCGGTGAAATTCTGGAAGCCGTGGCGTATCCTGGCGGTGCAAACCGGCCTGACCTTGCCGACGCAGCATTGCGAGAACGAGTTGCCCAAGCTTGTGCGAGCCTTACGCGGCTTGCGCACGAACTGGCAATCGCCAATCTTGATTGCAATGAAACACAGGCCGCGTTAAAGCGTTCGCCGTTCCTCGCATCTCATCCGGCGTTCCTGTCATGAGCGGTGCAAGTCGCCCGACGCGCCGAAGGCCACTCTCAGCCGCCGAACTGATGCGGTCATCTGTAGGTCAGTGCGAACCGTCTTGCGTGGAGCGCAATTTCGACCATCTGCAATTCGCCAGAATCCGTCAAACGTCAATTCTTGAAAAATCAATCTTGCGCGCATGAATAGAGGCATTTTTCGGATTTAGATGAGCTGCGGATTGGAGCGAATTGACGAAGATATAGCGGCCTCCAGCAATGCTTATTCCCTCGTTGGCATCGTCGCCTTTTTTAACCAGCGCCGCTAGCGCCTTTACTGTTGAGAACTCCTGCAAATGTCTGAACAGAAAGATAAAGGAACTCTCCACCTTTTCGCTACGCTTGCTGCGCTCACAGAGCGCGGTGGCCGGGTCAGCACTACATCGGAATTCAAACTCTGTGGCTTGGGCGTTGCTCGCGTTGGCGACGTTGTGACATATCCCGATGGAAGCGAAGAGATCATCGTGGATGGCGCAGGTTACGGCTGCCTTATTGACAATCGCGCCGCTGCGCTGGTCGCACAACGACGCGCAACCCGTCGCCGTTCCCGCGACCGCTGGCGCGAAAGCTAGCCAGTATGACGAGCAGTTCACCCTTCGCGATGCAACGGGCCGTTCCTTGCGCGAAACGTATTACACGCTCCGCTTGCCGTCCGGTTCTGTTGTCCATGGCATAACCGATCAAACGGCCCGTACCGAGCGATATACCACCAGAGGCACGCAACGCCTGCGCATTTATCTTGGGCAAAGGGAGGGAGCGTAAATGTCCGTCATCTACTATGCAGCGGTCGAAGATGATCCGCTGACAAGCGGCAATGGTAGCCGCGTGTTTGCAATGAAACAGGGCGCAACAATTCAGGGCGAAGACGGCAAGCGTCGCAGTCTGGCCTTCATCGGGGACGATGCGTATTGTCCGGCCTGCAATACCACTGGTGTCATTACGTATGGCGCTAGCGTGGGCGACAGGCGTCGCCTCCTTGATCGTGTCAATAATCGTCGTCAAGCAGTCGACGGCGATATCGTTCTTTGCAAGTGCGCACAACATCCCCGCATCATCGCCTTATACGGACGTCAATGGAGAATCACTGACCGAGACAACGAAGCGCGTGCATCCTTCGCTAAAGGGCCGTTGCAAAGCCTCGTCTACGACGAACAGTTCACGCTGACCGATGGCAGAGGAATTCCCCTCACGAACATCTATTACACGGCTCGCATGCCTTCTGGAGAACTGCGACACGGCGTGACTGATTCACAAGGGCGCACACAGCGTTATGACAAAAAAGACGCTCAATCAATTCGAATCTATCTCGGTCACAAACAGGAAATCTGATGCCTGACGCACTCGCGACAGCAGTAACCAATACCGATCCAAACTCATGCGTATCCGCACAGACTGACCGACTATGTAAGCCTTGGCAGCTCTCCCCACAAGGCATAACCTTCATGGCCGTTCTTGAGAGTGGAATCCTCAATGGTACCTACCATCATGTTGTACACGGCCACACAACTAACCTCACGGTTGTCGACGGTTTCATATTGCAAGTGTATGACGATGGGACCGGCCTTCCGACAGTAGGACTGGGGCATCTTGTCGTGCCGCAGGACCATCTGCATCTAGGAGACGTTATTACGCTCTACCGAGCGAAAGAATTTTTCCGGCTTAATCGAGAACCCGCTGAGTGGGCAATCAATCGCGACGTTCATGTACCACTCTATCAATACGAATATGATGCGCTGGTATCCGTCCTTTTCAACACTGGTCCCGGTCCCAGATCGCATGACCCGTGGCCGGGCACACGGTCGCAATACCTGGCCGATTTTCTGAATCATGGCGAGTATGATCGCATGCGTGACGTGATTCGCGGCTTCGTCGCGAATGTCGTCGCAGGTCGCCGCCAGCATGAGGCGCGCCTGTTCGCCATGGGAGTCTATGATGCGTCTCACTAAATTTGCACCTGCGTGTTTCGTCGGTGCTGCTCTCTATATGGTCGGCGCTCCCATTGCCAATTCGGCTTCCATTTATGGAACAGCGTTCGACTACAGGAAAGCGGAGCCCGCGATCATCCAGTTCCCGGGAAAGACTAGTCAACAGATCGCAGAGCATTGCAAAAGCGAATCTTTGGGAACGATGGAGTTGACAACATGCGCTCAGTTCAAGTTTGAGACAGCCAGGGCAACACTCGCTAAAACGGTCGAAGCTACCGAAAAGGAAATCGATCAAAGCGACGTAGAGCTTCGAAAGGACCATAACCCGATTGCTTTGCCATATTTCAAACAGGCACAAAGCCACTGGCAGAACTACAGAGACAATCAATGCTACGCCAACACCTACGAAATCGGAGAGGCGTCCATACGTTTCATTGACTTTTGGACCTGTATGGAAATCATCACGAAGGCAAGGATCGATGAGCTAACAAAGCCTGACGTAACGCAGTAATTCTTTTACAGCCGCGCCTCATACGCGGCTGTTTCGTATCTACTGTCGAACATGAAATTTCCTTGCAGCGGCGGTTTTGACGTCTTGGCGCCTATCGTTCTGATCCTGTGTGACTCGCCTTACGTGGCGGCTGGGGCGTCTGCTCCTTTCCTGCTGCCGGGTCGTCCTGCACTGATGCAGTAAAGCAGTCTGAGATCCATTATTTCACCTCACTCTCACGCCAGCGCGCCGCCGCCGAGCCGACCTTGATGGGTTTCGGAAACCGCCTTGTGCGATCTTCAGTTAGATCGTGGAATTGGACAGGCCGACGCGCTGCTTCGGTCCTGCCGGTGGATGGCGGCGTCATGGCGGGCCGCCAGGGCTGAGCCAGCTTGACGTCATCTACATGCGCGGAGAGATTCGCAGGTTAAGGACAACAGCGGCATCGCAGTCCGGCCGATTTCGATGCCACGAAGCATTCACGATCGCGGAAAGCGTGCCAGCCCCGCCGAATCCATGAGAAATGCGCGGCATTGAGAACCCGCTGATGCATCGCAGGTTGGATCAAAACCCCGCCCCACGCGGTTGCACATTTTCCTCTGTCATGGGAATGTCACGAACGGTACGCAAAGATAGGGCCCCGCCCGGCGCAAGCTTCGTGCAATCTTTCCTCATCCCTGGACATCAGATGAAAAACCAAGAACCGCCCGCCTCGTCCCCCGACAACGAACAACCTGACAGCGCAACCGACAGCAATAGCCCGCAGGCACCGCAGCGTCCGGGGCGTCGCCACTTTCTCGGCGGCGTCGCCGCGGTGGCGGTGGGCGGCGGCCTGGCCGGTTGCGCGCAGCCTGCCTCGCGCGCGTCGGCGGTAACCGGCGTTGCGGCGGGACCGCAGTTCGATCGCGCGCTGCGCTCCAAGGTGAAGACGGTCGTCGTGATCTATGCCGAAAATCGCAGCTTCAATAACCTGTTCGCCGATTTCCCAGGCGTCGAGCGCCCGCTTTCCAGCCTGAAGCCGGAAGATTATCGGCAACTCGACCGCGACGGCTCGACCGTGTTGCCGCAACTGCCCGTCGTGCCTGGCGGCTGGCTGACCAAAGATCAGACCGTCGACGGCGTCACCTACAAAGCCGGCCAGCAATATCAGACCAATCTGCCGAACGCGCCCTTCGCGCTGAAAGGCCCGAATGGCGAGAATCTGCCGCTGTCGCTCGTCACGCATGATTTGTGGCACGTGTTCTATCAGAACCAGATGCAGATCAACGGCGGCAAGAACGATATGTTCGTCGCCTGGGCGGACTCGGCGGCCTTCACGATGGGCCACTACGCGAACACCAGCTACGACCTGCGGCTATGGGATCTCGCCAGCGAATTCGTGCTGTGCGACAACTTCTTCCAGGGCGCATTCGGTGGCTCGTTCATGAACCACCAGTATCTGATCGCCGCGACGCCGCCGGTCTACCCCGATCCCGCGCAGAGCATCGCGAAATTCCAGATTGCGGAGACCGTCAGCGGACGTCCCGATGATCCCAATCTGAAGCCGCTCGCGACGTCGCCGAAAAGTGCGATGGAGGGCATCCCCAAGTTCGGCCCGAGCGCACTGACGCCGCCCGAAACGCTGGCAAACGGCCGCACCGTCAGCTACGCCGTCAACACGATGATGCCGCCGTTCGCGCCCACGCCCTACAAGGTCGGCGCGAACGGCGTGGTCGACTTCACGCTGGACAGCAACGCGATGGCCGTACCGCCGCAGGTGCACGAGAACATCGGCGACAAGCTCGACAAGCGCAGGATCAGCTGGGCGTGGTACGCAGGCGCATTCCAGCAGACGCTCGACATGCGCGGCAAGAACACGAACGACGGCACGCCGCTGATCCCGAACTTCCAGTATCACCATCAGCCGTTCAACTACTTTGCAAACTTGGGACCGGGCACGGCCGCGCGCGCGCAACATCTGCGCGACGGCGGACTCGGCGACGACGAAAGCACCAACCGCTTCCTCGCCGATGCCCGCGCGGGCAAGCTCCCGGCCGTCACGTTCTACAAGCCGCAGGGCAATCTGAACATGCACGCGGGCTACGCGGATGTCGCGTCGGGCGACCGCCATATCGTGCACGCGGTGAAAGCACTGCGTGCCAGCCCGCAATGGGAAAACATGGTGGTGGTGATCACCGTCGACGAAAACGGCGGATGGTGGGATCACGTCGCGCCGCCCAAAGGCGACCGCTGGGGACCGGGCACGCGCGTGCCGGCGCTGGTGGTCTCGCCGTTCGCGAAGAAGGGCTACGTGGATCACACGGTGTATGACACGGCGTCGATCCTGCGGCTGATTACACGCGTATTCGACCTCGAAACGCTCGACGGCATCCGCATGCGCGACGACGCGATGGCCGGGCGCGGGCAACCGGGAATGGGCGACCTGACTAACGCACTGGACCTGTCGTCGTGATGTAAGCGGGTGTTTCGAGCATCCGCCGTTCGCAAACCGCCAGCCTTGTTGCAGGGCTGGCGTTACCCGTTTCCACCAATCAGGGTTGGCGTTTGCCGCGGCCGCCAGCGGATTTGCCGGCCGGCTTATGTGAACCCGCAGCCGTCTTGCTGGCGGGTTTGCCTCGCGGCTTTTGCACGCTGAACGGGCTACCGCTGGAAAAATTTGTGCCTTTACCTGCGGCGACGGCATGTTGTGCTGCAGGCTTGGATTTGTTTTTTTCGCCAGTTTGCGGGCCCGGCTTTTTGCTGGGCACTTGCGCGACGCGCGGCGCAGCTTGCGGCACCTTCGACACTTTCGGCTTCTTGGGCTTTTTGGGTTTCTTGATGATCTCGCCCGTCGCGCTGGTTTGCGGCACGCGGTGTTCGGCTTCAAAACCCGGCTCTTCTTCACGGCGTAGCGTCTGCCGGATCAGCGCCTCGATCGCGGCCAGTTGCGGCGCTTCATCGGCACAGACGAGGGACACCGCCACACCGCTCGCGCCCGCGCGGCCGGTACGGCCGATACGGTGCACATAGTCTTGCGCGACGATCGGCAGATCGACGTTGATCACCAGCGGCAGGTCGTCGATATCCAGACCGCGCGCCGCCACATCGGTGGCGACCAGCATACTGACCTCGCCCGTCTTGAAGCGCTCCAGCGCACGCAGACGCGCCGGTTGCGGTTTGTCGCCATGGATCGTGTCGACGGCATAGCCCGCGTCATCCAGCATGGCTGCGAGGTAATCCACGCCGACGCGGGTTTTGACGAACACCAGCGCGTGCTCCCAGTTGTTCTCAGCCACCAGGTGCATGAAGAGGTCGGGCTTGTTCTTTTTATCCACCGTCACCACCCACTGCCTGATCTTGCTAGCCGTGGCATTGGGCGGGCTGACGCTGATATTCACCGGGTCGCGCAGAATGCCCGCCGCCATCGCGCGAATTTCATCGCTGAACGTGGCGGAGAACAGCAGGGTCTGCCGCTGAACGGGCAACACAGCAAAGACAGCGTTGAGTTCGCGCGAAAAGCCGAGATCCAGCATGCGGTCGGCTTCATCCAGCACCAACGTTTGCACCTGATCGAACTGCACTGCGTTCTGGCGATGCAGATCCAGCAAACGGCCCGGCGTGGCGACGAGCACGTCCACGCCTTTGCGCAGTTTCATCATCTGCGGATTGATGCTCACGCCGCCGTAGGCAGCGAGGAATCGCAGGTCGAGGCCTTTACCGTAATCGACGAAGCTTTGCAGCACCTGTTCGGCCAGCTCACGCGTGGGCACGAGCAGCAGAACGCGCGCGCGGTTGCTCGACACCGCCAGAACGCGCGCGCGGTTGCTCGACACCGCCGGGCCGTGCTGCACCAACCGTTGCAGCAGCGGCAGCGCAAAACCCGCTGTTTTGCCGGTGCCCGTCTGTGCGGCAGCCATGACGTCCTTGCCGCTGAGCACAGCAGGAATCGCCTTGGCCTGCACCGGCGTAGGTGTCTGGTAATTGAGATCCTGCAGATTACGCAGCAACGGATCGATCAGGCCAAGCGAGGCAAAAGACATGGGGGTGTTCCGGGGTAAAACTGCAATTCTAGCGGTTAGCGTATGGGACGGACGCCCATCAGGACGAGGTGGTCAGTAACGCCAGGCGTCGGGCGCGATTCGCGAGCGCAACGAAATGCCAGGGAGATCCGCAACAGCGATCGGAACGTCGCGCCGTTCGGCATTGAGCGAGTCATACCGGTTGCGAGCCCCGCCGATGCGAGCTTCTCGCCGCATCAAGGAGCGAGGCTACGCAGCACCAGGCTCGTCACAATGGTCAAGCGGCGCTCGAGTTCTTCGTTCGACTCTGATTCAAGTAATTTCGGATGCGAGAAACACAACGACGCCGCTACGATTGCGCTGCATATTTCATCCAGCGGTGATTTCCTTTCGAACTCTCCAGACTCCCGGCCATCGATAATCACCCGACGGATCGCGCTCTCGACGGCATGCTGATGATCGACCGTGGCGCACCAGCTGCTTTCCATCGCGACGACAACGATTTCGTGGACCTTTCGATCTTTCAGAAACCGGTCACAGCTGCATTGCATCATCGTCATGAGCAAGCGGCGCAAGCGGGCGGTGGCCGGTTCGGATCTAACGGCAATCTCGTGCAGACCTGCATCCATTTCGCTCAACACTTGCGCGACTACCGCTTCGCCAATTGCCTGCTTGGAGTCGAAAAAACGATAGATATATGCGGCAGATACACCGATTGCACGTCCAAGAGCGGCGACGCTCGTCTTCGAGTAGCCATAGTGACGAAAATGTTCGTCGGCCGCCTTGAGGATCTGGGCGCGCCGCTCATGCTCTGCCGGGCCTCGTTGACCGGTTGGAGCGCCATCAGTGATTTCGATTAACTCTGCCATATCCTTCATTTGCCGGGTGGCAATGCATTAAGAGAGGTGTTCGCTCAATTTTAAAGGTGCGTTGTGCGTCCCTTGCGATTGATCGAAGAAAGGCGACCGGGCGCGACTGCCAGAACCCGCCTCCGACCGCACCGTTCGCTCCTCTCAAGTACCCTTCAGACTCGCTGTATGCGACCTCCGCATCTGGATGCGTCACTCACATTCAACTCGTTCATTACTTGAGTCGACAACCTGTCCCGCAGGTTGCTTTCCCGGCGAGTCCGTCTTCGCTCGCGCGAGAAGCTGCGACTGGAACGACATCGAAGCGCCGGAACAGATTTTACATCGCCCCATGAGGCAACCGCGCCCCGAGCGCAATCCGAAAATGATTCGAGCCGCGGTCTGAGCGCGGACGTCGCAAGCTCGAATCCTGCGTCAGTTGTCTGGCTGACAGCTTTACTCATCCCAGCCGCCTCCCAAGGCCAGGAACGAGGCGACGGCGGCGCGTGCGGCGTCCGATTGGGCAACAATTCTCGCGTCCTGAACCCGCTGCAACCGGTCGTCCGCATCCAGAACCTGCGAGTAATTTTCGGATCCCGATTGATAGGCCGCAAGGGCGGACGCGCGAGCACGCTGCAGCGCCGTTTCGCCGAGGGCCAGTTGCTGCTCCTGAGCCTCACGTTTGACCACTAGCGAGAAGGCGTCTTCCACGTCGGCGGTGGCCTGAAGAATGCTCAACCGATAGGCCGCGAGTGCTTCCGCATTTTTCCCTCTGGCCGCCTGAACCTCGGCATCCACGGTGCCGAAGTCGAACAACCTCCATCGCAGTCCGGCAACCCCTTGCATCAATGCGGCGTCGCCCGTAAAGACATTGCCGGCAACCGTTGTCGCGGACCCAACGAGCGCGGACAGGGAAATTTTCGGGTAGTACTCGGACAGGGCCTGCCCAATTCGCGCGTTCGACGCAGCCAGATGCCGCTCGGCAACGATGACGTCCGGTCGTCGACGCAACAGCGACGGCGGACCTTCGGCGGTCTGGATTGCCGGCGCCTGCGGAATCGGCCGGGGCGAATCCAGGGCTTCGTCAACGGTACCGGGCTCGATGCCCATCAGAATGTCGAGCCCGTTACGCGCGGATACGAGCGCCGCCTCCAGAACGGGAACATTGGCGGCGGTCGTAGCAAGCTCCCCTTGCGCCTGACGCAATTCCAACTCTGGCGCGACACCCCGCGAATACCGAAGCTGCGCCAGATCGACGCGTCTGTTTTGCGTCGCCGTTTGCTCGCGGGCCAGGGCAAGACGTGCCTGCACCGTTCGGACCAGCACGTAGGTGTCGGCCGTTTCCGCGATAACCGATAGCCGCGCTGCGACGCTCGATGCCTGCGCCGCTTCGTAGTCCGCCTGCGCTGCTTCGGCGCTTCGCCGAAGGCCGCCGAACACGTCGATTTCCCAGCTCGCGCCCGCGCTTGCCTGGTACAGCCGCGAGTTGCGATCGAAGCCCGGCTGAGAATTTTCGACCCGTCCTAACGGATCTTCCAACGACTGATGGGCTGCTGCGACCTGTACGTTCATCTGCCCCGCAGGCAACAAGGCCGCCCGAGCGGCACGCGTTGTCGCTCGGGCCTGCGCAACGCGCGCGGTTGCCTGCGCAAGCGTGAGGTTCTGCGCGAGTGCCGTCGCGACCACGCGATCCAGCACCGGATCGTTGAACCCTGTCCACCATTGCGCCAACTCCGGCGTCGGCGCACCTGCACGCTCGTTGACGGCCGCCGCGCCTTTGAACGTCGACGACATCTGGACGCTGGGAGGCACGTAATCAGGGCCGACAGCGCAGCCGGCCAACGCGAAGACACTCAGCAACAGTGCGGGGAGAGATTGACGTTTCACTGATAGGGCGGACATGCGTGGACTCGGGTTCATGAGGAGTTACGAGTGTATATTATCGTTACTTGAAGTCAATGCTCATAGATGAGCGCATCTAGGCAAATCTGAGATGTCACGTGCAAGAATCCGAAAATAACTCCTAAATATCAATGATTTAACACGCATATTCGCATCGTTTATGCCGACACATTGTCCGCCAATCGACTCGTTAGCGAAAATCAATAAGTTACGTATTGACGAAATCGTAACTAAAAACCATAATCCGGCCACACATAGGAGTTCCGATGCGAGTTCATCAAATCTGGTCCCCGCCGTTGATCGGCTTAGTGGCCGCGCTGTCGCTCACGGCGTGCAGCAGGCCTGCACCGCAAGACCCCCGCACAGAAGTGCCGCTCGTCGCGATTGCGAAGGTGGCTGCGGCCGCCGACATGCAGCGCACTTTCACGGGTGTCGTCGCCGCCCGCTTTGAAAGCGATATCGGTTTTCGTGTCGGCGGGAAAGTCATACAGCGGCTAGTCGACACGGGACAGCACGTCGTGCGCGGTCAGGTGTTGATGCGGCTGGATCCGGCAGATCTCGCGCTAGGGTCAGCCGCGCAGCAGAATGAAGTCGAGGCAGCCCGGGCGAAGTCCGTCCAGGCGAACGCGGATCTGAACAGGCTCGCTGGACTCGTCGAGCAAGGCGCCGTGTCCGCACAGCAATACGACCAGGCCGTCGCTGCGCAGAAAAGTGCCAGCGCGCAGCTCAGTGCGGCGTTGGCGCAGGAAGGTGTCGCGAGGAATGCCGATCGGTACACCGTACTGGTGTCCGACGTGGACGGCGTCGTGACCAATACATTCGCGGACCCGGGGCGGGTCGTGACTGCGGGGCAGACAGTCGTCGCGATCGCGCGTGATGGATTGCGCGAAGCGGCCGTCGATCTTCCTGAAAACGTGCGGCCAGCATTGGGCACGGTGGCAGTCGCTTCCGTATATGGCGTCGATCAGAGACCCATCACGGCAAGGTTAAGAGAGCTTTCGAGCTCCGCCAACTTGCAGACGCGCACTTATGCCGCCCGGTTTGTTCTGGAAGGCCCGGATAACAACGCACCGTTAGGCGCTACGGTGACGGTGCGCCTCAGTGACGACAGCACGGCGGGGCAACTCACTCTGCCCGTATCCGCACTGTATGACCCGGGAACGGGACCGGGCGTCTGGCTGCTGGATACGAAAACCTCGACGATCGGATTTCGCCCCGTCAAAGTCGGCGCGGTGGGTGAAGAGGAGGCGCACATCGTGAGTGGCCTCCAACCTGGCGATCAGGTCGTGGCTCTCGGCGCGCACCTGCTTCACGACCGCGAGAAAGTGCGGGTCGCACCGCTCAGTCAGCCGCGCATGCTCGCGTCTTCAGAAGGAGACGCGAAATGAACCGGTTCAATCTTTCTGCGCTCGCGGTCCGGGAGCGCGCCGTCATTCTGTTCCTGATCATCGCAATCAGTTTGTCGGGCGTCTTCGCCTTCCTGAAACTCGGCCGGGCCGAAGACCCCGCATTCACCATTAAAGTACTGACCGTATCCGCCGTCTGGCCGGGCGCAACCGCCAGGCAGATGCAGGATCTGGTCGCAGAGCCTCTCGAAAAGCGGCTGCAGGAACTGACATGGTACGACCGCACCGAAACGATCACGCGACCCGGTCTGGCGCTCCTTACGCTGACTTTGAAAGACAGCACGCCTCCCGCGGAAGTACAGGAACAGTTCTATCAGGCACGCAAAAAACTCGGGGACGAAGGCCATAAACTTCCGGGCGGAGCCTTGGGCCCGTTCGTCAACGACGAGTACTCGGACGTCAGTTTCGCGCTGTATTCGGTGGAAGCGGCGGGACTGCCACCGCGACTTCTGACGAGAGAGACAGAGTCTCTGAGGCAGCGCCTGCTGCACGTTGCCGGCGTCAAGAAGGTCGATATTCTCGGTGAGCGTCCGGAGCGTATTTTTGTTGCGTTCTCTTATGCAAAGCTCGCCAACCTGGGCATCAACGCGCATGACATTTTTGATTCCCTGCAGCGCCAGAACGCCTTGAGCGCAGCGGGATCGATCGATGCCAACGGTCCGCAAGTATTCATCCGGCTTGATGGCGCATTCGACGATCTCCGGCAGATCAAGGAGATGCCCATCGTCTCCAACGGACACATGTTCAGGCTGTCGGATGTCGCCGACGTTACGCGAGGATACGAAGACCCCGCCACATTCCTGATCAGGCACAACGGCCAGAACGCGCAGGTGTTGAGCGTCGTCATGCAGGACGGATGGAACGGGCTCGACCTCGGGCGGGCTCTCGAAGCAGAGGAGAAGCAGATCTCGGCCGAATTGCCGGTTGGCTTCGGCTTCAAAAAGATCACCGATCAGGCAGTCAATATCCGTGAGGCAGTCGACGAATTCATGCTGAAGTTTTTCGTCGCGCTCGGCGTCGTGATGTTTGTCAGTCTGGTCAGCCTGGGATGGCGGGTGGGAGTCGTCGTGGCGGCTGCGGTGCCGCTCACGCTTGGCGCCGTCTTCGTCATCATGCTCATGACGGGCCGGGTTTTCGACCGCATCACACTGGGCGCACTCATCATCTCCCTTGGACTGCTTGTCGACGACGCGATCATCTCCATCGAAATGATGGTGGTCAAACTCGAGGAGGGAGTCGAGCGAGTCAAGGCGGCATCCTACGCGTGGAGCCACACCGCCGCGCCCATGCTCGCCGGCACGCTTGTGACCATCATCGGATTTACGCCGGTGGGATTCGCGCGGTCGACCGCCGGCGAATACGCGGGCAACATCTTCTGGATCGTCGGCTATGCGTTGATTGCGTCATGGGTGGTCGCCGTGACCTTCACGCCTTACCTCGGGGTGAAGTTGCTGCCGAACATCAAGCCCATTCAGGGCGGTCACGCGGCTATCTACGCGACTCCCCGATACGAAAAATTCCGCTCGATGGTGACGTGGGCGGTACGTCGCAAGTTCTGGGTAGCAGGAGCCGTGTTGCTGGCGTTCCTGATGGTCGGGCCTGGCATGGCCGTAGTGAAACAGCAGTTCTTCCCGACGTCGGACCGGCCTGAAGTGCTGATCGAAGTGCAAATGCCTGAGGGATCGAGCATCGAGGCGACGAGCGCCGCCACCGCCAAGGTTGAAGCGTGGCTCAAGCGGCAACCCGAAGCGAAGGTCGTGACCAGCTATATCGGCCAGGGCGCCCCGCGTTTCTTCTTCTCGTACAACCCGGAGTTGCCGGATCCTTCCTTTGCGAAGATCGTGGTACTGACGCCCGACGAAGGAGCGCGTGACAACCTCAAGGTTCGCTTGCGCGCAAGCGTTGCGAATGGGCTTGTCCCCGAGGCGCGAGTCCGGGCGACACAACTGGTGTTCGGTCCTTATTCGCCTTTCCCTGTTGCGTTCCGGGTAATGGGACCCGACGTCGACCAGGTGGGTGTCATCGCCAAACAGGTGGCCGGGATCATGCGCGCCAATCCGCACATGCGCCAGGTCAACGAGGACTGGAGTGAACGCGCACCGACCATTCATTTCGTACTCGATCAAGACCGCCTCCGTGCCATCGGCCTCACCTCCGCCGATGCCGCGCAGCAACTGCAGTTTCTGCTGACGGGGATTCCCGTGACCCAGTTCCGCGAGGACATTCGCACCGTCGACGTCGTTGCGCGCAGCGCCGGTCCTGAACGCCTCGATCCATCTCGCGTGGGCGATCTGAACCTGACCGGCAGTGACGGACACCTTATCCCGCTCTCCCAGATCGGTCATATGGAAACGCGCTACGAGGATCCCATTCTGAAGCGCAGAGATCGAACGCCCACGATCACCGTAAGAGGCGATATCGACGAATCGCTTCAGCCGCCGGATGTCTCCCATGAAATAGAACGGGCGATTGCGCCGCTCATTGCGTCCTTGCCGCCTGGCACCCGTATCGAGACGGCAGGTTCCATTGAAGAAGCTGGCAAGGCGAATGCCGCACTCGCGCCAATCTTTCCAGTGATGATCTTGCTGACGCTCGCGGTCATCATCATCCAGGTGCGTTCGTTCTCCGCGATGGCAATGGTGTTTCTCACCGCCCCATTGGGAATCATCGGCACTGTGCCGACCTTGCTGCTGTTTCATCAGCCGTTTGGCTTCAACGCGATTCTGGGACTCATCGGATTGTCGGGCATCCTGATGCGCAACACGCTGATCCTGATCGGGCAGATCCATACCAACGAAGAAGCCGGTCTCGATCCTTTTCATGCAGTAGTCGAAGCAACCGTTCAGCGAGCGCGGCCCGTCGTGCTAACCGCGATGGCGGCAGTGCTGGCGTTCATTCCGTTGACCTTTTCGGTGTTCTGGGGATCGATGGCTTTCACATTGATCGGAGGGACTGCCGTTGGCACGGTGATTACGCTGCTGTTCCTGCCTGCTCTGTACGCCATCTGGTATCGCATCAAGCCAACTCCGCGCGAGGCGTCGTCCGCGCCCGCACAAGCGCATCGTCTCACCACCATCTCCGGATGAGGATATTTGAAATGAAACACAGTCATGCGGCAGGCTTTCTGAAGGCGCTTTTCACTCTGGTCATATCCGTCGCTTGTGCGGCATGCGCCGGCGTTCACTCGCCAGCGTCATTGAGCGGTGAATCAGCGAGTCCTGGCAATCACGTTGTAAGCGGTAATCCTTCGGACCTTCGTGGCGAGGCACTTGAGCAGCGCAATCGCGACATCGTGCAATCGGTGACGGGTAGAGCTATGTAAGACACGAAACATGAAAGCCCTATGTCCGGGCCGTAGTGCAGCAGACGATCGTCTTTTTCCCGGTGGAATCTCCTCCCCCTGTCGCCGGGTCTATCCTGGGTCTGTTCCCAAGACCCAGGATCTTTTTTTTCACGCAGTGAATGCCAGTGATTGTCGGCGAACGACGTCTTTCTTCATGACGGTTAATGACCCAGAAACCTTGATGACCCAACGCCATATCTCAATGTCCGCCGCGTGAGGGCGAAACGGTAAATTAAGGTCGTATCGATAGTGGAGGCTTCGGCTGGCACTGGTCGCATTATGCAAATCCTTCGGACGTGCGGATCGATGATGTCGGCTAGATGAGCCGAGGAATTCCGGGAAATGGACAACGTCGATTTTGTCTCATTGACGGCGTCTCCGAATGACGCCTCTTGGGCCGACTCGTGCCCGTGTGGCAGTCGCTGAACGACCACAATAGCCAGTCGGCGACAGGGCACGAATGTCTCAGACCGGAAAGAAGCGGCCAGATGCGGCCTACCCATCGCAGGGACGAACTCGGCATCGGCGAGCTCGTGTTTGCGAGATTTCGCATCGCTATCAGTTCCACGCCAAATGCAACCTGTCCGCAGATCGCGGGTAGAATCATTTCGCATCTTTTCCACGCTAATCGAGTGTGGGCTCTAAAAAATTACGCAGAAGATTTCATGGCATTCGCTCCGGCGCAGAGCCCGTGGCTTGCCCTATTCAGACCCATTCCCGCCTTCCAGCACTGACTCGCGCTAACGCAGGCAACCATGTTGCCCTAAAGATTGTCGCCACTCGTCCGTAATAATTGTTAAGGGTTTGCTGAAAATGCGCTCCGCCGCACGCGCGCGCATTGCCTGCACCTGACACCAGACATCGTTAAAAGCGTGCCGCGCCCGCAGAACTGTTCGTCTCAACAGCAATTAGAACAAAGAACTTTCTGCAGTCTCTCAGCACGGCAGCTTCACCTTTGTAAAGGACATTCGAGACGACTTAAAACTCAGACTAATAAAGCAGAACACGGAAAGCTGACAATAAAGCTCACGTGCATTCGGGGATAACCTGACAAAGATTCAGGACATTCCAATAGACCACTCTTCGGGATCCGTTGTTCACATTGCCAGGGCGGCAAAGCGAGGATTTCCTGAAGACGGCAGAGACACTCACAAATCGGCAAAGAACCGATTACCGGGAAAAGTATGCGTAACCAGCGTTTTAATGCGGTATTTGCAGTCACCACGACAATCGCGCTCGCAGTGGCGCTCGCAGCTTGCGGTGGCGGCGGCAGTAGTGGCGACACGTCGAATACCAATAAAACATCGACACCTTCGACGAACACCCCCGCCAGCACCACGACGAGCACAAACACGCCCACCACCCCCGTTACGGTCGCGACGACGCCGTCGACAGATGGTGTGCTGCACGCGGCCTGCACGAGCTGCGGTGCGACAGACGACCAGAGCTATTCGGGCAGCGGCGTCGGCATCTGGCAGGCGTCCAATACGACCACGCAGACTGACAGCGTGACCGTTGCGCTCAAGAATGTGACAGGCAAGAACGTGTCCCTCGTTTTCACCAACGAAGGAGCGATTCCGCAGGTCATACAGCCGGTTTCCGTGACCGAGAACATGCCTGGCGGCCCCAGCACGAGCCTGGTGGCCAACGCGCAGCAGAGCGCAGCCAGCACGGCGGGATCGGCGCAGATGAAGGCGATTCAGGCGTTCAACCAGAACGGCTGGACAAGCCTCACTACCCGCCAGTCCGGCCTCGCCGTACAACGCAACATGGTCAGCGCTGCGCCCTCACAAGACGTGGTCGTGGGCACGACCACACGGCCGTTCTGGCTGGCCGACGGCACCACCCGCGCAACGACGCTCGAGGCACAGTCGCAGACGGCCGACGGTACGACGGTCAACATCTGGGTGGAAACCAGCGAATACACGACCTCGAAGGTGACGCCGCAAATCGTCGCGCAGTTGATGCAGAAGTACGCGGGTGCAAATGGTGTCTACGACGTCGACACGAGCATCGGCGGTCCGTTCTGGGGCGCGAACCAGCAAACCGGCACGATTCCTTCGACGGGCCAGCCTATCGACCTCGTGCTGGTGAACCTGACACCCGACGGACAACCCTACGGCCTGGTCGGTTATTACTACTCGCTCAATAACTTCACGAACCTGGGCACTGGTGTTACGTCGACGAGTAACGAGGACCTGTCGCTCTATCTGGACTCGGAAACGCTATATCTTGGCGGAGCCGCCGGCGTTCAGGCTATGCAGACGACCATGGCGCACGAGAGTCTGCATATGCAGAACTTTTACCGCCGCGGCATGCTGATGGGCCAACCGTACATGTACGCAACGTGGCTCGAAGAAATGACCGCCATGATGATGGAGGACTGGGCAAGCTTCAAACTCGACCCGACGTACAACTCGGTGCGCGACAACCGCTTCCCGGAATATCAGACCTATAACAACCACGGTAGCAATCTGTGCGGGCTGACCACGTGGGACGCGATGGACATAGGATGCGACAGCTATTCGACCAATGGCTCGTTCGGCGGCTTCCTGAATCGGCAACTGGGCCTGAGTTTCTACAAGGCACTGCTGAACGATAAAAGCTCGACGGACTCGCTGACGATGCTCAACGACGCGATTAGTCAGTACCGCTCGGGATCGAGTGTTCAACAGGAGTTTCGTCACTTTGCAGCGGCTGCGGGTTCGAGAATTCCGCTCGGCGCGAACATTGCCGAGTATTCGTTCCCGGCTCGGACCGACAGTGGCTTCACGCTGCCCGCCGTCGACCCCTCGCTTGTTGCGCAATACT
Source organism: Paraburkholderia sp. GAS333 (assembly GCF_050435665.1). Lineage (NCBI taxonomy): Bacteria > Pseudomonadati > Pseudomonadota > Betaproteobacteria > Burkholderiales > Burkholderiaceae > Paraburkholderia > Paraburkholderia sp. GAS333. The sequence continues at coordinate 208,108 of NZ_JBNDKS010000007.1, forward strand.
TTCCGGCGACGTCGCCGAGTGTGTTGCTGGGTCTCTCCAGCTTGCCGCTTTTCCGTTATCACGTGCTGGGCACGTATCAGGAGACAGTAGCAGTGCCTCCAGGCACGACGCTGACGGTTGTCGTTCAGTAAGTCTATTGAAGCTTCGACCTTGAGCCGCCTCGTCGCCGAGGCGGCTTTATTCATGCACTATTAAAGTAATGGCCCGTTAATCTATTGGGCCATACCGTCAGAAACTTATCCGAACCATCGTGCTGAAGAAAACTGCTTTCATCACCGCGTTGCTATCTGCCTGCACTGTTCTCGCGGGAAGCGTCCATCCGGGCGATACGATTGAGCTTCATGGCCGGCTCGTTTTGCGCGGCAACGAACCTTTCGTCTACGCGGTCGTTTACGACGATACGAGAGGCGTTTGGACGCTTAAAGGCATTAGCCGGAACGACGCGGCGAAACTTCAGAACCTTAGGGTGAGAGTGACGGCAACGGTGACTTCCGGAGAACCTTCCGGGCCTGCGGCGCAGGTTCAGTCTATTTTCGTTGACGAGCCTAGGTAGTCACTTTATTCCTGCGACATTGCGACTACTCTGACTGAGTTATTCAAAGCCGGGCTTTGCGGAGAGAAGTGGGATACGCATGTCCGATTTGCAGATTCATCGCTACTGAAGGCCTGATTTGATTGCTGAGGGCAGCGCGTACGAAAGCTGTCAACGGCTCCAACCTGTATTGCCAACGTCTCGTTCAGACTCACGTGCACGGTCGTCATCTCGGCGGCCGGAACATCGAGATAACTTAGGCAATCAATAGACGCATCCATGTTGCGTCCGTAGAACGCGGGGAAGCCAAGGGCTTGCGCAAAGACAGAGTGAAACGACGGCCAGTCGGTTATTTCGGTCGAATCTACGAATATTGTCGCCATAGTGCTTGCTTTCGCTCGGTGTACTAGTGGGCCACTCTCGGCGGCATCATACAGCCCTGATCCCGGCGCATCGTCTTCGTCAATCCGTCACTCCATGCCCGTTCGGTTGGCGAGAAGTATGCCGTCTGCTAATCCGCCAACTGCGGACTATCGTGTTCAATGTTGCAACGTCTCTTCATGGCCTCACCGAGCCCGGTAGCAACCAGCCCATGCCGACCCCCAGCAGAAAACTGCCTTTTCTACATGACAGCCATTCAAAGTAGCGATCCGCGGATGATCTTCGGGGGATAGCTCGCCAGCACGACAGCAGTGGTCACTGGGCCGAACTTCGCCAGCGTGTCGATAGCCTGCTCCAGTTGTGCCATATCCTCGACCACGATCCGCACCATGAAGCAGTCTTCACCGGTGATGCGATGCGCCTCGATGATTTCGCGCATTGCTTCGAAAGTACTCAAGCAATGTCTGATCTGGGCATGCGTGGTCCTGATCCGGACGATGGCTGCAATTCCGCGGCCTACGAGAGCGGGATTGATCCGCGCCGCGTAACCTTCGATGACCCCTTGTTCCTCAAGTCGTTTTATACGGGCCGTGACGGCCGGCTGTGAAAGTCCGATCTGCTTGCCAAGTTCGGTGTTGCTGATGCGCGCATTGCTTTGAAGCGCCTCCAATATTCGCCAATCCAGCCGGTCCAACGTCATCTGCTTAGGTTTCATTTGTGCGGTCGAGCAACTTCCGTTGATTTGACTGGTTGATGCAACTAATTCAATTGATTTTGGATGTTGCCAGAATTCGTGCGCTTTTACACTGGAGGCTCATTCAACGATGGAGAATTAGCCGATGGTCCACCCCGTGTTCGTTGTTCCCGGTATTGGAAATTCCGGTCCACTGCACTGGCAAAGTGTATGGGAGGCATCGCATCCCGATTGGCAGCGACTCGTTGTCGAAGACTGGGATCAGGTTGCATGCGACGATTGGGTATCTGCAATCGAACATCAATTGGCGCAAAGCGACGACGACACGCTCATCGTGGCGCACAGTCTCGGATGCCTCGCAGTGGCACATTGGGCGAGCCTATATTCGCCCCGAATTCGTGGAGCGCTGCTCGTCGCAGTGCCGGACCCTGCCGCATCGGCGTTCCCCGCTGCGCTCGCAACCGGATTTGCTCCGCTGCCCTCGAAGCGGCTACCCTTTCCTACTGTTGTTGTATCCAGTTCCAACGATCCGTATGGCAGCGTGGAGCACGCGAGCCGTTGTGCCAACGCGTGGGGCAGCGAACTTGTCGAAGTTGGAGCGCAAGGACATCTCAATGCAGATAGCAAGCTGGGCGATTGGCCCGAAGGATTCAGACTGCTGCAAGCGCTGGGCTATAAAAAGGCTAGTCAAACGACTGCCGGCTTGTCGTGAGTCATCGTCTAAGCTCGACGTTGGGCCGAGGCAAATAACAGGCGTCGACGTCATTTAAAAGGAGTAGGGGAAATCCTTCAGCGGTCGTCTTTATTCACGGCTTTTTCGGCACGCTGAATGTTTCTGACCGGAACACGCGATACGTGCGAACCTTCGGACACAGGCTGGCGTCGAACAAGTCTCAAAAGGCGTCGCCGCTTGCTCAGTCTGTAGGCCGATACGTATTCGGTGGTCGGGGCAACACGTTAAGGCTTTTGGAGTATTCCCCGCCTTGGGAAGTAACGGCCACGCGCAACGAAGTGTTACCCGAAAACCAGCCTATGAACACTGACTGTGCGAAAGAGCTAGAAACTCATCGCAAAGCCAAACGACACGCCATGCACGTTATGTCCGAACACGTATCGAACCATCGCGCGCGTACGCGTGATGATAATGGGGTACTTGCTGCTATCGAGTTCAAGTCCGACTCCCAACGACATCAGGTCGTTAAACCCCAGCACGCCAGCACTGTCGCCAAAATAGTGTGAATACGCGGCTTCCAGCACATAGCGGACTGGCCGGTCCAGCGCGTGCCAGCCGGTAGGCGCTCTCCAGCGTGTCCACAGGCTCACTTGCTGTGCCATCGCCGATCCCTGAACTGCCTCCGATGAACCGCCGAAGCTGCGCAGGTAGATGTCAGTGGCCCGCAATTCGGCATCGATTTCGTAGTTTTCGCGGTAGTGCTCGTAGTCGAGCATTAATGAGCCACCGTATCCGTACGCGTCCAGTGAGCCATTCTCCAGGAACTGCAGGTTGCTATCAGTGACGTGATTGAAGAGTGTCTGTCCCACCTTCAGATCGCTCGAGACCCGTCCAATCGTACCGTTCAGGATCGGACGGAACACCAGTTCATCCGTGATCCTGAAATCCCAGCCGACGCCCACCGTGCCGCTGAACGTGTTCCACTTTGTCGGGACCTCGCGCTGCTGGGCGCCTTCCGTAGCGACAAAGATCGGATCGTAACGGCTGTAGGCGAGCGTGCCCTCCAGGTACAGCGGGAAGGATCGACTGATAGTGAAGCCCCCGCCAAACTGCGACTGACCGAAACCGGGATTGCCGGTGGTGCCACTATTGACCGACAGGTTACTGGTCGTAACGTCGGGGACTGTCGTGTAGGTCATGATCGCGAGCACGGCGTTGGCATGCTGCTTCACGTTGCCGCCGACCACAGTATTGCTGGTCAATGGGACCGGCTCGGTCTGCGCATTCGACAGGCAAGGCAGCGCGGCGAACGCCAGAGCGGCACACACCCAGGATGCGCGGCGGGCCCAGCGTACGCGGAGCGCAGGCATGATGGCATCTTGTGCATCCTCAACCCGAGAATGCGTTTTATGTACCGGAGCTTCGGTCACCTTCACCGCGCCCGCGCGGCAAGCCGCGCAATGATCCCATCCGCCATCGCGCGGTCGATGATTTCGAATGAGCGACTCGCGCGCAGGTAGGCATACATGTCGCCAGTTGCGATGTCGAACCACCAGCCACTCAATACCAGCGCCCCGGCGGTGACCTGCCGACGCACAATGGGATAGGTCATGAGATGCTCGAGTTGCACAAGTACGTTGAGTTGCGACAATTGATCGTGCGGTTTCAACCTGTCATCGAGTGGACCTTCCTGTTCGAGGCGAAATGCTGCGTTGCTGGCGTGCGACAGCCATCTATCCAGGTTCGGCGTTTTCAGCTTGGCTTTGCGTGTAGAGACGGCTTTCATCGCACCACACTCGGAATGCCCGCATACAACAATATTCGCGACTTTCAACACCAGCAATGCGTACTCGATCGCGCTTGCCTCAGAGAAGTCTCCGGTAGAAACCCCCTCCGCAGTCGCCGGCGGAATCAGGTTGCCGACGTTACGCATCGTGAACAGATCGCCCGGATGGGTCGAGGCAAGCAGATCAGGGACAACCCGGCTGTCCGCGCACGTGATGAAGAGCGCGTCAGGCGCTTGCGAGAGTGCCAGTTTGCTGAACTGTTTCGCGTATTGCGGCAGCATTTTCTCGCGGAATTCGACGATGCCCATAATGAGTTTGCGCATGGCTTGCTCCCAGAAAGCTAGTTGTTTGCCGTCGAGACCGCCGAACCTCCTAGCCCTTGGGAGTCGGGAATGCGGGCCAACGCCAGGTCCTCCGGGAACGGATGCTTCGAGGTAATCGCACGATCGAGCAGCGCCAACTCGGCACGCAATGCGTCGTGGCGATGCTCCGGCAGGCTCTGGATGAGGTTCTCGATCGCTGCGCGCATACGCCGCGCGATCTGGATGCTGCCCGCGCCGCACTGTCGTATCTCGCGGAAACTTATGTGCACGAAGTCTTCCCAATTCGGCGTCCGTAAGATCACGCGCACCCGCCCCGCCCCATCCACTATTTCTTCGGTGTGCAAAGACCGTTTGCCCACCATGCGCAATAGCCGGTGCAACTGGTCGATTGCAAGCACTGCAGTGGTGGGATCGTTGATCGCTGCCGATAGCGCTTTCAGTGCAATATCCACCAGAATTCGAAACGCGAACATGGGATCCTGCTCCATCGTGCGTTCCGTTCCGAAAGCGACTAGCGTGCGCAGCCTGATCTCGTCGATTGCGCCGGAGTTCCCGTACAGGTAAAACAAGGGCTCGTCCACCGCGACAAAATCACCGACTTGCGGCACGAATTCGATAACTACGTCAGCACGCCGCGCTCTGGCCACGAGCCTTTCCAGATTCACGGCCAGAACGATGCGGGATTTGCCCCGCTGGAGAACAATGCGATCAGGTGCGCCCCGCTCTTTGTCATGTTCCGTCGAGGTTGCTACGCCCGTAGCAGGGGCGGGGTAAACATGCTCGATGGCCGTGATCCCTTGCTCTCCAACGCGAGCCACCAGGCTGACGGGCCGCAGGAATTTCGCGGCGTAGTCAATGAGGAACAGGAAAGCAACGACGGACGCAAATCCGAATAGCGCCGTAATAAACACCTGAAGCTGATGTACCTCGCTCTCACCCATCCAGCTCTGCGTTCTGTCGGCGAACAGCAGTGTGAAGACGAATAGTCCCGAGATGCTACGGATGGTGTTATCGCGCAGCAGTGTCGTCGCGATGATTCGCGGAGTGTACTGGCCGCCGGCGACCTGGATTGCGACGAGCAGTGAACCGAACGTAAATACCAGAAACGCCATGTCGGCAGAAACGATATCACCGAGCAGCGACCGCGCCCCGGTCATGGACAACCCAAGAAATCCGGTTTTCGGATCAAGGGTTCCCTGGCTGATCATCCACCTTCCGACCACTTCAGTCACAGGCTTCACAACGGCATAGATCACGACTGCGATGACCGGCACAGTCCACAGCGAAGACCTTAAGTAGCTCTTCAAACTGTACCAACGGTTCCAGTCCATGCCTGCATTCTCCCTACGATTCATATCGAAGCGGACACCCACGACATTCGCGGTTCGCCAGCCGACAGCCAGAAGGGGCTAGCCGGACGCGTGCACCGCTATCCCTGCCTCACGGCATCCTTCGGTCGTCGGCTTGATGGCCCGTCGGTGTTCAGACCACCTCCGCCGGGAGTTCCAGACTCTTTCTTTTCCGCAATGCAGGATCTGCCGGCAGGCGAACTCTCTCAACACAATATGATCTCCAGAGTTCTGGCAGGTCAATGAGACCTTAGGCCGATACCAAACGCCCCACAAACCACCCGAACAAATAACCCTCATTGATATCCACACCGCTTTTTAATCTATTTGGCTTATTGAAAGCATGTCGCTAACCTCAACGCATCGTCCCTTATCAATGCAACGGAAGGCATCATGCAAGCTCCCACCCTGAAAGTCCGGGTAGACGCGCTGCGCGAGGAAGCGCACGGCGTGCGGTCGTTCAGCATCTCGCGCGTCGACGGCCTTCCCTTCGACGGCTACGACGCGGGCGCGCATATCGACGTCACGAGTCCGTCCGGTATCACGCGTCAATACTCGCTTTGCGGCGACCCCGCCTGCGTCGATTCCCATTTATTCGCCGTAAAAAAGGAAGATCAATCGCGCGGCGGTTCGCGCTCGCTGCATGAAGAAGTGACGGTCGGCACTGAATTGTCAGTAGGCGCACCGCGCAATCTCTTCCGGCTCGAAGAAAACGCGGACGAACACATTCTGATCGGCGCGGGTATCGGCATTACGCCGTTGCTTTCGATGGCGTATCGCCTTGTCGAGCGGAATGCTCGTTTTACGCTGCACTATTTTGCGCGCAGCGAAACGCATGCTGCGTTCATGACGTTGCTCACGCGCGCGCCCTTCGATAAGCACGTGAAGCTACATTTCGGCGTAGAGCGCGAAAGCCTTGTTGCTGAACTCGATGCGTGCGTGCGCGATACCGGACCGAATGCGCACGTCTATACCTGCGGCCCGGCGCCGTTCATGGATCGGGTCGTCGAGACTGCACAAACGCGCTTGCCCGCCGGTTCGATCCACCTCGAACGCTTCAAAGCTGAACCTCCAACCCCCGGCGAAGCATCGCTCGACAGCTTCGATGTGCGTCTTGCGAGCTCAGGGCAAACCGTGCGAGTAAATGAAAAAACCTCCATTGTGGAAGCACTCGCATCGATAGGCATCGAAGTGGATACCTCGTGCGGCGAGGGTGTCTGCGGCACCTGCATGGTCGACGTGGTGAGCGGCGAGCCCGAGCATCGGGATCATTGTCTGAGCAAAGCGGAGCGCGCGAGCAATAGCGTGATCTGCTGTTGCATTTCACGCTCGCGCTCTCCCGTACTGGTACTCGACCTTTAAGGCTCAGATCTTTTTCTGGAAGTTCGCAAGGATGTCGGTCATCAAATCACGCATCCATGCAATGCCTTCATCTTCGTGAAAATGCTCGTGCCAGTGCATCGTGACGGCCGCCTTCGGCAGCTGCACAGGCAATGCATAGATTCGAAACGCGTCGCCACGATTGAGGATATGCGCGAGCCTTTCCGGCAGTGTCGCGATGAGATCGGTGACGGCGAGCACACCCGGCACCGCTACAAAGTGCGGCAACGCCAGCGATATATTGCGTCCGACTCTTTGCGCGCGCAACGCATCGTCGAGTTCATGATGGCTGTGTTCGAGTGAACGCACCTGCACATGTGACGCTTCGAGAAACTGCTCGAGCTTCAAGGTACTCCCTGCCGGTAGCCCTTTACGCTTGCGTGTCATGCACACGTAGGCTTCTTCGAACAGCAACGCATGCCGCGTGCGCGGCAGTAGCGAAGGCAGATTGCCGATCGCGAAGTCGAGTCGGCTCGAACGGAGCGCCTCTTCAATTTCTTCAACTGGCAACGGTTCGACCAGCAATTTCACGCGCGGCGCGACGTCGTGCAATGCTGCGCAAATAGCCGGCAAATACGCCATTTCCCCTGCATCTGAAAGCGAAAGACGAAACGTGCGGGTACTCGTCGCCGGATCGAAACGCTCCGCGTAACGCAGCGCCTGGCGCACGGTGTCGAGCGCACGTCCGACGATTTCAGCAAGCTCCAGCGCCACCGGTGTGGGCTGCATACCCGCACGAGTGCGCACGAACAGCGGATCGTCGAATAGCGTACGCAAGCGCCCCAGCGAATAGCTGACCGCGGGTTGCGACAACGCGAGGCGGTCCCCCGCTTTCGTCAGGCTGCGCTCCTCGACGATTGCATGAAACACGCGCAACAGATTGAGATCGACGTGGTCGATGGATGTCATGGGAACCTCAAGATATAGATCGGACTTATTCCCCGACCGCTTTTTAATCGATTTGACGCATGATCTTCGGAAAGAGAGACTGATGTCAACGAGAGGATGTGCTGATTTGCATGAATGCTCCGCCATCCTCGTTGTTAGTCGCTCGATCAACTAACCCACTCTTCCCACAGCGAATACGATGAGCACGCCGACCTATCAAACCATCGACACAAGCGCGTTAGCGAAACGCGCCGAAAGCGATCGCATTGCGCCTTCCCTCTATTACGATGCCGATCTGTTCGAAGCAGAACTTGAGCGCATCTTCTACAAGACGTGGATCTGGGTCGCGCACGAAAGCGAATTGCCGAAACCAGGCGATTTCGTCACAACGACGATCGGCCGGCAGCCCGTCATCGTGGTTCGCGACAAGAGCGGTGCGGTACACGTGTTGCAGAACCGCTGCCGTCATCGCGGCGCGACCGTCTGCGAAGAGCACAAAGGCAATGCCAAAGGCTTTACCTGCCCCTACCATAGCTGGTCCTACGCGCTCGACGGCACGTTGCGCGCGCTGCCCTATGGCGACGGCTACGAAGGCGTCTGCGAAAAGGGCGACTTGCCGTTGAAGAAGCTGCGTGTGGGCATCTATCAAGGCTTGATCTTCGCGAGCTTCAACGAAACGATCGAACCGCTGGAAGACTTTCTCGGCGGAGCGAAGCCGTGGATCGATCTGTTCATGAAACAGGGCGCGGGTTATCCGATCAAGGCGAACGGCGAACACAAATTCAAGTTCAAGGGTAACTGGAAAATCCAGCTTGAGAATACGACCGACCTCTACCATTTTCCGGTCGTACACAAGTCGTGGATGAAGTCGATCGACGACGAAACCGCTGCAGCAATCACCAGCTTCATGACAAGCGACCAGGCGTTTTGCCGCTCGCTGGGCAACGGTCACAGTCTCGCGGTGCTGGTGCCTGAAATCGTCGATCTCGATCAGGACGACGGCGCGCCTTTGCCCGAACGCTTCGGCGAACTCGCGGCGCAACTCGCAGAAAAGCACTCGCCAGAAGAGGTCCGCCGCATAGTGCGTTCGCTAATGGGCGTCGGCTTCAATCTCAACCTCTTTCCGAACCTCGCGCTGTCGATGGCATTTTTTCGCGTACTGCGCCCGATTTCGGCCGACGAGACCGAGATTCGCCACGTCGCCCTTGCAATGGATGGCGGCCCCGACGAAGCGAATCGCGTGCGCCTGCGCATCCACGAACATTTCCAGGGCCCATTCGGTTTCGGCAGTCCCGACGACGCCGAAGCATGGGAGCGCGTACAGCGCGGCTCGCACGCAGGGCCGGACGTACCGATCCTCGTCAATCGCGGGCTGAACCGCGAAACCACGTCTGCGAACGGAGAAAAAACCGCCCACGCCACCGATGAAACCGGCATGCGCGAAGCCTACAAGCAATGGCGCGCAATGATGGAGCAAGCATGATGGATGACCGCAACGCACTCTTTACCCAGCAGACTTTCTCGCGCGCCATCGAATTCATCTGGCGCGAAGCCGAATTGCTCGATCACCGCGACTATCACGCATGGCTGGAATTGTGGGATCCAAAAGGCCACTACGTGGTGCCGATCGATCCAGACGCAACCGACTACGCGGCCACGCTGAACTACGCCTATGACGATCAGGACATGCGTGAGAAACGCGTGCAGCGAATGACCTCCGGTTACTCGGCATCCGCATCCGACGCGGCTCGTACAGTGCGTACGGTATCGCGCTTCACGCTGTCGAGCGATAGCGCCGATGTGATCGAAGTGAACTCATCGCAAGTGGTAATCGCATACAAGCGCGGGGTGTCGACCATTTTCGCCGCCAATCTCACGCATAAGATCAGCATGGCGAGTGGCGAGCCGCGACTCGTCGAGAAGGTTATCCGCCTGATCGATTCCACCGACGCACTCAGCGCGATCGGCTTCCTGCTCTGATCTTCAATCGCGCGTCGATGCATGTTTGCGTCGGCGCGCACGCTTCTTCAGGTTGAGACGCCATCACCATGCCGACACTCGAAGTCTATCTGCCACAAGGTCACGCGGACGAACGTAAAGCGTCTTTAATCAACGCACTGACGCAAGCCACCGTCGATGCAATCAGTGCGCCCGCAGAGTCCGTTCGCGTGCTGCTCTCCGAATTGCCCGCTGCGAATATCGGCCTCGGTGGCAAAACTACCGCCGCCGCTTTGCCTGTGATCGTTGCGATTCTGATTGCGGGGCGAACCGATGTGCAAAAGCAGGCGCTTATTGCGCAGTTATCGGAGACAACCGCCGCGATACTCGATGCACCGCTGCAATCCACCCGCGTGATGATCAAGGACATTCCGAACACGGACTTCGGCATTGGCGGCCAAACCGCGCGCGCATTAGGCCGCTAGATCCGGTTCGCCATGCTTTTACGCGCGCGGCAACAATGGCAACGCAAAGCGGCAATCGAGTCCGCCCGACGCCGAACGCTGCGCCCAGATGCGTCCGTCATGACGCGAGACGATGTTCTTGCACAACGACAGCCCAATGCCGTTCCCACCCGCTTTAGACGACGAAAAGCCGTCGAACAGACGGCCCAAAGCTTCAGCAGGTACACCGGGGCCATTGTCGATGACGTGAAGCTCCGCCGCCCCGTCGTGTGCGGACGTGGCGAGCGTCACAATGCCAGCAGCTTGCTTTGCATCCGTCAACGCTTCAACGGCATTGAAGGCCAGATTGAGAATCACCTGACCGACCAGCACCCGCTCGCAGCGTATCGGCAGCGGCGTATCGTGTTGCTCGATCGTCACGGTGACGCCTACATCGCGCGCTCGAAGCTGGATGAAATACGCGACCTCCGCGAGTACATCGCGAAGGTCTGCCTGCGTTTCGACCGGCTCGCGCTTCACGACAAACTCACGCACGCTTTTGATAATGTGCGCGGCGTGCTCCGCTTGGCGGTCTGCGGCACGCAAACCCCAGATTGCGTCCGCTGTTGCGTCGAGTGGACTCAACCGCTGAATCGCGCCTTCGACAAAATTGCGTACTGCCGCGAGCGGTTGGCTCAATTCGTGCGCGATCGCCGTCGCCATTTCGCCCATTGCGTTATATCGGCCCGCGTATTCGAGCATTCGCGCCTCGGTACGGCGCGCATCTTCCGTTGCCACTTCTTCGCTGATGTCGCGAAAGTGCAGCAGCACGCCGTTCAAGTCATCATCGATATTGACGCGCCGGCACGTAATGCGCAGCCAGCGTTCAACACCATCGCGACGTACGATGCGATAGCGCTGCGCCGCTGTAGAACGCCGCTTCGTCGCACCGCGCAATTGCGCTATCAGTCGTTCGCGATCAACGGGCATGCAGTAATCGAGCGCCGCCTCTTCAAACAACGCATCATGTGCGATTCCCAGCACGCGCCGCCCCGATTCGCTGAGGTACGCAATATTCCCGCGCGGCGTGATCACCGCCACGCCCTCGCCGAGATCCTGCATATATTCGCGCAGACGCATCTCATAGCTGCGCAGTTTCTGACGCATCGCCTCTTCCGCGCTGATGTCGCGAAACTGCACCATGACCACCGCACGCTCGCGCAACGGCACGTAAGTGGCAATCGCTTCCGACAGCATGTCGACACCCGCTCGCGAGCGATAACACCACTCGTATGCCTGCGGCCCGTTCGCGACCGAACGATCCATCGCGTCGACAGCGATCTCGCGCCGGTACTTGAGGTCGTCGCGTGTCATGTCATGCGCTTTCAGCGGCAGCAGTTCTTCCACCGAAAAACCGAGCGCGACACACGCTGCACGATTGGCCCAGACGATGGCTTTCGTCCGCGCATCGTGCAACAGCACGCATTGGGTCAGTGCATCGAGCAGGAGGCGGAAATCTTCTTCGGCGAGCGAATCCATGGAGCACATTTCCAATGCGGAGAGCGGCAATCGAACGACAGTTTTGGCGAGATTCAACCATACCACCGGCGCCCTCAGCCGACCTCTAAAGATTTCTTTAGCGGACCCGGTGAATCACCGTATGCCGCACGGTCTCTTCCCAATTGTTCGCGATTTTTTGTGTTCCTAGACTGGCATCACCGTGTGCGGCCTGCACACCTTCCCCACTTTATCCTCAACTACTAAAAGGTTCGGAGACGCTCATGTCGCTCACCGCTGCCGTAAAGAAGGAAGACCTCGTCGATCAGACGGATGAACTCACACTAGACGACGTGATCGCGGAAATCGCTCAACGACGCGAAGAATTCGAACGGCTCTCACACGTACCACGCGATGTAATCGACAAGCTGAAACGTGTGGGCATTTATCGTGCGGCCACACCGAAGCGCTTTGGCGGTGACGCGCGCGCGCCTGGCGAATTCCTGCAGATGATCGAGCGCATCGCAGCGGCCGACGGTTCGGCCGCGTGGGTTGCCAGCTTCGGCTCGGCGAACGTGTATCTCGCCGCGCTGCCGCTCGCCACGCAAGCCGCAATCTATGCGAACGGGCCGGACCAAGTGTTCGCGGGCGGTCTCTTTCCGGTTCAGACCGCGACACCTGCCACGGGCGGGTATCGCGTGAACGGATTGTGGAAGTTTGCGAGCGGTTGCAAGGGCGCGGACTGGCTCGGCGTAGGGATCAGCACGGGCAACGCAGGCAACGCACCTGGCAAGCCGCAAACGGCTGTGTTCCGTGCGGAACAGGTGGAGATCGTCGAGAACTGGAACGTGGTCGGCATGCAGGGCACCGGCAGCCACGATTTACGCGTAACCGACCAGTTCGTCGCACAAGACTGGACCTTCGTGCGCGGTGGCGCACCGACCGTCGACGAGCCGCTCTATCGCTATCCGACCATCGCCTACGCGGCGCAAGTATTGGCGGTCGTGAACCTGGGTCTCGCCCGGGCCGCACTCGATGTCGCGAACAACATGGCGGGCGGGCGCAAGACTACGACCGGTGCGCCACAACTCGCAGACCGCGCTTACTACCGGATCGAGCTTGCAAAAGCCGAAGCGCAACTGCGCTCGGCGCGCGCGTTCTTCTACGAATCGACGGATAGCGTGTGGCAATCGATTCTTGCAGGCAACGAAGTAACGCCTGACCAGGTCAGTCTGTTGCGTTTGTCGGCTACTCAGATTGCGCGCGAAGGCGCTGACGTGGTGAACCGCGCGTACCGGCTCGGCGGCACGATGGCGATCTATCGCACGCATCCGCTGCAAAGGTTGATGCGCGACTCGATGGTCGTCACGCAACACGCGTTTCTCGGCGAAGGCAACTATGACGGAGCGGGTGCCGTGTTCGTCGGCGTGCCACCTATTCCCGGTTATCTCTGAACACGCTTTATTCGACATTCAACACTAGGAAACTCACCATGACCGACACTCGCACCCTGCCCTTACGCGTACTTTTCTGCTGCGGAGTCACGCAGAATTTCTTCGACTTGCCGCGCGAGCAGATCGGCGAAGTGTGGCAGGCCTACGGCAAGATGCTGAGCGCCGTCGAGTCGATGGAAAACGTGCGCGTCCTCGGCATCATGGACGACGACCGGCTGGTGGTCGGCCAGGCCGACAGCGCGCCGTGGACGTTCTACATCATGGCCGATGTCGCCGATTTCGACACGGCGGTCGCCGTCTGCAATCTGTATCGAACCACGCCAGTGGGCGAGTACAACCTGTGGCGCTACGGCAAGATCGAGGCGCGTGTCGGCCGCGCGCTGGCTGTTCCGCCTGCTGTTGCCGCAGCAACTTCGGCAACGAACAACGGCTGATGTTCATGACCGAATCGACATTCCACACGACGGCATTGCGCGCGTTGCAGGCGCGATTGATCGCACTTGAAGCTCAGAACTCGGTGCGCAAAACCATCGCGCGTTACATGGCGTTGTGCGACGTTCCCACGCAGGCACTCGACGGCGAATCGCTCGCCGCGCTCTTTTCAGAAGACGCCGTGTGGGAAGGTATCGGCTCGCCATACGCAAACAAGTTCGGATGTCTGCACGGACGCGCGCAGATCGTCGCGATGCTGCAGCGGTATCTGCCGCCCACGCCGCATTTTTCGACCAACGTGCATTTCCTGACCTCGGAACATATCGAAGTGGCTGACGATGCCGATAAAGCCAGGGGACGCTGGATCATGTTGCAGGCATCCGGCTATATCGATGGGCAAGCGGAGTTGATCGCTGCGCGCCTTGAAGTGGACTTCGTGCCCTCTCGTCACGATCAAGGACTGACGTGGCTGATTCAACACTTTCGCACTGAACGTCTTTTCGATGCACCGTGGCAAGTCAATCCGCGTAACGGAGTTCCCGTATGAGCGCATTTCTCAAACAGTTCCACCTCGCAACGTCTGGCGACACGAATGCGCCCTCAGTCGCGATCAAGGACAGCATCGACATTGCCGGCTATCCGACGACCGCCGCGAGTCGTGCATTGGCCGATGCACCACCTGCTTCCACGCATGCCGAAGTCGTGCAGGGTCTGCTCGATGCAGGGTGGCGAATCACGGGCAAAACGAACATGCACGAGTTGGCATTCGGCATGACCGGCATTAACGATCTGTATGGAACGCCACCGAATCCACAGGACCCGGCGCGCATTCCGGGCGGTTCGTCGAGTGGCTCTGCTTCCGCAGTTGGACACCACCTCGTGGATGCCGCTCTCGGCACCGACACCGGCGGCTCGATTCGCGGACCCGCTGCGTGTTGTGGCGTGATCGGACTCAAACCAACGTTCGGCCGTGTTTCGCGCGATGGTATCGCGCCCCGCATGACGACGCTCGATTGCGTCGGACCGTTTGCGCGTGACATGAACACGATCATTCGCCTGATGTCGGCGATCGACCCATCATTCAATACGGGCGATGCGCGTCGCGATGCCACCGGTGTACGTGTAGGCATCGTCACCGTGGAGGCAGACACCGACATAACGCAAGCGATTGAAGCCGCCCTACAACGCGCGGAATTAGCTTCGCACCGTGTCGAATTCGAACTCATGAGCGCCGCATTTTCGGCTGGACTCGCCGTTATCAACGCGGAAACCTGGCAGGCATTCGGCCATTTAGTGGAAACCGGCAAGCTCGGACCCGATATCGAATCCCGATTGCGCGCCGCTGCCAACACGACGCCCGCTGACCTGGAAGCAGCCGAAAGCGTGCGACGTAGCTTTACCGATGAAGTCAATCGCGCGCTGGAAGACGCCGACATCCTCGTGCTCCCGACAATGCCCACGCTGCCCATTACCGTCGAAGCTGCGCGCGCTGGAACATCGGTCATCGGCATGTCGTCGTTGATTCGTCCTTTCAACCTCAGCGGACATCCCGCGCTCACGCTTCCCGTCCCTCTGAAAAACTCGCCGTTAAAAGCGGGTTTGCAGATCGTCGGACGCAAAGGGGCGGACGAAATGGTATGTGCTGTTGCGGCGCATATCGAGGCGATTCTCACTCGCTAAAAACAGCGAATCCGCCATGACACAAGTGTTCCGCTGGTTAATGCGTACTCAAAGGAAAGTTTCAACATGTCGAACAGAACAGTAATTGTCACCGGTGCTGCGCGTGGACTGGGTGCAGTGGTCGCACGCCGCTTCCACGCAGCGGGCTACAACGTCGCATTGGCCGATATCGCGGTCGAACCGACGCAAGCGCTCGCGCGAGAGTTAAGTGAAGACGGATCGAGCGCGTGCGCGCTCAGACTTGACGTTTCATCGAAAGCCGATTTCGAGGCCGCACGCGACGCGCTGATCGAACGCTGGGTTTCGATCGATGCGCTCGTCAATAACGCGGGCGCATCGAAAGTCGTGCCTGTGATGGAGATCACAGCAGAGCAGTTCGATCAGGTGATCGACATCAATCTGCGTAGCGTGTTGTTCGGTTGCCAGGTATTCGGCCAGTACTTCGCGGATCGTGGCGCGGGACGCATTGTGAATATCGCTTCGCTAGCCGGTCAAAACGGCGGATCAGCGACCGGCGCGCATTATGCGGCAGCGAAGGGTGGCGCAATCACGTTGACCAAAGTTTTCGCGCGCGACCTCGCCGCGCATGGCGTGACCGTCAACGCAATCTCGCCGGGTCCACTGGATTTGCCCATCGTCCACGAAAGCGTTCCCGCTGACAAACTCGCCACAGTGATCGCGGGCATTCCAGTAGGAAGGCTTGGCTCCGCTGCATATATTGCGGATGTCGCCGTATTGCTTGCATCGGCAGATGCCTATTTCGCCAACGGCGCGTGCTGGGACGTGAACGGCGGCCTTTACATGCGCTAGTCGCGTTGCTCGCCCGGCGGGCTCCATACTTCGAGCACGTCGCGCACGAGTGTTGCGATCGACACCGCACCCAGCTTTTCCTTGATGCTCGAACGATGCACGTCCACCGTTTTCACGCTGATCGACATATCCGACGCGATGCGCTTGCTGGGTTTGCCTTCTATCAGCCCGCGCAGCACTTCTTTCTCGCGGGTGGTGAGCGAGTTCACGCGCTCGCGCAATTCGCGCAGACGCACGTCTTTCGCGTGACGCTGCGTGGCGAGTTTTATCGCACGTTGCACGCGCTCGAGCATTTGCTGCGAGTTGTACGGCTTCTCGACGAAATCGATGGCGCCTTGCTGAAGCGCACGCACCGACATTGGAATATCGCCATGCCCGCTAACGAAAATGATCGGCAACGTCGCGCCGCGACGGTTCAATTCTTCCTGCACGTCGAAGCCGCTCGTTTCCGGCATGCGGACGTCCAGCACGAGACAGGCCGGCACTTTTGCATCGAACGCGACAAAGAAATCCGCTGCGCTGACAAATCCCTGCGAGCGGATGCCGACCGATTCGAGCAGCCACGCAAGCGACGTACGCATACCGTTGTCGTCGTCGACGATATAAACCAGCGGGGACACTTCGTTCATGGACATTCAGTCTCGTTGCGAACTGCGGGGGTTGGCGGATCTACATGCGCAGCGAAAACAACTCCATGCCCGCACAGCCAGTTCTTGTCATGGATCAATGATAACCGGCCAATTCCCGCTCGCAAATACGCACTCTCACTACCTCGCCAATTCGCGCGACATCACTTCAGGCGCTAGCGATAACCGTGTTCGTGCATTGCCTTCCGTTCAATCCGACACCATCCGATAACCCTTCTACAACTAATAGGGGACGCCCACATGTCCAATGCTCAAAGAGTGGCCAGCACCGAAGTCGATCCCGTTCGGCAGCAATTCCGCCAGGCCATGGCGCACCTCGGCGCAGCGGTCAACGTCATTACCACGGCGGGTCCACACGGCCGCTGCGGAATCACCGCGAGCGCCGTTTGCTCCGTCACGGATGCGCCGCCCACGCTGCTTGTCTGCCTGAACCGATCCAGTGCGATGCATGCCGTTTTTAACGGCAACAGGAACGTGTGTATCAACGTCATTCCGGCCAGTCTCGAAGGCGTTGCACGTCACTTTGCGGGCATGACCGGTTTGTCGATGGAAGAGCGCTTCAAGTTGCCGGTGTGGGACGAAGGTATAGATGGCGTGCCGGTACTACGCGGAGCACTCGCGAGCTTGCAAGGGACGATTGTCGAAGCGAAGGAGGTTGGATCGCATTCGGTCATGTTCGTGGAGACGACCGAGATTCGCGTACGCAACGACGGCGATAGTCTGATCTATTTCGACAGGTATTTTCATCGCGTTCCGCGGGCGTGGAAAGCGCAGTGAGGCGGTTTCGATGATCCACTGTATCTCGCCGAGCCGTTGTGATGCGACTACATCGACGCACGACGATTGACGAAAATCGCATTAGTCGAAGCCACGCTCATTTCCGTGGCTTCGATTTGACTTCGTATTTCTTCCAGTACTGGAACTCGTCTTCGTGCACGTCGAAATCGAGTTCCGAGATACGCTGCTGGAGTCGCTCCTGCACATCGGCCACGGCTTTGTTGTAAATGGTAGGTCCAATTTCTTCGAGGAAGAAACCAAGGAGCGCGCCCGCACCGATATTGCCTATCGGCTCCTCCATATTTTTTTCGAAATAACGCTGAATGGAGGCGATCGCGTCGGCTCGTAGTTCTTTAGTCAGTTCAATGGTCATGGTGGCTGTGGGTGGCAACGATCTGTTCAGCGGGGGCCCAGTCAAGCGCGAGGTCGCCGCACCGAATTCCAGAACACTGGCTGAAGTCCGGGCGGTACGCAGATTATGAGAGGGGGTTCTCGCTCACCTGCATTGCGCGTCGTACCAGAGATCGACCTGTTGCTGCGCCGCCTGCAAATCATCCGGGTAATGTGGATCGAACCGTAGCCCCGGGTCGTAGCCCGCTTTTCTCAGGGCCGCCAGTTCGCTGCGGCTTCGCTCGGGTGTCACAGGCGCGTTGTGTCTAAGCGCGCCCAGATCGGCGCATTGCGCGGCGCTCAACACCGGCTGGTTCTGTGACACGCCGCCGGTCGAGCAGCCCGCGAGCGAGAGCATCAACACAGAAAGCGCGGGCCAGATTCTGGACGTGTTCTTCATGGCTCAATTCACTCCAATTCCAATTCAACGATGTAATTCGATCGACATCGACTATTGTCCTTCGAATCGGGCCCACTGTCTTTGTGCAGTCGATTAATTTGCCGCACTGCGCCATTCGCTGGGCCAACGCGAATGCGTGTACCGTTCGGTTTGTGCGACGACGGTAACGGAGGCCTCGGTGAGGTTGATGGTCATTGTCATTTTCCTTTTAGGTCTGGCCCCGGTCGCCGCCTTCGCCACCGATGTCGGCTTTGAGGAGGTCAGGATATCGAACGGCGCGGAGCCGCCACTCATCGTGGGCATCTGGTATCCGACTGATTCGCCGGCGACTTCGAGCGCGTTGGGCGATGTCACCCAGACAGTCGCGCGCGGCGCTCCTCTGGCGGGTAATAGACTGCCACTCGTGGTGATGTCTCACGGCGGCGCAGGCTGGTACGGCAGCCACTACGACACGGCGCTGGCGTTGGCGCATGCGGGCTTCGTCGCGGCGGCGGTCAGTCACGCGGGAGACACTTTCGATGACCAGAGCCGCGTCCTGCAACTTTGGCGCCGTCCCGCCCAGCTTCACCGGCTGATCGACTACATGCTCGACGATTGGCATGGACACGCGCAACTGGATGCGACTCGCGTCGGCGCATTTGGCTTCTCCAACGGCGGATTCACTGTGCTGGTGGCTGCGGGCGCAATCCCGGACCTCTCGACAATCGGTCCGTTTTGCCAGACTCACGCGGATCAGGATCTCTGCGAAGCGCTACGGCATTTCGGCGTCAATGTGCATTCCATTGCGAACGTACCTACTGACGCCTGGGTCCACGATCCGCGTATTGGAGCGCTTGTCATCGCCGCGCCTTCGTTCGGGTTTGCGTTCGGTCGTACAGGGTTAAGTGGCGTTCACGCGCCGGTGCAACTCTGGAGTGCGGCCGATGATCGTCACCAGCCACACCCCGACTACGATGAGCCGGTACGTGACCACTTGCCCCGCGCGCCCGACTTTCACATGGTTGCCAACGCCGGTCATTACGATTTCCTGCCGCCTTGCGATGCACGTCTTTCGCGACTTCGGCCGGAGATCTGCACTAGTCTGCCGGGTTTCGACCGGGCGGCGTTTCACGAGCAGTTCAACGTCAATGTGGTGGATTTTTTCAAACGAATGTTGCGATAGAAGCGTCTCGCCACACATGGACAACGAGAGCTAGTGATCCCGGCGCCCGATTTCTGACGACCGCGATGATCCGGCCAAAGACATTGAAAATATATTCGTCGGACACGTCGGGCTTCTCCTGTCACTTGAGTGCAATAACATCTGTCGAAGTGCATAACGGTCGTTTGACGAGAAGGATAGTGCAATGGACAATCGGCAATCATGCATCCAGCCGTGACCAGACAGGAAATTGAAAAGCAATATGAAACGACTGTTCCTCGCCACTCTCACCGCTCTCTCCGTCATAGGCTGCGCCCACGCACAAAGCAGCGCGTCCAACTCGCTCGCGACGCGCTCCGGCACGCTGCAATTTACACACGTCGATCGCGGTTTCGAAGCCACGCTCGATCAGCAATCTTTCGATCGCTTTACATCAAACACGCTGACGCATTTCGACGATATCGACAGCAAGCATGACACGATCTCCCGCATGCTCGTGCAAACCGATTCCGGCCCGGTGCTCTACGACTTTCAGCGCCGCCCGCCCACCGTCCAACATGCCAACCAGCGCATGACAATCAAACGCGTCTTCTGGCAAGACGATGAAGTCGTGATGCAAGGTTCACAAGGCTGGTTCAGATTCAGGCATGGCGAGTTTTCCAAACTGCAATCTTCAAAGACGATCTATCACTGATTGCATTGCTTCCATCGCGTAAGAAAAGCGCACGGCCACAGAAATCAATTAGAAGAGCACCTATGAGACCGACTATTCGCCGCACACGGAAGCTCCCTCTTTTGACCGGATTCATGATCTCAGCCGCGTTGATCGCGTCGGTCACCGGCACCGCGCTGGCTGCCAACGAAAACGCGCCCATCGCAACCGATCTGCACGAAACGGTCGTCAAGGTGCCGATGACCGAGCACGGCTTATTCGGCGATCACGAACGCGACATCGTGGCGACCACCTACATGCCTGACGGCCCCGGCCCGTTTCCGTTGATCGTGTTGAGTCACGGCAGCCCGCCCGATCCGCTGAACCGGCCGAAGGTCGGCCGCTATCGCGAACTGCCGCAAATCCACACGTTCGTCCAGCTTGGCTTCGCGGTCATCGTGCCGATTCGCCGGGGCTTCGGCGCGACCGGCGGCGCCTATGCCGAAGACGGTGGCTCATGCAAGCATCCCGACTATACGACAGCGGGCAAGCAGGCCGCGCAGGACGTGCTGGCGGCGCTCGCCTATGCCGACACCTTGCCTCAGGTCGATCGGGATCATGTCGTGCTGGTGGGACAGTCAGCGGGCGGATTCGCGTCGCTGGCGGCGGCGAGCTTTGCGCCGAAGGGGTTGGTGGCGGTGGTGAACTTCTCGGGCGGCCGCGGCGGGAATCCGTCGAAGCATCCGGGCATGCCTTGCGGCCCAGAAGAGATGGCCGGCACGATCGGGAAATTCGCGTCGACAACACACGTTCCCGTTCTCTGGCACTACGTTCAAAACGATATGTTCTTCGAACCCGACGTCGTTGCGACATGGTTCGCCGCGTTTCAGGCGGCAGGCGGCCAGGGACAATTGATCGTCGAACCGCCGTTCGGCAGGAACGGCCACGGAATGTTCGCGGTCGAGAATTCCATGCCTATCTGGTTACCGCACTTCGAGCAGTTTCTCGCACCGCTGGTGTCGATGAAAACGCTCAAGCCTTCGTGACGGGAGCCGCTTCCGTTCTATTGCGCTCGCGCCGCCACGTCTACGAAAACAGCGGTAGAGACTCGACCACGGCGCGCCGCCCGCGTTGGGCCGAAGCCCTTCGTTTCGCCCGCGCTGGTGGCCTGTCTGTCAGGTCAGTGCCGAGTCGGCGGTTCAGGTCGAACAGCGCCTTGAACACTGGCTTTCGAGGCGACGAATCCGCGAGCGCCAACTCGAGCTGATCCAGCAATTCCACCAGCCCACCTGCCGCCGCGCTCATGTTCGCGAGCTTGCGCATCTGCATAAGACCCTCCCTGATTCCGTCGACGACACGAATGAACGCCGACATCACCACAAGTCTCCGGGACCCCGCTACGCATGCCAATTCGCATACGCTTCCAGGAGCCCGGCCGGATACATCCTTTCTTGCCAGAGAGAGTTTTAGCACATCAATATGAAACACCGCAGCCACATCAACCCTTAGAGAAAATCCGACGCGTGGCGGACTTCTCCGGGTGGTCGCCAGCGGGCTATCAGCGCGGTGCGGAACGGATCGACGACGGGCCGCCGGTCAACGCCATTCTCTTGCCGACCTCATGCAGATGTCCGCCATCCACGGCAAAGAAAGCGAGTTGCTTCTCGACGTTGAATTGCACGATCAGGTACTTGCTGTCAGCGGTAAACACGATTCCTTGCGACGCCTCACCGCCCTCCACTTCGGAAACCTTCACTGCCTGCCCGTCGCGAATCGCGAACAGGACCAGCTTGCCGTGCGTGCGCCGACCCGGATTGTCCGGCGTGAGGTTCGAGCCGTCCATTGCCTGCACGCCGATCCACTTACCGTCCGGCGAAATCGCGACACCTTCCGGCAGCGACGGAACCGTCATGTGCTGAACCGCGCGGAACGGTTCGTGCGATACGTCGATCAGCGTGATGGTATCGGCATCGCCCGCGAGCGTGCCCGCGTACGACGGCAATCCGGCGAGGCCCACGTCGCTGACTACGGCCCACTTGCCGTCGCTCGACACGTCGATTGTGTAAGGCGCTACGCCGCTCGACAAACGCTGGCCGCTGTCGCTCACCTGACCGTCGGCGACGTTGAGCACGGCGACACCCTGTTCGTCGCGCAAAGCGACCAGCGCGTGCCGCCCGTCATGCGTAAAACTCACACCTGCAAGACGTTTCTGTCCGATATGCAAACGTCCTGCAACGCTCACGCGATTACCGTCGATATGAAGCTCCACCACGCTACCGTCGACGCAAGCAACAAGCGCAAGCCGCCCCGCCCGGTCAATCGCAATTCCCTGAGGATGACTACCAATATCGATCTGGCTCACGACAGGCACCGGCACATTCAGATCGACGACCTGGACGAACGAATCCATCAGCAGCTTGTTGTTCGCGTGATCGTAGCGCGTCGGCGCGCCAACCAGTGCGAGGCCGCCGTCCGGCGTAATTGCGACGGCTTGCGGCGGTCCCTGAATGCCGTTCTCGACCTCGACCTGCGCCTTCACCAGCGGCGGGAAATGACTCGCATCGAGAACAGTCAGCGTGTCCGGCTTCGGATTGTCGGGATACGTATCGCGCCCTTCGACACGCTGATACTTTCCGTCATTGCCCGATACGATCCAGTCCGCGCCATACGACGTGCACGCGGTGGCCGCGATAGCCAGCGCAGCCAGTGCTCGCGCACAGAAGGTGAGCCTCAAAGAAGCTAATGGCATTTCAGTGTCTCCCTAGCGGTTCTCGATGAAATTATTTTGCCGCCGCCGACACCGCTGCCGCGCCCGCCTCGGCGATAACAGAATCCTGAACACCCGCTCCGCCGCTCGCGCCCACTGCTCCCACGAGCTTGCCTTCGACGACAATCGGCATGCCGCCCTCGCCCGCGAGAATGCCCGGAATGCTGAGCAAAGCCGTCGCGCCATTGCTCACCGTGTCCTGCATCACCTGGGTCGCGCGACGAAATTGCGCGGACGCACGCGCTTTGGCTTCGGCAATCGCCAGCGCGGACAATTGCGTATCGTCCATCTTGTCACACGACAAAAGATTGCCCGAGCTATCGACCACCGCAACCGCGTATTGCCAATGACGTCGACGAGCTTCAGCTTCGGCGGCATCGATAATCTTGCGGGCCTGCGCCAGCGTCAGCGGAGGACCATACGGAATGTCGTACGGCAATTTGTCAGGCACCGAAGCCGTGGCGATAAGCGGAGGCTGCGCTTGCGCAACACCGACCACGCTGAATGCGACAGCCGTCAGCAGAAACGAAACAGCGAGCTTGCTCATCAATGTGTTTTCCTTTCACAAGCGATGCGCACATCAGCGCATCCGCTCAAAACGGTTAGCCCGCGTTCTGTCCGGCAATGGAATTCGCACGCTGCGCACGTCGTTTCCAGACCGCGAACACCGCAAACAGCAACGCAAGTACACCGACGCCAGCCGCCGGCAAGATATACGGTTGAATCCACGCGAGCAGCGGCAATTGCCCACCTTGCCGCGCGACGGCGACATCGGCGGCAGTCACCGTCGTTGCCGGATTGCCGAAGCGCTGCAACACGTAGTTCGAAATTGTCGCGATCTGTTCGTCGGTCAGCGGCTGCACGTAGGAGTCTTCACCGAAATTCGGCATCAGCACATGCTTGTCGCCTACCTTGCGGTCCACGCCATGAAGAATCGTCGCAATCAGATTCGATGGATTTGCGCCGCCCGTCGCCGTGTTATGGAACAACGACGGATAGCTCTGATCGCTGCTGCCCGACCCATCCGCGCGATGACAGCTCGCGCAATAGCCGCTAAAAAGCGCCGCGCCGGAAGTCGGCGGCACGATACTGTTTTCACTCGACATACCCCGCAGCGACGCTTCTTCGCTGTCGTGTCCGTCGTAGGCGAATGCGGGCTTGCTTTCCCCCGGCGTGCGAATCGGCGCAGTGCTGCGAAGATAGACGGCGATCGATTTCAGATCGTCGTTCGACAGAAACTGCAAGCTGTTCTGCACGGCTTCGGCCATGCCGCCGGCCGCCTGGTTCTTACCGTCCACGTGGCCGGTTTTCAGATACGCGACCAGTTCGTCATCGCTCCACGCACCGATGCCGCTGACCGGATCGGACGTGATATTCGGCGCATACCATGGCCCGAGTTGCGCGCCGCTGAAGCCGCGATCCAGATCCTCGGCCATCATGAAGTTGCGCGGCGTATGGCACGCGCTGCAATGCGCGAGCACGTTCGTCAGATACGCGCCGCGATTCCACTCGACGCTTTTATTCGGATCGACGGTGAAGCGCTGATTCTTCAGAAACAGCAGGTTCCACGCGATCATCGACTGGCGAATGCTGAACGGAAACGGCAGCGCGGTTTGCGGCGGCACGTCGTCGACAGGGTCGACGCCCTTCATGAAATACGTGTAAAGCGCGTGAACATCCTTATCTGTCATGCCGACATACGACGTGTACGGCATCGCCGGATAAAGATGTGCGCCGTCGGCGCGCACGCCTTCGCGCAACGCGCGGGCGAACTGAGCCTCGGTGTAGTTGCCGATGCCCGACTTCTTCGAAGGCGTGATGTTGGTCGAGTAGATCGTGCCCATCGGCGACACGATGCCGTAGCCGCCCGCGAACGCCTTGCCCTTGTCCGCGACCGTGTGGCATGCCATGCAGTCGGACGCGATGGCCAACAGATGACCTTGATGGATCAACGCGGCTTCGGTGTCGGGTGCGGCAGCAGGTGTTACGGAGTTCGCGACGCTTTGAGCAAACGCGCTGCCGGAAATTCCAACGCTCAAAACGCCGCCGACACCCAGTGCAACGATTGCCGCCAACGTGGCACGGCTACGCTTCGCGGCCGCATCCATCATGCGGCGCGCGTTAAAGAATCGGTCGATCATCTCAGGCCCGCCGCAGAGTTTTTTCGATCGAATCGGCGGCCTTGATCCCGAGCGCGGCCATCGACAACGTCGTATTCACCACCGACGCCGACACCATCGCGCCGCCACCCGGCAACCACAGATTCGCGTGATCGTGCGCGCGGCAATCGCCGTCGACAACCGAATCTTTCGCACTCGCGCCCATGATCGTGCCGCCCATGATGTGGTTATTCGCGTTCAGGCTCGTCGTGATGTTGAACTCGACCGCGCCGAACAACTGCCCGATATGTTCGAGTTGCGCATGCGCGGCAGTCGCGCCGTCGCGAACATAATCGCCGACGTCGTAATAGATATCGGGGCACGCGAGCCCATGCGGATCACGCCGCGTTTTGCTCAACGTAAGACGGTTCTTCGGATCAGGCAGCGGCTCGAGACTGATCGACAGATCGACGCCGAAAATCGCGCGCCGCCGGATTTCATCGTCGAGTTCCTTGCCGGCGAGTCCGAGCTTCAGCGCCTGTTCCGTAGCAGGCGCGACTCGCGAGATATTGTTCAGAATCATCTTGTTCGACGAATACTTCGAGCGGAACGCGCCATCTCGCGGGCCGACGATGCAACTGCTTTGCGCCGGTCCGCGACCCAGCCACAACGGTTCGTTTGCAAGGAATGTGCAGTGAAAACCGGAGTGATCCATCATGTTCCGGCCAACCTGGTCGGAACTGTTCGCGATACCGTTCGGATTACGTGCGTTTGCCGCGAGCAGCAGCAAACGTGGTGTCTCGATACCGTTGCACGCGAGCACGAATGTGCGCCCTTTCGCCGTGTGCGACTGGTGATTCGCGTCGTAGAAATGAACGGCGGTGATGTTGTTCTGGTCGTCGGTATCGATCTTGTAAACCACCGACTCTGCCAGCACTTTCGCGCCCTTCTTCTCGGCGCTCTGAATCGTGTGAATGCCGTTGTACATCGCGCCGATCGGGCAGATCGGCTGGCAATTGTTATTGCCGCAGCACGTCGGACGACCGTTCCACGGACGCGTGCTGCGGCCCTGCGGAATCGGAATCGATCGATAGCCATGCGCATTGACGACTTCGGCGAAACGCGTGTCGCCGTAAGCCCACGGCACCATGTCCATCGGATACGGACGGCTGCGCTCGGACGGCGATTGCCGCGCGGGATCGTTCGGACCGGCGACGCCGAGCGCGTCTTCTGCGCGGCAATAGTAGGGTTCGAGATCGTCGTACGAGATCGGCCAGTCGCGGCCCACGCCATACGTCGATTGCATCTTGAAGTCCACGGGCAGATGCCGCCAGCACGACGCCGCCCAGTGCCACGTCGTGCCGCCGACCGTGCGCAGATAGCCCTGCTTGAAACTGCCCGCGCTCGGACCGCTCAGCGCAACGTAGTCGTTCGGCGGGAAGTACAGCGGCGCAGGCGCAGCCTTCGCTTGCGGATACAAGCCCTGAAAATCCGAGCCGACGCGATTCGGGAACGGCATGTTGCGCCAGTTTTCGACGGCAGTGGCGCGGTCGATCCGCAAGCCCGCTTCGAGAATCACCACCGAATGGCCAAGTCCTGCCAGTTGATCGGCGATCAATGCGCCGACCACGCCGGAGCCGACGATAACGACGTCCGCGACGACATCGCCGCTAGATGAAATTGTGGGCGATGCCATGTTCAAGCCTGTTTGTTCGTGATGGGCGCGGGCGCGGCGAGACGCGCTCTAGCGGCTTCGGCGGGGGTCGACACGCCGGCGGCGGGCGGCGGCCGTTGCCACCAGAGCGGACCGTCCGCGCAATAGGTCGGCGGGCTCAGACCATCGGCGACGGTTGCGTACATCAGCGAGTCGGCGTAAGCGACCAGCTTCGAATGATGATCGCGCGTGACAGTGCCGGTGTACCAGCCCGCGACGATGGCGAGCGCGACATCGTGCAAGCCAGCCGCGTTGGCCGCCGCGAGCAACTGCTGCGGGGTTTGCCCTGCGCGCATCTGATGCGCGAGCGCTGCTGCACGAGTGGCAAAGCTGTTGTCGCTGGCGCTGAGCGTCGCGAAGAGCCGTGTGCCGAAAATTGTATTCATCGACTCATGGCCGGTCAGCGCTTTCGACAGTTGCAGGAAGCCCGGCGCGTCCAGTGACGGTGCGGTCGAGGCAAGCGGCGCTGCTGGCGACGAACTCTGCGCAAGCGCGGCCACCGGCGATAAAAACGCAAGTTGAGTCGCTACCGCGAGGGTCTTCAACGCATGACGCCGCGACAGATTCGGCGTGCCCGGATCACCGTCCGGACTGATTTTTTCTTTGAGCATTCGAGGCTTGCTGGAACGGTCTACGGGCGTGCCGCCACGCTCGACGATGAGTGAGTCATTCGTCGAGAAAACGGGCAAATCACGGTCGTATTCGATGACGCCTTTGGCGAAATTTGGCCGAATATTATCTTGGAACCGGTTCCATGTAAAAATAAATTACGGAAAGCTTGGTTGCAAAATTCGCAACAATCGATCGGAACGGCTTTCGACATATCCGCGCAGCCGGTGAGGTCCATGAATCGGCCGCCGCCGTTGGTTGTCGAAAATATGCAACACCTAAAACACGCTGCCACGGCGGGTTCTATCCATTCGTCCTGGCCCTGTGACCGCCGCCAGAACAAGGCTGCGGCGCGGCAAAACACCGTCGCCGGTCCCATTTCGCCAGATTTCGCAACGACATTTTGCGAAATAATCGCGTGCTTATGGAACCGGTTCCAAATATTATCCGTCCCGCGGCAAAATGTCGTCGTGGACGCAATTGCGCGTCCCACACATGGTGAATCGAAAACATGCCTGAATTCCCCCTTACCTCCCGCCGAGGCTTCCTGCGCTCGGCTATCGCGCTCGTTCCGGCCGGCACGCTCGCGGGTTGCGACGCACAGCACAACGCGTCGAATCCTGCGGCGTCCGCGTCGAATCCGAATGGGCAGGACAACGCCAGCATGCCTCGCGCCGACTACAAACCGCGCTTCTTCGACGCGAAGGAATGGTCGTTCGTCAACGCGGCCGTCGATCGTCTGATTCCCGCCGACAGCGAAGGCCCCGGCGCGATTGAAGCGGGCGTGCCCGAATTCATCGACCGTCAGATGGACACGCCGTACGCGCATGGCGCGCTCTGGTACATGCAGGGCCCGTTCAGGCAAGGCGCGCCCGAACTCGGCTACCAGTTGAAGCTGGTGCCGCGCGACCTGTACCGGCTCGGCATTGCGTCGGTGAATGCGTACTGCACGAAGACCTACGCGAAGCCGTTCGACGCGCTCGATGCCGCCACCCGCGACACCGTGCTCGGCGCGCTCGAAAAAGGCAGCATCGATCTCGCCGAAGTGCCCGCCAACGTGTTCTTCGCGCAACTGCTGCAGAACACCCGCGAAGGCTATTTCTGCGATCCGATTCACGGCGGCAATCGCGACATGGGCGGTTGGAAAATGATCGGCTTCCCCGGCGCGCGCGCGGATTTCATGGACTTCGTCAACCAGAACGGCGAGGCCTATCCGTATGGTCCCGTGTCGATTGAAGGAAAACGCACCTGATGACTACCAACAGCAAACCGCATGTCGACGCGGTCATCGTCGGCTTCGGCTGGACCGGCGCGATTCTCGCGAAAGAACTCACCGAAGCGGGCCTGAAAGTCGTTGCGCTCGAACGCGGCGAGTATCGCGATACGTATCCGGACGGCGCGTACCCGAATACGATCGACGAACTCACGTACAACGTCCGCAAGAAGCTGTTCCTCGATCTGTCGAAGACCACGGTGTCGATCCGTCACAACGTGATGGAAACCGCGTTACCCTATCGCCAACTCGCGGCTTTTCTGCCGGGTGAAGGTGTGGGCGGCGCAGGGCTGCACTGGTCGGGCGTGCATTTCCGCATTACGCCGGAAGAGTTGCGTCTGCGCAGCCACTACGAAGAACGCTATGGCAAGAAGTTCATTCCCGAAGGGATGACGATTCAGGACTACGGCGTCAGCTACGACGAACTCGAACCGCATTTCGACTTCGCGGAAAAAGTGTTCGGCACCTCGGGCCAGGCGTACAAGGTCAACGGCCAGATCGTCGGCGACGGCAACGTGTTCGAAGCGCCGCGCAGCGATAACTTTCCGCTGCCCGCGCAGTTGAACACCTATTCCGCCGAGCGTTTCGGCAAGGCCGCGAAAGAACTCGGGCTGCATCCGTATCGTTTGCCTTCGGCGAATACGTCGGGTCCGTACACGAATCCGTATGGCGCGCAAATGGGGCCGTGCAACTTCTGCGGCTTCTGCAGCGGTTACGCGTGCTACATGTATTCGAAGGCATCGCCGAACGTCAACATCCTGCCCGCGCTGAAGCAGTCGCCGCATTTCGAATTGCGCTCGCGTTGCCACGTGCTGCGCGTCGAACTCGACGATTCGAAAAAGCTCGCGAAAGGCGTGACCTACGTCGATCCGTCGGGCCAGGAAGTTTTCCAGCCCGCCGATCTCGTCATCGTCGCGGCCTTCCAGTATCACAACGTTCATCTGTTGCTGCTGTCGGGCATCGGCAAGCCGTACGATCCGATCTCCGGTGAAGGCGTGGTCGGCCGCAATTTCGCGTATCAGAACCTGTCGACCATTACCGCGTTCTTCGACAAGGACACCTATACCAATCCGTTCATCGGTGCGGGCGGCAACGGCGTGGCGGTCGACGATTTCAACGCGGACAACTTTGATCACGGTCCACTGGGCTTTGTCGGCGGCTCGCCGTTGTGGGTGAATCAGGCGGGCACCAAGCCGATCAGCGGCATCGCGACGCCGGCCGGCACCCCGAACTGGGGCAGCACGTGGAAGAAGTCGGTGAAGGATCACTACGCGCACACCGTCTCGATGGACGCGCACGGTTCGAACATGTCATACCGTGATGTGTTCCTCGACCTCGACCCGACTTACCGCGATTCGTACGGCCAGCCGTTGTTGCGAATGACGTTCGACTGGAAAGACAACGACATCGCGATGGCGCGCTACGTCACGGGCCAGATGCACAAGATCGCCGAGCAAATGGGCCCGAAAGCGATCAACGTGTATACGCGCGAATACGGCGCGCATTTCGATTCGCGTCGCTACCAGACCACTCACCTCGTGGGTGGCGCGGTGATGGGCACCGATCCGAAGACGAGCGTGCTGAATCGCTATCTGCAAAGCTGGGACGTGCATAACGTGTTCGTGATGGGTGCGTCGGCGTTTCCGCAGGGCATTGGCTACAACCCGACGGGTCTCGTCGCCGCGCTCGCCTACTGGTCCGCGCGTGCAATCCGCACGCAGTATCTGAAGAACCCTGGTCCGCTGGTGAGCGTATGAGCATGCGTATGACGATGAATATTTCGAAGCGCGTGCGCAGCGCGGCGTGGGCATTGGGTGCTT
Organism: Paraburkholderia sp. GAS333; assembly: GCF_050435665.1. Taxonomy (NCBI): domain Bacteria; kingdom Pseudomonadati; phylum Pseudomonadota; class Betaproteobacteria; order Burkholderiales; family Burkholderiaceae; genus Paraburkholderia; species Paraburkholderia sp. GAS333. Next base: position 238,658 of record NZ_JBNDKS010000007.1, read on the forward strand.
GCGCAGCGTTGTTCGGGCCGCTGACGGCCGACGCCGCACAAAGCTCGCCGGACAACACAGGCGACGCCGCGCTCATCGCGCACGGCGAATATCTCGCACGTGCGGGCGATTGCATCGCATGTCACTCCGCGCCATCGGGCAAACCGTTCGCGGGCGGGCTGAAATTCGACACGCCGATCGGCGCGATCTACTCGACCAATATCACGCCGGATCGCAGCACCGGTATCGGTTCGTGGACCTTCGCGCAATTCGATCGCGCGGTGCGCGAGGGCGTGCGTCCGAACGGCGACACGCTATATCCGGCGATGCCGTACCCATCGTATGCGCGTCTTAGCGACGACGACATGCACGCGCTGTACGCGTATTTCACGCACGGCGTCGCGCCGGTCGCGCAAAACAATCGTCCTGTCGATATCGTGTGGCCTTTGTCGATGCGGTGGCCGCTCGGCATCTGGCGTCATCTGTTCGCGCCGAATCCGCAGGCATTCGATGCTGCTCACTACAGCGACCCGGTTCTCGCACGCGGCGCGTATCTGGTTCAGGGACTCGGCCACTGCGGCGCATGCCACACGCCGCGTAGCGTGACGATGCAGGAACTCGCGCTCGACGATCTCGACGGACCGAGCTATCTGTCCGGCGGCGCACCGATCGACGGCTGGGTGCCATCGAGCTTGCGCGGCAATCCGCGCACCGGCGTCGGTGCGTGGAGCGAAGCCGATCTCGTGCAATTTCTGAAGACCGGCCGCACCGCGCACGCCGCCGCGTTCGGCGGAATGACGGATGTCGTGCAGCACAGCGCGCAATACATGAGCGACGCCGACGTAACCGCCATGGCTCGCTACATCAAGACGCTTCCATCCAGCGATCCCGCCGAAAAGCCTTACGTCTACGACGACACCGCCGCTCATGCGCTGCGAACCGGTGACGCCAGCGCGCCAGGCGCAGCGGTCTATCGCGACAACTGCACGTCCTGCCACCGCAGCGACGGACGAGGCTACACCGGCGTGTTCCCGGCGCTCGGCGGCAATCCCGTATTGCAGGGCAAGGACGCGACATCGGTGATTCACGTGCTGCTGTCGGGCAGCGCGCTGCAGGGCACGAAAACCGCGCCGTCGACGTTCACGATGCCCGCCTTCGGCTGGCGTCTGAGCGACGCGGAAGTTGCCGATGTGACCAACTTCGTGCGCACGAGCTGGGGCAATACCGGCTCGACAGTGACTGCGTCCGACGTTGCGAAGGTCCGCAAGACAGTGCCCGTCGCCGCGCCCGATCTGCCGCCAGGCGCGATCCGCAGCCATTGATTCACAACCCGCGCGCGGGCTGATGTAGCACTCGTTGCAGTGCGCGTCAGCCCACCTTCACCGCGCCGCCCATTCCCGCTTGACGTCGACCGGCCTCACTGCCCGAGGCGGGCCGGCGTTCGTGCGAAACAAACAGAGATCGCCGCTCAGGCGACCCGAGATCCACGCCTTATCAAACACATGACAACGATGAAAAAACATTGGTTTGCCACGCCCCTCCTGCTGTCCTTCGCGGGCATCGCATCTGCGCAGAGTTCGGTGACGCTCTACGGCATCGTCGACGCGGGCATCAGCTATCGCAGCAACGAACGTGTCGGTTCGACAGGCGCGTACAGCGGCCATTCGAATGTCGCCGCTACGAGCGGGAATCTGTCCGGCAGCCGCTGGGGCATCAAGGGCAACGAGCAGCTCGGTGGCGGCTGGACCGCGCTGTTCCAGCTCGAAGACGGCTTCGACATCACAAATGGCAAGAGCGGGCAGAACGGCGGCCTTTTCGGCCGTCAGACTTATGTGGGGATCGGCAGCAGGCAATACGGCACGATCACGATGGGACGGCAATACACGTCGCTCAACGACTTCGTGAGCCCGGTCGCGGCAGTGTCGCTGGTTGGAGGCTACGGCGCGCATCCGGGCGATATCGATGACCTCGACCAGACCGCGCGCGTCAACAATTCGCTCAAGTACACGAGCCCGACTTACGCAGGATTCACGTTCGGCGCGATGTACGGTTTCGGCGGCCAGCCGGGTAGCCTGAAACAGCAGAATACGTGGAGCGTCGGCGCGTCGTATGCGAACGGGCCGGTGCACGTCGGTGTCGGTTATGAACGTTCGGACAACAGCAAGAGCGGCGCCAACGACACGACAACCGGCAAATGGAGCGGCACCGACGACGGTTTGTTCAACTCGTCGATCAACGAAGGTTATGCAAGCGCACAGTCGCAGCAGATCGTCGCGGCAGGCGCCACTTATGACTTCGGGCCGGCGCTTGTCGGTGTGAATTACAGCAATGTGCAATATCGTTCAGGCGCGGATTCGCTGTTCAACGGCCGCGCCACGTTCAATATTGCGGGCGTGTTCGCGCAGTGGAATCTGCGGCCCGAGGTTCAACTGTTTGCGGGTTACAGCTACACGCGAGGCGGCGAAGTGGATGGCGTCGATGATCGCGCGCAATATCACACCGTCTCGCTCGGTGCGCAATACAACCTGTCGACGCGCTCGACGGTGTATCTGATGGGCGGCTATCAGCATGCTTCAGGCACGACGCTCGACGCGTTGGGCAACCCGGTCGCCGCGACTGCGTCGGTGACGGATAAGGGCAACGGTCACTCGTCGGCGGCTCAATCGCAGGCGATTGTCAGCATCGGCGTGCGGCACCGGTTCTGACGCGTCGTCACAGATCGCACTGCTAGATCACCAGTTCGTGGCTCACCGGCGGCTTCTGCGCGAGCAAGCCGGAGAGCTTCCGCAACGCCGCATCGAGTTGCTCGCGCCCCCGGCATCCGCCGAGTGAAATACGAATGGCATTCGGCGGATTGTGTCCGCGATAGAACGCGGACGAAGGCGCGACCACCAGTCCTTCACCACGCGCGGCGGCGCAAAGATCCACCGCTCTCCAATAGCTCGGCAACGTGAGCCACACGTGGATGCCGTGATTGACCGTCCCGCTGGTTGCGCCCGACAACATTCCGGTCGCCATTCGCTGACGCGCCCGCGATTCAGCCTGCACTCCCGCCAGCAGCAAAGCCGCCGAGCCGTCGTGAATCCATTGCGTGACCAGCGTCTTCGTCAATGGCGAGGTTAAAGAAAACGTCCTTAATGCAGAGAGAAACGCGTGCTCGCTTTCCATGTTCGGAAAGGCCACGAACGCGGTGCGCAACCCGGGCGACAAACATTTCGACAGCGTCGAAATATAAAAAACCTGCTCCGGGATCAGACGTGCAAAGGGCGGCGGCGCGTCGTTTGCGAGCAGCCAGTACGGATCGTCCTCGATGATCTTCACATTCATGCGAGCCGCTACTTTAGCGATTTCGAGCCGCCGCTTCTCCGGCATCGTATGCGTGGTCGGATTCTGAAGCGTCGGGTTCAGATAGACGACTCGTGCGTTGTATCGCTGACACGCGCTTTCCAGTGAATCCGGGCGCATGCCATGTTCGTCGACGGCCACGGCTTCGATCCTTCGCCCCAATTGCTCTGCCGCCATCGGCATGCCGGGATAGCCGAGCGGCTCCATCAGGATCACGTCGCCGGGTTGCGTCAGCGCGAGAATCAACGCGGCGAGCGCAGATTGCGCACCGGGACACGCCACCACGCGTTCGTGATCGATATGCCCAAGCATCGGCCGCAACCATTGCGCGCCCGCGCTGCGGTCGGCGCTGCTGCCGCCGCCCAGGTGATACGTCATCAGCAGGTCCGTATCGGTGCGCATCAGTACCTGCGACATACCCTGGCGCAACAGCACTTCCATGTCGACCTCCGCTGGCGGCGGCGGAATGTTCATGCTCAGGTCGATGCTTTGCGTCAACTCCACCCTGGGCGCGGCGACAAACGTTCCCAGCGTGCCGCGCGCCTCGATCAACTGACGACGGCGTGCCTCGGCAAAGCCGCGCGTCACCGTGGTCAGATCGATGTCGAGCAGTTCAGCGAGACGCCGTTGCGCGGGTAGCCGGTCGCCCGCGCGCATCGATCCGCTCGCTATCGCGCGTTCGAGAAATTTGACGATCTGAAGGTAGCGCGGGCCTTCGCCGTGGGTGAAACCGGAGGCCCAAAGCGCCTCCTTGTATGGATCATGCATGGATGTCATTCGGCGTCATTCTGTCGCAGTTGTATGGATATTGTCTCACACTACGATCCCGGCACGGGACGCAAATCCATACACCGCGCCGCCTGTACGGACGGCGTGGAAGCACCATAAAACGAAGCACTTTTGCGTGATTCGGCCGGGTGTGCCGAAGCGCTGACCGGATGCATGTATGGATGGTGTCGCCGACAACCAGGACATGACATGCGGAATCCAAGATTGTTTAGAAGAAGGCCCGCCAGCGGGTTAAGTGCGTCGATCCGGTCCCGGCCAGGCAGCGGCTTCTGTTCCGCTGCGGCTCGGGCCGCCGCGCTCGGCGCATCCGGCCTGCTCGGCGGGTGCAGCATGGCGCTGTTCGACCCCAAGGGCGATATCGGCATGCAGGAGAAGCATCTGATCCTGCTTGCATTAGGTTTGATGCTGCTGGTGGTCGTGCCGGTCATCCTGTTGACCTTGTACTTCGCGTGGCGCTATCGCGAGTCGAATACAAGCGCGACGTATGCGCCGAAATGGGCGCATTCCACCGCGATCGAAGTGGTGGTGTGGGCCATTCCGTGCGTGATCGTGAGCATTCTGGCGCTGGTGATCTGGCGCACCACGCACAGCCTCGATCCATCCCAGCCCATCGAATCGCAGACCCAACCGGTCCGCGTTGAAGTCGTCGCGCTGAACTGGAAGTGGCTGTTCATCTACCCGGATTACGGCGTGGCCTCGGTCAATCAACTCGCCATTCCTGTCGACACGCCGATCTCATTCGACATCACCGCCGAATCGCTGATGAACTCGTTCTTCATCCCGCAACTCGGCAGCCAGATTTACGCGATGTCCGGCATGCGCACGCAATTGAACCTGATCGCCAATACGCCTGGCGTCTACGCGGGCCAGTCGTCGGCCTTCAGCGGCCCCGGCTTCTCGGACATGCGCTTCGACACGGTGGCAACCAGCCGCGCAGATTTCGATGCATGGATCGCCCACGCAAAACAGTCGCCGCTGTCGCTCGACAAGGCGACTTACGAAGCGCTGGAAAAGCCTAGCGAGAAGAATCCCGTGACGGTGTACGCGAACGTGGCGCCGCGTCTTTTCGATCATGTGGCGAGCCAGTACATGCACTCGTCGGCGAACGATCCGATCTGCAGCACCGCCAACACCGCGCCTTCCATTGAACATATCGGAGCCCGAATGCCTGCCCGACAGGCTGGGGAGTAGTCATCATGTTTGGAAAACTTAGCCTCGACGCTATTCCGTATCACGAGCCCATCATCATGGGCACACTGGCCGTGGTCGCCGTGCTGGGCGCCGCCCTGCTCGGCGCGGTCACGTACGCCGGCAAATGGACTTATTTGTGGCGCGAGTGGCTCACCTCGGTCGACCACAAACGCATCGGCGTGATGTACATCCTGCTCGCACTCGTGATGCTGTTGCGCGGATTCGCCGACGCGATCATGATGCGCGCGCAGCAGGCGCTCGCCTACAACGACGCGGCCGGCTATCTGCCGCCTCATCACTACGATCAGATCTTCACGGCGCACGGCGTGATCATGATCTTCTTCGTCGCGACGCCGCTGATTCTCGGCCTGATGAACGTGGTCGTCCCGTTGCAGATCGGTGCGCGCGACGTGGCATTTCCGTTCGTCAACTCATTGAGTTTCTGGCTCGCCGCGGTCGGCGCAGTACTCGTGATGATGTCGATGTTCGTCGGCGATTTCGCGGCGACCGGCTGGGTTGCGTATCCGCCGTTATCCGAACTCGGCTACAGCCCGACTGTCGGCATGGATTACTACATCTGGTCGTTACAGATATCGGGGCTCGGCACGACGCTGACCGGCATCAACTTCATCGTGACGATTCTGCGTATGCGCGCACCGGGCTTGAATCTGATGAAGATGCCGGTGTTCGTGTGGACCGCGCTCATCACCAACATTCTGATCGTCGCGGTGTTTCCGGTGTTGACGGGCACGCTCGCACTGCTCGCCGCAGACCGCTATCTCGGCATGCACTTCTTCACCAACGAACTCGGCGGCAACGCGATGATGTACATCAACCTCATCTGGGTGTGGGGACACCCCGAGGTGTACATCCTGATCCTGCCATGCTTCGGCGCGTTCTCCGAAATCATCTCGACGTTCTCCGGCAAGCCGCTGTTCGGCTACAAGTCGATGGTGTATGCAACGGCGTCGATCGGCATTCTGTCGTTCTTCGTGTGGCTTCATCACTTCTTCACGATGGGCTCGGGCGCGAACGTGAATGCGTTCTTCGGCATCATGACGTCGATCATTTCGATCCCGACCGGCGTGAAGCTGTTCAACTGGCTGTTCACGATGTTTCGCGGACGCATCCGCTATCACACTGCCACGCTGTGGACGATCGGCTTCATGATCACGTTTGCAGTCGGCGGCATGACGGGCGTGCTGCTGGCCGTGCCGGGCGCGGACTTCGTGTTGCACAACAGTCTCTTTCTGGTTGCGCACTTCCATAACGTGATTATTGGCGGCGTAGTGTTCGGCTGCCTCGCGGGCATCAGCTTCTGGTTTCCGAAAGTGTTCGGCTTCACGCTGAACGAGTTCTGGGGCAAGGTGTCTTTCTGGTGCTGGCTGGTCGGGTACTGGCTCGCGTTCACTCCGCTTTACATCCTCGGCTTCGAGGGGATGACGCGCCGCATGAATCACTACGCGGTGCCGGAATGGCATAAATGGCTGGTCATTGCGCTGATCGGCGCACTGTTCATCGCCGCGGGCATCGTCGCGATGATCGTGCAGTTCGCGGTCAGCATTCGCGATCGCGAAGCCAATCGCGACGTCACCGGCGACCCGTGGAACGGCCGCAGCCTGGAATGGTCGACCGCATCGCCCGCACCGTTCTATAACTTCGCACACGTGCCGGTTATCACGTCGCTCGAACAGCATTGGGACAACAAGGAAGCAGGCCGCGCCTATCTGGAACCGGCCGAATACGAAGACATCCATATGCCGCGCAATACGGGTTCGGGTGTGATCATCGGCGCGTTCAGCCTGCTGCTCTGCTTCGCGCTGATATGGCACATGTGGCTGTTCGCGGCGATCGGTCTCGCGGGGATGATCGGCACATTCATCGTCCGTACGTATGACCAGGATGTCGACTATTACGTGCCGGCGGAAGAAGTCGCGCGAATCGAAAGCGCGCGCTATGCGCAACTGGAAGAGGTGGTCTGATCATGACGACAGCAACGACGAATCACGCTCACCCGCATCATGGCGGGCACCACCATGCGCACGACGATGGGTCCAAAACCACGCTCGGGTTCTGGATCTACCTGATGAGCGACTGCCTCATTTTCGCCACGCTGTTCGCGACGTTCGGCGTATTGGCGAATGCAACCGCGGGCGGCCCGAGTGGTAAAGGGTTGTTCGAACTGCGCTATGTACTCGGCGAAACCTTGCTGCTTCTGGCCAGCAGTTTCACGTTTGGCCTCGCCATGCTCGCGTTGCAGATTCGCCGCAATGGCCAGGTGATCGGCTGGCTTGCGGTGACGTTCGCGCTTGGCGCGGGCTTCATTGCGATGGAACTCGTCGAGTTCGCGAAACTGATCGGCGACGGCGCGGGGCCGCACGTTAGCGCGTTTCTGTCGGCGTACTTTGTTCTGGTCGGCACGCACGGCTTGCACGTCACATGCGGCCTGCTGTGGATCGCGGTGACGATGCATCAGGTCTACAAGTTCGGACTGACCGGTGTGACGCGCCGCCGCCTCGCTTGCCTGAGTCTCTTCTGGCACTTCCTCGATCTCATCTGGATTTGCGTGTTCACCTTTGTCTATCTGCGAGAGTTTGTATGAACGGAATGTCTCAACACACGGCTTCGCACGAGGCCGGTCACGAGTCGTCGCATGGCACGCTGAGGAGCTATGTGATTGGAATGGTGATGTCGCTGGCGCTGACGCTGGCGTCGTTCGGCGTCGTCATGACCGACATCGTGCCGCGCGGATTCGGCCTCGCGATCATCGTGGTGCTGTGCGTGGTTCAGCTAGTCGTGCAACTGGTGTTCTTTCTGCATATCGGCGCGTCGCGCGACCAGCGGACCAACACCGGCATCTTCATCTGCACGGGCTTTCTGATCGCCGTCATCGTCGGATTGTCTTTGTGGGTGATGCATAACGCCAACGAGAACATGATGCCCACCCACATGTCGATTGAACGGGCGATCGCTAAAGACTAGTTGCCTCGCTTCTCTATCCTGCTCGCGGAAGGCAATGCAGTCTGACGCATTGCCCTCCGTTCATCCTCAGTGCCGATTGAATGCGTAGAGCAAGCCATGTTGCGAACTTCTCATTTGCCAGCGGACGCGTTTTCCAGAATCTGCCCGTCCCGTGATGTTCTCGCCAGACTCGGTCAAAAGTGGACGATCCTGGCGATGGTCGCGTTGCGCGACAGACCGCTGCGCTTCGGCGACATCCGACGCCGGATACAGGGCGTCTCCGACAAAATGCTCACGCAAACCTTGCGCGCAATGGAACGCGACGGCCTCGTTCAGCGTAGCGTGTTCGACGAACGGCTGACACGTGTCGAGTATGCGTTGAGTCCGCTGGCCCGCTCCGTGTTGCCGATTGTTGTCGAGTTGAAGAAGTGGGCGGAGCACTCGCTGGAACGTATCGAAACGAGCATGAATACGTTCGACCACAAAATCGATTTGTAGCAACGGCGCACTGAACCGGCCCGTGGCTTTCGATCACCAGCGCAATAAACGCGGCCCAAGCGCCGCGCCGACCACCGTCGGCACCAGCATCCCAAACAGATACCACGCGCCCCAGAACGGAATGCCCATTTCCGGGCAATGCAGGCAGTAGGCAAGCGTCGCCGTCGATCCGGCGAGCAGGCCGCCCGCCGCGCCGGTTAGCGCGAGTCGCGTGGGCGCGAGTCCCTTGAGCGCCCAGAACACCGCGATAAAGCCGGGAATCGACAGCATCGCGATAGCGAACGGGCAAACCCGCCAGGTTTTGCCCAGCACGATGGCGAGCCGCCCGGAGTCGGGCGCGGCCATCAGCACATAAGCCGCCGCTAGCCATACCACGACGACCGGCGTCGCAACCAGCCAGCCGCTGCCGCCAGGCCGGCCACCGGGCCGCGCAAGCCGCGAGGTCATCCACAGTGCGCCGATCATCAGGCATAGCGGCAACGCTACCTTGGCCCAGAAAATCGGCGTGACGGCCACCTCGGCGAGATCGCGGCGGATGCCGAGCGTCATCGCCATGATCAGCAGCGCGCCCGCCGCGCCGGTCAGCACGGCAATGCCAAAGCGTTTGGGGAGCGCCTGACGATCCACCGGCTCGACGCCGGAGGCTAACAGGGAAATGAAGTCGTCGGTTTTCATCGCGTTCCTCGAATCTTTGCCGCCAATGCCTTGAGCCCGCGATGCACGCCGACCTTCACCGCCGACTCCGACAACCCGGTCAGCTTCGCGGTCTCCGTCACGGACAGGCCTTCGAGTTTCATATGCATGATCGGCAGACGCTGCCGCTCGGGTAACTGCTCGAGCAATATGCCCAGATCGCGCCTGGCCTGCGCCGGCTCGAGATCGGGCGCGGCGAGCAGCTCCAGCGCGTCGTCCAGCGGATCGTTCAGCGCGTCGTGCCGCGAACGGGCCCGAAAGTAATCCGTCAGCTTGTAGCGCGCAATGGCATGAATCCAGGCGGTCAACGGTTCTTCCGGCCGGTACGTCTGCCGCCCGTTATGAACCGCCAGCAACACCTCCTGCACGAGATCTTCGATATCCGCCGGGTCGGCCTGAAGCCGCCTGCGCAGAAAACCGCGCAGGTGCGCGCCCAATTCCGTCAGGAACTGCCGGTACGCGGCGGCGTCGCCGGTCTGTCCGCTCACGAACAAGGCTCGCAGATGCGACTCTTTCGCCTGCGCTGCGGTGATATCGGTAGTTCGATTCATCGTGGGCATTGGTTACAGGAATCGCAAGTTTATTCCATCGGTCGTGGCGTTGGGGTCTGTACACGCGCAGCTGATGCGCATTTTGCCCGCGTCGAAAAAATTTTCGTGTGTGCTGTAACCGGTCAGCCTCGCCCGGCGAATTACCTCATAGATGCGTAATGACGACGCATCGACGACGCATCGGTCGTTGCCGTAAGACAGTTTCGTTCGACACACAGACGGGTCACGACGGCCCGCTAAACCACATCCAAGGAGTTGTCATGAAGCGCATTGCAATTGCAGCATTTGCCACGGTGTTGCTCGTTAGCGGTGGCTCGGCGTTCGCGCAGGCGAGCGGCGCGATGTCCAATGATTCGATGTCGAAAGACACGATGAGCAAGGACTCGATGGCCAAGGGTTCGATGTCCAAAGACGCCATGGGCAAGGACTCCATGGCGAAGGACTCGATGAGCAAGGACAGCAAGATGAAACACGACGCGATGAAGAAAGAAGATGCGATGAGCAAGTAAGTAGCCGCCGTGCGCTCCCGGCTCGCAATGGCGACCGGGAACGCGCCTACCGTTCCTCACGCTTTTCGCCATTCGGCGGGAGTCTGTCATGCGTTTCCTGTTATTCGTATCGATCTGCGCCGGGTTGATTGCCTGCACGGTTGGCGGCGTCGACGCCAATGCTTCGACTACGTGTAGCGTCAGCAGTCCGGCGCATCGGGTCGCACTCGTCGAACTCTATACGAGCGAAGGATGCAGCAGTTGCCCACCCGCCGATAACTGGCTCAGCGAACTCGACCGTGCCCGCAGCGCGAACACGGTTGTTCCTATTGCGCTGCATGTCGACTACTGGGACAGCCTCGGCTGGAAAGACCGCTTCGCGCAGCCGACCTTCACCGAGCGCCAGCGTGAGCTAAGCGAGCAAGGCCGCCAGTACGTCGTGTACACACCCGAAGTGTTTATCGGCGGACATGAAATGCGCGCATGGTCGGACAACGCGCGTTTCACTTCCACCATTCAGCAGTTGAATACCCAGGCGTCTCCGATTGATATTCATGTCGAAGCGCGTGCCGCTCAGCCTGGCCGTATGAAATTCGACGCGACCTTTCAGTCGTCCGGCAAACCGGTCGACAACGTCGTCGCCTATGCCGTGGTGTACGAAAACCGCCTGGACAGCGATGTAAAAGCCGGCGAAAACGCGGGCGTCGTGTTGCATCACGATCGTGTCGTGCGTCAGTGGATCGGCCCCGTGACCGTCGCCAACGGACATGTTGCGATTACCGGCGACTATCCAGACGGCTCAGGGCAAAGCGGTGTCGTAGCGTTCGCAGAAAGCCGGACAACCGGCGAAGTTCTGCAAGTTGCGGAACTGCGGCCATGCGCCAACTAACGCATGGCGAAACCGGCAGAGTTCTCTACCTTGAGCACGTCAGCCCCGGAGCTTCAACATGAACGCGATACTCAAACCTCGTACCTCGAACAACGCAGCACGAACGATTCAACCGGCGTGGGTCCGTATCGCGCACTGGCTCAACGCACTGGCTGCAGTACTGATGATGCTGTCAGGATGGAGAATCTACGATGCGTCGCCGGTATTCGAGGGTTTCAGGATTCCGACCGGCATCACGCTGGGTGGTTGGCTCGGCGGCGCGCTGCAGTGGCATTTCGCGGCGATGTGGCTGCTGTTCTTCAACGCCCTCTTCTACCTCGCGATGAACGTCGTCACCGGGCGAATCAAAACCAAGTTCTTCCCATTGTCCGTTCGCTCGATCATCCACGACCTTGGCGAAGCGCTCAAAGGACACCTGTCGCACGCAGACCCGAGCCGCTACAACTCAGTGCAGAAATTCGCGTACCTGTTCGTGATGCTCGACATTGCCGTGCTGATTCTGTCGGGCCTCGCCATCTGGAAATCGGTGCAGTTTCCGCACTTACGCGAATTGATGGGCGGCTACGACTTCGCGCGCGTCGTTCACTTCTGCGCGATGGCGTTACTGGCCGGTTTTATCGTCGTCCATCTGACGATGGTCGCACTCGTACCGCGCTCGCTGCTTACGATGATTCGCGGACGCTAACTGACGCTAACGGGAAATACGACTGTGAAGCTCCTTAAACCCTTCACCTCGACCGTCGATCAAAAGTCGCTCAGCATCGACGTGCGCCGCGAACTCGATATGCCGTCGCGACGTCTGTTCGGCAAACGCATTCTGACGCTCGGCGGTCTTGCGATGCTGACAGGCTGCAGCCTGTCGGACGACAAATCGGTCGAGACGTTTTTGTCGCGCGTATCGCGAATGAACGACAGCGTGCAGGGCTGGCTGTTCGACCCAAACCGCCTCGCGCCCACTTACACCGAAGCACAGATCACGCGCCCGTTTCCGTTCAACGCGTTCTATGGCGTCGACGATGCGCCGCAAGTCGACGGCAACGATTTCCGCCTGAAAGTGAGCGGTCTGGTGCAGGACAGGAAAGTGTGGACGCTCGACGAACTTTACGCGCTGCCCAAAGCGGAGCAGATCACCCGGCACATCTGCGTCGAAGGCTGGAGCGCGATTGGCCGCTGGGGCGGCACACCGTTTTCCGAGTTCCTGAAGCGGGTGGGCGCGGACACCTCGGCGAAATACATCGGCTTTAAATGTGCCGACGATTACTACGAAAGCATCGATATGCCGACCGCGCTTCATCCGCAAACGCTTCTGACATTCACGTACGACGGCCAGCGCTTACCCGCAAAATACGGCTTTCCGATGAAGCTCAGAATGCCGACTAAACTGGGTTACAAGAACCCGAAGCACATCATGGAAATTTTCGTGACCAACACGTTTCCGGGCGGATACTGGGTCGACCAGGGCTACAACTGGTTCGGCGGTTCCTGAGTCGTAGAACGAAGTCTGGCGCGCAACGCGCGCTCGAGGAATATGCGATGTTCCAGACAAGCGCCACCGTCGATTCCACGCGTCAGCTTTTACCCTTTCGCCAATCGTTGCTGGCGATGCTCGGGCTGGCTTTCGTCGCGATGCTCGTCGCACTCGATCAGACCATCGTCGGCACGGCGATGCCGCATATCGTCGCCGAACTGCGGGGCTTCGATCTTTACGCGTGGGTCGCCACGTCGTACATGCTGGCGTCGGTCATCACCATTCCGATCTTCGGCCGTCTCGGCGATCTGTATGGACGCAAGCGCTTCCTGCTTGCCGCCATCGCGTTGTTCACCGTGGCGTCCGTGTTGTGCGGGTTGGCGAACACCATGCTGGTGCTCGTCATTGCGCGCGGCGTGCAGGGCATCGGCGGCGGCATCCTGATCGGAACGATCTTCGCAAGCGTCGCCGATCTGTTCCCCGACGCGCGACTGCGGCTGCGCTGGCTGGTATTCGTCAGCACCGCGTTCGGTCTGTCGAACATCGTCGGGCCGACGCTCGGCGGCCTGCTTACTCAATACGGCGGCTGGCGCCTGGTGTTCTTCGTCAATGTGCCGATTGGCATCGTGTCGTTTCTTTTCGTGCAGCGTTATCTGCCGAATGTGCGCCAGTCGCGCATGGGGGACCATGTTCGACTCGACTGGCTCGGCGCGCTCGTCATTGCGTTGACGTTCGGCGCGCTGCAACTGCTGATCGAATTTCTTCCCGACAATGGAATTACTGCAACCACGTCGAGTCTCGCCGCGATTGCAGTAGGCGGCGCAATCACACTGTGGTTCTGGGAACGGCGCATGGGCTATCCGATCGTCCCCGTCGATATGCTGGTGGATCGCAAGCTCGCCGCGCTGTTCGCGATGTCGCTACTCGGCGGTTTCGGCCTGTTTTCGCTGGTGTTTTACGTGCCGTTGCTGTTTCAGGGCGGCTATGCGATGTCGCCGCACGACTCCGGCATGCTGATCACGCCGCTGGTACTCGGCACGACGATCGGCACCGTCGCGAACAATCGCATCGTGACGCGCATCCGGCGCGCGAACATCATCATGTACGTGGGTTTCGCGCTGTTTGCGCTGGCGAGCCTGTCGGTCCTGTTGATTACCGGCACCGCGCCGCATCTCGTCTGGATGACCTGCATGCTGGTGAGCGGACTTGGGCTTGGGCTGGTCGGCGCAAACCTGACGATTTTTTCGCAGCAGATCGTTCCCCGCGACAACCTCGGCGCGGCGACCGCGTTGCTGCAATCGCTACGCACCTTCGGCGGCATGCTGGGCACCGCCATTACCGGCGCGTTGCTCGGGCAACTTTATGTGCGCGGCGTACACCGCTCGCTAGATGCGTATCAGGCCACTCAATGGTTCAAGTCGTTCGCGAGCCCTGAACTGTTGATCGACCGCAATGAACAGGTGGCGCTCGTCGGGCGGCTGATCGAAGCGGGCCACGCCGGTGACGCGATGATGGACGCGGCCCGTCACGCGCTCGTCGAATCGATTCATGCGGGACTGGCGATTGCGGCGGCGACTGCTATCGCAGGATTGTGTCTCGTGTGGTTCGTACCGCCGGTGCGACTGGCCCGTCTCGCCGATGACGAAGTAACGGGCAACGCGGTAGAACCAGGTCATTGATGTTCGCGCGGAACAGCCGCCGTCGCACCAAATCGGGCGTCGCGTTAGAACAGCCCAATCCTTCCACCTGCTGCCAGCCAATCGTGAAATGCCGCGCGCTGATCTTTCGACAGCAACGGCGTGACCATCTGCTTATCGCCTAATAGCATGAAATTGTCGCTATCGAGTGCGGGCCATTTCATCACGCCTGGCCCATTCGGATTGCCCGTGCGGATGAAGTTCGCCCAGTAATCCTGCAGCCGATGCGAAATCGCGCGATCGCTCGCGGTGAACGGGCGATGACCGTATTGCAGCGTGCCGAACACATACGGCACCTCGGAACTATGGAACGTCGCGAACCGCGCGGCCAGCGGTCCCGGCTCGGGATGCGTGTAGCGATAACCATAGGCCGGAGCAGCTTGCGGATCGCGCGCCTCCGACCACGCAATCACGCCAGCCGTCGCGGAATCGGCGAGAAGCTGCCGCACTGTCGCGGGCACAGCCGCCTCGTCTTGCGCCGGATAAAGCGCGGCAAATCGCGCGGACAGCGGCGCAAAACGCTGATCGAGTAATTGCTGATAAGCCTGAATCGTGCTGATCTGCCAATCGGGGCTAAAGGCGCTCGCTTCGTCGTGGTTCGATCCAAGCAGCACCGGAACGTTGCTACGTTCCTTCGCGCCGTCGGGAATGAACTTGCCATCGTCGACGGGAAGGAAGCGCACGTGCTCACCCAGCCGCGAATCGGTCTGCCATGCGAGAAGTTGATCAGCGGGAAGCGCGCGAAGTGCATCTAAAGTCGTGGCCCCGCTCAGGCTCGCGACTTTCTCGCCGATCGCTTCGGCTTTCTCTCGCGGAGCGAGCTTCGTATCGGCCCACGAATTACTTTCGGCGATGGCGCGAGCAAACAATCCTTCAGCCGACGGCGCGGCCAGCAGATGGTGAACCGAGATCGCGCCCGCCGACTGGCCTTCGATCGTCACCTGCGCAGGATCGCCGCCGAAACTCGCAATATTGGCTTTGACCCACTGCAACGCGGCGACCTGATCCATCATTCCGTATTCGCCCGAGCCGCCCTGCTCGGCATCGAGCAACGGACTCGCGAGAAAGCCGAACAAGCCGAGCCGGTAATTGACCGTGACGACCACGATGCCCTTTTGCGCGAGGTGCGCGCCGCGATAGACCGGCACTTCGCCCGAGCCTTCGGCAAAGCCGCCACCGTGAATCCACACGACCACCGGCAGCTTGCGGGCCGGATGCAGCGCAGGCGTCCACACGTTCAGGAACAGACAGTCCTCGCTGAAGGGCGGATCGGCGAGATATTCCGCCGTCCACGGAATGACCGCCGTCGAGTTACGTCGCGGCTGCTCGCAACTGGCTCCGAACTTCGTGGCGTCGCGTACGCCTTGCCACGCCAACGGTGCAACGGGAGGCCGCCAACGCAAAGCGCCAACTGGAGGTGACGCATAAGGAATGCCCTTGAAAGCAAACACATGCTCTTCCGACGACCCGCTCAATGCGCCGCTTTGCGTTTGAATCAACGGCGCCGCGAATGCGTCGAGTGCGAGCGCGGCGAGTGCGATGGCCAATACCAGTCGAATGACAGAGATCATGAGCACGCTTCCTTCGGGAGTGAGGTCCGCTTAAGCGAATCGATCATATACGTGCGCCCTTTCATTTGAATCACAGCTCGCGGTATTGCAGTGTCGACGTCGGTCAGGATTCCTCGCTTGCTGCGTTCAGATCGTGAAACGTCGTGCCGGGCCAGTGTCCGCCGACAATTCGTCTTCGGACTGGCTCACAATCAAGGTCTATCTGCGTGCATCTGAATTAGCGATCAAACGCGCCTTCAGTTGACGGCCCGGCTCGCGGCATATCTATTACCACGCACTAATCGCGATAACCCCGATCCATCCGGTCGAGCATGCGCAGCAACGCGGGCCACTCCATCAATCCATAAGGACGACGCGTTTGCGGTTGATAGTTCATATACGTTTCATCGAGCACTTTGGCAGGTACGTCGTTGAGTTCGACACCGCACGCCATCGCCGCGAGTTGCGATTTGCACGACAGTTCCAGCCGGTGCATCGCATTGAATGCCTCGGCAATCGTATGCCCGACCGTCAGCAGTCCATGATTGCGGAAAATCAGTGCGTTATTGTTGCCGAGGTCGTTCACAAGCGAGTCGCGCTCCGCCATGTCGAGCACCACGCCCTTGTAATCGTGATAGCCGATGTGGACGAAACGCATCGACGTCTGCGTGATCGGCAGCAAGCCGCATTTCAGCGTCGACAGCGCCATGCCCGCCCAACTGTGCGTGTGAATCACGCAGGCAATCTCGGGCTTCGCATCGTGGATCGCGCCATGAATCACGAAGCCCGCGCGATTGACGCCGTAATCCGCACCGACGAACGCGGGCTTGCTCAGAATCGTGCCGTTGCTGTCGATCTTGATCAGACTCGATGCAGTGATCTCCTCATACATCATCCCGTACGCGTTGATCAGGAAGCTGCCGTGTTCGCCGGGAATGCGCGCTGAAATATGATTCGCGGCCATGTCGGACATGCCGTAATGCGCGATCAGCCGGTAACACGCGGCGAGGTCCACGCGCATTTGCCACTCTTCGGGCGAGCACTGGTCGCGCATCGACGGAATTGAAAATTCGGGTTGTGTTGTCACAGCGGCCTCCTGCCGGAAAGAGAAGTCGGAAGATGTTCGGTGTCGGATTTGCGCATGCAGAGCGCGGCAATCAGCGTGCAGGCAATGCAGAGCGATGCGTACGCATAGAAGCCCGTTTCATGGCCGATGCTTTTGAACCAGAGCCCGACGTATCCGGCCGATCCGCCGAAAATCGCCGTGGCGATCGCATACGGCACGCCCACGCCGAAGGCCCGCAAATGCGCAGGAAACAGTTCGGCCTTCACGATCGAGCACACCGACGTGTAGCCGGTGACGATCAGCAAGGCGAGCGACAGCAGCAAAAACGCGGTGCCGACACTATGCGTACGCGACAACGCGGCAAGCAGCGGCCAGGTTCCAAACGTTCCGCCGATGCCGAACGCCAGCAGCAACGGCCGCCTGCCGATGAAATCCGATAGCGCGCCGAACAGCGGCTGCACGAGCATGAACAGCGTGAGCGTCGACAGCGACACCCAGGCGCTTTGCTGCGCGCTCAGGCCGACCGTGTTCACCAGATAGTTGTGCATGTACACGGTGTACGTGAAGAACGCGAGCGTGCCGCCGGTCGTCAGACCGAATACGAGCAATGTCGCGCGCGGACGCCGCAGCAGTTCGCGGAAACCCGACTTGCGCTTGTCTTCCGTGGTGAGCTGTTTGAATTCGCTGGTTTCGTCGATATTGCGTCGAACGTAGTACGCGACCAGCGCGAGCGCCGCACCGATCAGAAACGGCACGCGCCACGCCCATGCGTCGAGTTGCGACGTGCTGAAAACGAAGCCCTGCAGAATGACCTGCACAGCAGTTGCCAGCAACTGGCCGAGAATCAGCGTCACGTAATGGAAGCTGCTGTAAAACCCGCGTCTACCGGGTGGCGCAATTTCGCTGAGGTACACCGAACTCGCGCCGTATTCGCCGCCGAGTGAGAAGCCCTGCACGAGACGCGAGAGCAGCAGCACGACCGGCGCGGCCAGGCCAATCTGCGGATAAGTCGGACACAGGCCAATAGCGAGCGATCCGCCGCACATCAGCGCGACGGAAAGCGTCAGCCCCGCGCGTCGTCCTTTGAGATCGGAATAGCGGCCGATCAGCCAGCTACCCACCGGGCGCAACAGAAAACCCAACGCAAACACGGCAGCGGCGCTAAGCAACTGGATCGTGCGGTTCTCGCGCGGAAAGAACGACGCCGCGAAGTACACGGAAAACGTCGTGTACACGTGAAAGTCGTACCACTCGATCAGATTGCCAATCGATCCGCCGACGATCGATCGCGCCTGATTTCGTACGCCCGTGGTCCGCTGATCGCGGGCTCCTGCGAGGCTGTCGAAACTACCGCTCGCCTTGGTACTCGACGTTTCCGCCATGGTTCGTCTCCATTTTTTTATTGAACGACTGGTATCGTGGGTGCCGCTCGCTGCGTTTCCCGCTGAGCCGTCTCAGCCTTATTGCGCTTCGACGCCCGTGTGTAGTGCGGACACGCCGGCCACGGGCGTGACCTCGTTGTTCAAACGCTCGCGCCGGTTCCAGCGCGCGAGGTTATCCAGCCACATGCGATCCACCGCAGCGGCATTGCCGCTCGAATGACCCGCGCTGTGTGGCGACACGATGACGTTCGGCAAGTCCCACAATGGCGACGCCGGATCGAGCGGCTCCCGTTCGAATACGTCGAGGTAAGCGCCTGCCAGCTTGCCGCCGCGCACCGCAGCGATCAGGTCGGCTTCGACCAGCACCTCGCCTCGCGATACGTTGATCACATGTGCGCTAGCGGGCAGCAGCGCGAGACGGCGTGCATCGATCAGGCGGGACGTCAGTGAAGTCAGCGGACACGCGAGAATCAGCCAGTCGCAGCGCGGCAAAGCGAGGTCGAGATCGCTGAAAGCAATCGCGTTCGGCGTCACGGCTTCGCGCCGAACGACCATCACGTCGATGTCGAGCGCTTCGAGCAGACGCACGAGGCGCTGGCCGATCGGCCCGTAGCCGATCACGACGGCGGTTTGTCCGGCGAGCGGCGGCGGGGCGTCCGCGAGAAGCTGACGCCATGCATGCTTGCGCTGGGCTTCGGCCAGTTGGGGAAAGCGCCGCGCGAGCGCCAGCAGCGCGCCCAACGCGGTCTGAGCGACGATCGGCGCAGTCGCGCCGGACGACGTCGTCACCCGAACCTCGCGTCGCAGCAGTTCGGTAAAAATGGGACGATCGGCGCCCGCCGAGTGCGTATGGACCCACGTGAGTCCGGGCGACGCGCGCATCGCGTCGTAGAACGCGAGCGTGGCCGGTTCGAGTTGCGTCTTCGACGATCCGCCGGTCACATCCCGGCTGACGAATGCGATATCGGCAGGACCGCTGCCAGTGGCATGCGGCGCAACCAGGCGATACGGCCGACCGGCGAGAACACGCCCGATCTCGCGATCAAGCCGTTCCGACGCCACGCTGGATAAAAGAATATTGATCAACTTTGTCTCCTTGCCTCCTGTGCCGAGGTTCAGATTCATTGTCGCCATTCGATGCCCGCGTGCCGCGCTTTTTAGTGAACGCAGCGTTTCCTGAAATTCAAACCGGCGTCGATTTCGAGCCGTGAAAATGGGGCTCGTGATGCGCCGCGTTGCTTTCCGTCGAAAGCGCGTGCAAAAAAACGGCATCGACCAGGGCAATCCCCGAGCGCTTTTACGGCTCGAAACTTTCGGCGCAATTTCAGCGCTATATTGACGGCCGGCACCCCTACGAAGCGCATCCATGAAGATAGATCTACCCGGTCTGCAGATGCTGGTCTCAGCCATCGAGCTGAAGAGTCTGTCGAAGGCGGCCGAGCACGAGAACCTCGTCACGTCGGCAGCGAGCAAGCGCATCTCCGAACTCGAACGGCAACTCGGCGCGGTGCTGCTCACGCGTCACGGCCGGGGCGTCGAGCCAACCCCGGCGGGCATCGCGCTGTATCACCGCGCCAAGTCGATTTTGCGCAGCGTGGAACTGGCGCAGAGTTGCGTCGCGGAGTTCGGGCCTGGCGGCATGCCGCGCATCCGGCTGGCCGCCAATCGTTCGGCCATCGCGCAATATCTGGCACTCACGCTCAGCCGCTATTTCGCCGAACGGCCCGATGCGCAGGTCGATCTGCAGGAGCGCTATAGCTACGATATTCCGCGGCTTGTTCATGAAGGCGACGCGGACCTCGGCATTTATCACGCGCTGTCACCCGCACCAGGCGTGCACTCGGTGCCGTACCGGCGGGATCGGGTGGGGCTGGTGGTGCCGCTGGATCATCCGCTTGCTCAACGCGCGGAGATCGAGCTTGAAGAGGCGGTCGAATATCCATTCGTCGGATATTTTCCGAGGCATTCGTTCGAGGCGTTTCTGTCGCTAGCGGAGCGCAGCCTGTCGCATCCGCTGAAGGTGCGCATCGAGGTGTCGAACTATGAGGCGCGCTGCCAGATGATCCGCGAAGGGATCGGGATCGGCATCATGCCCGAGCAGATTGCCGCGTCCTACGTGGCGGCGCATGGTCTCAGGATCGTTCACTTGCGCGACGCGTGGGCGTTCCGGCAGTTCTATCTCTGTACCCGCGCGCTCGAAGAGCTTGAGCCGCCGATTATCGAGTTCATGCAGCATGTGCTGACGTTCGATCCTGAGCAGACGCATGCCGCGCAGGACGGCCTGCAATAAAAAAACGGCGCTTGCCGTGAGGAAGCGCCGCCTTTCTGTTCACTCCAGTTCTCAGCGGATCACCCAAGCTTCGCCTGTAACTCTGCCGCCCCGCCTCGCCGGTAGAGCGCGAGCGTCGCCGAGAATCCGCACAGCGCCGCGAAAATAAGCCAGTACGCGGGCGCGGCCTTGTCTCCCGTCGCCTGAATCAGGAACGTGGACACCGCCGGGGTGAAGCCGCCGAATATGGCCGTCGCGAGACTGAACGCCAGCGAGAAACCGGCGACCCGCACGTTGACCGGCATCACTTCGGTCAACGCAGCGACCATCGCGCCGTTGTACACGCCGAAGAAGAACGAGAAGTACAGCAGCACCGCCAGCATCCGCAGAAAGCTGGGCGATTGCGCGAGCCACGAGAGCGCCGGGTACGAACTCACGATGGCGAGCGCCGAAATGAACAGCAGCAACGACTTGCGCCCGATCCGGTCCGACAGCGCACCGCCGATCGGCAACCACACGAAGTTCGATACGCCCACCAGCAGCGTCACCACGAGGCTGTCTGCCGTGCTCAGGTGCAGCACCGCGCGGCCGAATGTCGGCGTGTAGACCGTGATCAGGTAGAACGTGGTCGTCGTCATCGCGACCATCAGCATGCCGGCCACGACCGTCCGCCAGTTTTCGAGCATCGAGCGGAAGACTTCGGAAGTCGCCGGATGATGACGACGCGCCTGGAACTCGGCGGTCTCCTGCAGCGAGCGGCGCAACACGTAAAGAAACGGCACGATCATGCAGCCGATAAAGAACGGCACGCGCCATCCCCACGCGCCGATCTGCGCGGGGGTCAGCATGAGGTTCAACGCATAGCCGAGCGCCGCCGCGACGACGATCGCCACCTGCTGGCTCGCCGACTGCCACGCGGTGTAGAAGCCCTTCTTGCCGGGCGTCGCCATCTCAGCCAGATAGACCGAAACGCCGCCGAGTTCCGCGCCTGCCGAGAAGCCCTGCAGAAGCCGCCCGATCAACACGAGCGCTGGCGCGACGAGCCCGATGCTCGCATACCCCGGCACGCAGGCGATCAGGATCGTCCCGCTCGCCATGATCGACAGCGTGACGATCAGCCCGCGCCGTCGCCCGACCTTGTCGATATAGGCGCCCAGTATGATTGCGCCGAGCGGACGCATCAGGAAGCCCGCGCCGAACACGGCGAAGGTCTGCATCAGCGACGCGAATTCGCTCGCGGCCGGGAAAAACGTCTTGGCGATGAAAGTCGCGTAGAAACCGAATAGAAAGAAATCGAACTGCTCGAGGAAGTTGCCGCTCGTGACGCGCAGCACGGCACCGAACTTCGAAAGGGGCGGTGCGCTCGCCGATTGTGTATTGGGGGCGGTTGCCATGGAGAGTCTCCTTGTAGGTATGAATTCGCGATTCGTACTTATTGTTATGTGCGTAGTATGGACTAATCCTCGACCAGCAATCCGCTCGGTTTTCTCTTTTCCACCGCCCATTTCAGGAGCGCCGCGCTCCGGTAAATGCCGTGCGCGAACTTCCCGTACGGCAGTGTCAGGAACAGCGCCATCACCACGCCAAGATGAACGGCGAGCAACGCTGTCATGAACGTCGTGTCGCGCAGCAGCATCAGCGCGAGACCGCTTGCGCTCGTCAGCAGAAGCAGCGCGATAAAGCCTCGGTCCATGGGACGCTGCGCTGCATCACCGGCTAGCGGATGGCGCTTCAGGTTCAGCCACAAAAGACCCGCAGGACCGCCGAGCAAACCGAGGCCGCCGACTGTACCGAGTATCACCGGCAGGCTTGTCAATGCGTAGGGCGCTTCGAGTTTCAGCAGGTAGTGATAGAGCGTGGCGACGCAGGTCGACGCGAAGCACAACATGAAGCCGTAAAACGTCAGATGATGAAAACGGCGGCGTGCTAGTGAGAACTTGTCGTCGCCGGTATTGCAGCCTTCGCCGTGACCACCGCCGAGATAACGCAGACTCAGCACGTCGTGAACCGCCTCCCCGACCGCCGCGCCGGACATCGCGCCGGGGTCTTCATTGCGCCAGAAACGCCGCACGCCGACACCTAGCGCGATCATCGAGAACAGGAAGACCACGCCGAACAGCAGCGCGAGCGTGTTGTGCGGAAACACCGCGTAGAAGTTGCCGGCGAGTGGTGACGAAAACAGCGAACCCTTGAGCGCCATCGCGAGCGCGAGGAACAGCGCGAGGCCGCCCGCCAGCGCCAGTGCGAGCGTCACGCCGTTGCGCTTGTACAGCGCACCGAAGCCTGCGGGCCACGCGTAATCCACATACGTTTGCATGCGCACCTCGGCCATCGCCTTCGGCACATTGACCATGAACTCGTGCGGCGGCGCGTACTGACAGGCATGCAGACAGGCGCTGCAGTTGTGGCAGAGATTCGCGAGAAAGTGCGCGTCGGCGCGGCCGAATTCGAGGCGGCGGGTCATCGCGGGGAACACGGCGCAGAAGCCTTCGCAATAGCGGCACGCATTGCAGATCTGCATGACGCGGCTGACTTCCGATTCCGCTGAGGTCATCGCCGTCAGCGTGATGTGCATTTCGTTCGAGGCGAGCGCACTCGCCTCGCGGGTGAGCGCTTCAAGCGACTGCATGAGTGGCTTCCTTCAAGGCTTGTTTCGATTTCAATGCCGCCCGCGCGGCTTCGGTCCCGGCGATCCGTCCGAACGCGGTGCCGATCGCCATGCCGACGCCGGCCGTGTAGCCCTTGCCGAGCACGTTGCCCGCCATCATTTCGCCGGCCACATAGAGGTTCTCGCTCGGCTTGCCGCCGAAATGTACCGCCGACCGTTCGTCGACCTTCAGCCCGAGATAGGTGAACGTGATGCCTGGTCGCAGCGCATATGCATAGAAAGGCGGTTTGTCGATCGGCTGGGCCCAGTGCGTTTTCGCCGGTTGAATGCCTTCGGTATGACAGTCGTCGAGTACCGCGTGGTCGAACTTGCCGATCCGGCACGCGGCGTTATACGCCTCGATCGTTTTGACGAAAGCCGCTTCGTCGAGCCCGCTCGCACGCGCGAGTTCGCCGAGCGTGTTGGCCTTCGTGCCGGGGAAAACGGGCGGCATGAAACGGCCAATCGCTTTTGAATCGATGATCGAATACGCAATCTGGCCCGGTTGCTGCGCGACGAGGCGGCCCCAGATCGCATAGCGTTTCGGCCAGAAATCCTCGCCTTCGTCGTAGAAGCGCTCCGCGTTCCGGTTGACCACGACGCCGAGCGACACACAGTCCACTCGCGTGCAGATGCCGCCGTCGTAGAGCGGCGCGCGCGCGTCGATCGCCACGCAATGCGACTGCGACGGATCGCCGATGGCATCCGCGCCCGCGTCGATCATGTATTTGAGCAGCACGCCCATGTTGAAACGCGTGCCGCGAATCAGGAAGTTTTCGGCGACCCATTCGCCATTGACTTGCCCCCAGGCCTCGCGCAGCCACTCGCGATTCGATTCGAAGCCGCCGGCCGCGAGCACGCACGCGCGTGCTTCGATCCGTTCGTCACCGATGCGCGCGGCGACGAAACGGTCGCCGTCGAGTTCGATCGAATCGACGGGCGCGTTGTAGCGAATCTGCACGCCGAGCGCTTCGGCACTGCGGAAATACGCGTTGACGAGCGCCTTGCCGCCGCCCATGAAAAACGCGTTGGTGCGCGCGACATGCAGCGCGCCCGACAGCGGCGGCTGAAAATGCACGCCGTGATGGCGCATCCAGTCGCGACAGGACGACGATGCGCGAATCGCGAGACGCGCGAGTTTTTCGTCCGTCAGTCCGCCGGTCACTTTCAGCAGATCCTGCCAGTACTCTTCTTCCGGGTACGCGTCGATGAGCACGTCTTGCGGCGCGTCGTGCATGCAACGCAGGTTGCGTGTGTGTTGCGAATTGCCGCCGCGCCACTCGCGCGGCGCCGCTTCGAGCAGCAATACCGACGCGTCGGCTTCGCGCGCCATTAATGCGGCGCACAAGGCCGCGTTGCCCCCGCCGATGACAAGTACGTCCACCATGTTCGAGCGTCTCCTCCAGTTGCCCGGAGTGTAGGACGCCCGACCCTTCAGCCGCCAGAAGCCAACCGGCAACAGGTGTTCACGAATCGTGAAGACAGAGTTATCGCGCTGGCGATTCGGCGAGCGTCGCGCCCACCCATTGGCCGCTCGTGACCAGCGAACGCGCGACATCCGCGAGCACCACGCGGGCGGCGAGCCCGGCGGGCGACAATTCGTCGTCGGAAAGGCTCACGAGCTGGTTGGTGCGAACCATGTGCCGGTCGGCAATCGGAATGGCACGAAAGGCCGCCCTGTCGCGTCGCGCGAGCGCCGCCCCCGGCTGGATGGTTACGCCGATGCCGCCGCCCACGGCATCCATCAGCATCGCCAGCCCGTCGATCTCGGCGATGATGTTCGGCTCGCACCTGGCGCTCGCAAACGCGGACGTCAGCAGCGAGCGCAAGCCGTGCGGACTGCTCGGCAGGATCAGCGGCAACGGCGCGATTTGCGCGAGCCTGGCTTTCTTTGTCGCCGGCATAGGTTCGAAATCGGCGGCGGCGATAGCGAACAGACGTTCGTCGATCAGCGGTGTCGCGCTGAAACGCTGTCCGACAGCGCTCTGGAAGAGGATCGCGAGATCGATCTGGCGGCCGTTGAGCATGGTGGCGAGGTGCCCCGACAGGCTCTCGACCATGCGCAGGCGCACGTCGGGATAACGCTCGTGCATCGCGCGCATGAACGCGAGACCGAGCACGCCCGTCGTGCTCGGCGCCATGCCCACGCTCACGTGGCCCGACAGGCGCGCGTGCTGCGCGGCGTGCGCCGCACCGTCGACGTGACGCAGCGCGAGTTGCGCCTGTCGCCAGAACGCCAGCCCGGCATCCGTGAGAATCACGCCGCTCGAAGTGCGTTGCAGCAGGCGCGTCGACAGTTCGCTTTCGAGGCGGCTGATCTGCTGGCTCAGCGCAGAGGTGACCACGCCGAGTTCCGCCGCTGCGCGGCCCATGCTGCCGTGTTCGACCACGGCCACAAAATAGCGAAGCTGGCGCAGTTCCAACAGTCCCCCCTTTCCTCGTCGGCACGTTTTGAGATCCATCCCTTATACACGACCGAGGGTAGCCGGAAGGCAACGTCCCCGATTAAGCGGCCGTAAGTAGATGGCGTATTTCGGTCGCCTGTTCGAGCAAATATTTGAGAAAATCACGGGTTCGCAGTTTTGCGCGGTGGTTCGTCAGCAACGAAAAACAGTTCTTTCATAACGACAAAAAACCACCCGCAAATGGCTTGCGCCGTGGCCCGCGCGAGCCTCCGGAATGTTTCGCAGCCTGCTCGATATGGCGGTTTGTGCGATCATCCCTTAATTTCAGAAATTTCGAACCCACAGAGTCGGGTGCCAGCTCGGCTCACGCCCGGTCGCGCACACTTGCGCCGACCCGTTTTCGCAGACAATGGCGCCCGATCGGGGTGCGTTGCACCCTGAATGAACGCATTTGCGGGGCTTGCCCCGCCAAGTAATAGTTACCGAGGAGAATTAGCAGCATGGGAGTGCCAATTTCACAGGCATGGACGGTCGCCAGTTACGTCCTGAAGCAGAAGTTGATGCGGCGGAGCAAGTATCCGCTCGTCCTGATGCTCGAACCGCTCATGCGCTGCAATCTGGCGTGTGCGGGGTGCGGGAAAATCCAGTACCCGGCGCACGTTCTGAAGTCGCAACTCACGCCTGAACAGTGCTTCAAGGCCGTCGAGGAATGCGGCACGCCGATGGTCGCGATTCCCGGCGGCGAACCGCTTCTGCATCCGCAGATGCCGGAGATCGTCGCTGGTCTCGTCGCGCGCAAAAAGTACGTGTACATGTGCACGAACGCGTTGCTGCTCGCAAAGAATCTTCATCTGTTCACGCCGAGCAAGTACCTGTCGTTCTCGGTTCACGTCGACGGCCAGCGCGACCACCACGATTTCGCCGTGTGCCGTGAAGGCGGCTACGACATCGCGATGGAAGGCGTTCGGGCAGCGGTCGCGGCGGGTTTCCGCGTGACCACGAATACGACGCTGTTCGACGGTGCAGACCCGAACAGCGTGCGTGCGCACTTCGACGAAATGATGACGGCGGGCGTCGAAAGCATGATGGTGTCGCCCGGCTACACGTACGACAAAGCGCCGGACCAGAAGCACTTCCTCGGCCGCGCTCGTTCGAAGAAGCTGTTCCGCGCGATCCTGTCGAACCGGAAGAAGAGCTGGCGCTTCAACGCGTCGCCGATCTTCATGGAATTCCTGATGGGCAAGAAGGACCTGACCTGCACGCCGTGGGGCATGCCGACGTACAGCATTTTTGGCTGGCAGAAGCCGTGCTATCTGCTGCAGGACGGCTACGCGGACAGCTTCGACGAGCTGATGGAAAGCGTGAAGTGGTCCGAGTACGGCACTGAAAGCGGCAACCCGAAATGCGCGAACTGCATGGTGCACTCGGGCTACGAAGCGAGCGGCGTGAACTACACGTTCGGCTCGTTCAAGGGCATGTTCCAGACGGTCAAGGCGATGCTGTTCGACCGTTACGACGACAAGGGCGCGACCGAAATTCTCGCCGGCTGGAAGAAGACGTCGCACGAAGTGCCGATGGTGTTCGTCCCGAAGGCTGAGCGCACGGACGCCGCCGCCAAGCTGGCCGCAACTGGGGCGCAAGCCGCGGCAGCCGCCAAGGTCGATCCGGATCAGATGGAAACCGCCGCCGGTACCGAGCACGAGCAACTCGAGGGTTGGACGCCGGAACTGACGACCGAAGCCGAAATTCGCGAGGCGATGGAAAAGGCCTTCGATTATCGCGGCGACGTGACGATCACCCGCAAAGACGGCTCGACCGTCGCGGGCTATCTGTACGACCGTCAATACGGCGCGGCCTTCAAGGACTGCTTCGTCCGCATCATCCCGACCGGCAAGCAGACGAAGGAAGTGATTCCGTATCCGGAGATCAGCGCTATTGCGTTCACCGGTAAAGATACTGCGGCTGGCAAGACCTTCGAAAACTGGGTCAAGCGATATTGGGAAAAGAAAGCCGCAGGCGAGAAGAACATCCAGATCGAGCCGGAATATCTCGGCGATTAAGTGGTGCGATATGCCGGCGCGGGATTTAGCGCCGGCATATTGGCAGGTGATCGCTCCTGCCAAACAGGAGCAACTTTCCGCTACCAACCGATTGGCCGATGCAGTCGGTTGGTAAAGCGGGTTTCTTTTCCCCGCAGTTGTGAATCCCCGTTCAGACTCTCTTCGGCGCGACTCGCTGTGTTTTCATTAGCGTGCGTTTGAGCGCGTTAGCCCGCTAATGGCAGCATTACCTGTCGGCAAAGAGCAGCTTTTCAGTTTCGAAACGTTGGCGACTGTCCGGCAGTCATTCAGAAATCCGAACTCGACGACTTCGTAGAAGCGATACGCGTTGCAGGCAGTAAGCCATTCCCTCGATTCCTTCCGTCACCACCGACGTTGAACACGGTCGCGTTGCATTCACGCAGCTCACGTCGTCACTGTGCGTGCGGCGTCTTTATCGCGCGCTAGCGCCCGAACCGGGCGATTGAACTCGCGATGATGTCCCTGCGGATCAAGACGTAGAAGTGATGGACAACTCAGCGAGTTGACATGCGGAGTGCTTTTGGCCTGTAAACGCAGAAACCCCACCTTTGCGGGGTGGGGTTTCTGATGCTGCTGGGGAGCCTGACGATTACCTACTTTCACACGGGCAATCCGCACTATC